>CAWDDN010000013.1:0-408182 GCA_963801135.1 uncultured Actinomycetota bacterium | reverse complement strand
CCTGCGACGGCGGCGGAGGCGCCGACGGCTGGCGCACCACGGCCCCTGACCCGACGGATTTCGTCGGGGCCTAGGCAGCCCACACGCTGCGCTGGTTCCAGGTCGGCAGCGCACGCGCCAGGTCTCGCGGCCCGTCGACGCGGATGCGCCGCGCCCGCAACGCGTTGGCCCACTCGAGCCGGCCGAGGTGCCACTGCGCCAACGCGGTTGACTCGGCCGTGACCACCAGGTCCTCTTCCATGCCGGGATCGGTGAGGCAGACCTCGGACGCCGTGCCGTCGAAGATGACCCACAGCCGACGCTGCGTGGCCGGCTGGTCGGTGAAGTCGAACCGTGCCACCACCCGCCGTGGCGGCAGCCGGTCGGCCGCGAGGTAGCGGTGACACCAGTTGTGCAGAAGAAACCCAGGGTCACTGGCCTCGGGGTCAAGGTCGAACCAGTCCTCCGCCCACGTGCCCATCGCGACCAGCACCGGACGCAGCGCCAGCCCTGCCTCGGTGAGTCGGTAGCGCTTGCCGCGCCCGTTCGGGCGGTTGTCGATCCTCACCACGCCCACGCGCTCCAGCTCGCGCAGTCGGGCACTGAGCAGGGTGCGCGACATCCCCGGAGCACCCTCGGCCAGCTCGGTGAACGTCTCCGCACCGCTGATGAGGTTGCGCAGCACGATCGGCGTCCACCGCTCGGCCAGGACCTGGGAGGCCCGCGCGATCGGACAGTACTGCCGGTAGGACCGCATGCTCCGAGTGTCCACCTCGACGGCGCTCCGGAACAGTACAGATTGTGTCCTGTCCATCCGGGGACCACGTTCGCAGAATGGAGGAAGCCCATCGCCATCAGTCCGCCAGGAGGAGCCGTGCACCGTCACACGACCCAGACGCTGTCCCACCCCGAAGCCGTGCGCCGGGTCCACGAGCGGCTCCTGGCCGACGAAGGCCTTTCCGGGGCCGTGGTCCGGACCTCCGACGGCGCGGGCGTCCACGTCGTCGAGCGGGGTGAGGGCCCGCCGGTCGTGCTCATCCATGGCTCGGGCAGCCCGGGGTTGTTCTGGCTGCCCGTCCTGCGTCGCCTCGACGACGTGCGTGCACTCGTGGTGGACCGTCCCGGGTTCGGGCTCAGCGACCCGGTGCCCTCCCCGCCCGACCCCCTGCGCTCGGGCGCGGTCGACTGGTGCGACCGGCTTCTCGACGCGCTCGACCTGCCCTCGGCGATCCTGGTCGGGCACTCGATGGGTGCGCTGTGGTCGCTTCGCTACGCACTCGCGCGCCCCGAGCGCGTCGCCGCACTGGCGATGATCGGCACGCCCTCCCTTCCCGGCACCAGAGCCCCGCTGCCCTTCCGCGTCATGGCGACACCGGGTCTCGGCTCCCTCGTCTCCCGCCAGCGCGAGACCCCGGCTTCGCTGGGGCGGTTCGCGGGCCTCATCGGGGAGGGCGACACGATCGTGCAGCACCGCGACCTGGTCGAGCTCATGGTCGCCGTCGGCAACGACCCGGTGGCCTCGACGGCGACCCTGGACGAGGTCCGCGCGCTGGTCTCGCCCTCCGCCCTGCTCTCGCGGGGAGCCTTCCGCGGGGCCGAGCGGACCACGGCCGACGAGCTGCGCCGCCTGGCCGTCCCCACGCTGTTGATCTGGGGAGAGCACGATCCTCTCGGTGATGCCGAAGCTGCCCGAGGGGTGCAGCGGCTGGTGCCCGACTGCACGCTGCACCTCGTCGTCGGTGGCCACGCCCCATGGCTGGGTCGAGCCGACGAGGTCGCGGGATGCCTGCTGACCTGGGTGGACGGCGTCGCCGACCGGTTCCGGTGAGGAGGAGCCGCGCGTCACCCGCTCGGGCCCCCGGGGAACGCTCGGTGGCGCCGATGCCGCGGACCCCGGCGGTAGAGTCCGACAAGGCCGCGCCAGAGCGTGGCGTCACCGTCGTCTGAGGGAGCACAGTGTCTCGGGAACCCGCCACGACCGAGTCCGACGAGGACGACATCCACCACAGCACGACGGTGGAAGTGGCCGCGCGCGGAGGCCTGATCATCTATGGGCTGGTCCATCTGATCTTCGCCTACGTCGCGATCCAGCTGGTCTTCACCGACGCGTCCGGGTCGACCACCGGCACCGGGGCGCTACGCCAGCTCGCCCAGGAGGACGCCGGACGGCTCGCCCTGGGCGCGGTCGCGCTCGGTCTCGCCCCCCTGGTCCCGTGGCAGCTCATCGTCGCCGCGGTCGGCTACCCCGACGACGACGGCTGGAAGCGCCACCTGATGCGTTTCGGGGCGCTGGCCCGAGCCGTGGTCTTCGGCTACCTCACCGTCGCCTCGGCCAGGCTCGCCCTGCAGGGCAGCTCGGGTTCGGGCGGCGGCCCCGACTCGATGAGCGCACGCGTGATGTCGGCCCCGGGCGGGGCCGCTCTGCTGACCTTGGTCGGACTCGTGGTCATCGCCGTCGGCATCGGACAGATCGTCTTCGGCCTGACCAAGAAGTTCCTGGAGCAGCTCGATGAGGACGCCCGCCGACAGGACCGCCGGCTCCCGATCGTGCTGGTCGGCCAGATCGGCTACGTGGCCAAGGGCCTGGCGATGGCGTTGGTCGGTGGCCTGATCGCATGGGCGGCGCTCACCAACGACCCGAAGAAGTCCGGTGGCCTCGACACCGCGCTGTTCAAGCTGCTCGGCGGCACCTACGGCAAACCCGCGATCGTCGTCGTCGCAGTCGGCATCGGATGGTTCGGGGTCTACGTCCTGATCAGGTCCCGGCACATGGCGAGCGACTCCGTCACGGCGTGACCAGGCGACTCCGTCACGGCGTGACCAGCCCCGACCCCCGGACGCGGCACCCGGCCGGGACCCCGACCAGGCCCTTGGCCGGAATCAGATCCACCAGCGCCGGCATCCTCGGGGCGGGCCTGTTCACCTACGCCTTCCTCACTCTGGCCGGGCGAACGCTCGGCCCAGCCGGTTTCGCCCCGGTCTCAGCCCTGTGGGCGCTGGTGTTCCTGCTGGGACCGGGCCTGTTCCTGCCGCTGCAGCTCGAGGCGGCTCGGCTGCTGGGTCCCCAGCGCGCCGAGCGCGGTGGTGGCCACGCCCGCCGACTGCTCGTGCTGGTCGCCTCCGGTGTGGTGCTCGTGGTGGCAGCGGCGACGGCCCTGGCCTCAGGTGTGCTGACCGAGCGTCTCTTCGACGGCAACAGCGTGCTGCTGTGGTGCCTGTTGGCGGCGCTGGTCACCCACGCGGTCACCTTCTTGGCGCGAGGCGTGCTGACCGGACTCGGAGACTTCGCCGGCTACGGGACTCTGGTGTTCAGCGAAGCGGCCGTGCGAGTGGCACTGGCCCTGGCCGCCACCCTCGCGGGGTGGCGCACTCCGGCGGCCTACGGCGTGGCGATCGCCGCCGCCCCACTGCTGGCCACCCTGTTCGCGACCCGGCTGGGGGCGCGCACCCGGCTCACCCCGGGCCACCACGTCGCGACGGGGCGGGTCGTCCGTGCGATGGCGTGGTTGACCGGCGGGTCGTTGCTGGCCCAGGCAGTCGCCAACGCCGGCCCCGTGCTGGTGCAGGGGCAGAGCCCCGCTGGCTCACCAGCCGCAGCGCTGTTCCTCAGCGCCCTGGTCGTGGCGCGGCTCCCGCTCTACCTGTTCCAGGCCGTCCAAGCCACCCTGCTGCCCAACTTCTCTGCCCTCGTCAGCCACGGACACCACCAGGAGTTCCGGGCCGGCGTACGACGGCTGGTGTGGGCGTGCCTGGCGCTGGTGGCCGGGTCGACCTGCGCCGCGGCCCTGCTCGGCCCGTGGGTGGTGGGCCTGCTGTTCGGCGCCGACTTCGAGGTGGGCCGACGAACCATCACCCTGCTGACCGCTGCCAGCAGCGTCTACCTGCTCGCCACCGCCCTGGTCAACGTCGGCGTCGCCGCCGGGCGTCACCACCTGGCCACCTGGGCGTGGTCGGCGGCGGCGGTGGCCTTCGTCGTGGTGGTCGTGGCGGTGCCCGGGCTGCTGCTCGGTGTCGAGCTGGCCTACCTGGTGGCCGCAGCCGTCGCCACCGTCGTCGCCGGGCTGCGGCTGCGCGGCTCGGCAGGGCTGTCCCAGCCTGCTACCGGTCCGGGTCCCTCGGCGCGTAGCGGAACACCACCAGCCCCTCAGAGCTGAGCACCTCCTCCAGCTGTGGCACGGTGCGCAGCCGTGTCAGGCCGGTGCCGTCGTCGTACAGGTACTCGTTGGTGATCGCGAACGTGTCCGGGCGTGCCACCACGAGGTAGTCGACGTCGTGCCGGTCGAGGTAGTCCAGGTGGGCCCCCGGGTCGTCGAAGAACTCCCCCGCTCCCTCGAGCAGTCCCACGGCGCGCTCGAGCTGGTCGGGGAAGGTGTAGGGCGCCCGCCCCTCCAGCAGCGGCCGGGCGCCGGTCACCTGACCCAGGTACCCCTCGGTGTAGGCGTTGCCGAGGATCACGGCCTCCTCGGGGAGGTCGAGGGAGGCCAGGGCGGCCCGGTCCTGAGGGTCGGGGCGCCAGCTCGCGGCCTGTTGGGCCCGCAGCAAGCTGCCCACGGTCCCGGCGAGCAACGTCAGTCCCACCGCCGCGACGGTCACGAGCCGGCGCCGCTGACCTTGCAGCGCGCTGACGCCCACGGCTGCCGCCCCTGCCAGGAGCACCCCGGGAAGCAGCGTCGCCTCCATCAGCACCCGCTCCGTGCCGGTCCGCCGAGGCACGTAGCTGTCCCAGCCGAGCAGGAAGACGGCCGCGGCACTCACCAACAGAACCGCGGAGAATCCGAAGAAGGCCAGGTGCCGCACCGCGGTCGCTGCCTGCGCCCGGGCGCCGACCCTGCGCGCGGCGACGGCGCGAACGACCAGCACCACCACGGCGAGCACGACCAGGCCCAGGGCGACGAGCGAGAGGTCGGCGTAGAGACGGTCGAGGCCCCGCCAGAGCAGCTCCATGCGCGTGGGAGGCGCATCCGGCTCACGGGCCCGGACGAGCTGTCGGAAGGTCCAGGTGAGGTCGTCGTCGCCGGAGGCGTCGACGATGCCGCCCGCGGTGCTGGCCCCGGAGAGCCGACCCATCGCCAGTGCCAGCAGACCGACTGCACCGAGCACAGTCAGGGCCGAGCCGACAGCGGTCAGCACGAACCGCCACGACCGCTCTTCGAGCAGCACCGTCATCGCCGCGGCGACCAGGAGCAGCCCCATGACGAGGAACGCGATGCCGTGCACCTGGGAGACCACGGCCGCCAGCGCGGCGGCGACCCCGAGCGAGACCACGTCGCGATGACGGAACCAGTCCACGACGAGGACGACGACCAGCAGGGACAGGCCCAGCGCGAACCCTTCGGGACGTGACCCCAGCAGCCGCAGGAGGCCCACCCCGAAGCTCACGGCCAGGGGCGCCGCCAGCAACGCCATGCCGCGCGAGGCCCCCCAGGCCCAAGCCAGCAGGGCCGCACCGCTGCCGAGGGTCACGACCGCGACCACGGTGATCAGGTTCAATGCCGCGGGCTGGGCGGACTCGGGCAGTCCGCTCATCAGCATCGCGGTGCCTGCGGTGTACAGCGGGTAGTCGGCCAGGTAGGGGACGGTGGTGGCGAACTCGACCGACGTCTCCGGGAACTTGCCCGTCTCGAGCAGCTGCCTGGCCAGGCCCCAGTAGTACCAAGGCGTCGAGGCGACCGTCCCCTCGGAGGTCCGCCACATCAGGACGCCGACAGGAGCCCACGCCGTCAGCGCGAGCCCGGCGGCCGCCGCGGCGTACCGTGCCGCCGGCACCGTCGAGCGCAGCACCCGGCGTGGTCCGGGGAGCAGGAGGACGAGGACCGACGCCACGGCCAGCACGACCGCCGCGACGTCGGTGCTGGCGGCGGTCACACCGGTCGTGCGGACCAGGAGGCCGGCGGTGAGCAGCCACACCGTCGTTCCGACCGCGAGGCATCGCGCGATGAGCGCCCCGTCAACGAAGCGGTCGTCACGGAGGCCCCCGCCATGGGGGTCACTGCGGCGTCCGGCGGTCAGCAGCAGACCTCCGGCCATGCCGGGGAGGACCGCGACCGCCACGAAGGTCAGCAGCAGGCCGAGCAGAGTCACGCGCCGCCCCCGCCTCGCCAGCGGCGCCGCCGCACGCGGAAGAACGAGCGCATGATGACGCCGAGGTAGCCGAGCGGGTAGCGAAGTCCCCCCGGCTTGCGGCTGACCCCGGCATGCCGGCTGAGGATGTGCACCGGCACCTCGCGCATCCGCAGTCCCGCCCCGGCCGCCTCGATGAGGATCTCCGAGGCGGAGAACCGGTCCTCCACCAACCGCAGCCGCGAAAGGTCGCGGACCCGGATCGCCCGGTAGCCGTTGGTGCAGTCGGTGATGCGGGCACGGGTCAGCACGTTGATCAGCGCGGTGAACAGGCGGATGCCGGCGTGGCGCGCGCCCCCCGCGTCGTCGTACTCCCCCAGGAAGCGAGAGCCTTGGACGTAGTCGGCCTCACCGGCCACGATGGGCCGGACCAGCGCCTCCAGCTCGGATGGGTCGTGCTGTCCGTCGGCGTCCATCGTCACGACCACCTCGGCGCCCAGCGCCCGGGCGGTGCGGAAGCCGGTCCGCAGCCCCTCCCCCTGGCCGAGGTTGCACGGGTGGCGGACCACGACGGCCCCCCAGTCGGTCGCGAGTGATGCCGTGGCGTCGGTGCTCCCGTCGTCGACCACCACCGGCACCAGCTGCATGCCGGCCACGCTCGGGGGCAACCGGTCGAGGACCTCGGTGATCGAGTCGGCCTCGTTCAGCGCCGACATCACGACGGCCAGCGAACCAGACGTCGGACGCGCGCCGTCGACCGCTCTCCTGACTGCCTCGGCGACCCCCGGCGGCGCTTCATCGGATCGCCTCACCCGGGGAGTCCCGCGAACCACGCCACCGTCCGGTCCAGTCCCTCACCGAGCGACGTGCCGGGTGCGAAGCCGAAGGCCTCACGGGCATAGCCGATGTCGGCGAAGGTGCGGTGGATGTCCCCCTGGCGCGAGGGCTGGAACTCGAGTCGGGACGAGGTGTCGAAGCGTCCCAACACCTCGTCGGCAACGCTGCGCACCGACGTCTCGACGCCGGACCCGAGGTGGGCGACGGCGCCAGTCAGGCCACTGGTCATCGCCGCTTCGATCCCCCGGCACAGGTCGTCGACGTAGACGAAGTCACGGGTCTGGCTCCCGTCGCCGTGGACGACCAACGGTTCGCCGGCTTGCGCCAGGCGGCAGAAGGTGGCCACCACCGAGCCCTTGTGGTAGCTGAAGGGTCCGTAGACGTTGGTGAAACGGAGCGCGACCGTCGACAGCCCGTAGCTTCCGGCGAACGCTGCGCAGTAGCCCTCCCCCGCCAGCTTCGAGGCACCGTAGGGCGACTTGGGCCGCGGCACCATTCCCTCGTGCGCCGGCGGTTCGATGTCCCCCAGCGGCGCGCTGGAGGAGGAGAAGACGAAGCCCGCCACCCCCGCGTCGCGGGCCGCGAGCAGCGCGTTCAAGGTGCCGCGCACGTTGACGTCGAGGTCACGGGCCGGGTCGGCCAGGGACGCCGGGACGCCGGACTGGGCCGCGAGATGGACGACGTAGTCGCATCCACGCGCCGCCTCGGCAAGAGCCTCGGCGTCCCTCACGTCGCCCTCGACGACCTCGACGTAGCCGGCCCGCTCGGCATCCTCGCGGTGACCGGTGCTGAAGTCGTCGTAGCAGCGCGTCCCATAGCCCTGCTCGATCAGCAGCCGCCCCAGGTTGACGCCGACGAAGCCCGCCCCTCCGGTGACCAGGACCCGGTTGCTCACGCCCACCTGGTCCTGGGGGCGATCGCCTCGACCACCGCGCGGTCACGGTGCTCCATCAGGATCCCCAGCGTGTGCTGCACCAGGTCGTCGGACAACAGGTGGGGTTGCAGCCCCAGGTCCAGCAACTTGGTGTTCTGGGGGTTGTAGTAGTGCTCCGCCGCCTCGGTCCGGGGGTTCTCCACCGACTCGACCTCGACCTGCAGGCCGACCTCCACGCCAGCCTTGCGCACCGCCTCGGCGAGATCGCGGACCGAGAAGGACTCGGTGAACTGGTTGAAGACGCGGAAGTCGCCACGGTCGGCCGGGTTGGCCACGGCCAGGTCCACGCACTGCAGGGTGTCCCGGATGTTGAGGAAGCCGCGGGTCTGGGTGCCCTCGCCGTAGACGGTCAGCGGGTGCCCGATCACGGCCTGCAGACAGAAGCGGTTGAGCGCGGTGCCGAACTGCTCGTCGTAGTCGAAGCGCGTGGTCAGGCGCGGGTCGAGAGCGGTCTCCTCGGTCCACAGGCCGTAGACCACGCCTTGGTTGAGGTCGGTGGCGCGAAGGCCGTAGACCCGCGAGGCGAAGTGGATGTTGGTGGAGTCGGCGACCTTCGAGGCGTGGTACCAGCTGTGGGGCAGCTTCGGGAAAGGCAGGACGTCGCTGCGGCCCTTGTGGTGGATCTCGATGTAGCCCTCTTCGATGTCGATGTCGGGGCAGCCGTACTCCCCCATCGTCCCGAGCTTGACCAGGTGGCAGTCGAGGCCGGTCTCGAGGATCGCGAAGATGACGTTGAGGTTGTTGACGATGTTGTTCTGCTGGGTGAAGACCGCGTGCCGCCGGTCGATCATCGAGTACGGCGCCGACGGCACCTGCCCGTAGTGGACCACTGCCTCGGGCCGGAACGACCGGAACAGCTCGACCAGCGGCTCGTACTCGCACAGGTCGAACAGGTGGTGCTCGATCTCGCGGCCGGAGACCTCGCGCCACGCCGAGACCCGTTGGTCGAGGTTGAGAATCGGCGTCAGGCTGTCCGCTCCGGCTTCCAGCACAGTCCGTCGGCGAAGGTAGCTGTCGACCAGGGCCACCTCATGGCCGCGCGACGAGAAGTGCAGCGCGGTCGGCCACCCGAGATAGCCGTCCCCGCCGAGAACCAGGATCCGCATCGTCTTCCCCTTGCTCGCGTTGCACGTAAAGTAACTGACATCACAGTCCCCCTCGTGCAGGGTCGCTATGCAGGCGCGGGCGAGTCTGAGAGCCACGTGAGGGCGACGACGTCGTGGACGGGGCTCGAGGGCCGCGCGGAAGGGGCCGATGCTCGGACCGGCTACTCGAAGCGCGGCTCCTCGCCGGGTGCCGGGTGGAAGGGGCGTCCTTCGCCGTCCTCCAGCGTCAGCTTGCGCTCGATCGTGTCCGGCCCCTTGTCCTCGAAGATCACCTGGATCCGCTGGAAGCCCTTGTGGCGCATTGCCTTGGCGTACCCGTCGTAGGCGCGCCGGTCGGCATCGGTGAGGTTGACCCGGTCGGTGAACGGCGTCAGCAGCGCACGCGGGTAGAGCCTCTCCCGCAGCACGACGCTGAACTCGACGCCGATCACGAAGAACACCGAGGCGAGGAACAGGAAGCCGACGAGGCCGAGCACCAGCGCGAAGATGCCGTTCATCTCGCTGGTCGCGTTGATGACGCCCGTGACGTAGACGGCGCCCGCGAACTGCAGGCCCTGCCACAGCGCCGCGATCACCACCGCACCCGGCAGGCAGGCGCGCAAGGAGGGCCTGCGCGCCGTGGTGTAGCGCATCATCAGGGACAGCACGACCGCGGTGAGGGTCGCCGAGGTCAGCTTGCCGCCCCGCTCGACCCAGGTCTCCACTCCTGCCTGCAACGTCCCGAGGTTGGACAGACCGACCGACACCAGCGTGGTGATGATGATCAGCAAGCCGGCGAGCAGGAAGGAGATCAGACCCCGGAACCGCCCCACGAACGGGTTGAACCGGCTGTTGCGCGGCACTGCCCACGCGACGTTCAGCGCGTGCTGCGCCGCGGCAGCCAGCCCCAGCACGCCGTAGGTCGCGGCGATCGTGCCGACGACCACGGCGCCCGCGCTTCCCTTCAACCCCTCCGGCCGACCCAGCTGGGTGCCGACGATCGGGAAGGTCCCCAGCGCGCTGTCGAGAAGCGACTCCTCGACCTTCGGGTTCCCCTGGAGCAGGAAGCCCAGCACGGAGGAGGCGATCAGCAGCAGCGGGAAGATCGCGACGAACGCGTAGTAGGTGATGATCGCGGCCAGGTAGGCGCCTTGGTCGTCGAAGAACTTGTAGGTCACCCCGATCGGGAAGCCCACGACGGAATGGCGGCGCTGGAAGTGGTCCAGCCGTTCCGCGAAGTCGTTCACGCCCGACACGCTATCGACCGCGCCGGTCCGTGACGGGGAGGCGAGCCCTCAGGCGCGCTTCTGGAACTGCACCTCCCGCGCCACGAACCGGTATCCGAGGGCCTCGTTGATCGCGATCATGTAGCCGTTGGTCTCGGTGTTCCAGGTGTCGACGGTGCGCAGCTGCGGCTCCTCCTCGGCGAGCCACCGCATCATGTCGGTCTTCAGCGCGAGTCCCAGCCGGTGCCCTCGATGCTCCGGGGTGACGGTGGTGTCCTCCTGGTGCGCGACCCCCGTCACCCACCGCTCGACCATGACCGTGGTGTGGCCCGCGAGCTCGGGACTGCCTCGATGACGGGCCACGACCCGGTAGAAGTCCTGCCCTCTCATCGTCATCGCCTGCTCGTGGTCGCGGACGCGTCGAGGGTGGTAGACGTCGTCTTCCAGCTCCAGGTCGTCCAACGGCGCGTCGTTGATCGCTGCCGCCATCCGGCAGAAGTCCTTGAGCAGCTCCTCGGGGAGCGGTCCCCCGAGCCGCACCAGCTCGTAGTCCTCACAGTGCCGCAAGGCCTCGCGGTGGAGCTGCTGGACAGCCGCGGGGGCGAGATCGCTGAGCACCTGGCGTCGCATGACCGCCTGGGACTTCTTGACGTAGCCATGCTTCTCGAGGAAGGCGACCCCACCGGAGCCCTCCCAGGCGTCGCCCCCCAGCAGCGAGCGCCCGGCCTTCGCCGCCTCGCCCTCCAGGTGCCGCAGCATCCGTGTGCCGTGCCCGAGCCTCCTGTGGTCGGGGTGCACGGTCACGCCGAGCCACGCCAGGTCGTGGTTGTCCCAGCCGGGGGTGTAGATGGTGCCGCTGCCCACCAGGACGCCGTCGTCGAAGGCCACGTGGACCTCGTCAGGCTCGAGGTCCCAGCCGTAGCGGGCTGAGGCAGCCACCATGCGCGCGGACTGGGGATGTGCGAAGGGGGCGTCCACCCTTCGCGCCGCCTCCAGCAGGCCGGCGAGGGCAGTCATCTCGCCCTCGTCGTCGAGGTCAGCGCGTCTCGGGTCCATCGCATCACTGTCGCACCGCCCCGTGGGCCGCCGCCACGCGATTTCCGCAGGGACGGTCAGAGACGCTCGATGATGGTGACGTTGGCCTGGCCGCCCCCCTCGCACATGGTCTGCAGACCGTAGCGGCCACGGGTGCGCTCCAGCTCGTGCAGCAGCGTGGTCATGATCCGGGTGCCGGTCGCCCCGATCGGGTGTCCCAGCGCGATCGCGCCGCCGTTGACGTTGGTCTTCTCCAGCGGGACGTCGAGCTCGTGGGCCCAGGCCAGCACCACCGACGCGAACGCCTCGTTGCACTCGAACAGGTCGATGTCGTCGACCGACATCCCGGCGCGGTCCAACGCATGCTGCGTCGCCCCGATGGGGCCGGTGAGCATCCAGATCGGGTCGTCGCCGCGGACCGAGAGGTGGTGGACCCGGGCCCTCGGCGTCAGGCCGTGCTCCTCGACCGCCCGCTGCGAGGCGATGAGCACCGCGCTGGCGGCGTCGCTGATCTGTGAGGACACCGCCGCGGTGAGGCGACCACCTTCGACCAGCGTGCGTAGCCCTGCCATCTTCTCCCGCGTGGTGTCGCGGCGCGGTGCCTCGTCGACGGAGACCTCTCCCAGGGGGGCGATCTCGCGCTCGAACCTGCCCTCGTCGATGGCACGCAGGGCACGCTGGTGGGACTCGTAGGCGAAGGCCTCCATGTCGTCGCGGCTGATGTCCCATCGCTCCGCGATCATCTCCGCGCCCCGGAACTGGCTCACCTCCTGGTCGCCGTAGCGCTTCGCCCAGCCGGGCGACTCGGCGAAGGGCGTGGTGTAGCCGTACTGCTGACCCGCGAGCATCGCGGCAGAGATCGGGATGGCCGACATGTTCTGCAACCCGCCGGCCACCACGAGGTCCTGGGTGCCGGACATCACTCCCTGGGCCGCGAAGTGCACGGCCTGCTGCGAGGAGCCGCACTGCCGGTCGATGGTGACGCCGGGAACGTGGTCGGGCAGGCCCGCCACCAACCACGCCGAGCGTGCGACGTCGCCTGCCTGGCCGCCGATCGTGTCGCAGCACCCGATCACGACGTCGTCGACGGCTCCGGGGTCGACCGGCGAGCGGTCCATCAGGGCGGCGAGGACGTGCCCACCGAGGTCGGCTGGATGGACGTCGGCGAGCCCGCCGTTGCGGCGTCCGACCGGCGTCCGCACCGCGTCGACGATGTAGGCCTCAGGCATGGTCGCTCCTTGGGGTCGGCGGGCTTCGATGTTCGAGGGCTCTCACCTCAACTGCCTCGCGGCGTTCGGATGCCGTCGAGCAGGATCGCGAGGTACTGGTCGGCGACGTCCTGAGCGGTCATCGCCCCGCCGGGGCGGTACCACCTCACCGCCACCCAGACGGTGTCACGGATGAAGCGGAACACCAGCTCGGCGTCGAGGTCCTGGTGCAGCGCCCCGCTTCGGATGCCGTCGGCGAGCAGGTCGACCCACATCGCCCGGAACCGACGGTTGTGCTCGCCCAGGTAGGAGAAGCGTTCGAACTCCTGGAGGTACGCCGCGTCGTTCTGGAAGATCGCGACCTCCTCGTGATGCTGGTCGATGGCCTGGAAGGAGGCCCGCACGATGGCGTCGATCTTCGTGACCGCATCGGTGTCGGCCCCCAGGATCTCGTCGTAGCCGGTGAAGAGCTCGTTCTGGAACGACGACAGCAGCTCGTCGACGATCGACTCCTTGGAGTCGAAGTGGTGGTAGAGCGACCCTGACAAGATGCCCGCGGCGTCGGCGATGTCGCGCACCGTGGTGTTCTTGAAGCCGCGCTGGGCGAAGAGGCCGCCCGCGATGCGAAGCAGCTCGGAGCGCCTGTTCATGGGTGCGCTCGCCGGTGCTGTCATGGGTGCTGGCTGCTCACCGAGATGGCCTCGCCGGTGAGGTAGCTCGAGTAGTCGCTGGCGAGGAAGACCACGACGTTGGCGACCTCCCAGGGCTCGGCCGCCCGACCGAACGCCTCGCGCTGCTTGAGCTGCGGCCAGCAGCTCGTCGGAGGTGACCTTGGCCAGGAAGGGATGCATCGCCAGGCTCGGGGAGACGGCGTTGACCCTGATGCCGTGCGCGGCCACGTCCAGGGCAGCGCAGCGGGTGAGCGCCATGACCCCCGCCTTGGCGGCTGCGTAGTGGGCCTGCCCCTCCTGGGCTCGCCAGCCGACGACCGAGGCGTTGTTGACGATGACACCCGTCCGCCCGGCCGCCACCATCCGGTTGGCCGCGGCTCGGACGCAGCGGAAGGTGCCGGTCAGCGTGATGTCGAGGACGGTGGACCACTGCTCGTCGGTCATGTCGAGCACGTTGGCGGTGCCGCCGAGGCCGGCGTTGTTGACCATGACGTCGACCCCGCCGAAGGGCTCGGCGGCATCGAGCAGCGCAGCGACCTGCTCCTCGTCGGTGACGTCGCACATCAGGGCGGCGACCCGGTCGGCACCGAACTCCTCGGCCAGCGACGCCCGCGCCTCGGACAGCCGACGCTCGTGGGTGTCGGAGAGCACGACCGCCCGGGCACCTTCCTCCAGCACCCGTCGTACGACGGCAGCCCCGATCCCCGCGCCGGCGGCGGCGGTGACCACGACGACCTTGTCCGCCATCAGCCCGTGGGGAGGCACGTAGTCGGGGGCCGGCTGCTCGGGTCGACCCCCGGTCGGATTCGTTGAGTTGGTCGGATTCGTCATGGTGCCTCCCAGACAGGTTCGCGGGGCAGTCCGAGCACCCGCTCGGCCAGGATGTTGCGCTGGATCTCGTCGGAACCGCCGTAGATCGTGTCGGCACGGCTGAAGAGGAACACCCGCTGCCACCCGTCGAGCCCGCCGTCGGCGAGGACGGCCTCCCAACCACGGACGGCCATGGCCAGCTCCCCCAGGTCGCGGTGCCACCGGGCCCACAGCAGCTTGGCGATGCTCGCCTGCTGCGGAGCCTGCTCCTCCGAGAGCGTGCGGAGCGCGTTGAGCCGGATCACCTCGAGCTCCACGTCGGCCCGCTCGAGCCGGTCGCGGAGCAGGGGGTCGTCCCAGGCGCCGTTGGCGCGGGCGAGCGCGACGAGGGCGTCCAGCTCACCGCGGAACATCGTCTGCTGGCCGAGGGTGGACACGCCGCGCTCGAAGCCGAGCGTGGCCATCGCGACCTTCCACCCGTCGCCGGGCGCCCCCACGACCATGTCGGCCGAGGTGCGGGCCGCATCGAAGAAGACCTCGTTGAACTCCGAGGAGCCGGTGAGCTGCTCGATGGGGCGTACCTCCACACCCTCCTGGTCCATCGGGACCAGGAGGTAGGAGAGGCCGCGGTGGCGCTTCGAACCCGGCTCGGTTCGGGCGATCACGAAGCACCAGTCGCTCTGGTGGGCGTTGGAGGTCCACACCTTCTGCCCGTCGATGACCCACTGGTCACCCTCCAGCCGGGCGCGGGTCTGCACGCCGGCCAGGTCGGACCCGGCGTCGGGCTCGGAGTAGCCCTGGCACCACAGCTCCTCGACCGCGAGGATCCGCGGAAGAAAGCGTTGCTTCTGCTGCTCGGTGCCCAGGGCGATCAGAGTCGGGCCCAGCAGCTCCTCGCCGAGGTGGTTGATCCGGCCTGGGGCGCCGGCTGCGGCGTACTCCTCGTGGAAGATCACCTGGCGGAACAGCGGCAGCGCTCGCCCTCCGTGCTCCTCGGGCCAGCCGATGCAGGTCCAGCCGTGCGCGGCCAGGTGACGGTCCCACGCCAGCCGGGCGTCGTAGGCCTCGTGCTCGCGGCCCGGGCCACCACTGCCGCGGACCTCGGAGAAGTCACCGGCGAGCGACTCCTCGAGGAACGTCCGCACCTCCTCGCGGAAGGCCTCGTCGGCGGGGGTGTAGGCGAGGTCCATGTTTGCTACCCTACCAAGCACTTGCTTGGGTTCACCAGACGTGGAGCCGACGTCTGACGAGGAGGTCCTGCCCGGTGCCCCACCCCACCCCCACGACGGTCCCCGCCGCACTGCGGACCGCTGCAGCCGCCTGGAGCGACAGACCTGCGCTGGTGGCCGGCGACGACGTGGTCACCTTCGGCGGACTTCTCGGGCGCGTCCGGCGGGTCGCCCGCGGCTACCTCGCTCTCGGGCTGGCACCCGGTGAGCGCGTCGTGGTGTGGGGACCCAACAGCAACGCGTGGGTGGTCCACGCACTCGCGGTGACCTACGCCGGGGGCGTGCTGGTGCCCGCCAACAGCCGCTACACCGGACACGAGGTCGCCGACCTCGTGAGGCGCACCGACGCCCGGGTCGCGGTGGTCGCCGATGGCTTCCTGGGCCGCACCCAGGTCGCCGACCTGGACGCGGCGGGCGTCGGTGAGTGCCGGCTCATCCGGCTGGGGAGCGACCTCGATGCCGGTGACGCCACCGACCAGGACGTCGACGCCCGGGCCGACGCCGTCTCCCCCGACGACGTCGCCGACATCCTCTTCACCAGCGGGACCACCGGGCGCAGCAAGGGCGCGATGAGCGCCCATCGGCAGACCGTCGGGGTGGCCCGCGCCTGGGGGGATCTGGGCGGGGTCACCGCTGAGGACCGCTACCTCGCGGTCAACCCGTTCTTCCACTCCTTCGGCTACAAGGCCGGGATCATGGTCGCGGTCACCACGGGGTGCGCGCTGCACCCACTGGCGACCTTCGGCCTCGACGAGACCATGCGGCTCATCGAGGTCCAGCAGATCACGGTGCTGCCGGGCGCGCCCACGATCTACCGGTCGTTGCTGGACGCGCCGGGTCGCGCCGACCGCGACCTGTCCTCGCTGCGGCTCGCGGTCACGGGAGCGGCTGTGGTCCCGGTCGCCCTGATCGAGCAGATGCGCGACGAGCTCGCGATCGACCAGGTGGTCACCGCGTTCGGCATGACCGAGGCGGTGGTGGTGACGATGTGCCGGCCCGACGACGACGCCGAGACCGTCGCCACGACGTGTGGCCGCGCGATCCCAGGCATGCAGATCGCCACCGGTGACCAGGACGAGCTGCTGGTGCGCGGCGAGTTCGTGATGCTCGGCTACCTCGACGACCCCGAGGCCACCGCCGAGGCGATCGATGCCGACGGCTGGCTGCACACCGGCGACGTGGCACGCATCGACGGGCGCGGCAACCTCGCCATCACCGACCGGCTGAAGGACATGTACATCTCGGGCGGCTTCAACGTCTATCCGGCCGAGGTCGAGCAGGCGCTGGGCCGGCACCCGGGAGTGGTCGAGGCATCCGTCGTCGGCGTGCCGGACCACCGGATGGGTGAGGTCGGCAAGGCCTTCGTGGTCCGACGGGACCCGGCGCTCACCGCGGACGACGTCCTCGGCTTCGCCCGCGAGCGACTGGCGAACTTCAAGGTCCCCCGCGAGGTCGAGTTCCTCGACGTGCTGCCCCGCAACCTCTCCGGCAAGGTCCTCAAGACCGACCTGCGGGACCGAACGAAGGACACCGCCGATGGACCTTGACCTGACCGAGGCCGAGCGGGCCTTCCGTGAGGAGGCCCGGGACTGGCTCGCCCAGCACGCGCCGCGGGACCCCCTGCCCTCGATGGACACCCTCGAAGGCTTCCGCGCCCATCAGGAGTGGGAGCGCGCCCTCGCGGCCGCACGCTGGTCCGTGGTCTCCTGGCCCGAGCAGTACGGCGGCCGAGGCGCGAGCCTGGTGGAGTGGGTGCTCTTCGAGGAGGAGTACTTCCGCGCGGGCGCTCCCGGACGCGTGTCGCAGAACGGCATCTTCCTGCTCTCCCCCACGATCTTCGAGTTCGGCACCCCCGAGCAGCAGCAGCGCTGGCTGCCGTCGATGGCGACCGGTGAGGTGATCTGGGCCCAGGCGTGGTCCGAACCGGAGGCGGGTTCCGACCTCGCCTCGCTGCGGGCCACGGCCACCCGGGACGACGAACGCGGCGGCTGGGTGCTCAACGGCCAGAAGACCTGGTCGTCGAGGGCGACGTACGCCCATATGGGGTTCGGCCTCTTCCGCAGCGACCCCCAGAGCAGCCGTCACCGCGGGCTGACCTACTTCGTGTTTCCGCTTGGCGCCGAGGGGCTGACGGTCCGGCCGATCGCCCAGCTCGACGGCGAGCCAGGCTTCGCCGAGCTCTTCCTCGACGACGTGTTCGTGCCGGACCGGGACGTCCTCGGCGAGCCCGGCCAGGGCTGGGCGGTGGCGATGAGCACGACCAACAGCGAGCGCGGCCTGTCGCTGCGCTCCCCCGGCCGCTTCTGCGCCACCGCGGGGCGGCTGGTGGGGCTGTGGCAGGACCAGGGCCGGCCTGCGACGTTCCGGGACCGGGTGGTCGACGCGTGGCTGCGGTCGGAGGCCTACCGGTTCTACACCTGGGGCACGGTGACCCGGATGCTCAGCGGCGGCGAGGTCGGCTTCTCCGCCTCGGTGAACAAGGTGTTCTGGTCCGAGCTCGACGTGGCCATGCACGAGACCGCGCTGGACCTGCAGGGCCCCGAGGGCGAGGTGCGCGGACCGTGGAGCGACGGCTACCTGTTCTCGCTCTCGGGACCGATCTACGCCGGCACGAACGAGATCCAGCGCAACATCGTCGCCGAACGCATCCTCGGCTTGCCGAGGGAGGCACGCGGATGAGGTTCGACCTCACCGACGAGCAGCGCGGGTTCGCCGACTCGCTGCACGACATGCTCGTTCGCGCGGACACGCCGGGCGTGGCGCGCGCCTGGGCGTCAGGAGACCACGAGCCAGGACGTCGGCTGTGGCGACGGCTGGCCGACCAAGGGGTCTGCGCGCTCGTCGTGCCGGAGGAGGCCGGCGGGCTGGGCGGCACTGACGTCGACCTGGTCGTCGCCCACGAGGTGGTCGGACACCACCTGGTGGTGGGGCCGTGGGTCGAGTCCACCGTGTACCTGCCCGGTGTGCTCGGTCCCGAGGCGGTGAGCAGGCTGCGCGACGGCACCATGGCGACGGTCGCGATCCCGCCGCTGGCGCCGTACGCCGTGGACGCGGACGCCGCCGAGGAGGTCTACCTGGGCGGGCGTCCGGTGTCGACCGGCAGCCAGGTGCCCTCGATCGACTCCACGAGACGGCTGTTCGAGGTCGAGGGCGCGGAGGACTGCGAGGTCGACCGACGGGCTCTCGACCGCGCCGTCCTCGCCACCTCGGCCCAGCTGCTCGGGTGCGGGGAGCGCCTGCTGGCCGACTCCGTGGTCTACGTCAAGGAGCGCAGGCAGTTCGGTCGACCGATCGGCTCGTACCAGGCCATCAAGCATCGGTTGGCCGACGTGCGCATCGCTCTCGACTTCGCCCGGCCGCTGGTTGACGCCGCCGCCCTCGGTGAGACGCCCGCTTCGGCGGCCAAGGTGGCGGCCGGGGACGCGGCGTACCTCGCCTCCCGGGTCGGACTGCAGGTCCACGGCGCCATCGGCTACACCGACGAGCTCGACCTGGGGATGTGGGTCAAGCGCGTGCGTGCCCTGCTCGGCTCCTGGGGCGACGCCGACCACCACCGCGAGCACCTCGCGCGACAGCTGGTGGCTCGCTGATGCACTTCGCACGCACCGAGGAGCAGGACCTGCTCGCTGCCACCGTCCGCGACCTGCTCGCCAAGCGGTCCGGGAGCAGCGCCGTCCGCGCGGCCATGGCGTCCGAGCTCGGCTACGACCAGAAGCTGTGGCAGCTGATGTGCGAGCAGGTCGGCGTCGCCGCGCTCGCCGTCCCCGAGGAGCACGGAGGCGTCGGCGCATCGCTCGTGGAGACCGCCGTGGTGCTCGAGGAGCTGGGCGCCAACCTCGCGCCGTCACCCCTGCTGGCCACGGCGCTGGAGACCGCCCGGCTCCTGATCGACGGCGGCGAGGACCACGGGGCCGACCACGGGGCCGAACTCGCTGCTCTTGCCGCGGGAGAGGTCCGGCCCTTCTCGCTCGGTCCGCTGGTGGTGGAGCCGGACCAGCGAATGGAGACGCTCGACCCCACCCTGCGACTGGGGGCCGGTGAGAGGGTGAGCCTCCCGGACGAGCTGGGCGACACCGCGGCCGCGCTGGTCTCCGCCCTGCAGGTGGGCACCATGCAGCGCGGTCTCGACATGACCGTCGCCTACTCCAAGGAGCGCCACCAGTTCGGCCGCCCCATCGGGTCCTTCCAGGCGCTGAAGCACCGGATGGCCGACATGCTCGTGCTCGTCGAAGCGGCTCGCTCGGCCAGCTGGGCTGCCACCGCGGCGGCAGCGGCATACGTCGAAGCCCCTGGCGACGGGAACGCCCGCACCCTTGCCCAGCGGGCAGCCATCGTCCGCCGCTACGTCGGCGATGCCGGCCGGCAGGTCGCCTCGGAGGTCATCCAGCTGCACGGCGGGATCGCCATCACCTGGGAGCACGACGCCCACCTCGTCTTCAAGCGCCTGCACAGTCTGGCTGTGCTGAGCATGGTGACCGCCGGCTCCGCCTGATCGCGCGCCGCTGTCACAGCCGCGACGGTGACGGGAGCCCCGAGCTCCCTGGTGGGGTGGCCGTGAGGAATGCGTCATACCGCGTCGGCGCGGGCCGCTGCTAGCGTCCCGCCCATGCGCTCTGCCAAGGACTTCTTCGCCCCACTCGCCGTCGGAGCCCCCGAGCCCGTCCGCGAGATCCCGGCCCGGCCCAGCCGCGCCATCCACTTCTTCGACCCCGGCAACCCCAAGATGGCCGCCAAGGTGCCCGACATGGTGGGCAAGGTCGACGTGCTGCTCGGCAACCTCGAGGATGCGGTGAAGGCCGAGAACAAGGAGGTCTCTCGCCAAGGCCTCGTCGAGATCGGCAAGGCCACCGACTTCGCACCCACGCAGTTCTGGACGAGGATCAACTCGCTCGACTCCCCCTGGGGGCTCGACGACCTGACCACGCTGGTGCCCGCCATCGGCGACAAGCTGGACGTGATCATGGTGCCGAAGGTCCAGGGCGCCGAGGACATCCACTACGTCGACCGGATCCTCGCCCAGCTCGAGGCGAAGGCCGGCCTGGAGCGGCCGATCCTGGTGCACGCCATCCTCGAGACCGCCCGCGGCGTCGCCAACATCGAGGAGATCTGCGGCGCCAGCCCCCGGATGCAGGGGCTCTCTCTCGGTCCGGCCGACCTGGCCGCAGACCGTCGCATGAAGACCACCCGAGTCGGGGGTGGTCATCCCGGCTACCTGGTCCGCCAGGACCCGCCCAAGGACTCAGCCGGCGACGTCGACATCAGCGCTGAGCGCACGACGTACCAGCAGGACCTGTGGCACTACACCATCGCCCGCATGGTCGACGCCTGCGCGATGCACGGGATCTTCCCCTACTACGGCCCCTTCGGCGACATCGCCGACACCGTGGCCTGCGAGGACCAGTTCCGCAACGCCTTCCTGCTCGGCTGCGTCGGCGCCTGGTCGCTGCACCCCAAGCAGATCGCGATCGCGAACAAGGTCTTCTCCCCCAGCGTCGAGGACGTCGAGCACGCCAAGCGGGTGATCGCCGCGATGGGCGACGGCACCGGTGCGGTGATGCTCGACGGCAAGATGGAGGATGACGCCTCGGTCAAGCAGTGCAAGGTCATGGTCGCCCTCGCCGACGAGCTCGCCGCCATCGACCCCGAGCTCAAGCAGCAGTACGACGCCATCGACGTCTGAGACGACTTCTGCCGCGCGACCGGCCGGTCACTTGTCCCGGAGGGTCATCGCGATGCGCGCGCCGTCGGGCAGGGTGCCGGGCTCGACGAGGGCGACCCATCCGCGACGGTCCAACACGAGCTCGATGACCTCGTCCACCACGTCGTCGACGACGTCGGGGGCCTCGACGTCGTCGGCCGGGTGCAGCACGTCGCCGTCCTCGGAGAGCCGTGCCGGGAAGAAGTACGTCGGATCGACCGCGAGCATCTCCACGCGCTCCCAGCGGGCCGCCAGCCACACAGCCTGGATCCCCAGTGCCGCTCGGCCTTGGCCGAGCCGTCTCTCCAGGAGCGAGAGCGCCTCGGCCTCCCGCCCCGCCAGGTAGTCCTCGAGGACGGGGCGGGTGAGCTGGGCGATCTCGTGCGAGCCGCGCCGCAGGTGGTTGCCGGTGATGGTGCCGGCCAACCGGGAGAGGTTGCGGGAGGCTCGGGTGAAGACCGACGCGGTCGGTTCGGCGGCCGCGACCACGACCGGGGCCGGGTGCAGCAGCAGGTAGGCACCGAGCGCCTCGTCAACCCGCCGGAGGAACCTGTTGTCGTCGCGACGTCTGGGAACGGGCTCCGCCGCCTCGAGGGGGAACTTCGAGCCGAAGACCGGCGTCGCCGACTCCCCCTGCACCTCGAACAACCGCGCCTCCTTGGCCGACAGCAGCAGCGCGACGTGCCGCGGGGTCCGGTGCAGGGCTCGGACGAGGTCCCGGGTGGCAAAGGTCGGGTCCACCACCACCCGCTCCTCGAGCCGCACCGGGAGGGTCACCAGGTCGTCGTGGGACTCGCTCGCGAACAGCGCGAGTGCCCGCTGGGCGGGGATCTCGGCAGCTCGGTCGAGCAGGCGGTGGAGGGCATCCTCGATCCGCGCGGCTGCGATGCCCTCGGCCTCGACGCGCCCTACCGCCTGGTCGACCTGGGCGCGCAGCGTCCTCAGCGCATCGCGGTCCATGCGGGGACCGGGCTCGCTGTTGGCCAACAGGGTGACGCTGGGGTAGGTGCGCATGCTCTGCAGCACCAGGACACGGTCGGCTGAGAGCGGGTGGTCGGTGACGGCGTCCGCGACAGCGGCGTCCGTGAGCTGCGGGGGCAGGGTGTCGGACACGGGGAGATCCTCTCGTCGGACAGGCATGACGCCTGTGGCGACGAGGTCTCTCTCGGTCCCGGCACGGGCACTGCCCGGGGCGGTGACCGAATGCGCCGGGTGTCGTGGGACACCGTGATGACGACGCATTCTCGTAGGAGATACTCCCCTCGTGGCTGCAGCCTAGAGGTGGCGTTCAAGTCCCCCTGGCTGAGCGACCGTTCACGACGACCGACCACGAAGACGAGGCGACGATGACCGACACGACCACCTTCCGCCCACGCCGCTCCGTGCTCTACATGCCCTCGTCGAACGAGCGCGCCCTGGAGAAGGCGAAGACCCTGACGGTCGATGGTCTGATCCTCGACCTGGAGGACGCGGTGGCACCCGACGCGAAGCCGGGCGCACGGGACAACGCCTGTGCCGCCGCGGCTTCGGGCGACTACGGCCGCCGGGAGGTCACGATCCGCGTCAACGGCATGGACACCGAGTGGCACGCCGACGACATGCGGGCGGCCTGTCAGGCCGGGCCGGACGCGATCGTCGTACCGAAGGTCAACTCCGCCGACGCCGTGCTCGAGCTCATCGAGACCATGGCGGAGCACGACGCCCCCGACCACACCAAGCTCTGGGCGATGATCGAGACGCCGTACGCCATGCTCCACGCCGAGGAGATCGGCGCCGCCTCCGAGCGGTTGACGGTGTTCGTCATGGGCACCAATGACCTCGCCAAGGAGCTCTACGCCGAGCACGTCCCGGGACGTCAGCCGTTGCTGACCGGACTGGGGATGGCGCTGCTGGCCGCCCGCGCCACCGGCAAGGCGATCATCGACGGGGTCTACAACGACGTCAGGGACAGCGAGGGCTTCCTCGCCGAGTGCCGGCAGGGCCGCGAGATGGGCTTCGACGGGAAGACCCTGATCCACCCCGGTCAGGTCGAGGCTGCCAACGAGTCGTTCGCGCCCTCTGAGAAGGCGGTCGAGGACGCCCGCGGCATCCTCCAGGCCTGGGAGGAGGGGAAGGGCTCGGGTGTGGTCACCTACAACGGCCGCATGATCGAGAACCTGCACGTCGAGTCCGCCCAGCGCATCCTCACCATGCACGAGGCGATCCAGGCGCTCGAGGCCGAGGCGTCCTGAGCCGATGGGCGTTCGCGTCGAGCAGGAGGGTCCGGTCACCACGGTCGTGATCGACCGGCCCGATGCGCGCAACGCCGTCGACGGGCCCACCGCAGCAGCACTGGCAGCCGCGTTCCGGACCTTCGACGACGACGAGACCGCCTCGGTGGCCGTGCTCACCGGGGAGGGCGGCACCTTCTGCGCCGGTGCCGACCTCAAGGCGATCGGCGGGTCGGACGGCAACGTCGTGTCAGCCGACGGCGACGGGCCGATGGGCCCGACCAGGATGCGGTTGCGCAAGCCCGTCGTCGCCGCGATGGAGGGGTACGCCGTCGCCGGCGGCCTCGAGCTGGCGATCTGGTGCGACCTGCGGGTGGCAGCCCGCGACGCGACGCTCGGCGTGTACTGCCGGCGATGGGGGGTCCCGCTGGTCGACGGCGGCACCGTGCGGCTGCCACGCCTGATCGGCGTGAGCCGCGCGATGGACATGATCCTCACCGGGCGCGAGGTGGTGGCCGAGGAGGCGCTCTCGTTCGGGCTGGTCAACCGTGTCGTCGAGCCCGGCAGCGCCCGGCTGCACGCGGAACGACTGGCACACGAGCTCGCGGCGCTTCCGCAGCGGTGCCTGCGCAACGACCGCACCTCCCTGCTCGACGCGGCGGGCCGACCAGAGCCCGAGGCGTTGGCCCGCGAGCTCGAGCTCGGTCTCGACTCCCTCCACGACGTGGCCGCAGGGATCGAGCGCTTCCGCGACGGTGAAGGCCGGCACGGCACCTACTGACCGCCGACTTCCGCACACAAGACCGGTCTTGCGCGCTCCTGAGCCGATTCCAGGTGCACTACCGCACAGAAGACCGGTCTTCTGCGAGGGCATCGCGCAGCCGCGGTGCCGCGTCGATCACCAGCACGTCCGACCCCGTCGCGACACCGGCCTCGCGCAGCGCGGCCAGGACGGCGACGATCACGTCGTGCTGGGCCTGTCGAGTCTCCATCTGACGGGCGCCGGACCAGAACCGCAGCTCCATGGTCACCGTCGCCGAGCCGATCTCGTGCAGCAGGGCCTGGGGCGCAGGCTCGACGACGACGGTGTCGAGACCGCGCATCGTCACCTCCGCAACGTCCTGGGCGCGGGCGAAGTCGGCCTGGTCGTCGATCTCGACGCCGACCGTCGAGCGCACCAGCTCGTAGCCGGTCTGCACCGTCACGATCCCGCCGTGCAGCGTCGAGTTGGGCACCAGCACCTTGCGTCCGTCGAAGGTCCGCACCGCGGTGTTGCTCAGGTGGATCGCACTGACCGTGCCGGCGATCCCCTCCACCTCGATCTGGTCGCCGACCCGGAACCCGTCCCGGGCCAGGATGACGATGCCGGCGAACATGTTGCCCAGCACCGTCTGGAAGGCGATGCCCGCGGCGATGGTGACGATGCCGATGCCCCCCAGCGCGTTGACCGGCTCGACACTCGGGAAGGTGACGGTCAACGCGGCCACGAACGTGAGCAGCACCGTGGCCCACTGGGCGAGCAGTCCGAACACCCGTCGGGAGCTGGGGCTGGCCCGGCGCCACCGCAGCACCAGGCGGGTGAGCATCCTGACCAGCCAGGACAGTGCCACCCCGGCGACGAGGACGACGAGGCCGAGAACCACGTTGTCCAGCGTCACCGGGGGAAGCCCGAGATCGTCGACCATCGGGCCACGGTAGCCGCCGCCTCTTGCGCTCGCCCGGTTCGCTTGGATCAGGCCCGGCGACTGAGCGAGGGCGTCGACCGAGCAGCGTCAGGAGTCGTGGTGGGTGCCGTAGCGACCGCGGTAGAAGGTCAGCGGCGCCGGGGCGTCGTCCGGTCCGGCGGTGTCATCCTCGGGGCCGAACCCCAGCTGCTTGCACGCGGCCGACGACGATGTAGTGGTCGCCGGCCTCGTGGACTCGCGTCGATGGTGCAGTCGACGTACCCGACGCAGCCGTCGAGCAGCGGTGCCCCGGTCTTCGAGGGCGACCACCCGACACCGTCGAACTTCTCGGACCCCTTGGTGGCCATGGCGTTGGAGAGCTCGGACTGGCCGGCGCCCAGCACGTTGGCGCAGAAGAAGCCGGCTTGACGCATCAACGGCCAGGCACGTGAGGTCTTGGCGGGGCAGAACAGCACCAGGGGCGGGGACAGCGAGACCGAGCAGAAGGACTGACAGGTCATGCCGACCGGTTCGCCGTTGCTCACCGACGTCACCACCGTGACGCCGGTCGCGAACCTGCCGAGGACGTCGCGGAAGTGGCGGGCCTGGCTCAGCGCCTCCGGGTCGTCGGCGGGAGCGGGGTGTCCTCGCCCAGCCGGAAATGGAAGTCCATGTCGCCGAGGAACTGGTCGATCAGCGCCGGCGCCGGCCACTCCAGCGCGGCGTCTGAGGTCATCCCTCGGGCGGACTGCAGCTCGGATTCGTCGGGCCGGGGCGGCCATCTCAGCCACCGCTGAAGTCGTGGCCCCAGTAGCTGACCGCCGTGGACTCGCGCGCCACCCAGGTGCGGTCGTCGACCGTCATCCCCTCGCAGCCGTACTCCACGTCGAACCCTCCTGGCGACTTCACGTAGAACGAGACCATCTGGTCGTTCATGTGCCGTCCCAGTGTCGCACTGAGCGGGACCTTGTGCTTGCGCACCCGTTCCAGGGCCCGGCCGACGTCGTCCAGCCTGGACACCTCGAGCATGATGTGGACGCACTTGGACGGGTTCGGCATCGGCAGGAACGCCAGGCTGTGGTGGCGCGGGTTGCAGCCGAGGAAGCGCAACCAGGCCGTGGAGCCCGGCTCCTTCCCGACGAACTCCCCCGGCATCCGCATCGAGTCGCGCAGCCGGAACCCCAGCACGTCGGTGTAGAACCGCAACGCCTCCTCGTCGTCGGTGACCGGCACGACGATGTGGCCCATGCCCTGCTCACCGGTCACGAAGGTCTGGGCGTACGGCGTCACCACCGGGCGGGCCTCGTAGGTGGCGCCGTGGAAGAGCTCGAAGGCGTTGTCGAAGGGGTCGGTGAACCGGACCATGCCCTCCACCCGGCGCTCGGCGAGCTCCTCGGCGGTGGCGGACTCGACCTCGACGCCATGGTGCTTGAGGTGGTCGACCGCGGCGCTCAGCGCGCCGGTGGTCGGCCACCTCCCAGCCCATCGCCGCGAGCTGGTCGGTCTCCGCGGGCTGCACGACCACCCGCGCCGACACCTCGTCGATGCGGTAGTACAGGTTGCGCTCGTCGGGCCCTCGCCCCTCGCCCAGTCCGAGCACCTTGCCCGCGAACAGCCGCCACTGGTCCAGGTCGGTGCTGTCCACCCGGACGTAGCCCAGGGACTTGATGTCGATCTGTCCTCCATGTCACCTTCTCCTTGTGCCGCGCCAGGAACGTCGTCGCCACCTCGCGGAACTCCTCAGCAGCCTCGATCTGGGCCCAGTGGCCGCAGTTGCCGAAGACGTGCAGCTGCGCCTTCGGGATCAGCTTGAGCCCCGCCATGGCACCGTCGAGCGGGTTCACCCGGTCCTCACGACCCCAGGTCAGCAGGGTGTGGTGGCGCAACCGGTGGGCTTCACGCCACAGCATGCCGTCCTCGGCGGTCTCGGGGTTCCAGAAGCTCATCCCCATGCTCATCATGGCCTCCCGCGCCCCGGGAGCGGTCGCGTCGGCGTACCGCGCTTCGACCAGCTCGTCGGTGACCAGCTCCTGGTTGACCACCATCGTCGAGATGAAGGCGCGCAGCGCCTCTCGGGAGGGGTCGGCGCCGAACTCCATCAGCCGCTGGATCGCCCTCGGTCGGGTCGGCGTGGAACAGGTTGAGCGACAGGCCGCCCGGGCCCATCAGCACCAGCCGGCCGACCCGGTCGGGCTGCATCAGCGCCAGCCGCATGGCGGTGCCGCCGCCCAGGCTGTTGCCCAGGAGGTGGCAACGCTCGACGCCGACCTGGTCCAGCAGGTCCGAGGACGTGATCGGCCGCGAAGCGGTAGTAGTTCCCCTCCACCGCCGGCTTGTCCGAGGTCCCGAAGCCGGGCTGGTCGACCAGGATGGTGCGGAAGTCCTGGGCGAACCCGGGCAGGGCCGGACCGAAGTTGCTCCACGCCGAGGCTCCGGGGCCGCCACCGTGCAGCATCACCAGGGGGAGACCGCCCCCCAGCTCGGTGGCCTCACCCGCCTCGTAGTAGCCGATCGTGATCCCTCGGACCTCGGCGGTGCGGTGCGTGGACTGCTGGGTGACCACGGGTCAGTACATCCCTGGTTCGATCTTGTGACCGAACTCGAGCGAGCCGAACATCGCCAGCGCCCGCTCGGGGTCGTTGGCCGCGTGCACCCTGCCCGCGTGGGCGTCGCGCCAGGTGCGCTGCAGGTAGCCGCCCTCGGCGAGGGCACGCCCTCCCGATGCCTCGAACATCGTGTCGATGGCGCGGATCCCGCGCTCGCTGGCGATCACCTGGTCACGCCGCACCTTGAGCCGCAGCCTGAGCGGGATCTTCTCTCCTCGGGCCACGCAGGCCTGCAGCTCCGTGAGGTTGTGCATCTGCAGCACCCACGCCGAGTCGATCTCGTTGGCGGCCCGCGCGATCCGCACCGAGGCGTAGGGGTCGTTGGCGGTCTTCTCGGCGAGGTAGGCCGCCCGGACGCGCTTCTGCTGCATCTCGACGTGCTCGTCGTAGGCGCCGTAGGCCATGCCGATGATCGGGGTGGAGATCGTCATCGTGAAGATGGAGTGGAAGGGCAGCTTGTAGAGCTCTGAGGTGTTGACCTCCTGACCGGGGCCGAAGCAGCGGCCGGTGTCCGACATCGACAGGGTGAACGCCTCGGGCACGAAGACGTCCTCGACCACGATGTCGTTGGACCCGGTGCCCCGAAGCCCGACGACGTTCCAGACGTCCTCGATGGTGTAGTCCGACCGCGGCACCATGAAGGTACGGAAGTCGACGACCTGGCCCTCGGCGTTGAAGACCAGCCCTCCGAGCAGCACCCACTGGCAGTGGTCACACCCCGAGGAGAAGCTCCACCTGCCGCTGAGCGTGAAGCCGCCTTCGGTCTGCAAAGCCTTGCCGGTCGGGGCGTACGACGACGACAGCCGGGTGTCGGGGTCCTCGCCCCAGACCGCCTGCTGGGCCTCGTCGGCGAACAGCGCGACCTGCCACGGGTGCACGCCGACCACGCTGGAGACCCAGCCGGTGGAGCCGCAGGCGCCGGCGATCTCCTTGACCGCGGTGTAGAACGTCTCCGGCTCGGCCTCGAGACCGCTGTAGCGCTCGGGCTGCAGCAGCCGGAAGAAGCCGGTCTCGGTGAGCTCCTTGATGTTGGCATCGGGGACCACCCGGAGCCGCTCGGCCTCGTCCGCGCGTGAACGGAACGTGGGCAGCAGGTCGCGGACGCCGTCGAGCACGTGCTGGGGCATGGCCTCTCCTCGGACTGGGGCCGGGCTCTGGGTGAGGGTGCCTCCCTCGCTCTCGATACTAGAACATGTTCTCGTTTACTCGAAACTGGAACCTGTTACAGTTTTTCGGTGACCAGCGAGACCTCGTCCCCTGCCGCAGCTGCCGTCTCGCCGGAGACCATCGAGGTCGACGTCCTTGTCGTCGGCGCCGGTGGGGCGGGCATGACCGCCGCGCTGACCGCAGCCCACCGGGGGCTCGACGTGCTGCTGGTGGAGAAGAGCGACTACTTCGGCGGCAGCACCGCGCGCTCCGGCGGAGGCGTCTGGGTGCCAGGCAACTACGCGCTCAGGACCGCCGGGGTCGAGGACACTCCCGAGCGGGCGAAGCAGTATCTCGACTCCATCGTCGGGGACGAGGTGCCCAAGGTCCGTCGCGACACCTACATCGACCGCGGGCCGGAGATGATGGACTTCGTCCGCGACCACACACCGGTGCGCTTCTCCTGGGTGCCGCACTACGCGGACTACCACCCAGAGGCGCCCGGCGGACGGCCGGACGGGCGCAGCGTCGAGCCCGACCCGCTCGACGGCCGCGTCATCGGCGAGGAGCTGGAGCGACTGCACCCGCCGTACTCCAAGGCGCCGGCCAACATGGTGGTCACCCAGGCCAACTTCCGCTGGCTGAGCCTGGGGTTGCGGACCACCAAGGGTCCTTGGACGATGTTCAAGGTCATGGTGCGGCGGCTGGTCGCGATGGCGACCGGCAAGCGGCTCTACGGCATGGGCAACGCGCTCACGATCGGGCTGCGCAAGGGACTCATGGAGGCGGACGTCCCGCTCTGGTACGCCAGCGAGCTCACCGAGCTGCTCGTGGAGGACGACCGCGTGGTCGGCGCCGAGCTCCTACGCGAGGGGCGCCCGATGACGGTGCGGGCACGACGGGGCGTGGTCCTGGGCAGTGGAGGGTTCGAGTTCAACCTCGAGATGCGGCAGAAGCACCAACCGTCCCCCATCACGACGGACTGGTCGACGGGCGCCCCGGCCAACACGGGAGACGGCATCAACGCCGGGATCGCGGTCGGCGGCGCCACCGCTCTGCTCGACGACGCCTGGTGGGGTCCCACGATCCCACTCCCCCGTGGCGCCTGGTTCTGCTTGGCCGAGCGCAACCTGCCCGGCTCGATCATGGTGAACGGCGCCGGCCGGCGCTTCATGAACGAGGCGCTGCCCTACGTCGAGGCAGTGCATGAGATCTACGCCGGCGAGGCCACCGGGGTGCCCCACGTGCCGTGCTGGATGGTGATCGACCAGCGCTACCGCAACCGCTACCTCTTCGCCGGGCTCGGGCCGCGCCAGCCGTTCCCAAGCCACTGGCTCGCGAGCGGGGTCGTGGTCAAGAGCGGCACCCTGGAGGGGCTGGCCGGCAAGATCGGCGTACCCGCCGACGCGCTTGGCGAGACCATCGAGCGTTTCAACGACTTCGCGCAGACCGGCGACGACGAGGACTTCCACCGCGGCGAGAGCGCCTACGACAAGTACTACTCCGACCCCACGGTCAAGCCGAACCCGTCGCTGCACACCATCGACCAGGCGCCGTTCTACGCGGTCAAGATCGTGCCCGGCGACCTCGGCACCAAGGGCGGCCTTGTCACCGACGAACGCGCACGCGTGCTGCGGGCCGACGGCTCGGTCGTCCCCGGGCTCTACGCCGCCGGCAACACCTCGGCCGCGGTCATGGGCCACACCTACGCGGGTCCCGGGGCGACGATCGGTCCGGCCATGACGTTCGGCTATCTCGCCGCCCTCGACCTCGCAGACCTCGACCCGACCGGAGGCGAGAACTAGTGCCCATCGACCTCGACCAGGCGCTCGGCGCCGAGCTCGCGGAGCAGACCTTCAGCTGGACCCAGTCCGACGTGCTGCTCTACCACCTCGCCATCGGCTTCGGCGGGCGCCAGGGCGACAACCTCGACCCGAGCACCCTGTCGTTCACCAGCGAGCCCGACCTCCAGGTGCTGCCGTCCTTCGGTGTCGTGGCACCGAGCTTCCACGACACCGCCCCGCCCAAGGTCAGCTTCCCCGGCATCGAGATCGACCTGGCCAAGGTCGTCCACGGCAGCCAGTCGATCGAGGTCCACCGCCCGATCCCCACCTCGGGCTCAGGGACGCTGCGCACCACGATCGCCGAGGTCTGGGACAAGGGGTCTGCCGCCGTCGTCGTCCAGGAGGGCCTGGCCCTGGACGACTCCGGGGAGCCGCTCTTCACCACCCGCTCCAGCATCTTCGCCAAGGGCGAGGGCGGCTTCGGCGGCGAGCGTGGACCCTCCACCAAGGTCGAGCTGCCCGACCGCGAGCCCGACCTCGACACGACGTACGACGTCACGCCGCATCAGGCGCTGCTCTACCGCCTCTGCGGCGACCGCAACCCGCTGCACTCCTCCCCCGCGTTCGCCGAGCGCGCCGGCTTCCCGGCGCCGATCCTGCACGGGCTCTGCTCCTACGGCATCGTGCTGCGCGAGGTGGTGCAGGGCCTGCTGGCGTCCGACGCCTCGGCGGTGCGGTCCTTCGGTGGTCGCTTCGCCGGCGTCGTCTTCCCCGGTGAGACCATCCGGGTGCGTGCGTGGGACCAGGGCGATCAGATTCTTGTCAATGCGACTATCGCAGCCGACGACGAGCAGCGTGACGGTGCCCCGGTGCTCGCCGACTCCGTCCTCACCCGCCCCTGACTTCAGCTGGTGAAGCGTCCCGGGTCCCCCACGCCCACACGGAGGACCTCCGGATAGCCCTCGGTCCAGTCGACGACCGTCGAGGGCATCGACCCGCACTCACCGGCGTCGACCACGGCGTCGACCTCGTGGTCGAGCTGTTCCTTGATCTGCCATCCGTCGGTCAGCGGCTCCTCCTCCCCCTTGAGGATCAGCGTGCTCGACAGCATCGGCTCGCCCAGCTGAGTGAGCAGCGCGTTGACCACGGGATGTTCGGGGATCCGGATCCCCACGGTTCGCTTCTTGGGGTGGTAGAGCCGCCGCGGCACCTCCTTCGTGGCCGGGAGGATGAAGGTATAGGGCCCGGGGGTGGCGGCCTTGACCGCGCGGAAGGCGGCGTTGTCGAGCTTGACCAGCTGTCCCAGCTGGGCGAAGTCAGCGCACACCAGGGTCATGTGGTGGCGCTCGTCGTGCCCCCGGATCCGTCTGATCCGCTCGAGCCCCTCCCAGTTGTCCATGCGACAGCCGAGGGCGTAGCAGGAGTCGGTCGGGTAGGCGATGACGCCTCCCTCGCGCACCAGGTCTGCGGCCTGAGCCATCGCTCGGGGCTGGGGGTTCACCGGATGGACGTCGAAGTACCTCGCCATGGCACCAGTGAACCTCCTCAGCAGCTCGGACACACGGCGGCTCGCCCCTTCCGGGCGTACGGTGGCTGCGTGAGCGAGGCCCGGGCCGAGAGCGCCGTCGACCTCTACTGGCTGCCGCTGGGCGCCGGCGGACACTACGTGCGTCTCAACGGCAAGGTCTACGAGGCGCTCGCGTCTCGCCTCGCACGCCGCACCGCGGCCGATCTCTACCACTCCGCCCTCGAGGTCCGGGTCGACGGCGACCGGTACGTGGTGGAGATGGCACCGGTGTGGAACGACCCTCACCCCGACCGCGGCGCGGTCGTGACGGGACCGGTGGGCGCCCCGGTCCTCGGACGGTCTCGGGCCTTCCGCTACGAGGTGCGCCGGTGGCGTGACGGCATCATCCCCGACGTCGCCGAGGCCGTCGAGAGCCCGATCCGGCTCAGTGCCGACCGACCGCGCGCCCACGCCGTCCTCGAGCTGACCCGGCGCTTCCCGCCTTGCACCTGGGGACGCGACGAGCAGCGCGCCGGCGAGATGTGGAACAGCAACTCACTGGTCTCGTGGCTGCTGGTGACCAGCGGGCACGACATCGACCACCTGCGACCACCCGGCCGCGGGCGCGCCCCTGGATGGGACGCCGGCATCGCGGTCGCCCGTCGAAGCCTCAGCGCTCACCGAGGATGAGCCCGCTCGTGGGCACCCCGGTGCCGGCGGTCACGACCACGTGGCCGGCTCCCTCGACCTGGTTGACCGAGGTCCCCCGGACCTGACGGACCGCCTCGGCGATGCCGTTCATACCGTGGATGTAGGCCTCGCCGAGCTGACCACCGTGGGTGTTGACCGGGAGCCGGCCACCCAGCTCGATCGCCCCGTCGGCGATGAAGCCGGGGGCCTCACCCCGGTCGCAGAAGCCCAGCTCCTCCAGCTGCATCAGCACGTACGGCGTGAAGTGGTCGTAGAGGATCGCTGCGTCCATGTCGGCGGGGCGGAGCCCGGACTGACGCCACAGCTCACGTCCCACCACTCCCATCTCCGGGATCCCGAGGTCGTGTCGGTAGTAGGAGGTCATCACGAACTGGTCGTCGGCGCTCCCCTGAGCTGCTGCCAGGACGGGAACGGCGCCCTGCGCGAGGTCGTGTGCCCTTTCGGTCGTCGTGACCACCAGTGCCACCGCACCGTCGCTCTCCTGGCAGCAGTCCAGCAGGCGCAGCGGGTCGGCGATCATCTTCGACGCCTGGTGCTCCTCCAGCGTGATCGGGCGCTCATAGAACCAGGCGGCCGGATTGGTGGCCGCGTGCTTGCGGTCGGCGACCGCCACGCGACCGAAGTCCTCGCTGCTGGCGCCGTAGTCGTGCAGGTAGCGCCGGGCCTGCATCGCCACGGTCGCGGCCGGAGTGCTCAGCCCCATCGGGTAGGAGAAGGCGTTGTCGAGGCCGTTGGTGTTGACCTGGGCGGCTGCCCAGCTCTGCACCTGGCCGAAGCGCTGGCCCGACCGCTCGTTGAACCCCCGGTAGCAGACCACCGTGTGCGCGACGCCTGTCGCGACCGCCATGGCCGCCTGCTGCACGGTCGCGCAGGCGGCTCCGCCGCCGTAGGAGATCCGGCTGAAGAACCGCAGCTCGCCCATGCCCAGCTCGCGGGCGAGCGCGATCTCGGCGCTGTTGTCCATGGTGAAGGTGACCAGCCCGTCGACGTCCCGGGCTGCGAGGCCGGCGTCGGCGAGCGCGGCCGCCGTCGCCTCGCAGGACAGCTGGAGCTCCGAGCGGCCGGAGTCCTTGGAGAACTCGGTGGCCCCGATCCCGGCGATGCTCGCCGCACCTCGCAAGCCGCTCATGCCGGACCCCCCTCCGGCAGTGTCTCTCCAGGAAGGGTCACGGTGACGGCGGCCATGACGTGCGCGCCCATGGGCACCGAGCCGACCACCTCCACCACCTGCCGCGACTCGCCGTCGACCTCGACCACGTCAGTGACGCGCCCGGCGAAGACCAGCGTGTCCCCGGGGTGTGCCGGCGCGCCCAGCCGGAGCTCGCATGCCCGGACCACGGCTCCCGGGCCCGCCCACTCGCCGACATAGCGCTGCACGAGGCCGGTGGTGGTGAGGATGTTGAGGAAGACGTCCTTCGAGCCGTGGCTCCGAGCCAGGTCACGGTCGTGGTGGACGTCCTGGAAGTCCCTGGTGGCCAGCGCGGTGGAGACCACCAGCGTCGTGGTGATGGGCAGCTCCCAGACAGGGAGATCCCAGCGATGCGAGGAAACCGCGTGAGGGTGGGCGCTGTCGTCGGTCTCGTCAGTCTCGTCGGTGTCCTCGGTGACCCGCCAGACCGGCAACGTCAGCTCGTCGTCGATGCGGTCGAAGTCCACCTGCACGCGGGTGCCGATGAGCGAGTCGTCGACGCCGGCGGGGTCGACACCCGGCACCTCGCCGATCATCCGCACGCCCTCGTCGAGGGTCACCACCGCCACCACCATCGGCAGCCGCTTGCCGGGGATCGGGGGTGCGTGGTGAACCACGTAGGAGTGCACGACCCCGCTGCCGGTCGCCACGACGTAGCCGCGGTCGGCGGCTCCGCAGCCGGGGCACAGCGGGCCCGGCGGGTGTCGCAGCGCCTGGCACGAGTCGCACCGCTGGATCCTCAGCTCGCCGGCCGAGGCGCCCTCCCAGAAGTACGCCGTGTCGCGGTTCGCCATCGGTCGCACCGTGCGCGAGGGGTCGGTCAGATCCGGTGACGCGGAGCGTTTCGCGGGCTTGAACTTCAGCACCCGGAAGAGCATGGCGGCCACCTGCTCCTCGCCGACCCGCCAGACCGCCCTGGTGGTGACGAAGTACCCCTCGCCGACGCCGGTCGTCTTGGGGCCGACCACGGAGTCCAGCTCGGTGGTGATGGAGACCCGCTCGCCCACGCTCAGCGAGCGGTCGTAGGTCTGGTCGCAGTTGGTGCCCAGCACCGAGGTGTAGCCGGCCCGGTCCAGCACCGTCATCATCCCGTGCAGCGGGTCGTCCTCCGAGCGCTTCCCTGCCAGGCCCGGCATGGTCCACACCTGGGCCATCGCGGGGGGCGCCTCGCCCTGGGACCAGCGGGGGTCGCGGTCGCCGATGGCGTCGAGCCAGGTGTTGATCTGGGGCTGGTTGACGGGGTCCCGGGCCAGGCGGGGCTCGGTGGTGCCCCTCGCCTCCATCCGTTCCGCGGCGGCCATCACCTCGTCGTGGGTGAGCGGGCCCTCCTGGGTGCTCGTCACCTCGCTCACGTCGGCGCTCATCGTGGCACCCTCGGCAGGCCGAGCCCGAACATGCAGACCAGCTCCCGCTGCACCTCGTTGACGCCGCCCCCGAAGGTGAGCACCAGGTAGCGCTTGGCGTTGGAGTCCAGGTAGTGCATCAGCTCGGCGGTGTCGGGGTCGGCCGGGTCGCCGTAGCGGCCGACGACCTCCTCGACCAGCCGCCCGACCCGCTGCAACCGCTCAGAGGCGAACACCTTGCCCGCGGACGCGTCGGCAACGGCTGGCTCACCGGAGGCGGCCGCGGCGCACACCTGCCAGTTGAGCAGCTCGTTGACCCGGAAGCAGGCGGTGATCTCGGCCAGCAGGTCGTGGACCTCGGTCTGCTCGGCGACGCTGCGGCCGTCCGGCGCCGTCTGCCCGAGCGCCCACTGGTGCACCAGGTCGCGCAGCCCCTCGAAACGTCCCGCCGGCGCGAGCATGACCCGTTCGTGGTTGAGCTGGGAGGTGATCAGTCTCCAGCCCTGGTTCTCCTCCCCCACCAGCATCTCCACGGGGACCCTCACGTCGTGGTAGTAGGTCGCGTTGACGTGGTGGGAGTTGTCCGCGGTGATGATGGGCGTCCAGGAGTAGCCGGGGTCCTTGGTGTCCACGATGAGCACCGAGATCCCCTTGTGCTTCGGCGCGTCGGGATCGGTACGCACCGCCAGCCAGATGTAGTCGGCGGCGTGGCCTCCGGTGGTCCACATCTTCTGGCCGTTGACCACGTAGTGGTCCCCCTCACGCCTCGCGCTGCACCGCAACGACGCGAGGTCCGTGCCGGCGTCCGGCTCGCTGTAGCCGATGGCGAAGTGCACGTCGCCGGTGAGGATGTCGGCGAGGAACTCGTCCTTCTGCGGTTGGGTGCCGTGGGCCATCAGGGTCGGGCCGACGGTCTGCAGCGTCACCGCCGGAAGGTGGACGTCGGCCCGGGCCGCCTCGTTGGCGAAGATCTGCTGCTCGACCTCACCGAGCCCGCGGCCGCCGTACTCGACCGGCCAGCCGACCCCCATCCAGCCGTCGCTGCCCATCTGCTTGATCACCCGGTGGTAGACCTCGCCGTGGCGCTCGGTGAGCAGGGAGTGCCGGTCCTCGGGAGTCATCAGGTCGGCGAAGTAGTCCCGCGCCTCCTGCTTGAAGGCACGCTGCTCCGGCGTGAGCTCGAGGTTCTTGCCGGCAGTCTCCTGCACGGGGAGCGAGGCGAGTGTCTGCCCGGTGCCCCCCAGCTGCCGCGCGACGTCCTTGAGGAAGGCGGAGTAGCGCGGCATCGGGTAGGTGATGTCGACCCCCATGCCGCCGTGCACGTGGTGACACAGGTGCATCGCCTCGGGTCCCTCGGTGACCAGCCAGTACGCCGCGACGGCGAGGTCGTCGGCGGCGGGCAGCCCTCGCGACACCCGCCAGGCGGCGGACTGCGCGGCCAGCCCGATGGTGCGCGAGGCGATGTAGACGTCGGCGACCTGCATCGCCACCGCCTGGAACTCGGCCAGGGCGCGACCGAACTGTCGACGCTCCTTGACGTACGCAGCGGTCAGCTCCGCGGCGCCGGCGACCAGGCCGTCGCCCAGCAGGCAGAGCCCCGCCAGTGCGTGCTCCCGCAGTGCCGTCACAGCCCGGGCCGCCTCCTGGCTGCCCGGGGGGCCACCCAGGACGTCGTCCTCGCCGATCCGCACGCCGTCGAACCGGAACGAGTGCTCGCTGACCTCACGCGAGGAACGGGTCTCGGTTCGTCGGACGCCCTCGCTCTTCGGCGCCACGACCACGACGACCGGCCCCTGCTCCGACTGTGCCGTGACCAGCAGGAAGGCGGCGCCGTCTGCCCCGCTCACCCCGACCTTGAGCCCGTCGAGCCGCCACCCGTCGCCGTTGCCGTCACGGGTGAGCGTGGTCGCCGAGATGGCGGTGGGGCGGGCAAGCAGGGACGCCCCGGGCTCGTTCAGCGCTGCGGCCAGACGCCGTTCCCCGGCCGCGACACCTGCGAGCACCCGGTCCTGCTGCTCGGTCGTCCCCGCGGCCACGACGGGCAGCACCCCGGCCGCCAGCGTCTCCCCGACCGGCAGCAGGACTCCACGACGACCCACCTCGCGCAGCAGCACCGCCACGTCCTCGAGACCCAGCCCCTCGCCGCCCTGCTGCTCGGGGACCGGCAGGGCGAGCAGGCCCGCCGCGGCCAGGTCGGACCACTCCACCTGCTCGCGGCCCAGCGTCTCTGCGGCGACGTCGCGCACCGCTTCCTGCGTCTCGGACAGGGTCGACTGCACGACAGAGCCTCCTCGGCCGGGCACGTGGCCCGGTACGCAGAACTGAAACGTGTTCTAGTCTATCGAGGTGGCGCCCCGTGGCAACCGGTCGGCTCACTCCGGATGGTTGTCCGGGTCCTGCCCCATCCGGAAACCGGTGGTGACACCCTCGTACATCAGGTGGGCGATCATGCCGTCCCTCGCGTGCGGCAGGTTGTGGCAGTGGTCCATCCACACCCCGGGGTTGTCGGCGACGAACGCGATCTCGTAGGTCTCGTCGTCCTCGACGTTGAGCGAGTCCACCAGCCAGGGGCTGCCTCGGACCGGCTCGCCGTTGCGCGACAGCACGGTGGCCCGGTGGCCGTGCAGGTGCATCGGGTGGACCTCACCGCTGTGGTTGCTGATCGTCATCCGGACGGTGTCGCCCTCGCGGACCATGTACATCGGGACATCCGGGTACAGGTGGCCGTTCACCGTCCACCACATCCCGGGCCTGCCGCCCACGAAACCCGGCCGACGCCCGATGTCGTAGCGGAAGTCGCGGTCGAAGGCGTCGGCGTGCGCCACCCCGCGGAGGTCGTCGTCCTCGCCCGACCCGGCGCCGTACTCGAGCAGGTCGACCCGGCGCTCCGGTTGGCTGGTTTCGGGCGGATCACCCTCGCCGACGACGATCGAGGCACCCCCGGTCTGGATGCGTGCCCCGCCTTCGGGCACCTCGAGCTCCAGGTCGACCCGGCCACCGGCACCGAGGACGACCGACGCCCCCTCGACGGGGTTCGGGGCGTTGATCTCGTGGCCGTCGGTCGCCAGCAGTCGGTAGGGCCCGGTGGGCACCCAGAGGCTGAGCGGGGTGTTGTCGGTGTTGGCCACCCGGACCCGCACCGTCGACCCCGGTTCGGCGCCCACGCGCCAGGTCTCCCGCGCGCCGTTGATCGTCCGAACACCCCCGTAGCTGTGCACGAGCGCCATCACGTCCCGCTGCTCGTCGAAGGCGCGCTGGGAGGCGTCGAGGCGTGGCAGCACCACGAGGCCACCGAACAGCCCCCGGCGGACCTGCTCGTGGGAGACCTGGTGGGAGTGGTACCAGTAGCTTCCGGCGTCCTCGACGACGAACCGGTAGACGAACTCCTCGCCGGGGCGGACGGCGTCCTGGGTGATGCCGGCAACACCGTCCATCGCGTTGGGCAGGTCGACCCCGTGCCAGTGGAGCGTGGCACCGTCGGGGACGTTGTCGTTGCGGAACCGCACCTCCACGAGGTCGCCCTCCGTGGCCTGGATCGTCGGCCCCGGGGTGGACCCGTTGAGGGTGTAGCCGTCGTACCTCGTGCCGTCGGCGAGCGTGCTCGTCTCGGCACGGGCGGTCAGCTCGATGGCGACATCCGGCCGGCGGCCCGTCACATCGCCGTCCAGCTCGGTGACGTCGCGCGGCCCCGTGGCCGGCGCTGCTCCGTGGCCGGCGTGGGCCAGGGCTGCGGCACCGGACGCTGCGTGGTCGAAGTGCGGGCCGCCACCGAAGTCGGCATATCCCATGTCCATCGCCGAGTACGACGCCGGCAACCGGCTCTGCCACCACTGCCATCCCACGAAGACGAGGATCAGCGCGGCGAGCGCCGCGCTGATCCTCGTGGTCGCGCGTTCAGGCATCCACGTGCGTGCGACTGTCTTTCCCTTCGGTGACCTGCACGTCCTTGGCCTTGACGCCTGCCATGGCCGCGGCTGCGAACAGGAGCAGCGCGTTCAGGCCGTGCAGGGCACCCAGCACCGGGGCTCCGAAGCCGGCGAACGCGAGCAGGACCTGAACCAGGACGAAGAGAAAGACGATGCCGCCCCACTTGGTGGAACCCGGGAACTTCGCGATCAACCCGACCACCAGCAAGGCGATGGCCAGGAGTGGGATGAGCATCGTGCCGTTGATGCCGTGGATCATGAAGCCGGCAGCCTCGGCGAAGGGCGACTCGTCGCCCTCCACCGCCGCGCTGTCGAGCGTGTTGCCGGCGTCGATCCATTTCCACAGGCCGAAGAAGGCCCAGGCGATCGCCGCTGCCTGGACCACGACGAGAGCAGCGATCACGAACGAGAGAATCCGGAACACCTTGGTCACGACAACCCCCAGCAGTAAGCCCGAGACCCGATCGAAACTCCTACTATCCTGCCTTCTTGTCGGAACGACTAGTTCCGGTGGTCGGGTGCGCGACGGACCTAGGACCTGAACCGTTCATCAGCCCCCGGATGTGGACGAATCCCCTGTTGCGACGACCTCTTGCAGGGACTCCAGCTCGACCTGGAACTCGTGGGCGAGAAGGGCCAGGTCGGGCATCTGGTCAGCGCAGGCGACCAGCCCGACGTGCACCCGCCCGTCGCTGGAGATCACGGTGATGTTGAGACCGGCGCCGTGGAAGACCGGGCCGAGGGCGTAGAGCCCCTCGACCTTGCCTCCCATGAAGTAGATCGGAACCGGCGGACCCGGCACGTTGGAGACCACCAGGTTGTGGACCACGGGATGCTTCTCGGCCAATCGCAGCGAGGTGTACACCCGCACCCCCATGCCGAAGACGCGAGGTGCGGCGAGCTCGGCCCAGTCCTGCAGGGCGCTGGCCGGCATCGCCTGCTGGTGCTCCTTCGCCGCTCGGTTCGCGGCTGTCATGCCGCGCAGCCGCTGGGTCGGGTCGGCGACGTCGGTGCCGAGATGGGTGAACAGCGCCGAGACCTGGTTGGCTCCCTTGGCGGATGACTCCTCCCGCACCGAGACCGGCACTGTGGCCAGCAGCGACTGCTCGGGCAGCTCGTCGCGTTCGAGGAGGTAGCGTCGCAGCGCACCCCCGACGATCGTGAGCACCACGTCGTTGACCGTGGCGCCGGTGGCGTTCTTCACCTTCTTGATCTCGGCGAGGTCCAGGTCGGCGAACGCGACCGCACGGCGGCCGCTGATGGTGCCGTTGAACGAAGTCCGCGGCGCGGTGAGTGGAGCCGCCATGGTCGCCCCCCCTCGCGCGGCTCGGTTGGCAGTGCCGCCCAGTGCCTTGGCGCTGGGCAGCAGCAGCTGGGCGACCTTGAGCGGGCGGGCGGCCTGGCGAGCCAGGGCACGGCCGAGGAGGCCGAGCTCGCCCGGTGCGGTGGCCGACTCCGGCTCCTCCGGCAGGTCCGGCAGCTGCGGCTCGAGGCTGATGAGGTGGGCGAGCAGGTTCATGCCCGACATGCCGTCCACCGTGGCGTGATGGATCTTGGTGAACACCGCGACGCGGCCGTGCTCGAGACCCTCGATCACCCACATCTCCCAGAGCGGACGGCTCCGGTCGAGGGGGATGCCGGCGAGGTGACCACAGAGCTCGGCGAGCTCCGAGGTGTCCCCCGGCGAGGGGAGCGCGGCGCGGTGGACGTGCCGGTCGATGTCGAAGTGGTCGTCGTCCACCCAGACGGGGTGGTCTAGATCGAGCGGCACGTGACGCAGCTTGTGGCGGAACTCCGGCACCACCCGCACCTGCCGCTCGATCGCGGAGCGCATGCCGGCGAACGAGTATCCGTCCGGGATGGTCTCCGGGTCGAGCACCACGACGCCGCAGACGTGCAGTGGCTGCTCGGGGGTCTCGAGGTAGAGGAAGGACGCGTCGAGCCCGCTGAGCCGTTTCATGGCCGCATGCTAACCCCGAAAGTGGAACACGTTCTCGTTGATGCCGGACCCGTCTAGGCTGCGCGGCATGTCGTACCTGCGTCGCCAGCTGATCACCTCCGCCCTCGTCGCCAACGCCATCCGGCCCGCACCGGGGATGGCGGTCAGCGTGCCGGCGATGTTCGGCGGCTGGCTGGTCTCCGAGCTCGCCCCGCACTTCATCGCCGGCACCGCCCTCGACACCGGGCTCGAGGTCACCCGCCGCGGCAAGGACCCCCGCCACGCGCTGCTCGGGCTGACGAACATGGCAGCCCTGGGCTTCCTGCTCCAGCAGGGCAGTCGCTCCCAGCGACTCTTCGAGGCGGCGCTGTCGGAGTCGCTCGGAGCCGACTACCGCGACCAGCTGGACAGCGAGCACGACCTCGACTGGCGCACGCCGGTCAAGCAGCTGGCGTGGCCCTTCCGGATGCCGACGGGACACCTCGACGTCCAGCGGGACATCGCCTACGCACCGGAGCACGGCGGTCGCGGCCTGCTCGACATCTACCGACCGCAGGGCGAGGTCGAAGGACGCCCCGGTCCTGCTCCAGGTGCACGGCGGCGGATGGGCGATCGGGACCAAGGAGCAGCAGGGGCTCCCGCTGATGCGACACCTCGCGGCCCGCGGCTGGGTCTGCGTCGCGATCAACTACCGGCTCGCACCCCGCGACCCCTTCCCGGCACAGGTCGTCGACGTCAAGCGTGCCCTGGCCTGGATCCGTGAGCACATCGCCGAGTACGGCGGCGACCCCGGCTTCGTCGCCGTCACCGGGGGCTCGGCCGGCGGTCACCTCACCGCCTTGACCGCTCTCACCGCCGGCGACCCGGCCTACCAGCCGGGCTTCGAGGACGCCGACACCTCGGTGCAGGCAGCAGTCCCCTTCTACGGCGTCTACGACATGGCCGGGGTGACCGGTCTGCGCAGCGTCCGGTTCCAGCGCGACTTCTTCCTCGGACCGCTGATCTTCCAGCGCAGCTTCCGCGCCGACCCCGAGGCCTACGAGAAGGCGTCGCCGATCCTGCGGATCCACCGCGACGCCCCGCCCTTCTACGTCATCCACGGCAGCAACGACGTCTTCGCCGAGGTCGCCCAGGCGCGGGCCTTCATCGAAGCGTTGCGGGAGGTCTCCGACAACCCTGTCGCCTTCACCGAGCTGCGCTTCACCCAGCACGCCTTCGACGTCTTCCCCTCGGTGCGCAGCCAGCACTCGGTGCGCGGGGCCGAGCACTTCCTGAGCTGGGCGCTGGCACGCCACCGCGGTCAACCCACCGAGAGCGACGCGGCCTGGGACACCAACCGCCCCTCCGAAGCCGCCGACGCCTGACGGGCCGCCCCTCGGCAGCTCCGTGCCGTTCCTCCAGGATCGTGCGCCGGGCGTCTCAGCGGGGGAGGCCGAGGATGCGCTCGGCGGCGACGTTGCGAAGGATCTCGGTGGTGCCGCCGGCGATGCTGAGGCAGCGGGTCAGCAGCGCCTCGTGCACCGCGGCGTCGGACTCCCCCCGTCCGAGCAGCACGTCGTCCCCGAGCAGCTCCACCACGAGCTCGGCCGAGCCCTGCCGCTCGGCCACACCGAGCAGCTTGACCACGCTGGACTCCGGGCCTGGACCGTGCCCCTTCAACGACCGCAGCACCCCGCGCAGGCCCAACGCCTTGACCGCCGCCGAAGCCGCCACCGCCGACCCCACCCGCAGCCGCTGTGCCTCACTCGGCTGGTCCCCCAGCAGGCGCAGCGCCCGCTCGACGTTCTGGCCGAACCCGCGGTCGGCCATGGCGACCCGCTCGTTCGCCAAGGTGGTCCGCGCCAGCGCCCAACCGCCGTTCACCTCGCCCACGACGCAGTCGTCGGGCACGAACACCCGGTCCAGGAACACCTCGTTGAACACCGCATCGCCGGTCAGCTCCCGCAGCGGCCGGACGTCGATCCCCTCACTGGCCATGTCGACGAGGAAGTAGGTGATGCCCTTGTGGCGAGGCGAGTCACCGTCGGTGCGCGCCAGGCAGATGCCCCAGTTGGCCTCGGTCGCGTTCGAGGTCCACACCTTCTGTCCGGTGAGCAGCCAGCCCCCTCCGGCGCGCTCGGCCTTGGTGCGCAGACCTGCGAGGTCGCTGCCGGCCTCGGGCTCGCTGAACAGCTGGCACCACACCACCTCGCCGGTCAGGGTGGGCCGCAGGAAGCGTCCACGCTGCTCGTCGGTGCCATGCTCCAGGATCGTGGGCGCGGCCCAGGCGCCGATCGCCAGCTCGGGCTTCTCGACACCGGCGCGGTGCAGCTCCTCGTCGGTGACCAGCTGCTCGACGGGGCCGGCATCGCGGCCGTACGGCGCGGGCCAGTGCGGCATGACCAGTCCGGTCTCGACAAGAGCGGCGCGCCGGTCGCGGGCGGTCACCACGCCCTCGACCACCTCGCGCACCTCGGTGCGCACCCGTTCCCCGGCCGTCCCCAGGTCGATCGCCACCGAGCGACGGACGCCACGTCGGGCCTGTTCGGCCAGGCGTAGCCGCCAGCGGTCGCTCCCCCCGGCCACGAGCCGGTTGCCCAGGGCGCGTCGCAGGTAGAGATGGGCGTCGTGCTCCCAGGTGAAGCCGATCCCGCCCAGCACCTGGATGCAGTCCTGGGCGACGGAAACGGCGTGATCGAGCGCGACTGCTCCGGCGACGGCCGCGGCAAGTGTCCCCTGGTCGGGGGCGTCGTCGTGGGCGCGTGCGGCGTCCCACGCGACCGCGGTGACCGCCTCGGTGCGCTCGAGCATGGCGGCGCACAGGTGCTTGACCGCCTGGAAGGACCCGATCGGGCGTCCGAACTGCTCGCGCACCTTCGCGTGGTCCACCGCGGTGTCGAGGCTCCACCGCGCGATCCCCGAGGCCTCCGCGGCGAGCAGCACGACGAGGACGTCGTGGAGCCGGTCGGTGTCGACCTCGCACCTCAGCAGCGGCACGACGGGGAGGACCGGGTCCACCGCCCCGACCCGGGTGGAGAGGTCGTGCCCAGGTCCTTCGGTGACCTTCACCTGGTCGGCCTCGAGGACCACCCACGTCTCGCCGTCGGGCAGCAGGACGTGGCTGGAGAGACCGGCCCCCAGCACCGGGCCCCCCTGCACCGGGCCCCCCTGCACCAATCTTCCCCGGCGCAGCCCGAGGGCGAACGTCACCGACCCGTCGGCGACACCCCGCAGGAGGTCGTCCGCCCCCTCGACGCGGCGGAGCACCTCGGCGGCCACCGCCGTGGGGGTCAGCGTCCCCGGCACCATCGCAGCGGCAGCCGACTCCACCGCCACGGCCAGGTCCAGGGCGCTCCCCCCGCCCCCGCCGAGCTCCTCCGGCAGCGCGATGCCGGCCAGCCCAAGCTCGGCGACGCCCTTGGCGACGTCGGCGAACGCCGCCGGCCCCTCGGTCTCGGAGCGCTTCACCGCCTGGGTGGCCCCGACGCCTGCCGCCCAGTCCGCCACCGCGTCCGCCAGGGCGCGCTGCTCCTCACCGAGACCGATGCCCATGTGTGCTCCCACCGTCGAGGAAACTAGAACTTGTTCTCATTCTCGCAGGCCCGCCGCGGCAGCGCCAGGAGCGGCTGGGAGGATCGCTCCTCGTGACCTCCCCGATGCCTGCCGACCTGCTTGCCCGCGCCCGAGAGGCCACGGGCTTCATGCCGGACGACGAGGGGGAGTTCCTGCACGCCGCCGCCGCGGCCGCCGCTCCCCGCGGCCCCCTGCTCGAGGTCGGGTCCTACTGCGGCAAGTCCGCGATCTACCTGGGGGCTGCGGCCCGCGCGGGCCGCAGCACCGTTTTCGCGGTCGACCACCACCGCGGGTCCGAGGAGAACCAAGCCGGCTGGGAGCACCACGACCCCACGCTGGTCGACCCCGAGCTCGGGGTCATCGACACGCTGCCGGTCTTCCGCCGCACGATCCACGACGCCGGGCTCGAGGACGTCGTGGTCGCCGTGGTCGGCAGCTCAGCCACCGTCGGTCGCCACTGGCGCACCCCACTGGCGCTGCTGTTCATCGACGGCGGCCACGGCGAGGAGCCGGCGCACACTGACTACGAGATCTGGTCCCGCTGGGTGGACCGTGACGGCCTGCTGCTCATCCACGACGTCTTCCCGGATCCCGCCGACGGCGGGAGGCCGCCCTACGAGATCTACCTGCGCGCGCTGGACGACGGCTTCACCGAGATCGCCGCCTGTGGCTCGATGCGCTCCCTGCGACGCACCCGAGGCTGCGCCGGAGAACCCGTCACCCCCGCGAGGTGAGGACCAGCGGCTAGGTCCGGGCCGGCTCGACCGGCCGGGCCGCGTCCGGACAGCCGCAGTCAAGAGCGATCGGAGCCGGGTCGTCCGGCAGCGTCTCGCCCCGGAAGATGCCGGACGCCCGGGTCGTGCGCGCAAGGGCGTCGCCGGCGAGGAGCACCGCGGCGGAGGTGTACGTCGTCTGCTCATGGGGCCAGAAGACCTCGTCGGTGAACACGTAGCCGGTCCAGTAGAGCCCGCCACCGTGACGGGTGTGCTGCATCGCCGCGAAGAGCTCGACGGCCCGCTCACGGTCACCGACGTTGTCGAGCGCCATCACCAGCTCGCACGTCTCGGCCCCGGTCACCCAGGGGTTGGCGTCGACGCAGCGCACCCCGAGGTCCGGCACGACGAAGTCGTCCCACCTGCTCGCCAGCAGCTCCTGCGCGCTCGGTCCCCGGAGCGGTCCCCCCAGCACCGGGTAGTACCAGTCCATGGAGAAGCCGGACTTGTCCAGGAAGTGGTCGCGGTGGGTCTCCAGGGCATGGCGCAGCCGACCCGCGGCCAGCTCCCACGCCGGCTGAGGGTCACCGACGAGGTCCGCGAGCGCGAGCCCGGTCCTCAGCGCGTGGTAGATGCTCGAGGAGCCGGCCAGCAGCGCCTCGCGGTTGATGCGGCCGCCGCCCTCCTGCGACCAGGCGATCCCGCCGAACGGCAGCTGCATGCCGACCACGAAGTCGAGTCCGGCGCGGACGACGGGCCAGAAGCGCTCGACGTAGCCGACGTCGCGGGACAGCAGCCAGTGGTGCCAGATGCCCACCGCCAGGTAGGCGGACATGTTGGTGTCGCCGCTTGCGTCCTCGACGTCGACGCCGATGACCTTCATCGGCCAGGAGCCGTCTGACCGCTGTCGCGCCCGGCACCAGTCGTAGGCAGCCTCAGCGGCCTCGACCTCGCCGCCGAGCATCAGCGCCATCGCCGCCTCGACGTGGTTCCAGACGTCGATGTGCTCGCCCACCGCCCAGGGGATGCCACCGTCGGGCTGCTGGACGGCGGCGATAGCGGCGGCGGTCTCGGCGCTCTGGGCTGCGCTGAGCACGCCCGGGAGCTCCGGGGTCGACCAGGTGACGGGACGTCCCATCAGGACGCTGTGCCCGGGTCCGGCTTCTCGAGGTAGAGCACCATGCTCTTGCCGACCAGGGGGTCCAGCACGCGCTCGGCCAACCGGGTTGCCAGCGGGCGCTTCTCGATGTCCCACACCAGCAGGCGGTGGAACCCCTTGACCAGCGGCTGCTGGTCGTTGTCGACCCCCACGGCGCACTTGAGCCACCAGTACGGCGAGTGCAGTCCGTGCACGTGGTCACGGCCGGTCACCCGCACGCCGGTCGCCTCGAGCTTGGCCGCCAGCTCGTCGCCGCGGTAGATGCGCACGTGACCGCCCTCCACCTCGTGGTAGGCGTCGGACAGCAACCAGCAGACCTTCTCCGGAAGCCACCGCGGAACCGTCACGGCGATGGTGCCGCCGGGGCGCAGTACCCGCACCAGCTCGGCGACCGCGGCGTCGTCGTCGGGGATGTGCTCGAGCACCTCGGCAGCCACCACGCGGTCGAACTCACCGTCGGGGAAGGGCAGGTTGAGCGCATCCCCCTGCTTGACGTCGGCCTCCGCGCCGGCGGGCAGGCCACCCTCCTCGCGCATCGCGGCGAACCACTCACCGACGGTGGCCAGCTCGTCGGCGTCCTGGTCCAACGCGATGACGTCAGCACCCCTGCGGTACATCTCGAAGGCGTGCCGGCCGGCACCGCACCCCATGTCCAGCACCCGTTCCCCGGCCTGGAGCCCCAACCTGTCGAAGTCCACGGTCAGCACGTCTCAGGCACCCTTCTGCTTCTCGATCCGCTGCTGCTCGAACTGCTCGATGGCGCGCTCGTACGCCGCCACGGTGGCCTCGGCGACCGACCGCCAGCTGAACTTCTCCATCACCCGGCGTCGACCTGCCGCACCCAGGCGGGTGCGGCGCTCGGGGTCGTCGAGCAGCGCGGCGATGGCCTCGGTGAGCTCCTGCACGTCGCCGGGGGTCACCTGGACGGCGCACTGACCGTCCTCACCGACCACCTCGGGGATGGCGCCGGCACGGCTCACGACGAGCGGCGTCTCGCACGCCATCAGCTCCGCGGTCGGAAGGCTGAAGCCCTCGTAGAGCGACGGGACGCAGGCGACCTCGGCCGACCCCATCACCTCGACCAGCTCCTCGTCGGTCAGGCCGTGCCGGAACTCCACGGCGTCGTGCAGCCCCAGCTGGTCGATCAGCTGCTCGGTTCGCCCGCCCGGGGTCGGCTTGGAGACCAGGACCAGGCTGACGTCACGCTCGGTCCGCAGCTTGGCGACCGCCTCGAGCAAGGTGGCCACCCCCTTCATCGGGGTGTCCGCGCTCGCCATCGCCACCAGACGGCCCGGCACCCGAGGCTGGGCCGGCGGCTGGAACACCTCGTCGACCCCGAGCGCGATGACCTCGATGTGCTCGGGGTCGACGCCGAAGTCGTTGGCGATGTCGCGCCGCGAGCTCTCCGAGACGGTCAGGATGACCGGCAGCCGCCGGGCGACCTTGGCCTGCATCCGCAGGAAGGAGTACCAGCGGCGCAGGGTGAGCCGCTGCTTGAACGGGGCGTGCGCCAGGTCGACCTTGCGGTCGAAGGTGATCGGGTGGTGGATCGTCTCCACGAAGGGCGCGTGCCGGGCGATGTCGAGCATGCCGTAGCCGATGGTCTGGTTGTCGTGGACCACGTCGAACTCAGCGCGTCGACGAGCCAGCAGCCTGGCCACCCGGCGGCTGAAGGTACGCGGCTCGGGGAAGGCCGCGGTCAGCATCGAGAGGAACTCGGAGACGTCGGTGAGGTCGCGGAACTCGCGCCATCCCGGCACCCGGAACGGGTCGGGCTCGCGGTAGAGGTCCAGGCTCGGGACCTCGGTGAGGCCCACGCCCGGATCGAGCTCGGGGTACGGCGGCCCGGAGAAGACCTCGACCTCGTGGCCCAGGGCCACCAGCTCACGGCTGAGGTGACGCAGGTAGACGCCCTGGCCACCGCAGTGCGGCTTGGACCGGTAGGAGAGAAGAGCGATGCGCACGCGGTTCCCTTCGGGTCGACTGCTCCCGAGGGCACGAGACCCCGCGAGACCATGGCACGAGAACGAGAACGTCCAGCGCGTCAACTGGAACGTGTTCTCATTCTAGGCCCTTCCTGCGCTAGCCTAAGCCCCGTGCCCACCCGGGCACTGGTGAGGGTGAGAGGGGACACGATGTCGAGTGCAGGCACCGTGACCAACGACGAGATGGGCTCGGCCGCTCAGCGCGAGCGCCGCAAGCGGATCCTCGACGCCACCATCGAGCTCGCCACTGCCGGGGGATTCGAGGCCGTGCAGATGCGGGCCGTCGCCGAGCAGGCCGACGTCGCGCTCGGCACGCTGTACCGCTACTTCCCCTCCAAGATCCACCTGCTGGTCTCCGCGCTGGGCCGCGAGTTCGAGCAGGGCAACGTCGGGCTGGAGTCGCGCACGATCCCCGGCGACACCCCTCACCAGCGGGTCATGCACGTGCTCAACCGCTCGAGCAGGGGAATGCAGCGCAGTCCGAAGCTCACCGAGGCGCTGACACGAGCGTTCATGTTCGCCGACGCGTCCGTGGCCACCGAGATCCACGGCGTCGGCATGCAGGTCACCCGCGCGCTGATGAAGGCGATGGCCGACCCCGACAAGCCCTACTCCGAGCAGGAGCACGAGCCCGGCGAGGACGAGATCGCGGTCGCCAAGGTCATCGGTGACGTGTGGCTGGCCAGCCTGGTGCAGTGGGTCACCGGTCGCGCCACGGTGGAGGACGTCGACAAGTCGATCGACGTCGCGGTGCGCCTGCTGCTGCGCTGACGGCGTCGGGTCGAGCTCACCCCTCCAGCCGGCGTCGCTGCTCCTTGACGTCGAAGTCGGGCTCGGGCCACTCCAGGTCCAGGTCCAGCAACGCCTGCCTCATCAGCGCCCCCACCGCGAGCCTGGCGTACCACTTGCGGTCGGCAGGCACCACGTACCAGGGAGCCGCATCGGTGTCGCAGCGCTGGATCGCGGTCTCGTAGGCGTCCATGTAGTCGTCCCACCGCTGGCGCACCTCGACGTCCTCGGGTCGGAACTTCCAGACCTTGTCGGGCCGGTCCAGCCGCGCCAGCAGGCGCTCGCGCTGCTCGTCGGCCGAGATGTGCAGCATGCACTTGACGATCGTGACCCCCTCCTCGCCCAGGCGACGCTCGAAGTCGTTGATCGCGCCGTAGCGGCGCTCGATCTCGTCGGGCTCGGCCAGCTCGTCCAGCTTGGCGATCAGCACGTCCTCGTAGTGGGAGCGGTCGAAGATCCCGATCAGCCCCGGCTTGGGCACCCTCCGCTCGATCCGCCAGAGGAAGTCGTGCTGGCGCTCCTCGTCGGTCGGGGCCCCGAAGGCGGTGGGGCGCACGCCGCCCGGGTTGAAGATGCCGACCGCGTGCTTGACCACTCCCCCCTTGCCGGAGGTGTCCATGCCCTGCAGGACCAGCAGCAGCCGCCGGGTGCCGCCGGTGTAGCCGTCGGCAGCCAGCTTGGCCTGAAGCTCCTTCAGCTCGTCGTCCATCGCGGCAAGCGCCTTCTTGCCGGCCGATTTGTCGCCGTCGAAGCCCGGGGTCGCGCGGGTGTCGAGAGCCGCGAGGTCGAGGCCGTCGGCGGGGGCGCGGAGCAGGGAGCGCACATCGTCCATCCGGTGACCCTACGCGTAGGGTCACCGGATGGTTCAGCCCGACGAGCCCCTCGACCTCCCGGTCCGACCGCCGGTCAAGCCGATGCTGGCCAAGTCGGTGCGCGAGATTCCGCACCCGGCCTCCTACGACGACGCCGAGCACCCCGGCCTGCTGTACGAACCGAAGTGGGACGGGTTCCGCTGCCTCGTCTTCAAGGACCGCGACCAGGTCCACCTGGCGAGCCGCAACACCAAGGCGCTGACCCGCTACTTCCCCGAGGTCGTCGAGGCGATCCGCGGCAGTCTCCCGGAGCGCTGCGTGCTCGACGGCGAGCTCGTCGTGATCCGGGAGGACCGCCTCGACTTCGAGGCGCTGCAGGAGCGGATCCACCCGGCCGAGTCGCGCGTCGGCCTGCTCGCCCGGGAGACCCCTGCCTCCTACGTGGCCTTCGACCTGCTCGCGCTCGGCGACGACGCCCTGCTCGACCAGCCACTGGCGCTGCGTCGGGTCAGGCTCGAGGCAGCCCTGGAGGGCGTCACCGCTCCGGTCCACCTGACCCCCGCCACCATGGAGCTCGGTCTGGCCGTCGAGTGGTTCGACCAGTTCGAGGGTGCCGGGCTCGACGGCGTCATGGCCAAGCCGCTGGCGGGGCGCTACCAGCCCGATGCCCGCACGATGGTCAAGGTGAAGCACGCCCGGACCGCGGACGTCGTGGTGGCCGGCTACCGGTTGCACAAGGCGTCCACCGACGCCGAGCCGCTGGTCGGCTCGTTGCTGCTCGGGCTGTACGACGTCGAGGGCCACCTGCGCCACGTCGGCGTCTCCGCCTCGTTCACCGCCGCCAAGCGGGCCTCGCTGCACCGGATGCTGCAGGACCACCGGGTCAACGAGGGCCAGGACCATCCGTGGGCCCAGTGGTCGCAGGTCACTGCCAGCGGGGAGCGGACCCCCGGCCAGGGCAGCCGCTGGAACGCCGGCAAGGACCTCTCGTTCGTGCCGGTGAGGCCCGAGCTGGTCGCGGAGGTCGGGTACGACCACATGGAGGGCCACCGCTTCCGTCACACCGCACAGTTCCGGCGTTGGCGCGAGGACCGCGACCCCCGCACCTGCGGCTACGACCAGCTCGACGAGCCGGTCGGCTACGACCTCGCGGACATTCTCGGGCGCTGAGGCGAGGGGTGTCCGCCGACGGCTCGCTGCGGACTAGTCTTGAGCCATGACCGGCTCGACGTACGACGTGGTGCTGTTGGTGGAGCAGGCGATGAGCGCCCTGGACGCGCGTCAAGTGCGCGGGCTCCACGAGGAGATCGAGGAGCCCGTGCGCTACCACGTGCTGCAACCGGTCGACGACGCAGCCGAGCGGATCGAGTCGGCCATGGGTGCGCTCGCCACCGGTGACGCGCTGGCCGGGCCGCCCTTGGCGATGGACCCCGACGACATGGACGAGCTGCAGCACGAGCTCCTCCAGGCCGCCCGGGACGAGCTCGAGGCGTCACTGCGGACGCTGCGCCAGTGCGGCGGCGAGGCAGCCGGCGACGTCGTGACCGAGGAGCCGGTGCACGCACTGCTCGAGAAGGTCAAGCAGGTCGGCGGCGCCGAGGTCATCGTGCTCACCCGTCCGCACGTCGTCAGTGAGTTCTTCCACCTCGACTGGACCTCACGCGCTCGACGCAAGCTCGGCGTCCCGGTCCTGCACCTGCTCGAGCACGAGAACTTCAGCGAGCAGGCCGGTGGCGGCGAGGGCGTCAACGGCATGTGATCGCCTGGCACCCCCCTCCGCGGTGCTACCCTGACCGCAGGAGTGCTGCCCGGACCCCGCGTCCCTCCCCACGGAATCGCACCGCGGAGGTCGATGATGCAGAGGGAGTTGTGGACCCACACCACCACGCTCACAGCGGCGGCCACGAGCACCACCCAGGCACGCCAGTTCGTGCGGCAACGGCTCGACGAGCATGCGCTCAGCAGCCTGTCCGACAGCATCGCGCTCGTGGCGAGCGAGTTCAGCGTCGACGCCCTCGAGCACGGCCGCTTTCCCTTCATCCTGGAGCTGCACGGCAACGGGATCTCGGTGGTCCTGAGCGTCCGGGAGCAGTCGGACGGCGTCATCGCGCTGCCCCGACGACCTGACGCGTTGCCGATCGACGGAAGGGGCCTGCAGCTCGCGCGGTCGCTCAGCGACGGGTGCGGCGTCGCCCACTCCGGTCACCAGACCACGATCGCGTGGGCACGGTTCGACCTGGCCTCGCCGACACGCAACGGCGTGCACCACAGCTGAGGCCTACTCGACCCGGTTGCCGTGCTCGTCCCAGTGGGACTCGACCTTCTTCGACGGCTGCACCCGAGGCGGCTCGCCCGGCATCTTGGGGTAGTCCGGCGGGTAGTTGAGCTCGCCGAGCCCGCTCTCCAGGTCACGCCTCCACAGCTGCAACAGCGGTTCGAGGCTGCCGGCCTCCTCGTCCATGCCCGCCATCGGGTCGCCCTGCTCGCGGAGGCGGGTCGGGACGGTCGCCAGGTTCAGCGAGGCCGGGTCGAGCCCTTCCAGCTCTTCCCACGCCACCGGCGTCGATACCGGTGCGCCCGGCAGCGGCCGCAACGAGTACGGCGAGGCGATCGTGCGGTCCCGGTTGTTCTGGTTGTAGTCGACGAAGATCCGCGCGCCGCGCTCCTCCTTCCACCACGCGGTGGTGACGCCGGGGTCCCGGCGCTCCAGCTCGCGACCGAACGCGATCGCCGCATGACGGAGGTCGACGAAGTCCCAGCGCGGCTCGATGCGGGCATAGACGTGGATCCCGCGGTTGCCGCTGGTCTTGGGGTGAGCGGTGATCCCCAGCTCGGCGAGCAGGTCGCGCGCCAGCAGCGCGACCCGCGCTGCGTCGGCGAAGTCGGTGCCCGGCTGTGGGTCCAGGTCGAGGCGCAGCTCGTCGGGGTGATCCACGTCGGCACGGCGTACCGGCCACGGGTGGAACGTGATCGTGCCCATGTGAGCCGCCCACGCCACCGCGGCGATCTCGGTCGGACACAGCTCGGTCGCCGTGCGCCCGGAGGGGAACGTCACCTCCACGCCCGCCACGAAGTCGGGTGCCCCCCGGGGCAGTCGCTTGCTGTAGAAGGCCTCGGCGTCGCGGTCACTTGTCCTGAGCCCGGTCGAAGGGCTGCTTCGGGTGGCCAGCTTCATGCCCTCGCGCACGCCGCTGGGCCACCGTTCCAGCGCCGTCGGGCGGTCCCGCAGCCCTCGCAGGACGGCTTCCCCCACCTCGAGGTAGTACTCCACGACCTCGAGCTTGGTGATCGCCGGCACCCGCTCCGTCGCCTCGTAGACCACCCGGTCGGGGCTGCTCACCCGGATCGTCCGGCTCCCGGCCGTCACCTCGACCGCGGCGCTCTTGGGCATGGGGCTCACTGTGGCACGCGGGGGTAGGTGCGCCTGGGTAGGGTCGGGACATGGGTTACCCGGTGGACAAGACCGATGCTGAGTGGCGCGAGCGGCTCCAGGACGACGAGTACCACGTGCTGCGCCGAGCCGGCACCGAGCGGGCCTTCACCGGGGAGTACACCGACACCGAGTCCGAGGGGGTCTACGCCTGCCGGGCCTGCGGTCACGAGCTGTTCCGCTCCGACCACAAGTTCCACTCCCACTGCGGCTGGCCGTCCTTCTTCTCCCCTCTCGCCGAGGACCGCGTCGAGTACGTCGAGGACACCAGCCTCGGGATGCGGCGGGTCGAGGTGCGGTGCGCCAGCTGCGGGTCGCACCTGGGCCATCTCTTCGAGGGCGAGGGCTACCAGACCCCGACGGACCAGCGCTACTGCATCAACAGCATCTCGCTGCGGCTGCTCCCGAAGGGGTAGCGGGTCAGGGCAGGTCGGTGAGCAGCTCAGCGACGCTGCGGCGCCGCCCGGTGTAGAAGGGGATCTCCTCGCGCACGTGGCGGCGCGCACCCGAGGCCCGCAGGTGGCGCATCAGGTCGACGATGCGGTGCAGGTCGTCGGCCTCGAACGCGAGCAGCCACTCGTAGTCACCGAGCGCGAACGATGCGACGGTGTTGGCCCGCACGTCGGGGAACCCCCGCGCCATCTGGCCGTGCTCGGCGAGCAGCGCGCGGCGCTCCTCGTCCGGAAGCAGGTACCACTCGTAGGAGCGCACGAAGGGGTAGACGCAGACGTACCGTCTCGGCTCCTCGTCGGCGAGGAAGGCCGGGACGTGGCTGCGGTTGAACTCCGCCGGCCGGTGCAGCGCCATCTGGGACCACACCGGGTCGAGTCGACGCCCGAAGCCGGTGCGGCGGAAGCGGTGGTAGTGCTGCTGCAGCTCATCGGAGGACTCGGCGTGGGTCCACAGCATCACCTCGGCGTCCGCGCGCAGGCCGGAGACATCGTACGTCCCGCGCACGGTGACGCGGTCCCCCATCTCGTCGAACAGCTTCTCCACCTCGCCTGCCTCGGACTCACGGTCGGCCTCAGGCAGCGTCGATCCGGGAGAACCGTCGAGGCGGTCGCGCAGGTGGAACACCGACCACATCGTGTAGCGGATGGAGTCGTTGAGGTCCTTGGCCAGCTTGCCGCGGTTCGGGGTCTGCTCGCTCATGACGTCATTGTCCCCGGAGCACCTGAGTCGCTGCCAGCTGGGCGGAGGCGATGCACGCCGGGATGCCCACGCCGTCGTACGTCGCGCCGCACACCGCGAGCCCCGGCACCTCGGCCACGGACTCGCGCACCCGGCGCACCCTGGCCAGGTGACCGACGGCGTACTGAGGCAGCCCGCCGCCCCAGCGCTGGACGTGGGCGTCGACGGGACGGGCTGCGATGCCGCTCAGGTCCTGCAGGTCGGCGAGGACGAGCCGGACCAGCTCGTCGTCGGTGCGCTGGAGCAGCGCCGCCTCACGGTGGCGCCCCACCGAGGCGCGGAGGTGCACCACTCCGGACCCAGCCCCGGCCTCGCGCACCCAGTCCCACTTCTGGAAGGAGTACGTGGCGGCCTTGACGTGGCGACCCTCGACCGGTGGCACCAGGAATCCCGACCCGGGCACCGGCGGCACCTCGTCGGGCCGGAAGGCCAGCGTCACCACCGCCATGCTGGCCACCTCGACCTGGGCCAAGGCATCGGCGGCCCGCGGCGCCACCAGGCCGAGGAGCTTGGCGGCGGCCGGGGCCGGCGTCGCGACCACGACCGCGGAGGCAGCGATCTGCTGCTCCTCACGGGTCGGTCCGGTGGTGAGGAGCCATCCCGGCGACGAGCGCTCGATGCGTCGGACGGTGACACCGGTGCGCACCTCAATGCGCCCAGGGCCCCCGGCGAGGGCGTCGACCAGGCCCGTGACGCCCCCGACGAGCCCGGCGAAGACCGGGCGCTCGTCCTCGGCGCGTGCCAGGTGGTCGGCGGCGCCGTCCACCAGGGAGCCGTGCCGGGCCAGCATCTGGACCACCTGCGGGGTCGTGGCGCGCGCGGAGAGGTCCCGGGCGTGACCGGCGTACACCCCGCCCAGCAGCGGCTCGACCACCCGGTCGAGCAGCTCGGTGCCGAGGCGCTCGGCGACCAACGTCCCCACCGCCACGTCCCAGTCGGGATCGGTCAGCGGCGTCTCGGCGGGAGGCAGCCGCGGCTCGGCCTCCACGCGCGCAAATCCGTCCTCGCTGAGCACCTCGCTGCGCCGCAGGTCGTCGAGGTCTCCAGGCACTCCCATGACCGAGCGCGGCAGCGGCCGCAACCGACCGCGGCTCCAGATGCGGGCCGAGTAGCTCGCGGGGTGACGCAACCGGTCGCCCAGGCCCAGGCTCGCGACCAGCTCCACCGCCTCGGGCCGCCGGAACAGGAACGACTCGGCGCCGACGTCCACCGGGACGCCGGCCACCTCCTCGCGCCGCAGCTTCCCCCCCGGCCGGTCCCCGGCCTCGAGCACGACGACGGGGCGACCGGAGGCCGCCACGAAGTGCGCCGCAGCCAGGCCGGCGATCCCCCCACCGACCACGACGACGGGAGGGGTCACCGTCGTGACGTCTCGTGTACGAAGTCGGTCAGCCGGGCGAGCTGGTCGGGGTCGGTGGCCGGCAGCACCCCGTGACCCAGGTTGAAGATGTGCCCCGGAGCGTCGCGGCCGGCCCGCAGCACCTCAGCAGCCCTCGCCAGCATGACGTCAGTGGGGGCGAAGACGAGGGTGGGGTCGAGGTTGCCCTGGACCGGGCGACCACCCACGCGCCGCAACCCCTCGGCCAGAGGCACTCGCCAGTCGACCCCCACCACGTCCGCGCCGGCGTCCCCCATGAGTCCGAGCAGCTCCCCGGTGCCGACCCCGAAGTGGATGCGCGGCACCCCGAGAGTGCCGGCCTCCTCGAGCACCGCGGCCGAGTGCGGCTGCACGTGGGCACGGTAGTCCTGGGGGGACATCGCGCCCGCCCACGAGTCGAACAGCTGCACTGCGGCGGCGCCGGCCTCGACCTGCACCCGGAGGTAGTCCGCCGCGATGCCTGCGATCTTGCGCATCAGGGCGTCCCACACCTCGGGGGCGCCGTACATCATCGCCTTGGTGCGCGCGTGGTCCTTGGACGGCCCACCCTCCACCAGGTACGACGCCACCGTGAACGGAGCGCCGGCGAACCCGATGAGCGGGGTCGACCCCAGCTCGGAGACCAGGGCGCGCACCGCATCGACGACAGCGGGGACGTGCTCCACGGTGAGGTCCGGGATCCGGGCCACGTCCTCGAGGGTGCGTACCGGCTCGGCCACGACCGGGCCGACTCCCGTGACGATGTCGAGGTCGACACCGACCGCCTTGAGCGGCAGCACGATGTCGGAGAAGAGGATGGCGGCATCCACCCCGTACCGGCGCACGGGTTGGAGCGTGATCTCGGTGACGAGGTCGGCGCGCATGCATGCCTCGAGCATGCCGACGCCCTCGCGGACCTTGCGATACTCCGGCAACGACCGGCCCGCCTGCCTCATGAACCAGACCGGAGTGTGCGGCACCTGCTCTCCTCGGGCTGCGCGCACCAGGACCGAGTCGGAGGCGCCCGGCGCGACCCTCGCGGAAGGACCAGCGGGCTCGGCTGCGGGCTCCGGGACACGCTGGGAGGCAGGCTCGGTCGGCATGGGCGCCAGTCTCTCAGAGGGCCCCCAGGGAGGGATCCGTGCAGGTCGCAGGCCGGTCCCGGTCGCGTGTCCTGCCCCGGAGGGCCCCCGCACGTGCCTAGGGTGGAGGCATGGCAACCCGCATGCCTTCCACTGCTGACGCCGCCGCGCCGCCGGCGGCGTTCCGCGATGCGATGGCCCAGATGCGCGCTGCTCGGCTGCGCCCGGAGATCGTGTGCGAGGAGATGCCGGCGCCCCAGCGCATCGCGCCCTTCGCCTCGGCCCTGGCCGCCGACGTCGTCGTCGACAACGACGAGATCGGCACGGGGCGACTCGTGCTGCTGCACGACCCTGCGGGCAACGAGACCTGGGGCGGCACCTTCCGCTGCGTCGCCTATGCCAGGGCCGAGCTCACCGACGACTTCGCCACCGACCCGGTGCTGGCCGACGTCGCATGGACGTGGTTGGTCGAGGCGCTGGAGGCCCACGATGCCGACCACCGCGCGCCGTCCGGGACGGTCACGCGAGTGATCTCGGAGAGCTTCGGCGAGATGTCCGACGACGGCGGCAGCGCGCAGCTCGAGGTGAGAGCGTCCTGGACGCCCCTGGGTGACATCGGGGCCCATGTGCGGGCCTGGGGCGACCTCCTCGGGGCCTGCGCCGGTCTCGAGCCCGTACCCGAGGGGGTGGCGACGCTCGCGAGCCGACGCGCCCACGGCCCCCACCACGGATGACCGACGACGGCGGCCCCGTGGAGGGCGAGGCTCCCCCGGCCGGTCCCGCCGGTCCCGCCGGTCCCGCTGCTCGAGCTGCGAGACGGGATCCCCCCGGTGCTCGACGAGGATGCCACCCTGGCCGCCAGCGCCCGGGCGCTGGCGAGGGCCTCCGGCCCGGTGGCGATCGACGCCGAGCGCGCCTCCGGCTACCGCTACTCGGCGCGGGCCTACCTGATCCAGCTGCGACGTGACGGGGCGGGGACGATGCTGGTCGACCCGGTCTCGGTCGACGATCTCTCCCCCCTGGTCGACGCGCTGGCGGGCACCGAGTGGATCCTGCACGCGGCGACCCAGGACCTGCCGTGCCTGCGCGACCTCGGGCTGCACCCCTCGTCGTTGTTCGACACCGAGCTCGCGGGTCGGCTCCTCGGCTACCCCCGGGTGGGGCTCGCCACCCTGGTGGAGGAGATCACCGGACGCCGGCTGCGCAAGGAGCACTCTGCGGTCGACTGGTCCCGCCGTCCGTTGCCCGAGCCCTGGCTGGAGTACGCCGCGCTCGACGTCGAGGTGCTCATCGAGCTCAAGGACGCACTCCACGGCCAGTTGGTCGAGGCGGACAAGTGGGAGTGGGCGCGCCAGGAGTTCGAGTACCTGCTCTCCTTCACCGAGAACGCACCCCGCGCCGACCCGTGGCGCCGCCTCTCCGGCCTGCACAAGGTGCGGGGGCGCCGCGCCCTGGCCGCCGCCCGCGAGCTGTGGCAGGCGCGTGACCGCATCGCCCAGGAGCGCGACGTCACTCCGAGCCGGCTCCTGCCCGACAGCGCGCTGGTGACGGCCGCGTCCGCGATGCCCACCAGCCAGGGCGACCTCATCCGGCTCGCAGGCTTCCATGGTCGCGGTGCCCGACCCCATCTGTCGCGGTGGTTCCAGGCGCTCGAGGTCGCCCGACAGCTGCCGGACTCCGAGCTCCCGCCGTCCGTGCGACGCCCGGACGGCCCGCCCCCACCCCGCGCGTGGGCGGACAAGGACCCGGTTGCGGCCGCTCGGCTGACCCGCGCCCGTGAGGCGTTGAAGGCCCTCGCCGACCAGCTCGGGCTCCCGCTGGAGAACCTGGTCGCCCCCGATTCCGTCCGGCGCCTGATGTGGCAGCCGCCACCCCCGTCAGCTGTCGGGAGCACGCTGGCCGACCTGGGGGCGCGACCGTGGCAGATCGAGCTCGCCGAGCCGATCCTGGTCGCGGCCATCGAGCACGACGAGGACGGCGCGGCGGCCTCCGCTCCCTGATGCCCGGTCACGGCTCGTGCCCTCAGCCCGAGCTGACCGACTCCGGGGTCTCGAACAGCCGCAGCGACTGCTCGTCGAGCCTCGGGAGCCGGCGGTCGAGCTGCTGCTCGAGGCGCCGGTCGCTGATGACGAGCCGGGAGACGAACGCCTCCACGCGTGCGGCCACCGGGCGCCACTGCGTCGAGAAGGGCATCAGCTCGACGCGCTTGAGCGCATGGGTGAAGACGTCCACCGACCGGGGCCGCTCCCCCCGCTGCGCGAAGACCGGGCTGAAGGTCACGTCGAGGTTGGCCGGCTGCACGCCGCCGGTGCGCGCCAGCAGGGTCGATCCCTGGTTGCCGGCGACGAAGGCCACGAAGTCCAGCGCGTCCTCGAGCTGAGCACTCTGCGCGTCCACGCAGAGGCCCGCGATGTCGGCGACGGTGCGGCTGGCTCCGAACGTCGGCAGCGGCATCACGTCGAAGGGGACCCCGCTGCTGCGCAGCGCCGGCACGTCGGCACGGGTGCCGAACATCATCGCCACCTGGCCGTTGGCGAACCGGTCGCGGGCCGACGACTGCGCGACTTCCTCCGTGGTGAGCGCCACCGACCGTTCGCGCGCAAGGCCGACGTAGGCCTCCAGCACCTCACGAGCCTCGTCGCTGTCCAGGGCCAGCGCGGTCGGCTCGTCGACGTCGTCGACGACCTCCCCGCCGGCGCTCCTGATGAACGCGGTGAGCAGCTCCACGTCGGTGGGCAGGTGCACCGCCTTGAAGCCCGGGACACCCTGCTGCTCCCGCGCGATCAGGCGCGCCGCAGCGGCGAAGTCCTCGAAGTCCCAGACCTGGTCCTCCGGCAGCGGCACGCCGCGGATCTCCAGGTCGCGGGGGCGGACGAAGTCGCGGTTGACGATCATCACCCGCGGCGCCATATCCACCGGCATGCACTGCAGCACGTCCTCGGCACCGAAGGCGGTCAGCGCCACCCGCTGGTAGCCGTCGCCGAACTGCAAGCCGCGCTCCTCCAGCGCCCCGTCGACGTGTTGGAGGCGATCGGTGGGAACCAGGTCGGGCAGCCAGGTGCTGCCGAGCAGGAAGACGTCGGGTGCGGTGCGACCGCCGAGCAGGGCACGTCGCACCTTCCGACCCGCCTGGCCGGCATCGTCGCGCGTGACGATCTCGACGCGGACACCGGTCTCGGCGGTGAAGGCGCTCGCCACGGCCCGGTAGCCACGCACGACCGAGGGTCCGCCATAGACCGAGAGCCTCAGGGGGCCGGACCGAACGCTGGCGGACGGCGACCCCGCGGCAGCCGACGTCGTCGGGGTCGGCGCCGGGCTCGAGGACTGCTCGCTGCAACCGACGAGCAGCGTGCCCGCCAGGCACGCCGCGAGCGTGCCGACCACCCCGGCCCTCACCATCGCCACTCGTCACCCTCCTCGATGCTCGCCCACGCTAGCGGAGGAGGACACGCCGACGGGGCTCGTGGCGCCGCGACGTGGCGGACTCCACACCTACAGTGACACCGTGGTGGTCATCTGCCCACCCGCCCCAGATCTGGGCCCACGAGGAGATCCGACCGATGAGGCGAACCCGCGTTCCCGTGCTGCTGGCCGCTGCCACTCTCGGTCTGACCCTGACCTCCTGCTCCGACGACGCCGAGCCTGCCAACGCCGACGGCCAGGAGTCACCGTCGGTGACCGCCTCCAGCGAGGCCGGCGACAACCCCACGGCCAGCGAGCCGACCACGACCGTCGGACCCGCGACCGATGAGCCCAGCACGTCTGCGTCGACGACGCCGACCCCGACGACTGCGCCGAACCCGGTCATCGACCCCAGCGCCCGGCTGCTCGAGGCGAGCCAGATGGGCAAGCTCAACCGGGAGTGGCGTTGGCTCGTGGGCAACGACTACGACACCGAGCCGGATCGTCTGGTGATCTGTCATCGGGCGGGGGTTGCCGACATCGGCGCCGAGTCGGTCGCGGTGCGCGAGTACACGTCGGACCTGGATGCGACCGTGCGCGGCTACCTCCTGGTCGCGGTGTACCCGGACGACGTCACGGCCCGTCGGGCCTACGCGGTGGCCGACTCCTGGCGCAAGTCCTGCCGCGAGCGGCTCGACCAGCGCACCCCGGGGAACGACGGAGTCCGCGTCACCCCGGTGGAGCGGGTCGGCACTGGCGCCGATGTCGCCTCGACGTACACGGTGTTCCAGCCGACGGCGACCGGTGTCCCGCGCATCCACAACATCGGGCTCGCGCGCGACGACCGAGTCATCAGCCTGGTGGTCGTGAAGCTGGAGGGCAACGACTTCAACTATCCACGTGGCCGCACGCCCGCTGCTGTCACGTTGCGCAACGCTCACCCGGGCGGCTGACTCGGCGGCTGACTTGGCGGCTGACTTGGAGCGGTGCCCGACATGAGCGAGCAGAGGCCCCACCACCGACCGGCGCTGCCGGGGCCCACGAGCCTGGAGGCACTGCTCGGGGACGTCGAACCCACGGGGGTCGACGAGGCAGGAGACCGCCTGGCCACGCTGCTGGTGCGCGGCCCCTCCGACGGCAGCGACTCCGCCGTGGTCGAGCGCCTGGTCCACCTCGTCGATACCGCCGGGCTCGACGACCTCGCCGAGCTGTGGTCACGGTCGCCCTACGACACCCTCTCGGGATGTCTGTGGCGGCTCTACCTGCTGCGTGCGTGGGTGCACGCCGACCCCCTGGCGGCGGCGCGGCAGTTCGATGCAGGTCGCCTGCACTCCCCGGTCATCGAGGTCGTGGCGGGCGTCTCCTCGCCGCCGGGACCGGCCGAGGTCCAGGCGATGGCGGACGACGTACTGCGCGGCATCCGGGTCGGTGACTTCGCGGACACGCTCTTCCGTGCCGCCGCCTTCACCCACCTCGCTGCGGTCGGCCGCGCCCACCTCGACCCCGAGGCCGGCACCGACCACGAGACGAGCCTCTCGGCCTCACGCCTGCTGCACATGGCCGAGCAGCTCCAGGCTGCCGCACGGCTGGAACTCGCCGGAGAGCTCGACTGACCCCCTAGACTGGCCAACGCGCCGGACCGCGGCAGCCCCGGGTCCCAACAGAAGCCGCTGCGAGCGGCCACGCGCCGTGAGGCGCTCCCGGTCCGGCGCACCACTCCCCAGCCGAGCTCAGGGCCTGAACCTCAGGCTTGAACCTCAGGGCTGAACCTCAGGGCTGGACCTCAGGAGACCCGAACCTCACCACGGCCTGGACCCCGGCATGGTCCGACGGCCACCGTCCCGCGAGCTCGCGGGTCCCCGGCTCCGCCCCCAACCGGGTCGCCGAGACCACCTGGGCCCCCCGGACCCAGACGTAGTCGATGCGCTCACTGAGCCAGGACTCCTCGTTTCCCAGGTCCGCTGCCTGGCAGCAGGTGGGACCGGGGTCGTCGCCGTTGACGCTCCACGCGTCGACCAGGCCGGACGGCATGGCGACGCGGTCCGGGGTGGCGTTGAAGTCCCCCACCAGCACCACCGGGTCCCCCCAACGCCGGCAGGCTGTCAGCACCTCGTCCCGCTGCCGGTCCCGCGACCCGGCGTCGTAGGCCTCGGTGTGGGTGTCGACGAAGGCGAACCGTTGCTCACCGACCTGGCAGTGCACACCGCACCAGCCACGGGCGATGGCGATGCGGTGGTCGCCCAGGGAGATGGTCTCGAGCGCCTCGCTGAACACGCCGTGCGCCTCCTCGAGCACGCGGACGCGGGAGTCTGCTCGACGCAGCACGACGTTGGAGCCGCGGAGGTCGATCGGCAGCACTGCGTCCGGGCCCGACAGCTCGCCCTCCCCCGAGAACGTCGCGACCTCGCTGACCACCTCGTAGTCGGCGCCGCGCCGGCGCAGCGCGTCCAGCAGCAGAACGGTGAAGTCCCACAGCTGCTCGTGGGCCAGCGTCCAGCAGCAGACCTCCTGCAGGCCGACCAGATCGACCTCGCGCTCGACCAGGGTGCCGGCGATGTGCTCGGCGCGGTCGGGGAACGAGGTGGCGAGCAGCTGCCGCTGCACCTCGGCCACCTGGGGGTCCAGGTCGCTGCTCGGGCGCTCACCCAGGATGAGGCTCAGGTCTGCGCCGAGGTACAGGTTGTACGTCGCGACGCTGACCAACTCCGGCACAGGACCCACGGTAGCGGTCCAAGGCCCGGTGACCCGGCACCTAGAGTGAAGGCGTGACCCAGCCGACCTACGCGCCCGAGGCCGACGGCTTGCCCGATCCGGGCGAGGTGGTGTGGACGTGGGTGCCGTACGAGGACGACCCCCGGCAGGGCAAGGACCGACCGGTCCTCGTCCTCGCCCTCACCCCGGACGGCGGCCTCGTCGGTCTCCAGCTCACGAGCAAGGACCACGACCGCGACGCCGACCAGGAGGCCTCCTGGGGACGCCACTGGATGGATGTCGGGGCCGGTGACTGGGACCGCGAGCGCCGCCCGAGCGAGGTGCGGCTCGACCGCCTCCTCGTGCTGCCGCAGGCGCAGGTGCGACGCGAGGGGGCGGCGCTGGACGAGGAGGTGTTCCGCGCGGTCGTCCAGGCAGCCCGCGAGCACCACCCAGGGCTTTGGAGCCCCTCACACCTCCGCCAGCGCCTTCCTGACACGGGCCTCCGAGACCGGCTCCGCGGTGCGCAGACGTTCGGCCCAGAGGCTGACGCGGAGCTCCTCGAGCAGCCAGCGCACCCGGCGCAGCGCCCCTGGCTCCGGTTGCCCTGCGGGGAGCGACTCGACCCGGTGGGCGTAGGCCTCCTGGAGCGGCTGCACCCGGTCCATCAGTGCCAGGTCGCGGCCCGACGCCTCGGCCAGCCGCTCCCGGCGCACGCCGACGGCGGCCAGGTAGCGCGGCAGGTGCCGCAGCTGCACCGGGCCGGTGTCGGCGACGAAGCCCCGGCCCACCAGCCGCCCCACCTGTGCTCGCATGTCGGCCATCGCGGGGAGCAGCCGGATGTCGACTGACCCGGAGAGGGCGCGGTCGACGTCGCGCCAGGTGGTCAGGACCCTGCGAACCTCGTCGAGGACCTCGCGCGCAGCCTGCTCGACCCCGGGAACGACCCGCCCTCGCAGCGTCGCGAAGTCCTCCTCGTTCCAGACGACACCCCCGTGGCGGTCGAGCAGCGACTCCACGGCCACGAGCACGCAGTCCTCGAGCAGCGCCGCCACGGTGGGGTAGGGCGACCCGACGAGCTCGAGCTTGCGCCGGTTGTCCCAGCTCTCGGTGAGTCGGGAGGCGGGGTCACCCGTCTCCCGCTGCACCGCGAGCGCCAGGAGTCGGCGCAGGCCGAGCCGGTGCGACGCCTCCTGCGCCGCTTCGGACCCGAACACCCGCAGCTGCGACCGAGTCGCCCTCGTCGACCAACGCCGGGAAGCCCCTCACCTGGTGTCCCGCCCGCGCCTGCTCGAAGGAGCGCTCGATGGCGCCGAAGGTCCACTCCCGCTGCCCCGCCACGCTGCGCTCGGACGCCGCCTCGCTCAGCGCCGTGGCGAAGCGGTCCCGCAGCGGCGCCTTCAGCTCTTCGAGGTCCTTGCCCGCCGACAGCACCTGTCCGTCCTCGGCGAGGATGCGGTAGGTGGGTCGCAGGTGCGGGGCCACCTTGCCCCAGTCCCACGCGTCCCGAGGCACGAGCAGCCCGCTGCGCGAGCGCAGGTAGCGCTCCAGGGCCTCGAGCAACGGCTCCTCTCCCGGCGGCACGGCCCGGAGGAACTCGCGCGCCACGTCGGGCGCCGGCACGAAGCTCACCCGCAGACGCTTCGGCAGCGAACGGATCAGGGAAGTCACCAGCTCCTCGCGCAACCCCGGGACCTGCCACGAGAGCGCGTCGTCGGGCAGCTGGTTGAGGGTCGCCAGCGGCACGTCCACGGTCACGCCGTCGTCGGCGGTGCCGGGCTCGAAGTGGTAGGACAGCGGAAGTGCGAGACCCCTCTCCTGCCACTCGTCGGGGTAGTCCAGCCGGTCCACCTGGCGGGCCGACTCGTGCAGGACCATGTCCGGGTCGAAGGTCAGCAGGTCGGGCCGATGCCGGCGCTCCCGCTTCCACCAGGAGTCGAAGTGGGCACCCGAGACGACCTCCTCGCCCACCCGGGCGTCGTAGAAGTCGAACAGCGTGTGCTCGTCGACCACGATGTCGCGGCGGCGAGCGCGATGCTCGAGCTCCTCAGCCTCCTCGAGGACCGAGCGGTTGTGGTGGAAGAAGCGGTGCCGGGTCCGCCACTCGCCGTAGACCAGCGCATGCCGGATGAAGAGCTCCCGCGCCAGCTCACGGTCGATCGCGCCGTACTGCACCAGACGGTCGGCCACCAGCGGCACGCCGTACAACGTCACCCGCTCGTGCGCCATGACCGCCATCCGCTTGCGTGACCAGTGCGGCTCCGACCAGGTGCGCTTGACCAGGTGGGCGCCGAGGCGCTCGGCCCACTCGGGCTCGATCGCGGCGTTGACGCGCGCGTACAGCCGGGAGGTCTCCACCAGCTCCGCACTCATCAGGTACGTCGGCTGCTTGCGGAACAGCCCGGAGCCCGGGAAGACCGAGAACCGGGTGTTGCGGGCTCCGAGGTAGTCCCGCCGCTCGGCGTCTCGCAGCCCGACGTGGGAGAGCAGGCCGGCGAGCAGCGCCTGATGCACCGCGTCCTCGTCGACCTGGTCGTCGGACCCCCCGCCCGCGGGGCGCTCCGGGCCACCACCGTGGAGCCCGACCTGCTTGGCGGTACGCCGCAGCTGGGCCTCCACCTCCTGCCACTCCCGGATGCGCAGGTAGTTGAGGTGCTCGGCGCGGCACATCCGGCGGAAGGCGCTGGAGCTGAGCTCGCGCTGCTGGGTGCGCACGTGGCGCCACAGGTTGAGCAGGGTCAGGAAGTCCGAGCCCGGGTGCTTGAACCTGGCGTGCAGCTGGTCGGCCCGCGCCTGCTGGTCGGCGGGTCGCTCCCTCGGGTCCTGGACGGCGAGCCCTGCGGCGATCGCGACCACCTCTCGGAGAACGCCGAGACGTCGCCCCTCCACGACCATCCGGGCCAGGCGCGGGTCCACCGGGAACGACGCGAGCTGACGGCCGACCTTGGTCAGCCGGCGCCGGGGGTCGCGTCCCCTCGCGGCACCCGGCTGGAGTGCGCCGAGCTCCTCGAGGAGCTGCACGCCGGAGGTGACCTGGCGGCGGTCCGGTGGGTCCACGAAGGGGAACGCCGCGACGTCACCCAGGCCGAGCGCGATCATCTGGAGGATCACCGAGGCGAGGTTGGTGCGCAGGATCTCAGGAGCGGTGTACTCGGGGCGGGCGGCGAAGTCCTCCTCCGAGTAGAGCCGGATCGCCACCCCGGCTGCCACCCGACCGCAGCGGCCGGACCGCTGCACGGCGGAGGCCTGGCTGACCGGCTCGATCGGCAGGCGCTGCACCTTGGCGCGCACCGAGTAGCGCGAGATCCGCGCCACCCCGCTGTCCACGACGTACCGGATGCCGGGCACGGTCAGCGAGGTCTCCGCGACGTTGGTGGCCAGCACGATCCGGCGCCCGGCATGCGGGGCGAAGACCCGATGCTGCTCGGCGGCCGAGAGCCGGGCATAGAGCGGGACCACGTCCATCTCGGCACCCGCGCCCCTCCCCCAGGTCTCCCCGCGGATCGCGTCCGCGGTGTCGCGGATCTCGCGCTCGCCGGGGAGGAAGACCAGGATGTCGCCCGGCCCTTCAGCGACCAGCTCGTGGCACGCCGCCACCACGGCCTCGGTCTGGTCCCGGACCACGGGTTCGCCCTCGGCGTCGTCGTAGCCAGGCTCGACCAGGGGCCGGTAGCGGACCTCGACCGGGTAGGTGCGGCCGGACACCTCGACGATGGGCGCCGGTCGCCCCTCGGCGTCGGCGAAGTGCTCGGCGAACCGCTCGGGGTCGATGGTGGCGGAGGTGATGACGACCTTGAGGTCGGGGCGCCTGGTCAGGAGCTGCTTGAGGTACCCGAGCAGGAAGTCGATGTTGAGGCTGCGCTCATGGGCCTCGTCGATGACGATCGTGTCGTAGCGACGCAGGTCCCGGTCGTGCCGCAGCTCGGCGAGCAGGACGCCGTCGGTCATGACCTTGACCAGCGTGTCGGCACCGGCACGTTCGGTGAACCTCACCTGGTAGCCGACCATGCCGCCGAGCTCGGTGCCGGTCTCCTCGGCGATCCGCTCCGCGACGCTGCGAGCAGCGATCCGACGCGGCTGCGTGTGGCCGATCATCCCCCTGGCTCCGCGACCGAGCCCCAGGCAGATCTTCGGCAGCTGCGTGGTCTTGCCGGACCCGGTCTCACCGGCGACCACGACCACCTGGTGGTCCCGGATCGCCGCCCCGATCTCCACCCGCCGGCCGCTGACCGGGAGGTCCTCGGGAAAGGTCAGCTCGGGCACGAGGCCGAGCCGGCGGGCCACCTCCTCCGGCGAACGCGGTCCGGTCACCCGAGGCGCTGAAGCGGTGGTGCGATCGCGGTCGTGGGCCGGGCGGTGTAGAGCGCCGCAGGGCGTCCGCGACCTCGCTGGGCCGAGCGGCCGGTCGGACGCAGCAGTCCGGGCACGTTGGTGACCTTGCGCTGGAAGTTGCCGGCGTCGAGCTCGACCCCCCACAGCTGCTCGTACACCTCGCGCAGCTGGCTCACGGTGAGGGATCGAGGCAGCAGGCGGGCGGCGAAGCCGGTGCGTTCGACCAGCCGTGCAGCACGGTCGAGCGCGTCCTCGAGGATGCGCCGGTGGTCGAAGGCGAGTCGTCGGGGACGTCGCGCTTCCGAGACCGGCGTCCATCGTGCGTCGTCGGCGTCGTCTCCGCCCTCGGGCTGGACCGTCCAGGGGAGACCGGTGAGGAACGCCACGCTGACCACCCGGCCCCGAGGGTCGCGTCGCGGCGCGCCGTAGGCGCCGAGCTGCTCCAGGACGACTGCTCGCGGGTTGACTCCCGTCTCCTCGTGCAGCTCACGGACGGCAGCCGCGTCGAGGTCCTCTCCGGGGTCCACGAAGCCGCCCGGCAGCGCCCAGCGACCTCGGTAGGGGTTGTTGCCCCGCCGCACCAGCAGCACGCTCAGGCCCTCGTCGGGAAGGAGGGTCAGTGCGACGACATCGGCAGTGAGCAGGACCGGTTGCTTCGGCACGTACTCCACGGTACTTGTCCTCGGGACAAGTAGAACCAGGTGGTCAGTGTCGCCCGGTGGTGGCCAGCGCGGGCAACGCGTCGGTCAGCATCGAGAGCAGGTCGGGTCGCGTCACAGTCCCCGGGTGGTCCAGCCACGAGAGCACCATCTCCTCCACGAGGGCCGACCAGCCCCTCACCACGAGTCTCGAGCGCGCATCGTCCTGCAGACCGACGCTGTCGAGGAGCGGCGCGTAGGCCGGGTCGAAGATCCGCTCGGTGAGCGTGCGGCGGGAGTCCTCGTAGATCCGGTGGTACGGCGCGTCGCCACCGGCCGCCGCGCGCACGAAGGCCACGTAGGCGTCGTGGCTGGTGGCGACGAAGTCGACGTAGGCCTCGAGCGAGGCGTGCATCTGCTCCAACGGCGAGCCGACCCCGGTGGGCGCCGTGCTCGCGACCACGTGGTCCGCCATGCGGCGCAGCACGGCGAGGTGGAAGTCACGCTTGCTGGTGAAGTAGTGGTACAGCAGGCCACGCGAGATCCCGGCATGCTCGGCGAGCAGGTCGATGGACAGGTCCTCGAGACCGTGGTCGGCCAGGAGCTGCACGCCGAGGTCGAGCAGCTGGGTCCGCCGCTGCTCCGGGCTCAGCCGGGTCCGGGTGCTCACGACAGGCGAGTCTACTGAATTGTGTTCAACAACGCGCGGGTCCTGACTGAACTTCGTTCAACAAGTTATTGACCCTTGTTCAATAGCCCTCCTACGATGGCGCCCATGTCACCCCATGCACCCCCGAGCACTGATCTGCCCGCGCACGTCCGTGTCCTGGTCGTGGGGGCCGGTTTCGCCGGCCTCGCGATGGCCATCAAGCTCGGCCAGGCCGGCGAGGACGACTACCTCGTCCTCGAACGAGGGTCCGACGTCGGAGGGACCTGGCGGGACAACACCTACCCCGGAGCGGCCTGCGACGTGCCGTCGCAGCTGTACTCCTACTCGTTCGCGCTCAACCCGGACTGGTCGCGGTCGTTCTCTCCCCAGCCCGAGATCCAGGCCTACATCCAACGGGTCGCCGCAGAGTCGGGGACCCTCGACCACTTCGTCTTCCGGACCAGCCTCGAGGACGCCCGCTGGGACGAGAGCAGCCTGCAGTGGCAGATCAGCACCTCGCGCGGGGACCTGACCGCCGACGTCCTCGTCTCGGCCACCGGCGCACTCTCCGCGCCGCGCAACCCCGACATCGAGGGCTTCGAGTCCTTCGCCGGGGAGGTCTTCCACTCCGCGGCCTGGAACCACGACTACGACCTCGAGGGCAAGCGCGTCGCGGTGATCGGCACCGGCGCCTCCGCCATCCAGATCGTGCCCGAGATCGCCCCCGAGGTGTCCCGGCTCGACGTCTACCAGCGCACGCCACCGTGGGTCATCCGCAGGAACGACCGCGACTACTCCGCCCTGGAGAAGCTGGCGTTCAGGTGGGTGCCAGGAGTGCAGCGGATCTACCGCACCGCGATCTACTGGGGGCGCGAGCTCTACGTGCCCGCCTTCACCCTCAAGCCCGAGCTGGCCTGGCCGGCCGAGCAGATGGCCAGGCTCAACATCCGCCGCGGCATCTCCGACCCGGGGCTGCGCGAGAAGGTCACCCCCGACTACCGGATCGGCTGCAAGCGGATCCTCATCTCCAACACCTACTACCCGGCGTTGGACCGCGACAACGTCGACCTGGTCACCGACGGAATCGAGCGCGTGACCGCCACCGGGATCGTCACCCGCGACGGCGTCGAGCGCGAAGTGGACGCGATCGTCGTCGCCACCGGGTTCCACACCACCGACCTCCCGGTCGCCGAGCACCTCACCGGCCGCGGCGGCACCACGCTGGCCGAGCACTACGAGCAGGTCGGCATGCAGGCCTACAAGGGCTCGACGGTGCACGGCTTCCCCAACCTCTTCTTCATCGTGGGGCCCAACACCGGCCTGGGGCACTCGAGCATGGTGTTCATGATCGAGTCCCAGGTGCAGTACGTCATGGGGGCGCTGGGGCACCTCAAGCGCTCCGGCGTGACCGCGATCGAGCCCCGCGAGGACGTCCAGCGCGAGTTCGTCGACGAGGTGCACCGCCGGATGGAACGCACCGTGTGGAGCAGCGGCGGGTGCGCGAGCTGGTACCTCGACCCGCATGGTCGCAACGTCACCTTGTGGCCTCGGTCCACCTTCACCTTCCGCGGCCTCACCCGAGCCTTCGACGCGGACGCCTACGAGGTCGCCCCAGGGATCGATCCGGGGTCGATCCGGGGATCGATCCGGGGGCGACCGAACCCGGACCGGTCCAGACCGCTCCCGATCGTGCGGAGGTCCCGGCGTGAGGCGAGGGTGGAGCAGTCGCAAGCACGTCGTCATCACCGGGGCCGCGTCCGGCATCGGCCGGAGCCTGGCTGTTCTGGGCGCCCGACGCGGGGCGACGGTGCTGCTGTCCGACGTCGACACGGCAGGGCTCGAGCAGACCGCGCTCCTGGTCAAGGAGGCCACCGGCCGAGGCCCTCGCACCGACATCCTCGACGTCCGGGACCGCGACGCCTGGCGGCGCTACGCCGACTCGTTGATCGACGACGTGGGCCACGTCGACGCCCTGGTGAACAACGCCGGGGTGGCGCTCGCGGGCGACTTCGAGGCCGTCTCCTACGAAGACTTCGAGTGGATCATGGACATCGACTTCTGGGGCGTGGTGAACGGCTCGAAGACGTTCCTCCCCCACCTGATCGCCTCCGGCGACGGGCGACTGGTCAACGTCAGCAGCCTGTTCGGACTCATGGCGGTGCCCGGCCAGTCAGCGTACAACTCCGCGAAGTTCGCGGTGCGCGGCTTCACCGAGGCGGTGCGACAGGAGATGCTGGTCAGCCATCACCCGGTCAAGGTCACCTGCGTCCACCCGGGCGGGATCAAGACCGCGATCGCTCGCAACGCCCGCGCCGTGGGGGTCGACCAGCAGACCCAGGCGGACTTCTTCGACGCCCACCTGGCCCGCACCAGCGCGGACAGTGCAGCGAGGACCATCCTCGACGGCATGGAGGCCGGAAAGCCGCGGCTCGTCGTGGGTCTGGACGCCAAGGCGCTCGATCTCCAGGTCCGCCTGCTCGGGTCGGCCTACCAGCGGGTGGTCGCTGCGGTCACCGGCGCCAGCAGGAAGCGGATGTCGGGCTGAGCCTGCGTGGGCCCGTCGCGCGTCCCTGGGTCACGGCGGATTCTGCAGGTTCATGCATTGCAGTGATCCCGACCGGCAGCAGCGTCACACTGGGTCGCATGACCAAGTCGTTCGCCGCCAACCCCACCAAGGGGTTGTCGGTCGTGCGCGCTCACGGTGACTTCCGACTGCACCTGGCGACGCTCCCCCACGGGCCCCACATGCAGAGCTTGTGCGGGCAGAACGTGCGCGCCCGTCCCCCGCACAAGAGCTTCCGCGAAGCCGGGTGCGCCGACTGCGTCACCGCCGCGGTCGACGCCGGCCATCTCGCCGTGCTCGAGGGTGACCGCTCCTGGATCAACCTGCGCCGGTTGCAGTTCGCCCCCAGCTGATCCCGGAACCATGTTAGGCAACACTTCCGTGACCGATCAGACGGCCCGACCGCTGGCAGGACCATACCCCTGGGGGTAGCGTCAAGAGCATGACAACGACGTCGCCGCACAGGCTCCTGATCCTCGGCTCCGGCACCGCCGGAACCATGGTCGCGAACAAGATCCACAAGCGTCTGCCCGACTGGCAGGTCACCGTGGTGGACAAGGACGAGGTGCACGACTACCAGCCCGGCTACCTCTTCATCCCCTTCGGGATGAACACCCCGCAACAGATCCGCAAGTCCAAGCAGCAGTTCCTCGCCGACGGGGTCGAGGTCGTCATGGGGGAGGTCGACCGGGTCGACCCCGAGGGCAGGTCGGTGTCGCTGTCCAACGGAAGGACGCTCGACTACGACTACCTGGTCATCGCCACCGGTGCCACACCGCGCCCCGACCAGACCGAGGGCATGCTCGGCCCCGAGTGGCACCGCAGCGTCGGTGAGTTCTACACGCTGCCGGGCGCGATCGCGCTCCGCAAGCAGCTGGAGGACTTCCAGGGCGGTCGACTCGTGGTCCACCTGACCGAGCTGCCGATCAAGTGCCCGGTGGCTCCGTTGGAGTTCACCTTCCTGGCCGACGACTACCTGCGCAAGCGGGGACTGCGGGACCGCACCGAGCTGGTGTTCGTCACCCCGCTGGACGGCGCCTTCACCAAGCCCGTGGCCAGCCGCCACCTCGGCAACGCGCTCGACGAACGGGGCATCGAGGTCGAGACCGACTTCATGATCGAGTCGGTCGACCAGGAGCGCCGCGTGATCTCGTCATACGACGAGCGTGAGGTCCCCTACGACCTCCTCGTGACGATCCCGCTCAACATGGGCGCCGACTTCGTCGCCCGGTCGGGGCTGGGCGACGAGCTGAACTACGTCCCGGTCGACAAGCACACGATGCGCTCCTCCGAGCACCCCGAGATCTTTGCGCTCGGGGACGCGGGGAACCTCCCGACGTCCAAGGCCGGCTCGGTCGCCCACTTCTCGGTCGAGGTCTTCGTGGAGAACTTCGTCGAGCTCGCCTCCGGCAAGCCGATGACACACTCCTTCGACGGTCACGCGAACTGCTTCGTGGAGTCCGGTGGTGGCAAGGCGCTGCTGCTCGACTTCAACTACGACACCGAGCCGTTGACCGGCACCTTCCCGCTGGCCAAGGTTGGACCCATGAAGCTGCTGGGCGAGTCCCGGATGAACCACCTCGGCAAGCTCGCCTTCCGACACGTCTACTGGCACGCGCTGCTTCCGGGGCGTCCGCTCGGGCTGCCCGCGCAGATGACCATGGCCGGCAAGAACCCGGAGTGACCACTCCCCTCACCGACCCCATCGAGCACATCGAGCACATCGAGCAAGGAGAACCAACTATGCCCACGACCACCATCGCCGGCCGCACGGTCGACGTGAACGAGGAGGGCTTCCTCACCGACCCGAAGGAGTGGAACGAGGAGCTCGGCGCCGAGCTCGGTCGGCTGATCGGCATCGAGATGACCGACGCTCACTGGGACATCGTCCGCTTCCTGCGTCAGGACTACGACGTGATGGGCGAGACCGCGACCCTGCGTCGGGTCAGCACCCAGACCGGCGCCCCGGTGAAGCAGCTCTTCGCTCTGTTCCCCAAGAAGCCAGCCAAGAAGATGGCCTACGTCTCTGGCCTGCCCAAGCCGAAGGGATGCGTGTGATGAGCACCGACCAGTCCTCGTCGCAGACCACTGGCCAGCCCGAGGCCGCCTTCGTACCGTCGTTCGACGACGATGTCGAGACCGACCGCAAGCTCGCGATCATCTGCTCCAAGGGCAACCTCGACATGGCGTACCCGGGCCTCATCCTCGCCAACGCCGCACTCGGCGAGGGCATCGAGACGCACCTGTTCTTCACGTTCTGGGGCTTCGAGATGATCACCAAGAAGACCATGGGTCACCTCAAGTTCAGCCCGATGGGCAACACCGCGACCCACATGCCGAACTCGCTGTCCGGCCTGCCGGGGATGACCGCGATGGCCACCCACATGATGAAGAAGACGATCGCCGAGCTGGACGTGCCCGAGGTGCCGGAGTTCCTCGAGCAGATCCACGAGTCCGGCGGCCACCTGTGGGCGTGCCGGATGTCGGCGGACATGAACAAGCTGGAGGAGGAGGACCTCTACGAGGGAGTGGAGGCGATCATCTCCGCGAGCGACTTCATGGAGCTGACCGGCGGAGCCCAGCTGCTCTTCATCTGAGCGACTGGCGCGAGGCGCAGCCGCCAGGCTGCGGGGGGTCTCGCGCCAGCGGGGGGGCACACCGTGATCGGCCGGCGGGCCGACCACCGGTGAGCCCCTGGGATCGAGCTCGGTGGAGCTGAGGGGACTCGAACCCCTGACCCCCTCCATGCCATGGAGGTGCGCTACCAGCTGCGCCACAGCCCCGCCGCCCCGGCCGAACCGCGCTGGAGCAACTCAGGAATCCTAGCCAATGGCCGCAGTCGTTGCGAAATCGCCCCGGCCGTAGGCCACCAGCTTCGGCACCGAGCGCCCCGCCGGCAGCTCGAGCGAGCACCACTGGCAGTTGTCGAAGACGCCCAACGTGCCGATGACCGCGCGAGGCCAGCCGAGCACTCCGCAGAGGGCGAGCTTCATCGCCGCTCCGTGGCTCACCACGATGCCGGTCTCCCCCGGTGCCAGGGCGGCGAGGTGCTCGCTCACCGCCGGCACGATGCGGGCCCAGACAGCGTCCTCGGTCTCGGCGCCAGGGATCCCCTGCAGCTGTTCGCCGAAACCGACCGCGTCGGCCACGTGGGGCCATCGTTCGACCGCTTCGTCGAAGGTCAGGCCCTGCCGCTCCCCGACGCCGAACTCCCGCAGCCGGGGGTCCTGCTCGACCTCCAGACCGCAGGCTGCGGCCACGTGCTCGGCGGTCTGGACGGCACGTCGCAGGTCCGAGGACCATAGCCGCGACGGGCCCACCCGGGCCAACAGCTCGCCGGCGCGCCGGGCCTGACCGTGCCCGGTCTCATCGAGGTCGACGGGCGCGTGCCCCTGGGCGCGTCGACTGTGGTTCCACTCGGTGCGGCCGTGACGCAGCAGCAGCAGCCGACGTGACGCTCCCGCGCTCAACCGGGCTCCTCGACCCAGCTCAGCCGCGAGGTCCGCGGCCACTGGTGACCGACTCCGGCAGCTCGACCAGCGGGCAGTCGCGCCAGAGGCGCTCGAGGGCGTAGAAGTGACGCTCCTCCTCATGCTGGACGTGCACCACGATGTCGGCGTAGTCGAGCAGCACCCATCGCGCCTCCCGCTCACCCTCCCGACGAACCGGCTTGGAGCCGAGGTCACGCAACCGTTCCTGGACGGCATCGACGATGGCGCGCACCTGGCGGTCGTTGGGCGCCGAGCACACCAGGAAGGCGTCGGTGATGATCAGCTGGTCGCTGACGTCGAAGGCGATGATGTCCTCGGCCAGCTTGTCCGACGCCGCGGCTGCGGCGGCTCGGACGAGCTCGAGGGCCCGCTCCGTTGCGGTCACACGCTGTCCTCTCTCATGGTTTCCTCGCTCCCCTGCTCGGCGCGGTAGAGCCGATGCTTGGAGATGTACTGCACCACCCCGTCGGGAACGAGGTACCAGACCGGCTCGCCGCGGGCAGTGCGGTCGCGGCAGTCGGTCGAGGAGATCGCGAGGGCGGGGATCTCCACGATCGTGACCCGGTCCTTCGGGATGCCCTCCAGGTGGACCTCGTCCATGACGTAGCCGGGGCGGGTGCAGCCCACGAACTCGGCCAGCGCGAACATCTCCTCGGGGCTGCGCCAGCTGAGGATCTCCGACAGCGCGTCGGCACCGGTGATGAAGAAGAGTCCGGCGCCCGGGTAGAGCGCAGCCAGGTCGGTGAGCGTGTCGACGGTGTACGTCGGTCCGTGACGGTCGATGTCGACGCGCGAGACGGTGAAACGAGGGTTGGCGGCCGTCGCGATCACCGTCATGAGGTAGCGGTGCTCGGCCGGTGAGACCATCCGGTTCGTCTTCTGGTACGGCTTCCCGGTCGGCACGAACACGACCTCGTCGAGGTCGAACCACGCCTGCACCTCGCTCGCCGCGACCAGGTGGCCGTGGTGAATGGGGTCGAAGGTGCCACCCATGACGCCGATGCGCCGACGCTTCTCGGTGGCTGCGGTCACAGTGCCTCCGGCACGCTCAGGGTCACAGTGCCTCCGGCACGGTCAGGGTCACAGTGCCTCCGGCAGGCTCAGGTGTGGTCGCGCCCGCCACCGACGACGATGACGACGAGCAGCATGAACAGGAGCGCACCGAGCGCCACCCCGCCGACGACGTACGGGCTGACGCCGTCGCTGCCGTGGGCGGACTCGGCCATGGTGATCAGGGTCGAACGCATGCCGGGAGCCTACCCTGCGCAGGGGTCTGCGACGCCGCGGCTCATCGGACGTGGCCCTGGCCGGTGACGACGTACTTGGTGGACGTCATCTCGGGCAGCCCCATCGGCCCGCGGGCATGCAGCTTCTGGGTGGAGATCCCGATCTCGGCTCCGAAGCCGAACTCACCACCATCGGTGAAACGGGTGCTCGCGTTCACCAGCACCGCAGCGGAGTCGACAGCCCCGACGAACCGCCGGGCCGCGCTCTGGGAGTCGGTCACGATCGCCTCGGTGTGGCCGCTGGAATGGCGACGGATGTGCTCGATGGCAGCGTCGAGCGACGGGACCACGGCGGCCGCCAGCTCGAGCGCCAGGTACTCGGTGTCCCAGTCCTCCGCGTCGGCGGGGACGACGCCCTCGTGGCCCGCGAACGCCTCGTCGCCGTGCACGGTCACACCCGCTGCGCGGAGTGCGTCCACCACGCGCGGAAGGAACTGCTCGGCGACGTCGGCATGCACCAGCAGGGACTCGGCGGCGTTGCACACCGACGGCCGGTGGGTCTTGGAGTTGAGCACGATGTCGAGCGCCATGTCGAGGTCGGCCGCCGCGTCGACGTACACGTGGCAGTTGCCGACGCCGGTCTCGATCACCGGCACTGTCGACTCGGCCACCACCGACCGGATCAGCCCCGCCCCCCCGCGCGGGATCAGGACGTCGACCAGCCCGCGGGCCCGCATCAGCACCTTCGCGGCCTCGTGGCCGCCGGCCGGCACCAGCTGGACGACGTCGGCGGGCAGCCCGGCACCCTCGGCCGCGTCGCGCAGGCACGAGACGATCGCCTGGTTGGAGCGGGCCGCGCTCGAGGACCCCCTCAGCAGCACGGCGTTGCCGCTCTTGAGGCAGATGCCCGCCGCGTCCGCAGTCACGTTGGGTCGAGCCTCGTAGATGATGCCCACCACGCCGAAGGGGACTCGCACCTGGCGCAGCTCGAGCCCGTTGGCCAGGGTGCTGCCGCGCACCACCTCCCCCACCGGGTCCTCGAGGCCGGCGACCTCACGCAGCCCTTGGGCCATGGCCTCGACCCGGGTCCGGTCCAGGCGCAACCGGTCGAGCATCGCGTCGGGGGTTCCGGCTGATCGAGCCGACTCGACGTCGGCCTCGTTGGCCTCGAGCACGTCGCCCATCCGGGCCACGAGCCGGTCGGCCATGGCGTGGAGAGCGGCGTCCTTGCGGCTGCGGGTGGCCGTGGCCAGCTCGTGGGAGGCGACCCGCGCGCGGCCGGCCGCCTCCAGGACGGCGGTCTCGACATCGGTCATGACCACCAGCGTAGGCAGCGGCTGTCACCGCTGCGCGTCGAGGTCGACCCCCGGCGTCGCCCGTTCGGCCGGCAGTCAGTGCAGCTGCGTCGCGACTGCGAGCTCGGTCAGGTTGTCGAAGCGTCGCCGTTGCCGGTGGACCGGTCGCTCCACTAGCTCGAGGCCGACGACCTCCCACGCCGGCAGCCGGGCCGTCTCCCGGTGCTCGTTCCACAACCGGAGCGCCAGCGAGCCTACGTCGACGAGGCTCTCGCCCTCGTCCCAGTAGGTGATCTCCGCGGTGTCCGAGGCGTAGCGGACGCTCGAGAGGAAGGGGCGCTCCTCCACCAGACGGGTCAGGGCGGCCCGGAGCATCAGGGGCTCCAACGGGTCCCCGCCGAGGGTGAGCGTCACGTGCCACAGACGACTGATGTTGTTCACGCTGCTCCTCGCACGCCTCCACTGCCCTGGGCACTAGCCTGCCGCGCTTCGGCACGTTCGTCAGCAGTTCGGCACAGACTCACAGCGTTTCAACAGAGATTGTTCACCTCCGCGGTGCTGTGGTGACCATGGTGGTTGCTGAGACCGGTCGGGACCACCTCACCGGGAGTGCCGGTGGGGTGCGCGTGCCAGCAGCACGAGGTCGTCGCGATGCACCACCTCGCGCTCGTAGGCCGCTCCCAGCTCCCGAGCCAGCTCCCGGGTGGACCGACCGACCAAGCCCGGCAGCTCGATCGAGTCGTAGTTGACCAGCCCCCGCGCCACGACCGAGCCCTCGCGGTCGATCAGGTCCACCGGATCGCCGCTGGAGAAGGAGCCGCTGACATCGACGATGCCGGCCGGCAGCAGCGACGCCCGCCGCTCCACGACCGCACGCACGGCGCCCTCGTCGAGCCTGATGCGACCGCGCCCCTCGGTCGCGTGCGCCAGCCACAGCAACCGCGTGGATCGGCGTCGCCCGGTGGGATGGAACAGCGTCCCGACCGGCTCCCCGGTGAGCGCCTCGCGCGCGAGTGCCGCGGAGGTGAGCTACCACCGGGGTGCCCGCGCCGGTGGCGATGCGCGCCGCCTCCAGCTTGGTGCGCATCCCTCCGGTCCCCACGCCTGCAGCCCCCGCCTTGCCCGCCCGTACGTGGTCCAGATCGCCCTCTTCGCGCACGTCGGAGAGCAGCCGGGCGCCGGGCTCACGTGGGTGTCCGTCGTAGAGGCCGTCGACGTCGCTGAGCAGGACCAACAGGTCGGCGTGCACCAGGTGGGCGACCAAGGCGGCGAGCCGGTCGTTGTCGCCGAAGCGGATCTCGGTGGTCGCGACGGTGTCGTTCTCGTTGACGATCGGCACCACGCCCATCTCCCGCAGGCGGGCGAAGGTGCGATAGGCGTTCTGGTGGTGGCTGCGCCGGGTGACATCGTCGACGGTGAGCAGCACCTGGCCCACGGTCAGACCATGGCGTGCGAAGGCCTCGGTGTAGCGGTGCACCAGCAGGCCCTGGCCGACCGAGGCGGCCGCCTGCTGGGTCGCCAGGTCCCGGGGCCGGCGCCGTAGCCCCAGCGGGGTGAGCCCGGCCGCGATGGCGCCGCTGGAGACCAGCACCACCTCCGCGCCGCCGTGTCGCACGTCGGCAAGGATCGAGACCAGACTCGAGACGCGCTCCTCGTCGATGCCCCCGCCGGGCATGGCCAGCGACGACGACCCGACCTTCACCACGATCCGGGAGGCCGCGACCACCTCGGGGCGCTGGCTCACCCCTCTTCTCCGGCAGGGTCGGACCCGGCGCCCGCCCCCGGGTCAGCGGCCACCGGCTCAGCGGCTGAGTCACCGGCTGAGTCACCGGCTGAGTCACCGGCTGAGTCACCGGCTGGGCCACGGTCCGCGAGCCGGCGAGCCACGTCCGCTCGCGCCTCACCCTCGTCCCGCTGGCGGTAAGCCCGGTCGATGGCTCGCCGGCGAGCCACCGAGGGCCGCTCCTCGGTGAAGCGCTCGTCCTCTCCACGCCGGTTGCCCAGCTCGCCGGACAGCACCGTCTGGCCGGCATCCACCATCGGCCGGAAGTCGAACACGACCGCGTCGGGGTCGGCCCCGATCAGGACCGTGTCGCCCTCCACCGCTCCGAGCTCGAGCAGCCGCTCCTCGACCCCGAGCCGGTTGAGCCGGTCGGCGAGGAAGCCGACTGCCTCGTCGTTGGAGAAGTCGGTCTGGCGCACCCAGCGCTCCGGCTTGACACCCCGCACCCGCCACGCCCGGTCCCCGCCGCCCTCCGGGTCGGGGGCCGGAGCGACCTCGAAATCGGCACCCTTGTCGGCGCCCTGCGGTCGCAGCACGATGCGGACGGGCTCGGCGACCGGCCGCTCCGCCCGTGCCCGCTTCACCACCTCGGCCATCGCGAACGACAGCTCTCGCAGGCCCTCGCGAGTCACCGCCGAGACCGGCAGCACCCGCATTCCGCGCGCCACGAGGTCGTCGATCACGAGGTCGACCAGGTCGCGCCCGTCGGGCACGTCCACCTTGTTGAGCGCCACCAGCCGGGGCCGGTCCTCCAGGCCCCCGTAGGAAGCCAGCTCGGCCTCGATCACGTCGAGGTCGCCCAACGGGTCGCGCTGCGGGTCGAAGGTGGCCAGGTCGATGACGTGGACCAGCGCAGCGCACCGCTCCACGTGGCGCAGGAAGTCGTGGCCGAGGCCGCGGCCCTCGCTGGCGCCCTCGATGAGGCCAGGGACATCGGCCACGGTGAACGTCACCTCGCCCGCAGTGACGACGCCCAGGTTGGGAACCAAGGTGGTGAACGGGTAGTCCGCGATCTTGGGGCGGGCCCGACTCAGCGCCGCGATCAGGCTGGACTTGCCGGCGCTGGGATAGCCGACCAGGCCGATGTCGGCCACGACCTTCAGCTCCAGAGCGACGGTGAGCTCGTCACCGGGCTCCCCGAGCAGCGCGAACCCGGGAGCCTTCCGCTTGCTGCTGGCCAGGGCGGCGTTGCCGAGACCGCCACGACCGCCCTGGGCGACCGTCACCTCACTGCCGACGCCCGTGAGGTCCGCGATCGTCTCCCCGTCCTCGTCGAGCACCACGGTGCCGTCGGGAACCGGCAGCACCAGGTCGGCGCCGTGGGCACCGTTGCGATGGCCCCCCGCCCCGTGGCCACCGTGCTCGGCCTTGCGGACCGGGCTGTGGTGGTAGTCGATCAGGGTGGTGACATCGGGGTCGACCCGCAGGACGACCGACCCTCCGGGTCCGCCGTTGCCGCCGTCGGGCCCGCCGAGGGGCTTGAACTTCTCCCGGTGCACCGACGCGACGCCGTTGCCGCCCCGTCCGGCATACATCTGCAGGACGACCCGGTCGACGAAGGTCGGCACGGCCACGGCTGGCCTCCTGCGGTCTGGTCGGGTGATGGGTCGGGGTGTGTCGGGGAGCGACGGGGCCGGAACGCGCGCAGGCGCCCTGCTGGAACCAGCAGGGCGCCTGTGACGAGAGTCCGCGTGGTCAGTCCGGCTGGAGGGACCTCAGGGAGCAGGAACGATCGTGACGACCTTGCGGCCGCGCTTGGTGCCGAACTCGACACTGCCCGCCACCAGCGCGAACAGCGTGTCGTCGCCGCCGCGCCCGACACCGTCGCCGGGGTGGAAGTGGGTGCCGCGCTGACGAACGATGATCTCGCCGGCGTTGACGGCCTGGCCGCCGAATCGCTTCACGCCGAGACGCTGGGAGTTCGAGTCCCGACCGTTCCTGGTCGAGGCCGCGCCCTTCTTGTGTGCCATGAGTCCAGTCCTTCGCTACGAGCGGGTGCGTCAGTTCGCGGAGATGTCGGTGATCTTGACCTGGGTGTAGCGCTGGCGGTGCCCCTGCCGCCTGCGGTAGCCCGTCTTGTTCTTGAACTTGAGGATGGTGATCTTCGGGCCCTTGGTGGCGCCGAGCACCTCGGCGGTCACCGTCGCGCCTGCCAGCGTGCCGGTGTCGGAGGTGACGGAACCACCGTCGACCAGCATCACCACCGGAAGCGTCACGGACTCGCCCACCGCGGCAGCCCGGTCGATCTCGATGACGTCACCGACGGACACCTTCTGCTGGGTTCCGCCACTGCGCACGATCGCGTACACCGCGACTCACTCTCCTCGGTCAAGACGTTCGGGGGGGCGCACTTCGTGGCGCGCGACACGAGGCACGCCTCAGCGCGCCGACAGGTCAGTCTACGGTCGGCTCTCACCGGCGGTCAAAACGGCGCCGGCGCCGCAACAGTCGGCCCAGCGCTCCTCAAGGCTGGCTGCCCGAGCCACTCTCCTCGCGCGCCGGCCCGGCCGCCCGGGTGGCACCGCGGCGGCGTACGGAGGTCACGATCCTGGGGGTGCTGTCGACCGGCTGCCGCGGTGGCTCCGGCTGGTTCGTCGACTGCTCGGGCACGGCCTGATCCTCGGGGCTGTCCCCGTGGGTCCCCTGGTCGGTGGCCCCGTCCATCGGCTGGTCGCTCGACTGGTCGCCGTTCTCCGCGGAGGCGTCCCCGCTGCGGGCCATCGCCGCGAACTCGGCCGGGGTCGGACGTCGCTTCCCGGACTGCTCCGAGTCGTCGCCGGAGCCCTTGGCTCCGCCTGCGCCGCCCTGCTGGGACTCGTCCTGCGGTGACCTGCTCTGCCCCCTGCGAACCGTTCTTCTGGGAACCGTCCTGACCGTTGCCCTTGCCGCTCGAGCCCTGGTCCTCGTCGGACTTGCCCCGTCGACCGCGGCGGCCACGCCGGTCGTCCTCCTGGCGGGACTTCTTGGACTCGACCGGCTCGCTCTGCACGAGGACACCACGGCCCTGACAGGGCTCACACGGCTCGCTGAAGGCCTCGAGCAGACCGGTGCCGATCCGCTTGCGCGTCATCTGCACCAGGCCCAGGGACGTCACCTCGGCGACCTGGTGGCGGGTCCGGTCGCGTCCCAGGCACTCGATCAGCCTGCGCAGGACCAGCTCGCGGTTGCTCTCCAGCACCATGTCGATGAAGTCGATGACGATGATGCCGCCGATGTCGCGCAGTCGCAGCTGGCGCACGATCTCCTCGGCCGCCTCGAGGTTGTTCTTGGTGACCGTCTCCTCCAGGTTGCCGCCCGAGCCGGTGAACTTCCCGGTGTTCACGTCCACGACGGTCATCGCCTCGGTGCGGTCGATGACGAGGGAGCCGCCCGAAGGCAGCCACACCTTGCGCTCGAGCGCCTTGTTGATCTGCTCGTCGATCCGGTACGCAGCGAACGCGTCGCCATCACTGTCATCGTGCTGGGTGAGCCGCTCGGCGAGGTCGGGAGCCACCTGCTCGACGTAGTCGCGCACCATCGTCCACGCCTCGCCTCCCGAGACGACCAGCTCGGCGATGTCCTCGGTGAACAGGTCGCGGACGACCTTCAGTGTCAGGTCGGGCTCGGAGTAGAGCTCCTGCGGGGCGCCGCCGTTCTTGACCTTCGCCTGGATGTCCTCCCACCGCGCGGTCAGTCGGGCGACGTCTCGACGCAGCTCCTCCTCGGCGGCACCCTCTGCCGCCGTGCGCACGATGACCCCGGCCTCGGCGGGGACGATCTCCTTGAGCAGGCTCTTGAGCCGGTTGCGCTCGTTGTCGGGCAGCTTGCGCGAGATGCCCGAGGTGTTGCCCTCGGGCACGTAGACCAGGAACCGCCCCGGCACGCTGATCTGGCTGGTCAGGCGCGCGCCCTTGTGGCCGATCGGGTCCTTGGTGACCTGCACCAGCACAGCCTGACCGGGTTTGAGCACCTGCTCGATCTTGCGTTCCTTGTTGCTGCTGCCCGACGCACCGAGTGCGTCCCAGTTCACCTCCCCGGCGTACAGCACGGCGTTGCGTCCCCGGCCGATGTCGATGAAGGCCGCCTCCATCGAGGGCAGCACGTTCTGGACCTTGCCCAGGTACACGTTGCCGATCAGTGAGGTCTGCGACTCCCGGGCGACATAGTGCTCGACGAGCACCTTGTCCTCGAGCACCGCGATCTGGGTCAGGTCCTTGCGCTGACGGACCACCATCTTGCGGTCCACCGACTCCCGACGCGCAAGGAACTCGGCCTCGCTGATGACCGGCGCCCGACGTCTGCCGGCCTCCCGCCCCTCGCGGCGGCGCTGCTTCTTGGCCTCCAGCCGGGTGGAGCCGGTGAAGGAGGTGATCTCGTCCTCGGCGCTACGACCCGACCGGACCTTGGTGACGGTGTTCTCCGGATCGTCGGAGCCGTCGTCGCCGTTGTCGCCCGCGCGGCGGCGGCGACGCCGCCGCCGGCTCGACGAGCTGGACGACCCGCCGTCGTCGTCCTTGTCCTCGTCGCCGTCCTGGCCGTCCTTCTGACCGCTGTCCTTCTGACCGCTGTCCTTCTGGCTGCCGCTCTTCTGGCTGCCGCTCTTCTGGCTGCCGCTCTTCTGGCTGCCGTCCTTCTGGCTGCCGTCCTTCTGGCTGCCGTCCTTCTGGCTGCCGTCCTTCTGGCCGCCGTCCTGGGCGCCGGAGCCGCCACCGTCACGCTGCGGCGGGCCGTCGGACCCGTTCTCGCCGTCTCCCCCACCTCCGCCACCGCGGCGGCGACGCCCCCCACGGCGGCGACGACGACGCGGCGTGCCGTCGGCGTTGTCGGTGTCCTCGTCACCTGAGTCCTGGGAGCCGGCCTCGCCGGACGAGTCGGAGGAGTCGGAGGAGTCGGACGCGTCAGAGGAGGAGCCACCGCGGTCAGCGGGGGCCGCCTGGCGCTGGGACGCAGCGCTGCCGCCCTTCTTCGACCCCCCGGCCTGCTTCTGGCCGTCGCTCGTGCCCTCCGACTCGGCCTCGGTCTCGGAGTCCTTCGGGGTCGCCTTGCGCGCCGGTGCGGACTGGGCCGGTGGGGGTTGGAAGAGCACCGGGGGCGCGGCTGAACGGTCGCTGGCCCCCTGGCTGGCCTGGTCTTCCTGCGAGGCCGCCGGGCGCTCTGCCGAATCTGCGGCTGAGTCTCCGGCTGGGACATCGGCTGGGACCTCGGCTGGGACGTCCGCTGGGACGTCGGCTGCCGACGGCGGACGGGAGCCAGCGGACTTCTTGGTCGTTCGCTTGCGCGTGGTCTTCTTCGCCACCGGGGCCTCGCCGGCCGGGGTGTCCTGCTCCACGGGAGGCTGGACACCTGGAGACGGCTCGGCCGAGGCCTGGTCCGTGGACCCGGCCGGTGGCGTGGCCTTCTTTGCCGCGCGCTTGCGCGCCGGGGCCTTCTTCACCGGAGGGGGCGGCGTCGATGAGCCGTCCGGGGTGTCGGTGTCGGTGGTTGAGGCGGTGGTGGGGGTCCCGGACTCGTCCGGGATCTGGTCGTCGGGCATCGGACTCCCTAGTCCGTCGAAGCATCGCTCACGGCGGACGGTTCGTTCGTCGGCCCACCGTTCAGGCGTGGGCTGACGCAAGCTTGCGGTCGGCACGACGCCGGACTGCAGGAACCTTCCGGCCTGACCGCGGTCAGCGTGCTAAGCGTCGCGGTCGGGTGCCAGCGGGTCCCCCACTGCACCGGTCTCCTCCTCCAGCGGCCCCTGAGCCCGGCGTTCGGTGAGCACTCCTGCTCCCGGCACCAAGCCAGCGACCTCGTGAAGACCAGCGAGGACGTCGTCGGGCCTCACGGACGGCGTGCCGTGCCGTAAGACAACCTCGAGTATGGCACAACCTCCCCTCTCCGGTGCCGCATCGAGCGTCGTCGCCGCCACCACCGCGGCCCGGCAGTCGAAGGTACGCGGGCCCTTCTTGGTCATCCGCTCCACAGTCACCTCGGGCGTGTCGAGGAACGTGTCGAGCGCCTGCCGGAGCTCGTCGACCGCGACGCCCGGCAGTGTCAGTCGCCACGTGCTGGCCTGGATCCGGTCCGCCAGGGAGCCCACCCGGGCCGCCACGACCTCGAGCACGTCCAGCCCCGGGGGCAGCGCTGCGTCCAGTCGCTGCAACGCCTCGGCGGGGGTCAGCGGCTCCCGCAACCCGATCTCGAGGTACTCCGCCTCGCTGGCAGCACCCGTGGGGGAGGCCCCGGCGTACGAGATGCGGGGATGAGGGTTGAACCCCGAGGAGTAGGCCATGGGGATGCGTGCTCGGACCAGGGCTCGCTCGAAAGCGCGGGCGAAGTCGCGGTGGCTGGTGAAACGCAGCCGGCCGCGCTTGGCGTAGCGGACCCGGAGCCGTTGGACGGGCGGGGCCTGCTGGGGGGGCGGCTCTGGCACGGGCGGTCACCCTACCGGCGCGTCCCGTAACCTGGCCGATGTGGGTTACCTCGTGGCGACGACCGGTCGTCTTCTCCTGCCGGCCAACCTGGAGAAGCAGGCGCTGACCGTCGCCGAGCACCGGATGTCATCGCGGGGTGGCCACTTCGACCCCGACACCGCTGCCGACGTGGACACGCTGGCCCAGCTCGCCTCCTACGCCGGCGTCACCCTGGCCCGAGACGGTGACTGGCTCTCGGTGTCCACCGACCACGCCGGCGTCCCGAAGTGGTCCGAGCAGGCCGAGGAGTTCTACCACTCCCTGGCCCGGTTCGTGCAGGAGGGCGAGGTTCACCTGCGCGGCGAGGACGGCACCACCTGGTCCTACGTCTACTCCTCGGGGGGGCTGCAGCGACACGCCGGCGGCACCGACACCGAGAGCAGCTCCTCAGCGGACCCCGCCGCCGGGTCTGCGGCCGGTCCGCAGCCCTCGTCGGACCCTGGCTCCCCCGGACCTAGCTCCCCCGGATCTGGCTCAGATCAGCCACCGTCCGAGCGGCCCCCGTCCGAGCAGCCCCCGTCCGAGCAGCCCCCGTCCGAGCAGCCCCCGTCCGGCCAGCCGTCGACCGAGCCGAACGGACCCGGGTTCATCGACTACCCCGGGCGCGAGCGACGCGCCCCCCGCGCCTCGCGGTCGGACCGCTCCACGCCGGGGGGCCCCACCACCCCACCAGGGGTGCAGGACGCAGGCTGGGCCGGGGTCGACGACGACCCACCTCCTGCTCCGCCCGGCAGGGTCCTGCTGATGACCGTGGCCTTCGTGGTCGGGATCGCCCTCATCATCGGCCTGGCGCTGCTGGCCTCGGGCTTCTGAGCCCCCACCCCCGGGGAGCCGTCAGCCCTCAGACCGCCGAGAGCGGCAGCAGCCGACGTCCGGTGGGCCCGATCTGGATCTCGGTGTCCATCTCCGGGCACACCCCGCAGTCGTAGCACGGGGTCCACCGGCAGTCCTCGACCTCCGCGCCGTCGGGGTCCAGGGCTGCCTGCCAGTCCTCCCAGAGCCAGTCCTTGTCGAGGCCGGAGTCCAAGTGGTCCCAGGGCAGCACCTCGTCCGCGTCGCGCTCCCGGGTCGTGAACCAGTCGAGGTCGACCCCGGTGCCGTCCAGCGCCCGCTGGGCGCAGCTCTCCCACCGCTCGAAGGAGAAGTGCTCGCTCCACCCGTCGAAGCGACCGCCGTCGCGCCAGACCTCTTCGATGATCCGGCCGACGCGCCGGTCGCCGCGGGAGAGAAGTCCCTCGATGATGCCCGGGCGGCCATCGTGGTAGCGGAAGCCGATCGCCCGGCCGTACTTCTTGTCGCTGCGGACGGCGCCTCGCAGGTTGGCCAGCCGTTGGTCGGTGGTCTCCCAGTCGAGCTGGGCCGCCCACTGGAACGGGGTGTGGGGCTTCGGCACGAAGCCGCCGATGGAGACGGTGCAGCGGATGTCGTGACGGCCCGAGACCTCCCGACCCTTGGCGATCACCTTGGTGGCGAGCTCCCCGATGCCGAGCACGTCCTCGTCGGTCTCCGTGGGCAGGCCGCACATGAAGTAGAGCTTCACCTGACGCCACCCGTGGGAGTACGCCGTGGCGACGGTGCGGATGAGGTCGTCCTCGCTCACCATCTTGTTGATCACCCGGCGCATCCGTTCCGAGCCCCCCTCGGGAGCAAACGTCAGCCCCGAGCGTCGACCGTTGCGGGAGAACTCGTTGGCCAGCGTGATGTTGAAGGCGTCGACGCGGGTGGACGGCAGCGAGAGCGAGACGTTGCTCCCCTCGTAGCGGTCGGCGAGGTCGGTGGCCATGTCGCCGATCTCACTGTGGTCGGCGCTGGACAGGGACAGCAGCCCGACCTCCTCGAAACCGGACTGGCGCACTCCGTTCTCCACCATGTCCCCCACGGTGGTGAGGGAACGCTCCCTCACCGGCCGGGTGATCATGCCGGCCTGACAGAACCGGCAGCCCCGGGTGCAACCGCGGAAGATCTCCACCGAGAAGCGCTCGTGGACGGTCTCGGCGAGCGGCACCAGCGGCTTGCGTGGGTAGGGCCAGGCGTCGAGGTCCATCAGGGTGTGCTTGCGGACTCGCTCCGGCACCCCCGGCAGGCGCGGACGCACACCCTCGAGGGAGCCGTCCTCGGTGTACTCGACGTCGTAGAAGGCCGGCACGTACACGCCACCGGAGACCGCCAGGCGCCACAGCAGCTCCTGGCGGGGCTCTCGCCCCTCGCCGCCCGGACAGCCCTCAGCCTTCCACTCGCGCACCACCTCCGAGATCGCGAGCACGACCTCCTCACCGTCCCCGAGCACGGCGGCGTCGATGAAGTCGGCGATCGGTTCGGGGTTGAAGGCGGCATGCCCACCCGAGACCACGAGCGGGTGCTCGAGCCCCCGCTCGCCGGCGTGCAGCGGGATCCCGGCGAGGTCGAGGGCGGTGAGCAGGTTGGTGTAGCCCAGCTCGGTCGAGAAGGAGACCCCGAGCAGGTCGAAAGCGCCGACCGGCCGGTGCTGGTCGACGGTGAACTGCGGGATGTCGTGCTCGCGCAGCACCCGCTCCATGTCGGGCCACACGGCGTAGGTGCGCTCGGCCAGGATCCAGTCGCGCTCGTTGAGCACCTCGTAGAGGATCTGGACGCCCTGGTTGGGAAGCCCGACCTCGTAGGCGTCGGGGTACATCAGCGCCCATCGCACCGTCGGCCCCTGCGCTGCGCAGTCCCAGTCCTTGAGGGTGGCGTTCAGCTCACCGCCGACGTACTGGATCGGCTTCTGGACGCCGGGCAGCAGCGGCTCGAGCCGCGGCCAGACGGAGTCCGACCCGATCGGGTCGGGGGCGAGGTACGCACCGGGGTCGCGACGAGGCAAGACGGGCCTTGAGGTTCGGGAGCGGGACGCCCTCAGGGTACGTCGGGGACTAGAACCGCGAACGGGTGCGGTGGGCGTGGAAGACGCCCAGGCCCATGGACCGTTGGGTGCGCAGGTGGATGTTCTGCAGCAGACCGACCGCCATCAGCGCGGCGAACATCGACGAACCGCCGTAGGAGACCAAGGGCAGCGGTACGCCCGTGACCGGCATGATGCCCAGGCACATGCCGATGTTCTGGAAGGACTGGAACCCGAACCAACAGGCCACGCCGGCTGCCGCGAGCCGGCCGAAGATGTCGTCGGCCGCAGCCGCGATCGCCAGCGCCCGCCAGACCACCACCCCGAGGAGCACGATGAGGATCCCGGCGCCGACCAGCCCCAGCTCCTCCCCGGCAACGGTGAAGATGAAGTCGGTCTGCTGCTCGGGCACGAACCCCGCACGGGTCTGGGAACCGCCGAACAGACCCTGCCCGAAGATCCCGCCGTTGCCGATCGCGATGCGTGCCTGCTCGGTGTTGTAGCCCGCCCCCCGGGGGTCGAGCGCCGGGTTGGTGAAGGCCATGAACCGGTCGAGCTGGTAGTCCTTGAGCAGCCCGCCCTGCACCGCGACCACCGCGAGCGCGACGGCGCTCATCAGCAGGCCGACCAGCCACCGTCGGGCGGCCCCGGAGGCGACGACCGCGCCGAACACGGTGGCCAGGAGCACCAGCAACGTGCCCAGGTCGGGCTGGAGCAGGATCAGCAGCGCAGGAACGGCCGAGATCGCCAGCATCCCGGCGACGTCCACGTCCCCGACGACCCACTGCCGCCACGAACCCTCGGTGCGCTCGGCCACCCACAGGGCCATCATCACGACCACAGCGAGCTTGGCGAACTCCGACGGCTGGATCGACATGCCCCCGACCATCAACCACGACCGCGAGCCGTTGATGGTGGTGCCCATGGCCAGCACGAGGACCAGCCCCAGCAGGGAGGTCGCGTAGAGCGCAGGAGCGAGGATCCGCACCCAACGGTGGTCGGTGGCAGCGACCAGGATGCACAGCACCACGCCGATGGCGATGTTGACCAGGTGGCGGCGCAGGAACGCCTGGGAGTCGCCTCCGGTGAGGACGTCGCGCTCGACCGTGGCCGACCACACCAGCAGGGTGCCGACGACCAGCAGGGCGGTGGTGACGCAGACCAGGAGCCAGTCCAGCCGGGGAACGCGGGCCAGCGTCGACTCCGGGCGGGGCTTGCGGGCTCGGGGAGGACTCAGCAGCGCGGTCATCGGCGTGCTCCCTTGTCCAGCGGAGGCGGCAGGATCGCCCCGTCCTTGGCGAAGACGGGCAGCGTGCGCGGCGGTGTGGTGCCCGGGATCGCCGCCTGCTTCGGTCGCACCTGGCTCCCCTTGATGCCGTACAACGTCTCCCAGATCGTGCGGATCGCCGGACCGGAGGTGCCCGAGCCGGTGCCACCCTGGCTGACCATCATCACCACGACGTAGTCCTTGGTGTAGGACGCCACCCACGAGGTGCTCTGCTTGCCGTAGACCTCGGCGGACCCCGTCTTCGAGCGGATCCTCACCTGGTCCAGCGGGAAGCCCCCGAGACGCCACGACATGGTGCCGGTGCGCGAGACGTTCTGCAGGGCCTGGTCGACGAAGCCGTGGTCGCTGCCGGAGATGTTGACCTTGCCCTGAACCTTCGGGGGGATCCGCTTGATCACGGCGCCGCGGGGGCTCACCACCGCCTTGGCCACGCGGGGCTCGTAGAGGGTGCCGCCGTTGGCGATCGCGCCATAGCCACGAGCCAGCTGCAGCGGGGTGACGACCGTGTCGCCCTGGCCGATCGCGAAGTTGACCGCGTCCCCGGCCCGGTAGGCGTACCCCTCGATGCAGAACTCCCGGGCGAACCGGTGCAGGAAGTCGGACCCGGGCTGCTTGCCGACCTTGCAGTAGTAGTCCTTCATCGACTCGTAGTAGTCGCGCTTCCACTGCCGGTCGGCGATGCGGCCGGTGGCTTCGCCCGGGATGTCGATGCCGGTGCGCTTGCCGAACCCGAAGGTCTGGGCGATCTCGACCAACGGGTCCTTGGCGTCGACGTCGTCCACGTCGCTGCCGAACTTCTGCCAGAAGTTGTAGCCGATCCGGTAGAAGAAGGTGTTGCACGAGACCTCGAGGGCCTTCTGGAAGCCGATCGAGCCGTAGGAGCCGGACTCGTAGTTCTTGAACACGCGGTTCCCGACCTGGAAGCCCGAGGAGCAGGGCAGCGCGGTGGCCTGGCTGTAGCCGTTCTGCAGGGCACCGACCGTCATGAACGGCTTCCAGGTCGAGCCGGGCGCGAACTGTCCTTGCGTGGCTCGCGAGAGCAACGGCGTGCCGGCCGCGGCGGAGTAGAGCCGGTCGAGCTGGCGTGAGCTGATGCCGTCGACCCACACCTCCGGGTCGTACGTCGGTTGGCTGGCCATCGCGACCACGCGGCCGGTGCCGGTCTCCAGCACGACCGCCGCCCCGGCGTCGGCGACGTAGCGCCGGCCGGTCACGGAGTCGACGGTGCCGCGAGCGGTGCGGATGGTCTGGGCGAGCTGGCGCTCCACCACCGACTGCACCCGGGAGTCGATCGAGGTGACCACGGTGTCGCCGACCTCCCCGGTGACCTCCCCGGAGTCGCCCAGGACCCGGCCCATGGAGTCGACGGCGACCTTCTTGTAGCCGGGGAAGCCACGGAGGTACTCGTCGTACTGCCGCTCCACGCCGGCCCGGCCGACCACGGAGGCACCGTGGACCGACTCGTCCTGCTCCTGCTCGGCCCGGTCGAGCTCGTCCTCGGTGATGGGGCTCAGGTAGCCCAGCAGGTGGGCGGCGTTGATGCCGAAGGGCGACGGGTAGGCACGGACGGTCTGCCGCTGCACCAGGAGCGCCGGGTAGTCCTCGCTCTGCTCCATGATCGACAGCGCGGTCCGCTGCTCGATGTCGCTGGCGATCGGCACCGGCTGGTAGGGCGAGCCGTTCCAGCACGACCCGGGCTTGGAACCCTCCTGGCCGCACAGGACCAGCCGGTCGCGGATGGCGGCCGGGGAGCTGTCGACCGCCTTCCCGATCCGGGCCACCAGTAGTCGCTGGGTCTTCTCGGGCAGCTTGCCGAAGAGCGTCCGGTCGACCGTGACCACCCAGGAGGCCCGGTTGGCCACCAGCGGACGCCCCATGTCGTCGACGATCAGCCCCCGCGCCGGCTGCACCACGACCTCGCGGATGGACTGGTCGACGGCCTTGGCCTGGTAGTCGTCTCCGGTGAAGACCTGGAGGTACCACAGCCTCCCCAGCAACGTGAGGAACAGGGCCACGACCAGCACGAGAATCACCGCGACGCGGTTGCGCCCCAGGGTGTTGCTGCGGAGCCCACCCGTGACGGGGTCGACGGCACGGTAGGCGGTGATCGACGCCACGTCAGGCCACCGCCACCTGCTCGGGCTGGGCCCACCGGAACAGCCGCATCGCGACCGGCAGCACGAAGGGCGCCAGCAGCAGGTCGTAGACGAGTGCCTGCGGAATCACCTGGAGGGCGGCCCCAGGGGTCGTCGCAGGGTCGCCCAGGAGGATGCCCGACAGCGCGAAGACGGAGGTGCCGATGAAGGAGCAGGCCGCGACGGTCACCAGGGCTCCGAACGTCGAGCGTGCCGCGTCGGCGCGCACCCTGCCGGCGAGGAACCCCACCACGACCAGGGCCAGCGCCCACCGCCCGGCGAGGTGCTGGGCAGGCGGCAGCAGGTCGGCCGCCAGCCCGCCGACGAAGCCGATCACCACGGCGAGCTCGGGCCCACGCGTGAGCGCGGCGGCGACCACGAGCAGCAGCACCAGGTTGGGCACGACACCGGCGAAGGAGAGATACCCGAAGAAGCTCACCTGGAGCACCACCGCGAGCAGAAGCACCATCGCGAGCACGGCACCACGGACGACCTGCATGTCAGCGCTCCTCCAGACCCTCAGCGCGGCCCGCGCGGATCAGCGGCCGGTCACTCTGGGTCGCCTCGGTGACCACCACCCCGACCACGTCGAGGGAGGAGAAGTCGACGTAGGGCTCGACAACCGCGTGCTTGGCCTGCTCGAGCGGGCTCGAGAACACCTTCCGGATGCTCCCGATCGGCACTCCCTGCACGTACGGCGCGCCGCCGCGACTGCCCCAGGTGAGCACGGCGTCGTCCTTGCCAGGAGTCTGGGAGTTGTCGACCAGGTCGAGGTCCAGCCGGCTGCGGCTGTCCAGCGACCCGCGCCCCTGGAGGAAGCCGACCTCGCCGTCGGAGCCCAGCCGGGCCCCCACCGTCGAGCGCTGGTCGATGATCAGCAGGACGGTCGACGCGCTTCGCCGCGCCTCGACCACCCGGCCCACCAGCCCGTCGTTGTTGAGCACAGTCATGTCGGGACGCACCCCGGCGCTGGTGCCGGCGTCGATGGTCACGGTGTGGCTGAAGCTCTGGGCCGGTTCGATGGCGACGACACGGGCGGCCACCAGCGCCAGGTCGTGCTGACGGGAGGAGCGCAGCAGCCCGTCGAGCTCGGCCGCGCGGTAGCGCACCTGCGAGGTGCTGTTGACCTGACCGCGCAGGCGAGCGTTCTCGGCCTCGAGCCCCTTGATCTCCGAACGCAGTGAGCGTGAGGAGGCGAAGAAGTCAGGGATCTCGCCGAGCGGGCGAGCGACGGTGGCGGCGCCCTCCTGCGCCGGAGCGAACACCTCTCCGAGGCCGTCGCGGACCACCGAGAACGGTGAGGCGTCGCCTCCCTGGGCGTCGACCGCCATCACCGTGACGCTGGCCAGCGCCATGACCGCGACCAGCGAACGCGAACCGCGTCGCTTGCGGTCCTCGCTCGAGAGGCGCCTCTTGCTCATCACCGGCTCCCTCAGCGTCGGTTCTCGGAGACCAGGACCTGCTGCAGCGCCTCGAACTCCTCCACGCACTTGCCCGCGCCGAGTGCCACGGAGTGCAGGGGGTCCTCGGCCACGTGCACCGGCATCCCGGTCTCGTGGCGCAGCCGCTCGTCGAGGCCGCGCAGCAGGGCGGTGCCGCCAGTGAGCACGAGCCCCCGGTCCATGATGTCGCCGGCCAGCTCCGGCGGAGTCTGGTCGAGCGTGGTGCGCACGCCGTCGACGATGTCGTTGAGCGGCTCCTCGATGGCGTGACGCAGGTCGCTGCTGGAGACCACCGCGGTCTTCGGGAGCCCGGTCACCATGTCGCGTCCGCGGATCTCGGCCTCGGGCTCCTTGGTCAGCGGGAACGCCGTGCCGAGGGTCATCTTCATCTCCTCGGCGGTGCGCTCGCCGAGGAGCAGCGAGTGCTCCTTCTTCATCCACGCGATGATCGCCTGGTCGATGTCGTCGCCGGCGGTACGCACGCTGAGGCTCGTCACGATGCCACCGAGGGAGATCACCGCCACCTCGGTGGTGCCACCTCCGACGTCGACCACCATGTTGCCGGTCGCCTCGTGGACGGGCAGACCGGCGCCGATCGCCGCGGCCATCGGCTCCTCGATGATGTAGACCCGCCGGGCCCCGGCCTGGTAGCCGGCCTCCTTGACCGCTCGCTGCTCGACCGCGGTGATCCCACTGGGCACGCAGATCACGAGTCGTGGCTTGGCGAAGTAGCGGCGCCGGTGCACCTGCTGGATGAAGAACCGGAGCATCTGCTCGGTCGCGTCGAAGTCGGCAATCACCCCGTCCTGGAGCGGGCGGATCGCGGTGATGTTGTCAGGCGTCCGCCCGATCATGCGCTTGGCCTCGTGCCCGACGGCCAGCACCTCACCCGTGGTGGAGTTGAGCGCGACGACGCTGGGCTCGTCGAGCAGCACACCCTTGCCGCGGACGTAGACCAGCGTGTTGGCCGTGCCGAGATCGACGGCCATGTCCCGGCCGATGAAGCTGTTCGCCATCGAAGGTCCGCACTCCCGTCACGACTGGTGTCCCGGGAAGCGTAGGCAGCAGGAGGCCTGCGATCGGGGAGGACACGCGCGGACGACGCGCGGAGTGCACCCCGGCTACAGGGCGGGGAACCAGACCCCGATCTCCCGCATCGAGGAGTCGGCCGAGTCCGAGCCGTGCACCAGGTTCTCGCGGTTGGAGAGGGCCATGTCGCCGCGGATCGTCCCCGGGGCGGCCTTGCGCCCGTCGGTGGCTCCGTGGAGCGCGCGGACGATCTCGATGGCGCTGTCGCCCTCGAGGATCATCGCCACCAGCGGCCCGGAGGTGACGAACTCCCGGAGCGGGGGGTAGAAGTCCTTCTCGATGTGCTCGGCGTAGTGCTCGTCGGCGATCTCACCGGTGGCGTGGCGCATCTCCATCGCCACGACCTGGAGCCCCTTGGCCTCGTAGCGACCGATGATCTCGCCTAGGAGACCGCGGCGCACCGCGTCGGGCTTGAGCAGGACCAGGGTGCGCTCGTGGGTGTCAGCCATGAGCCGAGCCTAACCAAGCGGGTCCGGCTCGGGCCCGTCTGCCCCGGCCTGGCGCACCGACCGGGTCCGTTCGTCCCGCTCGCGGTCGATCTTGGCCCCCAGCACCCAGCACCCGGCGTACAGGGCGGCGAACACCACCCCGAGACCGAACAGCCACGGCGTCGCGAAACCGGCCGCGATGGTCGCTGCCTGCGCGACCCAGCCGATCGTGCCTCCCTGTCGGCCCCGCATCATGCCCGCGCCGAGCAGGCAGAGGACTGGGAGCCCGACGCCGATCGTGAGTCCGAGCCAGGTGGGCAGGTCGGTCAGCGGCAGCAGCACCGAGGCGACGGGGACCAACGCCACCGCCTGCAGCCCGAGGATGCCGGCGCACATGGCCCGCCTGACGGAGCCCAGCCGATCTTGGGGCCGATCATCCACGGTGACCCGCCCGCCGGAGCAGGGTGCGCGCCTGGCCCACGGTGATCACCGAGCCGGTGACCAGCACACCGCCGGCGCCGATGGACTCGCCCAGCGCTCCCCCGGTCTCGGCGAGGGTGACGCCGAGCGTCACGGCCTCGTCGAGCCGCGGCTCGACTCGGACCCGGTGCTCCCCGAACAGATCGCGCGCCACCTCCGCGAGGTGTTCGGCGGGCAGGCAGCGCGCCGTCGCGTTCTGGGTGCACACGATCTCGGACAACACCGGTTCCAGCTCCGACAGCAGTCCCTCGACGTCCTTGTCCCGCATCACGCCGACGACGCCGACGAGCGGGTCGAAGGTGAAGTAGTCACGGACCGCCTCGACAGCGGCCGCGGCACCGTGCGGGTTGTGCGCCGCGTCCAGGAGGATCGTGGGTCCCCGGCGGACGACCTCCAACCGCCCCGGCGAGGTCGCCGTGCCGAACGCCTCCCCGACCACCTCGCCGGTCAGCGCACCCGCGCCGAGCACGGCGTGAGCGGCGGCCAGGGCGAGCACGGCGTTCTGGGCCTGGTGCCCGCCGTACAGCGGCACGAAGACGTCGTCGAAGGCGCGGTCCTCGACGCACAGGCTCATCAGCTGACCGCCGACGGCGGGAACGCTCTGGGCCACGCCGAAGTGGATCCCCTCGACCAGGAGCTCGGCGCCGACCTCCCGGGCACGCTCGACGAGGACCTCCATGACCTCGTCCTCCTGGTGGGCGACAACCGCCACGGCGTTCGGCTTGATGATGCCGGCCTTCTCCTGCGCGATGGCCGCCGGGCTGTCGCCGAGGTAGTGCGCGTGGTCGACCGAGATCGGCGTGATCACGGCCACCTCGGCGTCCACGACATTCGTGGCGTCCCAGGCTCCCCCCATGCCCACCTCGACGACAGCGACGTCGACGGGCGCGTCGGCGAACGCCGCATAGGCCATCGCGACCGTGGCCTCGAAGAAGCTCATCGGGTGAGGCCCCTGGCGATCCACCAGCTCCACGTACGGCGCCACGTCGAGCCAGGCGCGCACGAAGGCCTCCTCGGTCAGCGGCTCCCCGTCGACACAGATGCGCTCGGTCATCGACTCCAGGTGGGGGCTGGTGAACCGCCCGGTCCGCAGCCCCGCCGCACGCAGCAGGTCGTCGACCATGCGCGAGGTGCTGGTCTTGCCGTTGGTGCCGGTCAGGTGGACGGCGCGGTAGGCACGTTGGGGATCACCCAACAGCTCGACGACGGCCTGGATCCGCTCCAGGGAGGGATCGAGCCTGGTCTCCGGCCAGCGCGCGAGCAGCGCACCCTGGACGTCGTCGTAGGACGGCTGCGAGTGGTCGCGGGGGGTGTCTGGCATGGCGCACCGAGTCTACGGGCCCCCGGCGATGCAGGCGCCCCACGTTTGCCGGTCAGCGGGGGTCGAGCCGGATCGGAGTGCCGAGCTCGCCGACTCCGACCGAGACGGCCTCCCCCCAGGTGGGTACGACCACGCCCCCGAACCCGAGGTAGCCGCTCTCGTAGCCCACCGCCCCGCCGTCGAGATGGAGCGCGATCTCCTCCATGGTGATGGGGCGCAGCACGAACCGACCGTCCGCGTCCGCGGTGGCCGTGGCGCGGGGAAGGAGGTCGTCGATGCTCCGTGCCTCGACCCGGACGCCGGCCACCGGGCGACCGTCCTGGCTGGACACCACGACACCGGACAGCGAGGCGCGCCGCAGCCACGCGAGGAGACGCTGCAACCACTCGCGCTGTGTCCACGCGAGGGAAAGGAGGACACCCAGCAACGGCCAGCGAAGGTTGCGCACCACGCGACCCTATGACGACCGGCTACGGGACAGCCAGGGCGGACACCGCCGGATTCGCTGCGGGCGTGGGCGGTTCGTAGGATTCCGCCCATGGCCACCACACCGCAGTCCGGCGACTCCACCTCGACGAAGCGGGCCGTCGTCGTACCGGACAGGCCGGCCCTGGAGGGCCTGGAGGCCACCTGGTCGGACCGCTGGAAGAAGGACCGGACCTACGCCTTCGACCGTTCTCGCCCCCGCGAGGACATCTACTCGATCGACACCCCGCCCCCCACCGTCTCCGGCTCCCTGCACGTGGGCCACGTCTTCTCCTACACCCACACCGATCTGGTCGCGCGCTACCAGCGGATGCAGGGCAAGGAGGTCTTCTACCCGATGGGCTGGGACGACAACGGCCTGCCGACCGAGCGGCGGGTGCAGAACTACTACGGCGTGCGCTGTGACCCCTCGCTCCCCTACGACGCCGACTTCGTCCCGCCGAGCAAGCCCGACCCGAAGCGACAGGTCCCGGTCAGCCGGCCCAACTTCGTCGAGCTGTGCGAGCAGCTGGTCGTCGAGGACGAGAAGGTCTTCGAGTCGTTGTGGCGCACGCTCGGCCTGTCGGTGGACTGGGAGCAGACCTACACCACCATCGGCTCGACGGCGCAGACCGCGTCGCAACGGGCGTTCCTGCGCAACCTGGCGCGCGGGGAGGCCTACCTGCAGGAGGCGCCCACGCTGTGGGACGTGACCTTCCAGACCGCGGTGGCCCAGGCCGAGCTCGAGGGGCGGGACTACCCGGGCCACTACTACCGGGTCGGGTTCGGGCGGGGCTCCGGCGAGCACGTGCACATCGAGACGACGCGCCCCGAACTGATCCCCGCCGTGGTCGCGCTCATCGCCCACCCGGACGACGAGCGCTACCAGGCCCTGTTCGGCACCACGGTGACCTCCCCGGTCTTCGGCGTCGAGATCCCGGTGCTGGCCCACGAGGCGGCCGAGCCCGACAAGGGGGCCGGCATCGCGATGTGCTGCACCTTCGGCGACCTGACCGACGTGCAGTGGTGGCGTGAGCTCGACCTGCCGGTACGCACCGTGATCGGGCGCGACGGCCGGTTGCACCGGGAGAGACCGGAGTGGTTGGCGGCGGAGTCGGCGGCCACCGCGTACGCCGAGCTGGCCGGCAAGACCGCGTTCTCGGCACGCGAGGCCATGGTCGGCCTCCTGCGGGACTCGGGGGCCCTGGAGGGCGAGCCCACCCCGACCCAGCGGGTCGCGAACTTCTACGAGAAGGGCGACAAGCCGCTGGAGATCGTCTCGACGCGGCAGTGGTACATCCGCAACGGCGGCCGCGAGCACGACCTCCGCGAGGCCCTGGTGGCCCGCGGCAGCGAGATCGAGTGGATCCCGACCCACATGCGCCACCGTTACGACAACTGGGTCGGCGGCCTCAACGGCGACTGGCTGATCTCGCGGCAGCGGTTCTTCGGCATCCCCTTCCCGGTCTGGTACCCGCTGGACGGAGATGGCGAGCCCGGCTACGACCGCCCGCTCCTCCCCCGCGAAGACCAGCTGCCCGTCGACCCCTCGACCGATGCCCCGAACGGCTACGAGGAGTCCCAGCGCGGCAAGCCCTACGGCTTCGTCGGCGATCCCGACATCATGGACACCTGGGCCACGTCGTCGCTCACCCCCCAGATCGCCGGCGGCTGGGAGTCCGACGACGACCTCTTCGAGCGGGTCTTCCCGATGGACCTGTGCACCCACGCCCACGACATCATCCGCACCTGGCTGTTCTCGCGCGTCGTCCGCTCGCATTTCGAGCACGGCGTCGTGCCGTGGAGCCACGCGCTGGTCTCGGGCTTCGTGGTCGACCCGGACCGCAAGAAGATGTCGAAGTCCAAGGGCAACGTCATCGTGCCGACCGAGATCCTCGACAAGTACGGCGCCGATGCCGTGCGCTGGCGGGCGGCTACGGCACGCCCCGGACTGGACTCGCCCTTCGACGAGACCCAGATGAAGGTCGGGCGGCGCTTGGCGATGAAGGTGCTCAACGCCTCGCGGTTCGTGCTCGCAGGGGTGGGGGCGACGTCGACCGACGCCGAGGCCGTCACCGAGCCCATCGACCGGGGCATGCTGGCGGGCCTGGCGCAGACGGTGCAGCGGGCCACCGTCGCCTTCGACGCCTACGACTACACCTCGGCGCTGGAGGACACCGAACGGTTCTTCTGGCAGTTCTGCGACGACTACCTCGAGTTGGTCAAGGAACGGGCCTACGGGCCGCAGGGCGACCCACCGGCCGAGTCGGCGCGTGCTGCCCTGGCGACCGCGCTGCACGTCCAGCTGCGGCTGCTGGCGCCCTTCCTGCCCTACGTCACCGAGGAGGTGTGGTCGTGGTGGCAGGACGGGTCGGTCCACCATCAGGCCTGGCCGGTCGCCGGAGATCCCGCGGGTGGTGACCCGCAGATGCTCACGGTGGTCGCCCAAGCCCTCGCCGGGCTCCGCAAGGTCAAGTCCCAGGCGAAGGTCTCCATGCGCACGGAGGTGACCGCTGTCGAGGTCTCGGCGCTGCGGCACCACCTCGAGCTTCTCTCTCGGGCGGAGAGGGACCTCACCGCCGCTGCCAAGGTGGTCGGCGAGATCGGCTACGTCGAGGCCGACGAACGCTCGGGTGCATCCGGCCCTGCCGTGCGGGTGTCGGCTGAGATCGTCCCTGCTTCGGGAGCCGACACCTGAACAACGCACGCCATGCAGTAGCATGGGTGGTGTTGAAGGGATGGCCTAGCACGCCTCCTCGCCGCGCACGTAGTTGCGGCTTGTATCTCGTACTTCTGGTTTCGGTTCGCTGGACACCAGCACAGGTGGATGTCTTCAGCGGCTTGAGGGCACAGTGTCCTCGGCACCGAACAAAGGAACAGATCATGGCTCAGGGAACCGTCAAGTGGTTCAACGCCGACAAGGGTTTCGGCTTCATCGCGCAGGACGGCGGCGGTGAGGACGTGTTCGTTCACTTCTCCGCCATCCAGTCCAGCGGCTACAAGTCGCTCGACGAGAACCAGAAGGTCGAGTTCGACCTCGCCCAGGGCCCCAAGGGTCCCCAGGCCGAGAACGTGCGCGTCTCCTGACTTGCAGCAAAGGCCCCCGACCGCTTCGCGGTCGGGGGCCTTTGCGCGTGAGGACCGCTGCCGCTGATCACTGCGGTCGTACGACGGCTACCTGTCCGGGGTCTCGATGGAGGGCCCAGGGACCGAGGAACTCAGAGCACGCCGAGATGGTCGAGCAGGACCCGCAAGCCGATCACGATGAGCACCACCCCGCCCAGTACCTCGGCCCGGCTACCGAGCCGCTCGCCGACGCGGGCCCCGACCGCAACCGCGAGCAGGGACAGCGCAAACGTCACCGCGCCGATCAGGGCGGCAGCCGGGGCGACCTCGACCTCCAGGACGCCGAAGGTGACCCCCGCTGCCGCGGAGTCGATCGAGGTGGCCACCCCCAACGGCAGGAGACCGAGGACGCTCAGCTGTGAGGCGCTCGCACCGAGCGCCTCCGTGGACTCCTCCGCTGCCTCGCCCGCGGCAGCCTCGCGCAGCATGTTGAGCCCGATCAGGACCAGCAGCGTGAACGCAATCCACGGCGCGACCTGGGACACCGCCTCAGCCGACCAGGACGCGAGACCCCAGCCGAGGAGCGCCATGAGTCCTTGGAAGAGCCCGAAGACGGTCGCTGCGCACCCGGCGTCCCGGGCAGAGGGACGACGAAGCCGCAGCCCGAGCGCCAGCGAGACGGCGACGGCGTCCATCGCCAACGCGAACGCGAGCAACAGCAGCTCGGCCGGGCTCATCGCAGCGCAGGTCGGGAGAAGGTCAGGCGGACTTCTTCTTCGCGTCCGAGCTGCGAAGCACGACGGTGGGCTCCACCTTGTCGCGCACGACCTCGTCGGTGATGACCACCCCGGAGACGTCCTCGCGCGACGGCACCTCGTACATCACGTGGAGCAGGACCTCCTCGATGATCGCCCGGAGGCCGCGGGCACCCGTGCCTCGCTCGACCGCCTGATCCGCGACGGCCAGGACCGCCTCCTCGGTGAACTCCAGCTCCACCCCGTCGAGCTCGAACAGCTTCTGGTACTGCTTCACCAGGGCGTTGCGGGGCTCGGTCAGGATCTGCACCAGGGCCTCGTGGTTGAGCTTGTCGACCGTCGCGATGACCGGCAGCCGACCGATGAACTCCGGGATCAGCCCGAACTTGAGCAGGTCCTCGGGCATGACCTCGGAGAAGATCTGGTCCAGGTCACGCTCCTGCTTGGTCTGCAGCTCGGCCCCGAACCCGAGAGTCTTGCGCCCGATCCGCTGCTCCACGATCTGCTCGAGCCCCGAGAAGGCGCCACCCACGATGAACAGGATGTTCGTGGTGTCGATCTGGATGAACTCCTGGTGGGGGTGCTTGCGGCCCCCCTGCGGCGGCACCGAGGCCGTGGTGCCCTCGAGGATCTTGAGCAGCGCCTGCTGCACCCCTTCGCCCGACACGTCGCGAGTGATCGAGGGGTTCTCCGCCTTGCGGGCCACCTTGTCGATCTCGTCGATGTAGATGATGCCTGTCTCGGCCTTCTTCACGTCGTAGTCGGCCGCCTGGATCAGCTTGAGCAGGATGTTCTCGACGTCCTCGCCGACGTAGCCGGCCTCGGTCAGAGCCGTCGCGTCGGCGATCGCGAAGGGGACGTTGAGCATCCGGGCCAAGGTCTGGGCCAGGTAGGTCTTGCCGCAGCCGGTCGGGCCGATCACCAGGATGTTGGACTTGGCCAGCTCGACCTGGTCCTCACCGCGCTGCCGGGACGCGACGCCGAGACCGGCCTGCACCCGCTTGTAGTGGTTGTAGACCGCGACCGCGAGCGCCTTCTTCGCCTCGTCCTGGCCGACCACGTAGGACTGGAGGAACTCCACGATCTCCCGGGGCTTCGGCAGCTCCTCGAGGCCGACCTCGCTGCCCTCGGCGAGCTCCTCCTCGATGATCTCGTTGCACAGGTCGATGCACTCGTCGCAGATGTAGACGGCGGGCCCCGCGATCAGGCGCTTGACCTGCTTCTGGCTCTTCCCGCAGAAGTTGCACTTCAGCAGGTCGCCGCCGTCACCGATGCGTGCCATCGGCACGCCTCCTCATCCTCGGGGCCGACGAGGTTCCGCCGACCTGTGGTTTGACCGTGCAACCAAAACTAACCCGCCGATGCCCACTGCGTGTGCGGGACACGGGCATTGCCGCACAGCCCGTCACACGTCGGTGAGCGTGGCCTTGCGGGACTCCAGGACGGCGTCGATCAGGCCGTACTCCTTGGCCGCCTCCGCGGTGAGGATCTTGTCGCGCTCGATGTCGTGGCTGACCTCCTCCTGCGGCTTGCCGGTGTGCTCGGAGATCATCTGCTCGAGCAGCTCTCGCATCCGCAGGATCTCGTTGGCCTGGATCTCGATGTCGGAGGCCTGGCCGTAGGTTCCCTCGGTGTAGGGCTGGTGGATGAGGATCCGGCTGTTGGGCAGCGCCAGCCGCTTGCCCGGGGCACCCGCGGCCAGCAGGATCGCCGCGGCCGACGCAGCCTGGCCCAGGCACACGGTCTGCACGTCGGGCTTGACGAAGCGCATGGTGTCGTAGATCGCGGTCAGCGCCGTGAAGGAGCCACCCGGGGAGTTGATGTAGATCTGGATGTCGCGGTCGGGGTCCATCGACTCCAGGCAGAGCAGCTGGGCCATCACCGCGTTGGCGATGTCGTCGCTGATCGGGGTGCCCAGGAAGATGATGCGGTCCTCGAAGAGCTTGGCGTAGGGGTCGATCCGGCGGATGCCGTACGACGTCCGCTCCTCCCACTGCGGGATGTAGTAGTTCACGTCGTCCTCAGTCCTGGTTGTGGGCGGGGCGGCCCTGGTCGGCGACCTGGCCGGCGTTGGCGACGACCTTGTCGATGAAGCCGTACTCGCGCGCCTCTTCGGCGGTGAACCAGCGGTCACGGTCGGCGTCGGTCTCGACCTGTTCGATCGGCTGCCCGGTGTGGTGGCTGATCAGCTCGAAGAGGACCTTCTTGATGTGCAGCGACTGCTGGGCCTGGATCTTGATGTCGGACGCCGAACCACCCATGCCACCGGAGGGCTGGTGCATCATGATCCGCGAGTGCGGCAGCGCGTACCGCTTGCCCGCGGCCCCGGCGCAGAGCAGGAACTGCCCCATCGAGGCGGCCAGTCCCATCGCCACGGTGGCGACGTCGTTGGGGATGTAGTTCATGGTGTCGTAGATCGCCATGCCCGAGTCGACCGAGCCGCCAGGCGAGTTGATGTACAAGAAGATGTCCGCCTCGGGATCCTCGGCGTTGAGCAGGAGCATCTGCGCGCAGATCGCGTTCGCGTTCTGGTCACGCACCTCCGAGCCGAGGAACACGATGCGTTCCTTCAGCAGCCGCTGGTAGACGTTGTCGTCGAGCCCGTAGCCCGGGCCGCCGCCATTCATGGAGATGTCAGCCATCGAGGTGTCAGTCACGGCCGCGAGCCTAGCCCCCCGGCCGGACACTTCCACGAGGATCCCCCACGTGTTCGCGGACAGCGGACGACCGCGGGTGCGCGCACCGCGACCCGGGCCGACGAGGTCGTCAGGGACGGGACCCGTGGCCCTCGATCTCGGCCTTGAGCCGCTCGAGCGTGGTCAGCATCCCCGCCTCCAGCTCGTCGGCGTGCACGTCACTGCCACCGAGCGCCAGCGGGGTGAAGGCGCGCGACAGCACCGTGAGCCCGCGGGTCACCGAGCGGCGCTGCACCACCCGGGTGGCCGTCGCATCGGGGCCGTCGGGACCGGCGGGACCGAGCTCGAAGACCCACCTCGCGCCGCTGGAGAGGGTGTCCCAGGCCAGTAGCCGTTCCGGCTCGACCGCCACGACGCGGTTCCGCGTCGGCCACACCACCGGACCGCGTCGATTGACACCGAGGTACTGCAGACCGGGCCGCAAGCCACCTCGCCCCAGCGGCACCATGCGGACGAGCTCAGGGCTCCAGGCCGGCATCCGGTCGAAGTCGGTGAGCGTCTCCCACACCTTGCCGGCAGGCGCGTCGATGCGCACCTGGGCGGTCAGCTCACGGTCCGGTGCACCTGTCATGCCAGCCATCCTCGCATCGCCCGGTCCACGTGCGGATGGTTGAGGAGGGAGAAGTGGTGGGCGCGCGGGACGTGCAGCACGTCCGCTCCGGGGAACAGGTGCTGGACGCGCCGCAGCCCGGCGCGGCGCACCCCGTGGGCCGAACGCCGCCGCACGAGCAGGTCGCCGAAGACCCGACCCCACGGCGCGCTGGGGGGACCGATCTCGGCCGAGACCAGCCGGTAGCGCACATGGGGAAGCGGCGGCAGGTCGGGCAGCCCGCGCTCCAGGTCGCGGATCCCGGGCGATCGGTGCTCGAGGATCCGGTGCAAGCCCGAGGTCTCCTCCAGCAGCCGCAAGAGCTGGGAACCGTGTCTCGTGCCCAGGGCAAGGTCGGCGCCCAGGTGAGGGGTGCCGAGGGTGACCAGGTCGCTGAGCCTGCAGACCCACGGATCGGGTGATTTGGTGGTGACCGCACAGGCCGAGCGCATGATCAGCCCACCCATCGAGTGCCCCACGAGCGCGATCCTGTCGACCGGTACCGGCCACTGCTCGACGAGCTCTTGCAGCAAGGAGGTGAGCGCGACACCGTTGGCGTTCACGCCGAGGCCGGTGTTGGCGCGCAGGTAGACCGGCGTCCACGCCCCCACGGTGCGCAACCGGGAGCCGTAGGTGCCACCCATCTCTTCCTCGCGGAAGCGCCAGTTGCCCTCCTGCTCCCCCAGGCCGTGCAGGAAGACCACCACGCGCCCGGTCGCTCCGGGGAAGGCGTCGGCCAGGGTTTCCCGACGCAGCGCGACCGGCTGGCCTTTCACCCGCACGCTCAGCTGCAGGGCGAGATGGGGGTGGTGGGTGCTCAGTCGCTCCCCGATGAGCCCGTTGACCGCCGACTGGACGGCACGCCCCGGCGCCGTGTCGTTGAGCTTGGAGCCCACCTGGGCCCGTCCGAGCTTGGTGAAGCCGAGGCCGGCCGCACGCAACGCGATGCTCAGGGAGCCGTAGAGGCCTCCCGCGATTCCGTCGTGCAGCGCCTGGATGCCGGTCACGGCGTTGCCGGTCGCGAAGCCGGTCATCGCGAAGACCCGCCTCGAGACCGCGAGGTGCGTGTGTCGTGCGGTGCCGACGAGCAGCTCGTCGGCGTACGTCGCGGCCAGCGCGACAGCGTCGGCCAGGACGGGCTCGGGATGCGGATGAGGCCCGAGGCGGGCATCGGTGTCGTCGTCGGGGACGATCCGGGGGCGCTCGGTGGCGCTGGGCGCAGTCACGGTCGCAGTTTCAGTGAACACATGTACACAAAGCAAGAGGGACACGCGGTTCGCGTGTCCCTCTCGACTGCTCTGTCTCCCAGAGGCCCCAGGGTCCCCCAAGGCAGCTCAGGGCGGCTCAGGGCGGCTCAGGAACCCTGCTCGGCCGCCTCGACCTCGTCGGCCCCTTCGTCGGCCCCTTCGTCGGCCCCTTGCCTCGGCGGCTGCCGCGACGGAGCCGGTGGCCCCATCGTCGGAGGCGCTTTCGGAGGGGTCGGAGTCGTCGTCCGGGGTTCCGATGGTGCCGTCCCCGCGGAGGTTCTTCAGGTCGACGACGGCACCGGAGGCGTCGGTCACCGTCGCGCCCTCGACCACCTGCGCCAGCGCCTTGCCGCGGACGACCTCGGCGACGAGCTCGGGGACGTGGTTGTGCTCCAGCGCGTGCTGGATGTACTCCTGCGGGTTCTGGCCGGACTGCTGGGCGCGCCGCATCATGTGCTCGGACAGCTCCTGCTGCTCCACGTTGATCTCGTGGTCCTTGGCGAGCTGGTCGAGGAGGAACTGGGTGGCCACTCCGTCGCGCACCTGTCGCTCGAGCTCGGAGTCGAACTCCTCCTGGGTCTGCCCCTCGTTCTCGAGGTACTGCTCCATGGTCAGGCCCGCGTAGGCCAGCTGCTGGTCGATGTTCTGCCGACGGGCCGCCAGCTCGTCCGACAGCACCTGGTCGGGCACCGGGACCTCGACCAGGTCGAGCAGCTTGTCGACCACGGCGTCACGGGCCTCGGCGGCCTGCTCCAGGCGCTTGCCGTTGGCCAGGCGGGTCCGGGCGTCCTCGGTGAGCTCGGCCATGGTGTCGAACTCCGACGCCATCTGGACGAACTCCTCGTCGAGCTCGGGCAGCTCCTGCTGCTTGACGGCGGTGACAGAGACCTCGACGTCGACCTCGTCGCCGGCCTGGGTACCACCGGCCAGGGTCGAGGTGAAGGTCGTGGTGTCGCCGGCGCTCATCCCGCCCAGCGCCTCGTCGAGGCCATCGAGCATGCCGCCCTTGCCGAGCTGGTAGCTGATGCCGGCGGCCTCGCCGCCCTCGACCACCTCACCGTCCTGGCTGGCCTTGAGGTCGATGACCACGAAGTCGCCGTCCTCGGCGGCACGCTCGACGTCGACGAGGGTCCCGAAGCGCTCACGCAGTGACTGGATCTCCTGCTCGACGTCGCGGTCGCTGACCTCGACCTCGGCGACGCTGACGTCGATGCCGTCGAGGTCCGGCAGCGTGATCTGCGGCCGCACGTCGACCTCGGCGGTGAACTCCAGTGCCTCGTTGTCGTCCAGCCGGGTGATGTCGACGTCGGGCTGGGCGAGGGGCTCGAGCTCGTTCTCCTGCAGCGCCTGCACGTAGAGCTTGGGCAACGCGTCGTTGATGGCCTCGTCGAGGACGGCTTCGCGCCCGATCTGGCGGTCGATGATCACCGCCGGCACCTTGCCACGGCGGAAGCCCGGCACGTTGATCTGCTCGGCGATCTTCTTGTACGCCGCGTCAAGGCTCGGCTTGAGCTCGGAAAAGGGCACCTCGACGGTGAGCTTGGCCCGAGTGGGGCTCAGAGTCTCGACGGCGCTCTTCACAGGTGGTCTCCTCGATCGTGGGGGCACGGGTCATGGGGGTACCGACTGGGTCGGGGCGACAGGACTCGAACCTGCGATCTCCTGCTCCCAAAGCAGGCGCGCTAGCCACTACGCTACGCCCCGGTCAGGCAACCAGGGGAGTCTACGCAGCCGCCCCGGCGCTGTCGAAACGGTGCCACGAGCAGGGCCGCGAGCAGTGCCGCGAGCAGTGCTGAGTCGCCTCCCGCCGCCGGGGTCGAGGTGGCGCATGTGGCAGGATTGGCGCGCCGCTTCGCTCTCGATCTGCTGGGAGTCGCAGCGCTCGCGGATGTAGCTCAATGGTAGAGCCCCAGTCTTCCAAACTGGCTACGCGGGTTCGATTCCCGTCATCCGCTCCACGTCGGTCACCCGGTCAGTCCCCGCGGCGGTGGAGCACCACCAGGGCACAGTCGTCGGCCGCCGACCCGAGCTTGTCGACCAGCGGCTGCGCGGTGCGCTCGAACCCGCCTTTGAGCAGCCGCTCCCCCTCGCCCAGCAGGGTGTCGAGCCCCGTCGAGACGTCGCGCTGCGACTTCTCGATCAGCCCGTCGGTGAACAGCAGCAACGCGTCGCCCCGCTGCATCTGGCCGGTCACCATCTCGTACCCCGCCCCCGGCACCAGACCCAGCGCCGGGCCCTCGGCGCCCTCGTAGGCCTTCCAGTGGCCGCTGCCCGAGCGGAAGTGGACTGCCGGGGGGTGTCCGGCGGACCACAGACGGAACTCACCGGTCCGCAGGTTCAGGCTGAGATAGATCGCGGTGGCGAAGCCCTCGGACCAGTCCTGGTCGATCACGAAGTCGTTGGCCCGGGCGAGGAAGGCCGGCGGTGACAGCGCCGAGATCAGCGCGGCGAAAGCGCCCGACAGCAGCAACGACTTCGGTCCCGCCTCGACGCCTTTGCCCGAGACGTCGACGACCGCCAGGTCGAGCCGGTCCTCCGAGACGCTCTTGCGCGTCACCAGGAAGTCGCCGGCGAAGCTGGTGCCACCCGCGGCGCGGAGCGCGACGTCGGCGTACCACTCCGACGGCAACGCCGGCACCACGCCCTGTCGGCTCAGACGCCGTCTCAGGTCCTCGAGGATGGAGTCGGTGCGCACCCGGGCGACGCCGATCGTGGCGCGACGTCTCGCGACCACGATCACCACCAGGCACATCGCCATGGCGAAGGCGAACGAGAACACCCGCCGCGCCGGCAGGTCCAGGCCGTAGGAGTAGATCGTCTCGCCGGCCAGCACCGCGAGCACCACCACCGCGAACCAGATGGCCCGCTTCGGCGAGAGGAAGAGCGTCGCCAGCAGCAGCGGGAGCATCAGCACGATGCCAGTGCTCGCCGGCTCGAGAGCCAGCAGCACCGCACCCGCCGCGACCAGGCCGTAGAGAGCGGCTAGCCACCCACGGTCGCGCTGACCCCACCAGCGGCGAGCCGAGTCCCACGCGTTGCCGGCCATGGCACCGGACCCTAGCGCCTGGGGTCGGTCCGGGGCCGGTACTTCGGCTGGCAACGCAGGGCACCAGAAGGCGTTGCGCCCGGCCAGGGTCTCGGTCGCGATCCGCGACCCGCAGACGTGGCACGGCTGCCCCTGTCGCCGGTAGACGTAGACCTCTCCCCCGTGGTCGTCCTGCCGTGGCGGGCGCCCCATCGCCTCAGGAGTGTGATCCCGACGCACGGTGTCGATGCGGTTGCTCCGGACGCCCTGGGCCATGAGGACCGCGAGGTCGCCCCAGATGGCCTGGAACTGGGAGCGCCGCACCGCCCGCCCCGGACGCAGCGGGTGGATCCCCTGCCGGAACAGCACCTCGGCGCGGAACACGTTGCCGATACCGGCGATCACGGCTTGGTCCATCAGCAGGTCTCCGATGGCCCGGTCGCTGCGGCGGATCCGCCGCCATGCGCGGTCGGGGTCGGCATCGGCTCGCAGCGGGTCGGGGCCGAGTCGCGCCCGGACCGCGTCCGCCTCCTCCGGCGTCACGAGCGCGCACCGCGTGGCTCCACGCAGGTCGGCGTAGGCCGCGGTGCCGTCGCGGTCGTCCGGCGCCGCCAGTCGGAGGCGGATCTGGCCCACTGGCGCCGGAGGACTGCCGGGCCGGACGTCGAACCTGCCGATGAGTCCGAGGTGGACGTGCACCACCCGATCTGCTGAGAACGTGAGGAAGAGGTGCTTGCCCGCCGCGTCGCCACGCTCGAGCAGGCTGCCGTCGAGGAGGGCGGCCTCCTGGGCGAAGCGTCCCTGGGGGCTCGAGGCCGAGACGCGGCGACCCCCGAACGCGTCGGTGAGGTCGTCGGCGAGGCGACGAAGGGTGTGGCCCTCAGGCACGGGGGTCGGGCAACGGCGGGAGCTCGCGCGACGTCTCGTACGTCGCCAGCATGCCGATGCGTCGCACATGGCGCTCGTCACCGGTGAACGCGGTGGCGAGGAAGACCTCGACGAAACGTGTCATGTCCTCGACGCTGTGCATGCGGCCCCCGACGGAGACCACGTTGGCGTCGTTGTGCTCGCGGGCCAGCCGTGCCGTCTCCTCGCTCCACACCAGCGCCGCCCGGACGCCCTGGACCTTGTTGGCGGCGATCTGCTCGCCGTTGCCGGAGCCACCCACCACCACCCCGAGACTGGTCACGCCCTCGGCGCGGTCCGAGGCCACGTCTTCGGCCGCCCGCAGACAGAAGACCGGGTAGTCGTCGAGCGGGTCGTGGACGAACGGGCCGTGGTCGACCACCTCGTGCCCCTGGTCGGCCAACCAGCCCATCAGATGGTCCTTGAGCTCCAGCCCGGCGTGGTCGGAGCCGATGTGTACGCGCATGGCCGCAGTCTGTCAGGTGATCCGCCGGCGAACCGGGGCCGCATGGTCAGCCGTGGGAGCGGAGGAACCCCGCGATGGCGCGGGTCGTCGGCTCGGCGGCGTCGTAGACGTCCGGGTGGCGCCAGAAGCCATGCAGCTGGCCCAGCACGCGCATGCCGACCACGGCCACGCCCAACTCGGCCAGGTGTGCCGCGAGCAGCTCCCCCTCGTCACGGAGAGGGTCGTGCTCGGCGGTGACGACGAGGGTCGCCGGGAGGGTGTGCAGGCGGTCGGAGAGCAGCGGCGCCAGGTCCGGGTGGGCGAGGTCGCCGGGACGTGCGGCGTACTGCTGCCAGTACCAAGCCGCCTCGCGGGGGTCGAAGCCGTGGTTCTCGCTCCGGTAGGACTCGCCCTGGGCCTCGGGGTCGAGGAACGGGTAGGTGAGCGCGACCGCGCGGAACCTGTCGGGGTTGCGGAGCGCAGCCACCAGGGCGAGGTTGCCGCCGGCGCTGTCGCCGTGGACGTAGGCGGGCCCGGCAAGCCCTGTCTCCTCGGCGTGCGCGCCGAGCCAGCCGAGCACGGTGTCGACGTCGTCCGGTGCAGCGGGGAACGGGTGCTCGGGCGGTCTGCGGTAGTCCACGCTCAGCACGGCAACGCCGACGCGGTTGGCCAGGTGGCGAGCGGCGGCGTCGTGCACGTCGATGTCGTGGAAGACGAAACCACCGCCGTGCAGGTGCAGCAGGACCCCGGGCGCGGAGCCGGCAGGCCGGTAGAGCCGGCAACGCACGCCGTCGGCGTCGATGTCGAGTGCCTCCTCGACGTCCTCTCGGGGCTCGAGGGCCGCCTCCTCCCGCGCCTGGCGGCGCGAGGCCTCGAGGTCGAACCGAGGATCGAAGGGTGCCACCTCGTCGGCAGCCTCCCGCTGCAACGCGGCCCTCGCCTGCGGGTGCAGCGCCACCTCAGTCGCCCATTCGCGCGAGCTCGTCGTCGACGACGGAGGGATCGAGCTTGGTGAACACCGGCGCCGGCTTGGCCACGGGCGTGCCCGGCGTCACCGGCTGCCTGCGCCACGGTCGCGCGTCGGAGTAGTCGCCGGTGATGATCGGGTACGCCGGCTCCCCGTCGAGCCCCTCGGCCTCACGCAGCTCGGGCATGGGCTGCACCCGGCCGTCACCGCCGAGCACGACGTCGACGCGGTTGGCGGCGTGGGGCAGGAACGGCGAGAGCAACACGTTGCAGTCGGCGACCGCCTGCACCGCGACGTGCAGCACGGTGGCCAGCCGGGGGCGCTGCTCCTCGCCCTTGAGCTTCCACGGCTCGTGGTCGGAGACGTAGCGGTTCACCTCGGCGACCGCACGCATCGCCTCGGTCACCGCCTGCTTCTGCCGGTGACGGGCGATGAGGTCCCCGACGACGTCGAACGCGGCCTCGACACGGTCCAGGAGCGCCTGGTCGGCTTCGGTGAGCTCCACCGCTGCGGGGACCTCGCCGAAGTTCTTCGCCACCAGCGTCGCGGTGCGGTTGACCAGGTTGCCCCAGCCGGCGACCAGCTCGTCGTTGGTCCTGCGTACGAACTCCGCCCAGGTGAAGTCCGCGTCCTGGTTCTCGGGGCCGGCCACCGACACGAAGTAGCGGAAGGCGTCCACCTGGTAGCGGGACAGCATGTCGCGCACGTAGATCACGACCTGCTTGGAGGAGGAGAACTTCCTGCCCTCCATGGTGAGGAACTCGCTGGAGACCACTTCGGTCGGCAGGTTCAGGGCGCCGTACGTGCGCGGCTCGCCGCCCTTGTCGCCCTTGCCCGAGTAGCCGAGCAGCTCCGCCGGCCAGATCTGGGAGTGGAAGGTGATGTTGTCCTTGCCCATGAAGTAGTACGACAGCGCCTCGGGGTCGTTCCACCAGTCCCGCCAGCGGTCCGGCTCGCCGAGGCGTCGGGCCCACTCGACCGAGGCCGAGAGGTAGCCGATCACCGCGTCGAACCACACGTAGAGCCGTTTCGTGGGGTGGTCCCGCCAGCCGTCGAGCGGCACCGGGATGCCCCAGTCGATGTCGCGGGTCATCGCGCGGGGACGGATCTCGCCCAGGATGTTGAGGCTGAACCGGATCACGTTCGGGCGCCAGGTGCCGCTGGCCTCGCGTTCCTCCAGCCACTCCCGCAACGCGCCGGCCAGCGCCGGCAGGTCGAGGAAGAAGTGCTGGGTCTCGACGAACTCCGGTGTCTCGCCGTTGATCTTCGACCGAGGGTCCCTCAGCTCATGGGCGTCGAGCTGGTTGCCGCAGGTGTCGCACTGGTCGCCGCGGGCGCCCTCCGCCCCGCAGATCGGGCAGGTGCCCTCGATGTAGCGGTCGGGAAGCGTGCGCCCCGTCGAGGGCGAGATCGCGCCGTAGGTCGTGCGCTCGACGAAGTAGCCGTTCTCGTAGACCCCGAGGAACAGCTCCTGCACGACCTGGGTGTGGTTGCGGGTCGTGGTCCGTGAGTAGAGGTCGTAGGAGACCCCGAGCGAGACCAGGTCCTCGGCGATCAGCCGGTGGTTCCGGTCCGCCAGCTCCTGGGCGCTGACCCCGGCCTGGTCGGCGGCGATCAGGATGGGGGTGCCGTGCTCGTCGGTTCCCGAGACCATGAGCACGTCGTGACCCGCCATCCTCATGTACCGGCTGAAGATGTCCGACGGCACACCGAAACCGGCCACGTGACCGATGTGGCGCGGGCCGTTGGCGTAGGGCCAGGCGACGGCCGAGAGCACGTGGGTCATGGACGCGATCCTAGTGAGCGACTGGACCGGACCAGGACCCCTGTGGTCGACGTGACACCGTGGTGAGGTGTGCCGACGCTCGGGCGGGGCACGTTTGCTCAACGAGATCGCCAACAGGAGGGTGACGCGCGCGTGATCGCGGGACGCTACTCGCTCGAGTCCGAGATCGGCCGCGGCGGCATGGGAGTCGTCTGGCGCGGCGAGGACCAGCTGCTGGGCCGCGACGTCGCCGTCAAGCGCATCGGGATGGCGCCTGGGGGTGCGGACGCCGACCTGCTGCGTGCCGAGCGGGAGGCTCGGCTGGCGGCTTCGCTGAACCACCCCAACGTCGTCGCGGTCTTCGACCTGGTCGTCGAGAACGACGAGCACTGGCTGGTCATGGAGTACCTCGAGAGCCGCAACCTCTCCGAGCTGGTGCGCACCGGTGGCCCGTTGTCGGCTGACACCGTGGCCCCGCTGCTCGCCCAGGCAGCCGACGCCCTCGCCGCCGCTCACGGCGCCGGCATCGTGCACCGGGACGTCAAGCCCTCCAACATGCTGGTGACGAGCCAGGGTCGGGTGAAGCTCACCGACTTCGGCATCGCCCGCACCAACCAGGACGCGACGCTGACCCGTACGGGACTCGTCACCGGGTCGCCGGCGTACATGGCGCCCGAGGTGGCCTCCGGCAGCGCGGCGACCACCGCCTCCGACGTCTGGTCGCTGGGCGCCACGCTCTACCACGCGCTCGCCGGCAAGCCGCCGTACGACGTCAGCGACAACATGGTGGCCGCGCTCTACAAGATCGTGCACGAGGACCCACCGCGCCTGCCCGAGGCCGGTTGGCTCGCCCCGGTGCTCGAGGCGACGATGGCACGCGACCCGAAGGACCGGTGGACCATGGCGCAGGTGCGCGACCACCTCGCCGCCGGCGCCCCCGACGACGCCACCGCGACGAGGTCGATCACGGCCACGGGGACCCGGACGGCCGCCACGACGGCGCTCGCGCCCGACAGCGCGCCCCCCGCTTCCGCCGACACCGACGCGCCTGGCCGCATCGCCCCCACTCCTCGCGACCGTCGCCGCCTCACCGGCTGGGCCGCGGGCGCCGCCGCAGCCATCGTGGCCGGGCTGGTGCTGTGGCTCGCGGTCGGCTCCCTCGGCGGAGACGGCGCCCCGACGAACCAGCCCACAGCCGCCTCGGAGTCCGCCGACCCCTCGCAGGACGCTGCGCCCTCCGAGCAGGAGATGACCGAGTTCGCCCAGGACTACGTCGCCACCGCGGCGTCCGACCGTGACGAGTCCTGGCAGCGGCTGACCGCTGACTTCCAACGTCGCAGCGGCGGCAGGTCCGGCTACGACGCGTTCTGGTCGAAGATCGCCGAGGCACAGGTCAGCGACGTCTCCGCGGACCCCGACGCGATGACCGTCTCCTACACCGTCACCTACCAACGCGTGGACGGCTCGACCACGTCGCCGGAGGACGTCACGCTGAAGCTCATCGAGAGGAACGGCTCGCTCCTCATCGCCGACGAGCTGTGACCCCCACGACGCGTGGCCCCGACGTCGCTACGTCGTGCGCCGGCTCCTGCTCCCGGCAGACCGGGGCTTCGATGACTGCTTGGTCGACTGCTTCTTCGTCGACTCTTCTTCGTCGATGGCTTCGAACCCGACTTCTTGGCGCTCGGCTCGCTGGTCGTCGCCGCTTCGTCCGGGTCTCCCCCGACGTCGGCCCGGACCCGTTGCGCGACGGTGATCACCGGCTGCGTCATCATCTCCAGCGCCTGCACGATCGCGGCATGGTTCGTCGCCGCGGTCTCGAGCACGTCCGCGAGCTGACGCTGAAGCACCGCGAACGCCGACATCGTCTCGGCGAGCTGGCGCTGGCTCTCGAGGAAGAACTCGAGCGGGCGAGCGGTCGAACCAGCCAGGTCACCCACCGCGGATGCCAGGGCGGTGACCTGGGCGACCACCTCCTCGGGCCGCGTCACGCCCGCCTTGCCCATCTCGACCAGTGACGTGACCGTGTCGGCCATCAGGCCAACGGCGGCCCGCTGCGATCGCGCGATCATCTCCCACGGCATCTCCGGCGACATGGGAGCCAGCATGCCCCAGCCCCGGCCTCCGCGTGCGGCGACGTGCCGAGGATGCGAGCATGGCCCGATGCCAGGAACCAACCTCACCCGCGACGAGGCCCGCGCCCGCTCGGCCCTGATCGAGATCGACTCCTACGACGTCGAGCTCGACCTGACGACGGGTGAGACCACGTTCAGTTCCACCACGACCATCGCGTTCCGCTGCCGGCGCCCCGGGGAGACCACGTTCGCCGACCTGGTGGGCGCCGAGGTCCGAGAGGTGGTGCTCAACGGCCGGTCGCTCGCGCCCGACGAGGTCTACGCCGACAGCCGGCTCACGCTTGCCGACCTGCGCGAGCACAACGAGCTGCGCGTGGTCGCCGACTGCCACTACTCCCGCACCGGGGAGGGTCTCCACCGCTTCGTCGACCCGGTCGACGACCGCGTCTACACCTACACCCAGTTCGAGGTTCCCGACGCCCGCCGCGTCTACACCACCTTCGAGCAGCCAGACCTCAAGTCGCTCTTCACCTTCACCGTCACCGCGCCCTCGGGGTGGACGGTGGTCTCCAACGCCGCCACGCCCGAACCGGAGGACCGGGGAGACGGGAGCTCGGTGTGGCGGTTCCCGCAGACCGAGCGGATGTCGACCTACATCACCGCCCTGGTCGCCGGTGAGTACCACAGCGTCTACGACGTCTACGACGGCGAGCACGGCCAGATCCGGTTGGGCCACTTCTGCCGCCAGTCGGTGGTGGAGCACCTCGACGTCGACGAGCTCCTCGAGCTCACGCGGCAGGGCTTCGCGTTCTTCGAGCGGGCCTTCGAGTTCCCCTACCCGTTCGGCAAGTACGACCAGGCCTACGTGCCGGAGTACAACATGGGCGCGATGGAGAACGCCGGCTGCGTGACCTTCCGCGACGAGTACCTCCCCCGCTCCCGGCAGACCCACGCCTTCTTCGAGAGCCGGGCCAACACGATCCTGCACGAGATGGCCCACATGTGGTTCGGGGACCTGGTGACCATGCGCTGGTGGGACGACCTGTGGCTCAACGAGTCCTTTGCCGAGTGGGCGGCCCACCACGCCTCGGTGAAGGCGACCCAGTACACCGAGGCGTGGACGGCGTTCACCAGCTCCCGCAAGAACTGGGCCTACCGCCAGGACCAGCTGCCCTCGACCCACCCGGTCGCGGCCGACAACCACGACCTCGAGGCGGTCGAGGTCAACTTCGACGGCATCACGTACGCCAAGGGCGCCTCGATCCTCAAGCAGCTCGTCGCCTGGGTCGGGGAGGAGCCCTTCCACCGCGGCCTGCGGGCCTACTTCGACAAGCACGCCTTCGGCAACACCGAGTTCTCCGACCTGCTCTCCGCGCTCGAGAAGGCCTCCGGCCGCGACCTCGACAGCTGGGCGCAGGAGTGGTTGCAGACCACCGGGGTCAACACCCTGGTGCCCGACTTCGACACCGACGACTCGGGGCGGTTCAGCCGCTTCGAGGTACATCAGAGCGCCACCGCCGAGCACCCCAACGTCCGGCGGCACCGCATCGGGATCGGCCTCTACGACCTGCGCGAGGGTCGGATCGTGCGGCGTGGCTCCAGCGAGATCGACGTCGCCGGCACCGCCACCCCGGTCCCGGCCCTCATCGGCCAGGAGCAGCCGGACCTCCTGCTGCTCAACGACGGTGACCTCACCTACGCCAAGATCCGGCTCGACGAGCGCTCGTTGTCCACCCTGGTCGACCACATCGCCGACCTCGACGACTCGCTCGCCCGGGCGCTGGGCTGGGGGGCGGCGTGGGACATGACGCGGGACGCGGAGATGAGCGCCACCGCCTTCGTTTCCCTGGTGCTCGGCGGTGTCGCCCCCGAGAGCGACCTGACCGCCGTGGCGGCTCTGCTCCGGTACGCGGGGCAGGCTGTCGACCAGTACTCCGACCCCGACCACCGCGCCGAGCTGCACGCCCGCTTCGAGTCCGGTCTCCGCCAGCTGATGGAGCAGGCGGAGTCGGGTTCGGACCACCAGCTGGCGCTGGTGCGGGCGTTCGCCGCCAACGCGCGGACCGAGGAAGGGCTCGACCGGGTGCAGGGCCTCTACGACAACAGCGCCGCCCTCGAGGGGCTCGAGGTGAGCACCGACGTGCGCTGGGCACTGCTGACCGCCCTCGCCGCCGGGGGGCGGGCCAACGACGGGATGGTCGACGCCGAGCTCGAGCGCGACGCGACCATCTCCGGACAGGAGCGTGCCGGGGCGGCGCGCGCCGTCATGCCCTCCGCCGAGGCCAAGGAGCGCGCGTGGACTGCCGTCGTCGAGCGTGACGACGTCCCCAACGAGACCCAGCGGTCGGTGGCGCTGGCGTTCCAGGTGCCGGGGCAGGACGACGTCCTCGAGCCCTACGTGGACCGCTACTTGGCCATGGCGGAGAAGGTCTGGGAGCGCAAGGGGTCACACCTCTCCGCGGTGGCGCTGCAGTTCCTCTTCCCCCGGGCGCTCCCGACGCAGTCCACCCTGGACCGGGTCGACGGCTGGCTGGCGCGCACGGAGGCCAACCCGGGAGCCGTCCGGTACGTGCGCGAAGGAGCCGACGACCTGCGTCGTGCGCTGGCAGCGCAGGCCGCGGACCGCACGCGCGCCTGAGCCCGGCGGCTCCGTCCCCGTCGAGCCTCCGGCCCTCGGTCGAGGCCCTTCGGTCGAGCTCGTCGAGACCCCCTCAGGTGTGCCCTCAGGTGTGCCCTCAGGTGTGCAGGGTGCGAGGCCGCTCGGCGTGGGAGGCGAGGACGCAGATGCCGCGGGTGATGCCGCTGGCGAGATCACCGTGCTGGAACAGCGACGTCATCTCCGCCGCCGCGAGCCCGACCTCCTCGTCCCGCAGCGAGCGGCGCACCTCGGAGCCGGTGATGATCTCCAGCGCCCGCCGGGCCGGGTCGACCAGGATCAGCACCGAGCGAGCGGGGTTGACCAACGAGCCGTGCAGCCGTTCGGCGTACTGGCGGGGCTCGCCCTCGGCGCGCCCCACGTACACGGAGAACTCGTGACGGCACGTCGTCTCCGCGTCCCTGATGGCCTTGTCGATCTGATGGCGCTGGGCAGCGCTCAGCGCGTCACCAGCGGGCACCGGTGCCCCCGCTCCCCTCGGCGACCTGCTGGTCACCGGCCTCGACCCCACCGCGACGACCGCCGAACCACTCGGGGTCGCCGTGACCGGTGTCGCCCGAGCCGCCTCGTCCCATCATGGACGGGAGGTAGGTCAGCAGGGCCACCACGGCGATGATCGCCAGCACGGGAACCCCGATGATCAGCAACGACACCAGCAACGACGGGTTGTCGGTGTCGGCCCACGCTCCGGGGGTGGCGGCGGCCGGCAGGGCCAGCGACCCCAGGGCGGCACCCAGCGAGATCGCGGCGGCGCGGCACACGGCGGTCGACACGGTGGACCGTGAGGTCGTCGAAGGCAGGTCGTGGTCGGTCACCCGACACAGGGTAGCGGTCCACGAGACGTCCACGGACCGCTGCCACCGGCCCCGTCGATGATCTCGGTCACCTGGGACAATGGGTGCCGTGAGCGATTCCACGTTCTACGACGAGATCGGCGGCATGCCCGTCATCGAGCGCGTGGTCGCCCGGTTCTACCAGGGCGTCGCCGAGGACGAGGTCCTCCGGCCGATGTACGTCGAGGCCGACCTGGTCGACGGCTCCGCCGCGCGCCGGCTCTCGATGTTCCTCGCGCAGTACTGGGGCGGGCCCACCAGCTACTCCCAGGAGCGGGGGCACCCGAGGCTGCGGATGCGGCATGCTCCCTTCACCGTGAACCGGGAGGCCCAGGAGCGGTGGCTGCGCCACTTCCGCGCAGGGTTGGACGAGGCCGACCTCCCACCGGAGCTCGACGCGAAGTTCTGGGGCTACGTGAGCTACGCGGCGGAGTTCATGCTCAACACGCCCGAGTGACCCAGCGGTCGGGCCGCTGCACGCGGCGTCTCAGCTCGAGCCCAGCGGGACCGCGGTGACGACCAGGTTCTGCTGGTAGCCGCCCGCCTCCGGCAGCCACGCCCCGGTGCAGGTGACCAGGCGCAGTCGCTCCGGACCGCTGCGGCTGAACACCTCGTCGGGCAGCCGCTGGCGGTCGAACCGCTCGATGCTGTCCACGCGGTAGGTCGTGGGCCCGCCCTTGACGGATCGGACGCGGACCCGGTCGCCCCGCTGCACCTCCGCGAGGCCGGCCAACGGTCCGATGCCGTAGCGGCGACTGTCGACGTGCCCGGCCAGGACGGCCGAGCCGTAGCCGGCACCGGGCGCGGGACCGAACCGGTACCACCCCAGGATGCGGGGGTCCGGGGGGAGCTGCATCTGACCGCGCCGCCCGATACCCGTGGGGCGCACGGACAGGTCGAGCCCGATCGCCGGCACCATGAGCCGCTCGGGGCGGACGACAGGGCGCAGCCGGGGCAGGCTCGCGTCGGAGGTTTGCACCCGGGGGAAGCCGCCGGCCCGGTCTGCTCGCTGGCCCCCCTGCGGGTCGGTCGGCCCAGGCCCGCGCGGCCCGGGCCCTCCCCCGACAGCCGAAGGGGCCCCGAGGGCCGCCGCACCACGGACCTCGTCCACGGGCGGCGGGCTCGACGGGCCCCGCACGATGACAGCGAGGCTGAGCAGGAGCCCAGCGACACCGGCCACGAGGGCCGTCCACCAGAGCTGCCTGCTCAGCCTCGACATGGGATCGCCTCAGCTGCGGGTGGCAGCCGGGGCCAGGCGACGGGCCGCGAGACCCAGGGCCAGCACGGACGCCAGGCCCACGCCGATGGCCCATCCCGGCGCGCCGCTGCTCGCAGCGGCTCCGGTCTCGCCTCCGGGGACACCGGACGGCGAGGAGTGCAGGCTGTCGATCGTCTGGACGGCCAGCTGCAGGTTGTCCTGCTCGGCCGAGCCCCAGGCGTAGACGATCGTGGAGGTGCCCTCGGACAGGTTCAGGTCCGCGGGACCGATGACCGGCTGGCTCTCACCAGCGAGGGTGACCGCCGCCGAGTAGCTGCCGGCCGGGACGTCGGCCGACTCCTCGTTCGGGTTGGTCAGGCCACTGAACAGCACGTCCCCGTCGGCACGGATGTCGACGGCGGGAGCTGCGGCGGTGTGCCGCACGACCAGTCGCGACTCGCCGGCGGCGACCGCGTCCACGTCGTTGACGAAGGGCGTCAGGGTCGGCTTGCCGTTGGGGTTGAGGTGGGCCACGACCGTGGCGTTGGCACCTGCGGGGACCTGGACGTCGTTGGCCTTGATGGCGGGCTTGGTGTTGTTCGGGTTGTCGCCCGCCGCGTAGACCGCGAGGTCGTAGCTCCCGGCCGGGAGGCTCAGCGGATCGGTGAGGGTGCCGGGCTTGAAGTTGTCGAGCAGCCGGTCGCCGTTGGCGTAGACGTCCACGGTGAGACCGGGGACTCCGTGCAGGACCGAGACCGTGGCCTCGTCCTGGGCTGAGGCCGGGGCGGCGGTTGCGGAGACGACCGCAGCGACCGAGACGGCGGCTGCGGCAGCGAGGATGCGCTTCATGGCATGTCCTTTCAAACGGTTGGTTGCCATGGGTTCGGCGCTGCCGCCGCAGGGGTTTGGTCCGATGTCGAATGTTTGTTGAATAAACGTTGAAGCCTCGCGGGCACCGGTGGTCCGCGGGCCGCGAGTGCGGCCCTGCGCCTGTGTGCCCTGCGCCTGTGTGCCCGGCAGCGGCGCTCTCAGCCGGGCAGCGCGCCGATCCGCGAGGGGTCGGAGAGCAGCAGCTCCCTCTCGGTCTCCGTCAGCGGGCTGGGACGCTGGGTCTCCGCGTCGACCCGCACCATCACGGCCCGGCAGCGGGACAGCACGATGTCACCGTCGCGCACCTCGCCGTCGATGGTGAACGAGGTACGACCGGTCGTGCCCACCCACACCTCCACCTCGTACGGCGCCTCCCGCAGGTACATCGGGGCCCGGTAGTCGATGTCCAAGGCACCCACCACCACAGCGAAGCGGCCCTGACCCTCCGCGCGCGCCGCGTGCGCGCTGGCAAGACCGAAGACCAGCTGGACCCGAGCCTCCTGGAAGTACTCCACGAACTTCACGTTGTTGACGTGACGGTAGGCGTCGACGTCGGAGAACCGCACCTGGCACGGGTAGTGGAAGCGTCGAGCGTCCTCGCCCTGTTCCAGGCCCACGGTCGGAGCCAGGGCCTCCGGGCGGGGCTCGAGGAACTGCTCCAGGAAGGCCCGTTCCCCCGGCGTGATGCGGCGCGGGGTCTCGCGTGCGAAGTCGTAGGGCGTCAGCACCGACTCGGCGCGGAAGTACACCCGACGTCCGCCGCCTTCGGGCTCCTCGTCGAAGATCTCGCACGCGAGCGTGAAGGAGGCCCCCCGGATCTCGGTGACCCAGGCCTCGATCGCGACCGGCTCCGCGCGAAAGACGAGGGGCGCGGCGTACTGGACGACGTGGCGCACCACCACCACACCCTCCGCCAGCGCCTCCCCCTCGCGAGAGCGGGCGTGCTCGCGGAGCATGTCGACCCGCGCCTCCTGGAGGTAGTCGAGGTAGGTGACGTTGTTGACGTGCCCCAGCAGGTCCATGTCGGCCCAGCGGAGGGGGCACCGGTACAGGTGACGGGTCACGGCCGCATGCTCGCAGAGGCGGCTAGGGTGACCTGGAGGCCCCCTGGCAGCAGCGGCCGTACCCAGTCATGAACCAGTCATGATCCCGTCACGAAACGGAGCCCCTCCATGCCCGAGGCAGTCATCGTCTCCACCGCCCGCTCCCCCATCGGCCGAGCCAACAAGGGGTCGCTGAAGGACATGCGGCCCGACGACCTCACCGCCCAGATGGTGCAGGCCGCGCTGGACAAGGTGCCGGCGCTCGACCCGCACGAGCTCGACGACCTGATCCTCGGCTGCGGTCTCCCCGGTGGGGAGTCGGGCAACAACATGGGCCGCATCGTCGCGGTCCTGCTCGGTCTCGACGACGTCCCCGGCACCACGATCACCCGCTACTGCTCCTCGTCGGTGCAGACCACGCGGATGGCCTTCCATGCCATCAGGGCCGGCGAGGGTGACGCCTTCGTCAGCGCGGGGGTCGAGACCGTCTCTCGCTTCTCCAAGGGCACCTCGGACCACATCCCCGACACCCGCAACCCGCGCTTCGCGGAGGCGTCGGACCGCACCGACGAGCAGGCCAAGGGTGGTCAGCAGTGGCACGACCCCCGACAGGACGGCAAGCTGCCCGACGCCTACATCGCGATGGGGCAGACCGCGGAGAACGTCGCCCAGGTCAGGGGCCTGGACCGCCGCGAGCTCGACGAGTTCGGCGTCCGGAGCCAGAACCTGGCCGAGAAGGCGCTCGCCGACGGGTTCTGGGCCAAGGAGATCACGCCGGTCGCGCTGCCCGACGGGAGCACCGCGGCCACCGACGACAGCCCCCGCGCAGGCGTCACCTACGACTCGGTCAAGGACCTCAAGCCGGTCTTCCGGCCGGACGGCGTCGTGACCGCCGGGAACTGCTGCCCGCTCAACGACGGGGCAGCGGCCGTGGTGATCATGTCCGACGAGAAGGCCCGGGACCTCGGCCTGACCCCGCTGGCCCGGATCGTCTCCACCGGGCTCACCGGCCTGTCCCCCGAGGTCATGGGCATGGGGCCGGTCGAGGCCTCGCGCCAGGCGTTGAAGCACGCCGGGATGAGCATCGACGACCTCGACCTCGTGGAGATCAACGAGGCCTTCGCAGCCCAGGTCGTGCCGTCGTACCAGGAGCTCGGCATCGACCTCGACAAGCTCAACGTCAACGGCGGCTCGATCGCGGTCGGTCACCCCTTCGGCATGACCGGAGCGCGGCTCCAGGCCACGATGATCAACTCGCTGAAGCACCACGACAAGCAGACCGGCCTCATCACGATGTGCGTCGGCGGCGGCCAGGGCATGGCCCTCATCCTCGAACGCCTCAGCTGAGGGGGGATCGGTTTCCCACGATCACCCGTGAGCCCGTCAGTCGCGGGTGAGCTTGCGGTGGGTGACGCGGTGCGGGCGGGCGGCCTCCGCGCCGAGACGCTCGATCTTGTTGGCCTCGTACGCGGCGAAGTTGCCCTCGAACCAGAACCACTTCGCCTCGTCCTCGTCGTCACCCTCCCAGGCGAGGATGTGGGTGGCGGTGCGATCGAGGAACCACCGGTCGTGGGAGGTGATGACCGCACAGCCGGGGAACTCCAGCAGGGCGTCCTCCAAGGACTGGAGGGTCTCGACGTCGAGGTCGTTGGTGGGCTCGTCGAGCAGCAGCATGTTGCCGCCCATCTTGAGCGTCAGCGCCAGGTTGAGCCGGTTGCGCTCCCCACCGGAGAGCACACCGGCCTTCTTCTGCTGGTCCGGGCCCTTGAAGCCGAACGACGCGACGTAGGCCCGCGAGTTCATCTCGAAGTTGGCCACCTTGATGAAGTCCAGGCCGTCGGAGACGACCTCCCACACGTTCTTGTTCGGGTCGAGCCCGCCGCGGCTCTGGTCGACGTAGGAGATCGAGACGGTCTTGCCGACCTCGAGCTCTCCGTCATCGGGCTTCTCCTGGCCGGTGATCATCCGGAACAGCGTGGTCTTGCCGACCCCGTTGGGCCCGATCACTCCCACGATGCCGGCGCGCGGCAGGGTGAAGGTCAGGTCGTGCATCAGCACCCGGCCGTCGAACCCCTTCTCGAGGTTGCGCGACTCGAGCACCACGTCACCCAGCCGGGGGCCCGCCGGGATGTTGATCTCCGAGGTGTCGATCTTGCGCATCCGGTCGGCCTCGGCGGCCATCTCCTCGTAGCGCCCCAGCCGCGACTTGCTCTTGGCCTGCCGCGCCTTGGGGTTGGAGCGCACCCACTCCAGCTCGCGCTCGAGCATCTTGGCGCGCTTGGCGTCCTTGGCGCCCTCGACCTTGAGCCGGTCCTTCTTGGTCTCCAGGTACGTCGAGTAGTTGCCTTCGTAGGGGTGGGCCCGACCTCGGTCGAGCTCGAGGATCCAGCTGGCGACGTTGTCGAGGAAGTACCGGTCGTGGGTCACGGCCAGGACGGCGCCCGGGTACGACGCGAGATGGCCCTCCAGCCACTGCACGGACTCGGCATCCAGGTGGTTGGTGGGCTCGTCGAGCAGCAGCAGGTCGGGCTGCTGCAGCAGCAGCTTGCACAGCGCCACGCGGCGCCGCTCACCGCCGGAGAGGTGGTCGACCTTGACCTCCGGTGGCGGGCAGCGCAGCGCGTCCATGGCCTGGTCGAGCCGGCTGTCGAGGTCCCACGCGCCGGCGTGGTCGAGGTCGGCCTGCAGGTCACCCATCTCGGCGAGCAGCGTGTCGAAGTCGGCGTCCGGGCTCGCCATCTCCTCCGAGATCGCGTTGAAGCGGTCGAGCTTGGCCTTGATGCCGCCGACGGCCTCCTCGATGTTCTCCAGCACCGTCCTGCCCTCGGACAGCGGCGGCTCCTGCTGGAGCATGCCGACGGTGGCCTCGGGGTCCCTGATCGCATCACCGTTGTTGGCGTGCTCGAGGCCGGCCATGATCTTGAGCAGCGTGGACTTGCCGGTGCCGTTGGGGCCGACGACGCCGATCTTGGCGCCGTGCAGGAACGACAGTGTGACGTTGTCGAGGACGACCTTGTCACCGTGGGCCTTGCGCACGTTGCGCAGCGTGAAGACGTAGTCAGCCATGGGGCAGAAGCCTACGGTCCGTGCGGGCCGGTCCCGACGGCGGGGACGCTGCGGTGTGGGCGCTGCGGTGTGGGCGGGACGGCGGGTCAGCGCCGGGCGGTCCGCACCGCGTCGGTGACCGAGCGGTACGCCGCGAGCTCCCGGTCGATCGGGGCGACCACGAGGCCGTCGACCACCTCGGCGATGGAGGACCGCAGGCGGCGGCGAGCGGCTCGGGCGCGTGACCTGGCGACCAGCCCGTTGACGAAGCGGCCCACCACCCCCAGGGCGATGCCCCCGACCGCTCCGAGGAGCAGCAGCAGGGTCGGTACCGGCAGGCCGTAGCGGCTGGGCGTCTCCGGCTCCGGGATCTGCAGGTAGCCGAGCAGGACCAGCACTCCGAGCCACAGGGCCCCGCCGACGAGAGCGAGCGCGAAGATCACCTGCAGCAGCTTCGCCAGCCGCCACAGCAGCGGGGTCCGGCCCACGCCCAGGTCGGTGGCGACGACCGCCTTGTCCAGCGCGTCGTTGAGGTCCGGCAACCGGGTCATGGAGGCACGGCGCACCGCCTCCGCCCACGGGCGGCTCAGGTCTGCGCCGACGGAGTCGGCCGCCGCCCGGACGGCGGTGTCGACGCGGGCCCGCTGCACCGGTGTCGGCTCGGGCATGGAGGCACGGCCCACTCCGGTCAGCTGCTTGCCCTCTGGTCCGACGTCGAGGTGGAGCCGGCGCAGCGGATCGGGTCGGAGCCGCGCCAGCCATCGAGTCGGCAGCCAGGCGGTGTGCTGCCCGCCCCGGCGTACCACGGCCCGCTCCACGGCGTGGACCACCGTGGGGACGCCGGCGGCGTCGGCGAAGGCGTCGACCAGGGCTGCCCGGTCCGCCTTGGGCACCTTGCCCGGATCGGTGTCGCCGCTGCACCCGCCCAAGGCGTCCGCGGCTGCCTGGACGTCGGCTCGGAGCCGGTCCGCAGCGGCGCGCTTGCCGCGCACCCGGTCGGTGAGGATGCGGCGCAGCTCGTCGATTCCGGCACCGGTCGTTGCCGAGGTGGCGACCACGGGAACCCCGCCGAGGCCGTCCTCCTCCAGGCGTCGCCGGAGGTCGGCGAACACCCGCGGCCGGTCGACCTCGGGGATCTCGTCGACGTGGTTGAGCGCCACGATCATGACCCCGGCGTGCGAGGCCAGCGGTCGTAGGTAGCGCTCGTGCAGCGCGGCATCGGCGTACTTCTGCGGATCCAGCACCCACACCATGACATCGACCATGCGCACCAGCCGGTCGACCTCGACGTGGTGGGCGACCTCGGTGGAGTCGTGGTCGGGCAGGTCGAGCAGCACCAGCCCGTCGAGGCCGTCCGGCGTGGCCGGGGCCGGCACCTGGTGACGTCGGCGCACCTCCAGCCACTCCATCACCTCGCCCGGGTCGTCGTCGCCGTAGGCGACGCCGGTCGTCTCCGCCGTGGTGGGCCGACGTACCCCGACGTCGGCAAGGCGGAGACCGCTCAGCGCGTTCAGCGTCGACGACTTGCCCGACCCGGTGGCTCCGGCCAGGGCCACCACGGTGTGGTCGGCAGTGATCGCCAGCCGCTCCGAGGCGCGGCGGACGACGTCCTCGGCCCCCTCGACGACACTCAGCGGCAACCGACCTCGCCCCGCCTCGGCAGCGGTGCGCAACGCCTCCACCCGCTCGGCCAGGGTGGGGCGCCCGAGCCCGACCAGGCGACGTGCTCCCTCGGCGACCGCGCTCATCGGACCAGCCCCGAGGAGCCGACTGCGCGGGCCGCGTCCCACAGCGCCTGGGTCTGCTCCGAGCTGAGGCCGAGCTCGTCGAGGAGGTGGTGGAAGCGGGCCGCCTCGTCGGCGTAGAGGTGGGTGACCCGCTCCTCCAGGTCGGTGCGGGCGTGCTCGGCGAGCCGGCGCACGGCTTGGTCGCCGAAGACCGCCTCCAGCAGCTTCTGGCCCAGGACGGCGCTGCCACCGGCGATGCCCGCCTCGGCCCCGGTGATGCCGGCGGTGTGGGCGAAGACGACGACCATGAGGGCGACGCCGAGCCCGTTCACCCCGAAGGCGAGGAAGCGCGCCGTCGAGCGCTTCTCGGCGCCCTCGCTCCGCACCAGCTCCAGCACTCCCTGCTGCCAGTCGCGGACGGCGCGCTCGGCGCGGGCGCGGAACTCACGAGAGGCCCGACCCAGGTCTCCGGGGGCGTCCCGGAGCAGCTCCCGGCCGGCGGGAGCGGCACTCCACGTCCACTCGGCCTGCTCGGCGGCCGCCTCGGCGTGCTCGACGAGCAGGGACTCCAGGCCGCTCTCGACGGCAACGGTCACTCGCTCGGCCTGGGCGGGTCTGCCCCGGAACCACCCGGCCACCCGGTCGCGGGCAGAGCCGACCCGGGTCTCCAGGGAGCGCAGCAGCTCCCCGGTGCCCACGAACTCCTGCCACCGCGCCAGCACTTCTCCTCGCAGCAGCGAGCCGTCGGCGGAGGCCTTCGCCACCTCGCCGCGCGCCGCGTCGTAGGCCCGGTCGACGTCGGCGCGCAGCCGGGCGGCGGCGTCGACCTGGGCGGCATGCCCGGCGGCGATCTCGCCCGCCCGGGTGCCGGCAGCACGGATCGCACCTTCCAGCGTCTGCCGCACGATCGCGGACCGCGCGCTGCTGTCGGCGGCGAGCCCCTCGAGCCAGGCACTCACCTCGCGGACCGCCGACGGCGCCAGCAGGCCACGGTCGTCGACCTCGCCCTCGGTCACGGTGAACAGCGGCGAGCGCTGAAGACCCCGTGCCGCGAGCATCTGCCGCAGGTGCTGGGAGATCTCGACCTCGGCCCCGGCCGGAACCCGGTCGAGCACGATGGCGACCGCCGTGCTGCGATCGGCGGCGTCGCGCAGGAAGTCCCACGGAACCTGGTCGGCGTACCGGGCTGCGGAGGTCACGAACAGCCACAGATCAGCTGCGGCCATCAGCTGGGAGGCGAGCGCGCGGTTGCCCTGCTCAACGGAGTCGATGTCGGGGGCGTCGAGCATCGCCAGGCCAGCCGGCAAGGCCTCGACCGGCACCAGCTGGAGCGCCCCGGGGTCGTTGGTCGTGGCGCTGCTGCGGGCGAGGTCGGGCAGGATCCGGCCGGCATCGAACCACCGCGCGTCGTCGGGGTTGAACACCAGCACCGGTGAGCGCGTCGTCGGCCGCAGCACCCCCGGCTCGCTCACCCGAGCCCCGACCAGCGAGTTGACCAAGGTCGACTTGCCGGCACCGGTGGACCCACCGACGACCGCGAGCAGCGGGGCCTCGATCTGGCGCAGCCGTGGCAGCACGTAGTCGTCGAGCTGCTCGGCGATCTGCTGCCGCGCGGCCCGATGCCGCTCACTGTCGGGCAGCTCGAGCGGCAGCTCGGTGACACGCAGCGTGTCGCGGAGCCGTTCGAGGACGGCGACTGCGGTCTCCTCCGCGCTCATGCGCTCAACCCCATCAGCTGGCCGCGCAGCAGGAGCAGCCGGTGGACCATCTCGGCGCCGCGGTGCGCGTAGTCGTCGGGAGCCCGTCCGTGCAGCACGCGGTTGTGCAACGAGGCCAGCTGGATCACCTGCTTCTGGTAGTCGCGCATGGCGCGTTCAGCGGCGGGGCCGCCGAGGCGGGCGGCGTGGCGGCGCGCAGCGCGCCGGGTGGGCAGCCTGGCCAGCCACTGCACCTCGTAGGGGGGCAGGTAGCCCCGGGGGCGAGGTCGTGCATTGCGCGCGCCAACATCTGGCCCTCCCGGGCGCGCGCCCACACCGCGAGCCCGACCAGCCCGAAGAAGCCGGGCACCATGGCGAACAGGTAGGTGAGCAGGAACACCTCGCCTCCTCCGAGGAAGACCGAGCCGTTCCACCCCGCGTGCAGCCCGACGGCGACGAGGTACCCGAGGGGCAGCAGCACCAGACCCAGCCCGGGGCCCCGCCGCATCACCGCGATCCCGGCGGCGATCCCGATGGCGGAGGTGAACAGGGGGTGGGCGAAGGGACTGAAGACCCCGCGCACCACGAAGAGGGCGGTCGCCGACCCGATGCCCCCGGGGCCGAAGTCCGGGCCGCCGGCGAAGGCGCCGGCGAAGTAGAGGATGTTCTCGGTGAAGGCGAACCCGATCCCGACCAGCCCGGCGTAGACCAGGCCGTCGATGACGCCGTCGAGGGTGTGGCGGCGCAGGTAGAGCAGGAGCAGGACGAACAGGCCCTTGCCGGCCTCCTCGGTGATCGGGGCCATCACGACCGCGGACCAGACCTGCGACGAGCTGTTCACCGCCTGGTCGACCGCCTGGACCACCAGCGCCGCGGTCGTCGCCACCAGGGCGCCCCACAAGAACGCCATGACCAGCAGCCGCCGGGGCTCAGGCTCGTAGCGGTCGAGCCAGACGTAGCACGCCAGCAGCGGCCCCACCGGCAGCATCGCAAGCACCAGCCCTACCCCGATGGCCTGCGGTTCGCCGGTGGCGACCAGGACGAACGCCATCACCAGGGCGCCCGCGACGATGGCGATGGTGACCATGACGCTGAAGAAGAGCGCGCCGTGCCGCCGGCGGGGAGGATGCGCGACACCGTGGCCGGGCCATCCCGTCACCTGACTCATGCAGCGAGCGTATCCAGGCAGCCGGGCGGCACACCCGTCGTAGAGTGACCGGGTGACCGAGCACAGCGAGACGCACGACCCCCAGGTACCGCCGGCGTACGCCGAGTTCATGCGCACCGGTTGGGGCGACCGTGAGCTCGACCTGCCCGAGCACCCGGTGGTGCCCTGGGCCCGTCGGCGACGGGAGAGGTTGGCCGAGATGCTGCCCGGCGAGCGACTGGTGATCCCGTCCGGCTCGTACCAGGTGCGCAGCAACGACACCGACTACCGGTTCCGGCCCCACACCGCGCACACCCACCTGTCGGGCAACCAGACCAGCGACGCGGTGCTCGTCCTCGACGAGGGGCAGGCGACGCTGTTCGCCCGTCCCCGCTCCTCCCGCGACACCGACGAGTTCTTCCGGGACCGCGTGTACGGCGAGCTGTGGGCCGGCCGACGCCCCTCCCTGGGCGAGCTCTCGGAGTCCCTCGGCGTGGAGTGCCGCCACATCGACGAGCTCCCGGCTGCTCTCGCCGGCCATGCCAAGACGCGGGTGCTGCGCGGCGTCGACGCCCACGTCGACGGCCTCGTCGACGGTGACGGTGAGCGCGACGCAGAGCTCGGGCGCCTGCTGTCCGAGCTCCGGCTGGTCAAGGACGAGTGGGAGGTGGACCAGCTGCGAGCCGCCTGCGACATCACCACGCTCGGGTTCGAGGACTGCGTCCGGGAGTGGGACCGAGCCGTCGAGCACGGCGAGCGCTGGATCGAGGGGACGTTCTTCCGTCGGGCACGGACGATGGGCAACGACCTCGGCTACGACTCCATCGTGGGAGGCGGTCGGCACGCCACCACGCTGCACTGGATCGACAACACCGGTCCGATCGAGCCCGGCGAGCTCGCCCTGCTCGACATGGGCGTGGAGGGCCACAACCTCTACACCGCTGACGTCACGCGTACCCTCCCGGCCAGCGGCCGGTTCACCCCGCTCCAACGTGACCTCTACTCGATGGTCCTGACAGCCCAGCGGGCCGGCATCGACGCGGTGCGAGCCGGGTGAGAGGTTCACCGCCCCCCACGAGGCCGCGATGACGGTGCTGGCTCACGGACTGGAAGACCTGGGACTGCTGCCCTGCTCCGCCGAGGAGGCGCTGTCACCGGACAGCAAGGTCTATGCGCGGTGGACCCTCCACCGCACCAGTCACATGCTGGGCATGGACGTGCACGACTGCGCCCAGGCGTCCCGCGAGGTCTATCCGGGCGGCATCCTGGAGGAAGGCATGGCGCTGACCGTCGAGCCCGGCCTGTACTTCCAGGAGGACGACCTGCTGGTGCCCGAGGAGCTGCGCGGTATCGGCATCCGGATCGAGGACGACGTGCTCGTCACCACCGACGGGTGTCGCAACCTCTCCGAGGCGTTGCCACGGGAGCCCGACGCCGTCGAGGAGTGGATGGAGACGCTGCGGCGCAGCTGAGCCGGTGCGACTGCGCCGCTAGCGCAGGCGCACTGCCACCAACGCGACATCGTCCTGCGCGCTCGAGGGCACCAGCCGCTCCAGCACGCGTTCGCAGAGCTCCTCGAGGCCGAGTTCCTGGACGACGAGCTCGTCGAGCGTCGCGCGCAGCTGTTCCAGACCCTGCTCGATGCCGTGTCCGCGACGCTCCACGAGACCGTCGGTGTAGAGCAGCACGGTGGATCCAGGAGTGAGCTCCGCGGTGCGCTGGTGGCGTGTGGTGTCGGGATCCAGCCCGAGCAGCAGGTCGGGCTGGCCGGCGGCCAGCTCGACGCACGGCTCGTTGGCAGCGATCAGGAACGGCGGGGGGTGACCCGCGTTCGCTCCAGGTCAGTCGGAAACCGTGGGCGCCCCCCGGGCGATCGATCCGCTGCAGCTGCGCCAGCACCGCGGTGGCGGTCATCTCGAGCGACAAGGTGAGCAGTGCCCGGTCGACGCCTCGCAGCACCTCCGCCGGCCCGTCCCCACTGTGCACGGCGATGCCGCGCAGCAGGCTTCGGACCTGACCCATCGCGGCGGCGGCAGCCGTGTCGTGCCCGACGACGTCTCCGATCACGATGGTCAGGCGGCCCTCGGGCAGCAGGAAGGAGTCGTACCAGTCGCCTCCGACCTGGGCAACCTCCGCCGCCGGCTGATAGCGCACGACGACGTCCACGTGGTCGGTCTGCGGCGGGTCGGTGAGGAGGCTGCGCTGCAGGCCCTCGGCGAGCTCCTGCTGCTGGGCGAACAGCCGAGCGTTGTCGAGGGCCAGGCCGGCTCGCACGGCGACGTCCTCGAGAAGCTCGACCTCTGCTGCGCTGAACGGCGGCTGGCCGTGGCGCCGGTTGAGCGAAAGCATGCCGATCAGCCGGCCACGGCCGCGCAGCGGCAGGCTCACGGCCGGCCCCGGGTCCAGCTGCCACACGATCTCGCGAGCCTCACCAGGACGCAGCACCTCGTCGATCAAGGGCCGGGAGTCCGCCACCACCATGGTCGTCGCATCGTCGCTCAGCGCCTGTTTCACGAGCTCGCTGTCGTACGTCGCGGCAAGCTTGATCTCGTTGTAGCGCGCCAGCAGCGGGAGCATGGCGGGGTCGGCGTGCCAGAAGCCGAGGTCGCGCAGTCGTTGCCGCCAGTCGGAGGATCGGTCCTCGACCAGGGTCACCATGCTCCAGTCCCCGAGCTCGGGCACGAGCGCCCGCGTCAGCTGCCCCACAGCCTCCTCGGCGTCGAGCGTCCCGGTCAGCTGCCCAGAGATGCGCGCCAACAGCTCGCTGCGCCGGGCGGCCTGCTCGAGCTGCTCTCGGGCTTGATGCCGCTCGGTGATGTCGAGGAAGTAGACGAACAGGCCCTCTGGCATCGGCCAGGCTCGTACCTCGTACCAGGCGTCGAGCGGCGCCGGGTAGTACGCCTCGAAGGCCGCGGGCTCACCCGTGCTGACCGCGCCGCGGTAGTGGCGTTCGAAGTCGCTGCCGACAGCGTCCGGATACAGGTCCCACAGCGCCTTGCCCAGAAGCTGCTCGCGGGGCGCGTCCAGCACCCGTTCCGCCTCGGCGTTGACGTAGGTGAAGCGCCACGCGGTGTCGAGACTGAAGAAAGCGGTCGACATCGCTTCCAGGATCCGGGCGACCCTGGCCTCCTGGTCGTGCATGCGGGTGGAGTCGTACGCCGCCCCGATCAACCGTTCGGCCTTGCCGTCTTCTCCGCACAGCGCCCGTCCCCGTGCCGCGACCCAGCGGTCGTCCTCCCCCGGCACCACGATGCGGTACTCGGCGGAGTACTCACCGCAGCTCTGGACGGCCGCCTCGATGGCAGCGCTCACCCGAACCCGGTCGTCGGGGTGCACGCGGGAGGTGAACGCTTCGATCCGCGGGGTGAACGTCTCGTGGTCGTAGCCGAACAGCTCCATCAGCCGGTCGTCCCAGCTGAGGTGGTCGGTTCTGAGGTCCCAGTCGAAGGCGCCGACCCCGGCGGCGTCGATGGCGAGCTGCCAGGCCACCCGGTTGGTGTCGTACTCCGCGGTGAGTGCGCTCAGCTGCAGCTCGGCGACGACGGCGCCGGCCAGCTGCTGGAGCAGCTCGACGTCGGACGGCGACCAGGATCGGGGTTCGGGACCGAAGACCGACAGCGCGCCGACCGCGTGGCCGACCTCGGTGACCAGGGGCACCGCGAGGTAGGCGCCCACCGCACTCCCCGCGACGGGGTCGGTGCTCGCTCCCCGCTCGTCGAGGACGGCTCGAGTGACCTCCACGGGCCCACCGCTGGCGACGGTCTCGGCGCACAGGGACTCCTCGGCCGGGCGTTGACTCCCCACCGTGTCCGGCGCCAGACCGTGCCCGCCGATGACGTGCTCCCCCTCGGAGAGCAGCGAGAGCTGGGCGCACGGCGCACCGAGGAGGCCGGCCGCCAGCTGAGCCAGCCGGTTCAGGCCCGGGGTGCTCTCCGCCGTCGGCAGCAGGCGGCGGGCAGCTGCGCGACCCGCACACCGTCAGCCGCGACAGCGCCGGCCGCGTCGACCGGCTGGGTTCGACACGGCTGGGGTCGACGTCGGATGTCCCCACTGTGCCTCCTCGGCAACTCGTCCCGAGCGAGGTGCGCGGCCCAGGACGAATCATAGGGGCATACTTGCCCCGTCGGATCTGTCCGACCCCAGCCTCCGTAGCTCAGTGGACAGAGCGACGGCCTTCTAATCCGTTGGTCGCAGGTTCGAATCCTGCCGGGGGCACGTGAGTGACCCACGCGTGCGTGACCCAGCGGCGGCGGTGGCCCGGCTCGTGGTCCGGCGGGTGGTCCGCTCGGTGGAGCCTGCCGACGGTGGCGCAGCGCATCCTGCTCGGACTCCTGTACGGCGCCGCCGTGGTCGTGCTGACCGCTCCGGCCGTGACCGAGAGCACCCTGGAGAGCCTTCGCTTCGAGGACCGGCTCGGCACCATCCCGGTCGAGGTGGGCCTGGCTCACAACGGCTACTCCGTCATCGACACCGGTGCTCTCGGCTCGATCTACCTCGACCGCACCGGCCCGTTCGGACTGGGGCTCGCCCTGCGCGTCACCGGCCCCCCGACCGCCGGCCCGACGCTGTCGTCCTACGTCGACCCGGCCTTCGTGCGGGCCAACACCGCTACCCTCACCGACCCCTCCCGCACCGCAGACGCCTACCGCGGCAAGCTCGGCGACCGCTTCGTCGACGGCTTCGCGTTGCGGGCGCTGCTGGTCGGGGCCGTGGGCGGCTTCGTGGCGTTGCGCATCGTCCACCCGTGGCTGCGCCGTGGCACCCGGCGTCGACGGCTGCTGCTCGGTGGAGCCTCGGCGGCCGGGCTGCTGGCGGCCTCCAGCGGCATCGCCGCCTGGCAGCTCGAGACGTGGTCGCACAGCGACGCTCCCGAGGAGCTCTACCCGTTGCAGCAAGTGGCAGGTCTGAGCTTCGACACCCCTCAGATCAGGGAGGTGGCGCAGCAGGTCCAGCCGTTCATCGACAAGAACGTGGCCCGCCTGAAGCGGCGAGCCGAGGACTACCAGGAGCAGGCCGCTCTCTCGCTCAGGCTCGGGATCCCGGCGTCGGAGAGGCAGCTGCGCCCCCGTTCCGGCGAACGGATCGTCCTGGCCGAGGCGGACCCGCAGGGCAGCCGGGTGGGGACCAGGGTGCGCGAGGTGCTGTACGACGAGCTGCGGTCGGCCCTGGGCGAGGAGGCGATGGCCGCGCGCACCATCTCCGGCGACATCACCTCCAACGGCACGGTGGCCGAGTCGCGCTTCGTCGAGGACGAGGTGGCGGCCGCCGCCGACCTGCCGGTGGTCGCGGTCAAGGGTGACCACGACTCCACGGTGACAGTGGCGCAGCTGGCCGCCACCGAGGCGAAGGTGCCTGATCGGGAGATCGTGGAGCAAGCCGGGCTGCGGTTCACCGGCGGCGCCGACCCGGAATTCAAGTCGCTCTTCGGCGGCTCGGTCGAGAACCCCTCGGGCGTGACGCCGACCGAGCGGGGGGCCGAGGTCCGCCGCATCGTGGAGGAGGAGGCTCTGGACACCGCGGTCCATGCCCTGGTCCACCAGAACGATGCCGCTCTGGGATATCTGGGGCTCGACGACATGGCCGACCTTCAGGCCCTGCCGGGGCCCGAGGGCCCCGACGGCTACACCGAGCCCCGCGAGGACGGCCTGCCGGATCTGCCTCCGGGGTCGGTGACCTACGGCCACTGGCACGAGAGCGACGGGCCGTGGGTCGCGTGGAACACCGACGGCGAGGACCTGACCTGGACCCTCGTCGACCAGGTGGGCACGTCGGGCGGAGTGGAGGAGGAGCCCACGGTCAACCGCTTCTCCACGCCCTACTCGCCGCCCCTGAAGCCGATCGAGCTGCGGCTGCACTACGTGGACGTCGAGTCGGGACTGGTCACCGGCTTCGTCTCGATCGATCTCAGCCTCAGCGGCGACCTGACGATCAGCCGGCGTACCGACGTCGGTGTTCCTCGATCTCGCTGAGCAGGCGGCCCTTGCCGGCGTCGTCGAGGTAGGAGGCGCGCACGGCGTTCCCGGCGAGCCCGACCACGCCGTCGGCGTCGAGTCCGAGAAGGCCGGCTGCGACCTGGTACTCACGGTTCAGCCAGGTGCCGAACATCGGCGGGTCGTCGCTGTTGATCGTGACCACGGCGCCGGCCTCGACCATGTCGCGCAACGGATGGTCCTCGAGGGACGCGACCGCCCCGGTGGCGATGTTGGAGGTGGGGCAGACCTCGAGCGGGATGGCCCGCTCCACCAGGTGCGCCATCAGCTCGGGGTCCTGGGGTGCGGTGGTGCCGTGTCCGATGCGTTCGGCTCCCAGCTCGCGCAGCGCGTCCCAGATCGTCTGGGGTCCGGTGGTCTCGCCGGCGTGGGGCACCGAGTGCAGCCCGGCGGCCCGAGCGGCGGCGAAGTGGGGGGCGAACTGCGGCCTCGGCACGCCGACCTCCGGGCCTCCGAGCCCGAACCCGATGAGGGTGGGGGGCGCCAGGTCGAGGTAGGCCACGGTGGCCTCGGCCGCCGGGATGCCGAGCTCTCCGGGGATGTCGTAGATCCAGCGCAGCACGACGCCGTGGTCGCGCTCCGCGGCCACCCGGGCGTCCTCGATGGCCTCGACGAACGCCTCGATCGGTACGCCCGCCTGCACGTTCGTGTACGGCGTGCAGGTCAGCTCGGCGTACCGGATGTTCTGCGCCGCCATGTCGCCGGCGATCTCGTAGGTCAGCAGGCGCACGTCCTCAGGGGTGCGGACGAGGTCGACGACAGCGAGGTAGACCTCGATGAAGTGGTCGAAGTCCCGGAAGGTGAAGTAGTCCGCCAGCGCCTCGGGGTCGGACGGCACCGTGCCCGGGTGGCGGGCGGCGAGCTCGGCGACGATGTGCGGCGAGGCCGAGCCGATGTGGTGCACGTGGAGCTCGGCCTTGGGGAGACCGGCGATGAAGTCGTCGAGGGAGGAGGTCGTCACCCGCCCACAGTAGGGACCGCCGACGCGCGACCTGAGTAAGGTCGGCGCCATGAGCGACCGACTCGTGTGGATCGACTGCGAGATGACTGGTCTCGACCCGGTGGCGGACGCCCTGGTCGAGGTCGCCGCGCTGGTGACCGACTACGACCTGAACGTGCTGGGCGACGGGGTCGACCTGGTCGTCCGGCCTCCGGACGAAGCGCTGGGGCAGATGGACGACTTCGTGCGGGACATGCATACCAGCTCGGGGCTGCTCGACCTGCTCGCCTCGGGCACCACCCTGGCGCAGGCCGAGGAGCAGGTGCTCGACTACGTACGCCGGCACTGCCCCGAAGGCGTCCGGCCACCCCTGGCCGGCAACAGCGTCGGCACCGACCGGCTCTTCATCGCACGCGACATGCCCGAGCTCGATGCCTTCCTGCACTACCGCATCGTCGACGTCTCCTCGATCAAGGAGCTCGCTCGCCGCTGGTACCCGCGCGCCTACTACGGCGCCCCGGAGAAGCGCGGCAACCACCGGGCGCTGGCCGACATCCAGGAGAGCATCGAGGAGCTGCGCTACTACCGTGCCGCCGTCTTCGTGCCGCCGCCGGGCCCGTCCTCGGAGGAGTCGAAGCGGATCGCCCACCAGGTCACCCCCACCGCCCCCGCCGAGGGAACCGGTTGAGACTCGCTACACTTCACGTGCTCACCGGTTCCGCGAGGGGCCGGGCGGCATGGTGGATGTAGCTCAGCTGGTAGAGCGCCGCGTTGTGGTCGCGGATGTCGCGGGTTCAAGTCCCGTCATTCACCCCAAGTCAGGACGCGCGGGACGGGTGTCTCAGTCGCCGGGCCACTCGCCGGTCCACTTCTCGAACAACCGGGCGCCGGCGCGGTTCACCACCGTGCGCACCAGGTAGTAGACCGCACCCTGCAACGTGGCAGCCACCAGGATCTCGCCGATCGGGTACTCGGTCTGCAGCGGGCCGGGCGGGTCTGAGTCGTCGCCGGGCGAGGCCTTGCGCCAGCCCTGTTGGAACACCTTGCCCGCGATCAGGCCGGCCACGATGCTGCTGGTGATGCCGATCGGCCGGTAAAGGATCATCGCCGACTTGCTGGTCTGCTTCTCTGCCATCACGCCTCCTTGCCAGTGCCCTGACGACGACCGTCCCGACGGCCGTCCGCCCCTTCATCCTTGCGGTCGTCATCGTCCCCGTCCTGACCGGCGTTCTTCCGCAGCTGCCGGCCCTTCTCGACGTCCTGTTCCTCCTTCTCCTGGTCCTTCTCGAGCTTGCTGGTGTCGCGCGGTGGGAGCTGGACCTCCTCCTCGGCCGGAATGCCCGCCTGCAGCTCCCGTCCCCGCTCGAGCTCGGCGTCGAGCTCGGCTCCGAAGAGCAGCGCCAGGTTGGTCAGCCACAGCCAGAGCAGGAAGACGATGACGCCCGCCAGGGACCCGTAGGTCTTGTTGTAGCTGGCGAAGTTGGAGACGTAGAACCCGAAGGCAGCCGACGCGACCAGCCAGACCAGGATGGCCAGCAGTGACCCGACGCTGACCCAGCGGATCTTCGGCTGCTTGAGGTTCGGCGTGCCCCAGTAGAGCAGTGCCACGATGAGCACCACCATCGCCAGCATGACCGGCCACTTCGCGATGCCCCAGATCGTGACCGCGGTCGAGCCCAGCCCGATCGCGTCCCCGACCGCCTTGGCCGCCGGTCCGGTGAGCACGAGCCCGAGCACCGTGAGGGCCGCCAGCAGCAGCAGCACGAAGGTGAGCAGGATCATCTGGGGGCGGAACTTCCAGAAGGGCCGGCCCTCGCCGATCTCGTACATCCGGTTGAGCGCGCGTCCGAACGCACTCGTGTAGCCGGATGCGGACCACAACGCGGCCAGCAGGCCCGTGACCAGGGCGATCCCCGCACCCGGAGCGGTGGCCAGCTGCTGGATCGTCGGCTCGAGCGTGTCGGCCACGGACTTCGCACCGACGTCCCGCAGCACCTGCAGGATCGTGTCGACCGTCGCCTGTGCCTGTCCGACCAGCCCGACCAGGGAGACCAGCGCGATCAGGGCTGGGAAGAGCGCGAGCACCGCGTAGTAGGTCAGCGCCGCCGCGATGTCGGTGCACTGGTCCTTCGTGAACTCCCGCGCCGTCTTGCGCAGCACGTAGAGCCACGAGTGCTTGGTCAGGTCGTCGGGCGAGTCGGGCTTCTGCTCGTGCTCGGGATCGTTCCCGGCGCGCTCCTGCTGGCTGTCACCGCGTTGATCGGTCGACGTCATGTTTCCTCCTCCTCGGCAGCACCAACATCCCCACCAGCACCACCAGCAACCCCTGCGACGGCCATCTCAGTCCCGCGCTCGTCGCGGCCTGCGTGACAACGGACCCCATGACAACAGAGCACGGAGGCGACGGGCACCCCCTAGAGGAGGTAGCGGGCCGACCGAATCGGTCAGGCGAAGAGCGCCGACCCGTAGCGCAGCACGACGAGCAGCACCATGCCCAGCAGCCACACGACGAGCAGCAGTGCGTCGAGGCGCAGGCGCACCATCGTCTCCAGCGCGTCCTGCACGCGTGCGGGAACCGGAAGGTTGTGCTCGCGAATGTTGATGGTGGTCATCTCGAAGAACACCAGGGTGGTGGCGAGCGTGACGAGCAGGCACCAGGGACACAGGGCACCGATGTCGAACATCGCCTGGTGGAACAGCCAGTAGGCGAAGAGCAGTCCGACGGTGTAGACGACCTGGGCCGCGAGCATGATCCACCGCGGGAAGCGCACGCCCGAGAGGGCGGCGACTGCCAAGGTGATGACCACGGGCTCGGTGACCAGCCCCAGGAAGGCGTTGGGGAAGCCGAGGAGGGACGCCTGCCAGGCTCCCGCGACCGTGCCACAGCTGATCACCGAGTTGATGTCGCAGCCCAGGTCGACGCTGGGGTCTTCGGCGATCCGGAGGGCGTCGATGGAGAGCACGAACGACGCGACCAGGCTCGCCAGCGACGCCAGCAGCATGCCGACCCAGACCGCGACGTAGCGGCGGTCCCCCGTGGGGCTGCTCACTGACTGCCGCCCTCCGCAGCCGCGGCGACGGCCTGGGTGAGGGCACCGGGGGCGTAGAGGTTGCCCTTGAACTCCTCGCCGTCGATCAGGACGGTGGGCGTGCCCTCGACCCCGGAGTCGAACGCGTCCTGGGTGACCTCGGCTACCCACCCCTCGTAGGTGCCCGCGTCGAACCCTGCGGCGACCTCGTCGGGGACCCCCGCCTCCGTGGCGATGTCGGCGATCTCCTCGTCGGTGAGCCCGCTCGAGCCCTCCTGCGGCTGCGCGGCGTACATGGCGTCGTGGAAGGCCAGGACGTCCTCGGGCGAGCCGTCGGCCACGGTCGCGAGCGCGTTCGCCGCACGGGTCGAGTACTCGGTGCCCGACGACGCCTCGTCGAGGAACGAGATCGGCCGCAGCTCCAGGGCGATCTCCCCCTCCTCGACCATCCGGTCGATCTCCTCGCCGTTGATGCCCTCGAACTGGCCGCACGCCGGGCACATGTAGTCGAAGTAGACCGCAACAGTGACCGGAGCCTGCTGGTCACCGACGGGAATGGACCCGTCGGTGCTGTTGGCGGGGACGACGACCTTCCCCGAGCCGCCGTTGCTGTCGTCCTGCGAGGCCCGAACCACCGCCACCACGATGGCGACGACCAACGCGAGCACCACCAGTCCCCCGACCAGCATCACCACGCGTCGGCGGCGGGCCTCGCGGCGGGCGGCTTCTGCCTGCGCCTGGCGCATCTCCTGGGTCTTGAGGCGGGCCTGCTTGCTCATCGAGATGTCACTGCCTTCATGTGCTGGGCGAGGGCCCCGGCGACCCCGAGACCTGAGCTGTCGTCCATACCGTAGCCTCGGGACCGAGTCACCCGGAGGTCGGTCGACCAAGCCTCGGCCCGTGCAGCTTCCGTCATTTCGGCGGATCCTCCCTCACCGAGGTGCCACGGAGGTCGCGGACCTCTGCGCGCAGGGCACGCACCTCCCCCAGCAGCTCTTCGACGGGGTCACCCTCGTCGGTGTCGAACCGGTTGACCAGGTGCGAGGCCATGGTCGCCGTCACCGCTCCCAGCAGTCCGACGCCGAAGAGCATCAGGCCACTCGCGAGCAGGCGGCCCGTGGTGGTCACAGGGTAGAAGTCGCCGTACCCCACGGTGGTCATCGTCACCATCGACCACCACAGCGCTGCCGAGGGCGAGCTGATGTTGGCTCCCTCCGCCCCGCGCTCGGCATCCAGGATCGAGAGCGCTGCCATCATCAGGACCAGCACGGTGATAGCCGGAAGGTAGTAGGTGACGCGGCCGCGCAGGGTCTCGCCGAGCTTGCGGTCGATGACCCGGAAGGCCAGAAGGGGCCGAAGAACCGGGACGAAGACGCTCGCCAGGTCGAGCACGTGCCGACGGACGAACCGGACCCGCTGGCCGGCCAGTGCCAACCTCACCGCGTAGTCGACGAGGTACACGAGCCAGATGGACCCGACCACGGTGGCGCACGCCGCGCGCCACCCCCGGGGGAGACCCGGATCGAGGATGGGCCAGGCGAAGGCCCCGAGGAACACCGCCGAGGCCGCGATCAGGGGCCAGCTCGCCGCGTCTTCCCAGCGATGGCGCCGTTCCTCGTTCATGCGTCCAGAATGCCAGCGCCCCAGGCGGATCCCGGGACCACTCAACGGCAGGCCCCGATGACGTTGCCGGTCGTGTGCTCGATCGCCTCGGGAGCCACCTGCCGCACCCGACCGTCGCCCTGCCGGACGATGAGGGCCCGAGGCCTCTCCTCCGCCGGCCACAGCACCAGGGCCACGCATCCGGGGAACCTCGCCGAGTAGGACTCCGACCAGACCGCGTCAGCGTCCACGTCCGCCCACGCACTGGTGGGTCGTTCAACCGCCGTTGAGGGCGCACCGGCGCCGAGGGGGAGCTGGCCGGCGCCGAAACCCCACAGCAGCGCCCACGTCAGGACGACAAGAACCAGGGGGTTCGTGGTCGTCGAAACGGCGGTGCGAACCGAAGTCAAGAGGCGTCCTCCGATCGTGTCACTCCCCCCAACGCCCCGAGCGCGGCCGAGTTACGCGTGGTGCGCCACGCGTTCCGCGACAACACGCATCGGCGGGCCCCGGACAGGTACGTTGTCTGGCGATGAACAGCGACGCTCCGCAGATCCCCCACTACGACGTCGTCGTGGTCGGAGGGGGACACAACGGCCTCGTCTCCGGGGCGTACCTCGCGCAGGCGGGCATGTCGGTGCTCGTGCTCGAACGGCTCGAACACACCGGAGGCGCTGCCAGCTCTGCGGAGATCTTCCCCGGACTGCCGGCGAGGATCTCGCCGTACGCCCACCTGGTGGGACTCCTCCCGGACCGGATCGTCAGCGAGCTGGGACTCGACGTGCAGCTGCGCTCCCGCCGGACCGCGTCGTTCACCCCGACGATCCGGCGAGGAACCCACACCGGGCTCCTGGTGGAACGGGAGCCGACCCAACGCACCGAGGACTCCTTCCACGCACTGACCGGCTCGGACCGGGAGTACGACCGCTGGCGCGCCTTCCAGTCCCTGGTCCAGGAGTTCAGCCGCACGGTCGCCCCGACCATGCTCGAGCCGCTGATGACCTCACAGCAGATGAGGAAGCGCATCGACGCGGCCACCTGGACCATGCTGGTCGAGCAGCCGCTGGGCACGACCATCGAGCAACGGTTCGCCGACGACCTCGTCCGCGGCGTCGTCGCCACCGACGGCCTGATCGGGACCTTCGCCGACCTGCACGACCCGGGCCTCGAGCCGAACCGGTGCTTCCTCTACCACGTCGTCGGCAACGGCACCGGGGAGTGGCGGGTCCCGCTGGGCGGCATGGGCGAGCTGTCCGACTCCATCGAACGGGCGTTGCGCAAGGCAGGCGGAGAGGTCCTCACCAAGGCCTTCGTCCAGCGGGTGCTCACCGACGGCAACCGCGCCCAGGTGCGGTTCCAGCACGGCGGTCAGAGCCAAGTCGTCGAGTGCGACTGGGTCCTCGGCAACGTCGCCCCCTGGGTGATGCAGCTGCTGCTCGGGAACAACCCGGGACCACGCCCCGAGGGCTGCCAGCTCAAGATCAACATGCTTCTCGACAAGCTGCCGCGGCTCCGGGCGCAGGTGTCCCCCCCGGTCGCGTTCGGGGGCACCTTCCACGTGGGTGAGAACTACGACCAGCTGCAGCAGTCCTTCATCGAGGCGCAGGAAGGTGAGATCCCCGAGACGCCTCCCGGTGAGCTCTACTGCCACACGCTCACCGATCCCTCGATCCTCGGCCACCTGGCCATGGACGGCAAGCACGCCTTCACCTTCTTCGGCCTGCACACGCCCGCCCGGCTCTACTCCGGCCACGTCGACGCGCAACGCGACGAGACGGTGCTGAGGATCCTCGACACGCTGAACGTCTACTTCGAGGAGCCCATCGAGTCCCTGCTGGCGCTCGACGAGGACGGCAACCCCTGCCTGGAGGCGAAGGCTCCGCAGGACGTCGAGGCGGGTCTGGCGATGCCGGGCGGCCACATCTTCCACGGGCCGTTGTCCTGGCCCTGGGTCCCCGATGACGCCGAGCTGGGCACCCCTGCGCACCGTTGGGGCGTGGCGACCACCGAGCCGAACATCCTGGTGTGCGGGGCCGGCGCTGTCCGAGGAGGGGCGGTCAGCGGGATCGGAGGCCACAACGCCGCGATGGCGGTGCTCGAGATGACCGGACGGGCCCTCCCCGGCTCCACCGACGAGACGTCCGGCTGAACCCGCGTCCCGCTACAGCGACGCCGGCGCGACCGTCACGATCGGTTCGCTGGTCGGCTGCGTCGAACCTGCAACGGGCTCGACCGTGACATTGACGGTGTCCCCCGGCTCGGGCACCGGCATGGCGGCACCGGTCACACCCTCGGGAAGGACTCCCGCGTCGGTCATCTCCTCGCCGTGGCCGGTCCACAGCTGGTAGGCACGCCCCGGACCCGGGTCGGGGAGCTCGCGGACGTCGACCGCCATCTCGCCCCGGCCCTGCGAGACCGCGACCCGCAGCTCACCGCCGTTGCTCGTGGGCACGGTGGCCTGCGCCGCGTCCTCGGCCTCGAACACCTGGGCCGCGGGCGTCGCCAACCCGGGCACGTCCGACCCGTCGTCGCGGTCGATCACCTGAACGCCCACGACACCGGCGACGACCACCGCGGCCGCAGCTGCGAGCAGCCCGACCGTCAGGCGCCGCCGCAGCGGAACCACGTCCGCCCGACTCTCGGCCCGACTCTGGGCCGGACTCCCGCTCAGACTCTCCGGCGGCGGCTCCACGTGGGGGGCGGCGGGCACCGGCGGCGGCTCCTGGCGGATCCGGTCCGCGTGGGTGAGCACCCGCTCCTTCAGGTCCCGCGGTGGAGCCTCGGTGGCGCTGGCACCGAGACGGGCAGCGACCTCTCGGAACTCCCAGACCTCTGAACGACAGGCCTCGCAGCCCGCGAGGTGCTCCTCGAAGTGAGCAGCCTCCTCAGGATCGAGGGCGTCGAGCGCATAGGCGCCGGACAACGCGTGCGTGTCAGGGCTCATCGTGCCACCTCCCCGAACTGGATTCCCATACAGTCACGCAGCCGGATAAGTCCGTCGCGCATCCGCGTCTTGATGGTCGGCAACGGCTTGTCGAGCAGCGTGGCGACCTGGTTGTAGGTGTAGCCCTGGTAGTAGGCGAGCTGGATGGACTCCTGCTGCAGGTCGGTCAAGGTGTCGAGGCAGTCGCGGACCGCGTCGCTCTCCTCCCGCGCCAGCATGGCTTCCCCGGGGGACGCCTCGTCCACCTGGTCGGTCACCACCTGCGCCTCGTACTTGCGTGAGGTCTCGGCCCGCCGGACAGCGTCCACGGCACGCCGGTGGGTGATCGTGAGGATCCAGGACTTCGCCTTGCCGAGCCCCCGGTCGTACGACGCGGCTTTGCGCCATACCTCGAGGAACACCTCCTGGGTGACGTCCTCGGCCCGCTCCGGGTCGCGGATCACGCGTCGGGCGAGCCCGTAGACCTGTCCACAGCAGGCGTCGTACAGCCGGGTGAACGCCACCGCGTCTCCCCTCGAGACGTCGCTGAGCAACGCATCGACGTCGTCCCCGCCAGCCGGTGTCACCACCCGCAGCTCCGGTCGCGCAGCCATCCGTGCCTCCTCGTCTGCCCATCTCCAGCTGGGAACCCCGCCCCGTCGGTCGTGCCCGGGAGCGTCGCATCTGGAGTTCGATGCCCACCCTGGCACAGATGGGTACGCAGCCGATTTTCCTGCCCCGAGCGCCGCTGGTAACCTTCTCAGCGTTCACGCGCCATTAGCTCAATTGGCAGAGCAGCTGACTCTTAATCAGCGGGTTCGGGGTTCGAGTCCCTGATGGCGTACCAGTTTCGTGCGAGGTCACAGCCCGTTCGGTTCCTACCGGGAAGCGCCGTCGTCGTCGACCAGCTCGCGAAGGTACTCCTCGGCGATTCCTCGCCCGGCTCAGGTGCTGGCGGTTCGGGGACCAGGTGGCGTACCGGTCCCCCGCCTGGGGAGAACCTCAGTTCGGGTGGACGGCGTCCCTGATCTCGCCGACGAGCTCCTCGAGCACGTCCTCCAGGGTCACCAGGCCGAGCACCCGGCCGTCGTCGTCGACCACCCGGCCCAGGTGGGAACCGGTCTGACGCAGCACCGCGAGCGCCTCGTGCAGCCGGTGTGAGGGACGGATCGTGGCGAAGCTACGAAGCCCGGTCTCCTCGAGCCGGTCGTCCTCCCCGGGATCGGTGTCCAGCACGTCCTTGACGTGGACGTAGCCGACCAGCTCCCCGTGGTCCTCGACCGGGAACCGGGAGAAACCGGTCTCTGCGCAGGCGCGCTCGATGTCGATGATGGCGCAGCGCGGCGGCACCGTCACCAGGCTCTCCGGCGGCAGGATGACCCGCTCCACGGTCCGCTCGGTGAAGCCGAGCGTGCTCGCCAGCCGGTCGTACTCCTCCCCCTGGAGCAGTCCCTCCTCCCGCGACTCCTCCAGCATCGAGGCGACCTCGTCGCGGGTGAAGGCGGAGCTGACCTCGTCCTTGGGCTCCACGCGCATCACTCGGAGCACGCCGTTGGCGATGGCGTTGAGCAGCGCGACCACCGGACGCAGGATGGTCACCACCACCATGATGGGCGGCCCGAGCACCAGCGCGGCCCGCTCTGGGCCGGCGATCGCGATGTTCTTCGGCACCATCTCACCGAGCACGACGTGCAGGTAGACCACCACCGCCAACGCGATGGCGAAGGCGACCGGGTGCAGCAGTCCCTCCGGCACCCGCAGCCGCTCCATCACCGGTTCGATGAGGTGGGCGACCGCAGGCTCCCCGATGGCGCCCAGCCCCAGCGAGCAGGCAGTGATGCCCAGCTGCGCACCGGCCATGACCAGCGACACCTGCTCCATGGCGTTCAGCGTCGTCCGCGCGGCCCGGGAGCCCGCTTCGACCTTCGGCTCGATCTGGGTACGACGAGCCGACACGAGCGCGAACTCCGCGCCGACGAAGAAGGCGTTGGCCGCGAGCAGCGCCACGGCGACGAGGATCGCGGTCAGATCACTCATCGTCGTCCTCGTCCAGGACTCCCATGCGCAGGCTGTCGATCCGGAGACCCACCCGGCGCGTGACCAGCAGCTCGACCCGGCGGCCGGGCCTCTCCTCCCCGTCCCGGCTGAAGCCTCCGGGGATCACCACCTCGACGCGCTCACCCTCCTCGGGCACCCTCCCGAGCTCACGGAGCACCAGCCCGGCGATCGTGTCATAGTCCTCGTGCTCGGGAAGGGCGATGCCGGTGAAGTCCTTGACCTCGTCGGGCCGCAGCTGTCCCGAAAGGGTCCAGGTGCCATCGGGGTTCGGCCTGGCGTTGGCATCTCGGGGATCGTGCTCGTCGGCGATCTCCCCCACGATCTCCTCCACCACATCCTCGATCGTGACCACACCCGCAGTGCTGCCGTACTCGTCGAGCACCACGGCGAGCTGGAAGCTCTCCTGCTTCAGCAGCGCGAGCAGCGGGTCCAGCCGCAGGCTCTCCGGGACCACGGGGGCCTCGACCATGAGCTTCGAGACCCGCATCCTGTCGCGCGCTCGCCGGGGCACGCTCACGACGTGCTTGATGTGGACGACCCCCACCACGTCCTCGGCGTCACCGTCGAGGACCGGGAACCGGGAGTGGCCACTGCTGGTGGCCAGCTCGATGACCCTCAGCACCGAGTCCTTCGGATGGAGCGCCGAGACCTGCATCCGGGGCGTCATGATCTCCCCGGCGGTGCGCTCACCGAAGCTCACCGAGCGCTGCATCAACCCGGCGGTCTCAGGGTCGAGCGTCCCCTGCGAGGCCGAACGCCCGATCAGGGAGGCCAGCTCGGGCGAGTTCCGAGCCGAGCGCAGCTCCTCCTGCGGCTCGATGCCGAGGCTGCGCACGATCGTGTTGGCCGAGCCGTTCAGGACGCGAATGGCAGGGGACATCACGGTGGTGAAACCACGCTGGTAGGCCTGGGTGGCGCGGGCGGTGCCCATGGGCTTGGCGATCGCGAGGTTCTTCGGCACCAGCTCGCCGAAGGTCATCGTGAGGAAGGTCGCGATCAGCAGCCCCACGGCCACCGAGACCTGCCGCAGCGCTGACTCCCCCACGCCGAGCGCCTGCAGCGGGTCGCGCACCAGCTCGGCGATCGCCGGCTCCGCGAGGTAGCCGATCGCGAGGTTGGTGATCGTGATGCCCACCTGGGCGCCGGAGAGCTGGGTGGACAGGGCCGAGAGCGCCCGCTGCACGCCGCCCGCACTGGCGTCACCACCCACCGCCGCCCGGTCCACCGCCGCCCGGTCGACGGTGACGAAGGCGAACTCCGCCGCGACGAACCCGCCGCATGCCAGCACCAGGAGGACGGACACTCCGAGCAGGGTCCATTCGACGGGCATGGCGTCAGTCTGCCGGTCGGACCCCCATCGGCACGGACGCCACCCCCCGCACCAGGTCCGGCCGGTTGCTGATCACCCCGTCGACGCCGGCCCGGAGCAGCCGACGCAGCCGGCTCGGGTCGTCGGCGGTCCACGGCAGGCACCGCAGGCCGGCTGCGTGCAGCGCCTGCACGTAGCCGCGATGCACCAGGCGGTGGTGCGGGTTGACGTAAGACGCCCAGGTCGCCACCTCCGGCAGCTCGTGCGCAGGCACCGGGGACAGCACACCCACCGGGATGCCGGGGCACTCGCGGGCGAAGGCACGGACCGCGACGGTGTCGAACGACTGGACCACGACACTGGCGGGAGTGCGTGGCGCGAGTCGCTTCGTCGCGCGGAGCACCTCGGCGACCTCGGTCATGATGCCCGGATACTCCGCGGGCTGCTTGATCTCGAGGAGCAGGCGTGAGCCCGCCCGCAGCATGACTGCCAGCGACTCCTCGAGCGTGGGGATGTGCTCGCCGGCGAAGGTCGAGGACTTCCACGTGCCGGCGTCCAGCGTGCCGACCTCGGCCAGCGTCATGTCCCGGACTCGCCACGGTGCGCGGCGCGGGAAGCGATGGGCGACGTCCGTCGTGCGATCGAGTGCTCCGTCGTGCACGAGCACCAGCGCTCCGTCGGCCGTGCGGCGGACGTCGACCTCCACCATGTCCGCCCCTAGGGCGAGCGCGCTGCGCAAGGCACTCAGGGTGTTCTCGGGGGCACGGTGGCTGGCGCCCCGGTGGGCCACGGCCCACGGCCGACCACCGGCAGGCCACTGCTGTCCAGCAGCGGGGTGTCGGTCGACCTGGGGCGCCATGCCTGCAGGTTCGCCACCCCAGATGAACCGGCGGTGACGCCGCCGTGACGCGTCCCCGACGTGCTCGGGAAGTTCGTCGGCTCAGGCCAACCGGGAGAACGGCGCCTCGTCCAGAGGCAGGGCCCGCTGGGGCCGGGCTGGTCATGGCCGTCGTACCTTGTTGCCATGGCAGACGAACGGCGCATCCCAGGAAGGTCTCGTCCCCAGCGCTCCCCGAGCCGACCGACCCGCCACGCTGCCCTGCTGGTCGTCGGAGCCGCCACCCTCGCGCTGGGACTCGGCGGCTGCGGCGAGGACGCCTCGCAAGCCGAGGCCGGCCCGAGCACCACGGTGTCGGGCTCCCCCGCCACGACGAAACCACCGGGCTCTCCGGACCGGACCGTCGCCGGCGCAACGCTCGACATCGCCGTCACCGGCGAGAACGTGTCCCCCCGAGCGCAGACCCTCAGCATCTCGGCGGGTGAGACCCTGACCCTGCGGATCACCTCCGACCGCGCCGGAGAGCTCCACGTGCACTCCAGCCCGGAGCAGACCGTCGCGTTCGGCAAGGGCACCAGCGACCGGCAGGTCCGCCTCGACAAGCCGGGCCAGGTCGACATCGAGGAGCACGACTCCGGCGTCCTGATCGCTCGGCTCCTCGTCAGGTGAGAGGAGACTGATGCAACACCGCCCCCTCGGCCGGTCCGGCCTCGTGGTCTCCGCGATCGGCGTCGGCTGCAACGCCTTCGGCAGCCGTGCGGACCAACGCACCGTGGACCGCATCGTCGACATCGCGATCGGTCTCGGGGTCACGTTCTTCGACACCGCTGACACCTACTCCCAGGGGACCAGCGAGGAGATGCTGGGCAAGGCGCTGGGCACGCGCCGTGACGACGTGGTCGTGGCGACGAAGTTCGGCATGGACGCGGACGGCCTGAACGGCGCCGACCACGGCGCACGGGGTTCACGTCGGTACGTCCGTCTGGCCGTCGAAGGCTCGCTGCGTCGACTCGGCACCGATCATGTCGACCTCTACCAGCTGCACCAGCCCGACCGCACGACGCCGATCGAGGAGACACTCACAGCTCTCGGGGAGCTGGTCGCCGAGGGCAAGGTGCGCTACGTGGGGTGCTCCAACTTCGCTTCGTGGGAGGTGGCGCACGCACACCACGTGGCACGCGACCTGGGGGTGCCGGGATTCGTCAGCGCCCAGAACGAGTACTCCCTCTACAACCGGGTCGCCGAGGACGAGCTGCTCCCCGCCTGTCGCACCCTGGGACTCGGCGTGCTGCCCTACTTCCCGCTTGCCTACGGCCTGTTGACCGGGAAGTACCGTCGCGGCGAGTCCGCCCCCGAGGGCAGTCGGTTGTCCCGGGACGGCCAGCGCCACCGTTTGGACGGGGCAGACTTCGACCGCGTGGACGCGCTCGCGGCGTTCGCCCGGTCACGGGGAATCGACCTGCTGACCCTGGCCGTCGGCGGCCTTGCCGCCCAGCCGGGCGTGGGCTCGGTCATCGCGGGGGTCTCGAAGCCGGAGCAGGTGGAGTCCAACATCGCCGCCCTGGCGTGGAAGCCGGACCAGGACGACCTCGGCGAGCTCGGCACCATCAACCGGGAGCCGCTGCCGGGGATGAGCTACCGCACCTACGCCGACGCCTGAGCCGACGCCACGGTCAGCGAGTGACCGTGCGGATCACCACGACGACGCCGACGAAACCGGCGACGCCAGCGACCACCTTGAGGATGTTCTCGGTGCGGGGACTGCCCTGCTCGTCGACGAAGAAGGCCTTCACCCCGGCCACCTCGCGGCGTACCACGTTGCGCGGGTTGGTGCGCTCGAGCAGCTCGTCGATGGTCTCCGCGAGGCGCTCGCGAGTCGCCTCGATCTCGGCCTCGGCCGTGCTGAGGTCCTTGTCGGCCGAGCTGCCGGAGTCGGACTTCGAGGGGGCCACGCTGTCTCCTCGGGGTGCTGGGCTCTGTCTATCTGCCTACCGGATCGTGAACGCTCGACAGGCTACCGCGCGCCTGGTCCCGTGACACCGCTGGGGACATCCCTGGCCACACTGCGGGGGTCGAAGCCGAACGGCAGCTCCAGCCGGTGGCTGCGCATCAGGTCGGCATCGGCCAGCAGGGCGCCGGTCTCCCCGTCCGCGACGATGACGCCGTCATCGAGGATCACCGAGCGGGGGCAGAGCTCCAGGGCATACGGCAGGTCGTGGGTCACCATCAGCAGCGTGACCGGAAGAGCCCGCACGATGTCGGCGAGCTCGCGCCGCGACGCCGGGTCGAGGTTGGAGCTGGGCTCGTCGAGCACCAGGATCTCGGGACGCATCGCCAGCACGGTGGCCACCGCCACCCGTCGTCGTTGACCGAAGGACAGGTGGTGCGGAGGACGGTCGACGTCGTCGGCCATCCCGACCTGCTCGAGCGCCTCCATGACGGTGCGGTCGAGCTCGGCTCCGCGCTGGCCCAGGTTTCGGGGGCCGAACGCGACGTCCTCACGCACCGTGGGCATGAACAGCTGGTCGTCGGGGTCCTGGAAGACGATGCCGACGCGTCGGCGGATCTCGCGCAGGTTCGCCTTGCTGACCGGCAGCCCGGAGACCGAGACCGTGCCGACCCCGGGCATCAGGATCCCGTTGAGGTGCAGCACCAGGGTCGTCTTGCCCGCCCCGTTCGGCCCCAGCAGCGCGACCCGCTCACCGGCATGGACGTGGAGGTCGACGCCGTAGAGCGCCTGATGCCCGTCGGGGTAGGCGTGCGCGACGCCTTGCAGGTCGAGGACGGGCGTGCTCATGGCCGCCCGCTCTCGGGACCCGCCAGGGTGTGGCCGCGCGACAGCATGGCCACGTGGACACGCTCACCTCGCTCGTAGGAGCGAATGAAGAGCGCCCCGAGCGCGTGCGCCACCATCGGCCAGTGGCGGGGGTCGCGAGCCTGGAACCCGCGCGAGGCCAACGCGACCCGCATGCGGGCGAGATCACTGCCCACCACGTCGAGGTAGCGCACCATGAAGGCCATGATCTGCACCAGCTGGGACGGCAACCGCAGCCGCTCCAGCCCACGGACCACGTGATGGGCCTCGGTGGTCGCCGCCAGCAGCAGCGCCGCCGCGACCCCGAGCGAGCCCTTGACGAGCAGGGCGAGACCGGCGACGAGTCCGGGCTCGCTCACCGAGACGCCCAGCACCTCGGTGCGAGGTCCCGATGAGACGAACGGGAGCAGCAGCGCGAACACGACGAACGGCAGCTCGATCACCATCCGCACCAGCAGGTACGACGGCGGCACCCGCGAGGCCGACACCGCCCCTGCCAACAGGACGGTGTAGGCGACGAACGCCCAGAACGCGTTCGGCGGGGTCGCGACCACGACCAGCGTGAAGACGAGCAGCGCCACCAGCTTGACCTCCGGCCTGGCCCGGTGCAGCGCGGAGTGCTCGTGGTAGTGCAGCAGGTGTCCGTGTCCCGAGCCCATCTCAGCCGGGCGCGTCCTGGTCGCAGGGCTCACGACGCCGGCGACGCACCAGCACGAACAGAGCGGTGCCGAGCACCAGGACCACGAGCGTGCCCGTCACCCCGGCCACGACGGTCGCGAGGCCCGAGTCATCCAGCCCCGGGGCCTGGTATCCGGTCAGGGGACCGTCGGCGGTGGCACCGGTCTCAGCGCCCTCACCCAGGCCCTGCTCGGTCGCGACCCGCTCGAGACCGTCCGGGCTGGTGGAGGAGGAGAGGCTGAGCCCGCCGGCGACCAGGAGCGTCGCGGCGAGACCGACGAGGAGGAGCACGCGTGTCGGGACCCGGCGGGGCGTGGTCACGCGACGACCTCCCCGCCGGGGGTCCGGATCTCGAGCTCGCGCGTGCTCAGGGCGCCGCGGGCGGCGTGAACCAGGTCGGGGCGGACCGCGACGACGCTGCCCACGACGAGGCCGGTGACGGCTGCCTCACCGAGCCCGATCAGGGAGTGCCAGCCCAGCATGGCCGTGGCCAGCGCGTCGAGCGGGACCGGCGCGGTGCCGCCCAGGGCGTAGAGCCCGACGAAGACCAGCGCGGCAGCAGGCACGGACAGGAACGCGGCCAGCGCCGCGACCGGTGCCACCACCGACGCTCGGCGCGGAAGAACGCGCAGGGCCGCGACCATGACCAGGGCGGCGACCATCGGCGCCACCAACCCCAGCAGCACGATGTTGGTGCCGATTGCCGTGGTGCCCCCGTCGGCGAAGAGCAGGGCCTGGACCATCAGCACGACCGACACCGCCAGCACTGCCGTCCAGGGGCCGACCAGGGCCACCGCCAGCGCGCCTCCCATCAGGTGACCGCTGGTTCCGGCCCCGACCGGGAAGTTCACCATCTGCGCCGCGAACACGAACGCTGCCACCAGCCCTGCCAGCGGGGCCGTGCGATCGTCGAGCTCGTGGCGCGATCGGCGCAAGGCCACCGCCACCCCGACAGCCGCCACGGCGGCGGTCGCCACCGAGGTCGGTGCGTCGAGGAATCCGTCGGGGACGTGCATGGGCGCTCCGCTAGGTTGAGGGCGGACCTGAGAAACTTACCTTGTTGCAAACTCGGTGCAATAACGCCGGGCAGGGACGTCGTTGTTCCCGCCCCCGCCTCGAAGGAGCCCGATGACCCGCCTCTCCCCCGGCGACACCGCCCCCGACTTCACCCTCGGCAGCGACGACGGCCGCCGGGTGTCACTGGCGGACCTGCGTGGCCGGAAGGTCATCGTCTACTTCTACCCGGCCGCCATGACACCGGGCTGTTCCAAGCAGGCCTGCGACTTCACCGAGTCCCTGGACGCGTTCCAGCAGGCAGGCTACGAGGTGCTGGGCATCTCCCCCGACAAGCCGGAGAAGCTCGCGAAGTTCCGGGAGCGCGACGCCCTGACCATCACCTTGCTGTCGGACCCGGACAAGGAGGTGCTGAGCCGCTACGGCGCCTTCGGTGAGAAGAAGATGTACGGCAAGACCGTCCAGGGCGTCATCCGCTCCACCATCGTGGTCGATGAGCAGGGCAAGGTCCAGATCGCGCAGTACAACGTCCGCGCTACCGGGCACGTCGCCAAGCTCAGGCGTGACGTCGGCCTCAGCGGCTGACGCCGCGTGCAAGGCAGCCACGGCACTAGACTTCGCGTCGCGCGCCCGTAGCCCAATTGGCAGGAGGCACACGGTTTAGGTCCGTGCCAGTGTGAGTTCGAGTCTCACCGGGCGCACTCAGGCCGGGACGCCACGCCAGAGCACGGCAGAGCACGGCAGAGCACGGCAGAGCAGAGAGGAGAGGCGGCAGGGCATCACAACCAAGCGGCCACGACCGGGGCGATGGCGCGCAGCGCCTCACCGCGGTGCGAGATCCGGTCCTTGTCCGCCGGGTCCATCTCGGCCGTGGTGACCTCGTGCCCCTCAGCGCAGAAGAGCACGTCGTAGCCGAAGCCGCCGCTGCCACGGACCTCGCGGACCACCCGGCCCCGCATCCGCCCCGTTGCCGTGTGCGTCACGGGTTCGGACGCACCAGGCAGTGCCAGCACGACCGCGCAGCGGAACTCCGCGCCGCGGCGCTCGTCCGGGACGTCGCCGAGCTGAGCGAGGAGCAGCTCGTTGTTCGCGCGGTCCTTCGTGGCCGCATCGGTCCCCCTGTCGGTCCCGACCGGGCCGGCCCACCGGGCCGAGAGCACCCCCGGCATCCCGTTGAGCGCGTCGACGCACAGTCCGCTGTCGTCTGCCAACGAGGGCAACCCGGTGGCGGCAGCTCCTGCGAGCGCCTTGATCCGCGCGTTCCCCTCGAACGTGGGCTCGGTCTCCGGCGGCTCCTCGTACGGCTCCACGTCGTCGAGCCCCAGCACGCGCACGTGGGGGACGTGCTCGCGCAGGATCCGCTGCATCTCAGCCAGCTTCTTGCGGTTGCGGGAGGCGAGAAAGACCTCCCCCGGCCGGTCGTTCACGGGGGCGGTCACGAGGAGGTCAGCGACTCCCGCTGCAGGACCGTGAGGTCGGCGCAGCCCTTGGCACCCAGATCGAGCAGCGAGTCGAGGAGCGAGCGGTCGAAGGGCTCGGCCTCGGCTGTGCCCTGCACCTCCACGAAGCGGCCGTCCCCGGTCATCACGATGTTCATGTCGGTGTCGGCGCGCACGTCCTCCTCGTAGGGCAGGTCGAGCCGGGTCGAACCGTCGACGATGCCCACCGACACCGCGGCCACCGACCCGGTCAACGGCTCGCCCTTGAGCGCGCCTCGGACCCGGAGGTGCTCGACGGCGTCGGCCAGCGCAACGTAGGCCCCGGTGATGGCCGCGGTGCGGGTGCCACCGTCGGCCTGGAGCACGTCACAGTCGAGCGTGATGGTGTTCTCCCCCATCGCCTTGTAGTCGATGACTGCCCGCAACGAGCGCCCGATCAGTCGCGAGATCTCGTGGGTCCGACCGCCGATGCGACCCCGAACCGACTCCCGGTCCGACCGAGTGTGGGTGGACGACGGGAGCATCGCGTACTCGGCCGTGACCCAGCCCAGGCCCGAGTCACGCCGCCAACGAGGCACCCCGACCGAAGCGGAGGCCGCGCACAGCACCCTGGTCCTGCCGAACTCCACCAGCACCGACCCTGCGGCGTGGTCGAGCCAGCCACGGGTCAGCGTGATCGGACGGAGCTCGTCATCTGCGCGGCCGTCCGCGCGGGGGGGCGTCATGTCGAGCAACCCTAACGACAGGTCACTGCACCTCGGCGCGGACCACACGCCAGGCTCCCAGCGCCAAGGGCACCACGACCCAGACCATCGCCACGCTCGCGACGTTCGCCCACTCGCCGGAGGTCATGGGGTCGGGCTGGGACAGAGGCGTCTGTGCGGAGCTCAGGTCGACCCACTCCATGAGGTCGCGCAAGGGCGCCACGAGCTGGAAGAGGAGCGAGGAGACCACGGGCAGCAGGAAGTAGATCACGATCGCGGCGGCGCTGTTGAGGAACAGGAGGCCGAACGCCACCCCCTGCAGGATGCCGAGCAGCTGGAGGACGGTGAAGCGCCCCAGCATCGCGCTGTCGGCGTCGCCGACCGAGGCGCCGCTGAGTGCCGCCGCCGCGGCCGCGATGGCGAACGTCAGGGCGATGGCGCCCAGGGCGACGACCACCGCCGCGACCACCTTGGCGAGGACCACCCGCTCACGGCGAGGCACCAGCACGAACGTGGTCATGGCGGCGCGCTGTCCCCATTCCCCGGTCACCAGCAGCACGCCCAGGACCGGAAGCAGGATCCCCTGCGGAGTGGACGCCGCCACCAGCAGGTACTCCATCGGGGTGCCGTCGTCGGGTCCGTAGATCGCGGTGAGGACGGTCGCTGCGGCAGTGAGCACCACGATGATCGCGAGCAGCCAGAACCCCGAGCGCGTGTCGACCATCTTGCGCATCTCCACCGCGACCAGGCGGTGCAGGGGCACTGAGTCCTCCACGTCGGTGGGCAGGGTGGTGCTCATCGGGTGGGCTCCCCTTCGCGGCTCGGGTGTTCTGGACGGGTCTCGGGTTGGCGTTGGCGAAGGTCCGCCGGATCCCGTTGGCTCTCCGCGGTCAGCTGGAGGAACAGCTGCTCGAGCCCGCCGCTCTCCGCGGGACGCAGGTCGACCAGCGGGATACCCGCCCGGTGCGCCACCAGGCCGACCGTAGCCGGGTCGCCGTCGCAGGCGAGCCCGATCTCGGGGAGCGATGACACCTCGTGCCCGGCCCGGCGCAGTGCAGCGGCGAGGGAGCTGTCATCTGCGGACCTGACGGTCGCTCCGGTCGTGGCGAGGAGCTCGTGCTTGGCTCCCTTCGCGACGATCCGGCCACCTCCGATCAGCACGATGTCGTCGGCGAGCTGGTCAACCTCGTGCAGGAGATGGGACGAGAGCAGCACCGTGCCGCCGGCATCGGCGAACCTCCGCAGCATCTGCCGCATCCAGTGGATGCCGGCCGGGTCCAGGCCGTTGGCGGGCTCGTCGAGGACCAGCACGCTGGGGTCGCCGAGCAGGGCATGGGCGATGCCGAGCCGCTGCCGCATCCCGAGCGAGTAGTGCCGGACCCGACGCTTCGCCTCCCGGTCGTCGAGCCCGACCATGGCCAGCATCTCTCCCACTCTCGAGGTGGGAAGTCCCATCGTGGTCGCAGCGAGCCGGAGGACCTCGCGGGCCGTCCTTCCGCCGTGCTGGGCGGATGCGTCCAACAGCACGCCCACCTCGCGGCCGGGGTTCGGCAGGTCACGGAAGCTCCGACCCGCGATGGTCGCCTGCCCCGCTTCGGGTCTGGTCAGCCCGACGACGATACGCAGCGTGGTCGACTTCCCGGCGCCGTTGGGACCGAGGAAGCCGGTGACCCGACCGGGCCGGGCGACGAACGACACGTCGTCGACGGCGCGGAACCCGCCGTAGGACTTCGTGATGCGCTCCAGGCTGATCATGGCCGCAGTCTGGCAGCCGCCCCTCACCGCGCCGCGAGCACCTCGGGCTGCTTCGGGAAGGGGTTGATCCGGCACCCGTAGGTGCCTTTGCTCTGCGGCTGCATCACCGGGGCTCTGTCCCCACGCCGAGGGCAGCCGCGGTGCCCCAGGCCGAGCCAGTGGCCGGTCTCGTGGTTGATGACCAGGTGGCGGTAGGCGCGCAACGTCCCACCACGGCCGCGCCACAGCGGGGTGGCGCGCAGCCACCTGGTCTGGTTGATCACGACGTACCTGCCCACCCGGCAGGACCACTCCCGGCTGCAGGCGGAGGAGAACCGTGGCAGCCACGAGGCCTCGGCGAGCACCAAGGTGAACTGGCCGCGCCGCGACACCTCGCGGAAGGTGATGCCGGTGCGCTTCCACCCCCGCCGGTGCCGGTAGGTCTCCAGAGCCTGGCGCTTGAAGACCCCCACCTTCGCGCGCAGCCGACCCCGGGTCTCCACGCGGTAGGTGACGACTCTCCGGGGGGCGCGCATGGTCACCTGGCGCGCCACCGGCTGGGCGTCGGCAACCGCAGGACGTGTCACCGTCGCCGCCGGGTCGGACATGGCTGCGACGGCATGGCCAGGCAGCAGGGCGAGCACGGTGAGCAGCGCGAGAACCGCGACGGGTCGACAGGTCACCCGTGGATTGTCACCCATGTCGACCGGTCGGTCGACGGGGACGAGGTCCCGCAACCTCGGCGTCGGGCCCTAGACCTGGTAGGTGGCACCCTCGGCGGCGAGGCTCACCGGCCCGACGAAGACACCCTCGGCCTCGTGCAACGCGTCCTGCTTGTCGTGCCAGGGCGGGATGTGGGTCAGCACGAGCATCTTGACTCCCGCCTCGCGCGCGGTCGTCGCAGCCTCCGATCCCGTCAGGTGCACGCCGGGCGGGTTGTCCGCGTCGTCGCGGAAGGCTGCCTCGACCAGGAAGAGGTCGGCGCCCGCGGCCAGCTCGGTCAGCGAGTCGCACGCGGCGGTGTCGCCGCTGTACACGAGCGCTCGACCTTCGTGCTCGACCCGAAAGGCGAAGGCCTCGACCGGGTGCAGGACACGGCTCGAACGGATGCGGAACGGGCCGAGCTCGAGCTCTCCCTTGCGCAACCGCTTGAAGTCGAACTCCTCGTTCATGCCTGGGTCGAGCGGCAGCCCGTAGGCGCGCGCCACCCGCTGCTTGATGCCGCGGGGCCCCCAGATCGGGATCCTGCGTGCCGGCCCGTCGGGGTGGTACTTGCGCATCACGTAGTAGCCACTGATGTCGAAGAAGTGGTCGGCGTGCAGGTGGCTGATCAGCACCGCGTCGATGGCGAGAGGGTCTGCGTAGCGGTGCAGCGAGCCGAGCGCTCCTGAGCCGAGGTCGATGAGCAGCCGGAAGGTGTCGCCCCGCTCGTCCGGAGCCTCCAGCAGGTAGCAGCTCGCCGCCGAGTCCGGCCCCGCGAAGGAACCGGAGCAGCCGACCACGGTGAGCTTCATGCGGCCACCCAGGCGAACTGCTCGGCACCGCCCAGCTCCGGGCCCAGGAAGCGACGTCCGATCTGCTCGAAGGCTGCAGGGTCGCCCGTCGTCAGGAAGCGGTACGTCGGAGGGCCGGCCTCGGCGTCGCGTTCCAGCCCGAGCCGCACGAGCGTTCGGTAGACGTCCTTGGCGGTCTCCTCCGCGCTGCTGACCAGCGTCACCGAGTCACCCATCACGTAGGAGATGGGACCGGTGAGCAGCGGATAGTGGGTGCAGCCGAGGATCAACGTGTCGATCCCCGAGGACGTCAGCGGGTCCAGATACTCATGCGCCGCGGCCAGCAGCTCGGGTCCGCTGGTGATCCCGGCCTCGACGAACTCCACGAAGCGCGGGCACACCTGGGTGTGCAGGTCCACGTGGGGTGCAGCTGCGAAGGCGTCCTCGTAGGCCATCGACTGAGCCGTGGCCTGGGTGGAGATCACGCCGATGCGCCCGGTACGGCTCGCCGCCACCGCCCGCCGCGTGGCCGGATAGATCACCTCGACCACCGGCACCGGGTAGCGCTCGCGGGCGTCGCGGAGCACCGCGGCACTCGCGGAGTTGCAGGCGATGACGATGAGCTTCACACCCTGCTCGACGAGGTGGTCGAGGCACTCGAGGGCGTACTCGCGGACCTCGCTGATCTGCTTGGGGCCGTAGGGCTGGCGTGCGGTGTCCCCGAGGTAGAGCACCGACTCGTGGGGCAGCTGGTCGATCACCGCGCGGGCCACGGTGAGGCCACCGAAGCCTGAGTCGAAGATGCCGATCGGAGCGTCCGTCATGATCCGGCAGCGTAGCCGCAGCCCGACCTGGACCAGGCTCTCCATCCCGGCCGAGTCGTCAGTCGGGCCTCATCGAGCCCCGTCGATGCCGGAGAGCCCCGGTCTTGCCTCGGGTGGCGGCGGCGCCGCCCCCCGAGCACCCGTGGGCGCCGTCAGGGAGTGGTCTCAGGCCCACAGCTGGCCCTCGAGGCGCTCCTCCGCCTCGTCGAGGGTTCCCTCGTAGGCACCGGTCGACAGGTACTTCCAGCCCCCGTCGCACACGATGAACACGATGTCCGCCGGTTCCCCGGCCCGCACCGCCTTCTGCGCCTGGCCGAGCGCTGCGTGCAGGATCGCTCCGGTGGAGATGCCGGCGAAGATGCCCTCGGCCTGGAGCAGCTCGCGCACCCGCTTCACCGCGTCACGCGGCCCTACCGAGAAGCGCGAGTCGATCAGCGAGGCGTCGTAGAGCTCGGGGACGAATCCCTCGTCGAGGTTCCGGAGCCCGTAGACCAGCTCGCCGTACCTCGGCTCGGCCGCGACGATGCGCACCTCGGGCTTGTGCTCACGGAAGAAGCGGCTGGTCCCCATCAGCGTCCCGGTCGTGCCGAGTCCGGCGACGAAGTGCGTCACGCTCGGCAGGTCCTGGAGGATCTCCGGGCCGGTGCCCTCCTGGTGGGCGAGGGCGTTGGCCGGGTTCCCGTACTGGTAGAGCATCACCCAGTCGGGGTTCTGCGCCGCGACCCGCTTGGCGACCCGGACCGCCTCGTTGGACCCACCGGCAGCAGGCGAGGAGATGATCTCCGCGCCCCACATCGTCAGCAGCTGTCGGCGCTCGATCGAGGTGTTCTCCGGCATCACGCACACGATGCGGTAGCCCTTGAGCTTCGCCGCCATCGCCAACGAGATCCCGGTGTTGCCGCTCGTCGGCTCCAAGATCGTGCATCCCGGCTGGAGCAGACCGTCCTGCTCCGCCTGCTCGACCATCCGGAGAGCGGCGCGGTCCTTGATCGAGCCGGTCGGGTTGCGGTCCTCCAGCTTCGCCCAGATCCGCACCTCCGGTGACGGCGACAGCCGCGGCAACCCCACCAACGGGGTGCCGCCCACGGAGTCGAGCAGGCTGTCGAAGCGCATGGGGGTGGTTCAGGCCGATGCGCTCGTCCGACGAGCCCCCGGCTACGGCCGGAAGGATCACGACCTGGTCGCCGTCCTGCATCGGCGTCTCCAGTCCGCCGGTGAAGCGGACGTCCTCGTCGTTGACGTAGACGTTGACGAAGCGGCGCAGCTCGCCGTTGTCGACCAGGCGTTCCTTGATCCCCGAGTGGTTCCCCTCGAGGTCGTCGACGACCGCCCCCAGAGAGTCTCCCTCGGCGGTGACGGACTTCTCGCCGTCGGTGTAGGTGCGCAGGATGGTCGGCACGCGGACCTCGATGGCCATGGTTCTCCTCGGCGGGTTTGGCGGTGCAGTTCGTGGTGGGCGATCTCGTTCGTGGCGTGGGTGTCGGACCCTGGCTGCTAGGGCGCCGGCTCGGGAAGCTCGTCGACGATCGAGACCTCCTCCTCGGTCACCTCGCCGTCGACGATCCTGTACGACCTGAACTCCACAGGACCCTCGCTATTCCCGTGCTCGCGTGTGCTCACCAGCACGTAGTGAGCCCCGGGTTCGCTGGCCAGGCCGATGTCGGTGCGGCTCGGGTAGGCCTCGGTCGCGGTGTGGGAGTGGTAGACCACGACCGGCTCCTCGTCGTTGTCCCACATCTCCTTGTAGAGCTCGAGCAGCTCGTGGGAGTCGAACTCGTAGAACGTCGGGGACCCGGCGGCGTTGATCATCGGCACGAAGCGCTGAGGCCGGTCGGTGCCCTCAGGGCCTGCGACGATGCCGCAGGCCTCGTCGGGATGATCCCGCTTCGCGTGGGCCACGATGGCGTCGACGGTGGGACGGTCGATGACGAGCACGTCACCAGGGTAGACGGCGGCTCAGGAGCGGTTCGCCCTGGCCGACAGCGCGTGGACGAGCGATTCCTCCAGGTAGCTCATCCAGTGGTAGATCTCGAACACCACCGTCCGTGGGTCGTCGTCGGGGACGTTCTCGGCGGTGTCCTCGTGCTCGATGCCCAGCCTGGTGCCGAGCGCCAGCCGGATGTCGTTGAACGCCTTGAGCCACTCCAGGGCCCGGGGCACGTCGAGCTCGATGTCGATCATCGTCCCCTGGGCGGGTTCGTCGTCGAGCCCGGCGGCACGCAGGTCGTCGATGACGGCCGCGGCCTGGGCGGCCTTCCCGGCCCGCAGGTCGGACTCGGTGAACCGGCGGAAGTCCCCCGCAGCGTCTTCGTCGTCACGGTAGGCATCGGGAAACAGCCGCGCCAGCACCGGATCGTCCGGGACCGTGGTCGGGCCCGTGAAGTCCAGCATCGCCTCGAGGGAGTCGCCCTCCTCGGGCGGCACCGCCGACTCGCTGCGCAGCAGCTCGATGACCTGGGCGGCGAGGTTGCGCAGCAGATCGGCCTCGTGGGCCGCGAACGTGGCGACGACGCCCCCTCCGCGGCGGGCATGGAACCCGTCACCCATGCGCACGCTCCAGTGTCGCCCACAGCCCGTACTCGTGCATCGCCTGGACGTCGCGCTCCATCTCCTCGCGGCTCCCCGTCGACACCACCGAGCGGCCGTCGTGGTGCACCTGCAGCATCAGCTTCTCCGCCTTCTTGCGGGGGTACTTGAAGTACTGCTGGAAGACGAACGTCACGTAGGACATCAGGTTGACGGGGTCGTTCCACACCACGGTCTGCCAGGGGCGGTCGAGTGCCACGACATCGTCGACCTCGGGCTCCTCGAGCTCGGCGGGGGCAGGAGTGGACACGCGGTCAGGGTAAACGACACCCCTGCCACCGCGCCTACGCTGGGCCGATGCTGCCACTGCCCGTCCCCGCCTCCCGGGGCGCCTCGACGGCCCTCCTGACCGACCACTACGAGCTCACCATGCTCCAGGCGGCCCTGCACTCCGGCACCGCGGCCCGGAGGTCGGTCTTCGAGCTCTTCGGCCGCCGCCTCCCCAACGGCCGGCGGTACGGGGTGGTGGCCGGGGTCGGGCGAGCCCTCGATGCCATCGAGGCGTTCCGCTTCGACGAGGACTCGCTCTCCTTCCTCCACGACGCCGGCGTCGTGGACGAGGCGACCCTCGAGCACCTGGCCACCTGGTCCTTCACCGGGGACGTGTGGGGGTACGCAGAGGGGGAGGTCTACTTCCCCTACTCCCCGTTGGTCGTGGTGGAGGCGACCTTCGCCGAGGCCGTGCTCCTCGAGACGGTGCTGCTGTCGATCTACAACCACGACTGTGCGATCGCCTCCGCAGCCTCCCGCATGACGTGGGCGGCCGGGGACCGGCCGTGCCTCGAGATGGGGTCTCGACGCACCCACGAGGAGGCGGCGGTGGCTGCTGCCCGGGCGGCCTACGTGTGCGGCTTCTCGGCCACCTCCAACCTCGCGGCGGGGCAGCGGCACGGCATCCCGACGACAGGCACCAGCGCCCACAGCTTCACGTTGCTCCACGACACCGAGCGCGACGCCTTCACCGCTCAGGTCGAGTCGCTGGGCGCCGGGACAACCTTGCTGGTCGACACCTACGACATCGGCGAGGCGGTGAGGGCGGGGGTCGAGATCGCCGGCCCGTCACTGGGAGCGGTCCGGATCGACTCCGGCGACCTGGGTGACCTGGCGCGGGAGGTCCGCGCTCAGCTCGACTCGGTCGGGGCGACCCAGACCCGGGTCGTGGTGACCTCCGACCTGGACGAGCACGCGATCGCTGCGCTCGCTGCGGCGCCGGTGGACGGATACGGCGTCGGCACCTCGCTGGTGACCGGGAGTGGACATCCCACCAGCAGCCTGGTCTACAAGCTGGTCGCCCGTGAGGACGACACCGCCGAGATGATCCCGGTCGCCAAGCAGAGCAAGGACAAGCCGAGCCTCGGCGGCCGCAAGCACCCGGTGCGTCGGCGCAACTCGCAGGGGGTGGCCCAGGCAGAGGTGCTCTCCGCCGACCCGATGACACCGGGAGGCCGGGACCGGCCGCTGCTCGTGCCTCTCGTCCGCGACGGCGAGGTGGTCGGCCGGGAGTCCCTGGCAACCGCGCGTCAGCACCACCTCGACGCCAGGGCAGGAGCTGCCGGTCCGTGCCCGGTCACTGACCAAGGGCGACGCGGCGATACCGACGGTCCACGAGTAACCAGCCGCGCGGCTGGTTATGGTCGCGGCATGAAGCGCGCCTTGATCGTCGTCGACGTCCAGAACGACTTCTGCGAGGGCGGCAGCCTCGCGGTGGAGGGCGGCGCTGCGGTTGCCCACCGGATCTCGGACCTGCTGCACCACTGGACCCGGCAGGACCCCAAGGCGCCGGACTACGCCCACGCCGTCGCGACCCTGGACCACCACATCGACCCCGGCGACCACTTCAGCGACGAGCCCGACTTCCGCGGCAGCTGGCCGCGGCACTGCGTGGTGGGCACCGACGGGGTCTCGTTCCACCCGAACCTCGACCCGCAACCCTTCGACGCCGTCTTCCGCAAGGGCGAGTACGAGGCGGCGTACTCCGGCTTCGAGGGCAAGGACTCCGGAGGCACGCTGCTGGCGGACTGGCTCCGCGGGCGAGGCGTCACGCACGTCGACGTCTGCGGCCTGGCGACCGACTACTGCGTGCGCGCCACGACGCTGGACGCCGTCCGTGAGGGGTTCGAGGTCAGGGTGCTGGCCGACCTGTGCGCCGGGGTCGCGCCCGAGACAACCGAGGCTGCGGTCGACGAGCTCCGGGAGGCCGGCGCCGCGGTGGTCTGACCCGGCAGCCGAGCGTGCGGCCACGTGGGACCGGTGTCAGCGACCGGTGAAGGTGGGTCGCCGCTTCTGCACGAAGGCTCGCGTGCCCTCGGCGGCGTCCTCGGTGCCGAAGAGCATCAGCTGACCCCGGCCTTCCCTGGCCAGCGCAGCCTCGAGGCCGTCGAGGGTGGCGGCGTTGACCGCCCGCTTCGTCGCCGCGTAGGCCAGCGGGGGCCCCGCGGCCAGCCTCCGAGCGATCTTGTCCACCGCCGCGTCGAACTCGTCGTCGGGGACGACATGGCTGACCAGTCCGGCCTGGTGGGCCTCGGGGGCGCTCAGCGGCTCTGCGAGCAGGGCCATGCGCATCGCCTTGCTCCGCCCGACCGAGGCGGCCACGGTCAGCGAGGAGCCGCCGTCGACCATGAGCCCGATGTGGGAGAAGGCCAGGACGAACGCCGCCGACGCCTTGCAGATCGCGAGGTCCGCGGCGAAGCAGATCGATGCCCCGACCCCGGCGGCGATGCCGTTGACGGCGGCGATGACGGGCTTGTCGAGATCCACCACCGAGCGGACGATGGCCGCGGCCCCCTCCATCGTGCGCTCGTCGAAGTTCTCGACCGGGTTGTCGCCGGCCAGGTCCGCGCCCGCACTGAACGCCGCGCCGGCACCGGTGACCACGACCACGCGGATGTCGTCGTCGGAGACCGCCGCGCGCAGCTGCGTCACCAGCCCGACGGCCATCTCCTCGCTGAACGCGTTGAGCGCAGCCTCGCGGGTGAACGTGATCCGGCAGATGCCGTCGCCGATCTCGACCTGGATGTCGTGGGCCATTCCGCGACCCTAAGCCTGACGGGCCCCGGTGCGGGTCACCCCTGCTCCAGGCCCATCTCCGCCATCACCGTCGGGATGACCTCGCCCATCCGCTCGACGACGGCCTGGAGCCCGGAGAGCGGACGCAGCATCACGGTCAGCTCGCTGACCCGACCCTCGCCGTCGACCCGCAGGAAGTCGGCCCCCTGCACCTGCCGATCACCCACCCGGGTCTCGAACTCGAGGACGTGCCCGTCCTCGCCGGCGAACTCTCGGGTGTACCGGAAGTCCTCGAAGATCCTGGTCACCGCCCGCAGCACGACCATGGTCGCCGTCCGGCCCTGGTACGGCTGGTGGACGGCCGGACTGCGGAAGACGACGTCGTCGGAGAGCAGCCCCTCCATGCCGTCGAGGTCCCCGGAGAGGACGGCCTCACGAAATCGGTGTGCAGTCGCGCTCATGGTGTCAGTCTGGCGTGACCTACCCCGGCCCGAGTCGTTGGGTGAGGTGGAGAGAGATTCACCGAACGGTTGGAGGGACCCCCGGTGACGAACGTCGACACCCGTGTCCGGTCAGTGACTGGGCCCCTGACCATGCTGACAGTCCTGGCGTTGCTCGTCGCCGGCACACTCGCCGTGACCGGCTGGCGGCCGTCCTGGTCCGACACCCGGTCGGGCCAGCCCGAGGTCAAGCTCGCCAAGCTGGCGATGGCCAACACCCATGCCCGGCTGCCACGCGCCGCTCGGGACGGCGACCCCACAGCGGGGACCGACGGCGAGGTCGTCCATCCGCTCCGCGTGATCCCGGTCTACACCAAGCCGGGACGAAGCGCCTTCGCCAAGGTGGGCCGCCGCCAGATGGGCGAGCTGTGGCTGCCTGCCATCGACCGCCGCGGCGGCTGGACCAAGGTGTTGCTGCCCTCCCGACCGAACTCGTCGGCCGGATGGGTCCGCACCCGGGACGTCGAGCGCCGCAGCACGCCCTACGAGGTCCGGGTCCACCTCGGCAGCCGCACCATGGAGATCCTCGTCGACGGCCAGCAGGTCGGCTCCTGGACCGTGGCGATCGGCGCCGGCGGCACTCCCACCCCGACCGGGCGCACTTTCGTGCTCGGCCTGATCCAGGACGACAACCAGAGCTTCTCGGACTACATCGTCCCGCTGGGAGCGCACAGCGACACCCTGGACAGCTACGGCGGCGGACCCGGCACCGTGGCCTTCCACGGCTGGCCCGACTCCTCGGTCTTCGGGCAGGCGGTCAGCCACGGCTGCGTCCGCGTCCCCGACGAGGCGCTCGAGCAGCTGCGCCAGGTGCCGCTGGGCAGCCTCGTGGAGATCGACGACGCCTGAGCCGTGCTCATCGGGGGACGCCGACGCACGCTGTGACCGCGATCACCCCGGCACCGATAACTTCCGCCCGCCCGCCTCGTTGAGCAGGGCACAGAGGGACAGAGCACCACCGAGAGAGGGAGAGCACTCCGATGAAGATCCGCACCCCACTGGCGCTGGCCGGCGCCACCGCCCTGGCCGTCACGGCCGGTCTGGTGACCACGGCGACCACCGCGAGCAGCGCGGCGCCGACCAAGTCCTACGCCTACGGCCTCTCGGTCAACGGCGAGGGCAAGCAGCCCTACGTCGAGTCCACCGACGGCTCGACGCAGACGAACCCGGACGCCACGCTCCCGGACAACCCGATCGTCAGCGGCGAGATCGCCAAGTTCCAGGCCGGCGACGACTACGCCAGGATCCAGGTAGCCAACCTGACCATCGGGTCTGCCACCGATCAGCTCCCGCAAGAGGTCAAAAGCGGCCTCGGCGAGCTGCAGCAGCTGTGCGAGCAGGTCGTCACCCCCGCCGAGGACCAGGCGCTCGAGCCGATCCTGGGCCAGATCCGCGATAACGCGCCGACAGAGCTCCAGCTCCCCGACCAGGGCTCCATCGCGACGTTCTGCGACGGTCTGCTCGATGACGCCGTGCCGGCCCTCGCGGCCGTCGACACCGTCGACATCGAGTGCGACGGCGACACCGGTCGGATGAGCCTGGCCGGCACGACCATCCTCGGCGCTCCGGCACCCGAGCCGTTCCAGGGCGACATCCCCGCGGACACCAAGCTGTTCGCCGGTGGGGCCGCACCCTTGGCCGACGCGATCCAGGTGACCTTCAACCGTCAGACCCAGCGCGGCAACGGCGCCTTCGACGTCGACGGCGTGGTCGTCGAGCTGGGCGGTGGCCAGGGCGAGATCATCCTCGGCCACACCACCTGCGGCGAGCCGATCCCGCAGGTCAAGGGCAAGAGTCGCACCGCCCCTGCCCCGGCCCCCAAGGCCGTGCGCAAGTCGGTGCCCGTCACCGGCTGACCACGAAGCTGTCGGGTCGTCTCGAGGCTCGCTCCGCTCGGACCTCAACGACCGGAAGCGGCGGCCCAGCTCCAGGCATAGGCCGGGTCCTCACACGAGGACCCGGCCTCGCCCATCTCCAAGGGTCGGAAGGTGTCGACCATGACCGCCACCTCGTCGAAGAAGTCCTTGCCGAGTGACGCCTCGACGGCCGCCGGCAGCGGACCGTGGGCGTGCCCGCCCGGGTGCCAGCTGATCGAGCCGCGGTCGATGCCGCTCCCCTTGCGCGCCTCGTAGTCGCCGGCGACGTAGAACATGATCTCGTCGCTGTCGACGTTGGAGTGGTAGTAGGGCACCGGCACCGCGAGCTCGTGGTAGTCGACCTTGCGGGGCAGGAAGTTGCAGATCACGAAGTTCCAGCCCTCGAAGACCTGGTGCACCGGCGGCGGCTGGTGCACCTTGCCGGTGATCGGCATGTAGTCCTCGATGTTGAAGGTGTAGGGGTAGAGACACCCGTCCCACCCGACGACGTCGAAGGGATGGGTGGCGTAGACCATCCGGGTACCGGCGATGCCACCCGAGCCGCCGGCGACGTTGCCGCGGTGCTTGACGAGGACCCCGACGTCGGTGCCGTCCTCGACCAACGGCTCGTCCGGCCCGTGCAGGTCGCGCTCGCAGTACGGCGCGTGCTCGAGCAGCTGGCCGAAGCGGGACAGGTAGCGCTTCGGCGGATGGATGTGGCTGCCGGCCTCGACCGCGTAGAGCCGGCTGGGCACCTCGGGGAGCCAGCGGTGCGTGGTGGCCCTGGGGATCACGACGTAGTCACCGGTGCGGTAGGGCACGGCCCCGAAGACGGTCTCGACGACTCCGCTGCCGTCCTCGACGTAGACGCACTCGTCGCCGATGGCGTTGCGGTACAGCGGGGACTCGGCCGCGGTCACGACGTAGGAGATCCGCACGTCGCCGTTGCCGAGCAGCAGCCGCCGGCCGGTGACCGCGTCAACCCCCGCACCGGTTGGGGGGAACAGGTCGTGGGGCTTGAGGTGGCGAGGCTTCAGCGGGTGGTTGGCCGCGGTCGTCTGGTCCGGCAGCTCCCAGACCTCGCTCGCGGTGATCGCCGACGGGACGCCCTGGTGGTAGAGCAGCGAGGAGTCGCTGGAGAACCCCTCCTCCCCCATCAGCTCCTCGTACAGCAGTCGTCCGGAGTCGTTGCGGAACTGGGTGTGACGATGCCGTGGGACCGTGCCGAGCTGCCGGTAGTACGCCATGGGTGCCACCTTCGTTTAGGGTCACGAGGGTGTCAACGAGCGACGACTCCGCCGGTACACCGTTGTCGGTGCCCACTGCGTGGGTCACCCTGGTGGACGACGCCGCGATGTTCCCGCCCGGCAACGCAGCCCTGCCCGACGCCGTCGCGGACTACCGCGCGCGCAGCGCCGAGCCCTGGGCGGCCCTGGTCGGACCGCTGGTGGTTCCGGACCGTGTGCTGGCCGACCTCGCCGCGCTGGCCGACATTCCTGCGCTCCCCCTGAGCGTGGTGTGCTCGGGTGGCGCCGGCAGCCTCGGGCCCGCCGCACACTGGGCAGATGAGACCCCCGGCGTCGAGCTGGCAGCCCTCGAGCTGGCGCTGCGCGACCTCGATGACCTGCCCGGGAGCGCTCGCCGCGTGGTGCGCGCAGCGGAAGCCGTCGCCTCGTCGACTCCGGTCTACGTCGAGGTCCCGCCACTGCCACCGGACGGCCGCCCCGGCCCCGGTTGGCTGGCCGCGCTGGACGAGGTCGCCGCCGCGGACCTGAGGCTGAAGTTCCGCACCGGCGGACTGGAGGCCGACCTCTTCCCCTCCCCCCCGGCGCTGGCCGCGTGCATCGAGGCCGCCCTCGACCGTGAGCTGCCGTTCAAGTGCACGGCAGGACTGCACCAGGCGGTCCGCCACCGTGATCCCTCGACCGGTTTCGAGCGCCACGGCTTCCTCAACGTGCTGCTCGCCACCCGGGCGAGCCTGGACGGGGGCGACGTGGTGGCGACGCTGTCGGAGACCGACCCGGAGGCCCTGCTCGCCACTGTCTCCGAGCTCGGAACCGACGCCCTCGCGCGGACCCGCCGCTGGTTCGCGTCCTTCGGCTGTTGCGGCGTCGAGGACCCGTACGCGGACCTGCTTCGGCTGGGTCTGGTGTAGAGCGGTGCTTGCGCGCGCGGTCATCGAGCCGCGGCTGCCGCCAGCCTCCTGCTGACGTTCGTGGGGTGGTCAGTCGTGGGCTGCGCCGCCCAGCGAGGAGGACACCACCCCGGTGCCCACCCCGGAGATCGTGGAGCCGGACGCACTCGTCGTCTGCGCGCAGGTCCCGTACAAGCCCTTCGTCTACGAAGAGGACGGCGACCCCACCGGCTTCGAGCTCGACCTGCTCAGGCGCATGGCCGACGGCCTGGGGCTGTCGGTGGAGCTCCGACCGACGCCCTATGCCGCGCTGGACAGCGGCGCCGTCCTGGAGTCGGAGCGGTGCGACGTGGCTGCCGGAGCGCTCACGGTCACCGACGAGAGACGAGAGCGGATGGCCTTCGTCGAGCCGCACTACGACGTGCAGCTGTCGCTGCTGGTCCCCAGCGCCTCCGACATCGGCGGTCTCGATGACCTGGCCGGACGGCGACTGGCCGTCCCAGAAGGGACGGTCGCAGACTCCTTCGCCCGCCAGCAGGTGCCCGCGGGCACCGAGGTGGACGGGTTCGGCAGCGACCAGGAGATGTTCCGGGCGCTTCGGCAAGGGCGTGTCGACGGCATCCTCCAGGACCAGACGGTCAACCTGGCCCACGTGGGCGCCAGACGGTTCGCCGTCGTCGAGACGCACCCGACAGGTGAGCAGTACGCCTTCGCCGTCCGCGCGGACGCGATCAGCTTGCGGCGCTCCCTCGACCGACAGCTGCGGATACTGCGGCAGGACGGTGGCTACGACGAGCTCTACGACAGCTATTTCGCCGTCGAGTGAGGTCACTGCCGACAAGATGCAGGCCCTACGTCCCCGGTCCGTCGCCAGCCGCGGACTAGGGTGCTGCCCATGAACACACGAATCACCCGCGCCCTCGCCGCCGGCGCAGCACTGGCTCTCGGACTCAGCGCCTCCGCCTGCGGCTCCGACGACGGCTCCCAAGACAGCGGTTCCGACACCGACTCCACCCAGCTCGAGACCATCGAGGAGGGGACGCTCACTGTCTGTTCCGACATCCCCTACCCGCCCTTCGAGGTGCAGAAGGCCGGCGAGTACACCGGCTTCGACATGGACCTCATGAAGGGGATCGCCGATGGTCTGGGGCTGGAGATGGTGGTGCAGGACTCCGGCTTCGAGGGCCTGCAGAGTGGTCTGTCGCTGAACTCCAACCAGTGCGACATCGTCGCCAGCGCCATGACGATCACTGAGGAGCGGGAGGCGAACCTCGACTTCACCGACCCCTACTACGACTCCAAGCAGTCGCTGCTGGTGCCGGCGGACTCCGACGTCGCCTCCATCGATGATCTGAGTGGCAAGAAGGTCGGGGTCCAGCAGGGCACCACGGGCAAGACCTACACCCAGGAGAACGCTCCTGAGGATGCCGAGATCGTCTCGTTCCCCAGCGACGGGGAGATGTTCCCTGCGATCAAGGCCAACCAGGTCGAAGCCCTGCTGCAGGACCTGCCGGTCAACATCGAGCACACCCAGGACGGCGACTTCAAGATCGTCGAGGAGTACAACACCGACGAGCAGTACGGCTTCGCCGTGCGGCAGGGCAACACCGAGCTGCTCGATGCGGTGAACGAACAACTGCAGGCCCTCCGCGACGACGGCAAGTACGACGAGATCTACGACTCCTACTTCTCGACCGAGTAGGGCACTGGCCGAGGCTCCCGACCGCGAGAGAGGCAGCGATGAAGCGCTCTACCCGCACCAAGCTCAACCGGGGTGCGCTCTACCTCCTTCTCGTGGCCGGGCTCGGCCTGCTCGGCGCCCTCGCCGACTGGCCCGCCATCCGGGAGAACTTCTTCGACCTCGGCGTGGCCCGTCAGATGTGGCCCGCGGTGATCACCACCGGAGTGAAGAACACCGTGGTCTACACCGTGGTCGCCTTCGTCGGTGGCCTGGCTCTTGCGCTCGTGCTGGCGCTGATGAAGCTCTCCCCGGTGGCGCCCTACCGGTGGATCGCCACCAGCTTCATCGAGCTCTTCCGCGGGCTGCCCGCACTGGTGGTCATCATCGCCTTCGGCTTCGCGGTGCCGATCGCCTTCAACTGGCGGCCGCCGGGTGGATCGGTGGGGGCCGGGGTGATCGCGCTGGTCGTGGTCTCCTCTGCCTACATGGCCGAGACGCTGCGAGCCGGCATCCAGGCCGTGCCCAAGGGGCAGAACGAGGCCGCGCGCTCTCTGGGCATGAGCGGCGGCCGCACGATGGCCTCGATCGTGCTGCCACAGGCATTCCGCATCGTGATCCCGCCGCTGACGAACGAGTTCGTCCTGCTGATCAAGGACACCTCGCTGCTCTTCGTGATCGGGGTGGCGTTGGCCGACCGGGAGCTGACCACGTTCTCTCGTGACGGACTGGTGGAGTACACCAACTCGACCCCGCTCACCGTGGCGGCGCTGCTCTACCTGGTGATCACGCTGCCACTGACCAGGTTGGTGGCCAAGCTCGAGCGGCATCAGCAGAGAGCAAGGTGAGGAAGTGACCGATTCGGACCAGCGGGCCACGCGCGCCCAGCACGGCCGCGCGATCGAGGTTCGCGAGCTGCACAAGTCCTTCGGCGACAACGAGGTGCTCAAAGGTGTCGACTTCTTCGTCGACACCGGGCAGGTGGTCTGTGTGATCGGGCCATCGGGGTCGGGGAAGTCCACGCTGCTCCGTTGCGTGAACCGGCTGGAGGAGCCGACGTCCGGCACCATCCTCGTCGAAGGGGTGGACGTCTGCGACCCCGAGGTCAACCTCGACGAGATCCGCTCCCGGATCGGCATCGTCTTCCAGTCCTTCAACCTCTTCCCTCACCTCAGCGTGATGCGCAACCTCACGATCGCCCAGCAGCGCGTGCGCAAGCGGGGCAAGGACGAGGCGGTTGAGGTCGCCCGGGCCAACCTGGAGAAGGTCGGCCTCGCGGGCAAGGAGGACGCCTATCCAGCGCACCTCTCGGGGGTCCAGCAGCAGCGGGTGGCGATCGCCCGTGCGCTCTCGATGGACCCGGACATGATGCTCTTCGACGAGTGCACCAGCGCACGCAACCCGGAGCTCGTCGGTGATGTGCTCGGCGTGATGCGGGACCTGGCCCAGGAGGGCATGACGATGATGGTGGTCACCCACTAGATGGGTTTCGCCCGCGAGGTGGGCGACAAGCTGGTCTTCATGGACGACGGCGTGATCATGGAGGAGGTTGACCCGCGCGAGGTGCTCGCGAACCCCCGCAACGAGCGCACCCAGTCCTTCCTCTCCAAGGTGCTGTGAGGCGGCGGAGTCGGCTCAGAGGTTGCCGCGCTCTCCTGCTCGCGCTCGATCGCCTCGAAGAGCGCCTTGAAGTTGCCCTTGCCGAACCCCAGCGAGCCGTGGCGCTCGATGAACTCGTAGAACACCGTCGGGCGGTCCCCATCGGCCGGGTGAAGATCTGCAGCAGGTAGCCGTCCTCGTCACGGTCCACCAGGATCCTGGCGTTTCAGCTCCTCGATCGGGGCGCGCACCTGCCCGATGCGTTCACGCAGTTCCGGGTCGTCGTAGTAGGAGTCGGGGGTGGCCAGGAACTCCACGCCGTGCTCGCGCAGCACGTCGACGGTGCGCAGGATGTCGCCGGTGGCGAGGGCGATGTGTTGACAGCCCGCACCGGAGTAGAACTCGAGGTACTCCTCGATCTGCGACTTGCTTGCGCGCCTCGGCCGGCTCGTTGAGCGGGAACTTGACCCGGTGGTTGCCGCTGGCGACGACCTTCGACATCAGGGCGGAGTACTCGGTGGCGATGTCGTCACCGATGAACTCGGCCATGTTGGTGAAGCCCATGACGCCGTTGTAGAACGCGACCCACTCGTCCATGCGGCCGATCTCGACGTTGCCGACGCAGTGGTCGATCGCTTGGAACAGCCTCCGAGGGCCCCCTCCTTGCGCACCACGGTCGACCGGCGCGCGACGTAGCCCGGCAGGTAGGGCCCCTCGTAGCGGCTCCGCTCGACCAGCGTGTGCCGGGTCTCGCCGTAGGTGGCGATCGCCGCGGTCCGCACGGTGCCGTGGTCGTCGGCCTCGTCGTGCGGCTCGACCAGCACGGTCGCACCTCGGACCTGGCGTGGGTGATGCACCGGTCGACGTCGGGCACCTCCAGGGCGAGGTCGACCACGCCGTCGCCGTGACGTCGATGGTGATCGGCCACCTCGCTGTCGGGGGCCACGGCCCCGGTGAGGACGAAGCGCGCGCTGCCCGAGCGCAGCACGAAGGACTTCGACTCGCGCCACCCGGTCTCGGGACCTCGGTAGGCGACCAGCTCCATGCCGAAGGCGATCTGGTAGTACGCCGCGGCCTGGGTGGCGTTGCCGACGACGAACCCGATGGCGTCCATGCCCGTCACCGGGAACGGGTCACGGCTGGCGTCGTACTCCACGAGGCCCACCAGCTCCTTGAGCTGGTCCAGGGTGAGGTCGGCGTGGAGCTCGTCCTCGGTCAGCTGAGTCGTCCTGGGCTCGGTGGTGAGTTCTCGGTCATCTAGTCACCATGGCCCACCTGACGCGGGACGCAAGCGTGCTCAGTCCTTCACCTCGGACTCGCCGAGGCGCAGGGCGGCCTCGATGCGAGCCAGCTCGGCGGCATCGCGCGGCCGCGTGTGCAGCACCGCGTCCCAGACCGGGACCATGTCCTGCTCGTAGACGTGGCCGTGCCCGTCAGGCGGGGCGTTGGCCGCGGCCTGGTCGATGGCCACCTGCCAGAAGGTGACCAGGGGCCACCAGCCCAGGTCGGGGTTCACGTCGGTCCCGGCGCCCTCGCGGGTCCAGTCCGGCTCCTCGGTACGCCAGCTCCGGAGCCCACCACACGATCGGGTCGGAGGCGTGCTGCATGAAGACCACGCGCGGCCGCTCCCACTCGCCGTACTCGCGGCCGTAGGCGTCGGCGTCCAACCCGGCTGCGCCGGTGACGAAGCGGATGTGGCGCCCCTGCTCGTAGACCGGGGACACCAGCGGGCTCCCCCGCAGCCGCTCGGCGGTGATCGAGCGCCACAGCGGGGTGAAGCTCGGGGTGCCGATCCACACCGCCCCGTCGACCTTCGACAGCATCTCCTCCGCCGTCTCGAAAGCCGCGGTGCCACCGAAGGCCCCCAGGGACTCCCCGCTGACGTAGAGCCTCGGGCGGTCCTCGGCCGGCCGCGCCTGCCACAGCTCGTAGACCTTGTCGAAGAGCAGCCGGCCGGCCTCGGTCGGCGCCGTCCGGCTGGTGATCAGGGCCACCGGGCTCGGCAGGTAGGAGTACTGCATGGCCACGGTCGCCGAGTCGCCACCGGTGAGGTACTCCACCGAGCCCACGTTGTACTCGTCGACCCAGCCGCGGCCGGTGGTCCCGATGACCACCAGCGTGGAGCGATCGAAGGCGCCGGTGCGCTCGAGTTCGCTGACCGCGATGTCGGCCACGTCCTCCAGCGACATGCCCTCCCGGAGCGCGCCGTAGGCGCGGATCGGGTCCATCGCCGGGCGGCCGGTGACCGCCTCGATGTCCTCGGCGGTCGGCCCCGCCGCGGTGAACCTCTGGCCGTTGTAGCCGAGCTCGGACCACGGCTGGGCCGATCCCGGCCCTCCGGAGCGCAGCGGGGTGGTCGGCGCCTCCAGATCCGGTGGCGGGGTCTCGTTCAGCTCCGCCGCCGAGGCGGCGACCGACTCCAGGACCCTGCGGACGAGGACCTCGCTGCTGACGAAGGCGACCAGCGCTGCCACCACGACGACGGCCACGACGCGGGCCACCCATGTCGGCAGCGCCAGCCGCAGCACCACGCGGGAGCCGGCGAGCGCGACCCGCACCAGCACGACGAGCAGCACGATCACCGGGGCGAGGACGACGCCGCCGAGGTACGCCCGCGTCCTCGAGCGTCGGGGGTCGCATCTGGACCAGCTCTGCGGTGAGGACGCGATCCTGGCGCTGTTGCCACGCCGTCACCACTACCAGCATGACCAGGAGCAGCCCGCGATTCCCAGCACGAGCCGGCGTCGGCCCGGCTCCACCACGACCCGGACGCCGAGGAAGGTCAAGACCGGACGCACCAGGAACGCGATCAGCACCCCCAGCGCATACGCCGAAGCAGCGGACAGACCCGCCGCCACGGCCTGGAAGAACCAGCTTCGCGGCAGCAGGCTGGGGGCGAAGGAGGACGAGGAATGCCAGGACCGCCATCGCCACCCCGAGTGGGGAGCGACCTCGCCACCACCCGCGCCACCGTGAGGACGTCTGCGTCCCGCGGTGGCCCAGCTCGGCGTCGCCCCCGGCGGGGTCGTGCGCGAGGTCCTGACCTCGGCGTCGCGAACACCTCGAGCCATGACGCTCCGTCCTGCTCCCCCCGACCTGCTGCGAGGCTAGCGCTGCGCTGCGCGCCTGGTCACGAGCCGCGCGCGGCCCACTGCCGGATCCGGTCGATGCGCTGCTGCAGCTGCTCGGCGCTGGCCGCGACCGCCGCCGGGCCCCCGCAGTCACGCCGCAGCTCGGCGTGGGTCACCCCGTGCGGCTGACCACTGCGGTGGTGCCAGGCCGCGACCAGTCCGTTGAGCTCCTTGCGCAGCGCGCCGAGCTGCTCGTGGGCTGTCGCCTGGGCTCTCGCCGGGGACCGCCGGGGCCGCCACCCCGGCCTCTGCCCGGCTCCTGCTGCCGCTGGCGCAGCAGGTCACGCACCTGGTCGGGCTCGAGCAGGCCGGGGATGCCGAGGAAGTCCATCTCCTCCTCGGACCCGACGTGGACCTCCCCGGCGTGGCCGAACGCCGCCCCGTCGTACACCACCTGGTCGAAGAGCGCGTCGGAGCCCAGCGCCTCGAAGGGGGTGGCCAGCTCCTCCGCGGAGGCCGACTCCTGCGCCTGCTCGCGGGCCAGCAGCTCCTCCTCGGCCGCCATCATGTCGTCCTCGTCGGTGACCGGCCCGCCCAGCACGTGGTCGCGCTCGACCTCCACTCTGCGGCCAGGGCCAGCAGGTGCCCGGTCGAGGGCACGAAGACCGACGCGGTCTCGCCGCGCTTGCGGGCGCGCACGAAGCGACCGACCGCCTGGGCGAAGAACAACGGGGTCGTCGTGGTCGTGGCATAGACCCCGACGGCGAGCCGGGGGACGTCGACTCCCTCGGAGACCATCCGCACCGCCACCATCCAGCGGTCGTCGGAGTCGCTGAACGCCTCGATCCGCCGGGACGCGGACTTCTCGTCGGAGAGCACCAGGACCGGCTTGTGCAGCTGACGTGCCCCAGCACGTCGGCATAGGCGCGGGCCGCGTCCTGGTCGCTGGCGATCACCAGCCCGCCCGCGTCGGGGACGTGACGGCGTACCTCCGTGAGCCGTCGATCGGCCGCGGCCAGCACCGAGGGGACCACGCCCCGTCCGGGCCAACGCGGTGCGCAGCGCCTGCGCGGTCAGGTCCTTGGTCAGCGGCTCGCCCAGCCTCGCCGACACCTCGTCTCCGACGCGCGTCCGCCACTGCAGCGAGCCCGAGTAGGCCAGGAACAGCACGGGGCGGACGACGTGGTCGCTGAGCGCTTCGGCGTAGCCGTAGGTGTAGTCCGCCACGCTGCGGGGCACGCCGTCGGCGCCCGGTGCGTAGGTGACGAACGGGATCGGGTTGACGTCGGAGCGGAAGGGTGTGCCGGTGAGGGCCAGCCGACGCTTGGCCGGCTCGAAGGCCTCCGCACCGCCTCGCCCCACGACAACGCGTCCCCCGCGTGGTGAATCTCGTCCAGGATGACCAGGGTAAGGGACCTCTCGGTGCGCACGCGTAGCGCCAGCGGGTTGGCCGCGACGCCGGCGTAGGTGGCCGCGACCCCGACGTAGTCCTTGCTGGTGCGCCCCTGGCCGCCGGAGAAGGCCGGGTCGAGGGGATGCCTGCCTTGCCCGCCGCCGTGGCCCACTGGGTCTTGAGGTGCTCGGTGGGCGCGACCACGATGACGCGTTCGATCGTGCGACGCTCGAGAAGCTCGGCCGCGATCGTCAACGCGAACCTCGTCTTGCCGGCCCCGGGCGTGGCCACCGCGAGGAAGTCGCGCGGCGCCGGCTCGAAGTAGGCATGCGCAGCCCTCGGACTGCCAGGCGCGCAGCGGCGCGGCGGTGCCCCAGGCGGCGCGGTCGGGGTAGGCAGGGGAAAGCGCCGCGGGGTGGTGCCCCCCCGGGTGAGAGATGCTCACGTCGCGGTCAGGCCATCCGTCTCGTAGGTCTGGTCGTCGTAGCGCGCGCCGCGCGCCGGCTCAGGACTTGTCGTCGTCGTTGAGCGACTCCCAGGTCTCCTTGCACTCAGGGCAGACCGGGAACTTCTCCGGCGCCCGGCTGGGCACCCAGACCTTGCCGCACAGAGCCACCACCGGGGTGCCGAGGACCATCGCCTCGGTCAGCTTGTCCTTGTCCACGTAGTGCGAGAAGCGTTCGTGGTCGCCGTCCTCGAGGGCCTGCTGCCGACGGTCCTCGACCGTCTCGGCGCCCGGACTCAACGTGGTCGTGGTGGTGGGCTGTTCGGTCATTCCCCGGAGTCTACGACGCAGGGCGGAGTCCCTCTGATGCCCCGCACGTGCGCTCGGTCACTCGCGTGGGGATCCCCGGGGTCAGTTGTGGTGGGGGTCCTCAGGGCGGGTCGAGACCCAGGCGAGCTCCCCGGGTTGGCGGCGCAGGACGTCGCGGCGCAGGTGTGAGGCGTCGGGCACGAAGACGTCGCCGGCACGGGCGTCGACGACGTACCAGGCGCCCTCGGTGAGCTCGTCCTCGAGCTGGCCGGGACCCCAACCGGCGTACCCGGCGAAGATCCGAAGCCCCGTCAGGGCAGGTGTCATCAGATCGGTCGGCGTGTCCAGATCGACGATCCCGAGGTCCCCGACGACCCGTCGGAATCCCACAGGCTCGATCTCCTGGGCCGGCACCCGGGCAACCGCGAGTGCGGAGTCGTGGCTGACCGGCCCACCCTCGAAGAGCACTTCGGGCGGTGAGACCGCGGCTGTCCAGGCGGGGAGCACCGAGGTCACCACGACCGCGGTGGGGCGGTTGATGATCACCCCCAGTGCACCCTCCTCGTCGTAGTCGAGCAGGAGCACCACCGCCCCGTGGAAGCTCGGGTCGCGCAGGTCGGGAGTCGCCACCACCAGACGCCCGGCGGCTGGCGGCTCGGTCGCAGTACTGAAGCCCTCGACGGGGTCGGTCACGACGACATCACGAGAGCGAGCCTACTGAGACCGACCCCGCCCCGGTGCGCGCGCTGCCTGGGAGAGCAACGCGGCCAAGGGAGGGAGGCCTGCGTCGCGAACAACGGCGTACCGGGGCGGGTGCGGAGGAGCGGTGCCACTCCCCCGCTGGGGACCCGGGATCCCGGGTCTGCCTGGATCGACTCGTGAGTATCGAATCGTGGGTGGGGACGTACCTGCGTCAGTCGAGAGCGCTGCGGAGGCGCTCGGCGAACAGCTCGTCGGTGCGCACGCGGGAGGGGTTGGCGACCGACGTGAGCGCCGGCTGGCGTGCCCGCTCGTCCTTGTGCCGAGGTCCGCGGGTGGCCCGGTGCTCGGAGGTCACCGCCTCACGCAGACGTGCTGCGAAGTCCCTCGAGGTAGCGGTGGTCTTGGTGGTGCCGTGGGTCTCCAGGTCGCTCAACGTAGCCTCCAAACTCTGTCGTACCCCGTGGTCGTGGTCGGGTCATCAGTGAACCTCCGACCCTACGGAGAGCGTTCCCAGAACCCCCGCGATCAGCGCGTGAGTCCGCGCACAGCCGGGGTGGGCCGGGACACACCTCGCCATTCCGGTCGCCCGTCCGGTCAACAGTCCGGCACGATCAGCCGATACGGAGACTGCCCGTGCCCTGCGGCACCAGCTCGATCCGCACCGTGCCCGGGGGAAGGGCGAGCTCTCCCCGCTTCGTCTGCAGCGTCACCGGGGCGTCGAGCCCCTTCTTGACCCAGGTGGCGCGGACCACCCGGCCCTGGTGGAAGACGTGGGCCGGGCCCTTGCCGGTGAACTTGGTCTCCGGAACCGGGTAGCCCGCAGGGTCGCGGTAGCCGGCCAGACCCAGCTTGACGCGCAGCACGAGGACCGTGTCGGGCGCGAAGTCGTCGCCCTCGCGCGCGTAGCCGTCGGTGTTCACGTACTGGCCGCGCTGGTACTCGAAACGGGAGTCGGCGGCCTGCGAGAACACCGCGGTGAGGCCGGCGGCCTTCTTGCCCTTCGGCAGGCCGTCCTCTCCGAAGGGAAGGTAGGGCTCGGGCACCTGCTGAGACGGCTTCATCCCCGCGGTGAGCTTGTCCATGTCCATGAACAGGTTGTACGGCGCGGAGCCGGCACCCCGGTAGAAGCCACGTCCGCCCTCCGACACGGTCTTGATCCCCACCTCCTTCACCCGCTTCCAGGTCTGCGGGGCCGCGCCACTGGCGACCAGCACCCCCTCGAGCGGTGAGACGACACCGATGTCGGTGGCCCGGATGGAGCGCACCGGCCCGACGTCGGAGGGCAGCTTGCTGTAGTAGAACGCTGCCAGCCGAGTGGTCCCTCCCTCCACGAGCTCCTCGACCACCATGTCGGCCTTGCCCAGACCGACCTGCTGCGCGGAGCCGGAGTTGTCGACCTTCACCGCCAGGACCGGGTGGCCAGGCTGCTCGCGCAGCACCTTGCCGGTCAACGGCGAGACCCTGGACACCGTGGTGGGATCGCCCGTCGCCTGCGGGTCGGCTGCCCCCTCCTCCCCCTCACTGCACGCCGACAACGCCAGCGCGCCAGCGGCCAGGAGGGCGGCCATGCGACGGGCAGCGGACGTTCGGGCAGGCGCGGACGGGGAGGGCGGAGAGGTCATGGCCTTAGGATGCCTCCCCGCGCGTTCACCGCCGCCGCAACGTGCCGGGGAACCACCGATTCGTCCAGATGGCGGCGCGCTTGACCCGCTGTCCTCGGCCCGGCGCGTGCACGATCCGGCGGCGTCCGTCCTTGCGGCCGACGTAGATCGCCGCGTGGTAGACGCCGGACCTGCCGGTGAAGAAGACGTAGTCACCGGGACGCATCGAGGACCGCTTGATCCGGCGCATGTGCCTGCTCTGGGCGGACGAGGTGCGGGGCACCTGCCGGAAGCCCGCTCGGCGCGCGCTGAAGTACACCAGGCCACTGCAGTCGAAGGCGTTCGGGCCCGCTGCCCCGTAGCGGTAGGGGTCGCCGACCTGGTTCTTGGCGACCCGGAGCGCCCGACGGGCCTTGACGACCCGGGAGGCGACCGGACGGAGGTCGTCGGCCGCGTCGACGGGGCGGGCACCGGGGGGCGGGTCTGCGAACCGGTCAGCCGAGGGGACAGTCCCGAGTCCGGTGAGGAGGAGCGCCGCCACCATCGCGAGCGGCAGGACGCTCCGGGTGATGGTGGCGAGGACGGCTCGGGGCATGGGCGAGCGCACAGGCATGCGGAGTTCCCTTCACACGCCTGTGAGGTGAGCTGTCGGGTTGGAGCCTGAAGGTGCTCCGCCGCACGATCCGTGAGGACCGTTCGGCTTCACCCCAAGTGCCGTTCGGCACGTGGAACCTGGGTCCCCCACTCCTGCCTGGAGGTTGGTCTGCGGTGCGGGGGGCAGGACTCGGCGACCCCGACCGGCCGCCCCTGTGGGGGCGGCGCGAAGACCCTAGAGCATGCCGGGAACCAGGAGCCAGCTCCCCCCTCGATCCTGTGGACGGCCGTCCAGCCCAGCGACCGGCTCAGACCTTGGCGCCGCCGTCGACGTAGAGCGTCTGTCCGGTGATGTAGCCGGCCTCGTCGCTGCACAGGAACGCCGCAGCCGCTGCGATGTCGTCGGGCCACCCCACCCGGCGGACCGGGTTGAGCTTGGCTGCCTCGGCCCGGTACTGCTCGGGGTCGACGCCGACCCGGCGAGCGGTCGCGTCGGTCATCTCGGTCACGATGAACCCCGGAGCGATCGCGTTGACGTTCACCCCGAACGGCCCGAGCTCGAGCGCCAGCGTCCGGGTGAGCCCCTGGACCCCCATCTTGGCCGCCGAGTAGTTCGCCTGGCCTCGGTTGCCCAATGCAGACACGCTGGAGAGGTTCAGGATGCGGCCGTACTTCGCCTTCACCATGTGCTGCTGCGCGGCCCGCGACATCAGGAACGCGCCCTTGAGGTGCACCCCGATGACGGAGTCCCAGTCGTCCTCGCTCATCTTGAACAGCAGGTTGTCGCGGGTGATCCCGGCGTTGTTGACAAGCACGTCGACCCCGCCGAGCTCGTCGGCCACCCGCTGCACCGCTGCCTCCACCGATGCGGCGTCGGTGACGTCGCAGCCGATCCCGATCGCCCGCTCGGCGTCGAGCGCCTCGGCAGCCTGCGTCGCGGCGGACTCGTCGAGATCGACCACCCCCACCGCCGCACCCTCCGAGGCCAGGCGCTGCGCGATGCCCGCGCCGATGCCTCGTGCGGCTCCCGTCACGATCGCCACCCGCCCGTCGTAACGCCCCATGCTCGTCTCCTCCGAGGTCTCGATCCGCTGTGTCCTGTCAGGGGTTCCGGCCAAAGTTCCGGACAGGGCCACGAGTGTGGCACGCGGCCTATCCGGTGGCGATTGCGCAGGCGGGAGTTCGGCTTCGCGGCCGGCATCGCCGCCGCCGTGGCCTCGCTCACCGTGGTGGTCGCCTGGGTCTACGACCTTCCGGTCCGCGATCCCGACAGGCGGAAGGCCTACCTCGTTCCGACCTACGTCCGGCTTCCCCTGATCCTGGTGGTCGCCTTCGGCCTCGACGTGGTGCCTCGCGCGGTGTGGCGCGCACGCCGCGATCCAGGTCCGTGGTCGGTGCTCTCCGTGGGACCGTCGCCGAGCGGTGGGGCCGGCGCGAGGCCCGGTTCGTCGTCGTGGGGGCTGCTGACCTTCACCCTGGCCGTGGCGCTGGTGTGGTCCCGCAACCGAGCGGTCGGTGAGTGGTACGTCTCCGCGGTCGCACTGGACTGGGTGTTGGGGGCCGTGACGTACCTGGCGCTGACCGTGGTGAGCACCCTCTACCTGGGCTGGCACTACGTCCTCGACCTGATCGGTGGCGCCGCGCTGGGCGTGGCCGCGGCCTGGCTGGCCGCCAAGGGCACCGGGCACCCGCTCCGCCGTCTCCGACCGGACGGGCCCCGCCCCTCGACCTCCCGCCATCGAGCGGGGTCAGAGCGCCGCCAGCCCGGCACGGATCAGGTCCGCATAGTCGGCCGCCTCCGCGTCGTCGGCATACCTGGTGCGCGGCCAGAAGAAGCCCCTCAGGCCGTCGCCCTTGGTCCGAGGCACCACGTGCAGGTGGAGGTGGGGGACGCTCTGGCTCACGGTGTTGTTCATGGCCACGAACGAGCCCTGGGCGCCCAACACGGTCGTCATCACCTGGCTCAGTCGCTGGGCTGCCTCGAGGAAGGGGTCGCGGAGCCAGTCCGGGAGGTCCGGCAGGGTCTCGACGTGGGCTCGCGGCACCAGCAGGGTGTGGCCCTTGAACAGCGGCCGGGTGTCCAGGAAGGCCACGACCTCGTCCTCCTCGAGGACTCGTGAGGCAGGACGGTCTCCTTGCAGGATCTCGCAGAACGTGCACCCAGCTGTCATGGTTCAGCTCCGCACCACGGTGCCGTCGTCCTCGTAGGTGATGTCCTCGAAGCTCACGGTGCGCTCGCTGTTGGAGATCGAGGTGATCGCCACGTTGCCCAGAGGACCCTCGCGGTCGTAGGCCGTGGCCACGCCAACGGCGACTCCGTCCGACTCGACCCGGTCGATGGTGGTCAGTCCGACCTCGTTGGACACCGGCAGCCGCGCCAGGGTCAACGTGGCGTCGGTGTTGATGTACTGGATGCCGGCGGTCCCCCAGTTCGTGACCATGTTGGCCCCGTCGCACATGCCCGCGACGGCCTGGAAGGGCGTGGGAGTCTCCCCCCACACGATCGCCGGCGTCGTCGCCCACGACGACTTGCGCGCGGCGTCGTGGTGGGAACCGAAGTCCTGCGACCAACCCGCCGAGCTCATGATGAAGGGCACGTGCGGCTCGTCTCCCGGTGGCGCCAGGTCCTCCGGCGGGGGTAACGGGCGGTCGGCCGGCTGCCACACCGCGCCGGCCGGCGTCGCGGTCGGCTTGAGGAAGACCGCGCTGGCACGGGCGACTGCGACGCCGCCCTGGGTCAGGATCGCGTCGGCGACACAGATCCGCGACCCCTCGCGGACCACGGACGAGCTCGTCCGCGAGGGGACCATCCCCGCGGCACGGAACATGTCCACGGTGAGACGCGCCGGGCGCAGGTCGTCGCGGCCCAGACCGGCGACCAGACGCTCCAGCTCGCGGGCCAGCGCGCCGCAGGTCGCGACCCCGTGCATCTGCTCCTGCGACCATGCGCTCGCAGCGACAGCCGTCGGTAGCAGGTCTTCGCCCTCGGTGGTGAAGAAGGCAAGCTCCATGGGCAGATCCTGTCCTACCGAGAGAGGCCGTTGGGCCCTGGCTGGTCCCACCCTCTCGCACAGAGCCTGGTCCCATGCGAGCGTGGGCGGTCAGTGGGCTGGCTGGACGGCGAGGACGACTCGTCGAGGACGAACGGCCGGTGCCGGAACCGGGCGATGACGAGGTGCTGGTGAAGGTGGCGGCCTGCGGGGTCTGCCGCACCGACCTCCACCTGGCCGACGGCGACCTCCTGGCCCGCTCCGCGCACCGGGTCCCAGGTCACGAGGTCGTCGGCACGGTCGTCGCCCGAGGTGCCCGCGCGCGTCGCTTCGGATCGGGCGACCGGGTGGGCATCGCCTGGCTGCGGCGAACCTGCGGCGGATGTCGCTGGTGCCGGACCGGGCGGGAGAACCTGTGCCCCGACTCGCAGTACACCGGCTGGGACGCCGACGGCGGCTATGCCGAGTACGCCGTCGTCCCGGAGGCGTTCGCCTACGAGATCCCCGACGAGCTACCCGACGCCGAGGCCGCTCCGCTGCTGTGCTCGGGGATCATCGGCTACCGCGCGCTGCGGCGTGCGCAGGTGCCCCCCGGTGGGCGGCTCGGCATCTACGGGTTCGGTGCCAGCGCCCACCTCACCGCGCAGATCGCCATCGCCCAAGGAGTGGAGGTCCACGTGTTGACCCGCGGCGACCGTGCGCGCGAGCTGGCCGTGGCGCTGGGTGCGGCCTCCGTCGGCGACGCGAGGTCGAAGCCACCGGTTCTGCTCGACTCCGCCATCCTGTTCGCACCGGTCGGCGACCTGGTGCCCCTCGCGTTGGAGGCGCTCGACCAGAGTGGAACCCTCGCGGTCGCCGGCATCCATCTCACCGACGTCCCCCGCCTGGACTACGCACGCCACCTGTTCCGGGAACGCACCCTCACCAGCGTCACCGCGAACACCCGGGCGGACGGCGAGGAGCTGATGCGGCTGTCGGCAGCGCTGGGAGTTCGTGCTCACGTGCGCACGGTGCCCTTCGACGAAGCCGACCAGGCGCTCGAGGAGCTGGCCGCAGGTGACGTGGCCGGCGCGGCGGTCCTGCTTCCGCCACGCTGAGGGGCCACGCGGCTTGCTTGAGCGCGGCGGTTCAGGAGACGTTCTACCCAGCACTCAGAGGGGGTGCGACCTGAGGCGAGGTGGACGATGACGCAGGAGACGGGTACCCGGCCGGCCCGGTGGCGACGAGGCCCCGGCTGGGTGCTCCCCGCCCTGCTGTGGTTCCTGCTCCTGTTGGCGGGGGCCGCTGTGCTCTGGCTCGTCGCGCTGGCACTGACCTCACTGATCGTGCTGACCACCGCCGTGCTGGCCGCTCTGCTGCTCTCCGCTTTGCTGAACCCCCTCGTGGCGCGCCTCGTCAGGCTCCAGGTGCCCCGTTGGTTGGCGGCGCTGCTCGCCCTCCTTGTGACGACGGCAGGCCTGGTCGGCTTCGGCTTCCTGCTCGTGGACCGGGTGGTCAGCCAGTCCGGCGACCTGGGCAGCGCGCTGCGGCAGAGTGGGGAGAAGCTCCGCTCGCTGGTCCTCGACTCCCCCCTCCCCATCAGTGGGAAGGAGCTGGACCAGCTCCCCGAGAACGTCCTCGAGGGGTTGCGCCAGGCGCTGCCGACGGCGGCGACCGGGGCCGGGATCGCAGCCAACATCCTCACCGCTGTCGCGCTGACTCTCTTCCTCTGGTTCTTCATGATGAAGGACGGTTCGCTGGGGTGGCGGTGGTTCCTGTCGTGGATACCCCGCCGACGCCGCTCGACCGTCGACCAGGTGGGGGCCCGAGCCTGGGACGTGCTGACCAGGTACGTCCGCGGCACCGTCGTCATCGCGTTCGCCGACGCGGTCGGCGCAGGCGTGGTGATGGCGTTCCTCGGAGTCCCTCTGACGATGTCATTGAGCCTGCTGGTGTTCCTGGGGGCGTTCGTGCCGATCGTTGGATCGACCATCGCCGGTGCCGTGGCCGTCGCGGTCACCTTGGTGACGGTGGGAGCCCCCCAGGCGTTGATCCTGCTCGCTGCCGTCATCGTCGTCCAGCAGCTCGAGGGCAACCTGTTGCAGCCGTTGGTGATGGGGCGCGCTCTGCACCTGCACCCAGCGGTCATCGTCGTGGCCGTGACGGCAGGCACGATCCTCGCCGGCGTGCTCGGCGCGCTCGTCGCGGTGCCCGTGGTGGCGATCGTCTACCGCGTCGCGGACGATCTCGTCCGGGGCGGGGACGACCCGGCCGCTGCGGAGCCGGACGCCAATGACGGGGACGATGCCGATGCCAGCACCGGTGCCGGTGCCGGTGCCGATGCCGATGCCGGTGCCGGTGCCGGTGCCGGTGACTGACACCGAGACATCCAGTCGCGTCATCGGCGCTGCACCCGCTCGTCGGAGAACACCTCAGAGCTGGTGACGCACGCCGGGTTCGGTGTCGAGCTCGTGGCTGCCGGATGACCCGGAGGTCATGGCCTGCGCTGCGCGACCGGCGCGTCCGGTCGGGGGTACGGCGTCGTGCCCGGTCCCCTCGAGCTCGAAAGCGAAGGCGGCGTAGAGGCTCAGGGCCGCCAGCACCAGTCCCACCCACCCGGCCGCGGCGAGCCAAGCGGGGGACCCACTCAGCTCGGCGACCCCGGTCACCGCGAAGCGCAGTGCGCACGCCGCGAGCACTGCGGCGGCGACGCCCTTGGCCCTCCCGGCCACCGTGGGGACGAGCAGGGCCGTCGCCGATGCCAGCAGGATCACGCCGAGCCCGGGAATCGACTTCCCCGGGGCTACCCGGAAGGTCGTCAGGGCAGCAGCTGCCCAGGTGCCGGCCAGGATGCCGGTGCCGGTGCCAGCCACTGCGTCGCGGGTCAGGAACCCGACCACTGCCGCGAGCAGCTGCAGCGGCACGCTCAGGACGAGGACGCTGAGAGCGACCACGGCGGCCTCACTCTCGGCGACCCATCCCAGCTCGACGGAGCTGAACGAGGTGGTCGCCACGAAGAGGGCGAGGTAGGCAAGGGGCAGCGGGGTCGCCATCGGTCGAAGCACGACCTGGTGGCTGGCCCCGCTCACCGGGGAGCTTCGGGCAGCGTCCATCACCTCTCACCTGTCCCTGTGGTCACAGGATCCGGCGCCGGCTCCGGTCCCTCGGCCTCCCGGAAGCGACCGGCAAGGACGACGTCGGTGGAGGAGTGCGCCACGATCGACACCGCGATCGTGATGCCCACGAGGTGGAAGAGCAAGTCCGCCTCGGCGACGCCGGACTCCAGCACGAGCAGCCCATAGACCACGGACGCGAAGCCCTTGGGTCCGAACCACATCGCGGCCAGCTTCTCCCCGCGCGTCAACCGGGCACCGTACAGAGCGATGGTCAGCGCGAGGGGCCTCACCAGGATGAGCACCAGGACGGCCAGCAGCCAGCCGGCCAGCGGCGTCTCCTGGAACAGGAAGGACGGCGTGAGCAGCGCCCCGAACACGAGGATGGCCACCAGCTTGAGCTGCTCGGACACCAGCTCGCCGAGCTGCTCGAACTGGTGGCGGAACTCCTGGCTCATGCTCGCCACCGTGACCCCCGCGGTGAATGCCCCCAGGAAGAGGTTGGCGTGCGTGGTGAGGCAGAGACCGAGCACGAGCAACCCGATGGCCGCCGGCAGCAGGGGCTGGAGGTTGCGGGTCGCTGCGAGCAGCGGCAGCCGCTCGAGCATCAGCACGGTGAAGGGCACTGCGAAACCGATCCCGACCCCCAGGGCGAGCTCGACGGCCAGCTGGGTGCCGCTGGTGTCGGTTCCTCCTGCGGCGGCGATCAGCACCAGCACGATCGGCAGCGCCAACCCGTCGTTGACCCCGGACTCGACGTTGAGCAGGTGGCGCAGCCGACCCGGGACCTCCTCACGACCGACGATGGCGGCGGCGAACACAGGGTCGGTGGGGGCCAGGACGGCTCCCAACAGCAAGGACGAGATCCAGTCCAGACCCAGGATCCAGTGGGCGAACGCCGCAGTGAGGGCCAGCGTCAGGGGCAGCCCGAGGAGGAGAGCGCGGCCCGGGAGCCGCCACGCCCGACGGAGGTCCCCGATGCCCACCTTCATGCCGTCGCTGTAGAGCACGGCGAAGAGGGCGAGCTCGGCCAGGATGGTGACACCCTCGTCGCCCGACTGGATGTCGAGCACGTCCAGGACACCCGGGCCCAGGACGAAGCCCCCCACCAGGAACAGGACCGCCGTCGAGATGACGGTGCGATGGGCCAGCTCGGAGATCAGCACGCCCACGACGAGCAACGCGGCGAAACAGAGCAGCAGCAGAGGCACGTCCACAACCAGGGGATACCCGGTGGCGGGGTCGCGAACACCCCGGCCGACGCTGAGTGGTCGACGTCAGACCCGTCGGTGGAAGCGGAGGGTGCCGTCGGGGTCTCGGTGGTGGTCGTAGCCGGGGTCGTGGATGCGGTGATGATGGTGGGAGCAGAGCAGCTCGCCGTGGTCGAGGTCGGTGGGGCCGCCGTGCGACCAGGGGGTGCGGTGGTGGGCCTCGCACCAGCGGGCGGGGATGTCGCATCCGTGGGCGCGGCAGCGCCGGTCGCGGATCGCCAGGGCCCGGCGCTGGGCTGGGGTGAACAGGCGTCGGCTGCGGCCCAGGTCGAGGACCTGGGAGGCGCCGCCGAGCACGGCGGGCAGGATCGCGGCGGTGCAGGCCAACCGGCGGGCGTGGGAGGCGGTGACCGGGGTCTCGTCGAGGGTCGCGGTGCCGAGGTCGTCGCGGAGCTGGTCGTAGTCGATGGTGACGACCACGGTGGTGGCGTCGCCGCCGTGCAGCGGGAGCCTGGCCGGGTCGAGGTGCTCGAGCAGCTCGCAGAACGCCCGGCCCAGCCGGGCCGGGTAGGACAGCTTCCCGGCCGCGGTGCAGACGCCCGCGGTCCTGGGTCCCCGGCGTCGGTGTCGGCGCCGACGGATTCCTCGAGCGGAGCTGTCGCCGGTCTCCCCCGGCGCGTGACGCGGGGCGGTGTAGGCCTCCAGGTAGGTCATCAACCGGGAGGCGACCGGGTCGGGCAGCAGCGCGGTGATCGTGGTGGTGCCGTCGCCGTGGCCGCGGCTGGTGAGCCGGCAGCGACGCCTGGCACGGCGCTCCTCCGCCTCGAGCCGGCGGCGCTCGTGGTCCTCGGCCACGTCGGGAGCCACCACCTCCAGCACCCGACGGGTCAGGATCCGCAGCTGCTGGGGCCCGAACTCGCTCGCCTGGCCGACCAGGTGCTCCTCAGCGGCGTCCCGGACGGCGGGGTCGAGGTCGCCGGGCAGCTCCTCCAGCCCGGTGACGATGGCCTCGGCCTGGGCCAGGCTCACCGTCCCCGCCGCCACCCCGGCTGCGACCTGGCGCCACCGGTGCTCCAACGCCGCCGCCAGCCGCGCCTCACGCCGGGCGGTCGACCGGTCTGCGCGGGCGTGGCAACCCAGCCACGCCGCCACGTCACGAGCACCCTCGTCGGCGGCCACGTCCCCCGCGACCGCCATCACCCGCAGCCGAAGCTCGTCCAGGCGAGCGGTCACCCGCGACAGTCCCAGCAGCAGCTCGGCCTTCTCCCCGGTGCGCAGGTAGACCGGGTCCACCCCCGCCACCGAGTCCAACGCCTGACTCATCTCGGCGACGGAGGCCAGCAGCGGATGCACGCCGCCACCAGCTGGATCGACCGGCGCCGGCTCGATGGCAGTCATGCGGCTCGCCCCCTGACTCGTTCACGCTCTCGTTCGCTAATCGTACCTATGTTCGAATAGCGCGTCAAGGCTCGCTGCCGGAGGGCTCGAGAGTCGCCCGCCTATCGCCGCAACCAGCGCAGGTACTCGTGGTCGCCGGTGAGTTCGAGACGGCGCCACAGCACGCTGGTCGGGACCGCCTGGCTGGCGTGGGCGAGGCTGGAGATCCGCTGCGGTTCGCGGTCGACGGGCACGACCAGGTCGATGTCGTCGTCGTCGCAGCCCGCGAATCCGGCGTCGAACTCCCCGTTCAGCTGCTCGGCAACCCTCGCCGGCACCGTCCAGGCGAGCACGGGAAGGTCTGCCTTGTCCGCCGCCTCCAGGGCCGCCCGACTCGCCGCGGCATGGTCGGGGTGGCCACTGACCCCGGTCAGGTCGAACACCAGGATCCCGTCCGCCGGCTGCTGCTCCAACGCGCTCAGCACCTCTCCGGCCAGCCCCTTGGGGTCGGCCTCGGACAGCGCGCCGTCGGCGTAGTCGAGCAGCGACGTCGACTCCACCCCCAGTCGTTCGGCGGCGTCGTGGAGCTCCATCGCGCGAAGCTCGCGGAGGGCTGCGAGCGGACCCAGGGTGGAAGCCTCCCCACGGGTCAGGCAGAGGACCGACGCCGTGGCGCCCGCCTTCACGAAGCGGTCGAGGATCGCCCCCAGCCCGAAGGACTCGTCATCGGGATGGGCGACCACGGCGAGTACGGACTTCCACCCCGGAAGGGACACAGCCTCGGCACCAGATCTCGAAGTGCGGCTCATCGGACCTCCTCCAGAGATACCCAAGGGGGTATGTTTCCTCCAACCAGCGAAGGTCGTCGAGGATTCCCACCCAGACGCACGTGCCCGGCACCCCACCTCGGGGCCCGGGCACGTAGCGACACGCCAGGCTGGGCGAGGTGGTGTCGTGGCTGGTTGATTGGTGGTGGAGCTGGCGGGAATCGAACCCGCGTCCTCGAGCGCAATGCCAGGTCTTCTCCGGGTGCAGTCTGTGATGTCGTCTTCTCAGTCCCGGCGCTCGCACAGACACGTCGCCGACGGACTCAGTCGGATGAGAGTCCCGCATCACCCCTCCGACGAGAGTGATGCAGCAAGCCTCCTAGCTGAGGCCAGAGTCTGAGTCGGAGGCGTCCTCAGTCTGACCCGTTGCTGTCGCCGTCAGGCGGCGAGAGCGAACGAACTGCGCTTAGAGTCGGCAGTTATTTGTTCCCAGGCATCGTTAACGAGATAAGCCTGGATCCTCGACCCGCTTCCCCTGGCACTAGACGTCCCAAGTCGAAACCGATCAGCCCCTCTTGAGTTGTCAACCTGCACAAGCAGTGTAGAAGCCACAACCGACGTCGGCCAACCGCTATTCCTGGCCGAGCCCGAGCAGCCGCCGTCCGTTGCCCCAGCAGACCGATCGCAGCCAGTCGTCCCCGAGCTCCAGCCGCGCCAAGGACTCGAGCTGGTGGGCGTAGGGGTACGGGATCGAAGGGAAGTCCGAACCGAGCAGGATCCGCTCCTGCAGGTCGCGCCAGCCCCGGGAGGAGGTGGCGCGGAAAGGGCGTCTGCGCTTCGGAGAAGCCGGTGAAGGCCATCGTGGTGTCGAGGTGCAGGCCCTCGTGCCGTCGGCCAGTGCCAAGAACTCGCCGTACTCCGGCAGCCCCATGTGCGCCAGCACCACGACCAGCCGGGGGTGGCTGTGCAGCAGCCGCCCCAGGGTGTGGGGGCCGGTATGCGGTCCCGGGCATCGGCCCCGACCCGCATGAAGCACCACCGGCGTGCCCACGTCGGCCAGCAGGCCCCACGTGGCCGCCAGAGCAGGGTCATTGGGATCGAAGTCACTGACCTGGACGTGCACCTTGAACACGTCGACACCCGACCGGACCCGTGCCTCCACGTAGCCCGTCACCCCGTCCTCGGGGAAGAACGTCGCACAGCGCAGAGCCTCCGGTGTCCGTGCCGCGAAGTCGGCCGCCCATTCGTTGAGGGTCTCGGCCATCCCAGGAACGTGCGCGTAGGACAGCGCGGAGAAGTGCCGCACCCCGAGGGCGCGGAGCACAGCGACGCGCTCCTCCTCGGTGTACCGATAGCGGATCGGCCAGTCGCGTCCGATGAGCGGGCCGCCGGCGTCGAACGCGGCCCACACCTTGCGCTGCACCCGCGGCGGCATGAAGTGCACGTGCACGTCGAAGAGACCCGGCAGACCGAGCGCGCGCCACCACGCAGGGACGTCGGCGTCGACCAGCGGCGGAGCCGGGAGGTCGACGGCCACCTCACATGCCCTTGGCGCGACTGCCGACCGCGATCTCGCCTCGCGCTTGGCGGTGCGCTCGGCGATCGCCTGCCGCTTGTCCCAGCTCTTCTTGCCCTTGGCCAGGGCGACCTCGACCTTGGCGCGCCCGTCGACGAAGTACAGCTGGAGGGGCACCAGGGTGAAGCCCTTCTCCTTGACCTTCGCTTCGATCTTGTCGATCTCGGCGCGGTGCAGCAGCAGCTTGCGGCGACGGCGCGGCTCGTGGTTGGTCCAGGTGCCCTCGGTGTAGGTCGCGATGTGCAGTGCGTGGAGGTACATCTCGCCGTTCTCGATGTCGGCGAAGGCGTCCACCAGGGAAGCCCGCCCGGCGCGCAGCGACTTCACCTCGGTGCCCTGGAGCACGATGCCGGCCTCGTAGGTGTCCTCGATGTGGTAGTCGTGACGCGCCTTCCGGTTCGAGGCGATGAGGCGCCGACCCGTCTCCTTGGACATGGGCCCCACCCTACGAGGGAGGCCTCGCGTCGCTCAGAGCCACTTCATCGGGTCGACGGTGACGCCGTTCTCCAGGACCGTGTAGTGCAGGTGGCACCCCGTCGACCATCCGGTGTTGCCGACGTAGCCGATGACCTGCCCCCGCTTGACCCGCTCGCCCTCGGCGACCGCGTAGGAGCTGAGGTGGTTGGAGATCGTGGCCACCCCGACCCCGTGCCGCACACCGTGGTCGATGACGATCCGGTTGCCGTACGCGGTCTGGTAGTACTCGGTGATGACCTTGCCCGCTGCGCCGGCCCGGATGGGCTCGCCGCAGGCGGCCCCGAAGTCGACACCGTCGTGGAGGTTGCGGTAGCCGTAGATCGGGTGGATCCGCATGCCGTAGGGCGAGGTGATGTAGCCCTTCACCGGCACCCGGAGGAAACCGTTGCCGGTCCCGGTGAAGACCGGGCCGGTGTAGCCGGTGCCGCGCGAGGCCTGTACCGCAATGAGATCCGCGATCCGGTCCCTCTCGACGACGAGACCGGCGAGGACGGCCATGTCGGCCTTCTTGGCCTTCGCCGCAGCATCACGGGCCCGGGTCCGGAGGGAGACCATCGTGGAGACCTGCGACTCCGCCATCTCCGCCTGCGCCTCCAGCGCCTGCTTGTGGGCGAGGTTGGCCGCTGCCTCCTGCCGCCGGATCGCGACCGCCTGCTTCGCCGAGGTCATCTCGTCGCGTTGCACGGCAAGCATCACCTCGGTCGCCTCCAGGCTGTCGAGGATGGCCGACTGCTTGTTCGCCACCGAGGCGGAGGCGTTCATGTTGCCGGCGATCTGGGCGGGGTCCTGGTCGGAGAACACCATCGACAGGCCCATCAGCGAGGGGTCCCCCTGCTCGTAACCGGCGACCACCATCGCACGCAGGTCCTCCTGCTGCGTGCGCACCTCGGCCCGACCCGCGGCCAGCTGCTGCCTCGCCCGCGAGAGCCGCCGCTTGGCAGCGTCGAGGCGCCGTTGCATGAGGGCGTCGAGCGCCTGAGCCGCCGCGAGCTCCCCCCTGGTCTGCGCCAGACGGGCGCGAGCGTCGACGAGGTCGCTCTGTGCGCGGGCCAACGCGGCCGTCGCCGCCTGCAGGGCCGCACTGGCCTCCTGCTGCTTGTGGTCGGCCTTGCGGATCTTCTGCTCGACGCCCTGCTTCTTCTCCTCGAGGTCCCCAGGTCCCGCGGCGTGCGCCAGCGGAAGCCCGCTGGCAAGCACCGCAGCGCCGCACAGCGCTGCCAGCGCGCGCACGCGCGACCGAGGAATGGGGAAGAGTGCCACGGCGTCCTTCGCAGGAGTACGTCGGTGAGGTGTCGGAGTCGAGGGGACGTGGGTGGAGAAAACCGGTACGACTCGACGCTAACCTACCGAAATCAAACGCGGAGGTATTTTCGTGTCAACAGCAGCGTCGGGACCAAAGTGAGTACAAGCCCCACCGCCGTCATCGCGGTGAGCGCCACCACCCCGTCCTGGTAGTCCACCCAGGCTACGAGGTTCGAGTTGGGCCGCAGCAGGCGGTAGACCACGAGGTTGAGGAAGGCGAAGACCGCTCCCCCGGCCAGCAGGATCCCCAGCAAGGCGGCGACGAGGGCCTCGAGCAGGAAGGGCAGCTGGATGTAGAGGCTCGAAGCGCCGACCAGCCGCATGATGCCGATCTCTTTGCGGCGGGCGTAGGCCGCCAGCCGGATGGTGTTGCCCACCTGGAGGATCGCGGCGAAGAGGAGGAAGCCCGCGATCAGCAGGGCTCCCCACTTGAAGGCGTCGAGCCAGAAGTAGATCGGCTCGAGAACCTGACGCAGGTCGCGCACCGAGCCGACGCCGGCCAGACCGGTGACGTCGCCACGCAGCTCCTGGAACTGGCGAGGGTCCTTCAGCGTCACCCAGTAGGACTCGGCCAGGTCGTTGGGGCGGATCGCGTCGATGACCTGCTGCTGGGTCTCGCTGCCGGAGGCGTAGACCTCGCGCCACTTGGAGTAGGCCTGCTCACTGGTCTCGAACCGCCACGACTCGACCTCGTCGCTGCGCTCCAGGATCCCCTCGACCCGCTGCCGCTGCTGCTGGGTCGCGCGACCGTCGATGCACTGGGCGGTCGGAGAGCTCTCGGTGCACATGAAGATCGTGATCTGGAGCCGGTCGCCCCAGAACTCCTCAGCCTTCTGCGCCTGGGCGTTGAGCAGCAGTCCCAGGCCGACCAGGGTCAGGGAGACGAAGAGCGTCACGACCACCGCGACGGTCATCGAGACGTTGCGCCGCAGGCCCGTGGCGAGCTCGGACACGACGTAGGTCAGCTGCATCGCCATCGCCTCACTGCTGGTACCCGTAGGCGCCACGCGACTGGTCGCGCACGACCCGCCCGCCGATCAGCTCGATGACCCGTTTGCGCATCTGGTCGACCACGCCCACGTCGTGGGTCGCCATCACCACCGTGGTGCCGGTGCGGTTGATCCGGTCGAGGAGCCGCATGATGCCCACGGAGGTGTTCGGGTCGAGATTGCCGGTGGGCTCGTCGGCGATGAGGATCGGCGGGCGGTTGACGAAGGCGCGAGCGATCGCCACCCGCTGTTGCTCGCCACCGGACAGCTCTTCGGGCATCCGGTCCCCCTTGCCCTCAAGACCGACCAGCTCCAAGACCTCGGGCACGGTCTGCCGGATCACCGAACGCGGCTTGCCGATCACCTGCAGGGCGAACGCGACGTTCTCCGTGACCGTCTTGTTGTCCAGCAGGCGGAAGTCCTGGAAGACGGTCCCGATCTGGCGGCGCAGCTGTGGCACCCGCCAGCCCCGCAACCGGTTGATCTCACGGCCGTCGATCTCGACCTGCCCGCTGGTGGGCCGAGTCTCCCGGAGCACCAGGCGCAGGAAGGTCGACTTGCCGGAGCCCGAGGCCCCCACCAAGAAGACGAACTCGCCCTTGTCGACCTGGACGGAGACGTCGTCCAGGGCAGCACGTTGCTGGCCGGCGTAGGTCTTGGTGACGTGGGAGAACGTGATCACAACACGTCGATGCTAGGTGAGTCGGCACCGCGGAGGGGGGACGCTGCCGGGCGGGTCCCCGGTGTCCGCAGCCTGGGACGGCTCGGTCGGGAGGCACGCAACCCTCAGGCGGCAGCCTCAGGGGTGCGGCGCCAGCGGATGCCGGCCTCGATGAAGTCGTCGATCTCTCCGTCGAGCACGGCCTGGGGGTTGCCGGACTCGTGGTTGGTGCGCAGGTCCTTGACCATCTGGTACGGGTTCAGCACGTAGGAGCGCATCTGCTCGCCCCAGCTGGCGGCGACGTCACCGCGCAGCTCCTTGAGCTGAGCGGCCTCCTCGGCCTTCTTCAGCGCCAGCAGCTTGGCCTTGAGGATCACCATCGCCGAGGCCTTGTTCTGCAGCTGCGACTTCTCGTTCTGGCAGGAGACCACGAGTCCCGTGGGGACGTGGGTCAGCCGGACCGCGGAGTCGGTGGTGTTGACGCTCTGGCCGCCCGGCCCGCTGGACCGGTAGACGTCGACCCGGATCTCCTCCTCGGGCACCTCGATCTCGTCGGTCTGCTCGAGCACGGGCACCACCTCCACCGCGGCGAACGAGGTCTGCCGGCGCCCCTGGTTGTCAAAGGGACTGATCCGGACCAGCCGGTGCGTGCCGGCCTCCACCGACAACGTGCCGTAGGCGTAGGGGGCGTGGATCGCGAAGGTGGCCGACTTGATGCCGGCCTCCTCGGCGTAGGAGGTGTCGAAGACCTTGACGGCGTACTTGTGGCGCTCGGCCCAGCGGGTGTACATCCGCATCAGCATCTCGGCGAAGTCCGCGGCATCGACCCCGCCGGCACCCGAGCGGATGGTCACCAGGGCCTCGCGGGCGTCGAACTCCCCGGAGAGCAGCGTCCGCACCTCCATCCGCTCCACGGCCTTGCTGATCTTCGCGATGTCGGCGTGAGCCTCGGCGAGCGCGTCGTCATCCCCCTCCTCGCCGGCGAGCTGCACCAGCACCTCGAGGTCGTCGAGCCGGGCGTCGAGCTCGGTGAAGCGCTCCAGCTCGGCCTGGAGCCCGGACAGGCGCCCGGTGACGCGCTGGGCGTTGTCCTGGTCGTCCCACAGGTCGGGCGCGGCGACCTGGTCACCGAGGTCGGCGATCTCGGCGCGCATCCGGTCGACGTCGAGGACCTGCTCGATGGTACGCATGGTGGCGCGCAGGTCCTTGATGCGAACGTCGATGTCAGGGGCCGCCATAGGACCCGAGACTACCCGTCACCACGCCCGTCCCCCGAAAGGAGGACCCGGCCTGCGGCCAGAAAATGTCGGTTCGCACCCATAGTTTCGTGCCATCCGGGCATGACTGACCGGACTAAGATGACAAGAAGGGTCGACATTTCATGGTCCAGGGGGGACACAACGACGCCAGGCCATCGCCGGTGGTGCGGGTGGTGGGGATCGACGACGAGCCGGTGTGCGCGAGGGGCTTGCAGGCCACTATCGACCAGACCGACCGTCCGGTCGTCCTGGTCGAGGTTTTCGACACCGTGACCCGGCTCAACGGCCAGACCGCGGACGTGGCCCTGGTGGAGATCGACCTGCGCGATGGCTCCCACCCACGCGACAACGTCGCGACCCTGGTCAACCAGGGGATCGCCGTGATCGCGTACACCCACGTCGCCGACGCCCACCTCCTGACCGAGACGCTCGATGCCGGAGCCTGCGGGGTGGTGTGGAAGTGCCATCCCGAGGAGGTGCTGCTCGAGGCGATCCAGCGGGTGCACCGGGGCGAGACGTACATGCCAGACGACGTCGCCCGGCTCCTGGCCCAGGTCCGGGAGCAACGCCCGCGGCTGAGCGGCCGGGAGGTCGAGGTGCTCAACCTGCTCTACCGCGGCCTCATCACCAAGCAGGCCGCGCGGCGGCTCGAGGTGAGCGAGTCGACGGTCAAGGAGCACCTGAAGCGGATCCGGCAGAAGTACCACGCCCTGGGACGCCCCGTGAGCACCCGCGTCCAGCTGCTGCAGGTGGCCGAACGCGACGGTTTCATCGACGCATAGGACCCGCCGACCCGGTGCGACCTGGCGCGGCCCCGGCCATCCCCCCGGATCAGCGACCGGGACCGCGACAAGGGGTTGACCACGCGGTCGACCCGCGCTCAATGCTGCCCGGTCCAGACCGGGAGTATCAGTCCCCAGAGAGAAGGACACCCTTTGAGGTGAGGCTCACTCCGCGACCACGACGTAGGCCGCAGCCCGGCCGCTGACGCGGGCGTCGCCGGCCCAGCCTGGCGGAGCCAGGGGCAGCTCGAGCGGGGTGGTCACCTGCACCAGGACCTCCTCCCGGCCGGCCACGACCCGCAGTTGCAGCCCCGGGTAGCGCTGGTGGGCTCCGAGCGAGCGGAGGTAAGCCGCCGCGTGGGCCCGGGCTGCGACCGGGTCGATCTGGGCACGCTCCCCCAGCCCCTGGGTGTAGACCGAATCCCCCTGGAGACCGTCAACAGCGGCCAGGGCAGCACCGTCAGCGAGCGAGTCCAGCCGTTGCCGCCGCAGGTAGGCGGCGGAGGCGTCGACGACCACCGTGACCAGCAGGACGGCGACCAGGAACAGCCCCGTGATCATCACCGCAGTCTGGCCGGCGTCGCCCCGCACGCGCGGCACGTTCGTCACCGGTCCTCCCGGAACGTGCCGTAGCCGACCGCGTGCGCGGCCTCGACGCGAAGACTCGGGGCCTGCGAACCGAGCGCTTGCGGTGCGAGCGGCAGCCGCACCTGTCGCGCGACCGACACCGAGATCACGCTGCCGGGTGCCAAGCAGTTCCGCGGCTCGGGACGACAGGTGACCTGCATCCCGACCTCATCGACGTCGATGCCGTGGTCCGCGAGCGCGACACTGAGCGCGCTTCGGGCGCGCATCGGCGCCGACGCCTCGTCGGGGGCCAGCGCATAGGCGCGGGCGGCCGCTCGCGCGGCCCCGCTCACGGCGTACGACGCCGACTGCACCTGAAAGACCGCGACCAGGAGGTAGACCAGCGGGACCAGCAGCAGCAGCCCGAGCCAGGTGAGCTCGACCAGGGCTGAGCCGACCTCGTCTCGTGGCGCGCTGCGGCTCACGGCTGCTCCTCCACCGCATGTCCGCGCACCTCGAGCCGGACCGACGGACCCCACATGCCCAACGGGGGCACCTTCGCGACCACGTCCACACGGACGCCGGGGACTCCCCTCACGCTCACCTCACGAGCCGTGACGTCGGAGGCGAAGTCAGCGGCCACCGCGTCACGGATCTGCTCACGGGTTCGCCGTGCTCCGTCCTCGGGCCCGCGATCGGCCGTCGCCGCGTAGCGGGCGCCCTCCGACGCTGCCGCCGTCAGGGTGTTGCGAACGTGGAGCACCAGCCCGACCTGGAGGATGCCGAGGAACAGCGGCACGAGCACCACCAGAACGAGCACGAAGTCGACCACCGCGGCACCGCGCTCGTCGGCTCTCGGCTCGTCGGCTCGTCGCCTCGCCGGCGTCACGCCACGGACGCCAGGGCCTGCCTGAGCATCCGTTCGAGCTCGGGCCCGGCCACGGCCCACAGGGCAGCCACCAGGCCAGCCGTCATCACCGTGACGAGCACCCATCCAGGCACGTCGCCTCGCTCGTCTCGTTCGTACAGGAACCTGTCCATCTGATCTCCTCGGGTAGGGCGGTTCAGGGGTTCACCAGCCGAAGGCCGATGAGTCCGGGCCAGAAGGCGAACATCACTGTTGTCGGAAGTACAAGAAAGACCACCGGCACCATCATCGCCACCTCTCGTCGGGCACCCGTCTCGATGAGGGCTCGTCGTTGTGCCTCGCGCACATCGGCTGCCTGGGCGTGCAACAGGTCCGCCAGAGGGGTGCCCCGCTCGAGCGCCACCGCGACCGCCTGCGCGAACCTGCTGACCACGGGGATGCCCGTGCGGGCGGAGTAGTCGTCCAGCGCGGCGGCGACCGGCGTGCCGGTCCGGATGCTTCCGAGCACCAAGGCCAGCTCACGCGAGAACGCGCCGTTGCTGCGGCCCCCGACCCGCTCGAGGGCGCCCACTGGACCCTCGCCGGCAGCTACTGCCAGCGCCAGCAGCTCGGTCAACGCCGGCAGCTCGAGCAACACATCTCGCTCATGGGCACGGACCTGCGCGGTCAGCCGGTTCTCGCGCAGGAGGACGCCCGCCATTCCTGCAACCATCGTCAAGACCAGCATCGGGAGGAGGCGCTCGGGGCTTCGCGAGGCTACGATCACGGTCACCCCCGCCATCGCAGACATCGCGACCAGACCCCACACGACCTGCTGAACCCGGAAGTCCGCCACGGTCAAGCCGAGATGGCCGCGCTCGAGGCGCCGACGCACCGACTGGTTCCCTCCGAGTACGCCGTCCAGCCGCTCGGCCACCCTCCGTAGCACGCTGCCTCGGGCGCCGGCTCGTCCTGAGAGACCAGCAAGCTCAGGGATATCGGAGAGGTGATGGAGCACCCGCATGCCGAGGTCGGCGCGCCGCAACCTCGTGGCGTGCCAAGCGAGGAGGGCGACGCCCATCCCGGCCAGCCCGCCGGCGATTCCCCCCAGCGCGGAGGCGTTCACGAGAGCACCCGCTTCTCGATCGGGAGCCTCCCGATGCGCAGCATCAGCTGGTAGGCCACCACACAGGCTCCGGCCCCGGCGGCGAGCACGACGACACCCGCCGGAGAGGAGTAGCGCCCGATCACCTCCGGCTGGAACGACATGAGGAGTAGCACGAGCCAGGGTGCCGCGACCGCCATCCGGGCGCCGTTCACCGCCCAGCTCTGACGCGAGACGAGCTCGGCCCGGGTCCGCGCCTCCTCGCGCAGCTGGCTGGACATGGTCCGCAGCAAACGTCCGAGGTCCCCGCCACCCACCTCGCGGGCGACGCGGAGACCCTCCACGACGCGGTCGCCGACAGGGTCGGCAAGCGTGGCCTTGAGCGCGTCGAGGCTCTCGGCGAATCGCCCCGAGGACTGGTAGTCGCGGGTGAAGGCCCGGAAGGCTTCACGCAGCGGCTCGGGACCACGGTCCCCCAGCCCGGCCAACGCATCCGGCAGCGAGAGGCCGGCCCGGACGGCGCTTGCGAGGTTGTCGACGGCGTCCGGCCACACCTCGGCCAGCTCACTGCGGCGCTGCCTGAGCCGAGCCGAGACCCAGCCGAACGGCGCAGCGCCGGCGATGAGGCCGAAGGCGACGGCCACCGGAGCGGTACGCGACACCAGCAGGACGGCGACCAGGACCACCGTTCCCGAGGCCACCGAGGCCGTCACCACGGCGGACGACGGCGTCGAGACCAGGCCCGCGGCGTCCAGGCGCTCACGCAGCCATCGACGTCGGGGCGTGGTCGCTGTTGCCGGGACGCTGATCGACGTCCAGACCAAGAGCAGCCCGACACCCAGCAAGAGCCCCAGAAGCCCGCCCATCACGAGCCGCCCAGCAGCGCGGTCGGGTCGATGCCGGCTCTGGTGAAGCGTTCAGGCCGGGGCGGTGCACCGTTGGCTCGAAGCAGGTCGCCACCGCGACGCCAGAAGATGGGTTCGGCCTCGATGACCTCGCCGCCCTCGACGCGCCCCGGAACTGCCAGCACCTCGGCGACCCTGCGAGTCCCGTGGACGTCCAGGTCGAGGTGGACCACGAGATCCACCGAAGCCGCCACCGTGGGGACCACGAACCGCGACGAGATGTTCTCACCCGCCAGCAAGGGCAGGGTGCACATCTTGGCCAGGGCTTCCCGCGCGCTGTTCGCGTGGAGCGTCGCCATCCCGGGCAGTCCGGCATTCAGGGCGAGCAACAGGTCGAGACACTCCCCCGCCCTCACCTCGCCCACCACGATCCGTGAAGGTCTCATCCGCAGCGCCTCTTTGACGAGATCCCGGAGGACGACCCCTCCTGTCCCCTCCAGCCCGCTCTGTCGGGTCTGCAGGGGCACCCAGTCGGCATGGTGGAAGTCGAGCTCGAACACCTCCTCGACGCTGATCACGCGCTGACCGCCGGGGATCGCGGCTGCCAGGGTGTTCAGCATCGTCGTCTTCCCGGCTTGGGTTGCTCCGCTGACAAGAATGTTGAGGCCAGCAACGACGCAGGCGTGGAGGAACCCCGCGGCCTCGGGCGTCAGGCTGCCCATGGTGACGAGGTCGTCCAGGCGGGCGGCCCGAACCACGAACTTGCGGATGTTGACCGCGGAGAACCCTCGGCTGATTCCCTCGAGAACCACGTGCAACCGATGGCCGCCGGGCAGCATCGCATCGACGAACGGCTGACTGAGGTCGATTCGCCGACCGCTCGACTTCAACATCCGCTCCACGAGCTCGGCCACCTGCGCCTTGGTCAGCACCACCGGGGTGAGCTCGTGGCGCCCGCCTCGAGCGACGAAGACGCGGCTGGGGTCGTTGATCCAGATCTCCTCGACCGCGGGATCGTCCAGGTAGGGCTGGAGCGGCCCGAGCCCTGCCAGGTCGGCGACCAGGCTCTCCACGATCGCATCCGGGTCCTCGACCGGCATGACTGCACCGGTCAGACTGCGTTCGTCGTGGTCGCGAACCACTCGCGTGGCCAGCTCACGGACCGCGGTGACGTCGCGCTGCGGGTCCAGCCCCTCACGCCGGACGCACTCGCGTAGTCGGGCGTCCAGCTCTGGACGCGCTGCGGTGTCGGTCGATGTGCTCAGGCTCATGTCCCCCGTGGCCTTTGGATCTCAGGTGGTGCTCAGACCCATCGTCGCCGGAAGGACGTCCCTCTAACACCGCCCCGGGTAAAGCCTGTGGACAACCCAGCCTCACTCATCACTGGCACCTCTCGGCCACCATTCGTGTCAAACGAACAGCAGAACGGCCCGGGGATCTCGTCCCCGGGCCGTCCTGGTGCGCGATCTCGTTGCGTCGATCCGTCAGCGCAGCACCGGCGACTTCTTGACGGCGCTCTGGCCCTCCCACCAGCTGCCGAGCCCGAGCCAACGGCCCGCACCCATCTCAGCCAGCAGCAGCAGCGTGAGCGCGTAGACGATGTGGTCGTCCATGAACGGGTTGTTCTCGGGGGGCAGAACGGCGGTCCACATCAGGAACAGCAGCACTGCGCCGGCCCAGGCGCTGATGCGCACCATGACGCCGAGAATGAGGCCGAGCCCGATGCCGAGCAGGCCGAGCATGAACAGCCAGTCGGCCCAGGCCGCCCCGGCGATCGACTGGTAGAAGTCCGCGAACGGGCCCTTGGTGCCGAACTCGAGGAAGCCCTGGGTGGGACTCCCGCCGTCGAGCCAAGCGCCCTCCTTCTCGGTGGCGAAGCCGAAGCCGAAGGTCTTGTCGAGGAACGCCCAGAGGAAGACCCATCCGAGCGAGATTCGGGCGAGACCGGCGAGGATGCCGACGGCTCCGGGGCGGGTGCCCGAGCCTGCACCCACGTCGGGGCTGTCTGAGCGGCTGGTCGTGGTGGTCATAACTCGTCCTCCTGAAGTTGGCGTGTGCTCCGTGGGGGCCCTGTTGGCCACCCCCGGAGCACGGTCTGTCGCCCCTCATCTTGCTCCTTTACCGTTACAATGGCTAACTATCAGGGGCCGATTTTGTGTCGCGTCAATCACAAATCAGCTCGGCCAATTCGTAGCCCTGCTGCGAGTCCTGACGATCAGGGAGTCAGGGCGTCACCGAACACGTCGCCGTGATCGCGCAGCCGCGCCACCACTTCGTCCGACGTGAGCTGGACGAGCGCGCCCAGATCCTCTGCACCCTCGGTGATCTCGTCCCAGGTGCGCGGTGCCGCGGCGTAGGGCGCCGACCTCCCGCGCAGCGAGTAGGGGCTGACCGTCGTCTTCGAGGCGACGTTCTGCGACCAGTCGAGGAAGACCTTGCCGGGCCGCTTGCTCTTCGTCATCTGACTGACGACCAAGGTCTTGTGCTGCTTCTCCAGCGCCTCGGCGATCTGCCTGGCTGCGTCCCGAACCTGCGCCGAGGTGAGGTCGCCGGGCATCGGCGCGTAGAGATGCAGCCCCTTGCTGCCACTGGTCACGGCGGCGGCGGGAAGGCCCAACGCAGACAGTCGTTCGCGCACCAGGAGCGCCACCTGAGCGCACTCGTGCAGACTCGCCGGGTGACCGGGGTCCAGGTCGATCACCATCCGGTCGGGGTTGGTCGGACGCCCCTCGCGATCGAAGCGCCACTGCGGCACGTGAAGCTCGAGCGACGCCAGGTTGGCCAGGTAGGTCAGGTCGGCCAGCGTCCCCACCACCGGGTAGTCGATCCGGTCGCCGCCTCCCCGCGAACCCGACGACGCGACGCTCACCCGTCCCAGCCAGCCAGGGGCGCCGGAGGGGGCGTTCTTCTCGAAGAAGGACTCTCCGTCAGTGCCGTGGGGCCACCGGATCCGGGTCACCGGCCGGTCCGCCAGGTGGGGCAGCAGGACCTCGGCCACCTGCGCGTAGTAGTGCAGCACCTCGGCCTTGGTGGTTCCTGTCTGGGGATAGAGCACCTTGTCGAGGTTGCTCACCTCCAGAGTCCGGCCGGCGACCTCCACCCGGACCCGCTGGGATGCCTGGTCAGCCATCGAGGCCGCCCAGGTCGAGCAGGTCTCGGGTGGTCAGGTCGCGGCGCATCCCGGTGAAGGACGGTTGCCGGAGCCGCTGCTGGGGGGTCAGGCCCAGGCTCTCCACGTCGACCACCACCACAGGTCGCACCCAGGTTGAGCCACGGGCGTCGTCGGTCGGCACGCCGGTCGTGAAGGGGCACTCGCTCTGCTCCAGCCCCTTCAGGACCTCGGCGACGCGCGCTCCTGCTCGCCCGGCCAGCCCACTGCCGACCCGGCCCCGGTAGACCAGCCCCTCAGGGGTCGGCTCCCCCACGAGCAGGGACCCCAACCGACGCGACGACGTCTCGGGCCGCCACCCCCCGACGACGAACGACCCGCCGTCGCGGTGGGGGAACTTGAGCCAGTCCGTCGACCTCGTCCCAGGCCGGTACGGCGAGTCGACCCGCTTGCTCACGATCCCCTCCAGCCCCTGCTCCTTCGTGGCCGCCAGGAGGACGTCACCGTCCTCGTACGACGGAGGGACCTGCCAACGAGGAGCGTCAGCCAGCAGCTCTCGCAGCACCTCACGTCGTCGCACCCACGGGAGGTCGAGCAGGTCGTGGCCGTCGAGATGCAGCAGGTCGAAGGCGATGAGCGTGACCGGGGTGCGGGCCGCTGCCCGCTCGGCCTTGTGAGGGGTGGACACATGGATGCGGTCCGCAAGCGCCCCGAAGGACGGGATGCCGTCGCTGATGGCGACCACCTCACCGTCCAGCAGCACGTCCATCGCGCCCGAGACGTCGGCGCCGACCAGGCCTGCCAGCTCGGGGAAGGCTGCGGTCACGTCGTTCTCGTTGCGCGACGTCACCCGGAGCCGGCCCTCCCGCGCGTGCACCAGCACCCTCATGCCGTCCCACTTGACCTCGTGCGCCCAGGCCGGTCCTTGCGGCACCGTGGTGCCGCGGGTCGCGAGCATCGGGCGCATGCGCTCCATCTTGACGGGTAACGTCCACCCATGCGAGCGATCTGGAAGGGCGCGATCTCCTTCGGGCTGGTCAGCGTGCCCGTCAAGCTCTACTCCGCCACCGAGAGCCACGACATCTCCTTCCGCCAGGTTCATGCCCAGGACCACGGCCGCATCCGCTACCGACGCGTGTGCCAGGTCTGCGGCGAGGAGGTGGAGTACGCCGACATCGCGAAGGGCTACGAGACCGACGACGGAGAGCTGGTGGTGCTCACCGACGACGACCTCGCTCAGCTCCCGTCCCGGAGCAGTCGCGAGATCGCGGTGGAGAAGTTCGTGCCTGCCGAGCAGATCGACCCGATGCAGCTGGAGAAGTCCTACTACCTCGAGCCCGAGAAGAACGGGCTGAAGCCCTACGTGCTCTTGCGGGACGCCCTCGCCGACACCGACCGCGTCGCCGTCGTCACCGTGGCACTGCGGACCCGGATGACTCCCGCCGTGCTCCGCGTGCGTGACAACGTTCTTGTCATGCAGACACTCATGTGGCCCGATGAGATCCGCGACCCCGACTTCGGCTCGCTCGAGCAGGTGGGCGAGGCGACGCCACAGGAGCTGAAGATGGCCCAGATGCTCTTGGAGACGCTCGCCGGCGACTACGACGCCAGCGACTTCGAGGACGACTACGCGGCGGCCGTGCACTCGCTGGTCGAGCAGAAGCTCGAGGGGGGCGAGGTCACGAAGGTCACGAAACAGGAGCCCTCGTCCGGTGAGGTCGTGGACCTCCTGGCAGCGCTGCAGAAGTCCGTGGCAGCCGCGAAGGAGTCACGGGGAGAGGCGCCCTCCGGCGAGGACGAGACCGACGACAAGGGCCGAGGCACGAGATCGACGGGCAAGAAGCAGACCGGCAAGAAGACCGCCACGAAGAAGGCAGCCGACAAGAAGGACGCCGACGCCAAGGCCTCTGGCAAGAAGGGCTCCCGAAAGGCCTCCTGAGCTCAGGCCAGCACCCGCTCCCCCAGCCAGCCACCCTTCTCGAAGCCGGGAAGGACGGCGAACTCCGCGGACCCGATCGCGGTGGTCCACGTGTTCAACCGGTCGGCCCGGTCGAGGCTGCGCTGGATGCGCGTGAACTGCCGGTCGACGTCGGCCTGGAAGCTGCAGAAGATCAGCCCGCTCTCGCGCCGGCCGCCGTCGGTGACGGTGTAGTTGGCGCCCTTGCGGAAGATCCGTGCCCCGGCGTTCGTGTCGGGCCGTGACAAGGCGACGTGGGAGTCCGCGGGCTGGTCCTTCAACGCCTTCCCGTCGCGCAGGTCCTTCCCGATCGCTCGCTCCTGGTCGTCACGGATGAGCTCGTCCCAGGTGTCGAGAGCCATCGCGATACGTCGCACGACGAGCGTGGTGCCGCCGGCGAACCAGTCGGGCTCAGCGGCCCAGACCGTCCGGTCGAACAGGGGTCCGCCGGGTTGTGGGTTCGCGGTGCCGTCGATCTGGCCGAAGAGGTTGCGGCCCGTGGTCGGCTGGTGGTCGCGGTCCAGCCCACGCCACGACCCGACCTGTTCCCAGCGCAGCGTGGCGAAGGGCGCGGCGTCGAGGAGCATGCGGCGCAGGACGTGGGCGAGGGTGGTGTCGTCGGCGGCTTGGGCCAGCAGCAGCAGGTCGCCGCCCGACCACTGGGGCCGCAACCGGTCGTGGTCCATCGGCGGCACCCGGCGCAGCCCCCCGGGGCGTGCCGGACCCATGCCCGGCAGCTCGAAGACACCCGGGCCCCAGCCGACGGTCAGGGTCAGGTCGAGGTTGTCCTGGGCCAGGTCGGCGGCGGTGTCGCCCGGGGCGGGGCGGCCGGCGGCAGCCGCCTCGATGTCCCCGGTCCACAGCCGCATCAGGCGGCCCAGCGACTCCTGGTCGACGTCGGGTCGCAGGTCGAGCGCGAGCAGCCGCACCGCGCGCGGCGTGGGTGCCGCGACGCCGGGCTGGTGCTTCCCGTAGGGGCTGATCGTGTGTGGCACGACCGCCCTGGGCGTGGCCTCCTGGCCGTCGTCCGCGGTGACGGCCACGGCCCCACCGGCACCCGCGACGAGCCCGGCGCCACCGGCTCCGAGCAGGCCGAGCACCTGGCGACGCGTGGTCATTCCTTGCCCGAGTCTCCGCTGTCCTTGGAGTCGTGAGCCGAGTCCTTGTCGTGGTAGTGCGGCTCCTCCTCGGTGAACTCCTTCACCGGGAGCGTGAGGTCGATCGTGTCGCCGGTGGCGAACTGCAGCGTCAGCTCGACCTCGTCCCCGGCCGCCAGCTCTTCCTTGAGGCCCATCAGCATGACGTGGTCCCCACCCGGCATCAGCATCTGTCCGCGGCCGGCTGGGATCTCGAGCCCGCCGGGCATCTCCTGCATGGTCATCTCGCCGTCCTGCCTGACCATCTCGTGCAGCTGAGTCATTCCCGCGATCGGCGAGGATGCACCGGTGAGCGTGACCTGCCGCTCCCCGTCGTTCTGCAGCGTCATGAAGGCCCCCGTCATCGACGGGTCCCCGGTGCCCCTGGTGGCCCGCACCCAGCCGTCGACGGTGCTGACCCTGAAGTCCAGCACCTCGGAGGATGACGCGGCGGTCTCCTCAGAGCTGTCGCCGCAGCCGGCGAGCGCCCCCAGGAGAAGAACAGCGACGATGGCGGGCCAGGCTCTGCGCATGGGTCTCAATACCCCCTAGGGTGTCCGTGGTGTCGCGCTCATCGTACGACGCGACCATCCTCCCGGCCATCCAGGTGCCGCCTTGCGGCCTGTGACTCAGGGAACACCCGCGCAAGGTGGTGGGTCACCGCGTCGGAAAGCCGCGGCAGGGCCAGGTTGGCGACCTCGACCGCGCGCCCCACCCACGTGTCGACGGTGACCGGCCGGTCCTCGAGCGCACGGACCACGAGCGCGGCCGCCTGCTCCGGGGAGAGCGCCGGCGAGCGCCGGTAGAGGCTGGTGGGCCCGATCATGTCGGTGCGCACCAGCGTCATCCGAAGGTTGGTGAAGGTCACCCCGTCGCCGTACAGCTCGCGCCCGGCCACCCGGCTGAAGACGTCGAGCGCCGTCTTGGAGGCCAGGTACGCCGCGAACTTCGGCGCCTTGATCGTCACGCCCCAGCTGAGGACGTTCACCACGTGGCCGAAGTGCTGCTCGGTCATCGGCGGCAGCAGGCCGAGCGTCAGTCGCACCGGGCCGAGGTAGTTGATGGCCATCGTGCGCTCGAAGTCGTGGGCCCGGTCGTAGGACGAGGCGATGGATCGCCGGATCGAGCGGCCGGCGTTGTTGACCAGCATGTCCACCACGCCGTGCTCGGCCAGCACCGTCTTCACCAGCCGGTCGACCGCGTCGGCATCGGTGAGGTCGCAGGGGTAGCAGTGAGCGGTGCCCCCGGCCTCGGTGATGGCCACCGCGACCCGTCGCAGCTCCTCGGCGCGGCGGGCCACCAGCAGCACGGTCGCTCCGCGCTCGGCGCAAGCACGCGCCGTCGCCTCCCCGATGCCCGAGGACGCGCCGGTCACCATGATCGTGCGCCCCTGCAACGGCGAGGGCAGGTCGACGCCCGGCAGCGCAGCGACCAACCGCCGTCCACGCGCGACCGGGCTGGTCAGCAGCATCGGCACCCTCATCGCACCGGCCTCACCACGCAGGCGTGCGGTCGGCCCACGGCCGCACCGACTCCAGCTGCGCGGCCAACGACAGCAGCGCGGGCTCGCCGCCGTGGGGCCCCACCAGCTGGACCGAGGTGGGGAGCCCGTCGTCGGCGAAACCTGCCGGCACGGCTGCCGCCGGGTGGCCGGTGACGTTCCACAGGGCGCAGTAGGCGACCATCGGAAGCGACGACAACACCGCAGGGACCGCGGAGCGGCCGCCGACCACAGGCAGCTCCTGCTGCCGAGGGGCGACCGTGGGCGTGAGCAGCACGTCGCACATCGAGAAGACCCGGGCATCGACGGTGCGACGCATCTTCTCCCCGAGCCGCTCGGCGCGGCGGACGACGCCGGGCCGGGCCCAGGCGCCCATCCGCAGCAGCTGGCGGGTGCGCGGCTCCAGCAGGTCCGGCTCCTTGACCCGTCGGGCCTCGTCGCGCAGGGCCCCGAAGAACTGCGGCAGGAAGGCCGGCGTCGGGAACGGGTAGCGCGGGTCGATCTCGAAGACGCGGTGGCCGAGGCCCTCGAGCAGCTCGGCGGTCTCCTTGACGGCCGCGACGTGCTCAGGAGCCAGACGGGTGCCGGGGACCGAGCTCCGGGTCGACCAGCCGATCCGGAGCCGGCGCTGGGACTCCGCCGTGGTCAACCGTGCGGCGTCGCTGAAGGAGTGCTGCGGCTCGGGGGCGGAGAACCGGTCGGCAGGGGTGGAACCCCGCACGACGTCGTAGACGATCGCGGAGTCCAGGACGCTGCGGGTCAGTGGCCCGACCGTCCCCAGGGTCCCCCAGAGGTCAGGGTGGGGGGCTGTCGAGACCCGGCCACGTGTCGGCTTGAGGCCGAAGAGCCCGCACGAGGCGGCGGGGATCCGAATCGATCCACCGCCGTCACCGCCGATGCCGACGGACACCATGCCCGTCGCCACGGCGACGGCCGTCCCGCCCGACGACCCGCCGGGGGTGCGGCTGGGATCCCAGGGGTTGCGGGTGATGCCGAACCGGTCCGACTCGGTGAACGGGATCTCTCCGAACTCCGGCATGTTCGTCCGCCCGACGATGACGGCTCCGGCCTCCCGCAGCCGCGCAACCACCGCGCTGTCACGATCGGAGACCACCTCGTTGGCGCGACCGCCGAAGGTGGTGACGGTGCCCGCGACGTCGTTCTCCTCCTTGATCGCCACCGGCACCCCGTGCAGGGGCCTCGGAGGCTCCCCGCGCGACAGCGTGGCATCTCGCTGCGCAGCCTCGGCCCTGGCCTCCTCGGTCATCACGAGGGTGAAGGCGTTGAGCTGCGGATCGACCTCGTCGATGCGGCGCAGCACCTCCTCGAGCAGCTCCGAGGCTGTGGTCCGTCCTTCGGCGACGGCGCGGACCTGACCCTCGACACCGGCGTACAGCACGTCATCAGTCACGACCACAGACCGTAGCCGACCCGGGCGCCGGCCGTCTCATGTCCTCCGGGCGCTCAGGAGAGCAGCGTCCGGACGACCCGCAGACCGACCGACATCCGGGCGAGGTCGGCCTTGTCGTCCTCACAGATCTCGGTGAGCGTCGCCTGGGCGCGCTCCACCACGGTCCTGTCGCCGTCGGACCACGCATCCAGCAGCCCGTCCACGACGTCGTCCGACGTGTCGTCCGGCCGATCGCCCTTGTGCAGGACCTGCGAGGTCAGGGTGGCATGGACCGCCTGGATGTCGTCGCGCAGGGCAGCTCTCGCCATGGTCTGCCAACGGTCCGCGCGGGGCAGCGCGTGGATGCGCTCGCTCAGGGCCGCGATCTTGAGCCGCTCCCCCAGCCGCAGGTGGGTCTTGGTGACCAGCAGCGGGTGGAGGTCGTCCTCCCGCGCGATCTCGACCAGCGCCAGCAGGGGGGTGCACACCGGCAGCACGGCGGCTCGTTCGGCCAGGCCCTCGGGGACCCCGGCGTCGAGCATGCCGTCACGGCGCTGCTCGAAGAGCTCCTGCTGGCGCCCCAGGAGCAGCTCCGGCATCTGCGCGAGGAGGTCCCCGACCATCGGCCGGAAGTACTCCACGGTGGCGGCGCTGTCGAGCGGGGCCCGGCGGTTGTGCAGGAACCACCTCGTGGCTCGTTCCACGAGGGTGCGCATGAGGAGTCGCATGTCGAGCTGGGTGTCGGCGGCGACCTCGTTGTCGAGGGAGTAGACGTCGTCGACGAAGGGCCGGGAGCCGAAGACCTCGCGGGCCACGAAGTTGGCCCGGACGAGCTCCTCGGCCGACGCGCCGCTCTCGCTCGAGAGCCGGTGGTAGAAGGTGATCCCGGCGCCGTTGATGAGGGCGTTGACCACGCTGGTGACCACGATCTGACGCCGCAGCGGGTGCGCGTCCACCTGGTCGGCGTAGCGCTCCTGCATCACCAGGGGGAAGTACTCCCGCAGGTCCACCTCGAGGAAGGGGTCGTCGGGCAGCTCGGTGTCGATGAGCTCCTCGGCGAGCACGATCTTGGTGTAGGCCAGCAGCACGGCCAGCTCCGGCGCGGAGAGCCCCTCCCCGCTGTCGATGCGCGTCTCCATCTCGTCGGTGGCCGGCAGGAACTCCAGCGCACGGTCGAGCCGCCCGTCGCGCTCGAGGCGCTGCATCCAGTCCTCGTGCACGTGGGCCAGGGCCGGGGCCTGCATCGTGGCGCTGGACAGGGCCACGTTCTGCTCGTAGTTGTCGCGCAGCACGAGACCTGCGACGTCGTCGGTCATCTCCCGCAGCAGCGTGTTGCGCTGCTTGTCGGTGAGGTCCCCGTCGCGAACGACCCGGTCGAGCAGGATCTTGATGTTGACCTCGTGGTCGGAGGTGTCGACGCCGGCGGAGTTGTCGATGAAGTCGGTGCTGATGCGGCCGCCCTTGCCATCGCATCCTTCGCGGGCGTACTCGATGCGGCCGAGCTGGGTGAGCCCCAGGTTGCCCCCCTCCCCGATCGCCTTGACCCGCAGGTCCCCGCCGTCGACGCGGATCCCGTCGTTCGCCTTGTCGCCGACGTCGCTGTGGGACTCGGTGGACGCCTTCACGTAGGTGCCGATGCCGCCGTTCCACAGCAGGTCGACGTCTGCCAGCAAGATGGCGCGGATCAGCTCCTGAGGTGGCATCGAGGTGGCCTCGGACTCGATGCCGAGCGCCTCCCGCACCTGCTCGCTGACCGGCACGGACTTGCTGGCGCGCGACCAGACCCCTCCCCCCTCGGAGATCGTGGACTCGTCGTAGTCCCGCCAGCTCGACCGCTGCTGCTCGAAGAGCCGCTTGCGCTCGGCGTAGGACGTCTCGGGGTCGGGCGCGGGGTCGAGGAAGATGTCGCGGTGGTCGAATGCCGCCACCAGCTTGGTGTGATGCGACAACAGCATGCCGTTGCCGAAGACGTCGCCCGACATGTCGCCGATGCCGACGCAGGTGAACTCCTCCTCCTGGCAGTCGACTCCCATCTCCCGGAAGTGCCGCATCACCGACTCCCAGGCGCCACGCGCGGTGATCCCCATCGCTTTGTGGTCGTAGCCGACGGATCCACCGGAGGCGAAGGCGTCACCCAGCCAGTACCCGTAGTCCTGCGCGATCCCGTTCGCGATGTCGGAGAAGGTGGCCGTGCCCTTGTCCGCCGCGACCACCAGGTAGGTGTCGTCCCCGTCGTGCCGGACGACGTCGGCGGGGGGGACCGCCTCTCCGCCGACCAGGTTGTCGGTCAGGTCCAGCAGCCCGCAGATGAAGGTGCGGTAGCAGCTCTTCCCTTCCTCCATCCACGCCTCGCGGTCCTCCGAGGCGTCAGGGAGCTGTTTGGGGAAGAAGCCGCCCTTTGCGCCCACCGGCACGATCACGGTGTTCTTCACCATCTGGGCCTTCACCAGTCCGAGCACCTCGGTGCGGAAGTCGTCGCGCCGGTCGCTCCAGCGCAGGCCCCCGCGGGCGACGGCGCCGAACCGCAGGTGGACGCCCTCGACCCGGGGCGAGTACACGAAGATCTCGTACCTCGGTCGCGGCTCGGGCAGGTCGGGGATCGCACTGGGATCGAGCTTGAAGGAGATGTAGGGCTTGGGGAGACCCTGGTCGTCCTGCTGGTAGAAGTTCGTCCGCAGCGTCGCCCCCATGACCGTGAGGTACGAGCGCAGGATCCGGTCCTGGTCAAGGCTGACCACCGCGTCCAACGCCTTCCCCAGCTCGCCCCCCAACCGCTCCGCCGCCTCCTCGCGGTCGCCCTCGAACTCCGGGTCGAAGCGGGACTCGAAGAGCTCGAGCAGGAGTCGGGTGATGTCGGCGTTGCCCAGCAGGGCTGCCTCGATGTAGTCCTGCGCGAAGGGAGTACCCCCCTGGCGCATGTACTTCGCGTAGGCACGCAGCACCGTGACCTGGCGCCAGTTCAGGCCCGCGTCGAGGACGAGCGCGTTGAAGCCGTCGGCCTCGTTCCGGGCGTCCCACACCGCGGCCAGCGCGTCCTGCACCCGCTGACGGGCCTCCCACGGCACGGTCTTGGGGTGCCGGAGACCGAAGTCGTAGATGTGGGTCTCGCGCTCGAGGTCCTCCAGGGTGTACGGCCACTCGTCGACCACCTCGACGCCCATGGAGGCGAGGATCGGCAGCACCTTGCTGAGGGACAGCGGCCCTCCGATGCGGAAGATCTTGAGACGCGCCTCTCGGTCGCTGCAGTCCGGTGGCCGGTAGAAGGAGAGGCCGATACCCTCCTCGCCCTCGATGGCCTCCAGCTCGCCGATGTCAGCAGCACCGATCTGCGGGGCGTAGTCCTCCTTGTAGGCCTCGGGCCAGGCGTCGCTGTACGTCACCGCCAGCGCCGCGCCCCGCCCCTCGCCGTACTCCTCGCGGACGGCGGCCACGAAGTCGTCGGACCACGAGCGCGCGGCCTCGGCGATCCGCTTCTCCATCTCGGCGACGTCGTAGTCGCCGGCCACCGTCTCACCGCGGTTCGGACGGATCACGAAGTGGACCCGAGCCAGCATCGACTCCGAGACCCTGGCGGTGTACTCGATCGACGTGCCGTCCAGGTCCTCGAGCAGGATCGAGGAGATCCGCTCTCGGACGGAGGTGTTGTAGCGGTCCCGCGGAAGGTAGACCAGGCAGGAGTAGAAGCGGTGGTAGGCATCCCTCCGCACGAAGAGCCGCACCCGGCGACGCTCCCGCGTCTGCAGCACTTCCATGGCGATCGCCTGCAGCTCATGGAGCGGGGTCTGGAACAGCTCGTCGCGCGGGTAGTTTTCCAGGACGTCCATGAGGGCCTTGCCGGTGTGGCTCTCTCGCTCCACGCCGGCCCCCTCGAGGACGCCATAGGCCTTCTCGCGCAACACCGGGATCCGGGTGAGCGACTCGGTGTAGGCCGCTGACGAGTAGAGACCGAGGAAACGCCGCTCCCCGACGACCTCGCCGTCGGCGTCGAACGTCTTCACCCCGATGTAGTCGAGGTGGACCGGGCGGTGCACCGTCGACTTGGAGTTGGCCTTGGCGAGGACGAGGAGGGTCTTCTCCCGCGCCTTGTCCCGCACCAGGGGAGGCATCCTGCCGTAGTCGGTGGTCATCGGCTGGTCGGCCCTGAGGATCCCCAGGCCGGTCCCCGGCACAGCCCGCAGCGAGTCCTCGCCGTCATCCGTGCGGAGCCGGTACTCGCGGTAGCCGAGCAGCGTGAAGTGGTCGTCGGCCAGCCAGCTCAGCAGGTCGATCCCCTGCTCCACCTCGAACTGCGGGATGCTCACCGGAGGCTCGTCGCGCAGCTCGTGGATCAAGTCGAGGACCTGCTGGTGCATCTTGCTCCAGTCCTCGACCGACTCACGGACGTCGCTGAGCACCGCACGCAGCCGCCCCACGAGGTGGTCGAGCCGTGACTGGTCCGTATCGCGGTCGATCTCCACGTGCATCCACGACTCCCGGCGCACGTCGTGCTCACTGCCGACGGCGTAGGACTCGTCGTCGATCACCTCGACGAGATCACCGGTGATGGTGCGGCGGACCAGGAGCTGGGGGTGGACCACCAGGTGGACCGAGCGCCCCTGGTCGTGGAGCTCCATCGTCACCGAGGCCACCAGGAACGGCATGTCGTCGGTGACGACCTCGACCACGGTGTGCCCTCCGGCCGACCAGCCGTGCTCGGCCACGCTCGGGGTGAAGGCCCGCACCTGAGCGACACCTTGGAGACGGGTCGTGGCCAGCCGGTGGTGGCTGACGGCCGCCCCCCACAGGTCGGTGTCGGCACGCTCAGCGAGGTCCTCGAACGCGATGTGTCGGTAGTACTGGGCCAGGAACTGCTCGGCGGTGTCCTTGGTCGGGGCGCCGGTCCCCTTCTTGTTCGAGGCGCGGGAGGCAGCCTTGGCGATGAGATCTGCCTTCGGATCCACCGACCTCGCTGTCACTGCTGCTCCTCGATGTCATGCTGCCCGGACTGGCTTCCGACACTAGGACCCCGACCTCATCACTGCCAACCATCACGACGATGGGTCATGATGACGATCATGAAGCTGAGTCACTCCTCTGAGTACGATGCCCCGCTGGCCGAGGTCTACGCGATGCTCGTCGACCCGGACTTCCGAGAGCACGCCGCCAAGCGCTCGGGCGTGCTCGAGGTCAGCGTCGACGTGCAACCCCGAGGGGAGGGCCACACCGTCCACATGGACCAGGTCCAACCCCTCCAGGGGGTCCCGTCGTTCGCCACCAAGTTCGCAGGTGAGACCACCCGGGCCACCGTGGAGGAGAGGTGGGCCGACCCCGGCAGCTGCACGCTCACCGTCGAGACGCCCGGCAAGCCCACCCGTATCCGCGGCAGTTACACCCTGACCGAGCAGGCCGGCCGCACCGTCCAGCGGTTCGACGGCGAGTGCAAGGTCTCGGTCCCGCTGATCGGCGGCAAGCTCGAGAAGGTCATGGGCGATCTGTTCGCGCGGGCGCGCGACGAGGAGGCTCGCGCGGGGCGGGACTGGCTGGCCGGGAAGCGTCCGTGACGTCATCCTGGCCGGTTCGGCGGCGCTCGCGTCGGACCAGCAGGCCGATCACGAGGAACGGCCCGAAGGCGATCAGCAGCACCAGGACCGTCTCGTAGGGGTGCAGCTCCCCCATGTGCTGGGGCACCGGCCAGGCGTGCTGGAGCAGCGCGGGATCGAAGTCGGGTAGCACGTCAGTCCATGTGCGGGTAGCGGTAGTCGGTGGGAGGCACCATCGTCTCCTTGATGCTCCGCGTGGACGTCCACCGCATCAGGTTGGCGACCGACCCGGCCTTGTCGTTGGTGCCGGAGGCGCGTGCCCCGCCGAACGGCTGCTGCCCCACCACGGCACCTGTCGGCTTGTCGTTGACGTAGAAGTTGCCGGCGGCGAAGCGGAGGCGTTCGGCCGCCCAGGCGATCGCCCGCCGGTCCTGCGCGACGATGGAGCCGGTGAGGGCGTACGGCGCGAAGGACTCCATCTGGTCGACCGCGTCCTCGAAGTCGCGGTCGTCGTAGACGCTCACGGCGAGGATCGGACCGAAGTACTCGGTGGAGAACATCTCGTCGTCGGGGACCGAGGACTCCACGATGGTGGGCCTCACGAACCACCCGACGGAGTCGTCGACCTTGCCGCCGGCCAGGACGGTCAGCCGGCGGGACCGCTTGGCCCGGTTGATCGCGCGCCGGTGCTTGTCGAAGGCGCGATCGTCGATGACCGCTCCCATGAAGTTCGACAGGTCCGCCACGTCTCCCATCGGCAGCGCCTCGGTCTCCTCGATCAGCTGGTCCTTGAGCCCGCCCTCCCACAACGAGCGAGGGACGTAGGCCCGGGACGCCGCCGAGCACTTCTGGCCCTGGTACTCGAAGGCCCCTCGCATCAGGGCGACGCGCAGCACGTCCGGGTCCGCCGACGGGTGCGCGACCACGAAGTCCTTGCCACCGGTCTCACCCACGATCCTCGGGTAGGACCGGTAGCCGGTGAGGTTCTCCCCGATGGTCCGCCACAACAGCTGGAAGGTCGGGGTGGACCCGGTGAAGTGGAGGCCGGCGAAGTCGCGGTGCTGGAGCGCGACCGCCGACACCTCGGCTCCGTTGCCCGGCAGCAGGTTGATCACACCCGGGGGCAGACCCGCCTCCTCCAGCACCTCGAGGGTGACCTGGGCAGCGAGCTGCTGGGTGGGCGAGGGCTTCCACAGCACGGTGTTGCCCATGAGGGCCGGCGCCGTCGGGAGGTTGCCGGCGATCGCGGTGAAGTTGAACGGGGTCACCGCGTAGACGAACCCCTCGAGCGGGCGGTGGTCGGCCCGGTTCCAGATCCCGCGCGAGTTGGCCATCGGCTGCTCGGCGAGGATCTGGCGGGCGAAGTGGACGTTGAACCGCAAGAAGTCGATGAGCTCGCAGGCTGAGTCGATCTCGGCCTGCACCGCGCTCTTCGACTGTCCCAGCATGGTGGCGGCGTTGATGCGTTGCCGCCAGGGACCAGCGAGGAGGTCGGCGGCCTTGAGCATGACGGCGGCCCGGTCGTCGAAGTCGAGCTCGCGCCAGTCGGCCGCAGCCTCGCCGGCGGCGGCGATCGCCGCTCCGGCATCGGCGCGGGTGGCAGCCCGCGTCACTCCCAGGACGTGCTGGTGGTCGTGCGGCTGCACCACCGGGATCTCGGGCCCGGAGCACATCCGGCGGCGGCCTCCGATGGTGGCCGGCAGCTCCACCGACTGGGCCTTCTGCCGGTTCAGCTCGGCCAGCAGGGCATCGCGCTCGGGCGTGCCGGGGGCGTAGGTCAGGGTGGGCTCGTTGACCGGTGCGGGGGGCCGGGTGGCTGCGTCCATGGAGCCGACTCTAGGTCAGGCAGCCGGCCACGTCAGTCCTCGGAGTCGAACCCGGGCCCCGTGCCGGCCCCGAGTCCGGCCCCGAGTCCGGCCCCGAGTCCTGGCCCGGCCCGATGTCGAAGCGCCCGGTCGGGGCTCGCATCCGCGACTCCGTCGTGGTGTCGACCAGCTCGGCCAGGCTCTCCTCGATGCACTGCCCGATCACGTCGATGTCGGGGATGGCGTCGCGGTCAGCGGTGATGCCGTAGTGCACGGCCCCGTCGTACGACGTGGCTCCGACCGCGAGCGCGTGCTGCGGCAGCAGCGGCTGCACCGGGTAGCTCTCCAGCATGCGCGCCCCGGCTGCGTAGAGCGGGAACTGCGGGCCCGGCACGTTGGTCACCAGCAGGTTGAAGTCTCGGCCGCGTGAGGCCGCCGCCACCCGCGCTCCCAGGGCGTGGAAGGTGGTCGGCGCGAAGCCACCAACCCCGATCAGCCGGAGCGCGGAGACGGCCTTGCCGGTGTCGCGGTGGGCCTTCAGGGCGTAGGACACCTGATGCAGCCGGACCACCGGACTGCTCTCCCCGATCGGGAGGGCCAGCACGTTGCCGGTCACCTGGCTGCCGAGCGAGGTCGGCTCGAGGTCGCTGTCCATCACGCTCATCGGGACCATGGCTCGCAGGTGACGGCTGCTGTGCACCGACTCTGCCCGGGTCATCAACCACAACCGCAGCGCCCCGGTCACGGTCGCGAGCACCACGTCGTTGACCGTGGCTCCGTGGACGCGTCGCAGCTTGCGGTAGTCGTCGAGATCGGTGCGCACGGTGCGGAAGCGCCGCTGCTGGGAGAGCGTCACCTGGAGCGGGCTCTCCGGGGCGGTACGACGCCCCTGGAGCGCACGCGTCAGCGGGTTCTTGCGCACCAGCTGCTCCCCCACCCCGGTCACGGTCGACACCAGGTCCGGCGCCTTGGCACGGTCGAGGAGGGCTGCGCCGAGGAGCGAGGCGGTCGAGGGTTCGCGGCGGGCACGCCAGTCGTCGGGTATCCGATCGCGCGTCACGGTGTCGTTGTCGAGGATCACCTGGCCGAGGTCGATCGTGGAGACCCCGTCGACAAGGGTCTGGTGCGACTTGGCGAGGATCGCGACCCGACCGTGCTCGAGGCCCTCGATGAGGTACATCTCCCACAGCGGGCGTGACCGGTCGAGCGGACGCGCGATGATGCGCGCCACCAGCTCCTCGACCTGGGACATGGTGCCCGGCCGGGGGACGGCTGACTGTCGCACGTGGTAGGTGATGTCGAAGTCGGGGTCGTCGACCCACACCGGCGCGGCCACCCGTCCCGGCACGGTCATGAGCCGTTGACGGTAGCGGGGCACGAAGGCCAACCGGTCGCCCACGAGCGCGACGAGCCGAGCGTGGTCGAACCCCTCGTCGCCCGGTTCGAACACCTCGACGGTCGCCAGGTGCATCGGCGCGCTGTCCGACTCCATCTCCAGCAGGGCCGCGTCGCCTGGACGCAGTCGCTCCACCCTCAGCCCTCCTCGCGGTCGCCCGGTGTGCTCGTGCGATTCTCTCAGAGTCACCCCAGCACGACGCACCGCCATACGTACACGGGAGGGGCCGCGCCATGGTCTTCGCGCACGGCGTCGGTGGGGCTCAGGATCTTCCGCTCCCCCTGGCGTTCGCGCTGGCCGGGGGGGCTGCCGCGCTCGGCATCTCCTTCATCGTGCTCACCCTGGCCTGGCCACGGTCGCGGTACGACGCCGCGACCGGGGGGCGACCGCTGCCGCACTGGCTCGACCGCGCCTTCAGCGGTGGGGTGGGAACCCTGCTGCTGCGAGGCCTGGGGCTGGTGATCGCCGGTTACGTCACGTGGGCAGCGGTCGCCGGCCCCGACACGGCGGTGAACCCCACGTTCAAGTTCGTCTTCGTGCTGCTGTGGGTCGGGGTCGTCCCCGCCTCCCTGCTGCTGGGCCCGGTCTACCCGGCGATGAACCCGCTGCGCACGCTCCACCGGGGCCTGACCCGGCTGACCCGGGGTGACCCGGACGAGGGCGTCCTGGACCTGCCCGGCTGGGTCGGCCTGTGGCCGGCGGCCGCTGGGCTGTTGGCCTTCACCTACCTCGAGCTGGTCTATCCGGAGTCGAACTACCTCTACTCGGTGCGACTCTGGTTTGCCGTCTACGGCGCGGTGGGGCTGGTCGGCGCCGCGGTCTTCGGCGACCGCTGGCTCGCCGCCGCCGATCCTTTCGAGGTCTACTCCCGACTCGTCGGCCGGCTCTCGGTCTTCGGACGCCGGGCGGACGGCCGGCTGGTGCTCCGTTCCCCGCTGGAGAACCTCGACGGCGTGCCCGCGGTTCCCGGCCTGGTAGCCGTGACTGCCGTCCTGCTGGGGAGCACCGCTTTCGACAGCTTCAAGGAGTCGCTGGCCTGGCTCCGGCTGCTGGAGTGGTCAGGGCTCGACGCCCACCTCCTCGGCGTTCTGGGGCTCGTGGGGTTCAGCGTGCTGGTGGGCCTCACCTTCAGTCTCGCCACGGCGGTCGTCCCTGGCAACGAGGGTCGGGCCCGGTCGGCGATGCCCCGCGTGTTCGCGCACTCGCTGGTCCCGATCATCGTCGGGTACATCGTCGCCCACTACCTGAGCCTCCTGGTCGAGACGGGGCAGCAGGGGATGATCGAGCTGAGTGACCCGATGGGCACCGGGGCGAACCTCCTGGGGACCGCGGACCTCCAGGTCAGCTACTGGTTGTCGAACCACCAGACCTTCCTCGCCTACACCAAGGTCTTCGCCATCGTGGGCGGTCACGTGCTCGGCGTCATCGCAGCCCACGACCGTGCGATGCGCGTGCTGCCACGGCGGCACCAGCTCACCGCGCAGCTGCCGCTTCTCCTGGTGATGGTGGGGTACACCGTCGGTGGGCTCTCGCTGCTGCTCACCGTCTGAGCAACCGGCGCCACGGCCCCGTCCGACCTCCGCGACACGAGCCGCCGGGCCCTGGCGGGCTCGCCGGCAACGAGCCCGCTGCTGAGATCGACCATTCCGGCGCCCAACGGCGAACCGCCCAGCTCGACCGGGCTCCGGCCTGCCTGCATCGCCCGGTCGGCCCCGTCGAGGTCGAAGGGCAGGAAGTGCACCTGGCTCGGCGTGAGCCGGGCCACCATGTCCACGATCTCTGCCTCCCGCCAGCCGAGGCCGGCACGCATCCGGTTGACGACCACGCGGGTCGGGCCAGGCGGTCGCAGCTGACGCATGTCGACGAGCAGCCGGGCGAGCCGCGTCAGGCCCACGGGCTCGGCCGAGCCCACGACGACGAGGTCGTCGGCCTCGCCGAGCACCGCACCGACGAGCGCGTCGCGCGACTTGAGGTGCCGGGACCGGGGCACTGCGCGGCGTCTCGGCCCCGAAGCCGGCGTCGACCACGACGAGGTCGGCGGCGCTGCGTGCCCGCTGCACCACCTGCTGCAGGTTGGCGGCCCGCACCTCCGCCCAGCGGTCCGCCCGCGGCAGCCCGGTCAGGACGTCGAGGTCGTCGGCCACGCCACGGGCGCAGCCCCGCAACCGTTCGGCGGTCAGCGTGCCGGAGTTGGCGTGGCGGACCGCGGCGAGCAGGCCCGACGTCTCCTCGAGCACGCCGAGGTGCTGGCCCACCGCTCCGCCGTACGGGTCGGCGTCGACAAGCGTCGTGTGACGTCCCGCTGCGGCGAAGGCGGTCGCGAGGCCGACGGCCACCGTCGTACGACCAGGCGCACCGCTCGGCCCCCACACCGCCACGACCCGTCCCCCGGACTGCTCCTCCACTATGACGGCTCCGTCGGCGCGCTCGGCGCGGCGCGCTCGCCCCTCCCCGACACCGCGTCTCGCACTCCTTCTGCGAGGCGCGCTGCGACCGCGCTCTCGGTCAGGACGGCGGACACGCCGATGTCGAGCAGCCGAGCGGTGACGTCCTGCGCCGCCGCGGCCGGCGAGCCGTGGTCCGGCACCACGGCGAGGGTGGCCACCTCCTGCGAGGCGAGACGTTCGACCAGGTCCCGGTCGATGTCGGCCCCGGGCGCTGCGACGACCGCGGCTCGGGCGGTCCCCGTCGCGGCGACCGCCAAGAGGTCGTGGACGTCGAGGCAGCGCCGGACCGTCGTCAGATCCCGCGCATCGGCCAGCGCCGTCAGCGCCTCCGGCTCCCATGCCCTTCCCTCGGCGCTGACCAGCACCCCGATCCTGGTCTGCGCAACCGCGCCGTTCCCCCCGCGTCGGCATCAGCGTCTCCGGACCAGCAGCACGTCCGCGTCGGCCAGTCGGCCGACGACCCGGGCCAGCCTCGCCTCTTCGGCCACCCCGACGACGACCTGTCGTCGGGCCTCCGGGCCACCCAGCCCCCGACCTCCCACGCGCAGGACCGGCACGTCGGCCAGGACCTTGGCTCCTCGTGCCGGCCGCCCGGTCTCGCCAGCCCTCGGCACCACCCAGACGTCCACCCGGTCGCCGGGTGCCGTGCCCGCGGGGACTCCCCCGCCCGGAACCGTCAGCGGGAGCTCCACCAGCGGGTCGCCGTCCGGTGCCATCGCCCCCAGGGGGAGCAGCTCCCCCGCTGCGAGGTCGCGGGTGGCCACGGTGCCGTCAGCGACCGGCCGGTCTGCGGAGGCGTACGTGGCGGCGTCGGCCTCGTCGGCGAACCTGACCCCGATCGGCCGGAGCTGGTCGGTGCCGAGGGTCTCGCCGGCGGCGACACCATCCCGGAGCGACCAGATCTGCGTCACGTCGTCGCGGCCGCCGAGCACGCGCGCCCCCAGCACGACGGAGAGGCAGACCAGCAACACGCCGATCACGAGGCGAGGGTCGCGCCAGCCCGGGCGACGGAACCGGTTGGCCGGCGGGGCTGTCCGGGGGCCGACAGGAAGCGGTGGGGCATCGAGAGCAGTCATGACCTGGCGCTCCTACCCCTCAGACTCCCGCCATGCACAGGCCGGTTGGTTAAATGTCGTGAACCGACGTCAAACGCTGCCAGGATGGTGCACATGCCCTCAGGCCCCCGGTTCCTCACTCTGAACGACGTCGCCGAGATCCTCAACACCTCCCTGGCCCAGGTCACTGCGCTGGTGCAGCGTGGCGAGATCCGTGCCATCAAGATCGGCGGACGCGGACAGTGGCGCATCGAGGACGTCGAGCTGGAGAGGTTCATCGAGCGCATGTACACCGAGACCGAGGAGCACCTGAAGTCCTCGCGCCAACGCTGAACGATTCCCTCGGGCAATTCCTGGCGATTCCCCGCGCCGTCCTCTGGGCCCGTCCGTGAGCCGGCTCATGCCGGCGCCACGGTGACGAGAGCAGCGAACGGCAGCAGCGAGGTCCGATCCGCCTCGCGGTCCACGTCGACGAGCTCGAGGAAGTCCGCGCCCACCCGCGCCACCTCGCCGGTCATCCGCCATCCGTCGCAGCGGCTCACCGCCACCACGTCCACCTCCTCTGCCAAGTGCCGCACGGCGGAAGCGAGGCCGAGGCGAGCCACGACAGGGGCAGTCGCCTCGTCGACGGCGCGGCTGGAGCTCACCCGCGCAGCGAGCACGTGATCGAGGTTCACCAGCAGCAGTCCGCCCGATGGTGGCCACCGCCGCCACCGCGGCGCACGCTCGACCGACCCGTTCGAGCCGTCCCCGCACGGTAAGACCGCCGGCCGCGTCGAGCTCGACGGCACGACCGACGGCTCCGCGCAACCGGGACTCGACCCGGACCTCGGCGTACTCGGCTCGAGCCAGGTCCGCGACGTCGGACTCGCGGGCGTCCAGCGCGAGCCCCGTGGCCTGCGTCTCCAGGTCGTCGAAGAGCGCCAGCAGCCCCTGTTCCCACCCCATGGGCTCCACGGTCCCACACCGCTCGGCCGCCGGCGGTTCCCGCAGCCTGCGCTGTGGACAACGTCGCGAGGGCAGATCCATTGTGCTTGACTGAGGTCTAACGACGTCAAACATTGTCAAACACGATTGATCGGGGGCAGCATGTCGACGAGTCGCGCGCGAGCTCTCACGGTGGTCGGGGCAGCATTCCTCACCGGAGCATCGCTGGCCATCGGGGGCAGCCGACTCGCGAGCCCGCTGGCCGACAGCCGGCTGTGGGCGGCCCCGGGGCCGACGTCGGCCGAGCAGGTCCTGGTGGCCCTCGCGGGGTTGGGCCTGGCCGCCACGGGGCTGTACCTGCTCGCGCTCTCCCTCCTCTGCTGCCTCGACCTGCTCGGCGCGACCGGGCGCCCCGCAGTGGTCGGCGCGACTCGAGTCCCTGCACTCGGCCCGGCCCGGGGCCGTCCTCCCGGGCGCTTCCTCCGGGTGCCAGGACGCGGCGCACTGGTGCGCGCCTGCGCTCCGCCCCTGGGCGCGGCGCTGCTGTGGGGCACGGCGGTGGGCCCAGCTCAGGGCCGAGAGCCGGCGCCGACCGATCCCACGATCCGGTCCGCTCTCGACGGCCTGCCCCTGCCCCAGCGACCGACCACGCAGCCCAGGGCGCGGGTCCGCGTCGTCATCGCCGGTGAGTCCCTGTGGAGCATCGCCGCCGGGCTGATCGGCCCCGGGCCCGGCCAGCGATCCGCTGCGGAAGTGGACCGCGCCTGGCGGGCGCTCTACCGGGCCAACCGTGAGCGCGTCGGCCCGGACCCCGACCTCCTGTACCCCGGCACGCGCCTGAGCCTGCCCGCCTCTCTCGTGCTGCCCACCCCTGACCCGTCCCGATGAGGAGCCCCATGGTCACGCCGCCGATGCGTACGCTTCCCGCCTCGATCGTCACCCGGCTGGTTCCCCAGCCGGACACGACGCCGATCGTCCACCCCGAGCAAGGGGTGCTGTCGTGGGAAAGCCAGGACCCCGGGCCGCCGATGGCCGGCGAGTCCGGGTCGAGACCTGACACCGACACCGACGTCGCCGCCGCGGACGCCGCCGCGCTCCGCGGCTGGGCAACCCGGTTCGCGCAGGCGGTGGTCGAGGCGGTGGCCGGGCACCGGCCACCGAGCCAGCTGGTGCGGTGGACCACTCGCACCGTCTACCGCGACGTCGAACGGCGCACCCGACTCGCCCAGCGTGCTGCCACCGCGGCAAGCGGCATACCCGTCCAACGATCAGCGGTGAGGCCGCAGGTACGCAGCGTCCATGTGTGTGCCGTCGGCTCCGGGGCAGCCGAGGTCAGCGTGCACGTGCAGTACGGCCGCCGGTCGCGGGCGATCGCGATGCGGCTGGAGGTCTCGCAAGGACGCTGGGTCTGCACCGCCATGGAGTTCGCCTGACCTCCGCCGGCGGCGCGGGCCGGTTCAGCTGATCCGCGCCGTCGTGCCCGTCGGGCCCCCGGGCGCCCCGTGGCAGCGCTTGTACTTCTTGCCCGACCCGCACGGGCAGAGGGCATTGCGGCTGATCCCGGCGTAGGCGTCCTCAGCGGCTGCGTCCTCGCGCCGCACCTCGGTCTCTCCGGTCTCCGACGGTGCGGTGTAGGTCAGCCCGCCCTGCTCCTGGGGCTCCTGGAGCCCCTTGGCCTGGATCTGCGGGTGCCGCGAAGCAGTCGCAGCGGCCGCCGCGGGCGAGAGCTCGAACTCGTCGCCCTCGGTGACCCCCGGCTCCCCCTCATCCACCTCGACCTCGATGTTGAACAGGAAGCCGACGGACTCCTCCTTGATGGCGCCCATCATCGAGGCGAACATGTCGAAGCCCTCACGCTGGTACTCGACCAGCGGGTCACGCTGGGAGTAGGCGCGCAGGCCGATGCCCTCGCGCAGGTAGTCCATCTCGTAGAGGTGCTCACGCCACTTGCGGTCGAGCACCGAGAGGACGACTCGCCGTTCCAGCTCGCGCACGACGTCGCTGCCCAGCTCCTCCTCGCGGGAGGCGTAGGCACGCTGCGCGTCCTCACGCAAGGTCTGGAGCAGCTCGTCACGCTCGATCTCGTCGCGGCCGCCTGCCCGCTCCTCGAGCTCCTGCCAGCTGACGCTCACCGGGTAGAGCTGCTTGAGGGCGGTCCACAGCGCCTCGAGGTCCCACTCCTCGGGGAACCCCTCGGTGGCACCGTTGACATAGCTGGTGATGGTCTCGTCGATCATCTCGAGCACCTGGTCGTGCAGGTCGGCGCCCTCGAGCACCGCACGGCGCTCGGCGTAGATCACCTCGCGCTGACGGTTCATGACGTCGTCGTACTTGAGGACGTTCTTGCGGGACTCGAAGTTCTGCGACTCGACCTGCGACTGCGCCGAGGCGATGGACTTGGTGACCCGCTTGTTCTCGATCGGCACGTCGTCGGGGACCTTGAGCGTGGTCAGGACCCAGTCGACCCAGTCCGACTTGAACAACCGCATCAGCTCGTCCTCGAGCGAGAGGTAGAACCGGGACTCCCCGGGGTCTCCCTGACGACCGGACCGGCCTCGCAGCTGGTTGTCGATCCGCCGCGACTCGTGCCGCTCGGTGCCGAGGACGTAGAGGCCGCCGAGCTTGGTGACCTCCTCGTGCTCGGCCCCCACCTGAGCCTTGATCCGCTCCACGGTCTCCGGCCAGGCAGCCTCGTAGTCCTCGACGTCCTCCTGCGGGTCCAACCCGCCCTCGCGCAGCGACTGGTCGGCGAGGAAGTCCACCGACCCGCCGAGCATGATGTCGGTTCCGCGGCCGGCCATGTTCGTGGCGACGGTCACCGCACCCCGGTGACCCGCCATCGCCACGACCTTGGCCTCGTCGGCGTGCTGCTTGGCGTTGAGCACCGAGTGCGGCACGCCCTTGCTCCTGAGCAGGTTGGAGAGGTACTCCGACTTCTCCACCGACACCGTGCCGACGAGGACGGGCTGGCCGGCCCGGTGCCGCTCGGCGATGTCCTCGGCCGCGGCCTCGTACTTGGCAGCTTCGGTGCGGTAGACCAGGTCCGGCTGGTCGGCACGGGCCATCGGGCGGTTGGTCGGAATGGGGACCACGCCCAGCTTGTAGATCTTGTCGAACTCCGAGGCCTCGGTCATCGCCGTCCCGGTCATGCCGGAGAGCTTCTCGTAGAGCCGGAAGTAGTTCTGCAGCGTGATGGTGGCCAGGGTCTGGTACTCCTCGCGGATCTCCACCTGCTCCTTGGCCTCGATGGCCTGGTGAAGTCCCTCGTTGTAGCGACGGCCGACCAGGCTGCGTCCGGTGTGCTCGTCGACGATGAGCACCTCGCCATCACGGACGATGTACTCCTTGTCCCGCCGGAACAGCTCCTTGGCCTTGATCGCGTTGTTCATGAAGGAGATCAGCGGAGTGTTGACCGAGTCGTAGAGGTTGTCGATCCCGAGGTAGTCCTCGACCTTGGTGATGCCGCTGTCGAGCACCGAGATGGTGCGCTTCTTCTCGTCGACCTCGTAGTCCTCGTCGCGCACCATGGTCTCCGACACCTTGGCGAACTCCGGGTACCAGCGGACCTCGTCCTGGGTGGGGCCGGAGATGATGAGCGGGGTACGAGCCTCATCGATGAGGATGGAGTCGACCTCGTCCACGATCGCGTAGTGGTGGCCCCGCTGGACGCACTCCTCGAGGCTGTTGGCCATGTTGTCGCGGAGGTAGTCGAATCCGAACTCGTTGTTGGTGCCGTACGTGATGTCGCACGCGTAGGCCTCCCGGCGCTCGGCGCGGGTCATCTCCGGCTGGATCACGCCGGTGGTCATGCCGAGGAAGTGGTAGACCCGCCCCATCCACTCGGCGTGGTACTGGGCGAGGTAGTCGTTGACCGTCACGATGTGGACACCGCGGCCGGTGAGCGCGTTGAGGTAGGTGGCCAGGGTCGCCACGAGGGTCTTGCCCTCACCGGTCTTCATCTCGGCGATGTTGCCGAGGTGCAAGGTGGCGCCACCCATGAGCTGGACGTCGAAGTGACGCTGACCGAGCACCCGGCGGGCGGCCTCGCGGACGGTGGAGAACGCCTCCGGCATGAGGTCGTCCAGCGACTCACCCCCGGCAAGCCGCTCCTTGAACTCCGTGGACAGGCCCTGCAGCTCCTCGTCGCTCATGGCGACGAAGTCGTCCTCGATCGCATTGACGGCCCGGGCGACGGCCTCCAGCTGACGAAGGATCTTCCCCTCGCCGATGCGGAGGATCTTGTCGATGATGACAGGCACGAAATGAGCTCCCGGTCGTGGACTGATGGGCGGGCCCACTGTACCCACGCCCGGACACCGGCCGTGGTGTGCGGGCACGGCTCCGCTCCGTGGTCAGCCGCCCACCGAGCCGGCAAGTGCCGGCGCCAGGTCGCCGCGGAGGTCGACGCGGATCGCCCCGAGGCCGAGCCAGGTCGCGACCTCGACCAGCGTCGTGGTCAGCTCGGCGGCGGTCTGCTCGGGGGCGTGCTCCTCGGCGTAGGCGCCCCGGACCACGAGGACACCGCCTGCTCGGTCGGCCTTGAGGTCGACCCGGGCCACCAGTCGATCGCCGAGCAGGAAGGGCAGCACGTAGTAGCCGTGGACGCGCTGGTGGGCCGGTACGTAGATCTCGATGCGGTAGCGGAAGCCGAACAGCTCCTCGGTGCGGGTGCGTTCCCACACCACCGGGTCGAAGGGACTCAGCAGTGCGCGAGCGGCGACCCGACGCGGCAGTCGGGTGTCACGGTGCAGGTACGCCGGTCGGGACCAACCCGCGACGCTGACCGGGATCAGCTCGCCGTCCTCGACCAGGTCGTCGATCGCCTGTCTCGCCGCTCCGGCTCCCGATCCGGGCTGCAGCCGCATCCGGTAGTAGTCGGCCAGGTCGCGCGCGGTGGCCACGCCGCAGGACCGGGCCGCCCGGCGCACCAGCTCCCGGTTGGCTTCGGTGACGGTCGGGGTCGGGGCGTCGAAGTGCTCAGGCGGGATCACCCGCTCGGGGAGGTCGTAGCGGATCTCGAACTGGCTGTTGCGGCCGGCCACTGCGACGTCGCCGACCATGAACAGGTAGTCGAGCGCGCGCCGAGTCTGCGACCAGTTCCAGCCCCAGCTCTCCTTGGTCCGGGGAAGGCCGTCGTCCAGGTCGCGTGCCGTCGAGGCGCCGCGCTCGGCGATCTCGGCCAGCAGCCTCGCGGTCAGGCCGCCGTCGATGACGGTGCCCCACCACTTGTGACGCTGGTCGCGGTAGCTCGCCATTCGATGACGCATCGTCGGCCACAGCTCGACCGGCATCAGTGCCTGCACGTGGGCCCAGTACTCGACGAGCCGGCGCTGCGCCCGTCCAGAGGCTGCCCTTGTCAGAAGGTCGGGGTCGTAGGGCCCCATCCGGCTGAGCAGCGGCATGTAGTGGGCGCGCTGCAGCACGTTGACCGAGTCGACCTGCAGCACGCCGGTGCGTCGCAGGGTCCGGTCGAGGGTCCGCATGGTCGGGGTGGCGTGCGGTGGGTCGAGAAAGCCCTGGGCAGCCAGCGCCGCGCGACGCGCCTGGTCCGAGGACAGCGACTCCGGACGCGGGCCCGGTCGGGTCTCGAGACGCCCGCTCGTCGACCTCCTCGCTCCGCCCGGGGTCACGGGATGTCGAGCAGCTTCTCCCGGACCGCGTACATGACCGCTTCCATCCGCGAGTGCAGCTGGAGCTTCTCCAGGATGTTGCGGACGTGGTTCTTCACCGTGTTCTCGGAGATGAACAGCTGCTTGGCGATCTCGCGGTTGTTCAGCCCCGTGGCGACGAGGCGGAGCACCTCGAGCTCCCGCTCGGTCAGCTTCGGCGTGGAGCTGGCCGTCCGGTCCCCGCGCGACATCTGCTTGAACTCATCGAGGAGCTTGATGGCCATCGAGGGGCTGATCAGCGACTGCCCGTCGGCGACCACCCTGATGGCCTGGGCCACCTCGTCGATCGAGGAGTCCTTGAGCAGGTAGCCCGAGGCGCCGTTCTTGACCGCGTCGTAGAGGTCTGCCTCGTCGTCGCTGACGGTGAGCATGATGATCCGGGCGGTGGGGGCCGCATCCTTGAGGGCAAGACAGCTCTCGATGCCGCTCTGCTTCGGCATCCGGACATCCATCAGGACGACGTCGGGGCCCTCGGCGGCGGCGAGGTCGACCGCCTCGGCGCCGCTGGAGGCCTCCGCCACGACGTCGATGTCGGGCTCGGCGTTGAGGAGCATGGTCAGTCCTCGTCGGAACAGCTCCTGGTCGTCCACGACGACCAGACGGATCGTCGAGTCCGTGCCCACGGCTGCTGCTTCTGGCGCCACGGTCGCATCATGGCACGAACGGGCTAGGTGCCGAGGCGAAATCGGCGCATCCGGGTCAGGGCCGAGGGCGCACCCCACCTACGACCCCACCGAGACCCACTGGTTAGATCGCGGCCCGGCCGTCGAGGTCGAGCCGGATCACGCCGTAGTCGTAGCCGCGTCGGCGATAGACCACCGAGGGCTGCCTGGTCGCGTCGTCGACGAAGAGGAAGAAGTCGTGGCCGACCAGCTCCATCTCGTACAACGCCTGGTCCAGCGTCATCGGCCGCGCCGGATGGGTCTTCTCGCGGACCACGAGCGGGCCTTCGCCCTGCACGTCCACCAGTCCCTGCTGACGCCGACCCTCGGCGTCCATGCCGTTGACCTGGCGCGCGGACAGCAGCTCGGTGTCCAGCTGTGCCTCCACCTGCGCTGTGGCCTGCGCGACCGACTGGGGCGCGTGCCGTCCACGATGAACCCGCTTGCGGTCGGCGGCCTTGCGCATCTGAGCACTCATCTTGTCCACCGCCACGTCGAGCGCCGCCATCTTGTCCTCGGCGGCGGCTTCTGCCCGCACGATCGGCCCCTTGGTGAAGGCCGTCAGCTGCACGCGCATGGCGCGGTCCTGCTGACGAGGGTTGCGCTCCTTCTCCACCTCGACCTCGATGCGGATGACCTTGTGGTCATGCTTCTCCAACCGGGAGAGCTTCTCCTCCACGTGGTCGCGGAACCTGTCCGAAACCTCTCCGTGACGGGCGTTGACGACGATCTCCATGAGCACCTCCGTGATCGAGCTGATCCGGCCGAGTCGATCCCACGAGGAATCGGGAGGGGTCCGTCCGGCCGACCTGGTCTTCGACCCCACAACCGCCTGCTGAGGCTCTCGCAGCTTGGCTGCCACTACTCACCTTCTCGGCCCTGACCCCCGTGTCTGACGAGGGGGAGCCGGCAGGACTTACTTCTAAGCCGCACCGTGATCGTCGATCCCGCCCGGGGACGGGAACCGACTTACGTGGACCGTTTCGCCTGCGACTGGCATCGGCTTGCCGGGAACCCTCTCGTGGAACTCCGACGCAACCACGGACCCGGACGGACTCCATACCCAGACGCTAGCCCTCCCCTGGGCAGAACCGGTAGTGGGGGTGGGCAAACCCTGACCCGGCCCCGCCCACCGACCCGCCCACCGACCCGCCCACCGACCGGCCCACCGACCCGCCCACCGACTGGCACCGTCAGGCCCGTCGCCTGGTCGCTGCGAGGGTGACGGCCCTGCCGGGTCGCCAGCCGGCCACGGCCAGCGCACGCTGGGCCTCTCTCAAGGTCGATCCGGTGGTCACCACGTCGTCGACGAGCACCACCTGCGACGCCGCTCGCACGTCCGGGGGTCGGGCTCGGAGACGTCCGCTGAGGTTGGTGCGACGCTGCCCCGCGTCCAGGCCCACCTGGTCCTGCGGTCGTCCCAGCACGCGAAGGGGACGCCGGACCGCAACCCGGTGGCCGCGGCGTCGCAGCACACCGGCAGCTCGTCGGGTCACTCGCAGCACCGGGTCGTGCCCCCGGGAGCGCACCACGGCGGGATGCGACGGCACCGGCACGAGCATTACCCCCGCCACGGTGACGGCGATGTCGGCGGCGACCACGTCCGCCAGCACCCTGCCCAGCGGAACCACCAGTCCCAGCGTGCCCTGCTCCTTGTGCGCCAGCAGAACGGCTCGAAGCGCGCCCTGGTAGGCACCAGCGGCCCACACCGGCAGCAGGCCCGGCGGACAGGGGTCGGGTCGGGCCTCCTCGGGTGCCGCCACGAGCCCGTTCGCGCACCCGCGACACAGGCGCCTCCCGGGTCGTTCGCATGCCACGCAGGAGCTCCCCGCGACGAGGTCCAGGAACGCATCGCGCACCAGGACACGCTCCCGCGGTCCGGTGCCGGCAGGAGCCGCACCCCGGCTCGGCGAGGACGGCGGGACGGTGGCGGAACCACCTACCGGGATCCGGCCCCTTCCTGGTCGTTCAGCCCACGTAGGTCGCAGCCCGCAGGTTGCTCTCGACCGCCACCAGCTGCCACCGACCCTGACTGCTCAGCACGTGGACCCCCCGCTCCCGGGTGGCGACCCGGACCTGGGGGCCCTCGGGGGACGCGGCCATCTCGACCGCCCGACCGAAGAGCACATCGCTGTCCTCGACCAGGGCGCCGGAGACGCGCTGGTCGTCCACGGGGATGCTGAGCACCCGGCTCCTCAGCCGGTCAGGGCGCACGAGAACCGCCAGCGTCATCGCGTCGAGCCAACCGAGGTCGATCACCTCGGGAAGCTCGGCACCGGTCGCCAGCCTCCTGCCGGCGCGCAGCGCGACGGGAACGGCGGTCTGGTCCTCGGAACGTTGCACCCGCGCGATGAGCAGCTCGGTCCCGGCCCCGGGTCGCGACACCGCCAGCACCAGGCGGGAGCCGTCCCGCGACAGCGTGGCTGCCTGCACCGAGCTTCCCCGCAGGGAAGGTCCCGTCCACGCGAGACGACGCAGCCGCCCGCCCAGCAGGACCTGCACCTCGTCGTCCGGGCTCCGGCGCACCAGCCACAGCGCCCGCGACCAGTCCCAGGCGGGCACCGTCCCCTGGCCCGTGAACACGGTCTTCACCGGCTCCGCGCGTCCACGACGCGGCGCCCCCCGGGCCAGGACGTGCACCCTGCCCCTCGCGTCGAGAACCGAGACCGGGTTGCCGAGGAAGCTGACCGCCAGGTCCACCCCGCGGATCCCCTTCGGCAGCCGCACGAGCGTCTCCCGAGCGTCCGCGGAGACCCGGAGGACCCTGTGCCCCCGCAGGCCGTACAGGTCGGAGGACGCGGCCGAGATCAGCGGGGAGTACTCCTCCAGGGCATCGGCCGGCACCACCGGGCCGATGCCGGGCATGGCGACCGGCTCCCCGTCAGCGGTGATCTCGACCGCTCTCACCCCTGGCACCTGTCGCAAGGTCCACACCACCTGCGCGACGGCGATGCGCAGGTCCTCGAGGGACAGCTCCAGCAGCTCACCGGTCACCGGCACCCGCGCGACCCCGCCCTCGTCGACGGGCACACTGACCGCGAGCTCGGTCCCCGGAGGCAAGTAGGTCCGGTCGACGGCGCGAGCCCCGCCTGCCGGGCCCGCCAGCAGGGACTCGACCAGCTGGGTGGGCGTCTGCGTCTCCACGGGGAGGTAGATCGGCTCGGGGACCAGGACGGTGCCGCTCGGGTCGGCGAAGTGGACGGCGAACCGTCGATAGCGGTTCTCGAAATGGGTCAGGGGCAGGAGCAGGGCGTCGGGTGGGTCCTCCACCCGCCACTCGCCCTCCTCACGCACCACCTGAAGGGGCACACCGGAACGCTCCAGAGCCCGCTGCCGCCCGTCCCACCGGCCCGAGCCGTCGAGTGCGAACACCCGACGCAGCTCGACAGTGACCACGACCGGCGCCCGCCCCGCGCCGTTCGGAGGCTGGGTCGCGTCCTGGGTCGCGTCCTGGGTCGCGTCCTGGGCCACGTCCTGGGTCCCGTAGAGCAGCGTGCGCTGCCCCGGCTCCCAGTCCTCGGCCGCGCTGCCAGTCAAGAACTGCCGGGCCACCGTCGTTGACGTCGGCGTGGCCTGCTGTGCGACGAGGAAGCCCGCGACCACCTGCTCGGGAGTGATCCCCGTCTTCGGCCCGGGCGGGGAGAAGTCGAACGGCGCCGCCGAGCCGCTCACCGGGGGCGCCGTGCCGTCGACGACCGGGCCCTCCTGCGGGATCTGCGCGCAGGACGTGGCCGGCACGAGCAGGGCGAGCGCCCCGATCGCGAGCAGCCTCGTGGTCGCCGTTGCCCTCATCGCAGCGACTCCGCCCGATCCGCGTCCGGTGGTCGCAGCGGCAGCGGCTCGTGGGCAACGGGGTGTCCGACGGCGCGCGGCAGCAGCAGGCGGAACTGTGCTCCCGCCTCGGGGGCGCCCCACGCCTCGAGCCGACCTCCGTGCAGTCGGGCATCCTCCGAGGCGATCGACAGACCCAGCCCGGTTCCGCCACCGCTGCGGACGCGGGAGGGATCAGCCCGCCAGAACCGGTCGAAGACCCGGACCTCGTCACCGGGCTGAAGTCCGGAGCCGTAGTCGCGCACGGTCAGAGCGGCGGCCCCCGCGTCGCCGGCGACCGTCACCACGACCGTCCGTCGGTGGGCTCGGCCGGCGAAGTCGAGCGCGTTGGAGAGCAGGTTGCGCAGGATCCGCTCCACTCGCAGCGAGTCCGCCTCGACGATGACCGGCTCCCGCGGCGCCCGCAGCTCGATGCCGGCACCGTAGCGTTCGGCAAGCGCCGCCATCTGGTCGGTGACCCGGCGGGCGAGGTCGACGAGGTCCACGCGATCGAGGTGGAGGGCAGCGGCACCGGCGTCGTACCGGCTGATCTCCAGCAGCCCGGTGAGGAGGTTCTCGAAGCGGTCGAGCTCGGCGTGCAGCAGCTCTGCCGCCCGACTCGTCACGGGGTCGAACCGGTGGCGTCCGTCGTGCAGCACGTCGGCCGCCATCCGCACCGTCGTGAGGGGCGTGCGCAGCTCGTGGGACACGTCGGAGACGAATCGCCGCTGCGCGACCGACATCTCCTCCAGGGCCCCGATCTGACGCTGCAGGCTGGACGCCATCTGGTTGAAGGAGCCGGCCAGGCGCGCGATGTCGTCCTCCCCCCGCACCTGCATGCGCTCCTCCAGCCGTCCCGACGCGATCCGCTCTGCGATCCGTCGGGCCATCCTCACCGGTGTGACCACCTGGCGCGTCACCAGCCAGGCCACGCCGGGGAGGAGCACCACCAGCAGGAGGCCGCTGGTCAGCAGCGCCCGCCGCACGAGGGTGAGCGCGGCCTGCTCCTCGTCCATCGGGAAGAGGTGGTAGAGAGCGAACGCGGAACCGTCCGCAGGCACCCGCACCAGGGACCCGACGACGACCGCGGGCGTGCTGGCGCCGTCGAGGTCGCGCATCGTGGCGAAGGTCCACGAAGGGGTGTCGCCGCCGCGCTCCTCGAGCCTGCGACGCAGGTCGACGGGCACGCTGGCGGGGTCGAGACCGGGGGTGAAGCGTTGGCCTTCCGCCCCCGGCCCACCGCCCCCCGACCCTTCGGACAGCGGCAGCGGACCGACCAGCACGACACCGAAGCCCTGGGCCTGGCCACGCGAGACCACCTTGGCCAGCAGCGCGGGCAGCTTGGTGTCGGCGTCGAGGTCGCCGGTGCTCGCGCTCAGCTCGGTCTGGACCTCACCGGCGCTGCGCGCCGACTGGTCCAGCGCGACCCGCACCCGGGTGTCGACCAGGCCGCCACTGATCTGTTGCATGAGGATGACGCCCAGCAGGACCACGACGAGGGTGCAGAGGGCCAGCGTGCTGAGCACCACACGCGCCTGCACAGACCGGCGCCAGCTGGTGGCGAGCCTGTGGAGGGGCTCCACCAGGACCCCCAGGAGGTGGCGCCGGGACGGCGGGGGCACGACGTCATCCCGCCTTGTAGCCGATGCCCCGGACGGTGAGGACGAGAGTCGGGCTCTCGGGGTCACGCTCGATCTTGGAGCGCAGTCGCTGGACGTGGACGTTCACCAGCCGGGTGTCGGAGGCGTCCCGGTACCCCCACACCTGCTCCAGCAGCTGCTCGCGCGTGAAGACCTGACGGGGGCGGCGAGCCAGGCACGCCAGCAGGTCGAACTCCAGGGGGGTGAGGGCCAGCTCCTCGTCACCGCGGGTCACCCGGTGGCCGCCGACGTCGATCTCGAGGTCGTCCAGCCGCAGGAGCTCGCTGGCCCCGGGATCCACCCTGCGCACCCTCGCCCGGATCCGGGCCACCAGCTCCTTGGGCTTGAACGGCTTGACGATGTAGTCGTCGGCTCCCGACTCCAGGCCCACGACCACGTCCACGGTGTCGCTGCGCGCGGTCAGCATCACGATGGGCACGCCCGACTCCGCGCGCACCTCACGACACACCTCGATGCCGTCCTTGCCGGGCAGCATGAGGTCGAGCAGCACCACGTCAGGCTGGTACTCACGCAGCTTCGCCACCGCCTCGTCGCCGCGCGCACAGACCTCGGAGTGGAAACCCTCCCCGGCCAGGACGATCGACAGCATCTCCGCAAGCGCGGCGTCGTCGTCGACGATCAGCACCCGCCCGCGCGTCGGCGGCGGCTCGGAGACGGTCGGGTGGGTCACGACGAGCTGCTCACCACGGGCTGCTGACGGGCACTGCGTTCAGTAGCGGTAGTGGTCCGGCTTGAACGGCCCGTACGGATCGATGCCGAGGTAGGCAGCCTGCTCCTCGGTCAGCGTGGTCAGCCCCACCCCGAGGGCCCCGAGGTGGAGTCGCGCCACCTCCTCGTCGAGGTGCTTGGGCAGGGTGTGCACCCCGAGGGGGTACTCCTCGGCGCGGGTGAACAGCTCGATCTGAGCCAGCACCTGGTTGGTGAACGAGTTCGACATCACGAACGAGGGGTGCCCGGTGGCGTTGCCGAGGTTCATCAGCCGACCCTCGGACAGCACGATCACCGAGCCGCCTTCGGGGAAGGTCCACAGGTCCACCTGCGGCTTGACGTTGGTCCGCACCACGTCCGGCCACGTCTCCAGGCCGGCCATGTCGATCTCGTTGTCGAAGTGGCCGATGTTGGCGATGACCACCTGGCGCTTCATCCGGCGCATCTGGTCGACGGTGACGACGTCCTTGTTGCCGGTGGCGGTGATGACGAAGTCGGCCTGGTGGAGCACGTCCTCGAGGGTGGCGACCTGGTAGCCGTCCATCGCGGCCTGCAGCGCGCAGATGGGGTCGATCTCGGTGACGATGACGCGGGCGCCCTGACCTCGCAACGACTCCGCGCACCCCTTGCCGACGTCACCGTAGCCGCAGACCACCGCGACCTTGCCCCCGATGAGCACATCGGTGGCGCGGTTGAGGCCGTCGATCAGGGAGTGACGGCACCCGTAGCGGTTGTCGAACTTGCTCTTCGTGACCGAGTCGTTGACGTTGATGCCGGGGAAGAGCAGTGTGCCCTCGCGCAGCATCTCGTAGAGCCGGTGCACCCCTGTCGTGGTCTCCTCGGTGACTCCCTTGATCGCGTTGGCGACCGACGTCCAGCGGTCCGACTCCTCGGCGAGCGAGCGCTGCAAGGTCTCGAAGACGACCCGCTGCTCGGCGCTGGCTGCGGTCGCGGGGTCGGGAGCGACCCCTTCCTTCTCGCTCTGCACCCCGAGGTGGACCAGCAAGGTGGCGTCCCCGCCGTCGTCGAGAATCAGGTTCGGCTGCCGCTTCGTGCCGGCCTCGTCGGTCCCCCAGTCGAGGATCCGCTGGGTGCACCACCAGTACTCCTCCAGGGTCTCCCCCTTCCAGGCGAAGACGGGGACACCAGCAGGCGAGTCGGGTGTTCCCTCGCGCCCCACCGCCACGGCCGCGGCAGCGTGGTCCTGGGTCGAGAAGATGTTGCACGAGGCCCATCGGACCTCGGCGCCGAGGTCGACCAGGGTCTCGATGAGGACCGCGGTCTGCACCGTCATGTGCAGGGAGCCGGCGATCCGCGCGCCCGTCAACGGCTTGCTGTCCCCGAAGCGCTCGCGCATCGCCATCAGTCCCGGCATCTCGTGCTCGGCGAGCTCGATCTCGGTGCGACCGAAGTCGGCCAGGGTCAGGTCGGCGACCTTGTAGTCCATGCTGCTCCTCTGGTTGGTGCTGGTCAGCGCGCCAACTGTACCTGTGCAGCGGTCAGAAGAGGGTGCGGCCGAGCCCGATCCCGAGGTACGCCGCGGCGTAGCGCCCCCGCCCGAGCAAGGAGGCGTAACGGGCCACGTCGGTGCCCGCCGCCACGTCGATCACCTCGACCCGCACGTCCTGCTCGTCCGCGGCCGCGACGAGCTCGTCGCGGACCTCGCGCCGGCCGGCATCGACGGCTTCGTCCTCCAGCACCACGAGGGCCGGACGCGGTTCCTTCACCGTGTCGGTGTCAGAGCTGTCGGAGAACGGGTCGTCGAAGACGTCCCGCGGAGCGGCGGACCTGAGCACCGGCAACAGGTGCTCGGCGTCACCGGCCAGTGCCGACCGTCCCGAGGCCCGCCGGAAAGCCTCGGCGATGCGCCGCGCCGCCCTGGCCGCCAGCACGCTGCCGCCCCAGAACAACGGCACGGTGTCCGCCAGCGCGACGGCCATCGCCTTGGCGGGGTTGACGGTCTGGTCACGGTGCGGCGAGCAGGACAGCGCGACGTCGTCGAGCGCCGCGGCGACCTGCTCGGCGTCGACCTCAGGACCGAGGCCGACCCGTGCCAGCAGGTCGAGCACGACGACGGCGCTGGCGAGCTGGTCGCCGGTCTTGGTCGGCAGGAGCTCGCAGTGGCGACCGGCGGCGTGCTGGGCGACGAGCGTGTCCGCCGGTGCCGCGACCACCACCTGAGCGCCGCGCCGCACGGCCTCGGCGACGGCTGCGGCGCTGTGGGGGTCGTGCCCCTGCGGCTCCAGCATGACCACGAGGTCGAGCGGACCCGCCCACCCGGGAAGCCCCTGGGCCGGCCAGGCGACGAACGGCACCGGACAGGTCGGCTCCAGCACGGCCCGGAGCAGCCGGGAGTCGGGACCGGCGGCCACGATGGCCCGCGGCTGGTCGTCGGCCAGGTCGGCGACGCAGGCCGTGACCGCCTCCGCGCTCGAGGACCACTCGCGTCGTACGCGTGCCCCCGCCTCGGCCAGTGGTCGCAGCACCAGGTCGGCTCGGTCGAGCGCCGCCTCATCGTCGAGAAGCGTCTCGTCGAACACCTCAGGCACCGGGGGTGGACTCCTCCACGAGCATCACCGGAAGGCCGCGCACCGGATACGTCCTGCCGCAACGGTCGCACCGGATCGCTTCGTCAGTCCCGTCGCCGTCCAGGTGCGAGACCGAGCCGTGGCAGGCCGGGCACGCCAGGATCTCCAGCAGCTTGGGGTCCACGCTCATTGCTTGCTCCTGATGATGGTCAGCACCTCGTCACGCAGCGCGGACATGCGGTCCGCGTCGTCGGCCTCCACGTTGAGGCGCAAGAGCGGCTCGGTGTTGGAGGCTCGAACATTGAACCACCACTGCGGGTGACTCACCGTCAGGCCGTCGAGGTGGTCCAGCCTCACCCCTGGGCGGTCCGCGAAGCTCTGCTCGACACGCCTGACCGTCGCCGCCTGATCCGCAACGGTGGAGTTGATCTCCCCTGAGGCGACGTAGCGCCGGTACTCCGACAGGAGGTCGGAGAGCGGTTCGTCCTGCTCGGCCAGCGCCGCCAGCACGTGGAGGGCGGCGAGCATCCCGGAGTCGGCGCGCCAGAAGTCCCGGAAGTAGAAGTGGCCACTGTGCTCGCCGCCGAAGACGGCGTCGGTCTCGGCCATCGTCGCCTTGATGAAGGAGTGGCCGACGCGAGTCCGCACCGCGGTGCCGCCCCGCCGGGCGACCAGCTCGGGCACCGCGCGGCTGGTGATCAGGTTGTGGATCACGGTGGCTCCCGGCACCCGGCGCAGCTCCCGGTCCGCGATCAAGGCCACCAGAGCGCCCGGGTCGACCGCCTCGCCGCGCTCATCGACGACGAAGCACCGGTCGGCGTCGCCGTCGAAGGCCAGTCCCAGGTCGGCTCCTTCACGAAGCACCGTCGCCTGGAGGTCCACCAGGTTGGCCGGGTCGATCGGGTTGGCGTCGTGGTGGGGGAACGTCCCGTCGAGCTCGAAGTAGAGCGGGACCAGGTCAACCAGCCCGGCCAGCACGGCCGGAGCGGTGTGCCCCGCCATGCCGTTGCCCGCGTCCACCACGACGCGGAGGCGTCGGCCTGCCACCGGGGCCAGCGTGCGCAGGTGCCCGGCGTACTCGGCCAGGAGGTCGCGGTGGCTGGCCTGGCCGGGGTGAGGCGCCGTCTGGGTGGTGCCGGCGAGGGCACGGTCGCTGATCTCGGTCAGGCCGGTGTCACGACCGATCGGTGCAGCGAGGGAACGGCAGAGCTTGATTCCGTTGTACTGAGCCGGATTGTGGCTCGCGGTGAACATCGCTCCGGGCACCCCGAGGAGGCCGGAGGCGAAGTAGAGCTGGTCGGTCGAGGCCAGCCCGATCATCACCACGTCGGCACCCGCCTGACGGGCCCCGTCGGCGAACGCCTCGGCCAGCATCGGGCTCGAGGGGCGCATGTCGTGCCCCACCACGACGGAGTCGGCCTCGGTGACGGCCACGAACGCGTTGCCCACGAGTCCGCAGAGCCGGTCGTCGACCTCGTCGGGCACCAGCCCGCGGATGTCATAGGCCTTGAAGACCCCTGGCGCCACCGGGGGCTCGGGCGGTGTCGGCGATCCTGGTAGCACGGCCGGGTCGGTCACTCCGCCTGGCCACGCAGCACGCTGAGGTGACCGCGTCGTCCGACCTGGTCAGGCGGCTGCGGCGCCGGGGCGGGCGCCGCCGGGCGAGCCGCCTCCCGAACGGCGTCGGCGAGCGCGAGCAGGTCGTCACCCGAGGGTCCCAGGGCCTCAGGGTCCGGCGCCAGGCGCAGCACCTCCCATCCGCGAGGTGCCGACAGCCGTTCGCTGTGCTCGGTGCACAGGTCGTAGGCGTGCGGCTCGGCGTAGGTGGCAAGCGGCCCGAGCACCGCGGTCTGGTCGCCGTAGACGTAGGTCAGCGTGGCCACGGCAGGACGGCGGCATGCTGTGCGCGAGCAACGACGGATCGGAGTCACCTCGCCGACGCTACCCGCCGCCGAGCACCGGCCCGGATAGGCTCGCGGACGTGGCGGGCCCAGAATCGACTCCTGAATGGACTCCTGAGTCGATTCACGACTCGACTCCGGAGCCGAGTCGGGAGCAGCGGGCCACGTCGTTCCGCCGCGGGTCACGTCGGGACCGCCGGGGCCGCGGCCGACGCGGACCGAGCACCGTCCCGGGACCACTCACGCCACGTGGCACGCCCTCGCGGCCCGGACGCCGAGAACGGTTCGACGCCATCGTCCTCGACGTCGTCGCATCGCTGGAGCGGCAGTGGCCCGCGGAGCTCGCCACGATGGAGCTCGCCGTGGAGGAGGCTCCGGTGGTCCCCGACGATTGGCCGACAACCACCGTTCCGCTCGCTTCGGTGATCCGTGGCCACGAGCTGGTCCGGCTGGTGGTCTTCCGTCGCCCGATCGAGCTGCGGGTGACGGCCGAGGAGGACCTGGCCGCACTCGTGCTGACCGTCGTGGTGGAGCAGGTCGCTGAGCTGCTCGGCCGGCCACCGCACGAGATCGACCCACGGTACGAGGAGTGACCTCGCCGGCCGGAGAGGCTCAGACGGCCCGGCGCTTGAGCTTGCGGCGCTCCCGCTCGGAGAGCCCGCCCCAGATGCCGAAGCGCTCGTCGTTGGAGAGCGCGTACTCCAGGCACTCCCCCCGGACGTCGCAGGTGAGACACACCCGCTTCGCCTCACGGGTGGAGCCGCCCTTCTCGGGGAAGAACGCCTCCGGATCGGTCTGGGCGCACAGCGCCCGCTCCTGCCAGTCGAGCTCCGTGGTGTGGCCGGCATCCATGTCGGCGCCGTCGATCAGGAATAGTTCGCGCATTCTCGCCCCTTCGACCCGGTGGGCCCTGCCTGCCCACTCCGTTGGTTGGCGCCGAACGCCTGCGGCTGAGACGACCGGACACGTCGACTGCGGACTACAGGTGAATGACACTGTGAGAATTACAAGCTTGTCGTACGCCAGAAGTCAACCCCTGGTCTGGTATGCACTCCGACTTGACCCACCCGGATTGACCCGATAAGAGAGGTCTCATGACTGCCACCCTGGCCGCGCGGCCACGGTACGTGGTGCTCTCCGGCGGCTACGGCGGGGCGCGCTTCCTGCAAGGCCTGGTGCACCACGTCGAGGGCACCGGCGGCACGGCCGCGGACGTCACCGTGATCACGAACACCGCCGACGACCTGTGGGTGCACGGTCTCAAGGTCTGCCCCGACCTCGACACGGTCATGTACACCCTCGGCGGTGGCATCGACCGGGAACGGGGCTGGGGCCGCACGAACGAGACGTGGCACGCGAGCGAGGAGCTCGCCGCGTACGGCCTCGCGGAGAGCTGGTTCGGGCTGGGCGACCGTGACCTGGCCACCCACCTGGTCCGGACCCAGATGCTGGAGGCCGGCTACACCCTGTCGCAGGTGACCCAGGCGCTGTGCGATCGGTGGCGGCCAGGCGTGCACCTGCTGCCCATGACCGACGACCGGGTCGAGACCCACGTGGCGATCCCGGACGCCGCAGCACCCTCGGGCACGCGCGTCGTGCACTTCCAGGAGTACTGGGTCCGACTGCGCGCCGAGGTCCCGGCGCGAGCAGTGGTGGCCGTCGGCGTGGACGCAGCCACTCCCGCGCCCGGCGTCGTCGAGGCCATCGGTGCCGCCGACGTCGTCGTGCTGCCTCCGTCGAACCCTGTGGTGTCGGTGGGCACGATCTTGCAGGTCCCGGGCGTGCGCCAGGCACTGGCCGGCACCCGTGCGCCCGTCGTCGGCCTCTCCCCCATCGTGGCCGGCACCCACGTGCGCGGCATGGCCGCCCAGCTGCTCGAGGCCACGGGAGTGGAGGTCTCGGCTGCCGGCGTCGCCGAGCAGTACGGCGCCCGGACTGCCGGTGGGGTCCTCGACGGGTGGCTGGTCGACGAGCGCGACGCCTCTCTCGTCCAGCGCGTCCGTGCCACCGGCATCCGTTGCGAGGCAGTACCTCTGGTGATGAGCGACGTGACCGCCACGGCCGCCATGGCCGCGGCAGCGCTGGAGGTCGTCCGGTGACGCCAGGCGGCATCGAGGCGTACCCGGCCGCCGGCGTGGGCGAGGTGCGGCACGGCGACGACCTGGTCGAGCTGCTCCACGACGCTTGGCGCCACGTGAGCACCCGCCCGCAGGACGGCGATGTCGTCGTGGTGACCAGCAAGGTGGTGAGCAAGGCAGAGGGACGGGTCGTGCCCGCCGGGAGCCCGCGGGACCGAGAGGCGGTGATGTCTGCCGAGGCGGACCGTCCGGTGGCTCGCCGCGGGACGACCACTATCGTGCGCACCCACCACGGCTTCGTGATGGCCGCTGCCGGGGTCGACGCGTCCAACGTCGAGACCGGTTCCCTGGCGATGCTCCCCCACGACCCCGATGCGACAGCGCGTCACCTCCGCGACGGCTTCGCCCGCCGAGGCGTCGACGTCGGCGTCGTGGTCAGCGACACCAGCGGCAGGGCCTGGCGCACCGGGCAGACCGACATCGCTCTGGGTGCAGCCGGACTCGTGGTGCTCGACGACCACGCCGGGCGGGTGGACCACTACGGCAACCTCCTGACGGTCACCGCGCCCGCGGTGGCCGACGAGGTCGCGGGGCTGGCCGAGCTCGCGACCGGCAAGCTCTCGGGCTCCCCTGCGTGCCTGGTCCGGGGCCTGCAGCGCTTCGTGCTGCCTCGTGGCGAGCACGGGCCGGGTGCGGCGGCGCTGGTGCGACCCGAGGAGTCGGACATGTTCGGCCTCGGGACCCGGGAAGCGGTGGCGGCGGCGGTCGCCGAGGGGTCGGGCGCCCAGCCGGCTCAGGCGGTGCGCGGGTTCGGGGACGCGGCCTCGGCCCAAGACCTGCGGCGCGCCCTCGAGGTCGCGGCCCCCGGAGTGCACGGGACCGTGATGGATGAGGCACGGCTGGAGATCCGGCTACCCGACGACAGGTTCGCGGCAGGGCAGGCACTGACGCGCTTCTGCGCCCTGGCATGCGCTCACGGATGGCGCGTCGACGACGCCGACGAACGCTCGGCCACCGCTGTGCGCGACCTCTAGACTCCACCGGGTGACCAAGCCCGGAAGAGACAGGCCCGAAAAGCCAGGCCCGGAAAAGACAGGCCCGGAAAAGACAGGCCGAGCACCGGAGCCGGCAAGCAGCCCGGCAACCGCCGGCGGGCCGCTGCCCAGCTGCGAGAGCAGCAGAAGACCTCCGAGCGCCGTCGGCTGGTGCTCGCCGTCGCTCCGGCGCTGGTCCTCGCCGTCGTCGTGGGCGTCGTGGTCTACCTCCAGGTGCGTGACCAGGCGGTTCGCAGCAACGCCGAGCTCGCCGAGATCGGCGTCCGGTCAGCCGACGCCTGTCAGGCGGTCACCACCGAGCCGGCATCGGGCAACGCCGACCACCGCGACGAGGGGGTGGCGATCGGGTACGAGCAGACACCTCCGGCGGCGGGGCCGCACTGGTCCCAGTTCCTCGTCGGGGGCCAGATCAGGAAGTTCTGGACCCGTGACGACCGCCCGCCCGTCGAGAGGCTCGTCCACAGCCTCGAGCACGGCTGGACCATCGTCTGGTACGACGCGACCATCGCCGAGGACGACGCCGCGATGAAGGACCTGCGCACGATCGCTGACAAGTACGCCGGCTCGGACCCCGAGGACAAGGTCATGGTCGCGCCGTGGACCGAGGAGGACGGCGGCGAGTTCCCCGGCGGCACGCACGTGGCGCTGACGCACTGGTCCATGGGCGGCACCAACGACAACCCCGAGGGTCAGCTGGCGGTGCGGCGCTACTGCGACGCGGTCAGCGGCGAGGCCGTCGACCAGTTCGTCGTGGACTACCCCTACACCGACTCCCCCGAGCCGGACGCGGCCTGAGACCTCACGGCGCCCGCTTCGTCCCTGCGGTCTCGCCGCAGCCGACCCGGACGCCCTCGAGCACCGCACCGTCCCCCACCCGCGCGTCGTCGCCGAGGGTGACCCCGTGCAGGCGTGCGCCGGACCCCACGGCGGCCCCGGGGCCCAGCACGCTGTCACGCACCTCGGCTCCCGACCCGACGACGACGCCGCGCATGAGCACCGAGCCGGCGACCAGCGCCCCCGGTTCCACCCGGGCGTAGGGCATCACGACGCTGCCCGACCCGACCTTGCCGGCGACCTGCGCCTCCTCGGCCACGATGGCGCCGCCGGACGAACGCGTTGATGCCAGACGGTCCAGCGCGTCGCCGGGTGCCACGCCCACCACCAAGTCGTGCGAGGCCGCCACCAGCGCCTCCGGCGATCCCACGTCGCGCCAGTACGCGCTCTCCACGTAGCCGACGACCTGGGCTCCGGTGTCGAGCAGCGCCGGGAACGTCTCGCGCTCCACCGACACCGCCCGCCCGGTCGGGATGGTGTCGATCACCGCTCTCCGGAACACATAGCAGCCGGCGTTGACCTGGTTGCTCACCGGTGTCTCGGACTTCTCCACGAAGGCCAGCACCCGCCCCGCCTCGTCGGTGGGCACACTCCCGAAGGCACGGGCGTCGGGGACCTCGACGAGGTGGAGGGAAACGTCGACGGGCCGTCCCTCACGCGGCCGTAGGAAGTCCGCGATCTGCGCACGGAGGTCGTGGCCGGAGAGCACATCGCCGTTGAGGACCACGACGGGGTGCTGGGGATCGGGGTCCAGGACAGCGGCGACGTTGCCGATCGCACCTGCGGTGCCGAGCGGCTCGTGCTCCTGCACGTAGCTGATCCTGACGCCGTAGCGGGACCCGTCACCGAGCGCGGGGGCGAAGAGGTCGGCGTGGTACGACGTCGCGAGGACGACGTGCTCCACCCCCGCTGACGCCAGCTTGACCAGCTGGTGCTCGAGGAACGGCACCCCGCCGACCTCCAGCAGGTGCTTGGGACGCCGCTCGGTCAACGGCAGCATCCGGGTGCCGAAGCCCCCGGCGACGATCACGGCCTCGGGAGCTGGACTGGTGGGCATGACGGTCATGGTAGGGAGCGCTCTACGCTGTCGGAATGGCGGCGTCTGCGGGCACGTTCCCCCGCGCTCTCGAGGACCGGTGCGCCCGCAGCCCGGGCGACCCGGCGGTCACCTTCTACGACGTGGCCTCTGGTGAGCGGGTCGAGCTCTCCTACCTCACCTACGCCAACTGGGTCGCCAAGACGGGCTCCCTGCTGCAGGACGAGCTCGGCATCACGCGTGGGGACGTCCTGGCCGTGGACCTCCCCTGCCATTGGCTGGGCCCGGTGTGGCTGGGGGCGGCCTGGTCGGTCGGGGTCGTGACGGGCGACCGGTCGCTCGCCGACGGCGCCGATGTCGTGGTGTGCGGCCCTGGGCAGCTCGAGCAGCACGCGAGCGGGTCTGCGGAGGTGGTGGGATGCTCGCTGCTTCCGATGGGGGCGCGGTTCCGCACGCCGCTTCCACCGGGGGTCATCGACTTCGGCGAGGTGGTGTGGTCACAACCCGACACACTCCTGGTGATCGACCCCCCGGTCCCGGCGGACCTGGCGTGGCGCGATGCGGCGGGGGCGCTCAGCCACTCCGAGCTGCTCGGCCTGCCCGGGCCGGACGAGCGGATCGTCACCGAGGCGGTTCCGAGCACCGGTCCCGGCCTGTCACGGCTGGTGGCCCCGCTGCTCCACGGCGTCGGCACCGTCTGGGTCACCGGTGACCCGTCCCCGGAGTGGTTGGCCCGAACCGCAGCGGCGGAGCGAGCACGAGTCGACGCCTGAGCTGTTCGGCCTTGAGTCCGGACTCAGCGTGCCGCCCTGGTGAAGGCCTCGCTCAGCCGCCCGACGTACCTGCGGGGATCCAGGCCCTGCTTGCCGCCGGGGAGGAGCCACAGGTCACCAGTCGCCCGCTCCCGGGCCACGACGTCCGGCCTGGGATTGCCCTCCACGTCTCCCAGCCCCAGGAACCAGTCGTACCGGTCGCCGTCTCCGGCGACCTTCTGCCCGGTCATCGGGCCGCCGTCCTTCGCCGGGCGCCACCACCACACCGAACCGTCGCGGCGCCGCATGAGGACGCCCTCGTGTTTCCCAGCAGGCGCCCGGGTGCCCCGCTCCGCCCGGAAGCTGGGCTTGAAGCCGGTGCTCCCGTCGCCGGGGAACACCCGGACGAAGCCCCGCGCGTTCTCCGCCAGCAGATCAGGGTTGCCGTCACCGGTCAGGTCACCCGCAGCCACCAGACCACGAAGTCCCGACCGCTTGCCGGCCGCCACGACGGGGGCGGCGAACTGCTCGTCGCCCTTGCCGGCCAGGAGCATCAGCTGGCCTGACCCCTGCAACCGGTACAGCAGGTCACCGTGCTTGTCGCCGTTCCAGTCGCCCACGGCGAGGACGGTGTCCACAGGGTCCAGCACGACGTTGGTGCGGTGGGTGTCGCCGAGGTTTCGTCGACCCGTGTTGCCGAAGACCCTCAGCGTCCCCAACGAGCCGTGGACGCCGACCACGTCCGTCGAGGTCCCTGGCTTCATCTCGCCCGCGACGCCGAACCACCGCATCTTACGGAAGGCCGTGAACGTGCCGTAGGGCTGGTCGTAACCGCCCTGGCCGTCACCCGGGAAGACCAGGCTCAGCTTGGTCGACCTCAGTCGCGCGACGACGTCCGGCAGGCCGTCGCCGGTCAGGTCGCCACCGCCGCTGATGATGTCGTAGCGGCCCCACAGTCCGGGCAGCTGGCGCGGCTGACCGAGGGAGGTACGCCGAGCGGCGCGCAGACCGGTGATCAGGTGCGCCCGGCCCTTCTGGAGCCCCAGGAGGTCCGGGTGACCGTCGCCGTCCAGGTCCCCCACGCCGACGGTGCGCGCGTACGACCAGCCGTCCGCGAGCTTGATGGCCTTGCGGAAGCCGCCGTCGCCGGTGCCGGGGTAGAGCCGGAGCACGTGGTTGCGGGCGACGCGGCCCACGAGGTCTGCCTTGCCATCACGGTCGAAGTCACCGACGCCGACGAGCTGGTCCAGCCCCCCGAATCGGGTGAAGGGCTGACGCGCGGCCCTCAGGCCTCCCTTGCCGTTGCCCGGGTAGACGGTGGCCCGTCCGTCGGGATCGCGCGCGACCACATCGCCTCGGCCGTCACCGGTCAGGTCGCCGGCAGCCACGAGGAGGTTCTTGCGAGCCCAGCCCTTGGCAGCGAGGACCGAACGCTGGAACTTGACCTGCCCCTCGGTGCGCGTGATGAACAACCGCCCGTCGCTGGCACGCTGCGTCACGATGTCGGGCCATGGGGAGCCGGAGACCGTCGTGACAGGGCGCGTGGCCGGGTCCGCGGTCGGCTCCGGCTTGGGCTCCGGCTTGGGCTCCGGCTTGGGCTGGGGGGCGCTGCCGGCCTGGATCTTCGTCGCGCGCGTCCTGATCGTCCCGAGCTTGGCGTAGAGGTTCCGCCCCGGGCACGCTGTCTGGCCCGCGTCGCGGTGACCGTTGATCGCCTTGAAGTACCGGCTGCCCAGCTTCTGGCTCCCGTCGTCAGCCCTCACCCCGTGCAGGGAGAGCTTCCAGGCGAAGAGCTCGGCGTAGGCGTCGATCATGGCTTGGTTCGGGGTGGCGGTCTCGAAGTTCCCGATCGCCGACATCGCAAAGGAGTACTCGTTGTAGCCCAGGGTGTGGGCGCCGATCACCGGCCGAGTGACGCCGCCGTACCTGCCCTCCCAGATCCGCCCGAAGCGGTCGACGAGGAAGTTGTAGCCGATGTCGCTCCACCCCCGGCTCTGGGTGTGGTAGGCGTAGATGCCGCGGATGATGGCCGGCACCTGGGCGCGGGTGTAGCCGTTCGCGTTCACGGTGTGGTGGACGAAGCCGGCGCGGATCGTGCCGTAGCGCGGAGAGCCGTCGCGCAGCTTCTCGTTGGCACCCCACTGTGCTCGGGAGAAGATCGTGGGCTTGGCCGGTGAGGCCGCTGCCAGCTGTGCGGCACCATCCTCGTCCCCGGTCGGACCGGATGCGGCCGTCGCGGCGTGGTCCGCCGCCTGCAGCTCCATGGCGGGCTCGTCCCCCGGGTCGACGACCGCGAGCTCGAGGTCGTCGGGAACAGCCCCGCTGCTGGTGCTGACGCGGACCTGGACTTCGTCGACCGCTCCCACCACCATGGCGTCGGTCCCCGGCCGCACCACGGCGTCGGCCCCGGCACCCGGGTCGGGCGTGTGGTCGGGGTCGTAGCTCACCGGCTCCCAGCCGCTCCAGGCGCCGCCGTCGCGGGTCCGCAGCTCGACCGTGATCTCGTCCTCGCCGTACGCCGAGGCCGCCGTACCTGCGGCCCAGGTCACTCCGACGGTCGCGTACCCCTCCACCGGGATGGCTCGGGTGAGCACCTCGTAGCGCTCCGCGGGCACCTGCACCCGGTCGGACTCCAGGTCGACGTCCTCCACGGTCGGGTCCACCGGCGTGGTCGACACCATGGCCCCCTCAGCCGCTCGCTCGGCCGGCGTGGCGGCCTGGGTCACCGGTGGCGCCACGGGCGGCACGATCTCCAGCTGGACCACGCTCATGGCGGGCAGCGAGACCACGGCCACCGCAGCGGCGGCCAGAGCGGTCTGGCATCCCAGGACGAGAGGGCGGCGCGCGGCGGGGGTCAAGGAAGCTCCCAAGGTCGATGTCACAGCGATCCCAACTGTCACAGCGGCCTCAGGGTCCCGCAATCGGTTCCGGTGAACTACAAGACTGTAGTTAGTCTCGGACCGACAAGAAGTTCAGACGTCAGCTCCGAGCTCGGCATCCACGTCGTCGTCCGGCTCGTTGTCCGCGCCGTCCTCGTCGTCGTACTTGAGATGGCGGATGCCCTCGTCGACAGGGCCGTCGAAGGACAGCACCCCTTGCTCCAGGACGAGCACGCGGTCACACATCTTTCGCACCGAGGGTGCCGCGTGGCTCACGTAGAACAGGGTGCGGCCCTCCTTGCGGATCTCCTGCATGCGCGCCATGCACTTGCGCTTGAACGGCTTGTCCCCCACGGCCAGGACCTCGTCGACCAGGAAGATGTCGGACTCGGTGTGCACCGCGACGGCGAACCCGAGCCGCGAGAACATGCCCGAGGAGTAGTGGCCCACCGGGGTGTCGAGGAAGCGCCCGATGGCGGCGAACTCGACGATCTCGTCGAACTTGCGCTTGGTCTCCTGCTCGCTCATCCCGAGGATGGCCGCGTTGAGGAACACGTTGTCCCTGCCGGAGAGCTGCGGGTGGAAGCCGGCACCCGTGGCGATCAGCCCCGCGATGCGTCCGCGGGTCAGCACCTCGCCCTCGTCGGGCGGCATCACCCCGTTGATGAGCTTGAGCAGGGTCGACTTCCCGGAACCGTTCAGCCCCATCAAGCCGATGGACTCCCCCTGCTCGACGGTGAACGAGACGTCGTCGAGCGCCAGGAAGGTGTCGCTGATGTCCTGACGCTTGGCCGCCGCGACGGTCATCTGCTTCAGCGTGCGGTGGTACTGCATCGTGAAGCGCTTGCTCACGTTGCGAGCCACGATCGAGTCGGTGCCGGCACTCACAGCCGCTCCGCGAACTTGCTCTCGAGACGGGTGAAGAACCACTGGCTGAGGACCAGGAAGATCACACCGGCCACCAGCATCACGAAGCCACGCGCGTAGAGGTACGACGGCATGGCCTCGGCGACGGTGCAGTTGTGCTGCCCGTCGCAGGTGGGCAGCCAGAAGGCGTTCTGGAGCAGCAGAACCGCTTCGGTGAGCGGGTTGGCCAGATAGACCTGCTCGACCCAGGTGCCCCCCACCGCGCTCTCGGTCACCCGCGAGAGCGGGTAGAGCATCGGCACCGCCCAGTGGGTGAAGATGGTGACCATGGCGACGAACTGCTTGAAGTCACGGAAGTAGACGTTGCAGGCCGAGAACACCAGAGCGAGCCCGGTGGCGAAGAGCGCGAGCACCGCGAAGCCCAGCAGTCCACCGGCCAGCTCGGCGACACCGGGCGACCAGCCGTACACCATGGCCCCGGCCAGCAGAACGAGGACCTGCGGGAAGGTGTGGAACGCCGAGACCAGCACCGAGGAGACCGGGAACATCTCCCGCGGCATCGCCATCTTCCGCACCAGCGCCTTGTTCTGCACGATGGAGCGGGTCCCGGCGGTGAAGGTCTCGGTGAAGAAGGTCACGAAGACCAACCCGGCGAAGAGGTGCAGCGGGAAGTTCGGGATGTCGTCGTGCAGCTGCAGGACGATGCCGATCACGAAGTAGTAGGCCGTGAACCGCCACAGCGGCATGACGTAGGACCACAGCAGCCCCAGGACCGAGCCGCTGTAGCGCGCCCTCAGCTCCTTGGTCACCAGGAGACGCAACAGGTAGCGACGTCGGAAGACGTCGTGGAGGCCGCCCTGGTCGTAGGACGGCCGCAGCGGGGTGTTCGGCACCGTGGCCGGGTCGACGGTGTGCTCCACCGGGACCTTGATCACGCGCGCTCCTCGTCGGGGATCCGGCCCTCCAGCTCCTCCAGACCACCCCCGGCGTTCCCTTCGAAGGTCGCCTTCCAGGTCTCGGGCGAGACCAGGTCGGGCAGCGCCTCCCGGTAGCGCCTCGCCAGCTCGTCCCAGTCCTTGTAGAGCTCGGTGTGGAGCTTCGCCGAGCGCCCCATCTGGTCGCGGAACTGCCTCGGGCTGCGGCGGTACCACGACGCTGCGGTGCCGTCGGCGGTGGACACGATGGCGGAGTCGAAGTGCGCCAGCCGCCACCACCGCTGATCGACGTGGGGGACGATCCCCTCCGGGTTGTCGTGCGCGAACTCACGGGTGGGCAGCACCTGACGTGCCAGCCCCATCACCGCCATCTTGACCTGCCCGGGCAGCGAGCTCGGCATGCCGACGCCCTTGCCCTTGCGGGGCGGCTTCTTCATCCGCGGAGCGGGGAAGGCATCGATCCTCGGCTCCGCGACGCCATCGGGGTACTTGGCGCGCAGCGCTCGCACCTCCTGCAGCCGGTGGACGATGTCGCGGTGCATGCGCTCGGGGCCCTCGATCACGTCCTCGAGGGCCTGCAAGATGACCTCGCCGGTGCTGTACTGCATCGACATCATCCGCTTGACGTGGTTCTCGAAGCTCTCGAGCACCAGCCGGCCGCCGTGGTCGTAGGGCGAGTGCAGCAAGCCCGAGATCAGTCGGTTCCGCTCGTGGAAGTACGCCTGCCAGTCAAGCGTGTCGTCCTTCTCGGTCCACGGGACGTGCCAGACCGCGACGCCCGGCAAGGAGACCGTGGGGTAACCGGCCTCCTGGGCGCGCAGACCGAACTCTGCGTCGTCCCACTTGATGAACATCGGCAACGACAGCCCGATCTCGCGGATCACCGACGTCGGGATGAGGCACATCCACCAGCCGTTGTAGTCGACGTCGATACGACGGTGGAGCCACCGGGTGGCGCGCAGCGTGCGCCGGGAGAAGTCGTGGCCGTGATAGGTGCCGGGGGCCGGCCCCCAGAACCACTTGTACCGGGCCAGCGCCTCGCCGTAGGCGTGCATGACCGAGCGGTCGAAGAGGCTGAACATGTGCCCGCCGACCAGCGTCGGCGAGGGGGCCAGGTCGGCGAACGCCACCGCACGCAGGATGCCGGGAAGCTCGCAGACGACATCGTCGTCGAGCAGCAGGACGTAGTCGGAGTTCCCCGCGGCCGCCGCCTCGCTCATGGCCCGGGAGAAGCCCCCGGATCCGCCGAGGTTGGGCTGCTCGATCAGCTGCAGCTTGTCCCCCAGCGCCGAGGCCGCCGAGTCGAACTGTCGGTTGTCGCGTACCTTCTCCGTGCCCTGGTCCACCACGATGACTCTGTCGAGGATCTCCAGCACCTCGGGACAACGGGAGAGCGCCACCAGCTGGTCGACGCAGAAGTCCGGGCGGTTGAACGTCGTGATCCCGATCGAGATGCGGCCCTGCTCGACGCGGTCGGTCTCGAAACCCCAGACCGCGTCCTCGACGATGACCTCGGTCCCCTCCGCCTCCACCTCGAACCAGTACCAGCCACCGTCGATGAAGGGCTTCAAGGTGAGATCGAACTCGAGCTCCTGCGTGGAGTCGCCGTCGATGGTTCCCGACGTCGAGCGCAGCACGTGGCCCTTGGACGTCGAGCGGTAGATGATGACCGAACCCTGCCCGCGCGCCCGCACCTTGAGCGTGACCGAGTCGAAGTCGGTCCAACGACGCCAGTAGCTGGCCGGGAAGGCGTTGAAGTACGTCGCGAAGCCGACGCGTCGCTCCGGGTCCACCACGACGTTGCCGTCGCTGTCGACCCTGCCGAAGCCCTCGATCTGCTGGGCACCCTCGCCCTGCGCGATCGAGTCGGGGTCTTCGGGCTCCTCCGCGCCGCCCCCGGAGCGACCGGTCCCGGTGCCACCCGCGGCTCCGGAGAGCCCGCCCATGTAGAGCGCACGGACGTCGAGCTCCTGGTCGGCGTGCATCAGGGTGGTCTGGACGACGCGGAAGGCCGTGCCGGACGTGCCGGTCTCGGCGGTCGGCGTGCTGACCTCGGTCACAGTGGCACCTCGACAACGGGTAGCGATCAGGGCGGACCAAAGGTACCAGTCAGGCACCTCCGGTCAGGGACGGTCCAAGCGGGCGGCGAGGCCCTGCACCTCACTCCTGACCTGGGACTCGGAGAGGTCGAGGTGCTCGAGGATGGTGAAGCGGTCCGGTCGGGTCCCCGGCGCGGCCAGGACCGCCGCGGTGAACTGGTCCTCCGACAGTCCGACCTCGTGCGGCACGCGCGCGAGCCCATGGTGGGACAGACAGGCCGAGATCTGCTCGAAGCGCTCGTCGTCGCGCCGCAGGTGGGTGGCGAAGAGGGCCCCCAGCCCTGCGAGCTCACCGTGGTTGGAGGTGCCGGGGAACATCTGGTCGACGGCGTGGAGGATCTCGTGGCAGGCGCCGCTGCACGGACGCGAGGTCCCCGCGACCGACATCGCCATGCCCGAGAGCACCAGCGCCTCGGCCAGCACCACGAGGAAGTCGTCGTCGGCGATGGAGTCGGTACGGCGCAGCACGGCTTCGGCGGCGGTCTGTGCGAACGCCATGGCGAGCCCGTCCACGGGCTCGCCGCGCTCGCGCTGGGCGAGCGACCAGTCCGCAAGGGCGGAGAGGTTGCTGACCACGTCGCCGACCCCGGCCGCCACCAGGTGCGGCGGAGCCGCCTTCACGTAGTCCAGGTCGACCACGAGCACCAGGGGCATCGCCACGCCGTAGGACCCCTTGCCGTGCGCGTGCTCGAGCGACGCCACCGGGGAGCAGAGCCCGTCATGGGCCAGGTTCGTGGCGACCGCCACCATCGGCACCCCCGCCCGGGTGGCGGCGTACTTGGCGACGTCGAGGGTCCGGCCGCCGCCGATGCCGACCACGGCATCGAAGCCGTAGCCGCCTCCCAGCACTTCCTGGACCCGACCGGCCTCGGCGAGACTCGCCTCGGTGACCGAGACGACCTCCGCCTCGGGCAGCTGAGGTTCGACACGACGCCAGATCTCCTGCCCCTGAGAGGGCCCCACCGCGACCAGGACGCGGCCGGAGGTGGAGATGTAGCGGCCGTGGAGCAGCTTCCCCAGACCCTCGACCGACCCGCTGCGGATGTCGACGTGCAGCGGGCTGGGCAGCATCCGGGTCAGTACCGGCATGCGATCTCCCGCGCCAGGGCGAGGTCGGCGTGGTCGTCGACCTCGACCCACTGGGTGCCCGACGGGATCGGCGTCGTGGCGACGCGCTCCCCTCGGTCGACGAGCTCCTGGTAGCCGTCCTCGTAGTAGAGGTCGGGGTTGCGCTCGAACGTCGAGCGGAGCGCATCGGCAAGGCGGGGCACGACGGACCCCTCGACGAGGGTGGCCCCGATGTACTCGCCATAGGCGGCGGCGGGGTCCATGAGCTTGGTGATGCGGGTGACGTCCCGCGACCCGTCGACCTGGACCTTCATCTCCTCCTCCGCCAGCTGCTTCTCGACGTCGAGCGCCAACAGCAGCTCCGGCCCACGAGCCTCGAGCAACGCCTGCTCGACGCCGACGGGGTGGACGGTGTCGCCGTTGACCATGAGCGCACCGTCAGCCATGGCCTCACGTGCCACCCACATCGAGTAGGCGTTGTTCCAGATCTCGGCCTTGTCGTTGCGCACCAGCTCGATCCTCACCCCGTGCCGACGCTCGAGCTCGGGACGACGCTCCTCGACCGCGGCGGCGGCGTACCCCACGACCACGACCACCTGACGCAGGTCCACCTCGGCGAAGTTGCGCAGCGCGATGTCGAGGATCGTGGTGTCTCCGTCGACGGGGACCAGCGCCTTGGGCAGGGTGTCGGTGTAGGGGCGGAGCCGACGCCCCGCGCCCGCTGCCAGGACCATCCCGATCACGTCGTGCGTCCTCCTCGCGGGCCGGGCACTGCGGGCCGCCCGCAGTGCAGGAACACCCTAGTGGCCCTTGCGGGCCGCTTTGCATGTCGGGCGTCTCCCGCCCGGGGAAGCCGTGGCAAGATGGCGCCTCATGAGTCGTATGCGGGACCGAGGCCGGCGAGTCCTCGAGAAGGTCAGGTCGGGGCAGCACCCGGCAGCGGCCGACGCAGGAGAGCTGGCCCGGCTCCGCAACCGCGTCGACGAGCTCGAGCGTGAGGTCCAGGAGACCCGTCGCCTCCACCGGCGGCTGGCCGAGCTGACCGATGTGGTGGAGGAGCTGCTGGTCCCCATGGCGCAGCACGACGAGCAGCGGGTCCAGGACTTCCTGGACGCCCACTCCCCGGCGCTCTGACCGCGACGTAGGAGCCTCTGCATGAGCCGTCGCACCTTCGTCCACATCGGTCTGCCCAAGACGGGGACGACCTACCTGCAGACCATGATGTGGCGCAATCGTGCGCGTCTGGAGGACCAGGGATTCCTCTACCCCGGCGACAAGCGCATGGACCACTACCACGCCAGCCAGCTGGTGCGGGGCGCGAAGCCCGAGACACTGGGGGCGAAAGCGGACTCGTGGGACCGGCTCCGCCGCGACCTGCGCCGCTGGGAGGGGGACGGCTTGGTCTCCCACGAGTTCTTCTGTCTCGCCAGCGAGAGCCAGGCCGGGAGGATGCTCGGTGAGCTCCAGCCGACGGAGGTGCACGTCGTCGTGACCGTCCGCGACCTGGTGCGCCAGTTCCCCGCGATCTGGCAGGAGGCGCTGAAGATGAACTACGACGGAACCCTCGACGAGTTCGTCACCGAGTCGCTGGCAGGCAGACGCAAGGGTGCCTGGGGATTCGCCTCCCAGGACGTGCCCGCCATCCTGGACCGCTGGTCGACCTCGGTCCCGCCCGACCGGGTCCACGTCATCACCACACCACCGCCGGGCGGGCCGCGCCACCTGCTGTGGGAACGCTGGTGCCAGGTCCTCGGCATCGACGGCTCCTCTTTCGAGCCCGACACCGGCCGCCCCAACGAGTCACTGGGAGCAGCCCAGGCCGCGCTGCTGCACCAGGTCAAGCCGCACCTCACCGGCGAGCTGAACGACGGGCCGGTACGCCACCGTTGGGTCCGGGGGTACTTCGGCCACGAGGTGCTGGTGCCGCAACGCGGGCAGCGCTTCGGTCTGCGCTCACACCAGGAGCAACAGCTGCAGGAACGCTCCCGTGAGGCGGCCGCGTACCTGCAGGGCAGCGGCTTCGACATCGTCGGGGAGGTCGGCGAGCTGATCTCGACGGACACGACGGCCTCGCTTCCCCACCCCGACGAGATCAGTGTCGAGGACCAGCTCCAGGTCGCTGCACGCGCCATCGACCAGATGATCCACGACGTGCGCAGGCTCAGCCTGGAGAACGACCGCCTCGAGCGGAGGCTCCGCCGCCACCGCGACGGCGGTCGCCTTGCCGGCGCCGGCCGCTGGTCACGGCTTCGCGGGGCAGCCCGGTTGCGGCGGCTGGGTCGTGGCGGTGCGCCGAGGCGGGACCAGTGAACCCGCACGAGGAGCCTCTCCCCACCCAGCAGCTGTCGGTCTCCGACGACGAGATCGTGCTGCCGGAGGAGCTGGCCACCGACCGCACCTACGACATCGACCTGAACGGGCAGCACGTGTGGTCGCTCCAGCCGGGCAAGCTCCCTGCGGAGACGCAGTCCACGCGCCACGTCTCGTGGCCCAAGGCCCTGCACCCCTTCCTGCGGGGCCACGCGGAGGTCGCGCTCCGCGACCACGTCGAGGACCGCACCATCGCCTCCGCGCACCACGTCTTCGCCGATGAGCATGACCATTCCGTCGCTGTCGTGGACGGCAAGGGACGCCCGCTCGTGCTCGACAAGTACATGCGACTGACCAAGCCGCTGACCGGAGCCCCCGACGAGGCGGTCTCGGACATCCTCGACCAGCTCGAGAGCCTGCTCGCAGCCCTCGAGGACGCCGGGGCTCCCGCCTTCATCTGCTACGGCACCCTGCTCGGCGCCGTGCGCGAGGGAGGCTTCATCGGCCACGACAACGACCTCGACATCGCCTACCTGAGCGATCAGACCACCCCCGTCGACGTGATCCGGGAGGGTTTCCGGATCGAGCGCAGGCTTCGCGACGGAGGCTGGTCGGTGCGTCGAGGGTCCGGAGCGCGACTCAACGTGCGCCTCCACATGCAGGACGGGTCGATCCGCTTCGTCGACGTGTTCACCGCGTGCTGGATCGACGGCACCTTCTACATGCAGTCCGACACCGGCTTCGACTTCCCCCGCGAAGCCCTCCTCCCGCTGCAGCCCGTCACGTTGTCGGGACGGGAGGTGCCTGCGCCGGCGGACTCCGAACGCCTGCTGGTCGCCACCTACGGCCCGAGCTGGCGCACGCCCGACCCCGCCTTCCAGTACGAGACCCCGAAGTGGCTGGCGCGGCGCCTGCAGGGCTGGTTCGGAGGGCTGACCGGGCACCGCAAGACCTGGGACGCGTTCTACCGGCCCAAGTCCGCCTGGCGCCAGGTGCCCGAGGAGCCGTCCGACTTCGCCCGCTGGGTCAGCGAGCGCTATCCGTCCGAGCGCCTTCTGCTCGACATCGGCTCCGGCACCGGCCGCGACGCCCTTCACTTCGCGCATTCACGCACCGTCCAAGGAGTGGACTACTCCATGGCGGCGATGACCCGAGCGCGACGGCGCACCGGAACGCTCGGTCTGCCGTTGACGTTCTCTCCCCTGAACCTCTACGACCTGCGAGACGTCCTCGCCCTCGGCACCCGGCTCAGCCGCGACGAGACGCCTCCCGACCTGTACGCCCGCTTCGTGCTGCACGCGCTCAACCCACTTGGCCAGGATCACCTGTTCCGGCTGGCACGGATGTCGCTGCGACGCGGCGGACACCTCTTCCTCGAGTTCCGCACCACGCAGGACAGACAGACCGAGCACCTCTTCGGCCCGAAGTTCCGACGCTTCCTGGACGTGGACGAGGTCGCTGCCGACATCGAGACGTACGGCGGTCGGGTCCTGGAGCGCACTCACGGGACCGGCCTGGCACGGTTGGAGTCCGAGGACCCCCACGTCGGTCGCATCGTGGCCGCCTGGGACCAGGAGCCCGCCCGCTGACGGACTGGTCCGCGCGGGAGGGTCAGTGCCCCCGCGCGGGTCAGTGCGCCAGGGCCCGCCGCGGCTGCTTGACGAGCCTGTACGTGGCCACGTAGGGGCGGTGGTCGGAGGCGTAGCCCGAGGTGAGGACCGTCTGCCGGGTCGGCGTGACCCCGGGGGACGTCGATGCGTGCACGTAGTCGATGAGCCGGGTGCCGACGCGTCCTCGCTGCGACTTGAAGGTGCCCACGGACGGCTGCCCCAGCACGTCGTAGCTTGCCTGCATGCCCACGCCACGAGTGGTGGCGTAGGGGAACGAAGGGTGCTGGTGGCGCTTGTCGCCGCGGAAGTTCACGTTGAAGTCACCAAGGGCGAAGACCACCCCGCCGGTCATCTGGAACTGGGTGACCAGCTCGCTGAGGCCGACCATGTGCTGTCGGTAGAGCTCCACCCGCTCGGGCATCCGGGCGTTGGGCCTCCCCTTGGCCTCCACGCTGGGCACGGTGTGGTTGTTGAGGACGAAGACGTCTCGCTCGGTCCTGACCTCTCTCAGTTGCACCCAGTTGATGTACTTGGCGCGCAAGGTGTCGGGCCCTGCGCCCTCTGGGCCGACGTACGTCGGCTCGCTCACCTGCATGGTGCCCGAGCCCTCCAGGGTGAACTTGTCCTTGCGCCAGAGGATCGGCGTCCCACCTCGCACCGCTTCGCGTGGCATGTAGCCCTCGAAGAGGCAGGTGTCGCAGTCGACCAGGTAGGCCCGCACCTGCTTCCTGCGCTGGGCGCTGCTCATCTCCTGCAACGCAAGGATGTCTGCCTGCGCTGCCAGGTCGCGCACGTCGCGCGCTGCCCGCTGGTGCCTGACCTGAGCCGAGGTGTTGTAGGTGGCCAGGTTCACCTGGACCGCAACCTGGCGGCGCTTCTTGGGCCGCGACGCGGCCTCGGCAGTGGCGGTCTGGCCGGCAAGGCTGAGCGCGAGCGCGACTCCCAGCAGGCCCGCGAGCCGACGGCGTGCAGCAGACATGGCGTCCCTCCCATCCTTGCGATCGATCGGGGGCTCGGCCGCAGGTCGTGAATCCATCAGGTTCTCTGACGGTAGCGGGACCCAAGTCCCCCCGGAGGCGAAATCGATAAATCCCCTTGCCTCGCAGGTCAACGCCCTCGTAGGCGGCGGACAGCCGGTCGCACTCGAGCGGAGAGCGACCGAGGCAGGGGGGACTTGGGTCCCGCGTCCGCGGGACCTGTGGAGGTCGAGTCGGGGGGGTGCTGCGGAGGCGCAGCATCGCGTGCCCCTGCCTGCTGCACCAGGAGCTCGGCCAACGCCTCAGCCAGGGCTGCGGCCTCCGCCTCGGCGGTGACGTCGTCCGGGTGCGGAGCGTCCCCGCTCGGGAACGGGGGCACCAGCTCCTCGAGATCGCCGTGGACGCGGTAGCCACGCTCCCCCAGCGTGCGGTTGACCTCGGCGGCGTAGCCGCGCAGTTCCTCGACCAGCTCGACCGGGCACTCCGGACGCGTGCCGGGCTGGGCCGCGAGCAGACGCTGGGCGAAGCGTCGCTTGACGACCCGGCCGTACTCCGGGTGCTGGATCCGGCCGTCGAGCGCGTGGTTCACCCGGCGCAGCACCGCCACCTGCTCGATCCCCAGGGTCTGGTTGGCGCGCCCCGTGACCTCGGGCACCGGGACGCTCTCCGAGTCGAATCCGACGGCGTCGGCGAAGCGTGCCCACAGCTGCCCCGGGGGTGCTCCTGGTGGTGGCGCCACCACCAGGTGCACCCGCTCCGGCGGCAACGTGCGTCCCCACCGGTCCAGCATCGTCACCGTCTGCTGGAACCGCCAGAACGCGCCGGTGAAGTCCGAGCTGCGCATCTTGTCGACGATCTTCGTCTGGTAGGCGGCGAACGTCGTCGTCCGGCCGTTCTTGACCTCCTCCTGCCAGCTGGAGATCAGCTGGCGGGCGATGTCACGCAGGGTCACGAGCACGTGGATCTCGAGGCCGTCGAGCTCCGCCAGGGCACGCGAGACCTGCTCCTTGGTCGCAGCACCAAGCAGCTCGTGGCTCAGGACGGTGGTGCCGCCCACCGCCCGTGCCTGCGCACACAGGCGTGCCCAGGTGCCGGCGAGGGCTTGCGGGTCTCTCCCCCAGAACTCGAAGGTCTCGCGGACCTCGATGGCGGCCAGGAACATGTCCTGGGCACGGTCACCGGGGAGGTGGACCCCCACGTCGCGCAGCCGCTGCCGCTGCTGCCACAGGGCTCGCTGCACGAAGGTGGTGCCGCTCTTGGGCGCCCCGATGTGAATGACCGCGCGACCGACCATCCGCTACCGCCGGTAGCGGCTGTACGGCAGACGACGCGAGTGCTTGCGGATCTGGACCCAGTTCCCGACGTACTGGTTGTAGGCCGGCCTGGTCTCGATGTTGAGCGTGGACTCGTCGCTGTTGCGCAGCGACCCCATCACCCAGTTGGAGGAGCCCGTCATCACCACGTGGGCCGACCGGTTGCCGGCGTAGGTGCCCTTGACCAGGACGTACTTCGCGTGCGTGCGCACCTCGTTGTACCCGTCGCGGTTCTTGTCCCACCTGCTGTCGTAGAGCGTGATCCGCCCGACCTTCGCGGCCTTGCGAAGTCGGTCTGCGATCGCGCGCGACGGTGCGCCGTAGATGATGTTCACCCGGCAGCCTGCGCGGGCCAGCTGCAGCAGCTTGGTGGCGAGGTAGTCCCCGCGCGTGCCTTTCCAGTAGAACATCGAGACGAAGACCTTGGTTCGCCCGAAGCTGCTCTGGCAGCCGATCCGGTTGAGGTCCTGGAGCGTCGGGTCGTTGCCCTTCCCGCCGTTCCTCATCGGAAAGAAGCGGCTGGTGTAGGGCCCGTCGACGATCTCGTCACCGTTGGGTGCGGACCAGTACCTGTCCTTCGTCATCTGCTCGTGGATCTGCTGGTAGAACCGGAAGGTCGCGGGGCGGTTCGTCATGGTGTACATGTCGTTCCAGCCGTTCAAAGCGCCACCGTGGTTGAGGTTGGAGGAGCTCACCATGACCACGTTCCGGGCTGATCCACTGCTGGAGAAGGCATAGAACTTGGTGTGCATGTTGCCCGGGCCCCCACGGCACGAGTTCTGGCACTGGACGACGTAGCTGCCGTCGGGGCCCCAGTCCGCGGGGGTGTCCGCATCGGCCTGGATCACGCGCTCGGCCTGACGTTCGCTGAGCAGTGGGGTATCGAGCTGCTCCGCACCCGCGTCGGGTGGCGTGGTCTCGCGCGGTTGGTCCGGCTGGGGCTTCTCGGCCGGCAGGACGGGGTCACCCTGGCCGCACGCGCCCGTCCGGGGCGGGTCGTCCTTCCCATCGCCGTTACGGTCCACCCACTGGTCGCTGGTCAGGGCGGTGACGAGCTTGCGGGAGAGCCGGTTGTCGATGGCTCCGTCGAGGATGACGCGCACGTCGACTCCTCGTTTGCAGGCCTCGATGAGCGACTCCGTGCTCGGGCCGTGCTTCCAGAGGTAGGAGGTGATGAGAATGACCGGCCGAGGGTCAGTCGCCGAGGGGGCCGTCGAGCGGACCGCGGACACCACCTTGTTGATGATGCGATAGCGCTGCGCGTTCGTGCCCCACGGTCGAGGGACGTTGAAGGTCGAACCTTCGCCCGGAGTGGCTGCCTGAGCGGGCAGGCCCGGAAGGACACTGATCACCAGTGCACCCAGCACCAGCGCTAGGAATCGGCGCATGACTTCCCCCATGACTTCGTCAACAGTTCCCTTCGATGGTAGGTCACATCCAGGCCGCCGGCTGCCTTCGGGGGCCAGTAGTCACACGTCCTCGGACGAGAGTCACCCGTCGCGGGACAAACAGTCATGCCTCAGTCATGCCTGTGCGGCGGCGGCGCAGGGGACAGAGGTAGGCAACAACGGGATACCATGACGGGTCCGGCGGCGAGTGCTGTCGGAGCCGACCAGGCATTTCGGGCACGGGGGTAGGCATGGGACAGCACCGGCAGTCACGCTGGTCACGTCGCCGCACCACCCTCACGGTGATCGGCCTCTCGGCGCTGCTCGTGGCCGGCAGCATCGGTCTGCGGGCGGGGCTGCAGCGCGCCGGCGACGCCGAGGACAAGGCGGCCGCCACGAGCGCGAAGCCTTCCGCCGGTGGTGCCACACCCGCAGCGCCGACGCGTGCCGATGCACCGCAGGCCTTCCCGGGCCGACCGGCGAAGAAGACCGGGGTCCGGGCCGGGTCCGGTCTGGCCTCCGGCCTGGGCGCCGACGCCGGGGACCTGGCCGCGCGCGCCCAGGACCTCGTCGACGGCCCCGAGGAGCAGGCGCCGCGGCCGCTGACCTTCGTGGTCAGCAGCTTCAACGTGCTCGGGGCCAGCCACACCAGTCCCCGAGGGAACAAGTCGAGATACGCCGGGGGCGATCGCCGGCTGGGGGCGCAGCTGGGGCTGCTGGGGTCCCAGGACGTCGACGTGGTGGGATTCCAGGAGTTCGAGAGCTCGCAGTATCGCGGGTTCATGCGGCGTACCCGGGGAGCGTGGGGGGTCTATCCGGCCCTGAGCCTGGGCCGCAACCCGGTGCGCAACTCGATCGCGTGGCGTCGTGACGTCTGGGACCTGGCCGACTACGGCACCATCCCGATCCCGTACTTCCGCGGCAACAAGGTACCGATGCCGGTCATCCTGCTGACCCACAAGCAGACCAAGCGCCAGATCTACCTGATCAACGTGCACAACCCCGCCAGCAATCCGCGCCGTGGCAACAACGAGCGTTGGCGCGACGAGGCGACCCGGCGACAGCTCGCCAAGGTGCGCAGCCTGCGCCAGAAGGCTCCCCGGGTGCCCGTGATCCTCATGGGGGACTTCAACGAGCGTCTCGAGGCCTACTGCAGGGTGACGGGCGGGGGAGGCATGGTCGCGGCGAACCCAGGCGGAGACAGCTCCGGCTGCACCGCACCCGCGCTCATGGGGATCGACTGGATCTTCGGCACGGCGGACATCCGGTTCACCGACTACCGCCGCCGGGAGACCGGCGGAGCCAGTGACCACCCCATGCTCGTCACGACCGCAACGATCGAGTAAGGGGCCGGGCCGGTCGGGACCCTCGACCGGCCCCGCTCACCAGCGACCGATGAGCCGCGAGTGCTTCCGGATGCGGTCCCAGCCCTTCACGTACTGCTTGTAGGCGCGCTTCCCGGAGATGTTGAGGCTCACCTCGTCCCCGCCGACGAGCGAGCCGCGCACCCAGTTCCCTGAGCCGGTCATCACCTGGTAGGCGCGGGGGTTCTTGCCGTAGCGGCCCTTGACCAGGACGAACTTGGCGTGGGTGCGGTTGTCGACGTCACCGTCGACGTCGAGATCCCACCGGCTGTCGTAGACGGTGATGTCCTTGCGGCGGCTGGCGCGCCGCAGCTTGGACGCCATCTTGATCGAGGGAGCCCCCATGATGACCTGCACCTTGCAGCCCCGCCGCCCCAGCTTGATCAACCGGTTGGCCAGGTACTTCCCCCGCGAGCCCCGCCAGTAGAACATCGACACGAAGACCTTGGTCCGGTGATAGCGGCCCAGCGGGGTCCGACACCGGATCCGGTCGAGGTCGCGTACGACGGGGTCGTGGCGCGCACCTGCCTTGGCTGCCGGGAAGAACCGGACCAGGTAGGGACCGGACCGCGCCTGGATCAGCCGGCGGCGAGACCGGTCGCGCGTCATGGCGCGATGGACCCGCTTGAAGGTCCGGTAGAGATCGGTGCGGTTCCGGATCGTGAACATGTCGTTCCAGCCCTTGAGGGCACCGCCCGCATTGAGGTTGGACGAGCTGAGCTTCACCACGTGATGGAAGGGGCCGGTGGTGGAGAAGACGTAGAACTTGCTGTGCATGTTGATGCCGGGCCCCCGGCACGCGCCGGCGCAGGTCTTGACGTAGCTCCGGTCACTCCCCCAGGTCTTGACCAGGGGCATCGGCTTGCGCCGCTTCGCCCTCTTCTTCTTCGACTTCTTGTTGGCCTTCTTGCCGTCGGAGGACTTCGCCTTGTGCTTCGCCTTCTTCTTGCTCTTCTTCCCCCCGCGCTTCGCCTTCTTCTGCTTCGTCTTCTTGGGCAGCTTGGTGTTGCAGGGCCCGCGCCTGGGCTTGCGGTCAGCGCGGCCATCCCTGTTGCGGTCGCGCACGTTGTCGGCGTTGAGGGTGCGGCGGAGCCGACGCGCATGGCGATTGGTGACGTCGTCGTCGAGGATCACCCGCACCGAGACGCCGCGGCGGCAGGCCGCGACCAGTCGGTCGACCGTGGCGTCGTGGTCGAGCATGAAGGTGGCGATGTAGATCGCAGGGGCGGGGTTCTGCTTCGAGCGCTTGGGGACGTTCGAGATGGCCGTGTTGACCCCTCGCACGATCTTCCAGCGCTGCTTCTTGGTCCCCCAGGGGGCGACGACGTTGAAGGTGCTCTTGTCGACCGGAGCCACCTTGGCGGTCGCAGCCGGACCCACCAGGCCCACCACCAGGGCGACCAGCAACAGGCCTGCCACGGCCAGACGACGTCTCATGAGGGCGCTGCGCTCCATCTTCCGGGGTCACGGTGCTCTCAATCAGCACTCCTGTCACACGAGCAACAGGCGCAACTGTAGTGGACAAACCCCCCGTGGGACGTGACCCCGATCCGTGGTGTCGGTGATCTGCGTTACTCGTCGACCCCGCCGCTGCGCCACGTGGCCGAGCCCTCGAAGTGCGGCTTGATCTTGTTGTCGAACATCGACAGCGCGGAACCGATCGCCATGTGCATGTCGAGGTACTTGTAGGTGCCCAGACGTCCGCCGAAGAGCACCATCGGCTCCTGGTCGGCGAGCTCGCGGTACTTCAGCAGCTTCTCGCGGTCCTCGGCGGTGTTGATCGGGTAGTACGGCTCGTCCTCCGCCTCGGCGAACCGGCTGTACTCGTGGACGATCACGGTCTTGCCCGGCAGGTGGGTGCGCTCGGGATGGAAGTGCTTGAACTCGTGGATCCGCGTGAACGGCACGTCTTCGTCGTTGTAGTTCATGACGGGGCATCCCTGGAAGTCATCGACCTGCTTGACCTCCGCCTCAAGGTCGACGGTGCGCCAGGACAGCCGCCCCTCGCAGTTGTCGAAGTACTCGTCGACCGGCCCGGTGTAGACGATCGGCACCGTGCCTCGGAACTCGTCCCGGATGGGAAGGAAGTCGGTGTTCAGCCTGACCTCGATGTCGGGGTGGTCAGCCATCCGCTCCAGCCACGCGGTGTAGCCGTCCACCGGCAGCCCCTCGTAGGTGTCGTTGAAGTAGCGGTTGTTGAAGGTGTAGCGGACCGGGAGCCGCGTGATGATGTCGGGGCTCAGCTGCGTGGGGTCGGTCTGCCACTGCTTGGCGGTGTAGCCCTTCACGAAGGCCTCGTAGAGCGGGCGCCCGATGAGCGAGATCGCCTTCTCCTCGAGGTTCTCTGCCTCCGAGGTCTCGATCTCGCTGGCCTGGTCGGCGATGAGGGCGCGCGCCTCGTCCGGCGTGAAGTAGCGGCCGAAGAACTGGCTGATCAGGCCGAGGTTCATCGGGAAGGAGTAGACCTGGTCCTTGACGCGGGCGAACACGCGGTGCTGGTAGGAGGTGAAGTCGGTGAAGCGGTTGACGTACTCCCACACCCGCTCGTTCGAGGTGTGGAACAGGTGGGCGCCGTACACGTGCACCTCGATGCCCGTCTCCGGCTCCGGCTCGCTGTAGGCGTTGCCCCCGAGGTGGTGCCGCCGCTCCAGCACCAGCACCTTCAGGCCCAGCTCGTTGGCACATCGCTCGGCGATGGTGAGTCCGAAGAATCCGGATCCGACGACGACGATGTCAGGGTTCACGAGCAGTGCTCCTCAGGGTTGCGGGTCGGCGGGGAGTCTATCGGTGCCTCACCGTGGCGCGGGTGCGGCGCGGCAGGCGGGCGGCTGCGCGCCAGGCTGGAGGAGTCGCGCCAGGCACGCCACACGTTGCGGGCCTCGCCTCGCCCCCCGCGCAACGGTGCGAGCAGCAGCACCGCCAGGGTGATGAGGGCGGGCTTCCACCGCACCAGGACGTTCGCGCCGTACCGCTGGTGCACCACGAACAGGTTGCGGTACATGTAGTAGCCCTTCCACCCCTGCATGTCGTGCTGCTGGTCGAAGTCCAGCTGACGCACCAGGACCGCGTCGCGCAGCGCCACGATCGGGTAGCCGGCGCGCCGCGTGCGCAGGGCGAAGTCGACGTCGTCGTAGAAGATGAAGAACCCTGGGTCCGGGAGCCCGACTCTCGTAACCACGTGGCGGGCCACCATGAAGCCCTCGAACGCCACGTTCTCCAGCGGCACCTCCGCCGGCATCGCGGCCCGGTGGGGGTAGCGCTCCTCGAGCATGGCGCGCTTGGGCCGGACGTGCCAGGGACGCACCAGGTCGAAGTCCACGGCGGCCTTCTCGCAGATCCGTCCGTCGCGGTCCTCCCGCACCGCCATGAGGGCCGGCCCCGGGTGGGCCATCATCACCTCGAGGCAGTCGGGCGCCGGGGAGACGTCGTCGTCCATCAGCCAGATCCGGTCCCACCCGGCCAGGTAGGCCTCCGCCACCCCGAGATGGAAGCCCCCGGCACCGCCGAGGTTCTCCTCGGTACGAATGACGTGCAGCGGCAACCTCGCCCCGCCGGCCCGATCCTCCGCCCGGTGCGGTTCGTCGTGCTCGCGCTGCAACCGGCCCAGCAGGTCCGGCGTGCTGTCACTGCTGCAGTTGTCGACGATGTAGACCGCGTCGGGAACCCGACGCGAACGAGCCAGCGACTCCAGGCAGCGCTCGAGGAGGTCGGCCCGGTTGTAGGTGACGATGACCACCGCCACGCTTTCCGGCTGCGGACGGCCTGCGCCACTCATGGCTCGACCGCCGGCCGCAGGAACGCGTGGTGACCGGAGAAGTCGTTGCGGAACCCGGCCCACATCGCGCGCAGGCTGAGCCGCAGCCGCGCCGAGTCCGGGCGGGTCAGGGTGTAGAACCACAGGGTCTTGAGGACGAAGGCGAGGACGCCGAGCCACCCGACGTAGTCACGCAGGTTGACCACGTTGTTGCGCGCCATGCAGTAGTGCTTGAGGTCGGCGGGCGAGTGGTTGTACGTCGTGCGCCCTCCCATCATCGGTGTGCCGAGGTCGTCCGTCGCCGGGTGGGAGAACCGGCTCGAGACCACGGTGCCGACGCGGGCGCCGGCCCGCTTCGCACGCCAGAGGTACTCCACGTCGTCGCCCCAGATGAAGAACTCCTCGCGCGGTGACCCGATGCGATCGACCAGGTCCCGGGACACCAGCACGCCGTTGAACGGGATGACCACGCCCTCGAGCACGTCGCCGGTCGCCGCTGCGACCACGTCGTCGAGCCGATGGACCACGCGAGCACTTCCCGGCAGCCGGATCGGGAAGCACAACCGGGTCGGGTCGTCCTCGGCGACCACCGCCGGCCCGAGGAAGTCGTAGCGCTCCGCGTGACGCAGCAGGGACTCGAGGCAGTCGGGAGGGGGGACGCCGTCGTCGTCCATCAGCCAGAGCATCTCGGCGGGACCGGCAACGGCAGCCTCGACGCCGGCGTGGAAGCCTCCCGCCCCACCGGTGTTGCGCTCGAGCCGCAGGACCTCGAGCGGGGTCGACAGCTGGCCCCGGAGCCGGTCGAGCAGCTCCGGCGTCTGGTCGGTGCTGGCGTTGTCGACCACCACGACACGCTCGAGCGCGGCAGTCTGGGCATCGGCAGCGCGCAGCACCCGCTCGAGCAGGGCCACCCGGTTCCAGGTCACCACGACCGCGACGACGCCTGGGGCACCCTGGTTCACGAGCGAGGAGACTACCGGCCCGTCTCCCACGCCGAGGTCAGCAGACCCGGGCGAGGTCGTCGGACTGGTTGGCCTCGTAGCCCTGCGACATGCTGCCCACCGACCCGCCGGTGGACGGCGCAGCGTGCCGCCGGTTGAAGCCCTTGCCGGCCTTCTCGCGGCTGCCGTCGCCTTCCGAGCGGTCGATGGCGGTGGCGATCATGTCTCGGATCTTGTCGATGTCCGGGTGTGCAGTCACGATGGCGGGCGGTACGAAGGAGACCGTGCTGATCTTCTGCGTCTGCGCCTTGAGCGCGAGATCGGCGAAGGTGTCGAGCTCGGAGGCCGGGAGGTCGGTGTCGATCAGGGCCTTTCCGGCTTCGGCGAGCTCGGAGAACCGGCTGAGCACAGTCTGCGGGCTGAGCTGTTGCAGCATCGCACTCATGACGCACTTCTGACGGGCCATCCTCGAGTAGTCGTCGGCGGCCATCCGGGACCGGGCGAACCAGAGGGTCTGGAAGCCGTTGAGCTCGCGCACGCCGGCGCGGATGGTGCCGATCTGACCCTGCGCGCCCCCGCCGATCGGGATGTCGTCGCGCACGTTGAGGACCAGCCCCCCCATGGCGTCGACCAGATCTCGGAACCCGGCAAGGTCCACCACGACGTGGTAGTTGATGGTGAGGCCGGTGATGCCCTCCACACCCTGGATGGTGGCGGCCATCCCCGGGTTGGGGACGCCCTTGAACAGGTCGCGGTGGTCACGGGCCCAGGTGGACAGTGAGTTCAGCTCGCACGTGCTGCAGTCGTAGCCGTTCGGGAACTGCTCGGCCATGAGAGAGCCGTCCGGGAAGGGGAAGCTCATCATGTTGCGGGGCAGCCCGAAGAGGATGGCGCGACCGGTGTCCTCGTCGATGCTGGCGACGGTGAGGGAGTCCGTCCTGAGGCCCTCGCGACCGGCACCGCTGTCACCCCCGATCAGGAGCACGTTGTAGCGACCGTCCGTCGACGACGTCGCTGCCCCGTCGCCGAACATGGTGAGGATGAAGTCGCGCTGGACGTTCACCATGTGCGCACCGAAGAGCAACGTGCCGGCGACGGTAAGGCTGAGGATGGCGTTGACGCTGGTCAACGTCAGGCGCTGGCGTTGCGCCAGCTCGAGCGGACGTCCCAGTCGCCAGGCGTCGACGAAGAGGAAGGCCCACCCCACCGCCAGGACGATGAGACCCGCTCGGAGCAGGCCCAGCACGGCGGTGCTGGCCAGCAGGGAGAACAGCGTCCCCCGCGAGAGCACACCGACGAGGCCGAGCAGCCCCACGAGCGCGAGGAAGCCGAGCCACACCCGGATCGCGTAGCGCCCTACCCGCTTGTTCCCCACCACCAGCTGCGCCGACCCCGGGAGCACCAGGGTCATGAGCACGAGGGTCAGCGCACGGCGGAAGCGGACGCGGCTCAAGACCGACATCCGCTGCGTCGCTCGCTCGCTCGACGGGTAGGCAGCGAAAGACGGACGCTCCCGCACGTCGGCTGGGGACGGTCGAACCATGGCAACCTTTCGCGCAGCAGGGGAAGTTCGCGAGGTCTGCGCCGAGTATCCACGGTCGTGACGTTGTTGCCGGTCAGGGCGCGCCGGAGCGTCCCTCCTCGATCTCGCGTCGTTCGGCCAACCGGTGGGACCGACGGATCTCGGCCTCGCGCCACCGTCGCTGCTCGGTGGCGGTGCTCGGGACGAGGGCGGGGATGTCCCGCGGTCGTCCGTCCTCGTCGATCGCCACGAAGACCAGATAGGCGGACGCCACGTGCAGCGGGGCGCTGCCGGCCTCGTTCCAGCGCTCGGTCTCGACCCTCACGCCGATCTCCATCGAGCTGCGCCCGGCCCAGTTCACCTGCGCCATGGTGCGCACGATGTCCCCGACGTGCACCGGTTGCAGGAAGGCCATCCCGTCCATGGCTGCGGTCACCGCCGGGCCGCCGCCGTGACGCTGGGCCACGGCACCGGCCGTCGAGTCGACGATCCTCATGATCGTTCCCCCGTGGACGTTGCCGAGCAGGTTGACGTGGGACTGGTCCATGAGGACCGCCAAGGAGGTGCGGGCGTGGGCAGGAGGCACGCCGGGTCGCTCGCCACTGTCGCTCACCAGGGCACGGTAGCGTCAGCGCATGTCTCAGCGAGGTGGCGGTGGCTCCGGTGGCGGCGCCAGGGGGTCCGGCGACGACGGCTACGACTGGCTCTACGGCGGACAGGCAGGCCCCGACCGTGACGGGGGCCGCTCCGGGGACCACGACCAGGACGCGGAGCACACGCAGGTCCTCCCCTCGGGGTCCCCGACCCGCTCCTCGGGGCGACGGGCGGACCCCCCGCCCCCCTCGATCGCCCGCGAACCGGGCCGGGAGCGGTCGACTCCCGCCCGGCCCACCCGCCGGCGTCGTCGGCGGCGGCCCGGCTTGTCGGTCCTCAAGTGGCTGCTGCTGGCCTGGCTGGTGTTCCTCCTCGCGGTGCCGGTGTGGGCCTACTTCGACGTCACCAAGGTCGACGCCGAACCGGACGGACAGCGCCCCGACGACGAGGGCGGCACCAACTACCTCATCGTCGGCTCTGACGCACGCGGTGGGCTGGCCGGCGCCCGCACGGACACGATCATGCTGCTCCACACCGGCAAGGGCCCCAACGTGCTGATGTCGATCCCGCGCGACTCCATCGTGGAGATCCCGGGGCGGGGCACGAACAAGATCAACGCCGCCTTCGCCTTCGGCGGCGCGAAGCTGCTGGTCAGCACGTTCGAGCAGAACACCGGTATCCGGGTCGACGACTACGTCGAGATCGGCTTCCAGGGTCTGGTGAAGCTTGTCGACGCCGTCGGCGGCATCACCATCTGCCCGAAGCAGGACATGAAGGACGCCGACGCCAAGCTCGACATCAAGCGGGGCTGCCAGGAGGCCGACGGCAAGACCGCCCTGGGCTACGCCCGATCACGCAAGCTCTTCGCAACCGGGGACATCCAACGCGCCCAGAACCAGCGCGAGGTGGTCTCGGCGATCGGCAGCGAGGTCCTTTCCTGGAAGACCTTCGTCAACCCGGTGAGGTACTACCGCGTCGTCACCGGCGGGGCGGAGTCGGTGAAGCTGGGCGAGAACACCGGACCGCTGGCCGTGGCCAAGTTCGGGATCGCGATGAACCGCGTGGACGGCGAGTCCGGCAGGACGTGCGCGGTCCCGATCGCCGACTTCGCCGTCAACTGGGACGCGGAGAGGGCCCCGGAGCTGTTCGGCTACCTCCAGCGCGACGAGGCCGACGAGCTCCCCGACAGGCTCTGCACCCCCACCGGCCAGCCGGGCTGAGCCGCGGGTCGGGGACGCGTCGGACGCGGCGGAAACGGGAACACTGCCGCCATGACGTCCGAGCCGTGGCAGCACCCTGACGACGTCCGCTTCATGCTCGAGGACTGCGCCACCTGGGCCGTGGTGGGCCTGTCGGGCAACCCGGGCCGCACTGCGTTCGGCATCGCCCGCCTGCTGCAGTCCCGGGGGAAGAAGGTGGTGCCGATCCACCCCGATGCGCCCACCGTCCTCGGAAGCCAGGGGTATGCGACCTTGGCCGACGTGCCTTTCCCGGTCGACGTGGTCGACATCTTCCGCCGCTCCGAACGGGCGGGCGAGTTCGCCGACCAGGCGGTGTCGATCGGTGCGAGTGGGGTCTGGTTCCAGCTCGGGGTGGTCGACGAGGCGGCATTCGCCAGGGCCCGGTCCGCCGGGCTGGCCGTGGTGATGGACGCCTGCCCGAAGATGGAATGGGCGAGATTGTAGATTCGGGCGTCTTGCCCGGTTTTGCGACCTAACCTTACCGCGTGCCCCGCCACGCCTATCCCAGCACGCCGGCTGCCAAGCCGCGCGAGCTGCACATGCTCGAGCGCATGGGCTGCGGCTACACCCCCGCTGACCTGGGGCGGTTGCGCCGCGCCGGTGGCCCGGTGGCCTGGTTCGCGACGCAGCTGAGGCCTGCGACCCTCGCCGAGGACGCGACCGCCCGCCAGGTCGACAGCTGGTTCCCCGACCTCGGCAAGTCCCACCTGGCCATCTGGGACGACGACCGCACCGACCGCAAGCCGGCCTGGACGTACGGACGCGACCTCGCCAACCGCTCTCTGCTGCTTCGGATCCACTCCCGGCGCAGCGTGCTGGAGAACATGGTCGACTTCTGGAGCAACCATCTCCACGTCAGCGCCGAGCACTTTCCCGCCTTCGTGCACCGGCCGTCGTACGACGCCCTCATCCGCAAGCACGCGCTGGGGCGGTTCGAGACGCTGCTGACCGAGGCGACGCTGCACCCCGCGATGCTGCTCTTTCTCGACAACTGGCTCTCCGAGCGCGGCCACCCCAACGAGAACCACGGTCGCGAGCTGCTCGAGCTCCACACCGTCGGCAGGGGGGCGGGCTACACCGAGGCCATGGTCAAGGACTCCGCCAGGATCCTGTCCGGCTACACCGTCCGGAGCGGCTGGGGCCAGGCATCGGACCCGTGGACGCCCTACTACGAGCCCCGCAAGCACGACGTGGGGCGGGTGCAGGTCCTGGGCTTCGGCCACGCCAATGCCGACAGTGACGGACGTGACGTCGCCCGCGCCTACCTCTCCTCCTTGGCGCGGCACCCCAGCACCGCGCGCCGGATCGCGACGAAGCTGTGCCGGCGCTTCGTCAGCGACGACCCGCCGCCGGCCCTGGTGGACCGTCTTGCGACGGTCTACCTGCGCAGTGGCACCGACATCAGCGCGACCCTGCGGGCGATGGTGCGGAGCAAGGCGTTCTGGGCCAGCGCCGGCGAGAAGGCCACCACGCCCGCCGACGACGTCGTCGCGACCGCACGGGCGCTGAGGGTCGGGGCACTGGCCCCCAGCGCGGGCGAGGACGCGGAGGACTGCTACGCCCACGCGCTGGTCTGGACCTTGGGCTCGACGCTGCCGCTGCACTGGCCGCGGCCCGACGGCCCCCCCGACGACGCGGTCTCCTGGGGGTCGGCGACGCGCATGCTGAACAGCTGGCAGATGCACTGGAACATGGCAGGCGGCTGGTGGCCGAGCAAGCAGGTCGTCCACCGCAGACCGGAGTCCTGGCTGCCCCGCCGGGCGTTGCGCTTCGAACAGCTGGTGGACCACCTCAGCCGCGAGCTGCTCGGGCGCCCGTCGACGGTGGCGCTGCGCCGCGCCGCCGTCGTGGCCACCGACACCGGACTGCGCGAGCGGGTCACCCGCGGCCACCCCGTGGTGCGCTGGCAGATGCCTCGGCTGCTGCTGCTGATCCTCGACTCCCCCGACCACATGACGCGATGAGGCCCACCGTGACCGGACCCGACGCCAGCAACACCACCGGTTCGTGCTGCGCCGATCTCATGACCGCCACCCGGGTCTCGCGTCGGCGCCTCCTCGGCGCCCTGGCCGCGGCCGGTGCCGTCGGCGTCACCACCTCGGTCTTCGGGGACGCAGTACGGCAGGCCAGCTTCGGCGCCACCACGGGCGGGAACGTGCTGGTCGTGCTCAGCTTCCGCGGCGGTCTCGACGGCCTCGGACTCGTGGTTCCCCACGGCGACCCCCAGTACGCTCGGGCCCGACCCCGGTTGGCGGTCCCCACCACCGCGCTGCTGCACGCCGGCCCGATGTTCGGGCTGCACCCGAAGCTGGCTCCCCTGAGCTGGCTGTGGCAGGCCCGGGAGATGGCCGCGGTGCACGCGGTCGGCCTGCCGGCGCCCAACCGCTCCCACTTCGAGGCGATGGAGCTGGTCGAGGACGCTGACCCCGGATCCGTCGAGCGCCGCGGCTGGGTCAACCGCATGGTCGGCCTCGGCTCGGGGGGCTCCGCGGCGGACGCGGTGCACCTCGGCAGTGCGATCGCACCGGCGATGATCGATGGCCCCACCACCACGGTGGCGACCCGCTCGCTCAAGGACGTTCGGCTGGCTGGTTCCGACGGGGGCTGGGCGGAGGCACGCAAGCGCCAGCTCGAGATGCTCTGGGGACGCAGTGCCGCTCCGCTCGCGCACGCAGCCCGCAGCGCGTTGTCGGCGGCCGACGTGCTGGGCGACGTGGGGCGCCAGCCCTCCCAGCCGGCGGCGTCGTACCCGACGGACTGGCCCGGCAAGAACCTTGCGGACGCGCTCAAGGACAGCGCCCGTCTGATCAAGGCGGACATCGGCACCGAGGTCGTGTCGGTCGACTTCGGCAGCTGGGACATGCACCAGGGCTACGGAAACCAGGAGTGGGGTTCGATGAACACGATGGTCGACGCCTTCGCCCGTGCCGTCGACGCCTTCATGCGCGACCTCGGAGGGCAACGATCCCGGGTGACCCTGGTGACGATCAGCGAGTTCGGCCGGCGCGTCGAGGAGAACCACAACTGGGGCCTGGACCACGGCTGGGGAAACGTCATGCTGGTGATGGGCGGCGGGGTCAAGGGCGGGGGCGTCCACGGCTCCTGGCCCGGTCTAGGCGCCGGCGGCGACGTCGACTTCGACCTCGAGGTCACCACCGACTACCGACAGGTGCTCGGCGAGGTGGTGCACCGCCGGTTCCCCGGCAAGGACGTCTCCCAGGTCTTCCCGGGAGTCCCCTACTCCCCCCTCGGGGTCATGAGCTGAAGCCGGTGGGCGCCCGGTCCCGACCGGATCGGAGCGCCTTCCCCTTGGCGCTGGCCGCGGCACGCAGCTCGTCCTGGAACTCGACCACGCGACGGCGGAGTCCCTCGTCATGGGCGGCCAGGATGCGCACCGCGAGCAGGCCCGCGTTGCGGGCGTTGCCGACGCCGACCGTGGCCACCGGGACTCCGGCCGGCATCTGCACGATCGAGAGCAGGGAGTCCAGGCCGTCGAGGTTGGCCAGCGGAACCGGCACCCCGATGACCGGCAGCGGCGTCACCGAGGCGAGCATGCCGGGAAGGTGGGCGGCCCCGCCCGCTCCGGCGATGATGACCTGAAGGCCACGGCCGGCCGCCTCCCGGCCATAGGCCAGCATCTCCTCCGGCATGCGGTGGGCGGAGACCACGTCGACCTCGTGCCCGACCCCGAGCTCGCGGCACGCCTCGGCCGCCGCGCGCATGACCGGCCAGTCGGAGTCGGAGCCCATGACGATGCCGACGACCGGCTCCATCGTCGACTCGGGACTGTTGACCATGTCGCTCATTCGCTCTCCATTCCCAGGTCGCCACGGAACCACGCGGCCGCGTGCCGCGCCCGCTCGCGGACCTCGTCGAGGTCGTCGCCGTAGGCGGTGACGTGCCCGACCTTGCGGCCGGGGCGCACCTGCTTGCCGTAGAGGTGCACCTTCAGCGCGGGATCGCGCGCGAAGGTGTGGGCGTACGCGGCGTAGAGGTCCTCCGAGAGGTCGCCGTGGTCCCCCCCGAGGATGTTCACCATCACCGTCCAGGGCTGCCGGGCGGCGGTCGATCCGAGTGGCAGGTCGAGCACGGCTCGGAGGTGGTTCTCGAACTGGCCGGTCACGGCCCCGTCCATGCTCCAGTGGCCGGTGTTGTGGGGGCGCATCGCCAGCTCGTTGACCAGCACCCGTCCGTCACGGGTCTCGAACATCTCCACCGCGAGGATCCCGGTCACGTCGAGCTCGGCGGCGATGTGCTGGCCGATCCGTTGGGCCTGCACCGCGAGCGTCTCGGACAGCTCGGGCGCCGGTGCCGTGACCTCCCAGCAGATCCCGTCGCGCTGGACCGACTCGACCACGGGGTAGACCGCGGTCTGGCCGGACGGGGACCGGGCCACGATCACCGAGAGCTCGCGGACGAAGTCGACCAGCTCCTCGGCGAGGATGCGCGAGCCCGCCGTCGCCACCTCGGTGGAGGCCGACAGAGCGGCGGCGGCCTCCTCCGGGGACCCGCTCACCCACACCCCCTTGCCGTCGTAGCCACCGCGCGTCGTCTTGAGCACGACCGGCCACCCGCCGACGCTCGCAGCGAAGTCCGCGGCCTCGTCCGCGGATCGCACGATCGCGTGCCTCGGCGAGGGGACGCCGATGGCGTCGAGCCGCGCCCGCATCACGCCCTTGTCCTGGGCGTGCACGAGCGCCCCCGGTCCCGGGCGGCAGGCGTGCCCCTCCTCGGCCAGCGACTCCAGGTGCGGCGGCGGGACGTGCTCGTGGTCGAACGTCACCACCGCGCAGCCCTCGGCGACCCGGCGCAGGGTCTGGAGGTCGCGGTAGTCACCCACCACCTGGTCGGGCACCACCTGGGCGGCCGACACTCCCGGAGCCTCGGCCAGCAACCGCAACGGCACGCCGAGACCCATCGCTGCCTGCGCCATCATCCGGGCGAGCTGGCCGCCGCCGATGACGGCAAGGGTCGGGGCCGAGGCGGTGCCCGGGAGGACCGTGTCGGTGGGAGCAGGGGGAGGCACGTCCCGCAGCGTAGCCGCGGGGGATCAGCCCACGTCACCCTCGGTCGGCTCGACCTGCGGAGCGGCCGCCGCCATGGGAGTCGGGACGTCGGATTCGACCTCGACAGCGGCGGGAGTGAGCGGAGCGGCGTCGGAAGCAGGCGGGGCCGACTCCTCGAAGCGCAGCCCCCGGCCCCGGATGGTGGTGATCAGCGTGGGGCGACGTGGATCGTCGCCGAGCTTGCGCCGCAGCCAGCCCAGGTGCACGTCGATGGTCTTCGAGGACGTCCAGAACGTCGTCTGCCACACCTCCCGCATGAGGAGGTCCCGGCTCACGATCTCGCCGGGTCGACTGATCAGGGCGTGGAGCAGGTCGAACTCCTTCCGGGACAACCGGATCTCGTCTCCTGCGCGCCACGCCCGACGGTTCTCCGGGTCGACGACCACATCCTGCACTTCCAGCACGCCTTCAGTGTGCCGGGATCCTCTGTCGGTATGCCCCAAACCGTCGGGATTGACCCGAACGGACTACGGGGTCGGGGTCTCAGGTCCCGTCGTCCTCGGGGTCCGTGCCCCCCCTGGTGCAGCTGGGCCGCGACCTGCTTCTGCACCTGCTCCACCCGAGGGATGTCGTCGAGCGGGACTCGCTGCTCGCTGGCGTCGGAGACCACGAGCGTCCCGCAGCCGAAGACGCGGTCGACCAGACCCATCTCGAAGTCCACGCCGCTGATCCGGTTGAGCGGGATGGTGCGGCCCTGCTTGGAGATCACACCCGACCGCTGGATGAAGCGCCGGTCGGTGAAGGTGTAGGAGGTCGAGAGCCAGTCCAGGACCGGCTTGGCCACCCAGGACACCAGGGCCACAGCGGCAAGGACCCCGACCACGACCCCGAGCACGGTCTGCAGGGTGCCGTCCTCGACGTTGGCGGTGACCTGCGCCTCCAGGAACGCGGTCACGAAGGCGGTCAGCAGCAGCACGACGATCGGCCCGAACAGGGCCTTGGCATGGGTCCGCGTCGTGACGACGACCCGCTCCCCGTCGTTCAGCAGCTTGGGGTGGATGGCCACGCCGGCATCATGGCACGCGCACGTGGACGACATCACCGGCGTGCACGGTGTGGCTGCCGTGCTCCCCCTCGACCTGCAACGCACCATGGCCGTCCACCCCGGTGGCGCGCCCGCGCACGATCCGCTCCCCCGGCTGGTGCACCTCCACCTCGCGACCAACGGTGTCGCATCGCTCGGTGTACGTCGCCAGGAGAGCCGCATCCGCCTCGTCACCCTCCGCCCACGCCTCGTACCGCTCGGCGAAGGCCTGCAGCAGTCGGACCAGCAGCCCGGTGCGGTCGGGATCGACCATCCCGGCCGTCACCAGCGAGCCCGCAGTCTCCACCGGGAGCTCCTCGCGGGTCGTCGAGACGTTGAGCCCGACCCCGACGACCGCAACCGGTCCTCGTGGTGTCTCGACCCGCTCCAGCAGGAGGCCCGCCACCTTCAGCCCGTCGTGGGAGAGCACGTCGTTGGGCCACTTCAGGGCCAACGGGGGGCCACCGGCGGCTGCAACGGCGTCGACGACCGCCATCCCGGTCATCAGGGGCAGCAACGTCCACCTCCCCTGCTCGGCCCGCGGGCGCAGCAGGAGGGAGAAGGTGAGCGCGGCACGAGGCGGGGTCCGCCACGTCCGGTCCAGCCTGCCCCGCCCGGCGGTCTGGTGCTCGGCCACCACGACGAGGCCCTCGTCGGCTCCGTCACGTGCCAGGTCGGCGACCACGGCGTTCGTCGACGCAGCGGACCCCACGACGCGCACGACGTAGGGGACGGGGAGGTCGTCGAGGAGCTCGGGGTCGAGGGGCGGGCGGGTGTCGGGTGAAGGGGTCACAGCCACTAGATTGGCCGAAGCATCGACGAGGGTGAAGCCGACGGAAGGTGACGAGATCGTGAGTGAGGCACCGGTCCAGCCGGGCGAGGGGACCGAGATCCCCGACGACATCGACGTCAGCACGAGCGCAGGCAGGCTCGAGGACCTCCAGCGGCGCAACCACGAGGCCGTCGTCGCTCCCGCCGAGAAGGCCCAGGCCAAGCAGCACAAGAAGGGCCGTCAGACCGCCCGCGAGCGGATCGAGTACCTCTTCGACGAGGGCTCGTTCGTCGAGCTCGACCAGCTCGCACGGCACCGCTCCACCGCCTTCGGCCTGGACAAGAAGCGGCCCTACGGCGACGGCGTCATCACTGGCTACGGCACCATCGACGGCCGCCAGGTCTGTGTCTTCTCCCAGGACTTCACCGTGTTCGGCGGCAGCCTCGGCGAGGTCTACGGCGAGAAGATCGTGAAGGTGATGGATCTCGCCATCAAGACCGGCTGCCCGATCATCGGCATCAACGAGGGAGCCGGAGCCCGCATCCAGGAGGGCGTGGTCTCCCTCGGTCTCTACGGCGAGATCTTCAAGCGCAACGTCCACGCCTCGGGCGTGATCCCTCAGATCAGTCTGATCATGGGCAACTGCGCCGGTGGTCACGTCTACTCCCCCGCGGTCACCGACTTCACCGTCATGGTCGACCAGACGTCGGCCATGTTCATCACCGGCCCCGACGTCATCAAGACCGTCACCGGCGAGGACGTCACGATGGAGGAGCTCGGCGGCGCTCGCACCCACAACACCAAGTCCGGCAACGCCCACTACATGGCCAGCGACGAGGACGACGCGCTGGACTACGTCAAGGCACTGATCGGCTTCCTGCCCTCGAACAACCTGGACGAGCTCCCGACGTACGGCGGTGAGCTCGACCTGGAGCCCACCGATACCGACCTCGCGCTCGATGCCCTGGTCCCCGACTCCCCCAACCAGCCCTACGACATCCACACCGTGATCGAGTCGGTGCTCGACGACGGCGACTTCCTCGAGGTGCAGCCGCTGTTCGCGCAGAACATCGTCATCGGCTTCGGTCGGGTCGAGGGCCGTCCCGTCGGTGTGGTGGCCAACCAGCCGATGCAGTTCGCCGGCACCCTCGACATCGACGCCTCCGAGAAGGCCGCGCGCTTCGTGCGTACCTGCGACGCCTTCAACGTGCCGGTGCTCACCTTCGTCGACGTCCCGGGCTTCCTGCCGGGCACGGACCAGGAGTACAACGGCATCATCCGCCGCGGCGCCAAGCTGATCTTCGCCTACTCCGAGGCCACCGTGCCGCTGGTCACGGTGATCACCCGCAAGGGCTACGGCGGCGCGTACGTCGTCATGGGCTCCAAGCACCTCGGGGCCGACATCAACCTGGCCTGGCCGACCGCGCAGATCGCGGTGATGGGGGCCCAGGGCGCAGTGAACATCCTGCACCGAAACACCCTGGCCGAGGTCGACGACAAGGACGCCAAGCGCGCCGAGCTGATCCAGGAGTACGAGGAGACGCTGGCCAACCCCTACCTCGCGGCCGAGCGGGGCTACGTCGACGGCGTGATCGAGCCGCACCAGACCCGGGCCGAGATCGCGAAGGCGCTGCGACTGCTGAGGACCAAGCGGGCGTCGCTCCCGCCCAAGAAGCACGGGAACATCCCGCTGTGAGTGACCCGGCAACTGAACGCTGGGAGCCACGACGAAGGGCCCGAGCGTCCCCTCGTCGTCATCAAGGGTGACGCCTCGGCGGAGGAGGTGGCCGCGCTGGTCGCGGTCGTCCAGGGTCTCGCCGCGGGCGCCGCACCGGCCCCCCGACCCAAGCCCAGGTCGACCTGGGCCCACCCGGGTCGCCAGATGCACCCACCGCTCAGATCGAGCCCCGACGGCTGGGCCCGCAGCGGGCTGCCACGCTGACTCCGTGGGCGTCCGACTGGTCCTGGCCTCACGGTCCCCGGCGCGCCTGGCGACCCTGCGGGCGGCCGGCCTCGACCCCGAGGTGGTGGTGTCGGGGGTGGACGAGTCCGCCGTCGCGATCGCCGATCCGGCCGAGCTGGCCGTCGAGCTCGCCCGGCTCAAGGCCCGAGCCGTCGCCGGGCAGGTCTTGACGCACCCGGACGAGAGCGTGCTGGTGGTCGGGTGCGACTCGGTGCTCGAGCTCGAGGGACAGGTGCACGGCAAGCCTGCCTCGGCCGAGGAGGCGCACGACCGGTGGCGCCAGATGCGGGGCCGCTCCGGCGTCCTCCACACCGGACACTGCCTGCTGGAGCTCACGACCGGCGGGCAGCGCGAGCTGGCGCGTGAGGCTCGCACGGTGGTGCACTTCGCGGACCTGGAGGACCACGAGATCGCGGCGTACGTCGCGACCGGCGAGCCGCTGCACGTGGCCGGCGCCTTCACGCTCGACGGGCTCGGCGGCGCCTACGTCACCGGCATCGAGGGCGACCCCCACACCGTGGTCGGCATCGGGTTGCCGCTGCTGCGGGACATGGTGCGCGGGCTCGGCCACGAGTGGCACTCGCTGTGGCGCCGGTGAGCTACTCCACGGGCAGGCCGAGGCCGCGGGCGATGAGCATGCGCTGCACCTCGGAGGTGCCCTCGCCGATCTCGAGGATCTTGGCGTCGCGGTAGAACCGAGCCACCGGGTACTCCTCCATGAAGCCGTAGCCGCCGAAGACCTGGGTCGCGATCCGGGTGGCGGTGACCGCCGACTCGGTGGCGTAGAGCTTGGCGACCGAGGCGGCCTGCTTGAACGTGGTGACCTGGCTGCCGGTGTGCCGACCGGCGTCCTTCATCGCCGCCGCGCGGTAGACCAGCAGGCGCGAGGCCTGCAGCATCACCTCGAGGTCGGCGATCTGGAACGCGACGCCCTGCTTGCGGCCGATCGGCCCCCCGAAGGTGGTGCGCTCACCGGCGTACTGCACGCACATCTCGAGGCATGCCTGGATGCAGCCGACGGCCAGGGCTGCGATCGCGACCCTGCCGTCGTCGAGCGTGGCGAGGAACTGCGCGTACCCGCGCCCACGGTCACCGAGAAGGTGGTCCTCGGGAACCCGGGCTCCGGTGAAGGTCAACGGATGTGTGTCGGAGATGTGCCACCCGAGCTTGTCGTAGGCCGGTTCGGCCACGAAGCCTGGCGTGTCCGCTGGCACGATGAGAGCGCTGATCTCCGGGCGCCCGGCGCCATCGGCCGTCGTGGTGGTGCCGGTGCGCGCGGTGACGGTGACGCAGGAGGTGATCTCGGACCCCGAGTTGGTGATGAACTGCTTCGACCCGTCGATCACCCACTCCCCGTCGACGAGCTCGGCCTTGGTGCTCGTGGCGCCGGCGTCCGACCCCGCGCCGGGCTCGGTGAGGCCGAAGGCGGCGATGCGTCGTCCCGCGACGAGGTCCGGCAGCCAGCGTTCCCGCTGCTCCTGCGTGCCGTAGGTCTGGATGGGGTTGATGCCCAGCCCCACCGCCGCCTCGAGGGTGATGCCGATCGACTGGTCGACCCGACCCAGCTCCTCGATCGCCACGCACAGGCTGGTGAAGTCGCCGTCCTCGCCCGCCCCGCCGTACTCCTCGGGGGCGGTCAGGCCGAACAGCCCGAGGTCACCCATGCGGTGCACGACCTCGACCGGGAAGTGGTGGGCGCGGTCCCACTCGGCGACGCGGGGGCCGATCTCGGCCTCGGCGAACTCGCGCATGCTGCGCCGGAAGGCCTCGTGCTCGGGGGTCAGTTCGAAGGACATGGAGACAGTCTTACCGCTCGTTCCCCCGTGAGCCCGACCCGGAGTGCCCGCAACAGCGTGCAGCCCCAACCGAGCTCATCGAGGTGGGGCTGCGGGCAACGACTCGTGACGACCCCCCTGGCCGGGCAACCCGAGACCTCGTCGAAGCCGCCCGGCGCCGGGCCATAGACTCACCGAGCACCCCCCGAAGAACACCAAGGAGCGGCGTTGCCTGACATCAAGCCCCTGCAGAAGGTCCTGATCGCCAACCGCGGGGAGATCGCGGTTCGCGTCATCCGGGCGTGCAAGGACGCCGGCATCGGCTCGGTCGCGGTCTACGCCGAGCCCGACCGCGACGCCCTGCACGTGCGCATCGCCGACGAGGCCTACAGCCTGGAGGGCTCCACCCCGGCCGACTCCTACCTGTCGATCGAGAAGATCATCGCGGTGGCCCAGCGCAGCGGCGCCGACTCGATCCACCCCGGCTACGGCTTCCTGTCCGAGAACGCCCACTTCGCCCGGGCCGTCATGGAAGCCGGCCTGATCTGGGTCGGCCCCACGCCGGAGGCCATCGACGCCCTGGGCGACAAGGCGAAGGCCAAGCACATCGCCGACCGCGCCAACGCCCCGCTGGCGCCGGGCACCAAAGACCCCGTGGAGGACGCCGACGAGATCGTCGCCTTCGCCAAGGAGAACGGCCTGCCGGTCGCGATCAAGGCCGTGTACGGCGGCGGCGGTCGCGGGCTCAAGGTCGCCCGGACGCTCGAGGAGATCCCCGACCAGTTCGAGGCCGCCGTGCGCGAGGCGGTCGGTGCCTTCGGGCGCGGTGAGTGCCTCGTGGAGAAGTTCCTCGACAAGCCCCGTCACGTCGAGACGCAGTGCCTGGCCGACCAGCACGGCAACGTCGTGGTGGTCTCCACCCGCGACTGCTCGCTGCAGCGCCGCAACCAGAAGCTGGTCGAGGAGGCGCCCGCGCCGTTCCTCTCCGAGCAGCAGCTCACCACCATCTACGAGTCGTCGAAGGCGATCCTCAAGGAGGCCGGCTACGTCGGGGCCGGCACGTGCGAGTTCCTGGTGGGCCAGGACGGCACCATCTCGTTCCTCGAGGTCAACACCAGGCTCCAGGTCGAGCACCCGGTCTCGGAGGAAGTCACCGGCCTGGACCTGGTGCGGGAGATGTTCCGCATCGCGGCGGGCGAGGAGCTCGGCTACGACGACCCCGCGATCGAGGGACACTCCATCGAGTTCCGCATCAACGCCGAGGACGCGGGCCAGAACTTCATGCCCGCCCCGGGAACGCTCACCAAGTGGCACGCGCCGTCGGGTCCCGGCGTACGGCTCGACGGCGGCTACGACGAGGGCGAGACGGTCCCCGGCGCGTTCGACTCGCTGGTCGCCAAGCTGGTGGTGACCGGACGCGACCGGGAGCAGGCACTGGCCCGCTCCCGCCGGGCACTCGACGAGTTCGTGGTCGAGGGCATGCCGACCGTGGTGCCCTTCCACCGCAAGGTCGTCGACGACCCCGCGTTCATCGGCGACCCTTCGACAGGCCCAGGAGGGGCCGGTGGCTTCGGGGTCTACACGCAGTGGATCGAGACCGAGTTCGAGAACGACATCCCCCGCTACTCCGGCGGCGGCGCGGACGCCGACGACGAGGCCGGCGAGCGCCAGCGCGTCGTGGTCGAGGTCGGGGGACGCCGCCTGGAGGTCGTCCTGCCCGCCGGGCTCGCGATGGCTTCGTCCGGTGCCGCGACCGCGGGGGCCAAGAAGCCCAGCCGCAAGGGCGGGAAGAAGGCTGGGGCCGCGGCCTCCGGCGACTCGGTGACCTCGCCCATGCAGGCCACGATCGTCAAGGTCGTCGTCGAGGAGGGTCAGCAGGTCACCGAGGGCGACACCATCGTCGTGATCGAGGCGATGAAGATGGAGCAGCCGCTCAAGGCTCACAAGGCCGGAACGGTCACCGGCCTGGACGTGAAGGTCGGTGCCACGGTGAGCAACGGCGCGGTGCTCTGCGAGCTCAAGGACTGAAGCTGCAGGTCTCACCGGTCCCCCGGTGAGACCTGCTGGGCCTCAGAGCCGGAAGAAGGTGGACTTCAGTCCGAAGCGCGAACGGAACTCGTCGCCGGAGATCCTGCGCTTGCCGCGGGAGCCCTCGAGGACAAGGCTCTCGACCCGGCCCCGCCACTGGCCGCCGCCCTCGCGGCTGACCACGCGAACCCGGCGGAGTCGCCCGATGGCCGGGTACGCCTTGCGGATCCGCCCGGCGGACAGCTTGACCGACCAGTCGTGGTGGGAGTTGCCCGACCAGTTGTCGTACGGGTCTGCCTTGCTCGTCAGGTAGGGGAAGCCGCCCGAGCTGGTCTGTCCGCCGCTGGACGCCGAGAACTGGGTGAAGGCAGCCTCGCCCCGGTAGGTGCGGATCTGGTTGCGGGTGGCACGGACGGCAGCGCTGCTCGCCGGGTGCTCCCACGTCGTGCCCTTGTAGACCTGGCAGGCCGAGGTGTCGCAGATCTGGTAGTGGCGCTTGAAGTTGGCGTTGCGGTCGTGCACCGCGTAGGTACGCGCCGCCACCGCCTGTGCGCGGACCGCGTACTTGTGCCACAGCGCCGGCATCTCGGCCGGGATCACACCCTTGACATAGGCGTCGAGCGGCAGCACGTTCACGGTGTCGCGCGCGGTCGAGCCCGGGGAGGGTGGGGCGGCACGCAGCCTGCCGCGGTAGGGCACCTCACTGGACGGCGTCACCAGCGTGACCGGACCGTCGACGGAGAAGAACTCCCCCACTCCGGTCAGTGCGGCCTCGCCACCCGGCCGCCACCGCTGCCAGCCGTCCCGCTCGTACTCCACGACGTTGCGGTTCGAAGTGTCGGTGCGCAACCGCCAGCGGATGGCGTCGACGCCTGTCGGCAGGGTGTACGTCTGCTTGGCCCCCAGGTCGCGTACCCGGAGCCCGGAGCGTTGCCGCACCACGACGTCGTCGGTGGTGTCGGCCGAGACCAGCACGCGGATGCGCTTGGCCTTGACCGTCGACCTCACCGTGCCCGGGTAGTAGAAGTCCAGGATCTGCTGGGCGTTCAGCCCCCGCTGTGCGGCACCCTGGGCGCCGTGCTGCGACATCCCGTTGCCGTGGCCGTACCCGTGGCCTCGCACCGTGAAGGTGCCGTTGGCCGGTACGCGGTAGACCTGGTTGACCGACACCGCGGCCGCCGAGTCGTGGCTCGAGGTGACGGCCACGACCCCGGCCGACGCGGCCAGGAGCGCGACGAAGCCGGGAAGGACACGGTGGCCCGACCCGGCGGGACTCAACGCAGCGGTCATGGATCGGTGCTCCCGAGGACGACAGCAGGACAGCTGCCAGTATCCGCGCGCGTCACTTCCGTCACAGCAGAATCGTGAAATCCCCGGACCTCGCTCAGCGGGGACGGTGCAGCCGCCGCGCGGCCTCGGCGACGGAGCCGCTCAACGAGGGGTAGACGGTGAAGGCGCCCGCGACCTGGTCGACGGTGAGGCTGTGACCCACGGCGAGGGAGATGGCGTGGATGAGCTCGCTGGCACGTGGTGCCACCACCACTCCGCCCACCACGATGCCGGTGCCGGGTCGCGCGAAGAGCTTGACGAAGCCGTCCTGGACTCCCTGCATCTTGGCGCGGGCGTTGGTCGACAGCGGCAAGGTGACGCTGCTCGCCTCGATCTCGCCGGCGTCGACGGCCTTCTGCGTCCAGCCGACAGTGGCGATCTCGGGGGCGGTGAACACGTTGGAGCAGACCGTCTTGAGGTCGAGCGGAGACACCGCGTCACCCAGGGAGTGCCACATCGCGATCCGTCCCTGCATCGCGGCCACGGAGGCCAGCATCAGCACGCCGGTGCAGTCGCCCGCGGCATACACCCCGCGGGCCGCGGTCCGCGAGACCCGGTCGACCTCGACGAACCCGGCGTCGTCGAGCCGGACCCCAGCCTCCTCGAGCCCGAGGTCGCCGGTGTTCGGCACCGAGCCGATGGCGAGCAGGCAGTGGCTGCCCTCGACCACGCGTCCGTCCTCGAGGGCCACGCGCACTCCGTCGTCGGAGCGCTCGACCTGCGCCATCCGGGACTTGGACAGCACGTTCATGCCGCGTCGGGCGAAGACCTGCTCCAGGACCTCGGCGGCATCGGCGTCCTCCCCGGGCAGCACCCGGTCACGACTGCTGACGAGCGTGACCTCGGCGCCCAGGGCGCGGTAGGCCCCCGCGAACTCCGCTCCGGTGACCCCGGAGCCGACGACCACCAGGTGCTCGGGCGTCGACTCCAAGGCGTAGACCTGGTCCCAGCTCAGGATCCGCTCGCCGTCAGGCTGCGCCGAGGACGAGATGCGCGGTGACGCACCGGTGGCCACCAGCACGACGTCCGCGTCGAGGGTGCGCTCACCGGTCTCCGTACGCGCGACCACGCGCTGGGGCCCGTCGAGGTGGCCGCGGCCCTCCACCACCTCGACACCGTCGCGCTCGAGCCGTCGGCGGGTGTCGTCGGACTGCGCCTGGGCCAGATCCAGCACCCGTCGGTTGACCTTGTCGAGGTCGACCGCCGCATCGGCGGTGTGATCGCGCCCGCCACCGTCCTGGGCGCCGAAGCTGATGCCCAGCTCGCCGGCGACCTCCGTCTGCGTCATCACCTCGGCGGTGGCGATGAGCGTCTTGCTCGGCACGCAGTCGGTGAGCACGGCGGAACCGCCGATGCCGTCGGTGTCGACCACCGTCACGTCTGCATCCAGCTGGGTCGCCACCAGCGCCGCTTCGTAGCCGCCCGGGCCGCCACCGACGATCACCACGTGAGTCACGCGCGCCATTGTGGCACTCCTGATCGGGCGGGGCTCCCCGCAGACCCGGCGAACCACACTAGGCTCGGCGGCCGTGACCCTCTACGCGGCGTACGGGCCCAACATGGACCCGCGACTCATGGGTGAGCGCTGCCCCCACTCCCCGCTGCGGGGGACCGGCTGGCTGCTGGGCTGGCGCCTCACCTTCGGGGGCGAGGAGTACGGCTGGGACGGCGCGCTCGCGACGGTGGTCGAGGACCCGTTGGAGCAGGTCTTCGTGGCGCTGTACGACGTCAACGACAAGGACCGCAGCCGGCTCAACGAGCTGGAGTCCGCCGACACCGGCCTCTACCTGCGCACGCACGTGCGCATCGCGACCCTCGAGGGCGAGCAGCTGGCCTGGACCTACGTCCTCGCCGCCTACGAGGGCGGCCTGCCCTCGGCGTCGTACCTCGGCCTGCTGGCCGACGCCGCCGAGGCTGCGGACGCACCCGCGGACTACGTGGGGTCGTTGCGACGACGGCCCTGCCGCTCGACAGGACTGTAAGGGCGCGCGCATAGGCTGAGAGCCATGAGCACGCACTCCGCGCACAACGTCACCTGCACCGTCGACGACGAAGGCATCGCCCGGGTCTGGTTGGACCGGCCGGACAAGCTGAACGGCCTCACCCTGCCGATGCTGCGCGAGCTCGCCGCCACCGCCCGCCGGCTGTCCCAGGACCGCTCGCTTCGTGCCGTCATCCTCACCGGGGCCGGCGAGTCGTTCACCGCGGGGCTGGACTTCGCCTCGGTGATGCGGGACCCGCGCCAGATCGCGACCGCCTTCGTCCCGAACCTCCTGCGCGGCACCAACACGTTCCAGGAAGCGGCCTGGGCCTGGCGTCGTGTGCCGGTCCCGGTGATCGCCGCGGTGCGCGGCCACTGCTACGGCGGCGGCGTCCAGATCGCTCTCGGGGCGGACTTCCGCGTGAGCGCGGCGGACGCTCAGTGGTCGGTGATGGAGTCCAAGTGGGGCCTGATCCCGGACATGTCCGGGATCAGGGGCCTGGCCGAGGTGGTCGGCATGGACACCGCCAAGCTGCTCACCATGACCGGCGACACCGTCTCGGGTGAACGAGCCCACGAGCTGGGCCTGGTGACCGAGGTGGCCGACGACCCGATGGCGGCCGCCGAAGCGCTCGCGGAGCGACTGATGACGCGCTCCCCCGACGCGCTCGCCGCCGCCAAGCGGCTGTTCAACACCACCTGGCACCGTTCGCCGAGGCGCGCCTTCGCGCGCGAGCGTGTCGAGCAGATCGCGCTGCTGATGAGCCACAACACCAAGGTGGCTCGGGAGGCCGCCTTCCGTCGCGAGCTGCCGCAGTTCACCACCCGCACCCGCTGAGGGGCTGGCGCGCGGGTGGGTAGGTTGGCCGGATGAGCGACGTGCCCCCGGACCTGCTCGAGCGAGCCCACGCATGGGCGGCCGACGACCCCGACGCGGTGACGCGCGCCGAGCTGGAGGAGCTGGTCCGCGACGCCGACCGCGACCCCGAGGCGGCCGCCGACCTCGCCGCCCGGTTCGCCGGCACCTTGGAGTTCGGGACGGCGGGGCTGCGCGGGCCGCTCGGTGCCGGGCCGATGTGCATGAACCGGGTCGTGGTGACTCGCGCCGCCGCAGGGCTCGCGGCGCACCTACGCGACCAGGGGGGGACCGTCGGCGGGCGACTCCGTCGTGATCGGGTACGACGCCAGGTACAACTCCGAGGTCTTCGCCCGCGACACCGCCGAGGTGGTGACCGGCGCGGGGCTCCGCGCCCTGGTGCTCCCGAGGCCGCTGCCGACCCCGGTGCTGGCGTTCGCGATCCGCCACCTCGGCTGCGTGGCGGGCGTCATGGTGACCGCGAGCCACAACCCGCCGCAGGACAACGGCTACAAGGTCTACCTCGGCGACGGCAGCCAGATCGTGCCGCCGGCCGACGTCGAGATCGCTGCCCGCATCGACGCCGTGGGGCGGGTTTCCGACGTCGCGCGCGGTGATGGTGGCGACGTGCTCGGTGACGACGTGGTCGCGGCGTACGTCGAGGCGCTGGCCTCCCTGCCCGGCGACGGCCCTCGCGACCTCACCTGGGTCTACACCCCGATGCACGGCGTCGGCGGCACCACCGTGGTCCAGGCGGCACGGCGTGCCGGCTTCCCGCAACCGGTCATGGTCGAGCGGCAAGCAGAGCCCGACCCCGACTTCCCGACCGTCGCTTTCCCCAACCCGGAGGAACCCGGTGCGATGGACCTGGCGATGGCGGTGGCCACCGAGCACGCGGCCGACGTGCTGATCGCCAACGATCCCGACGCCGACCGATGCGCCGTGGGTGTCCCCACCGGCGACGGCGGGTGGCGGATGCTGCGCGGCGACGAGGTCGGAGCTCTCCTCGGGGACCATCTGCTGGGTCAGGGAGTCGAGGGGGTCTACGCCGCCTCGATCGTGTCCTCCACCCTGCTCGGCAAGCTCGCCGCGGCCTCGGGGCAGGAGTACGCCGAGACCCTCACCGGCTTCAAGTGGATCGGCCGGGTGCCCGGTCTGGCGTTCGGCTACGAGGAGGCGCTCGGCTACTGCGTCGCCCCGGAGCTGGTGCGCGACAAGGACGGGGTCTCCGCCCTGCTCCTGATGCTCGAGCTGGCAGCGTCGCTCAAGGTCGAGGGTCGTACCCTGCTGGACCGGCTCGACCAGATCGCGATGCGCCACGGAGTCCATGCCACCGACCAGCTCTCGGTGCGCGTGGCGGACCTGTCTCTCATCGCCGATGCGATGGCCCGGCTTCGGGACGCGCCGCCGCAGCGCCTCGGTGGCCTCGACGTGGAGCTCGTGGACGACCTGGCCCTCGGCAGCGCCGGCCTCCCTCCGACCGAGGGTCTGCGGTTCCGGCTGGACGAGGGAGCCCGCGTGATCGTGCGGCCGTCGGGCACCGAGCCCAAGCTGAAGTGCTACCTCGAAGTGGTGGTGCCGGTGGGCACCGACCAGGAACCGACCGAGGCATTGGTGGCGGCCCGCATCGTGGCGCTCCAGCGGCTGGACGCGATCCGGACGGACCTCGCGGACGCCCTGGGCATCTGACAGGCCCCCGACCTACTGCTCGTCGAACTCCTGCGCCACCGCGGCTGCGGCGCTCATGCCGAGCCTGGAGGCTCCTGCGGCCACCATGCGCTCGACGTCGTCCTTGGTGCGGATGCCGCCCGAGGCTTTGACGCCGACGTCCTCTCCCACGGTCTGGCGCATCAGCCGGACCGCGTGCTCGGTGGCACCACCGGCGCCGTGGAAGCCGGTCGAGGTCTTGACGAAGTCCGCTCCCGCGGCGACCGACAGCTCGCAGGCGCGCCTGATCTCGTCGTCGTCGAGGACGGCCGCCTCGAGGATCACCTTGAGAAGGACCCCGTCGGCGGCGCCACGCACCTCGGCGACGTAGGCGCGCACGGCGTCGTCCTCCTCCCCCTTGAGGAGTCCGAGAGGCACCACCATGTCGATCTCTCCGGCGCCGTCCCCGATCGCATCGGCAGTCTCCTTGGCGACGCTGGTCGCAGCCATGGCCCCGAGCGGGAAGCCGACGACGCTGCACACCGGCACGTCGGTGCCCTCCAGCTCGGAGACCGCGTGGGAGACCCACAGGCCGTTGACGCACACCGAGGCGGGCGACAGCTCGCGTGCCTCCTGGCACAGCGAGGTGATCTGGTCCCGTGTCGCTTCTGGCTTCAGCAGGGTGTGGTCCACCATGCTCAGGAACTCGTTCGCGTCCACCAGCTCGCCTCCGCAGTCAGTCGTCCTACCCGACCCTAACGGGATCGGCAGCCAGGTGGCCCGTCCAGCACCCACCCCGGTGGTCGAGCTCGTCGAGAGACCAGGGGAAGTGCGCGCTCTACGTCCACCTCGCCGAGACCGCCCTGCAGCGAGGTGAGGGCGTGGCCCGAGTCGAAGGCCTCGGCCCGGCCTCGACTCAGCCCTACCCGGCGCGCGCCCCTGACAGCGCCCGGCGCCAGCACCCGCGGGAAGTGCGTCGCTCCCGCGTCCGGGGTCGGCCTGCGCCGAGACCGCCCTGCAGCGAGGTGAGGGCGTGGCCCGAGTCGAAGGCCTCGGCCCGGCCTCGACTCAGCCCTACCCGGCGCGCGCCCCTGACAGCGCCCGGCGCCAGCTAGTCTCGACCCGTGGCCCAGCTGCTCGTCGCGCACCACTCCCCCACCCGGTCGATGCGCTCGCTGACCGACCGGCTCGCTGCCGGCGCGGGAGACCCTGAGATCGACGGAGTCAGCATCGTGCTCCGGCCCGCCCTGGAGACCACAGCCGACGACCTGCTGGCCGCGGACGGCTATCTGCTGGCCACCCCCGCCAACTTCGGATACATGAGTGGGGCGCTGAAACACATGTTCGACTCGACGTTCCTGCAGATCGGCGGGGCGCTCTCGGACGACGGCTCGGCAGGGCAGTCCGAGGGCAGCACGGCAGGACGTCCCTTCGGTCTCCTGGTGCACGGCCGCTACGACACCGAAGGGGCGGTGCGCTCGGTGATGTCGATCGTCCAGGCCCTGAAGTGGCGCCAGGCCGCACCCGCGCTCACGGTGACGGGCGACGTCACCCTCGAGCATGAGGAGCAGGCCTACGAGCTCGGCGGCACCCTGGCGGCCCTTCTCATGCCGGCGTGATGGTCCGGTGCCGTCGCGCCCTTCCTCCTGCCCCGGGCCGATCGGCTGAGTAGTCTGAGCGGGTTCGGTCCGCCCTGGTGAGTGGGAGTCTCGAGGTGCGCAGTCGTGTCGTCGCCGTCCTCTGTGGCCTGCTGCTGCCCTTCACGCTCATGGCCTGCACCGGCGACGGTGGCGGCGGAGGCCCGCTCTCGCTCGGTGGCGGCGTCGACACCGACCCGCCGGAGACCGGCGCTTGCCGACAGATCGAGGCCGAGGCGATCGCGGAGGCCTCCGACGACGCCGAGCCGGTCGCGTGCAACGAGCCACACACGGCCGAGACCTACTTCGTGGGCGAGTTCACCGACGCCGACGACCTCGCCTGGGACGACGCCTCGCTCGGCGCGCAGGTCTACCGGCAGTGCAGTCGCCGCTACATGCGCTTCGTGAGGGCGAACCAGAGCCTCGCCTTGCGCAGCGTCGTCGACTGGGCCTGGTGGCGACCCAACGAGGAGCAGTGGGACGAAGGGGCCCGGTGGTATCGCTGCGACGTGGTGGGCGGACGCGACCAGTCGACCGAGCTGGCGGACCTCCCTCGCACCGCGAAGGAGCTGCTGCTCGGCATTCCGAAGCCGAGGTGGATGCTCTGTGCGGCCGGCGAGGTGGTCGCCGACGCCCCCAAGGTGCCGTGCTCGCAGCAGCACACGTGGCGGGCAGTGAGCGTTGTCGTGGTGGGCAAGCCCAAGGACAAGTGGCCCGGCTCGCGGCTGATCGAGGTCAAGAGCCGCGACTTCTGCTCCGACTGGGTGGGTACGTGGCTCAGCTACCCCCTCGACTACGAGTACGGCTACACCTGGTTCGGCCGGGCCGAATGGGAGGCCGGCAACCGGATGTCGGTGTGCTGGGCCCGGGCAGACAGATGATGAGAACGAACCCAGGCCTCGCCCGACCCGGCGACCGGCATGCGACGAAGAGGAGCACAGCTGTGATGACACCGCGGATGACGGTGGCCCTGGCGTGTGCGGCGCTGTTCCTCGCTGCCTGCAGCGGCGGCGACGGTGGGGAGTCGCCCCAGGCCTCCCCCCAGACCACGGCGTCCTCGCAGCCACCGGAACGCCCCGGCGTCGGGGAGTGCCACCAGCTCGACGTCGACGAGCTGCTGGGTTCGGCTGACCAGCAGCCGGCCGTCGCCTGCTCGGAGAAGCACACCACCGAGACCGTTCATGTCGGCACCTTCAAGGCGGCCGCGGCCGACGACCCGAAGGCGCTCACCGGCGACAAGGCCAACCGGCGTGCCGCCCAGACCTGTCAGAAGGAGGCGGCCTCCTACCTCGGGGCCGACCAGCGGCAGCTGCGCCTGACCCGGGTCTCGGTGTTCTGGTTCGTGCCGCTGCCCCAGGAGGTCGATGCGGGCGCAGACTGGCTGCGATGTGACGTGGTCGTGTTCGAGCGCGGCAACGACCTGATGCAGCTGCCCCGCACCTTGAAGGGGGCCCTGAGCAAGAACGCCGCCACCGGCAGGTACGGCCTGTGCGGCAGCGCGCGTCCTGGCGCCAAGGACTTCGAACGGGTGGTGTGCAGCAAGAAGCACACCTGGCGGGCGATCTCGACCATCCCGATCTCGGGCGGCAAGCGCTACCCGGGCACGAAGACCGTTCGCGCGGCCGGGAAGGACACCTGCCAGAGCCGGGCGCGGGCCGCTCAGGGCAACGCACTGCAGTACGGCTACGGCTGGGAGTGGCCCACCAAGGAGCAGTGGCAGGCAGGTCAGCGGTTCGGGTACTGCTGGGCACCCGCCTGAGCATGGGGACGGACCGACCGACACTCAGCGACCACCTCCCCGAGTCAGCCGACCCGGACGCCCTCTACGACAGCTTCACCAGCTGGACGAACGAGCTGGGGCTGGAGCTGTACGAGCACCAGGACGAGGCGCTGATGGCGATCGTCTCGGGCCAGAACGTCGTGCTGTCCACGCCCACGGGGTCGGGGAAGTCCCTCGTCGCGACCGGCGCCCACTTCGCCGCGCTGGCCGACGGCCGCACCAGCTACTACACCGCCCCGATCAAGGCCCTGGTCAGCGAGAAGTTCTTCGCCCTGGTCGACATCTTCGGAGCCGACCGGGTCGGCATGCTCACGGGCGACGCCTCGGTCAACGCCGGGGCGCCCGTCATCTGCTGCACCGCCGAGGTGCTCGCCAACATCGCCTTGCGCCACGGCAGGGCCGCGGACGTCGGTCTCGTCGTGATGGACGAGTTCCACTTCTACGCCGAGCCCGGCCGCGGCTGGGCCTGGCAGGTGCCCCTCATCGAGCTCCCCCAGTCGCAGTTCCTGCTCATGTCGGCGACCCTCGGCCCCGTCGATCGCTTTGCGGAGGACCTGACCTGCCGCACCGGCCGCGAGACCGTGGTGGTCGACGACGCGGTGCGCCCGGTGCCGTTGTCCTTCTCGTGGGTGACCACGCCGCTGACAGCGACCGTCGAGGAGCTGGTGACAGCGCGGCAGGTGCCGGCGTACGTCGTGCACTTCACGCAGGCTGCCGCGGTCGAGCACGCGACCTCCCTGCGCGGCACGACCCTGCTCGACCGCGCGGAGAAGGACCAGGTCGCCACCGTCATCGGTGACTTCCGCTTCGGCGCCGGCTTCGGCCGCACCCTCTCACCGCTGCTGCGCTCCGGGATCGGCGTGCACCACGCCGGGATGCTCCCCCGCTACCGCCGACTCGTCGAGCAGCTCTCCCAGCTGGGCCTGCTCAAGATCATCTGCGGGACGGACACGCTGGGCGTCGGCATCAACGTCCCCATCCGCACCGTCCTCTTCACCGGTCTGGCGAAGTACGACGGCACGCGCCAGCGGGTCCTCAAGACGCGCGAGTTCCTGCAGATCGCCGGCCGGGCAGGGCGACCCGGCTTCGACACCGTCGGCTACGTCGTCGTGCAGGCCCCCGAGCACGTGATCGAGAACGAGCGCGCCCTGGCCAAGGCCGGCGACGACCCCAAGAAGCGCCGCAAGGTGCAGCGCAAGAAGCCCCCCGAGGGGACCGTGGTGTGGACAGTGCAGACCTTCGACAAGCTGGTGTCGGGCGCACCCGAACCGCTCCGGTCGCAGATGGCCGTCAACAGCTCCACCTTGGTCAACGTGCTCTCCCGCGAGGAGGACGCCTTTCCCGTGATGCGCCGGCTCATCGAGGAGAGCCATGATGACCGACGCTCCCAGCTCCGGCACGCCCGACGGGCGCTGCACCTGATCCGTTCTCTCCTGCGCTCCGCGCTCGTGACGCGGCTCGACGAGCCCGACCAGCACGGCCGCCGCTACGTCCTGACCGTCGACCTGCCGGAGGACTTCGCGCTCAACCAGCCCCTCGCGACCTTCGCCATCGCCGCGCTCGACCTCCTCGACCCCGACACCCCCGACCACCTGCTCGACCTGGTCTCGGTGGTCGAGTCGGTGCTCGAAGGGCCCCGCCAGGTGCTGCTCGCCCAGCAGTTCCAGGCCCGGGGCGAAGCGGTGCAGCAGATGAAGGCCGACGGCCTCGAGTACGACGATCGGATGGAGCTGCTGGAGAACGTCACGTGGCCGCGTCCGCTGGCCGATCGTCTGGAACCTGCCTACGAGACCTGGCGCGAGAGCCACCCCTGGCTGCCCGAGGACGCGCTCCAGCCGAAGTCGGTCGTCCGCGAGATGTACGAGCAGGGCATGACCTTCACCGACTTCGTCAGCCGGTACCGGTTGGCGCGTAGCGAGGGGCTGGTGCTGCGCTACCTGACCGACGCCTATCGCACCTTGCGGCAGACCGTCCCCGAGGTGCACCGCAAACCCGAGTTCGCCGACCTCGTCCACTGGCTGGGGGCGACGGTCCGTCACACCGACTCCTCCCTCATCGACGAGTGGGAGGCGCTCAACGACCCCGAGCACGTCGTGGAGCTCCACGAGGCGCCGCCACCGCCGGTGAGCCTGGCGCAGCAGGCGCGCGTCCTCCGCGTGATGGTCCGCAACGCGCTGTTCCGCCGCGTCCAGCTGATCGCGCGAGACGACGTGCCCGGACTAGTGGCGCTCGACGAGGCCGACCTCGAGCGTCACCCCGTCAGCGACGAGGACCTCGAGCCGCCCGGGCAGCAGGGCTGGGACGCGGCTCTCGCGGCCTACTACACCGATCACGACCGAGTGGGCACCGGGGCCGACGCGCGCGGGCCCGAGCTGCTCGCGATCGAGACCGAGGCCCACTCATGGCGCATCCGGCAGACGCTGGACGACCCGATGCGACACCGTGACTGGGTGGTGGAGGCGGTGCTCGACCTCGAGGCGACCGACGCGCTGGGCGAGCCGGCCTTGCACGTCACCGGCCTGCGACGGCTCTGACCGATCGCCTCGCGGTTTCCCAGGACTTTGGTCCCGACATGCCCTAGCGTGGGGGTCATTCACACCCTGTCGATCTGGGAGGACGACCCATGACTGTGCGCCACCCCCGTGCGCTCGTGATCAGCCTGTTCACCACCGCCGCGCTGGCGCTCTCGCCCGCGGCCTTCGCCGAGGTGGTGCCCCCCTCGCCAGGGGTGGACTGCGTCGACACCGTCGGCGTCGAGCTCATGGCGGCGGCCGAGGCGGCGCAGACCGCCAAGCAGGAGTTCGTCAGCCTCCGAGGCCCGATGCGCCGTGAGGTCCGCGAGCAGCGCGCCGAGGCCCGCGCCGCGACGAAGCAGGCCCGCCATGACCTCCGCGCCAGCCTCAAGGAGGCACGCGGCGCCGACCGCACCGCGGCCCTGGCAGAGGCAAGGCAGGCCCGCGCCGATCTGCGCGAGGCCCGCCGGACCCTCCGGGCGTCGTTCAAGGCACTCGTCCAGCAGGTGCGCACCGAGCGCAGGGCCGCCAAGGCCGAGTGGGACGCGGCCAAGCACGCCTACCACGCCCTCCGCGCCGAAGCCGAGGCCTGCGAGTCAGATGACGACGCTGCTGGGGAGACCGACGGCGGCGCGGGCGAGCCCGAGGTCACGGAGACCGAGACCCCGGCCTGACGGCCTCGAGAGCCGACCCGCGCGACCCGGCACCGAGTCCTTCCTCGAGGCCCTTGGGCCGCGGAGGAGACTGGCAGCAACACCGCTACGGATCTTCGAGGAGGTCGCCGATGCGCATGGTCCCCCTGGCCCTGACCCTCATGGTGGCCGTCGGCATCGCCTTCCTGGTCTTCGGGGCGTGGGGAGGCGGGAGCTCGGCGGCCACGACTTCCCGGCCCGAGCTCGAACCCGAGCAGCGCGAGGCCGATGCGGAGGTGCTGAAGCGGGTGAAGCAGATCGCCTGGGACCATCGCGAGATCGACGCACCCCTGGCGGACCAGCTCATCGGCTACCTCAATGCGCGGGAGAACGACCTCGACCTGCATGCGGTCCGCAACGAGGTCGCGGAGATCGCCTGGCGGGCGCGTGACCAGTGCCCCGACCTCTCGGTGATCGTCCGCGACCTGGCCCGGCCCTGAGCGCCGCAGATCAGGCAGCCGACCAGCCGGCCGTGACCTGACTCCTGCACCCTCGTTGGACGGAGGCATGAAGCGCACGCTCCGCACGCTCGCAGCAGTCGCCCCTGCCGTCGCCCTGCTGGCCTGGTTGCCGGCCCCTGCTCGAGCAGAGACCGACGACCTCATCACCCGGCAGGCCTCGCTCGCTGCGAACGGGACCGCAGCGCCGCTGCAGAGCGCGAGACTCACGTCGGTGGTGTCCAGGCCGGGCCAGCTCGGCATCTCGGGCTGCTTCATGCCGACGGCACCCGTGTTCGTCACCAGCGGGCTCGAGTCGTTGCAGGTCTGGAACGTCAGCAAGCCGGCCGCCCCACGTCTGGTGGGGACCTTGCCCAACGCCTTGTTCGAGAACGAGGCGATGAACTGCGGAGAGCGGCGTACCCGATCCGGCACCGAGCGGTTCGCCCTGATCGGCGTGGACCTCCACCAGGCCTCCCCCGACGACCCGGAGCACGTCAACGTCGGCGGTGGCGAGCTCATCGTGGTCGACGTGACCGACCCCAGCACACCCACGATCCGCTCCCGGACCCCGGGCAGCACCAGCACCCACACCGTCGCGTGCGCGACGCCGCGCAACTGCAGGTTCGCCTACAGCGCGGGTGACAGCAGCTCGCAGAGCTTCAGCATCTTCGACCTCCGCAGGCTCGACCGGCCGCGCGAGCTCGACGCACGGCCACGCAAGGCGGGGCTGCAAGCCTTCTCCAGCCCCACCGCCGGGCACAAGTGGAACTTCGACCGCGCCGGCTACGGCACCCACACCGGCTTCGACGGTTCGGCGATGTTCGACGTGCGCAAGCCCGCGCGGCCGCGTCTGGTGACGACGACCGGGCTCGCCGGCCGTGGCGACGACCCCGACTACCCGGGCTACAACGACTTCATCCACCACAACTCCTTCCGCCCCAACGCCAAGGCCTTCAAGCCGGGCCGCCGGCCGTCGCTGAAGAACGGCAACGTCCTGCTGGTCACCGAAGAGGACTACGAGCAGACCGACTGCTCGAAGGCGGGCTCCTTCCAGACCTGGTGGGTCAAGCGGCTCGACGGTCGCAAGAACGCGATCGTCCCCTTGGACAAGGTGGAGCTCGCCGACCTGGGCAGCTTCCCGTCACCGCAGGGAGCGTTCTGCTCCTCCCACTGGTTCGACTACCGCCCCGGGGGCCTGGTCGCAGCCGGCTTCTACGGCGGAGGCACCCAGATCCTCGACGTCCGCAACCCTCGTGACATCAAGCCCTACGCCCACTCCGTCTGGGGAGCCTCCGAGGTCTGGGACGCCATGTGGGTGCCGACGTACAAGCGGGGCAAGCAGACCGGGCACAAGACTCCGCTGGTCTACTCGATCGACCTCGTGCGTGGGCTGGACGTGTACCGGGTGACGCTGCCGGGCCAGGAGCCTCCTGCCGGCCCGGCCACGCCAAGTCCCCCGATCGGAGCCGCGGTCCTTCCCGGTGGGCTGTTCGGCGGCGCGCTCATGATCTCGGTCGCGCTGTCCCGAGCCGGCAGCAGGCGACGGTCCGCCTGAGGGGGTCAGGGCCAGGGTGGGCGACCCGACCCGCAAACCGGACGCCGTCGCCCCACCCCCACTACGATCTGCTCGTACCGCGGGGCCAGCGCCGTGGACGTCGAGAGGGGTGAGGGCGGGCGTGACGGACGACTACCACCCCGGACTGCTCAGCCCGCTGTGGCGGGTGCCCGCAGCGGTGGCCCGGACCAACGTGCGCCTGGCCGAGAACGCTGCGGACGCCGGGGTCCGTGGCCTTCGGTCAGCGGTCGCACCGTGGCGCGGATCGGAGGAGTCGAGCGAGCTGCCCGAACCCGCGGACCTGACGAGAGAGCTCCGGGAGCGCGTGACCGAGCTCCTGACCCGCGCACTGCAGGACACCCCGGAGACCGCCAAGGCCGAGCTCTTCCACCGCCTGGTCGACCAGCTCACGCCCGACGAGGCCCGCATCCTGGGGGCCCTCGCCGACGGGCAGTCGGTTCCCCTGGTCCACGTCTACGCCTGGACACGGGCCGGCATCACCGGCAACGCCACGTTGGAGAACGCATCCCTCGTCGGCAAGCTCGCCAACGTCAACCTCCCCCACCTCACGCCGCTGTACGTGACCAGGCTCCGGGCCTTGGGACTGGTCGAGGTCGGTCCCGAGCTCGCCCGGCTCAAGGACGACTACCAGATCCTCATGGCGGACGCGGGGGTCATGGCGGCGATCAAGAAGGCGTCGCGCACCCCCCTGACCGCGCGCACCGAGCGGCACTCGCTGCGGCTCTCCGGTCTCGGGCGCGAGCTGTGGTCCACCTGCTTCGACGATGACCCCGCGGACGACGAGGACTCGTGACGCTGCCCGTCGTGGTTCGTGATCTGCTGGGCGGGAAGATGCAGCAGATGACCAACGAGCAGTTCGAGTCCGTGATGCGGCCCGTGTTCAAGGACGACGAGTGGCTGCTCGATCACCGTGGGTGCCGTCCTGGGCGGCCTCGTCGGTGAGGTCCAGGTCCAGCCGTTCGTCTGACATGCGAGGGAGACCACGTACGCGATGACCACCGAGGAAGTGCTGCGGATGCTCCAGCAGGTCGCGGCTGACGTGGTGGAGCCGCGTTCCGGGACCTGTCCGCCGAGGAGATCGCCGAGAAGAACCCGGGTGACTACGTCACCGCCGCCGACCACGAGGCGGAGGAGCGCATCACCGCCGCCCTGCTCGAGGCCTACCCCGGGGCGGTGGTGCTCGGCGAGGAAGCCCACGCGGAGGACGCCGCGCTGATGCAACGCTACGAAGCGGCGGAGCACGCGTTCACCGTGGACCCGGTCGACGGCACCAAGAACTTCGTCCACGGATCACCCGACCACGCCGTGATGCTCGCCGAGGTCAGGGGCGGGCGCACGCAACGCGCCTGGGTGTGGCAGCCGCAGCACGGCACCTCCTACGTCGCCGAGCGGGGCCGGGGCACGTGGCGCAACGGCGCCCGACTCGCTCGTCCACCGGCCGGGTCTCCGCTGCGCGGCGCCACCTCCCGGCGCGGCTGGATCGGGCGGCGGCTCGGCGACCTGCCGCCGCTGGAGCTGACCTGGGTCTGCTGCGGGGTCGACTACCCCCACCTCGTGGAGGGCGACTGCGACTTCCTGGTCTACGGCAAGCCCAAGCCCTGGGACCACGCCCCCACCTCGCTGCTGCTCACCGAGGCCGGTGGCTTCGTCGGCACCCTCGACGGCGAGGAGTACACGCCGTACGCGGGCGCCAGGTTCATCGTGGCGGCCGCCGACCGGGAGACCTTCGAGCGGGTCCGGCCGCTGGTGGCCCACCACGTGTGATCAGCCTGGTCGCCGACCCCACTCGGCCTTCGGCAGCAGGCCGCGTTCGCGGAGCGCTTCGGCCAGCTGGTCCCCGTCGTGGCCGGTGACGACCTCGACGTCGAGCGGACCGTCGGCAGCCAGCGGTGAGCCCGTGGTCACCATCTGCTCCCCCATGCTGAGCTGCCGGATGACGATGCCGGCGACCTTGTCCGGGTGCTCGCGAGCGGCCTCCGCGTAGATCGTGGGGTCGTGCTGACCGTCGTCGCCGATAAGCAGCCAGCGGACCTCGGGCAGGTCGGCGAACAGCTGCCGCAGCTGAGTGCGCTTGTGCTCGGGTCCGGAGCGGAAGAACGTCTGCTCGGTCGGACCCCAGTCGGTGAGCAGCAGCGGTCCAGATGGGTAGCCGTGGCGCTGGAGGAAACGTGTCAGAGGGGGCGCCACGTTCCAGGCGCCGGTGGAGAGGTAGACGAACGGCGTGCCCGGGTGGGCACGGGCAAGCTGCCGGTACAGCCGGGACATGCCGTGGACCGGACGACGGTCGTCCTCGTGGAGCAGGAACGCGTTGCGGAAGGCGAGCAGCGGGCGCGGCAGCATCGTCACGATGACGGTGTCGTCCAGGTCGCTGACGACGCCCAGCCGGGGACCAGGCGGGACGATCCGGACGGTGCCCTCCACCGCAGCGCGGTCACCCACCGTCCACCGTGCGGTCTCCCAGCCCGTCGCTCCCGAGCCCGAACCGAACTGGCCGCGGACCGTCTCGTCGACGTAGCCGTCGCGGTCGCTTCGGACCCGGTGCACGACGTCGCCGACCTCGACACAGACCTCGACGTAGGACGCAGGCGCGCTGACGAACCGACGCCAGCCACGGCGGCCGGCCGATCGCGTGACGTGTCCGGGAGGTGTCAGCAGCACGCGCGCGAGCAGCCGGGCGCGATCGCGGCGCCCGTAGCCGGTGAAGGGAACCACCCTCGGGGTCCAGCCGCGCTCGAGCAGCTGTGGGCCGACGAGGTTGCGGATGTGTCGCTCCACCCGCGAGGCGGGGTGGCGACGCGACGGTTCGGGGTCGGACATGCCTCCATCCTGCCTGGGAGCGACTTGCGGCTGGGCACAGCGCGCCCCTTTGCCTTCGGCGGACAGGGTGCGATAGTGCCCAGAAGACAAGAAGGAGCAGTCGTCGCGGAAGGCAGGGGCCATGGCCACCGAGATTTCAGCCGATTACACCGACGAGCACCGTGGCGCGTTCTCGTCGCGGACCGTCTTCATCCTGGCCGCCATCGGTTCGGCCGTCGGGCTGGGCAACATCTGGCGCTTTCCCTACGTCGCCTACGAGAACGGCGGCGGCGCCTTCCTCATCCCCTACCTGTCGCGCTGGTGACCGCGGGCATCCCGTTCCTGCTGCTCGACTACGCGCTGGGACACAAGCAGCGCGGCTCCGCCCCGCTCTCCTTCGCCCGCACCCTGCGGGGCAGCGAGGGCCTGGGCTGGTGGCAGGTGGGCATCTGCTTCGTCATCGCGATCTACTACGCCGCGGTCGTGGCCTGGGCCGTGCGCTACACGATCTTCTCCGTCGACAAGGCCTGGGGCGACGACCCAGAGGGCTTCTTCTTCGGCTCGTTCCTCAAGGTCGGCGACCCGGGAGTGACCACCGACTTCGTCCCGGGCGTCGTGGTGCCTCTGGCCCTGGTCTGGCTCGCCGTCGGGGTGATCATGGCGCTCGGGGTGGAGAGGGGACTGGGCACCACCTCGCTGATCGCGATGCCGTGCTGCTGCTGGCGTTCGCGGCCCTGGTGGTGCAGGCGCTGTTCCTCGACGGAGCCGCCGTGGGCCTCGACGCCCTCTTCAAGCCCGACTGGGGCGCGTTCGCCGACGCGGGGGTCTGGACCGCGGCCTTCGGCCAGATCTTCTTCTCGCTGTCGATCGGCTTCGGGATCATGATCACCTACTCCTCCTACGTCGGCCGTGGCAACGACATGACCGGCTCGGGCCTGGTCGTCGGCTTCGCCAACTCGAGCTTCGAGATCCTCGCCGGCATCGGCGTCTTCGCGGCGCTCGGCTTCATGGCGCAGGCCAACGGCGTCGCGGTCGACGAGGTGGCCAGCGACGGCATCGGGCTGGCGTTCATCGCCTTCCCGGCGATCATCAACGAGGCTCCGGCCGGCGCCCTCCTGGGGCTGCTGTTCTTCGGGTCGCTCGTGATCGCGGGGATCACCTCGCTGATCAGCATCCTCGAAGTCGTCATCTCCGCCGTACAGGGACAAGTTCGAGATGACCCGGCGGCCGCCACGTCCGCGGTCATGGTGCCGGTCGCGCTGCTCTCCCTGGCGATGTTCAGCACCACCAGCGGCATCTACGTGCTCGACATCCTCGACCACTTCATCAACCGCTACGGCATCCTGCTCGTCGCGGTGGTCAGCATGGTGGTCCTGGCCTGGGGCCCGAGCGCTGCCCGCGTTCTCCGACCACATGAACGTCAACGGCTACCCACGCCTCGGGCCGCTCTGGCGGGCGCTGATCTCCGTGGTGACGCCGCTGGTGCTGGCGGTGGTGCTGGTGCAGGAGCTGTGGACCGACATGACCACCGCCTATGAAGGCTACCCGGCGTGGATGCTCGCGTGTTCGGCTGGGTGATGGTCCTGGCGGTCCGGTCCTCGGGTTCGTCCTGGCCCGCATCGCCTGGCGTCCCGGCACCAGCCTGGACACGCAACCCTCAGCGCCAGCCGCCGAAGGAGGTCGGTCATGAGCACGTCGCGATCGTGATGATGGTGGTGGCGATCCTGGTGGTCTGGGGCGGACTCGCCGTGGCGATCTGGAGTCTGCGCAACCGTCGCACCCCGTCGGTCGACGAGGTGCACCGCGACCTGTGAGCCCGGACCTCTGAGCCCTCGGAGCAGGGTCAGGCTGGCCATGTCCAGCAGGTGGGAGGACGCGGGTCCTTCAGCTCCAACGACGCCAGCACGTCGCGCTCGACGAGGATCTGGTTCTCGTCGAGGCCCACGGACCCGTCCAGCAATCGGCGGCAGGTAGAGCTTCTCGAGGTCGAAGACCGAGAGCATGTTGTTGAGCACCGTGTCGTAGGCCGCCCGGCCCGGGGCTCGTCGGCGGCCTCGGTCACCTCGCCGTCCTGCATTTGCTGGAAGAAGCCGTAGGCGTCGATGCAGGCCTGCTGTCCTCGGCCGGCAGCGTCGCCAGTCGCTTGAGCCCGGTCACCGACGACTTGACCCGGTACGAGTCCACCACCATCTCCCCCTCGCCTGCGACGTGTCGTGGTTCAGGGGTTCATGGCGTAGGCACCGGACAGGTCTTCGACCTGCTGCCAGACCCGCTCGAACCGGTCCTCGTCCACGACCGGCTCGCGCACCGCGCCACGTGCCCACTCCTGCTGCGCCTCGGACGCACCGGCTTGCCGTGCAGCTCGACCGCGTGGGCGGAGAAGTCGCGGACCATGCACGTCGAACATCTGGTCGACCAGGTCGTCGTCGACGTCCGACAGCTCGGCCTGCTCGAGGATCAGCTGGCCGTAGACCACCAGCGTGAACAGGTCGCCCGAAGACGAGCATCGAAGTCCAGGTCGCGCATCTGCTCGGCGTCCGGCGCGGCCGTGGTCAGTAGCTCGACGAGCGCCTCGCGCCTGCTCGGTGAAGCGTCGCGACGTTCGGGACTGCGGCGGCCGCGCTCGTAGGACCGGGCCCAGTCGGGAACCGCACCTTGCGAGCGCCCCGGGCCGGGCCCTGGCGGAACAGGAACTCGTCGTCGGCGGCGTCGCGGCGCACCGATCTCGGGTAGCTCCGCGGGTCGAACAGGTAGTTCGGGCATGAACTTGAGGATCAGGGCGACGTTGACGTGCACCGTGCCCTCGAGCTTGGGCAGCGCCCCGATCGTCCGTGCGACCCAGCGCGAAGTAGGTGTCCGCCTCGAAGCCCTTGGCGGCCAGCACGTCCCAGAGCAGTGCCACCACCTTCTCGCCCTCGGTGGTGACCTTGGACTTGGTCACCGGGTTGTACAGCAGGTAGCGACGGTCGTCGGGGCTGGCGCTGCGGAAGTAGTCGATCGCGCGGTCGCAGAAGAGCTTCATCGCGACCAGCCGGGCGTAGGCGTCGACGAAGCTGGCGCGCACGTGCGGCAAGTCGGTGACCGGCTTGCCGTAGAGGATGCGGTTGTTCGCGTGGGTGATCGCCTCGTAGAAGGCGTGCTGCACATCCCGATGACGCCGAGCACAGGTTGAACTTGCCGATGTTGACGGTGTTGAGCGCTGCCGGAACGCCGTCCGTCGCCGGTGTGCAGGATGTCGTCCTCGGTCACCGGGTAGTCCTTGAGCCGGAACTCGCTCGACGTACATCTGGCCGTGGACGACGTTCTTCGACCACGTGGTAGCCGGTGCGCGGCGTCGGCGACGAACAACACGTACCGCTCGGGCCCTCGACGTCGTCGCAGGCGCCCGAAGACCGACACCGTGCCCGCCACGTTGCCGTTGCCGATGTAGTACTTCGACCCGTGGCGCGGTAGCCCGCCCTCGCCGTCGGGGCGTGAGCACCATGTCGGTGGCGTAGATGTCGGCGCCGTGCTCCTTTCCGACAGCCCGAAGGCCATCACGCCGCCGGCCTCGAGCTGCCCGGCGGCGCGGCGCCTGCCTCGACGTTGTCGCTCTGCCAGATCGGTCCGAGGCCGAGGATGGTGACCTGCCCGGGTACCAGTACGCCAGGCCGTAGAAGCCGAGACCTCGCTGAGCGCGGCGTTGCGGGAGGTGTCCCAGCGCTTGTCGGGATCCCCGTCCGACTCCGCCGGCGTGAGGAAGGTCGCGAAGAGCCGCTCCTTCGCCGAGAACTCCAGGAAGTCGGAGTAGAAGACGTGGGCGTGGTAGTCCGAGACCAGCCGCTGCAGCCCCCGGTCCTCGAACCAGTCGATCGTGGCACGCAGCAGTCGACGAGTCTCCTCGTCGAAGTGGGTGGGGTCGTAGCTGGACGGGTTCAACAGCAGCGAGGAGGTCACGTCGCGACGCTAGCACCGGCGGGCGCGCCCACCGGGACCGTCCGCCCTACGGCGATGGGTCCTCGAGCCTGCGCATGACCGATTCAGCCGTCGCCCCGTGAAGCAACACCGAGAGCGCGATCGTGAACCCGGCGGTCGCCCACAGCTGGTCGATCTCGGCGAAGGACCCCTCTCCCGCGGCGTAGGAGAGGTAGAACAGCGTGCCGACACCACGGACGCCGAACCAGGACGTGGCCAACTGTTCCGGACGGGTCAGTCCGATGCCGCCCGGAAGCGAGGACGGCCAGACGAGCATCGCCAGCATTCCGAACGCCGGGCGCAGCACCAGCACCAGTGCAAAGCCGGTCGCCACGCCCGTCCAGGTCAGGTGCTCCCACAGGCGCTGGGTCAGCGCCATCCCGAGCAGCAGCAGGACCGCCAACGTGAACAGCCGTTCCAGCCGCTCCATGCTCTCGTGCAGGTGCACGTGGTAGGCGTGTCCGCGCTCGGCCTGGCGCAGCGTCATCGCGCAGGCGAAGACCGCCAGGAAGCCGTACCCCTGGGCCAGCTCGGCGAGGCCGTACGAGAGCAGCACGGCGGCCAGCGCCAACAACGGCTCCCCGATCTCGGCCAGGCGCAGCGACGGTGAACGGGCGCGAAAGGCGAGCTTGGCCAGCACCACGCCGACCGCGGTGCCGACGAGGGACCCGATGAGGACCTTGCCGGTGAGCTCCCAGGCGAACCACCGCAGCCCCCACTCCGCGACGCTGCCGCCGAGCAGCAAGATCGCGGCGTACACAAAGGGAAACGCCAGCCCGTCGTTCAACCCGGCTTCCGAGGTGAGCGCGAAGCGCACCTCGTCGTGCTCGTCGACGAGGTCGCCTTCCTCCTGCTCGTCGAACGGCGTGGGACCTGCCACCTCGACGTCGGAGGCGAGCACGGGGTCCGTGGGCGCCAGGACGGCGCCCAGCAGCAGGGCGCTCGCCGGGGCCAGCCCCATCAGGCCCCAGCCGAGCAGGGCGACGGACACGATGCACAGCGGCATCGTGACCACGAGAAGGCTCCATGCCACCCCCCACCTGCGCCAGGTCCGGGGCGACAGCCACATCAGCGGCCGGTCGATGGCCAGACCCACACCCATGAGGGCGATGATCACCGTGAGCTCGGTCAGGGTGCGGAAGAAGGACTGCTCACCGAGCGGACCACCGAGAAGACGTTCGGCCAACGGGGTGAGCCCCACCAGCATGCCCACCAGCAGCAGCACCATCGGCGCGGAGACAGCGTAGCGACGAAGCGCGAGGGGCAGCAGGACCGCCAGCAGGAGCGATGCGCCGACGACGACGTAGGTGAGATCCGTGGTCATCGCAGCACTGGCCCGTCAACGGTGAGCGGCGGCGTGGGTGACACCCGTCCTTTCTACCGAACCCGGGGGTACCGGCGGTCCGGATCAGCTCACCTGCCGCCGAGCGCCACACCGGTGCGACCTCACGGCGGCAGCGACCCAGCACCTTGCTGAACACCATCACGACCGGCTTCTCGACAGCTTCCACCCGTCGGTCTCCACGTGCGGAGCGATCAGCGGCTCAAGCGCCTGCTCCTCGTGGGCCAGATGCGCTGCGACCACCTCGTGCGCCTGCTCCTCAGCACCGCGCCAGTCGTTCGTGATGGTGTCCGACATCGTGGGGACCGGCAAGTTCGGTGGTCTTTGACCGAGCTACGACAAGCCGTCGAGGACGCCGGTGCCCAGGATCGCCTTCCACAGTCGATCCCGCCGGCTCAGCAGATAGGGCTTGCTGAAGTGGTTGGAGTCCTTCCACACGACCGTCCCGTCGACCACCGGCAGGCACTGCGGAGCGCCTTCACACAGCAGCTTGTTGAAGTTGACCGTGAAGACACGGTCAGACAAGGCAGCTGCGACCTCGTAGAACGCGTCGCTCTGCGGAGGGGCGGCGGGGAGTGACACCTGGCATTGGTAGAGCCGATTCGCCGTCCCCAGGCAGTCAAGCGGGTCAGGGCCGCCAGTCCCCAGCATGCTCTCGATGATGAGCACCCGCGGACCCTTGGACTCGATCTCCGTGACGGTGTCGTTGATCGTGTTGTACATGAGTTCGGGGGTGGTCTCGTCCGATCCTCCGACCCGGCTCATCTCGCCACCCCCCGGGAACCCCTCACTGGTGACTCCCCGGTGCATCTGCGTCAGCACGACGACGTCGGCATCCATCTGAGGCAGCACCTCGTCGTACCAGACCCGGCGTTGCCGCAGGCACTCCTCGCGGCGTTCGTCGTTCAGCCTGGCCAGCTCCAGGTCGGAGGGCCAGGCACATGCCTCGATCACGTTCTGCGAGAAGGTGAAGTCATGCTGCCTGGCCAGTGCCTTGAAAACCGGCTTCATCATTCGTCCGTGGCTGTCACCGACCAGGACGATGTGTGGGCCGTCACCCTGGACCAGGGTGCAGGCCGTCGGGTCCACTGACGTGCACTGGGGCTCGTCGGGTTCACGTCGCCGCAAGGCTTCCACGTCGATGTCTACCGGCACCGGGGCGTTGCGTTCCTTCGCCGTGACGCCACCCGTGGCACCCACGGATGCTGCGGCGGAGCTGGTACCGCCAACGTCGGCGAGCTGGGGTCGCCGCTCACTCTCCAGCACTGGAGGGATCACCGCGATGGCAACCACCGCGCTCGTGGTGACTCCGACCAGCACCGTTCGCCAGCGGAACCGCCGGAGGACAGCCGAGGTCCGAACCGGGTGTTCGAGCACCTCGTAGGACAGCGCCGCCAGGCCAGTGCTCACCGCCCCAGCCAGAACCGCGATGACCAGCGGCCGCGGGGCCACGAAGTACTCGATCATCAGGATCACGGGCCAGTGCCACAGATACGTCCCGTAGGAGATCTTGCCCAGGTAGACGATCGTCGGCCTGGAGAGCAGGCGCCCGAAGATCCCGTGGTCCGAGAGCATCAGTCCCCCGATGGCGGCAACGGAGCAGACCGCCGCCCCCATGCCCCGGACTGATGGAGAGAGCTCGAGCAGCCCACTGCCCAGGAGCAGGATGCCGCCAAGTCCGAGGAACGTGAAGGCAGTGGATCCGCGCCCTTGGGGTCCGGCACCCCGGTTGCGCATCAGGACGGCGAGAATGGCCCCCGCCATGAGCTGGTAGAACCTCGCGTCGGTGCCGTAGTAGGCCCAGCTGACGTCCCTCTGGCTCCAGTAGATCTGCATGGCCACCGATGCCGCACACAAGCCCACGAGAACGGCAAGCATCGTCCCGGCCCGCCGTCCGGCCCTGGTCAGCAGAAGCATCATGACAGGGAAGACGACGTAGAACTGTTCCTCGATGGCCAGGGACCAGAAGTGGAGGAAGGGGCTCTCGTCCACCCCAGTGGCGAAGTAGTCGTTCTCCTTCGCCAGGAAGTTCCAGTTCGCGAAGTACAGCAACGCACTCTGGGCATCGATGACCAGCGGTAGTCGACGGGCTGCGGGGAATACGAGCAACGAGGTCAGTGCCGTGGCGGTGATGACCACCAGCGCAGCCGGCAGCAGGCGCCTGACTCGCCGGGCATAGAAGCGCCCCAGGGACAGACGACCGTTCTGGTCGATCTCGTGGAGGATCACGTTGGTCACGAGGAAGCCGGAGAGCACGAAGAACAGGTCGACGCCGATGAACCCGCCCCCCGCGAAGCTCATGCCTGCGTGGAACAACAGCACGAGGTAGACCGCAACTGAGCGAAGCCCGTCGAGAGCTGGACGATAGGACCACGACATGATGTCCGGAGTTTCTCACCCGGCTCGGTCGTCCCAGCGACCAGATGCCCCGTGTCGCCCCGATCCTCCACAGCCTGGCTGTGGAGGCAGCGTTTCAGTCGGGGCCAGCCCGAGGCGCCGCGCTCGTCGGCGAGCCGGTCCTTGCTGCGAACCAGCCGTAGCAGCGTCACCAGGCCGAGGCCACCGCGGCCTTCGACGGCATGTCGTCGGTGCCATGCTGCATGCGCGTCATGAGTGTGATCACCATGCCTGCCAGCACAGCCAGCGCGAGGCTCTCGCGACTCGGCCCAGCGGTCGCGAAGTGGGTGCCCATGGAGATCAGCTCCTCGTGCAAGCCTGGGAATGCCTGGACGATCAGCCACATGATGAGCCAGCCGACGACGAGGTTGAACGCCAGCGTGCCCAACCAGAATGCGAGCAGCTGACGCCACCCTGCCCGCTTGGACACCACGGTGACCACCGGGATGAGGAACCCCCTCGGTGAACAGCTCGCTGTGCCCGAGGAGCAGCGCGAGGAGGCCGACGGAGAAGGCCAGGCCCCCCAGGAGCTGACTGCCGGTCTCGTGCACCACGGCTACCAGCGCCAGCACCCCGATCGCTACCTCGCTGCCACCGAAGAAGCCGGTGCCCAAGGTCTCCGGCCAGCTCCGCCCGAGCCGCTGCACACCCTCGCTGAGCTGGCGGTCGAAGGACTCGTCGAGGGCGTCCTCCAGCGGATGCCGATCAATTTGCCCCGGGTCGCCGAGATCCATCACGCGCTGAGGGGACGCGTCCGACGGAATCCGACCGACAGGCGGGACAGTCTGAACGTGTCGACGACGGAGGAGGCGCTCCCTGTGCGCTCGACCACGGTGGTCGCACCGCTGCTTGCTGCTGGGCCGGTCCTCAGCGCGTGCGGGACCGAGACCGCAAACACCTCGGCCTCGACGTCCACCGCGGACTCCAGCCCGTCAGGCGGAGTCGCCGTCAGCGCCGGAGCAGTCCCTGGTCCGGCGGCAGAACTCGTTGACGAACGTTGACCTTCACCGCGAAGAAGCTGTTCTCCATGTACTTGACGATCTCGGCCTCGGTCGCCGAGCACTGGAGCACCCGGGGCTCAGGGCCGTACATCTCGGTGAGCCGGGCCGCGAACCAGCGGGTCGTCGCGGGTGGTCCCCCCAGGACCCAGAACAGCTCGTCCTGCGCCCACGACTCCCAGCGCAGGCGGGAGAACGGCGTCTCCCCGACGTACTCCGGGCTGAAGCAGATCTCCTTCCCGGTCTTCTCCGCCACGGCGTCCGTGGTGCCCGGCGGAACGGTCGAGCGGAGCAGAACCCGCTGCACGGGAAGCTGTTCGACCGCGGCGTACACGTCGCCGACGTCGGCGGCGCCGTCGGCGCCGGAGGGTGTCCCGACCGCGACGATGGCGAAGTCGCATCCCGCGAGCTGCTCGACCGGGTAGGGCGTGCCCGAGGCTCGGTCGTAGCCGACGACCTCGACACCCAACGACGACAACCGGTCGTGGACGTTGCGGCCCACGTGACCGAGTCCGATGACTCCGACCTTCACGAGACCGATCTCATCACACCCCGACGCCGACGTGTGGGCTAGCCTCGGGGCGCGTCGCTCGCCATCAGCCTCTCATCCGGTGACTCTTCATGCCCGAACACCTCAGCCCCGACCCCGCGCCTGTCGAGCGCGAGGATCGGGAGCAGCCGGCGCCGGCGGTCCCGGCGCGTGACATCGCGGTCGCCGGAGCCGCGGCCACGGCCGTGGCGTTCGGCCCGGCGCGCATGGGGTTCGGTCTGCATCTACCCCAGTTCAAGGACGACTTCGCCATCTCGGACTCGGTCGCCGGCCTGATCAGCGGAGCCCTCTTCGGCGCCTTCCTCGCCGCCACGCTGCTGGCGAGCTGGTTCGTCGCGCGGCGGGGCACACGGGCTCCGGTGGTGACCGGATGCCTGCTTGCCCTCGTCGGCGCGGCTGTCGTGGCCATCGCTCCGGGACCCACCACCCTGGCCCTCGGTGTCGTGGTGGCCGGCGGCAGCGCGGGCTTGTGCTGGAGTCCCTTCAACGACGCCGCGGCCCGTTCCCTGCCCGAAGCCAGACGCGGGACGCCGTTGGCGACAGTGAGCACCGGGACCACCCTCGGGGTGGCCTCGGCCGGCGCCATGCAGCTCCTGGTGCTGTCCACGGGCCTGAGCTGGCGCTGGGCCTGGGCCGGCTACGCCGTCGCCGCCGCTCTGGCAGCAGCCATCGCGCTGATCCGGCTGCCCCGGCTGCCGGGTCGTCCCGGAGAGCAGGGTGTGCGACCCAGGGCCGTGCAGCAGCTCGGGCGGAAGATCGCCTGGCCGTTCGGAGCCGCGGCCTCCTTCGGTCTCACCTCCTCGCTCTTCTTCTCCTTCGCGGCTGACCGGACAGCCGATGCCGGTGGGCTTCCTGGCATCCCCCGGGAGGCGGCGGCCGGTGTGCTCTTCGTGGTCTTCGGCCTCGCGGGCATGCTCGGGCTCCTCACGGCCGTCGCCGAGCGGCGATCGGGCCTGCGAGCCCTCCTGACCTCCGTCTTCGTCGCGGCCGCTGTCTCCTTGGCGCTGCTCGCTGCGGCCCCGACCCTCTGGCCCGCGGTGCTGGCCTCCGCCGCCCTCCAAGGCGCCGTCGTCATGGTCGTCAGCGCCATCTTGGCGTTCTGGACGGCGCGGTTGTATCCCCACGCCTCGACGACGGCGTTCACGGTCGTGCTGGTCGCCCTGGCCGGCGGCAGCGTGATCGGACCGGCCGTCGCCGGGGCGCTGTTGCAGCCGCTGGGGGGCGGCGCCGTCTTCGCCGGCGCCGCGACGGTGGCGGCTCTCACCGCCGCCGCCATCGTGGTGGCCGACCCACCCGACGGCGTCGCCGAGCCGCGACGAGCACCCTCGTCCTGAAGCCCGGGGCAAGGGGGAGCCGCCCCGGCTCCTGGCCGACCTCTGGGGGATTTCGGGCGTTCTCGCGTGATCCGCGACCTCTCCGTTCCCGGTGCCTGCTCTCCCCTCGACGCTGCCGCCAGACGCAGATCCTCGAATGGCTGCTGCCCCGTCGCGGCGTCCCGGGTATGTTGAGGTCCCGGACCGCCGTACCCGCAGGCGCCGCTCCCTGGGCGCTACAGGGTCACGACCGAGAGGTGGGCCCATGCCGGTCTTCATGGTAGAGCGCCAGTTCGCCGAGCAGCTGGACGTCCCTCCGGAAACGGCGACGGAGATCAACGCCATCAACGACGACTCGGGCGTGCGCTGGCTCTCCTCGTTCCTCTCGGCGGACAAGCGCAAGACCTTCTGCCTCTACGAGGCTGACGACATCGAGGCGATCCGGACCGCCGCGGTCCGGGCCGGCCTGCCGGCCGACGCCATCATGGAGCTGTCCGGCACCGTCTCGCCGGACGGCTCGTTCACACCGATGTAGACGCTCCCGCCCGGCCGGGTGGCCCCCCGGGCCGGAGGAGACCGTGCTCGGTGGCGAAGATCGCCGCCTGGGTGCGGTTGGCGGCCTGGGTCTTGCCCAGGATGCTGCGCACGTGGTTGGCGGCCGTGTTCGCGCTCAGGAAGAGTCGTTCGCCGATCTCGCGGTTGGACAGGCCCCCGGCGACCAGGCGGAGCACCTCGACCTCTCGCTCGGTCAGCCCGTTGGGCAGCGGTACCTGCACGGCGTCGGGCGCCGGGAGTGCGTCGAGGCCCCGGAGCACACCGCGATGTCCGATCCGGCGTGCCAGCGCGCCCGCCTCGTCGGCAAGCCCCGCCACCGACGGCCCGGGCGACGTGCCCGAGCCCCGGGCGCGATGGCGGCTCCAGGCGGCCAGCGTCTCCGCCTGGTGGGTGACCGCACCCATCCGTCGGTCCATGGCCAGGGCCCGCTCGAAGTGCAGGTCGGCGCTCGGAGCCCCCAGCAGGGAGTCCAGCTCGGCCAACCGGCGATCGGCGCTCCCGAAGACACCGACGAACTGCCCGGCCATCAGGTTTCCGTCGGCGTACTCGGCCACGAGCGGCCGCAGGAGCGCGGCCGTCCGCGCGTCGTCCAGCTTGACCGTTGCCTCGGTCATGAATGCGAGGACTCCGCCCCACTGGGCGCCGGTCCGATGGTCGTCGATCCGGTCACACAGGTGGGTCAGCAGACGGGCCGTCGACGGCCACATCTCCAGCTCGGTGTACAGCGCGAGCAGGCCCGGGAGCCAGCTTCCCTCAAGGGGCTCCTCGCCGGTGACGAAGGGGCGCACCTGGTCCAGGCGGCCGGTGACGCGGCGCAGCATGAACTGCTGCACTCCCCACGACCCCTCGGTGGCGCCGTCGAACTCGTGGTTGAACTGCTCCAGCCAAGCCACGATGCGCTCGGCTGCCGCGTAGTCCCCCACCGAGTACCGATGGGCGTAGCGACTGCACCCGGCGACGTACCGGAAGAACGGCTGCCCCCGGGACAGGGCGAGCTCGGTGAGGTCGCGCTGGGCACTGGTCCAGGCGGGCTCGTCCCCGACCATGTAGGCGAACACCGAGCGGTAGAAGGCGGCGGGACCGAGGTGGTCGTCGTCCCCGAGCCGTGAGCCGATCTCGTAGAGCTCGACCGCCCTCGCCAGCAGCTCAGGAGCCAACTGTGGGGTCATCCCCTGCCACAGCGCCCGTCCGAGAGCGTGGGCAACCAGCTCCTCGTCGCCGTCAGCTCTCGCACGCCGCAGCGCGTCCTCTCCCAGGGCACGAGCGCGGTGAGCGTCCCCGGTGAACGCGCTGGCTCGCCCCATGCTGGCGAGGGCACGCACGTACAGGGGGTCGCTGTGGTCCAGGTCGCACATCTGGAGTGCCTCGCTGAGCATCGCCAGCGAGGGCTGACCGTTGACCCCTGGGCGGGCGGAGGCGTCCTCGTGCCCGATGGCCGCCAGCAGCCGGGTCCGGGCGCTCCGGCTCGACGCCAGGTCGGCGTACAGCCGCCGGGCGGTCGTGAAGTCCCCGGCGTGCATGTGGCACCGAGCTGCGGTGAGGAGCAGCTCGACCCGGGACGGGCCCTGAGCGACATGCACCTGCGCCGCGCGCTCGTAGAGTGAGGCCGCCTCCTCGGGGGCGATGCTGCGCTCGGCCTGCTCGGCGGCGAGCACGAGGTAGTGCACCGCCTTCTCCCCGTGTCCGAGCGCCCTGGCCTCGACGTAGTGGTGTGCCAGCTGGGCCACCAGCCCGGGGTCGTCCTCGCCCACCCGATCCTCGAGGACCCCCGCGATCTCGTGCGTGGTCGCCCGCCCGCCCGGGGGTGGACATCCGGTCGAGCACGGCCTGCCGGGCCAGTGCGTGCGCGAAGCGGTACGCCCCGTCGTCGGCGTCGCTGACGAGCAGGCCCGCGCGGACGCCGAAGTCGATGCCACCCAGCACCACCGCCGAGGCGAGGTCGCCGGCCTGGACCAGGACTGTCGGATCCACGACGTCACCTGCGACGGCTGCAAGCTCGAGGACACGCGCGTGGTCGGGACTGAACGATGCCAGCCGGCGCTCCAGCGCGTCCTGGATCGAGCGCGGCGCCTGCGCGGACCCGGAACGCATGGCTGCCAGCCCTCCGCGGGTCTCGAGGTCGTGCCAGTACTCCTGCAGGAAGAACGGGTTCCCTCCGGTCTGGTCCCGCAGGACCGGCGCTGCCGCCCGAGCGGATGCCGGCGAGACGCCGCCCTGGCGGAACAGGTACTCCGCCACGTCCTCTGCCGAGAGCCCGACCAGGTCGACCCGCTCGACCCCGTCCAGGCGGTGCAGGTCCGCGAGCGCATAGGTGACGGCGTCGGTGCGGTCCGGAGCCGTGGTCCGACGGGTGGCCAGCACCAACAGCTGCTCTCCGGCCGTGGACTCCGCCACATGGGAGAGCAGCGCCAAGGTCGGCTCCTGCGCCCAGTGCAGGTCCTCGATGACCAGCACCAGCGGCCCCTGTTCGGCCACGGCGAGCAGCACGCGGAGGACGGCATCGAAGAGGACCGGCCGCGACTCCCGGTCGCCGCGCGGCTCCGCCGCACCCGGCCAGTGGCGGGACGCGGCGGCGGTCAGGACCCGGAGCGGTGCGGCCGCGGCCGGCGGGATCTCGGCAAGGGCCTCGGGCGTGGCCCGGTCGAGCGCCTGCTCGAGCACGGCGACGAACGGCCGGTAGGGGATGTCGAGGGTCTCGCGGCAGGCACCCCACAGGACCGTGGCCCCGTGCTCTCGGAGCGCCATGGCGGCCTCGGCGACCAGCCGGGTCTTGCCGACCCCGGGCTCACCGCCCACGAAGACCAGCTGCCGCCGGTCCCCCTGGACGGCAGCCCAGATCGCCTCAAGACGCTCGACCTCCGCCTGGCGGCCGACGAAAGCCGTCCCGCTTCGTCCAGGCGCCGTCGCTGGGCGCAGCGAGGCGGACTGGGTCACCCGTCGACTCTAACCGGGTCCGACGCTCCCACGGATAGTCAGATCTGACCCTGACCGCCATCGAGCCCATTCGGTCAGATCAGGTCAGGCGCCCGTCCCTCATCCTCCGTACCGTCGCAGATGAGGACGCCCCCCTCCCGGCAACATCCTCCGACATCCACCGACGACCAACGAGGAGCACTTCCCATGGGAACATCAGTCAGCGACATGCCCGTCGAGGTTGCCCAGGGCGACCTGGAGACCAGGTACCTCGAACTGGGCGACATGGCCATCCGTCATGCCCGTGTTCCGGCCGGGACCGATTTCGGCCCCGTCCTGCAGGGCCTTCCGGGAGATCGCTGCCCCAGCCCCCACTGGGGGATCGTGCTGGAAGGGTCGGTCCGGCTCGAGCACGTCGACGGAACCATCGAAACCGCAGTCGCAGGTGAGGTCTTCCACTGGCCAGCCGGGCACACCGCCACCTCGGCGGATGGGGCCGTCTTCCTCGAAGTCGGCCCGGTCTCCCCGATGCGGGACTTCCACGACCACGCAATGGGCGTCTTCCGTTGACAGAGGGTCCACCAGACAAGCACAGGGAGCAACAATGGACGGCACACCGGCACTCAGCATCCTCGAGGCGGCTCGCGGCTCGGTCGTCACCTCGCATTCTCCCGAGTACGATCAGGCGCGCTCGGTCTACAACGCGATGATCGACCGTCACCCCCTCGCCGTCGTCCGCGCGGTCGACGTCGCTGATGTGCGCATCGCGGTCGCGGCAGCCCGCGAGAGCGGTCTCGACCTCGCGGTCCGGGCCGGAGGCCACAGCGTCCCGGGGTTCGGGACCGTCGATGACGGCATCGTCCTCGATCTCAGCGCCATGAGGGGGATCCGTGTCGACCCCCGCACACGGACCGCCCGGGTGCAGGGAGGCTGCACCTGGGGCGACTTCGACCATGCTGCGCATACCTTCGGGCTGGCCACCACGGGTGGGATCATCTCGACCACCGGCGTCGCCGGCCTCACGCTCGGCGGCGGCATCGGCTACCTCTCCCGCGCCCACGGCCTCTCCATCGACAACCTCCGCTCGGTCGACGTGGTGCTCGCCGACGGCAGCTTCGTGACCGCCAGCCAGGACGAGAACACCGACCTGTTCTGGGCGCTGCGCGGCGGTGGTGGGAACTTCGGCGTGGTGACCGAGCTCGAGTTCGACCTGCACCCGGTGGACACCATCTACGGCGGCCCGATGTTCTTCGAGCTCGCCGACGCCGAGGCGCTCCTGACGACCTACGGCGACTGGATCGCTGCGGCGCCTCGCACGATGGGCGCGTTTCCTGCGTTCCAGATCGCACCGCCACTCCCCTTCGTCCCCGAGGACCGGGTCGGCGAGCCCTTCGTGCTCCTGGTGTCCTGCTTCAACGGCGGTGACGAGGAGGCCGAGATGCTGCTCAAGGACCTGCGCGCGGTGGCGACGCCGGTCGCCGAGCACGTCGGCCGGATGCCCTACCCCGCGCTCAACAGCGCGTTCGACGGCCTGCTGCCGGCGGGTCTCCAGCACTACTGGAAGGCCGCGTTCCTCTCCGAGCTCACCGACGGAGCAGTCGCCGCCCACCTCGAGCACGGCCCGAAGGTGCCGACCATGCAGTCCACGATGCACCTCTACCCGATCGACGGTGCGGTGCAGGACGTCGGTCCGGACGCGACCGCCTTCGCCTACCGGGGCGCGAACTTCGCACCCGTCATCGCGGGCATGTGGCCGGACCCGGCGGACAATGAGGCCAACACCCGTTGGGTCCGGGACTACCACGCCGCGCTCGAGCCCCACACCAGTGCCGGCGGCTACATCAACTTCATGGCCGAGGACGACCAGGCCCGCATCCGGGCCAACTACGGGGCGAACTACGAGCGCCTTGCCGCGGTCAAGACGGTCTACGACCCGACGAACCTCTTCCACCTCAACCAGAACATCGCTCCCGCAGGGTGAAACCGTCTTCACTTGCGCTGAGGAGTCGCGGCGTGCTGACTACTCACTACCTCGTCGTGGGTGCCGGTGCGAGCAGCCTCGCCTTCACCGACACGCTGATCGCGGACTCCGAGGCCGACATCCTGCTCGTTGACTGTCACGACGCCCCGGGCGGCCACTGGTGCGACACCTACCCGTTCGTCGGCTGCACTCCCCCTCCCGCTACAACGGAGCCGACTCGGTGCCGCTCGGCGCAGACCGGCGTCAGGTGGGCGGCGACAACGACGGTCTCTACGAGCAGGCCACCGGCGCGGAGGTGCGGGACTACTTCAGTGGGGTGCTACGTAGCGTGCTGGAGCCTTCGGGGCGGGAGCGGTGCCTGGGTGGTCACGAGCACGTCGGCGGCTCAGGGGGCAACCACGTCGTGCGCGACCTCGCTTCCGGCGTCGAGCACGAGGTCCGGGTACGACGCAGCCTGGTCGATGCTCGCTACCTGGAGGGCGAGATCCCGGCCACGCACGTACCCTCGTACACGGTCGGCGCCGGCGTGAGGTTCTGCACGGTCAACCAGCTTCCCGAGCTCGCCCTCTCAGGTCCATCAGCGACGTCGTCCGGCCGAGACGCCTCCGGGCGATCGAGGCCGACCGGCTGACCCTCGATGGCGGCGAGGTGGCTGCTCGCTCGGACACGCTCCACGTGGACTGCTCCAGCTGTGGGCTGGCGACCCGCGAGCTCGTGCCGGTGTTCGGGCCGGATCGGATCAGACTCCAGTACCTCCGGCACCTCTCCCCCTCAGCGCCGCACGGACGGCGTGGGTGGAGGTACATCGGAGCGACACGGTCGAGAAGAACTGGTTGTGCCGGCCGCACCGGCCCCCCAGTCCGGCCGATTGCGCGCCGATGCTGGCCCGGAGCTGGCAGAACGCCGTCGTGTGGTGGTCCCAGACGGACCTCAGCGCATGGATAGACAGCAGCCGTGTCAACCTCGGCGTCACCGCGCAGACGCGGCACGAGCCCACAGTCGGGGAAGCCGAGGGACGGCTCCGCTGTCACGTCGGTGACGCCATTGAGCGGTTTCGGACCGACCCGGAACCAGGCACTCAGGAGTGGCCTGACCCCAAGCGGCGACTCGCGCCGGAGTCCTGAAAGGACAAGATCCGAACCCAGTCCGTCGGTTCGGATCTTGCAGATGTCTTGAGACATCACACGGTCGGGCTGACAGGATTTGAACCTGCGACCCCTGCACCCCCAGTGCAGTGCGCTACCAAACTGCGCCACAGCCCGGTCGCTGCCCGCGAGGTGCGGACGGCGCGCAGCGAACACTACCGTAGGGCTCGGACTCGTCCAGAACTGCCGTGCCCAACCTCTCGATGGCACCGATCGGCGTCGTTCATGCATACTCAGCCCCGTGTTATAGCGCGACCTTCTAGCGCACAGCACTACAGTGACGACATGAGTCGACCGCGTTCCTATACCGACCAAGCACTGTCGAACGCAGTCGCCAAGTCGCGTTCATGGCGGGGAGTCCTGCGGGCGCTCGACCTGTCCGCAACCTCAGCGTCCGCCATCCGCTCGGTTCGCCAGCACGCCAACGATCTGGGCCTGGACTACCGACACTTCACCGGTCAGCGACGTTGGACCAACGACCAGCTCAGAGGGGCGGTCGCACAAGCAGTCACCTGGAGCGACGTGGTGAGCACGCTCGATCTGCGCGACGAAACCAGCAAGGTCGCTCTGCGCGGCCACGCTGCACGCCTGGGCATCGACACCTCACACCTGGAACCGGCGCCGACGAAACGGCCCCCATGGCCGATCCCGGCGAAGCCTGAGCCGGCGCACCTTCAGCGGTCAGGCGCTCTGATCGCGGCGGCATGGTTCAGCTTGTGCGGCTACGACGTCTCATGGCCGATGGAGCCTGCTCGGTACGACCTGCTCGTGACCTGGGGAGGGATTCAGCGCGTCCAGGTGAAGACCACCACGGTCAGGGCCGGGCGGTCGTGGACCGTGTGGCTCTCGACCACGGGGAAGTCTCGAAAGCCCTACGACGTGGACGAGATCGACTGCTTCTGCCTCATCAACGCTGAACTGGACATCTACCTGATCCCGACCCGCGTCGTCGGAGGCCTGCACGCGGTGACCCTGTCGAGATACTCCGAGTATCTGCTGACCTCCGGGTTCGCGATCCCCTTTCGTTGAGGCGCCGTCGCAAGCAGAGCGCTTCCCCACCTCGCCGCACAGCGTGCCGGCACCGTCGAAGGCGGGCTGCCCCCGTTACGGCTTCATCGCGGGGTGCATCCGCCGCAGGATGCCCAGCAGCGCCCGACGCGGCGCCAGCCGGGAGACGTGGGCCCCCACCTGGTTGGCGCGTCCCGGGATCGCATGGAGCCGGCCCCGGTCGAAGGCTTCCACACCGTGCCTGGCGACCTCGGCAGAGGACAGCCACATCGGGCCGGGCAGCGCCGAGTCGAAGTCGCCCTCATCGAAGCCGGCACGGTCGGCGAAGCCGGTCTTCACCGGTCCCGGACACAGGCACGTGGCCGTGACCCCGGTGCCGGCGAGCTCACCGGCGAGAGACTGGGAGTACGACAGCACGAAGGCCTTCGCAGCCGCGTAGCTCGCCTGCCCGGGCAGCGGCTGGAACGCAGCGGTGGAGGCGACGTTGAGCACACCGCCGCGCCTCCGTTCGACCATGCCGGGAAGGAAGCGGGTGCACAGGTCCTGCACGGCCACGACGTCGAGCTCGGTCATCCTCATCTCGTCCTCGGGGTCGGCCTCGTGCACCACCCCGAGGGTGGAGTAGCCGGCGTTGTTGACCAGGACGTCGACGACCACGCCCAGCTCCTCCGCCCGTGCCATCAGACCGGCACGGGCCGACCGGTCCTCCAGGTCTGCTGCCAGCACGTGCGCCGTCCCACCGGCAGCCCCGAGCTCCCCGGCCAGGGCCTCGAGCTTGTCCGCGGAGCGTGCCACCAGCACGACCTGATGACCTCGCGACACCAGCTCCCGGGCGATGTCGGCGCCGATGCCGGAGGAGGCGCCGGTGACGAGGCAGGCGCGGTCGGGGCCGGGCGCGGGGAGTGTCATGCCGGCACCCTACGGGTGGGACGACGGCCCGGCGGTTTCGGCCTGCGGGGATGATGGCGGCCATGACGGCAAGCCCCCGCCCGCTCGAAGGGTCACGCCCCGTGGACGCCTACGCCGCGGCCGGGCTGGTCTTCGGCTCCTCGGCCGCCGTGCTGGTGGTCGAGCTGGTGGCGCTGCGGCTGCTCGCGCCCTACCTGGGCCTGACGCTGGAGATGAGCACCTTCGTGATCGGGACGGCGCTCACCGCGATCGCGCTGGGCTCCTGGGCCGGCGGCCAGCTGGCGGACGTGGTCCCGCCCCGCCGGATGCTGTCGCCCCTGCTCGGCGTCTCCGGGGTCGTCGTCGCCTTCACCCCCTTCCTGGTCCGAGCCGCCGGAGCAGGGGAAGGGGTCGGCGGCGTCCTCCTCGTCGCCGTCATGGGGGTGCTGGTGCCCGGTGCGGCGCTGTCGGCGGTCACCCCTGCGGTCACCAAGCTGCGCCTCACCGACCTGGGTCAGACCGGAACCGTCGTGGGGCGGCTCTCCGGTATCAGCACCGCGGGCGCCATCGCGGGCACTGTGGTGACCGGCTTCGTCCTCATCACCCACGTGCCGGTGAGCGCCATCATGGTCGGCCTCGGCGCGACCCTCGTCGTCACCGCAGCCGCTGTCGAGCTGTGGGTACGGCGCGCCGGGTTGGGGCGAGGTGTCGCCGTCTCGGCCGCACTGGTCGTCGCCGCGGGCGGCGCCACGCTCGTGGCGCCTGAGTACTGCGACGTCGAGACGACATACCACTGCGCGGTCGTGCGCCCCGACCCTCTCCGTGACTCCGGTCGCACCCTCGTCCTCGACGGGCTCCGCCACTCCTACGTCGACCTCGACGCCCCGACCCACCTCGAGTTCGAGTACGTCCGCGCGCTCGCGGCCGTGGCGCAGACTCAGCTCCCCCCGGAGCCCGCTCCGGTCACGGCCCATCATCTCGGCGGCGGCGGCGTCACGTTCCCCCGCTACCTCGAGCAGGTCCGCCCCGGTAGCCGCAGCGTGGTCTCCGAGATCGACGCCGGGGTGGTGCGGCTGGACGAAGAGCAGCTCGGCCTGGCGCAAGGAGATGGCCTCACCGTCCGGGTCGAGGACGGCCGGCTCGGGCTGCAGCGGCTCCCTGAGGCCAGTCGCGACCTCGTCGTCGGCGACGCCTTCGGGGGCGTCTCCGTGCCCTGGCACCTGACCACGCAGGAGACCATGCAGGACGTACGCCGTGTCCTCACCGGTGAGGGTGTGTACGCCGCGAACCTGATCGACTACGAGCCGCTGGCCTTCGCCCGCGCCGCGGTCGCCACGGTCGACGCGACGTTCGACGCGGTGGCGCTCGCAGCCCGTCCCGAGACGCTCGCGGGCAGAGGTGGGGGCAACATGGTGGTCGTCGCCTCTGACGACGACCTCGACGTCGCTGCGCTGGAGGGTGAGCTGAGCGAGCGGAACACCGGCTGGGGCATCATCACCGGCGCTGACCTGGAGGACTGGATCGGCGACGCCGAGGTCCTCACCGACGACCACGCCCCGGTCGACCAGCTGCTGACCGCGTATCCCCCGGGATCCTGAGCGACCACTCACCGATGCGTGCGAGTGTGCTCCCCACGCCCGGTCGTAGCCGTCAGTCCGTGGTTTGGGTGCCGGTGTGGTCGACGGTGTAGGTGCGGTGTTGGGGGCTGGTCCAGGTCACGGTGGTGGGTCCGGTTCTTCGGTAGGTCCAAGCGCCGTGGGTCTTCACGCGGTGGTGGTAGCGGCAGAGCCTGGCAGTGTTGGCCGTGGAGGACTGGTCGGGTGGCCCGCCGTGGTCGGGCGGGGCGTAGGGCTCGATGTGGTCCAGGTCGTAGGTGGCGCCGGCTCGGCCGCACCAGGGGAACTGGCAGGTGTGGTCGCGTTCGGCGACCTGCCGCTGCAGCCGGGTGGGGTGTTCGTAGGCGTCGACTGCGATCTGTTCGGCCAGGTCGACCACGGGGGTCACGGTGAGGCGGGTGCCGGGGGTCAGGCCGTCGAGCCAGCGTGCCACCGCGGCGGTGGGCACCGGGCCGGGCCGCCACGACGAGAGGCCCTCGGCGGCGGTGCGGGTGACCGGCCCGAACAGGCTGCCGGCCTCGGCGCCGGTAGTCGCGATGTCGCTCCCGCGGGTGTCGCAGGTGCAGCCGGTGTGGAGGTGGAGGTGGAAGACCGGGGAGGCGGCGGTCTTGGTGACCTTGGCCGGGCCGTCGACGGTGGGGGTGGTAGCCGCTGCGGTGAGGTTGAGCGCATACTGCGGGTCCGCCAGCACCCCGACCGCCCGAGCCCGGCGGGTCTGGCGGCTCGAGCCGTCGCCGAGGGCACCCAGGACGGTGGCGGTGGCGTCGACCGCCCGGCCGAAGGCGTGAGCGTCGGGGGAGTCGACCACGGCGTGGATCTGGGTGGTGGCGTCGGTGGTGTCGTCCTCGAGCCAGACGCCTCGCTGGTCGGCGGCGGCCTCGGCGCGGTTGGCGGCCAGGTCGGGGTGGAACCGGATGGTCGCGGCCTCGACGCAGCGGGTGATCCGGGTCAGCGACAGCCGGTGCGCGAGGGTCTCGAGCTGGGCGTCGACGAAGCCTGCCGCCGCCGCGCCCAGGGGCACGGTGGCCTCGGCGATGCGGCGAGCCTTCCACACCGGCAGCCGCCCGGCCATCACCTGAGCCCACAGCCGCGGCAGCCGGTCGCGCAGCTCCACGGTCTGCGCCACGTAGGACCGCGCGGCCTGCTCCGACATCGCCAGCAAGACCGCGAGGTCGGTGACGGCGAACTCGTGGACACAGAACGCGCCTTCGCCGGCCAGGCGGAGGATGCCCTCGGTGCCCAGCTCGCCCGGCACACCGGCCAGCCGGGCGGCCGCCTGCGGCCGGCCAGCGAGGTCTTCGGTCATGGCTCGGCCATCGGTCGAGACGCTGCCGTGCGTCAGCCAGTCGCCGGGGTCGCTGACCCGGTGCTGGTCGGCCCAGTGGGCGACGGCGCGGAGCTCGACGACCTGGGCCTGCTCGGCCTGGCGGCGCATCTGGGCGATGGTGGCGAGCGTCGCCTCGGCATCCAACCCCAGCACGTCGACCTGGTCGCGCTCAGCGGCCGCGGCGGCGATCCCGGCCACACGCGCCGCCGCCCGAGAACCCGGTGCGGTACGCGTCGTCATACCCGCAAACCTACGGACCTGCACCGACAGTTCCCGCCGTTTCCCAGGCCAGCGTCCTCATCACGAACGGGCATCTTCTCGGGGTCTCGACAAGCTCGACCAACGGCGGAGGGACAGACCAACGGTGGGGTCTCGACGGGCTCGACGGGCTCGACCAACGGGGCAGGGGGTCTCGACAGGCTCGACCGACGAGCCCTCAGCGGTGCTTGCGCTTCTCCCGGGGCTTGACCGAGATGTGCACCGGGGTACCGACGAAGCCGAAGTCCTCCCGCAGCCGCCGCTCGACGAAGCGCACGTACGACGCCTCGAGCGGCCCCGTGGTGAACAGCACGAACGTCGGTGGCGCCGTCGAGGCCTGGGTCCCGAAGAGGATGCGCGCCTGCTTGCCTCCGCGCACCGGGTGCGGGTGCTCGGCGACCAGACGACCGAGGAATGAGTTCAGCTGCCCGGTCGACACCCGGGTCTGCCAGCCGGTCAGGGCCGCGTCCAGCGCGGGCACGAGCTTGTCGACGTGCCAGCCGGTGCGAGCAGTGATGTTCACCCGGGGGGCCCACTGCACCCGCACCAGCTCGCGGTCGATCTCGCGGCCGAGGTAGTAGCGGCGCTCCTCGTCGACGAGGTCCCACTTGTTGAACGCGAGCACCAGCGCTCGCCCGTGCTCGGCCACGGAGGTGATGATGCGCTGGTCCTGCTCCGAGAGCGGCTGCGAGGCGTCGACCAGCATGACGCAGACCTCGGCCCGCTCGATCGCCGCGCCGGTGCGCAAGGAGGCGTAGTACTCGTGACCCGAGGCCTCCTTGACCCGCTTGCGGATCCCCGCGGTGTCGATGAAGCGCCACGCACGTCCACCCAGCTCGATCAGCTCGTCGACCGGGTCGACCGTGGTGCCGGCCACGTCGTCGACCACGACGCGGTCCTCTCGAGCGAGCTGGTTCAGCAGCGAGGACTTTCCGACGTTCGGCTTGCCGATGATCGCGACCCGATGGGGGCCGACCTCGACCACCTCGTCCATGTCAGGTGGCTCGGGCAGCGCGGCGAGGACGGCGTCGAGCATCTCCCCCGAGCCCCGGCCGTGCAGAGCCGAGACCGGAAGCGGCTCCCCGAGCCCGAGGTTCCACAGACCTGCCGCCTCGGCCTCGAGCCGGACGTCGTCGACCTTGTTGGCCACGAGCACGACCGGCTTGCGCGAGCGGCGCAGGATCTTCACCACGGCTTCGTCGGCGTCGGTGATGCCCACCGTCGCATCCACGACGAACACCACGGCGTCCGCGACCGACACCGCGACCTCCGCCTGCGCCGCGATCCGCTCCGCCAGCCCTCTCGCGTCCGGGTCCCAGCCGCCGGTGTCCACGACGCTGAAGGCGCGGCCGTTCCAGTGTGCGTCGTAGGGCACCCGGTCCCGCGTCACCCCCGGGACGTCCTGCACGACCGCCTCTCGGCGGCCCAGGATGCGGTTGACCAAGGCGGACTTGCCCACGTTGGGTCGACCCACGACAGCAACCACCGGCACCCGGGTGTCGGACCCCGTGTTCACGCAGCGGCCTCGACCAGCGCGAGCACCTGCGCGATGACCTCGTCCAGCGTGTGGTTCGTGGTGTCGATGAGCACCGCGCCCTCGGCCATCGACAACGGCGCTGTCGCCCGCCCGGAGTCGATCGTGTCGCGCTCACGCAGACCGGCCTCGGCGGTGGCGACGTCACCGAGGTGCGCGTGCTCGGCGATACGGCGCATGGCCCGCGCAGCGGGCTCCGCCGAGAGGTAGACCTTGACCTCGGCCTGCGGCCAGACCACGGAACCGATGTCGCGCCCCTCGACGACGACGCCACCGTCATCGATCAGCCCGCGCTGGAGCCCGAGCAACCGAGCGCGCACCTCGGGCACGACGCTGACGTGGCTCACCGCGCCCGTCACCTCGGTCGACCGGATCGCCTCGGCGACGTCGACGCCGTCCACGGTGATGGTGGGAGCCAGCGGGTCCGTCCCCGACTCGATCACCGGCTCGTGACACCGCGCTGCGACTGCGTCCGCGTCCCGGACGTCCACGTCGTGGCGCAGCATCCACCAGGTCATCGCCCGGAACTGGGCGCCGGTGTCGAGGTAGCGCGATCCGAGCCGGGAGGCGACCCCACGGCTGGTGCTGGACTTGCCGGACCCGGACGTGCCGTCGACGGCCACCACGACGCGGCTGCCAGGGCTGGACACTGAAGACTCCAGGGACGAGCGGGGAAGAGGGACACCCGATCCTAGCGAGCCGGTGGCGAGCGCAACCCACCGCCGGGGCGCCAAGCCGACTATCGTGGGCCGATGGAATGGCTCCTCGTCCTGGTGGCCGGTGGTGGCGCGGCTGCCCTTGCCCGCCGGCTGCTCCGCCGCCGAGCGCAGCGGCGCGACGAGGCAGCCGACCTCCAGCTGGTGCAACGCCTCGCAGACGAGGACGTGACCGTCTTCGGCGAGCAGCTCCAGCGGCTGGACGAACGGGCGGCCGGCGCGACCCTCGACACCGAGGCGCGAGTCGACTACCAACGCGCCCTTGACGCCTACGAGTCCGCCCAACGCGCGGTGCACCACCTCCGGCACGCCGACGAGGTCAGCGAAGTCGCCGACACGCTCTCGACCGGGCGCTACGCCTTGGCGTGCGTGCAGGCCCGTGTCGAAGGGCGCCCACTCCCGGAGCTGCGCAACCCGTGCTTCTTCAACCCCCAGCACGGCCCTTCGGTGAAGGACGTGGAGTGGACGAGTCCGCGGCATGGCACCCGCAACGTACCGGCGTGTGCGCAGGACGCCGCACGCGTCGTGGCGCGGCAGAAGCCCGACGTGCGCACCGTCGACATCGGCACGCGCCGAGTCCCCTACTGGGAGGCTGGTGCGGCCTACGCGACGTACTGCGAGGGCTACTTCACCGCAGGCATTGCCTTCACAGTTCAGCGGGAGCATGCCTTCCGTAGCGCGCTCATGGGTGGCTGGGGCGCCGGCCACTTCGGAGGAGACTTCGGCGGTGACGTCGGCGGTGACGTCGGCGGAGGCGACTGACCCGTCGGCTCACCCGCGCCTACCCCAGTCACGCTGCTCGCGCCAGCAGGTGCGACGCGGCCGACTCGACCGGATCGAGGTGCCGACCGGTGCCCATCCTGCGTGGGTCCGGGAACGGGACACCCGAGTCCACCGAGGAGGACGGATCGTCCAGCTGGCGCCGGTTCCGCACCGATTCGGGCGTATATTCGCCCGATGGAGTGGATCCTGCTGGCGCTGGCGGCGGGCGGCGCCGGAGTCCTCGGCCGCCGGCTCGTGGGGCGTCGGCAGGAACGGCGCCAGAGCTCCGAGGACCTCGCGGTCGCCCGCCGGCTGGCAGAGGAGGACGTCGTCGTCTTCGGCGAGCAGCTGCAGGGACTCGACGAGCAGGTGGGCAGCTCCCACCTGGACAGCGAGGGCCGCGTCGACTACCAGCGGGCGCTCGACGCCTACGAAACGGTGCAGCGAACGTTCGACCGGCTGACCCACGCCGACGAGATCAGCAAGGTCGCCGACAACCTGGCCACGGGCCGCTACGCGCTGGCCTGCGTGCAGGCGAGAGTCGAGGGACGTCCGCTTCCCGAGCTGCGCAGCCCCTGCTTCTTCAACCCCCAGCACGGGCCGTCGGTCACCGACGTGGTGTGGACGAGCCCGGTCCACGGCACCCGCACGGTGCCCGCATGCGCCCAGGACGCCGCCCGGGTGGCAGCACGGGAGCAACCGGACCTGCGCTTCGTCGAGTACGGCGCCAGCAAGGTCCCCTACTGGGAGGCCGGCGTCGCCAGCAACCCCTACACGTCCGGCTACTTCGCCTCAGGTCTCGCGGCCGGGATGCGGTCGAACCAGAGCATGGGAGGCGGGACGGGCGGCGGCTTCTGACCGCCTCACTGGTGGACGGTCCAGCCCCGCTGCTCCAGCGCCGCGAGCAGCGCGTCCACCGCCGACTCCGCCACGAGCAGCTCCACCTGACCAACCGGGCGTCCCGGGTCGTGGTCGATGCGCACGTCCTCGACGTTGACCCCGCTCTCCCCCACATCGCCGAAGAGGCGGCCCAGCTCGCCGGGATGGTCGGGCAGCGCCACGTAGACCGGCCCGGTCGCCACGGCCGGCCCGCCGTGCTTCCCAGGGATCGCGACAGTGCCGTCGACCCCCTGGACCAGCAGGTCTCGCAGCGCCGGTCGGGTGCCGTTGTCGAGGGCGTCCAGCAACGTGTCCAGGTCTCCGCGCAGCTCGCGCAACAGCCCGCTCAGAGCGCTGGCGTTCGCGGTGAGGATCTGTTCCCACAACGAGGGGTCCCCGGCAGCGATGCGGGTGACGTCGCGAACCCCTTGCCCGGAGAGGGCGAGGTGGTGGTCCGACGCCTGCGCCAGGCGGCCTGCGACGAGCGCCGCCATCACGTGCGGCAGGTGGGAGGTGCGGGCCACTGCCTCGTCGTGGGCAGCGGGGTCGAACACGAAGGGCAGTGCACCGCAGGCCGCGACCAGGGCCTCGACGACGGCTACCGCCTCCGGCGACGACGTCGCGTGAGGGGCGATCGCCCATGGCCGGCCGTCGAAGAGCCTGCCGGATGCCGCCAACGGCCCCGAGCGTTCACTGCCGGCCATCGGGTGGCTCCCCGCGTAGCGACGCAGATCCTCGGGGCGCGACCTGCGCAGCCACCGACCTCAGCGGGGCCGACTTGACGCTGCCGACGTCGGTCACGGTCGCCGTCGTCGCGAGCAGCGCCTGCACCACCGCCGTGCCCACGTGGTCAGGGGGTACGGCGACCACGACCAGCTGCGCCGCGGCCGCCTCCTCCGGGTGCTCGGCGACCGGCACCCCCGCACCGAGGCCCGTGGCGGTACGCAGGTGCTGGGCGTCGGTGTCCTCGAGCAGGACTCGTACGCCCCGGGCCTGCAGCGCCAACCCGATGGAGGTGCCGAGCAGGCCCGTGCCCACCACCACCACCGGCCCGCACAGCCGGGCCTCGCTGGTCCCGCTCACGCGTCCGGAACCTCGCGGACACGAGTGAGGTCGCGGCGCAGCCCGGCCGCGCCGTGCAGGTAGACATGGGTGACCTCGGACCGCGCGAGGTGCGACTCCACGTGCGCCAGCATCCTGACGACGCGGGACATCGAGCCCTCGACCTCCAGCTCACGTGCACAGATGAGCGGCACGTCGTCGAAGCCGAGCTGCCGCGCGGCGTACGCAGGGAACTCGGAGGTCAGGTCGGAGGTCGCGGTGAAGACGATGCTGATGAAGTCGTCCACCGTGAGGTCGTTGGCCTCCATCACGCCGGTCACCATCTCAGCGACCCGTTCCAGCATGTGCTCGCGGGAGTCCTCCTCGAGCTGGGTGGCCCCCCGCACCGCTCGTACCCGCACGAGGGCACCTCCTCCTGGCTCAGCTTGCGACCCAAGCCACCCTAGACCGTCCGCGCGGGGCCTTCCGTCGGGCTCAGGCGGGCGCGACGTCCAGCAGGGTCCCGAGCTCCTCTCGGGTGAGGTCGCGACACTCCCCGGGGCGCAGCCCGCGGAGCACCACCGGGCCCACGACGGTGCGCGTCAGGCGACGCACGGGGTGCCCCACCTCGTCCATCAGCTTGCGCACGATGCGGTTGCGGCCCTCGTGGATGACCAGCTCCACGATGCTGCGCTGGCTCATCGCCTGCAGCACCTTGGCGCGGTGAACCGCCACAGCCCGGCCCTCCACCTCCACCCCTGCCCGCAGTCGGCGCAACGTGGCCTTGTCGACGACTCCCGCCACCTCGGCGACGTAGGTCTTCTCCAGCTCGTACGACGGGTGGGCCACCTGCTGGGCGAAGGCACCGTCGTTGGTGAGCAGGATCAGCCCCTCGGTGTCGGTGTCGAGCCGCCCGACATGGAACAACCGCTCGGGCCGGTCGGCCACCAGGTCGGCGAGGGTCCGGCGCCCTTCCGGGTCGGACATGGTGGACACCACACCCCGGGGCTTGTTCAGCGCGAGGTAGACGTGGTCGCTCACCGGCGGGAGTCGCCGGCCCTCGACCCGCACCACCGCGGTCCGAGGGTCGATCTTGGTGCCCAACCGGGTGACGACCTCGCTGTCGACCTCGACGAGACCCGCGAGCATCAGCTCCTCGCATCGACGCCGCGAGGCCACCCCGGCCTGGGCAAGGTGCTTCTGCAGCCGCACGAGCCCGGGATCACTGGCGGAGGTCACGAGGTCATGATGCCTGCATCGGCTCGGGCTCGACGACGTCGGAGGGGGTCGAGCTCGTAGGGGGCGACCCTCTCGGGCTGGTCGAGGTCGTCGAGGTCGTCCATCTCCGGAAGGAACGGCGCCAGGTCGGGCAGGTCGGCCAACGAGGGCACCCCGATGCGCTCGAGGAAGTAGCCGGTGGTGCGGTAGAGCGTCGCGTGGGTGTCGGCGTCGTGGCCGGCCTCCTCCACGAGCCCACGCGAGATCAACGTCCGCATCACCCCGTCCACGTTCACGCCGCGGATGGCGGAGACCCTGGCCCGGCTCACCGGCTGCTTGTAGGCGACCACCGCCAGAGTCTCCAGCGCTGCTTGGGTCAGCCTCGCCCGCTGGCCGTCGAGCACGAACTGCTCGACCACTGGCGCGAGTTCCTCGCGGGTGTAGAAGCGCCACCCGCCGGCGACATTGCGCAGGTCGAATCCCCGTCCCTGCTCGGTGTACTCCTGCGAGAGCGCCGCCAGGGCAGCGCGCACCTCTTCCGGCGGGTACCCCACCGCGGTGGCAAGCGTCAGGTGGTCCAGCGGCTGGTCGGCCACCATGAGCACCGCCTCGAGGGCAGGCCGCAGGTCGGCCACCGGCACCTCGAGCGTCTCCTCATCCGTGCGACTGCCCGTCATGGGGTCGAGCTCACTCATCGGTGTCCTCCCTGGCCTCGCCGTCGCTCGGGCTGCCGTCGAACTCGTCGTGGATGTCGATGTCACCGTCCCCGGCACCGGTCCAGCGGACCGTGAGCTCCCCCAGCGGCGTCACCTGGTCGAAGGCGACCACGCCCTCGCGGAAGAGCTCGAGCAGGGAGAGGAACCGAGCGACCCGCGTCAACGTGTCGGCGCCGTCGCTGCACAGCGCTCGGAAGGTCACCATGCCGGCGGTGCGGAGCCGGTCGACCACGAGGGCGGCCTGCTCCCGGACGCTGACGGTGGGCGCGTGCAGGTGGTCGAAGGAGACCTCCGGCGCCACTTTGGGGGTGAGGGCTCCGGCCGCCAGCGCGGCGAACTCGTCCAGCCCGAGGCCGATCAACACCTCGGGGAGCAGGGTGGCGTAGCGCTGCTCCAACCCCACGGCGCGCGGGTGCCGCAACGCCTCCTCGTGCAGTCGGTGCTCGAGAACGGCGGCCACCTGCTTGAAGGCGCGGTACTGCAGCAGCCGAGCGAAGAGCAGGTCGCGGGCCTCGAGCAGCGCCAGGTCGTCCTCGTCCTCGATCTCGGCCTGCGGCAGCAGCCTCGCCGTCTTGAGGTCGAGAAGCGTGGCCGCCACGACCAGGAACGACGAGGTCTCCTCGAGGTCCCACACCTCCCCCACGGCCCGCAGGTGGGCGATGAACTCGTCGGTCACCCGCGACAGCGCCACCTCGGTGACGTCGAGCTTGTGCTTGGCGATCAGGCTGAGCAGCAGGTCGAAAGGGCCCTCGAAGTTGTCCAGGGACAGCAGGAAGCCGCCGGAGGGCTCCCGCTCCAGCTCGACGTCGACCGCAGTCATGCGGTGGTCCCTGGCGTCACCGCGGGCCCTTCCCTCACCCGGCGCCTCACCCGGCGCGTCACTCGCGCGTCAGCCGGGTCAGCAGGGCGCTGTCGGTGCCGTGCTCGTCGAGATCCTCCAGCGCCAGCGCCACGGCGGCCCGCACGATGCGTCCGCGGTCCACCGCCACGCCGTGATGGCGACGCAGGTCCAGACGCGCCGCCTCGATGTCCAGCAGCTCCTCGGACGTGACGTAGACGGTCATCTTCTCGTCGTGGCGCACCCGTCCCGACGATGTGCGCACCGACGACTCCGCCGACGTCTCCGCGGACTCCTCGGGCTGCTCGCCGAGGTGCTTGGCCGCCTTCGCGTCCTGGGCGTTCTTCAGGTCCACGACCGGAGGCTGCGGGACGGCCGTCGGCCGGAACAGCTCGTCGCCTCCGGGCACGCTCATGCGTCGAGGCACCTGACCAGCACCTCCTTGGCCAGGGTCCGGTACGCCTCCGCCCCCGGGGACGCTGAGGCGTACGTCGTGATCGGTTCGCCCGCCACCGTCGAGTCGGAGAACTTCACCGTGCGCCGGATCACGGTGTGGAAGACGTCGTCGCCCCACGCCTCGACCAGCCGCGCCATGACCTCCCGCCCGTGCAACGTACGCCCGTCGAACATCGTGCCCAGCACGCCGTCGATCTGGAGACGCGGGTTGAGCCGCTCCCGCACCTTGTCGATGGTGTTCTTCAGCAGTGCCACCCCTCGCAGCGCGAAGTACTCGCACTCCAACGGCACGATGACGCCGTCGGCGGCGGTGAGAGCGTTGACCGTCAGCAGACCGAGGGAGGGCTGGCAGTCGATGAGGATCACGTCGTAGAGGTTGATCGCGTCCTGGAGCACCCGTTGAAGCGTCTGCTCCCGTGCCACCTCGTGCACCAGCTGCACCTCGGCGGCCGAGAGGTCGATGTTGGAGGGCAGGAGGTCGACGCCCTCCACGTGAGTCGGGACCACGACCTCCTCCAGCGCGGTGTCACGCTGCATCAGCAGGTTGTAGACCGACTTCTCCATCGTGTGTGGGTTGAGCCCCAGTCCGACCGACAGCGAGCCCTGCGGGTCGAAGTCGACGAGCAGCACCTTGCGGCCGTACTCGGCCAGCGACGCACCCAGGTTGATCGTGGTCGTGGTCTTGCCCACCCCGCCCTTCTGGTTGCACATGGCGATGACGCGGGCATTGCCGTGGATGCCGATGGGCCGGGGCTCTGGAAGGTCGGGCCACGGCCGGCCGGTGGGGCCGAGCTCGACGAGTGCCTCGGCTGGTGCCTCAACAGGTGGCTCGGCTGGTGCCTCCTGGCGCGGCCGGAACGTCAGCGGTGCGGCCGCCGACTCCGGGGCCGCCGCGCCGGGTGCCGGCGGCCTGGCCAGCGGCGGCATGGTAGGCGCGGAGGCACCTGGGGAGGAGGGTCCGAAGGCGTGGTGGTCGGTCACGGTCGCCTGCTCTCGTCGCACGGGTCTGAGGTCTCGAACGCTAGGCCGCGAAGACCCTCTCCTCGCCGCGGCACGCCGTGGACATGTCGACAAATTGCTGCGAGCAAATCCCGGCGTCAAGGCTCACCACGTCGCTCGTCGCAGAGCCGGGCGACTCCCCGAACGGGCGGGCACGCTCCGGACCCAGGCTACGGCCCGAGTGCACCGAAGTCGTCGACGCAACGGTCCAGGCGCCCGCTGTCGAGCCCGAGGCGCTCCCCCACCCACGCGAACTGGTAGCCGAACGCCTCCGCGGGCAGGTCGTGGCCGCTGTCGTACCAACGAACCTCGGACCCCTCGGGGGCCGCGGCGTGGAGCGCTTCGGCGTCAGACACGTCGACGAACGAGTCCGAGCGGCCGTTGAGGAACAACAGGTCGGCAACGCTGCCTCCGACGTAGTCCACCGGCTCGATCGGCCTCATCTGCGACAGCCAGCGCCGTTGCTGCTCTGCTGGCGCGGCACTCAACGGCGACACCGGCTCACCGGAGTCGTCGGTCAGGTGGGCGACGAGGCCGCCGTCCCCCACGAGCAAGGCGGCGGAGCCGATGCGGTCGTCCACGCCGACGAGGAGGGCGCCCATGCTCGCTCCGTAGCTGATGCCGACGGCGGACAACTCCTCGGCGCCGCCCTGCTCGAGCACGTCCATCGCGCGCCGCAGGTCTGTGATCAGCTGGACCTGCTCCTCCCTGTCGCGGGAGTCGAGCTTGATCGTGCCCGAGCCGTTCCTCACGTAAGGCGCGTCGATCGCCAGCGCGGTCGCTCCCGCACACGCGAAGACCATCCCGGGAATGCGCATGTCCGCCCTGTTGGACGGCATGCCGTGAAGCAGGAGGACGCCCGCGGGCGCCGGCCGCTGCGCCGGCGCCGTCAGCGTCGCCGTGACGGCCGAGCCGTCCAGCGGGCTCGGGTAGCTCACGTCTCGACGTCGCACCTGTGCGGTTGTCTCGCGGCGGAGCACCCGCACCGGCACCGCGTCCTCGGACGGGTAGTCGAAGATCGTGACGTCCGTTCCGGCGCCCCCCGACTCCGACTCGTGCGATGACGGCGCCGAGGCTCCGTCCCCGCACGCTGCAAGAGCGGCACTCGCCAACGTCACGGTGACCGCGAGGACCCACGACCGCGTCCTGATCAGCATCACCTCCGGCCGGCAGCACTGCAGCAAGCCGACCGCCCGCGGGCGTCTCGATGAGACCCACGGTAGGCGCCCGTGGGTCACGGGTCAACGACGGCGGGCGAATCCCGAGCCCCCCTGTCTCCACTCAGGCCAGCGCGCGGGGGTGGCTGGTGGCGTAGACCTCACGGAGGGAGTCGACGGTGACCAGGGTGTAGACCTGCGTCGTAGTCACCGACGCGTGCCCGAGGAGCTCCTGCACCACGCGCACGTCAGCACCTCCCTCGAGCAGGTGCGTGGCGAAGGAGTGCCGCAACGTGTGCGGTGAGACCTCCGCCGCGACCCCGGCACGTTCGCCGGCCCGCACCAGCACCGTCCAGGCGCTCTGCCGCGACAGCCGACCTCCCCGGGCGTTGAGGAAGAGCGCGCTGCCGCCCGTCCCGGCCGCGACCAGCACGGGACGCGCCCTGGTGAGGTAGGCCGCGATCGCGTCAGCGGCCATCCGCCCGAAGGGGACCACGCGCTCCTTGCTGCCCTTGCCGAGCAGCCGTACCGCGCGGGTGTCGAGATCCACGTCGTCCACGTCGAGGCCGACGGCCTCGGAGATCCGTGCTCCTGATGCGTAGAGCATCTCCAGCAGGGCGCGGTCGCGCAACGCCAGCGCGGTCCCTGGCGCCCCGGCCGCGTCGAGGATCCGCTCGATCTCGGCCACCGGCAGCGCCTTGGGCAGTCGCTTGGCCGCGGTCGGTGGGCGGACCGCGACAGCGGGATCGGTCGTCGTCCACCCGTCGCTGAGCGCGAACTTGTGAAGACCGCGCACGGCCACGATCGCGCGGCCGACGCTGCTGGCCGAGAGGGGTTCGTGGTCCGCGTCGCCCTCGCGCAGGTGCATCAGGAACTCCGAGACCGTCTGCTCCCCCACCTCGGCGAGGTCGTGCACGCCATGACCGCGCAGGAAGGCCAGGTAGCGACGCAGGTCGCGGCGGTACGACGTCAGGGTGTTCCCGGCCAGGCCTCGCTCGACCGCGAGGTGGTCGAGGTAGGTCCGCACCGCCCGCTGCGCCTCATCCATCGCGCCCTCCCCCGTCATGGCCCCCCTCATGACCCGAGCGCCGGCGGGATCGGGCGACCGACGCGGCCAGCACGGCCACCTGCAGCGGCCCGTCGGTGAGTCGACCTTCCATCACGCCATCGACCAGGTCGTCGAGAGCCACCCAGGTGGCACTCATGTCGGCCTCCTCGTGCTCGGGCTCGAAACCACCGCGGTCCGGCTCGTCGAGCAGCTCCTCGGCGAGGTAGATCTCGATCCGTTCCGAGCAGATGCCGGGAGAGGTGTGCATGGTGGCGAGGTGGCTCCACCGTCGCGCGAGCGTGGCCCCCTCCTCCAGCAGCTCGCGGCGCCCGGCGACCTCGGGGTCCTCACCGGGCTGGTCGAGCAGCCCGGCCGGCAGCTGCACCAGGCGGAGCCCCAGCGGGTGCCGGTACTGCTCGAGCACGAGCACCCGACCTTGCTCGTCAAGGGCGAGCACGGCGACCGCACCCGGATGCTCCACGACCAGCCGGCCGAAGCTACCCCCGCTCCCGGGGTCCACCAGGGCATCCTGTCGGACAGCGAACGGCGCGTCACCGCGCCAGATGTCCCGCGTCGTGCGCACCGGCCAGCTCTGCGGCGCGTCGGCAAGGTCTGACATCGGGGGCGGCACGAGTCAGTCCTCGTCGTCGGAGGCGCTGCGCCGGACCGCGTCCCCGACCGGCAGCTCCAGCTCGCGCTGTCGCGCCACCGCGGCGCCCACCAGGCCCGCGAAGAGCGGGTGAGCGCGGGTCGGGCGCGAGCGCAGCTCGGGATGTGCCTGGGTGGCGACGTAGTAGGGGTGGGTGTCGCGGGACAGCTCGACGAACTCGACGAGGTGGTTCACGTGCCCGATCCCGGAGAACACCATGCCCGCCTCCTCCAGACGGCCCCGGTAGGCATCGTTGACCTCGTAGCGGTGGCGGTGGCGCTCCTCGACACGGGTCTGGCCGTACGCCTCGGCCACCAGCGACCCGGGAGTGAGATCGGCAGGGTAGAGGCCGAGCCGCATCGTGCCCCCGAGGTCGCCGGCGCCTTCGACGAAGGCGTGCTGCTCCTCCATGGTCGCGATCACCGGCTCGGGGCATCCGGGGTCGAACTCCGTCGAGCCGGCCTTCTCCATGCCCAGCACGTTGCGGGCGAACTCGATGACCATGCACTGCAGCCCCAGGCAGATCCCGAGCGTCGGGATCTGGTGGGTGCGGGCGTGGTGCAGCGCCCCGATCTTGCCGTCGATCCCGCGCACTCCGAACCCGCCGGGCACGAGGACGGCGTCGACGTCGGCCAGGTGCCGGGCGGCACCCTCGGGGCTCTCGCACTCGTCGGAGGGGACCCACCTGATGTGCACGCGCGCCTCGTGGGCGAAGCCGCCGGCTCGCAACGCCTCGGCCACGGACAGGTAGGCGTCGGGAAGGTCGATGTACTTGCCGACCAGCGCCACGGTCACGTCGTCCTGGGGGTGGTGCACCCGGCGCAGCAGGTCGTCCCACGCCGTCCAGTCCACGTCGCGGAAGGCCAGGTTGAGCCGTCTCACCACGTAGGCGTCGAGCCCTTCGCGATGCAGGACCTTGGGGATGTCGTAGATCGAAGGGGCGTCGACGGCGGCCACCACGGCCTCGGTGTCGACGTCGCACATCAGCGAGATCTTGCGTTTGACGCTGTCGGGGATCTCGCGGTCGGCGCGGCAGACGATGGCGTCGGGCTGGATGCCGATGGAGCGGAGCTGGGCCACGGAGTGCTGGGTGGGCTTGGTCTTGAGCTCCCCGGAGGGGCCGATCCAAGGCACCAGGGAGACGTGGAGGAAGAAGCAGTTGTCGCGGCCGACGTCGTGTCGTACCTGGCGGGCCGCCTCGAGGAAGGGCAGGGACTCGATGTCGCCGACGGTGCCGCCGATCTCGGTGATCACCACGTCGACGTCCTCGCCGCCCATGGCACGGATCCGTTCCTTGATCTCGTTGGTGATGTGCGGAATCACCTGCACGGTGTCTCCGAGGTAGTCGCCGCGGCGCTCCTTCGCGATGACCGCCGAGTAGACCTGACCGGTCGTGACGTTGGCGACGCCGTTGAGCTCGCGGTCGAGGAAGCGCTCGTAGTGACCGACGTCCAGGTCGGTCTCGGCACCGTCGTCGGTGACGAACACCTCCCCGTGCTGGAACGGGTTCATCGTGCCGGGATCCACGTTGAGGTACGGGTCCAGCTTCTGCATCGTGACCCGCAGTCCCCGCGCCTTGAGCAGGTTGCCGAGCGAGGAGGCGGTCAGCCCCTTGCCCAGCGACGATGCGACACCGCCGGTGACAAAGACATGCTTGGGGGGCTGATCAGCGGCCAAGTGAACTCCCGTGGCTGGCGATGTGCGGCGAGAAGACTCACCTGTCCACGGGTTTCGAGGCTACCAACAGTTCAGCTCCCCGCGACAATCGCCGCGATACTCATCTCTTCGTGTCGCGGGGGTAGGCGCCGTCCTCGGAGGCCGCGGTGCCCAGGTGTCGAGTGGTGCCGGCGTCCTCGCCGGCCAGCGCCAGCACGGTCAGCACGATCCCCCCACCGTGGTCGGTGACGTCCACGGTGGAGACCCTGCTAGCGGCCCGCGAGCGTCGGACAGCGCCGACCACGCCGTCGCGTGCCCCGCTGGGGATCGGGCCGGCGACCACCGCACCCTTGCCCGACTCGTCCAGCGCTGTCGCGAGGGTGCCGAGGATGTCGCCGGCCCCTCGTCGCTGGTCGGCGTTGCCCCGGGGCTCGCCGGCCACGATGAGCGCCAGGGAACCCCGACGCTGCAACGGAGTGTCGGTGGTCACCAGCTCGGCGGTGGTCAGGCTGGCAAGGATCTCCTCGGCGGCGCCGTCGAGCTTGGAGCCCGCTGGCGCGTCGGTGACCACGGCGTGGCCGAGGAGCAGCCCGATCTGCTCGTAGCCGTCGGAGGTGGCGGGGACGTCGACCGCGTCTCCCACGGAGGCACGCAGCCGGGCACCGAGCTGTTCGACGAGCTGTCGGTTCGCCACGTCCACGAGCTTGTCGTCGAGCGTCACCCGCCCCACGACGGTCGCTCCCAGGCTGCTCGCGAGGGCGCCCATCTCGGTTACCTGGTCCTCGTCCGCGTTCGGCAGGGTCACCAAGGTGATGCTGCGTCCCTTGAGAAGGTCCGCGGGCAGCACCTTCGAGCGAGTGGCGCGTGCGTAGGCGTCGTTGAAGTCCGCAGCCCGCTTGAGGCGCGCCACCTCGGCCTCGGCATCGGCCAGCTCCACGGCGTCTCCGTCGCCACCGCCGTCGCCGCCGCCGTCGCCCTGGAGCGGTCCGGCCCCCAGGACGATCCCGACGGCCAGCGCGAGGAACACCGCGACGAGCGAGGCGATGTGGGAGCGGAACGAGATCACGTGATCAGTCCTCGGATGTCGTCGAAGCCGGACCGGAGCAGCTCTCCGATCTCCTGCAGCAGGTCCACGCCGGCGGGGGTGACCGACAGCGCAGCGACCAGCGCGACCAGCCCGGCCAGCGCGATCACCGCGAGCTGCCAGGCTCGGGTGCGTCCGGAGTAGAGGGCGGGCACCGCCTTCGCGTCGACCAGGCGCGAGCCGACCCGCAGCCGGGTCAGGAACGTCGAAGCCAGCCCCGCCCGCTGGCGGTCCAGGAACTCGTCCAGCGTGGTGTGGGTGCCCACCGCGACGATGAGCGAGGCTCCCTTCACGTCGGCGAGCAGCAGGGCGAGGTCCTCGCTGGTTCCGCTGGTGGCGACCCGGTGCGGCCTCACGCCCAGGCGGTCCAGCCGATCGGCCCCGGTGGCCCGGTCGGTGGCATCGGCATGGACGACGACCTCATGGGCGGCCTTGAGGGCTTGGTCGGAGACCACGCGGCCCCCGACGTCGGGCGTCCGGGCGAGGCCCGCCTCGCCGACCACCAGGATGTCGGGGCGGAGCTTGACCGCCGCCAGCGCGTCGACGCCGTCGTCCACGGCGATGAGCACGGGTCGCTGCTCGCGCACGAACCGTCGGATACGGCGGAGATCGGTCACGTGGTCGAACGCCTTGACCACCACGACGACGGGGCGACCCTGGATCCGCGCTCTCACCTCCGGTATCCCCTGGCCGTGCAGCAGCAGCTCCTGCTCGCGTCGCAGGTACTCCGTGGTGCTGTAGGTGAAGCTCTCCAGCTGCGTGACCAGTCCGGAGCGGGCCTCCTCCATCAGCGAGGAGACGTCGTCGAGCGACAAGCTGCGCCCCCTCGCGACGAGCTTCCCCTTGACCAGCAGCCGGTCGCCGTCGACCTCGCCGGTCCCGGAACCCCCGGCGTCTGCGAAGACCTGCGGCCCCACCGAGTCCAGCAGCGGGATGCCGGCGCTCGCGAGGACCTCGGCTCCCAGCGCCGGGTAGCGACCGGAGATGAAGGCCCCCGCATTCACCACCGCCACCACCCCGCGGTCGAGGAGGGCATGGGCGGTTCGTCGGTCGAGGTCGAGCTGGTCGATCACCGCGATGTCACCGGGGCGCAGCCGGCTCAGCAGGGTGCTGATGCGTCGGTCGGCGCGAACGGGACCGACGACTGCGCCCTCGGTGCTGCGCGTGGACGGACCCGACCTGCTCGAGAACCTCATGACGCCTTTCATGGTGCCACGCGGGGGACCGTGTGGTGTGGAGCCTGTCGTCGGCGCGGTGTCCGGCGGTGGCTGGGTCAGCGATGGATCTCCGCTGCCGCCCGGCGGGCGGTGGCAAGCAGCTCTTGGGCGTGCGCCTGGGCGGTGTCGGACCCCTCGAGGCCGGCGAGCATCCGCGAGAGCTCGCGCACCCTGCCCTCGTCGTCGAGCAACCTGAGACCGGAGGTGGTCACGGACCCGTCGCTGCTCTTGGAGACGACGACGTGACAGTCGGCGAACGCGGCCACCTGGGGCAGGTGCGTCACCACGACGACCTGGGCCTGACGGGCCAGCAGGGCGAGCCGGCGGCCCACCTCCACCGCGGCCTTGCCGCCGACGCCTGCGTCCACCTCGTCGAACACGAAGGTCGGCACGGGGTCACTGCCACCGAGCACCACCTCCAGCGCCAGCATGACGCGCGAGAGCTCCCCACCGGAGGCGCCCTTGTGCAACGGCCGCGGATCACTGCCGGTGTTGGCGGCCAGCAGCAGCTCCACCTCGTCCACTCCGGTCGCGTTGGCCTTCACCCGACGGCCGTCGACCTCCAGGCCTCCGGGGTCCTCGACCTGGGTGACGGTGACCTCGAGCCGAGCGTGGGGCATGGCGAGAGCCGTCACCTCGTCGGTGACCGCGAGGCCAAGGCGATGCGCAGCCGCTGTCCGGCGCCGGCTCAGGTCGGCCCCGAGCCCGGCGAGCTCGCCGTGGAGCTCCGTACGGCGATCTCGCAGCGTCGCCACCCTGTCGTCAGCGTCCTCGAGCCCGGCCAGCGTCTGCACTGCGCCCTGGGCCCAGGCCAGCACCTCCTCGAGGCTCTCGCCGTACTTGCGGGTCAGCGCGGTCAGCGCGGCACGGCGATCCGAGACCGCCGCCAGCCGGACCGGGTCGGTCTCGAGCCCGGAGGCGTAGGACGCGACGTCGGCGGCCAGGTCACTGAGGAGGTAGCTCACCTCGGCGAGCCGGTCGGCGAGGCCGGCCGCCTGCGGGTCGTGGTCGCGCACCCCGTCGAGCAGGCGCCGGGCGGCGGCGACCCCGCCGAGGGCGTCGGCATCGCCGTGCTCGGACGACAGCAGCTCGCGGGCCTGCTCCGCTGCCAGCCGCAACGTGTCTGCGAACCCGAGCCGCTCCTCCTCCTGGGCCAGCGAGACGTCTTCGCCCGGCTGGGGCTCGACCTTCTCGATCTCCTCGAGCCCGAAGCGCAGCAGGTCGGCCTCCCGGGCGCGCTCCCGCTCCCGCGAGAGGATGTCGCGCAGCTCGTGCTCGGTCGCGCGCAGCTCGGCGTAGCCCGAGGCGAACTGCGCCCGCGTCCGGAGCGTGTCGGCTCCGGCGAAACGGTCCAGCGCCTCCAGCTGGGCCCGGGGCGACAGCAGGCGGTGCTGGTCCGACTGCCCATGCACCGCGACGAGGTGGTCGCTCAGGGCCGCCAGTACGCCAGCCGGGACTCCGGCACCCCCGGCGTAGGCCCGTGACCGCCCTTCGGAGGACACCTGCCGCGCCAGCACCAGGTGGCCCTCCTCCACGACTCCCCCCGACTCCTCGACGACGGACTCGACGGCCTCGCGACCGGCGGTGCCGGCGGACACCTCGAGGACGCCCTCCACGCGCGCGTGGCGCGAACCGGTGCGCACGGCCCCGGAGTCGGCCCGGCCCCCCAGCAGCAGACCGAGCGCCGAGACGACCATGGTCTTGCCGGCCCCGGTCTCGCCGGTGATCGCGGTGAACCCAGGGCCAAGCTCGAGCACGGACTCCTCGATCACGCCCAGACCGACGATGCGCAGCTCCTCCAGCATCAGGACCGCCGCCTCTCGGCGGCCCCCCGCCAGCCGGCCACCGGCAGGTCGAACTTCGCCACGAGCCGATCCGTGAAGGGTGCGTCGGTCAGGCGCGCCAGATGGATGGGGCGGCGACCCCGTCGCACCTCGATCCAGGCTCCCGGAGGGAGGTCGACGGTGCGCCGTCCGTCGCACCAGAGCACGCCGTGGGAGTCGGTGTTCTCGAGGACGTGGATGGCGATGGTCGAGGTGGGCGCCACGACCATCGGGCGAGCGAAGAGCGCGTGCGCCGACAGCGGCACGATCAGCAGGGCCTGCACCTCGGGCCAGACGATCGGGCCTCCCGCGCTGAAGTTGTACGCCGTCGAGCCCGTCGGGGTCGAGCAGACCACGCCGTCGCAGCCCCACCGTGAGAGCGGACGCCCGTCCACCTCGACCTCGACCTCGAGCATCCGTTCGCGTGAGGCCTTCTCGACACTGGCCTCGTTCAGGGCCCAGGTGGACACCAGGAGCTCCTCGCCGCAGCGCACGTCCACGTCGACGGTGAGCCGCTCCTCGGCGCGGTAGCGACGATTCACGATCGCCTCGATGGCGTGCTCGAGACCGTCCGGATCGGCTTCGGCGAGGAAGCCCACGTGCCCGAGGTTGATGCCGAGCAACGGAGTGCCGGGCTCGCGAGCGTGCTCGGCGGCCCGCAGCAACGTGCCGTCTCCCCCGATCACCAGGACCAGCTCGCAGTCGGCAGCGGCCGCCTGCGAACGCACCTCGACCCCGTCCTCGTCGCCGAGCGGGAGGTCGTCGGCATCCTCGGCGAGCACCCTGGTCTCGATGCCGTGCTTCCGGAAGTGGCGGATGACGTCGACGGCGAGCGCCGCGACGGTCTGGCGACGGGTGTTGACCACGACCAGCACGCGCCGGGGGGTGGTGGGGTCAGGGGAGCTCGTCACGCCGCCTACTCTCTCACCGACCGCGGCGGTTTCATCCTCACGGCGGCCTCGATGGCCTCGTCGTCGACGAGCGCCGGTCCCCGGCGCAGCCACAGGAAGTACTCCACGTTGCCGCTCGGGCCGGGGAGCGGGCTCGGGGTCACTGCCCGTGCTCCCCAACCCCGTTCCTCCGCGGCTGCGGCGACCGATCGCACCGCCTCGGCACGCAGCTCCGGCTCGCGCACCACCCCGCCCTTGCCGACCCGCTCCTTGCCCACCTCGAACTGAGGCTTGACCATGAGCACGAGGTCGCCGTCGTCCCTGGTCACGGCGAGCAGCGGATCGAGCACCAGCCGCAGGGAGATGAACGACAGGTCTCCGACCACCACGTCCACCGGCTCTCCGACCATGTCGAGATCGAGGTCGCGCACGTTCGTGCGGTCGCGCACCTCGACCCGCTCGTCCTGCCGCAGCGACCACGCCAGCTGGCCGTACCCGACATCGACGGCCACCACCTGGGCGGCGCCCGAGCGCAGCAGGACGTCGGTGAATCCGCCAGTGGATGCTCCCGCGTCCAGGCACCGGCGCCCGCTGGTCGTCAGGCCCAGCGGTTCGAGTGCTGCCAGGGCACCGGCGAGCTTGTGGCCGCCACGGGACGCGTAGTCCGGGACGGACTCGTCGGCCCGGACGACGATCGCCACGTCGGTGGTCACCCCGGTCGCCGGCTTGGCCGCACGGGTGCCGGCGACCTCGACCCGCCCTGAGGCGATGAGCGAGGCCGCGTGGTCACGCGAGCGTGCGAGGCCTCGGCGCACGAGCTCGGCGTCGAGCCGCAGACGTCTGGGCACCCGCCTCAGGCGCCGGTGGCCCCGGGGGCCTGGTGCGGCAGGTGCCCCTGATCGGTCAGCAGTCCGCGCAGCTTGGCATGCGCGACCTCGAAGACGGCGACGTGCTGGTCCACGGCGAGGTCCTCCAGCCGCTCGAGGTCCTCCAGGACCTCGCTCACACGTGCCTCCGTCTGCGCCTGGCGGTCGTCGTCCATGCCAGCTCTCCTCCGTCTTCGGTGACGGCACCTTACCTCGACCTGCCCGACAACTCGGGCCCCAGGGACCCGTGTCGCTGCCCCCTCCACCTCAGGGGTCGAGCCCCTCGACGTCGACCGGGCGTCCGGTGGCATCCAGGTGCTGCCACCCGGCCGCGGCCACCACACGCCATCGATCGCCCGCGCTGCCGTCGCCCTCGACGACCAGCCGGCCGCCGTCCACCCTGGCCGTCCAGCCACCAAGCTGCCATCCCCCTCGCGTCTCAGCGGGGGCGTCCTGTCCCGCCAGCAGGGCGCGCAGGTCGGCGCCCACGTACGTCGGTCGCTGGTCCGGGTCCGCGGCGACGAGCGAGGCGGCGTCAGTCACCCCGGTCATGACCAGGAGGCTCGCACATCCGACCCGTACCGCCCCGGCGATGTCGGTGTCGAGCCGGTCGCCGACCATCAGCGGATGATCTCCCCCGAGGCGAGCGACGGTCTCGTTGATCAGGGGCGGCTCGGGCTTGCCGGCGACGGCCGGCTCCACCTCGGCGTAGCGCGCCACCGCCTCGACCAGCACGCCGTTCCCGGGGCCGGGCCCGTGACGGGTGGGGACGGTCAGGTCGGTGTTGGTGGCGACCCAGGGCAGGCCGCGTCGCACGAGCAGAGCACCGTCGATGACGGTGCGCCAGCGCGTCTCGGGGTGGTAGCCGAGCACCACGGCGTCAGGTTCGTCCTCGATCCGCTGGGTGGTGACCAGCCCCTGCTCCTCCAGGGCGCTGGTGAGGCCCTCCCCACCGATCACGAAGACCGTCGCTCCCTTCCCCACCCGGGCCGCCAGCATCCTCGCCGCGGCCTGTGACGAGGTCACCACGTCGTCCGCGGTGGCGCGGAGCCCGAGCTCGCCCAGGTGTGCGGCGACCTGCGCCGGCGTCCGGGAGGCGTTGTTGGTGATGTAGCCACACCGGGCACCGCGTCGGAGGAGCTCGTCGATCACTGCCGCGGCGTGGGGTACCGCCTCGGGTCCCACATAGACCACGCCGTCGAGGTCCAGCATCACCAGGTCGTGCTGCTCCACCAGGGGGCCGTCGGTCACGGCGAGGGAGGTGCTCGGGGGCGAATCGTCACTGCTCACCCGGGTGACCCTAGTAGGAGCGCTGCCATCGTCCGCCTTGGTCGGCGAACGTCATCGACGGAGCAGCCGGCCGCCCAGGATCTCGACCTCCAGGCGAGTGCTGAACCCGCCGGGCCCGCGAGAGGCACGTCGACGCAACGCACCCTCGACCTCCACCATGTCGCCCTCGCGCCAACGGGCAGCCGTGCGCCGTTGCGCTGCGCCCCAGGCGCTGCAGTCCACCCAGTCCACGCTCTGCCGCGACCCCCGGGTCATCGGCGACCGTTCCCTCGGGACCGACAGCCGCAGTCCGACAACGCGGCTCCCGCTGGGCAGCTCGCGCTCGTGGGGAGCGGTCGACACCTTGCCTCGCAGCCTCACCACGTTGCCGGTGCCGACGTCGGCTCGTTCCGTCTGCTGTCCAGTCTCGCCCATCTCGTTCCCTCGCTGTCGCGCCCCACGTCACCGTGACGTCGTGGACGCGACCGTGCCGGACCTCAGGGTCGTTGACCGGGTCCGTCGCTCGACGGCGGACGGTGCCGCAGTGAGGCCGCCCCGACACGAGAACCGGCTCACGACTCGCCGGTCACGAGTCCGGCTGGTCCTCGAGCTCGTCGACCCGCTCGTTCGCGTCGGTCAGCTCGGTGGCATCGATGGCAGCGGTCCGGTGGAACCACTCCAGGGCGTCGTCTCGGCGCCCCGCCTTGGCCAACAGGTCGGCGTAGGCGTAGCGGAGTCGCACCACCCACGGCTCCCGGGTCGCCGAGTGCAGGTTGGCGTTCTCCAGCGTCCGCAGCGCTCCCTCGACCTCGCCCAGCTCGGCCCGAGCGCCTGCCTCGACGATGGTCATCTCGACCTGGAGTGCCTTCGGCAGCTTGCCGACCGCCGGACTCGCGGCCAGCGACAGCGCCTTCTCCGGCCGTCCCAGGGCTCGCTCGCAATCAGCCATCATCGGGAGGTACTCCGGAGAGCCGTTCATGCGTTTGGCCGCCCTCAGCTCGGACAGCGCCTCGGCGAAGTGACCCGCGGCGTAGGCAGCCTCGCCACACGCCTCGCGCACCACCGCCATCCGCGCGGCGCGGCCGCGCGCCGCGAGCGTGTGCTGGTAGGCCGTCTCCGGATCCTCGTCGATGGTGACCCCCGCCGCGGCCAGATGGCGCGCCACCCGCGCCGCCAGCTTCTCGGGCAGGCCACGCAGCTGGTCGAGGACCGATCGGTCGAGCTCCTTGCCGGTCACCTCGTCGGGGATCGGCGGACCGTCGTACCGCGCCTGCTCCTCGGTGCGCTCGGCAGGTCGCTCCTCACGCCCGCGGGACGGACCGCCCCTCGCGCCCTGGTCAGGCCGGCGTCCCGACTGACGGTCGCTGCGACCTCCGCCCCCGTCGCGTCCGCCCCGGTCCGCCCGTCCGCCCGCCGGACGTTCCGCGGCGACGTGGGCCTCCGCCGCCGCCGTCGCGGTGGGAACTGTTCTGATGCGGCATTCGACTGATCCTCTCGACCTCGAACCACGTTCTGAGGGACAAAAAGCGTGAAGGCCACCCGCGGGTGGCCTTCACGAAAGAAATGTCCGGCGACGTCCTACTCTCCCACAACCTCCCGGTTGCAGTACCATCGGCGCTGAAAGGCTTAACTTCCGGGTTCGGAATGGAGCCGGGTGTTTCCCTTTCGCTATGGCCGCCGAAACTCTGTTGAGTTGTTGGTTCCCGACCGTAACTCAGGAACCACACAGTGGACGCGTAACAACTTTGAGCAAGACAAGCCCTCGGCCTATTAGTACCGGTCGGCTCCGTGTATCTCTACCTTCGACCTCCGGCCTATCAACCCAGTCTTCTCCTGGGGGCCTTACCCGGTTACCCGGTGGGAGACCTCATCTTGAAACGTGCTTCCCGCTTAGATGCTTTCAGCGGTTATCACTTCCGAACGTAGCCAACCAGCCGTGCTCTTGGCAGAACAACTGGCACACCAGAGGTTCGTCCATCCCGGTCCTCTCGTACTAGGGACAGCCTTTCTCAAGTCTCCTGCGCGCGCGGCGGATAGGGACCGAACTGTCTCACGACGTTCTAAACCCAGCTCGCGTGCCGCTTTAATGGGCGAACAGCCCAACCCTTGGGACCTACTCCAGCCCCAGGATGCGACGAGCCGACATCGAGGTGCCAAACCATCCCGTCGATATGGACTCTTGGGGAAGATCAGCCTGTTATCCCCGGGGTACCTTTTATCCGTTGAGCGACACCGCTTCCACATGCCGGTGCCGGATCACTAGTTCCGACTTTCGTCCCTGCTCGAGTTGTCACTCTCACAGTCAAGCTCCCTTGTGCACTTACACTCGAAACCTGATTGCCAACCAGGCTGAGGGAACCTTTGAGCGCCTCCGTTACTCTTTAGGAGGCAACCGCCCCAGTTAAACTACCCACCAGGCACTGTCCCTGATCCGGATTACGGACCTAGGTTAGACATCTAGTACGACCAGAGTGGTATTTCAACGATGGCTCCACATGAACTGGCGTCCACGCTTCAAAGCCTCCCACCTATCCTACACAAGCCGAACCAAACACCAATACCAAGCTATAGTAAAGGTCCCGGGGTCTTTCCGTCCTGCCGCGCGTAACGAGCATCTTTACTCGTATTGCAATTTCGCCGAGTCCATGGTTGAGACAGCGCCCAAGTCGTTACTCCATTCGTGCAGGTCGGAACTTACCCGACAAGGAATTTCGCTACCTTAGGATGGTTATAGTTACCACCGCCGTTTACTGGGGCTTAAGTTCTGCGCTTCACTCCGAAGAGCTGACACGTCCCCTTAACCTTCCAGCACCGGGCAGGAGTCAGTCCGTATACATCGTCTTGCGACTTAGCACGGACCTGTGTTTTTAGTAAACAGTCGCTTGGGCCTGGTCTCTGCGGCCTTCACCGCTTTGCAGGGCATGCCTGCTCACGGATCCGGCCCCCCTTCTCCCGAAGTTACGGGGGCATTTTGCCGAGTTCCTTAACCATGGTTCACTCGATCGCCTTGGTATTCTCTACCTGATCACCTGAGTCGGTTTGGGGTACGGGCGGCTCACAGCTCGCTAGAGGTTTTTCTCGGCAGTGTAGGATTACCCACTATCCCATATTGGGTCGGCATAGTGTCTCAGGCTTCATGAGACGCGGATTTGCCTACGTCTCGCCCTACGCACCTACCCGCGGACTACCATCGCCACGGTTGGGCTACCTTGCTGCGTCACCCCATCGCTTGACTACTACTGACTTGGGTCGTGCGCTCCGCTCGCGGTCTCCCGAAGGAGTCCCGCTAGCATCGGGCACTTAGCATCATCAGGTTCGTCAGGGTCGCTGTTTTGCCGGTACGGGAATATCAACCCGATGTCCATCGACTACGCCTGTCGGCCTCGCCTTAGGTCCCGACTTACCCAGGGCAGATTAGCTTGACCCTGGAACCCTTGATCATTCGGCGGAAGAGTTTCTCACTCTTCTTTCGCTACTCATGCCTGCATTCTCACTCGTATGGCGTCCACAACTGGATCACTCCGCTGCTTCGCTCGCCATACGACGCTCCCCTACCCATCCGCGCTCCTGGACCACGAAGGCCTAGATATGTGCGCGAATGCCATAGCTTCGGTGGATAACTTGAGCCCCGCTAAATTGTCGGCGCGGAATCACTTGACCAGTGAGCTATTACGCACTCTTTCAAGGGTGGCTGCTTCTAAGCCAACCTCCTGGTTGTCTCTGCGACTCCACATCCTTTTCCACTTAGTTATCGCTTAGGGACCTTAGCTGATGGTCTGGGCTGTTTCCCTCTCGACAATGGAGCTTATCCCCCACTGTCTCACTGCTGCACTCTCACTTACCGGCATTCGGAGTTTGGCTGACGTCAGTAACCTGGTCGGGCCCATTAGCCATCCAGTGCTCTACCTCCGGCAAGAAACATGCAACGCTGCACCTAAATGCATTTCGGGGAGAACCAGCTATCACGGAGTTTGATTGGCCTTTCACCCCTATCCACAGGTCATCCCCCAGGTTTTCAACCCTGGTGGGTTCGGTCCTTCACGCGGTCTTACCCGCGCTTCAACCTGCCCATGGATAGATCACTCCGCTTCGGGTCTTGATCATGCGACTCAATCGCCCTGTTCGGACTCGCTTTCGCTACGGCTCCCCCACACGGGTTAACCTTGCCACACAACGCAAACTCGCAGGCTCATTCTTCAAAAGGCACGCCGTCACAAGCCACAAGGACTTGCTCCGACGGATTGTAGGCGCATGGTTTCAGGTACTATTTCACTCCCCGCCAGGGGTACTTTTCACCTTTCCCTCACGGTACTTGTCCGCTATCGGTCACCAAGGAGTATTTAGGCTTAACGGGTGGTCCCGCCAGATTCACACGGAATTTCAGGGGTTCCGTGTTACTTGGGGTGACGTCGCAGAGCCATCGTCTTACGTGTACGGGGGTATCACCCTCTGTGCCGGGACTTTCCAGTCCCTTCCACTTCAACGATGGTTTCTTACTCTGTGCCAGATCGGCAGATCCAGCTCGACGACCCCACAACCCCATGTACGCAACGCCTGCCGGCTATCACACGTACATGGTTTGGCCTCTTCCGATTTCGCTCGCCACTACTCTCGGAATCACTGTTGTTTTCTCTTCCTGTGGGTACTGAGATGTTTCACTTCCCCACGTTCCCTCCAGCTGCCCTATGTGTTCAGGCAGAGGTAGTTGGACATGACTCCAACTGGGTTTCCCCATTCGGAAATCCTCGGATCACAGTTTGGTTGCCAACTCCCCGAGGCTTATCGCAGGCTCCTACGTCCTTCATCGGCTCTTGGTGCCAAGGCATCCACCATGCGCCCTTAGTAGCTTGTCTAATTGCTACAAAGATGCTCGCGTCCACTGTGTAGTTCTCAAGATACGGGCGGGCCCGAGGCCTTGCCATCAAGCAAGGGGTCTCGGTCCGCGAGAGATCTGCTCGATCCCTCAGGACCCAACAGTGTGCCTGACTGCTCGCCCACCCTTCGGTGTTTCCACTCCGGTTACCCGGTTGTACTGACCTGGGATGAACGAACAGCCAAATAGTCGACGTTCCACTAGTGAGCAGTGTCGGTGCGCAGAACGAACGTCTGCGAACACCGACGGCTCCGAGCTCGAGGCTCGAAATGCTCCTTAGAAAGGAGGTGATCCAGCCGCACCTTCCGGTACGGCTACCTTGTTACGACTTCGTCCCAATCGCCAGCCCCACCTTCGACGGCTCCCTCCACAAGGGTTGGGCCACCGGCTTCGGGTGTTGCCGACTTTCGTGACGTGACGGGCGGTGTGTACAAGGCCCGGGAACGTATTCACCGCAGCGTTGCTGATCTGCGATTACTAGCGACTCCGACTTCATGGGGTCGAGTTGCAGACCCCAATCCGAACTGAGACCGGCTTTTTGGGATTCGCTCCATCTTGCGATATCGCAGCCCTTTGTACCGGCCATTGTAGCATGCGTGAAGCCCTGGACATAAGGGGCATGATGACTTGACGTCATCCCCACCTTCCTCCGAGTTGACCCCGGCAGTCTCTTATGAGTCCCCACCATAACGTGCTGGCAACATAAGACGAGGGTTGCGCTCGTTGCGGGACTTAACCCAACATCTCACGACACGAGCTGACGACAGCCATGCACCACCTGTATACGAGTGTCCAAAGAGACCTCTATCTCGAGAGGCTTCTCGTATATGTCAAACCCAGGTAAGGTTCTTCGCGTTGCATCGAATTAATCCGCATGCTCCGCCGCTTGTGCGGGCCCCCGTCAATTCCTTTGAGTTTTAGCCTTGCGGCCGTACTCCCCAGGCGGGGCGCTTAATGCGTTAGCTGCGGCACGGAACTCGTGGAATGAGTCCCACACCTAGCGCCCAACGTTTACGGTGTGGACTACCAGGGTATCTAATCCTGTTCGCTCCCCACACTTTCGCTCCTCAGCGTCAGGTAATGCCCAGAGAACCGCCTTCGCCACTGGTGTTCCTCCTGATATCTGCGCATTTCACCGCTACACCAGGAATTCCATTCTCCCCTGCATACCTCTAGTCTGCCCGTATCGGAAGCAGGCTCAGGGTTAAGCCCTGAGTTTTCACTCCCGACGTGACAAACCGCCTACGAGCCCTTTACGCCCAATAATTCCGGACAACGCTTGCACCCTACGTATTACCGCGGCTGCTGGCACGTAGTTGGCCGGTGCTTCTTCTGCAGGTACCGTCACTTGCGCTTCGTCCCTGCTGAAAGAGGTTTACAACCCGAAGGCCGTCATCCCTCACGCGGCGTTGCTGGATCAGGCTTTCGCCCATTGTCCAATATTCCCCACTGCTGCCTCCCGTAGGAGTCTGGGCCGTGTCTCAGTCCCAGTGTGGCCGGTCACCCTCTCAGGCCGGCTACCCGTCGAAGCCTTGGTAGGCCATTACCCCACCAACAAGCTGATAGGCCGCGAGCCCATCCATCACCGCCAGAACTTTCCACCACCATCAGATGCCTGAGGTGGTCGCATTCGGTATTAGCTTCGGTTTCCCGGAGTTATCCCGATGTGATGGGTAGGTTGCTCACGTGTTACTCACCCGTTCGCCGCTCGTGTACCCCCGAAGGGGCCTTACCGCTCGACTTGCATGTGTTAAGCACGCCGCCAGCGTTCGTCCTGAGCCAGGATCAAACTCTCCGTTGAAATCTTCTGACGTCGAACCTTGCGGCTCGCCGTCGAATTCTTGGAGTATCCCGGCAAGAGTGGTCCCTCCGAGGAGGAACCGTCCTTACCAAAGGAACCGTCTCCCCAAGTCTCGGTCCGACAGAGTCGAACCTCGTCCTGGATCGACGGGGCGTTACAAATTAATTCGTCGACTTTTGGCACACTGTTGAGTTCTCAAGGATCAAGCGCGCACTTCAACCCGGCCTTGCGGCCTGGGCTGGAGGGCAACCTGGTCAAACTTACCGGTTTGTCTCCGCCTGGTCAAACCAGGCTTCGGCCTCCGGACCCCCGGCACACCACGCCGTGCAGCTCCGGATGCGTGACGCCACAGGCGCCGCGAACCATCGCCGTTCGGCACGGTCAGAAGGGGGATCGACCTCGGGGCCGGCCGCCCGGCCTCGCGGCCTTGCGTCCCGCCGCTCCGTGGCGACAGCGGAAAGACTACGACCCCCCGGAACGGCAGCGCAAATCGGGGTCGAGTGGCCCCGGTCACAGGCTCCGCACGCCGCGCTGCGCCACCACGTGATCCGCGGTCACGGCACCGGGAGAGGCGGCGCCGACCAGGCGAAGCGCCTCCTCGAGCTCCTCGCCGAGCTCCGCCCAGAGCCGCTGCACGCCGCCCGCGCCGGCGTGGGCGAGGGCGAGCAGGGGCAGCCGGCCGAGGAAGACAGCACGCGCACCCAGCGAGAGCGCAGCCAACACGTCCAGACCGCTCCGAAGCCCGCCGTCGACGTAGACCTCGGCGTCGTGGCCGAGCTCCTCGACCGCACGGACGACAGCCGGCAGGGCCTCACAGCTGCTGATCGCCCGGTCGAGCTGACGCCCCCCGTGGTTGGACACCCACACCGCTCGTGCGCCCGCCTGCACGCATCTCGCTGCGTCCTCCGGGTGCAGGACCCCCTTGACGACGACGGGCAGCTCGAACCGCTCGGCGAGCCACGCCACGTCCTGGGGCCCGAGGTCGGCGGCCTTGTCCGCAGCCCGGGCGTCGTCTCCCTCGGGGAAGTTGGTGCGCAGCCAACCCGGCTCGACGACGTCCCACACGCTCGGCTCCGTCAGCCGCTTCCGGGCGACCACGGGTGTGTCAGCGGTGAGCACGATCGCCGAGGCGCCGGCCGCCCGAGCCGCCTCCACGACGGGCTCGGTGAGCGAACGGTCGGCGGTGACGTACATCTGCAGCCACCACGGCGACCCGGCCGCCGCGATGTCGGCGAAGGTGGAGCCGGAGTTGCTGGACACGACCAGGGGGAGCCCCAGGGCGGCGGCGCCGCGAGCCATCTCGACCTCGCCGTCCGGATGAGCCGCCCGCTGCAGCGTCGTCGGCGCGATCCCGATCGGAGTCGCGTACTCGTGGCCCAGGAGGCGGACCGTGGTCGTGATCTCGGTGACGTCCTGGAGCACCCGCGGGAGGAAGCGCAGCCGCTGCCACGAGGCGGAGGCCTCGGCGGCGGACTCCCCGCGCGCCGAGCCCTGCAGGACGTAGCTGTGGACGGCCGGGTCGAGGCGCGAGCGAGCAAGCTCGGGGAGCTGGTCGACGTAAGGGGCCTCCCGCAGCTCGCGCTCGTCCTCCTTGCGCCACCGCGGCGAGATCACGACACCCGCACCCCGGCGAAGCTCTTCTTGCCTCGGCGCAGGAGCAGCCAGCCGCCCGGAAGGAGGTCGTCGTCGACCGGGCGGTGGTCGGGCTCGGCCACCCGGTGGTTGTTGAGGTAGGCGCCGCCCTCCCTGACCGTGCGACGAGCCGCCCCCTTGCTCTCGCTGAGGCCCGCAAGGACCAACAGGTCGACGATGGCCGGGAGCGACCCGTCGGCGTCGCGAGACACCTCGCCACCTCCGGCCTCGACGAGGGCAGCCCAGAGCGTGTCGGGGTGGAGTGCCGTCAGGTCGCCGCCGCCGAACAGCGCGGTCGCAGCGGCCTCGATCCGCACCGTCTCCTCGACGCCGTGCACCAGCGCTGTCACCTCGTGCGCCAAGGCTCGCTGGCCGGCCCGCCGGTGGGGTGCCTCGATGGTCTCGCGCTCGAGGTCCTCGATCTCGCCGTGTCCCAGGAAGGTGAAGATCCGCAGCAGCTCACCGACCTTGACGTCCTCCACGTTGAGCCAGAACTGGTAGAAGCCGTAGGGCGACATCATGCGCGGGTCGAGCCACACGGCCCCGCCTTCGGTCTTGCCGTACTTGGTGCCGTCGGCCTTGGTGACGAGCGGGGTGGCGAAGGCGTGGGCACGCTCGCCGGTGGAACGCCGGATCAGCTCCACGCCGCCGGTGAGGTTGCCCCACTGGTCCGAGCCCCCGAACTGCACGATCACGTCGTGGCGACGGAAGAGCTCGAGGAAGTCCAACGACTGCAGGAGCACGTAGCTGAACTCGGTGTAGCTGATGCCCGCCTCGAGGCGGCTCCTGACGACGTCGCGGGCCAGCATCCGGTTGACGGGGAAGTGCTTGCCGATGTCGCGCAGGAAGTCGATCGTCGACAGGCTCTTGGTCCACTCGTAGTTGTCGACGATGGTCGCTGCGGCCGGCCCCTCCATGTCGAGGTAGGGCTCCAGCTGACGCTTGAACCGCTCGACCCACTCCCTCACCGTCTCCACGGGGTTCATGGACCGTTCGCCGGACTCCTTCGGGTCGCCGATCATGCCCGTCGCTCCCCCGACCAGCGCGAACGGCACGTGCCCCGCACGCTGCAATCTCATCGCGGTCACGATCTGGACCAGGTTGCCCATGTGCATGCTCGGGGCCGTCGGGTCGAAGCCGACGTAGAACCGCACCGGAGCCTCGTCCATGGCCTCCCGCAAGGCATCGAGGTCGGTGGAGTGCGCGATCAGGCCGCGCCACTCGAGGTCGTCGAGGATGTGCATCAGCCGCGCTCTCCCGCCGCTGACACCGACGCCCGGGCGTCGTCGAGCTCGGCCTTGGTCAGGACTGGGCGGACGACGATGTCGAGGTCCGCCAACGGGTGGGCGTCTTCGGGGCTCCGGTCGATCGCACACACGACGACCTCGACGGCGGCTCCCTCCGACCGGAGCTCGCGGACGGCATCGCGCACGGCGCCCCCGGTTGTGATCACGTCCTCGACCAGGGTGACTCGGCGGCCACGGACCTCGGGCCCCTCGGCGAGCTTGCAGGTTCCGTACGTCTTTGCCTGCTTGCGGACGAACAGCGCCGGCATCCCGGTGCGGGCGCTGAGGACCGTCGCGATCGGGACCCCGCCGAGCTCGAGGCCGCCCAGCAGCTCGGTGTCCTCCGGAACCAGGTCGACCATGCGGTCCACAACCCGCGCCAGCAGGTCGGGCCGTGCCTCGAACAGGTACTTGTCGAAGTACTCCGTGGCCACCTGTCCGGAGCGAAGGGTGAACTCGCCGGTGAGCCGGCAGCAGGCGTCGATGTCACGGGCGAGGTCGTCGGTGGCGGTCACCCCGGCATCATCCCAAACCATCCCGGCTAGCCTCGGACCCCGTCCACCACGACCAGGCATCCCGATCACAGGAGCGTCATGCCCCACCACGACCTGCCGCAGCGCCGCCGAGTGCTGCGGACACCAGACCACCGCTTCGCGGACCTTCCCGACTACCCGTTCTCGCCGCACTACGCGACCGTCGGGGAGGGGCTGCGGATGCACTACGTCGACGAAGGGCCGTCGGGCGCCCGACCGGTGCTGATGCTGCACGGCGAACCCTCCTGGTCCTACCTCTACCGCCACATGGTGCCGGTCTTCGCCGCAGCCGGGATGCGCGCGCTTGCGCCGGACCTGATCGGCTTCGGTCGCTCGGACAAGCCTGCCGACAAGGTCGCCTACAGCTACCAGGCGCACGTCGACTGGGTGAGCGAGTGGCTGCGGTCGGTGGACCTCCGCGACGTCACGCTGATCTGCCAGGACTGGGGCTCTCTGGTGGGGTTGCGGATCGCCGCCGAGAACGCCGACCGGTTCTCCCGGATCGTGGTCGCCAACGGCTTCCTCCCGACCGGGGACCGCAAGCTCCCGCCGGCCTTCCACGTGTGGAAGCAGTTCGCGCTGCGCACGCCGGTGCTCCCCGCGGGCCGGATCGTGGACATCGGCAGCAAGCGGAAGCTGAGCCGGGCCGAGCGCGCCGCCTACGACGCCCCCTTCCCCAGCTCCGCCTATCAGGCCGGCGCCCGGACGTTCCCCGCTCTCGTGCCGGCCTCGACGAAGGATCCGGCGGTCCCGGCGAACCGCGCAGCCTGGGACGCGCTGGGCCGCTGGGAGAAGCCGTTCCTCACCCTGTTCGGCTCGGCTGACCCGATCCTGGGAAAGGCCGACCGCCCCCTCCAGCAGCACGTGCCCGGCGCCGCCGGACAGCCTCACGACCGACTGCCGGGGAGCCACTTCGTGCAGGAGGACCAAGGAGCCGAGATCGCCCGTCGGGTGGTCGCCTGGATCGACGGCTGAGCCGCCCCGCCTCGCGTCATCGGCGCCGGGTTCGGCTTCGACTTGGGCCTCGGTAGGGACTCACGCTCGGATCACCGGCGATCCAGAACCGCCAGGGCCGGTCTGCCGCCAGCCGAAGCCCCACCCGTGGCCCGGACGCGATCTCACCGGGCGGGACCGGACGTCGCGGCAACCGGAGCGTGATGACACCGCGACGCAGGTCGGCGCCATCGTGATCGCGTCGGAGGTCGAGCGCGCGGCCCAGCCGCCCCGGTCCGCGCGCGAGGTCGCGATCCGACACCCCAGCACGCCGCTGCCGCACCAGCTCGATCCCCTCGACCACCTCCCCCGCGCGAAGCAGCACCGCGCCGGCGGTGCCCTCGGGCTGGGTGACCACGTTGCAGCAGTGATGCATCCCGTAGATCAGGTAGACGTACAGGTGGGCCGGTGGGCCGAACATGGCGGCGTTGCGCACGGTGAGTCCGCGATGCGCGTGCGAACCGGGGTCGTCAGCGCCGTCGTAGGCCTCCACCTCGGTGATCCTGACCGCGACCGTCCCCTCCTCGCACTCCCGGCGGAGCACGCCGCCGAGGAGTCGGGGCGCGACGGTCAACGGCGGCTCGGCCAGCACCGCGTCGAGGGGGCTGCCCGAGGCCGACACCGCTTCAGCCCACCCAGGCCCGCAGCTCGGCGACCCGGTCGCCCAGCTCTCCCAGCTGCTCGCGCACCCGGTCCGGCGCGGTGCCGCCGCGACCGTCCCGTGAGGCCACGGAGCCCTCCACGGTGAGGACGTCGCGCACCCCGGGCTCGAGCCGCTCGTCGATCGAGGCGAAGTCGTCGTCGGAGAGGTCGGCGAGCTCGCAACCCCGCTCCTCGCACAACCGCACGCCGGCCCCGGCCAGCTCGTGCGCGACGCGGAAGGGAACGCCCTGGCGCACCAGCCACTCCGCCACGTCGGTCGCGAGGGAGAACCCCTGCGGCGCGAGCTCGGCCATCCGACCGGTGTCGAACCGAAGCGTGGCGACCTGACCGGTGAACGCGGGCAGCAGCACTTCCAGGGTGTCGATCGAGTCGAACACCGGCTCCTTGTCCTCCTGGAGGTCACGGTTGTACGCCAGCGGCAGTGCCTTGAGGGTGGCCAGCAGACCGGTCAGGTTGCCGATCATGCGGCCCGCCTTGCCGCGGGCGAGCTCGGCGATGTCGGGGTTCTTCTTCTGCGGCATGATGCTCGATCCCGTCGAGTAGGCGTCGTGCAGCGTCACGAAGCCGAACTCCTTGGTGGCCCAGAGGATCACCTCCTCGGCCTGCCGGGAGACGTCGACCCCCACCATCGCCAGGACGAAGGCGAGCTCGGCGACGAAGTCGCGCGAGGCGGTGCCGTCGATGGAGTTGGGGCTCGAGGACTCGAAGCCGAGGTCGGTCGCCACACCCTGCGGATCGAGGCCGAGGCTGGAACCGGCGAGTGCCCCCGAACCGTAGGGCGAGTCGACGGCGACACGCGCGTCCCAGTCCCGCAGCCGCTGCACGTCGCGCACCAGCGGCCAGGCATGCGCGAGCAGGTGGTGCGACAGCAGCACCGGCTGGGCCGACTGGAGGTGCGTGCGCCCCGGCATGACCGCGCCCAGATGCTGCTCCGCCTGCTCCGCCAGCGCGTCCACCAGGTCCAGCACCAGGCGCGCGACCTCGCGGGCGTGCTCGCGAAGGTACAGCCGGAACAGGGTGGCGACCTGGTCGTTCCGACTGCGCCCGGCGCGCAGCCGGCCACCCAGCTCCGCTCCCAGGATCTCCACGAGGCCACGCTCGAGAGCCCCGTGGACGTCCTCGTCCCCGGGCAACGGCCCGAACTCCCCGGAGGCCACTCGCCGCTCCAGCTCGGTGATCCCGTCGAGCATCCGGACCAGGGACTCCTCGTCGAGAAGCCCTGCCCGGGCCAGCACGCGCGCGTGGGCCCGGGAGCCCGCCAAGTCGTACGGCGCGAGCCGCCAGTCGAAGTGCGTCGATCGCGAGAGGGCCTCCAGCTCGGGGCTGGGACCGCCCGCGAACCGCCCTCCCCAGAGCTTGCCGCTGCCTGTGGCGTCAGCCACGTCGTACCGTCCTTCCACCTGGTGCCGACCGAGCCAGGCGCGCCTCGCTCGGCGTCGTACCGCTTGATGAGCGACCGTAACCCCGGCCTTCCGGAGTCTGTCAGTCGGTGCCGAACTCGAACGCGGCGTGGTCCAGGGCGCTGTCGTCGGCCTCGTCGTCGACCTCCGGGTTGGCCGCGATCCGGTCCGCGCCGCCGGACGGCAGGTCGCCGAAGAGGGTGCCGTGCTCGACCAGCACCTGGCCCTGGTCGAGGGGCTGGTCGGCGTACTGCTCCAGCTTGGTCCGCGAGTCGGCGATGTCGAGGTTGCGCATGGTCAGCTGGCCGATGCGGTCGTTGGGACCGAAGACCGCGTTGTCGGTGCGCTCCATCGAGAGCTTGTCGGCGTGGTAGGAGAACGCCGGGCCCTCGGTGCCCAGGACGGTGTAGTCCTCACCCCGGCGCAGCCGCAGCGTCACCTCGCCGGTCGCCAGCGATGCCACCCAGCGTTGGATCGACTCACGGATCATCAGGGCCTGCGGGTCGAGCCACCGACCTTCGTACAGCAGGCGGCCGAGCCGGCGCCCCTGCGCGTGGTAGTTCTCGATCGTGTCCTCGTTGTGGACCGCGTTGAGCAGCCGCTCGTAGGCGATCCAGAGCAGTGCCATGCCGGGGGCCTCGTAGATCCCGCGCGACTTGGCCTCGATGATGCGGTTCTCGATCTGGTCCGACATCCCGAGGCCATGGCGTCCGCCGACCCGGTTCGCCTCCAGCACCAGGGCGACCGGGTCGTCGAAGCTGCGTCCCGTTGACCGCCACCGGGCGCCCCCGGTCGAACGTGACCGTGACGTCCTCGGGCTCGATGACCACCGAGGGGTCCCAGAACCTCACGCCCATGATCGGCTGAACGGCTTCCAGGGAGACGTCGAGATGCTCCAGCGTCTTGGCCTCGTGGGTGGCACCCCAGATGTTGGCGTCGGTGGAGTAGGCCTTCTCCTCGCTGTCGCGGTACGGGAGGCCCCGCTCGGTCAGCCATTGGCTCATCTCCGCGCGTCCGCCGAGCTGGTGCACGAAGTCCGCGTCGAGCCACGGCTTGTAGATCCGCAGGTCGGGGTTGGCCAGCAGGCCGTACCGGTAGAACCGCTCGATGTCGTTGCCCTTGAAGGTCGAGCCGTCCCCCCAGATGTCCACACCGTCCTCGTGCATCGCGCGCACCAGCAGGGTGCCGGTGACCGCGCGACCGAGCGGTGTGGTGTTGAAGTAGACCCGCCCGCCGGAGCGGAGGTGGAAGGCACCGCAGGCGATGGCTGCGAACCCCTCCTCCACCAACGGCGCGCGGCAGTCGATCGCACGCGAGATCTCCGCGCCGTACGCCAGCGCCCGGCCGGGCACCCCCGACACGTCGGGCTCGTCGTACTGGCCCAGATCGGCGGTGTAGGTGCACGGGACCGCTCCGTTCTCGCGCATCCACGCGACGGCGACGGAGGTGTCGAGGCCGCCGGAGAACGCGATGCCGACGCGCTCGCCCACCGGCAGTGAGGTCAGGACCTTGCTCACGGGGAATCCTTCTTCGGGGTTGCTGTGGTCAGTCGTGGGTCTGGCCGTCGGCCATGCCGACGAGCCGGCGAGCGAGCCCACCGGCATCTTGGGTGTCGGCGACGATCACCATCACGGTGTCGTCCCCGGCGATGGTGCCGAGCACCTCGTGCAGCTCCACCTTGTCGATCGCCGCAGCGAGGAACTGCGCGGCGCCCGGAGGGGTCCGCAGCACCACCAGGTTCCTCGACGAGGTGGCTGACACCAGCAGCTCGGACAGCAGTCGGCTCAGACGCGCCTCGGCTGCGCCGGTCTCGCCCGCCGAGCGAGGCGTCCGGTCTCCCCCTCCGCCGGGACCGCGTAGACCAGAGCGCCGGACATGGATCGGACCTTGACCGCGTCGAGCTCGAGCAGGTCACGCGACAACGTCGCCTGCGTGACGTGTACGCCCCCCTCGTCGAGCAGGTCGGCGAGCTCGGCCTGGGACCGCACCTCCTGCCGGGTCAGCAGCTCCGCGATCTTCTGCTGACGTGCGCCCTTGGTCGACGGGACCTGCGCCGAAAGACCGCTCATCTCTCGACCTCCAAGGACGGCGAGGACTCCGACGGTCCGTCGATGGCGGCCGACAGGATCTGCGGCCAGGCGACCAGGAACTCCTCGGCCTCCTCGACGGAGAGGACCAGCGGCGGTGCGAGCCTGACACGGTCGGGCGTGCAGGCGTTGATGATGAATCCTCGTGACTGCGCGGCATCCACGACCGCCGGTGCGACCTCGCTGTCCAGGGTGACGCCGAGAAGCAGGCCCGAGCCCCGGACGTCCGTCACGTGCTCGTGGGCCAGCCCGTGACGCAGCCGGTCCCCCACCAGTGCGGCGTGTTCGAGGAGCCCCTCGGAGTCGATGGTGTCGAGCACCGCCAACGCCGCGGCGCACGCGACCGGGTTCCCCCCGAAGGTGGTGCCGTGGTTGCCGGGACCGAGCAGCGACGCGGCAGCACCGTGGGCCAGGCAGGCTCCGATGGGGAAGCCGCCCCCCAGCCCCTTGGCCAGGGTGACGACGTCGGGCTCGACCTCGCCGGGCAGGGCGAACCAGGAGCCGGTGCGCCCCACTCCCGTCTGCACCTCGTCGATCCACAGCAGCGCCCCACGGTCCCGGGTGATCCGGCGTGCCTGGGCCAGGTAGCCGGGCGGTGGGACGACGACGCCCGCCTCGCCCTGGATCGGCTCGAGCACCACCGCTGCCGTCTCGTCGTCCACCGCGGCGTCCAGTGCCGCCACGTCGCCGTACGGCACGAAGGTGACCTCGCCGGGCAACGGCTCGAACGGCTCGCGGTACGCGCTCTTGCTGGTGAGGGCGAGCGCGCCCATGGTGCGGCCGTGGAACCCGCCCTCGGCGGCCACGATCCTGCTGCGGCCTGTCCGCCTGGTGAGCTTGAAAGCCGCTTCGTTGGCCTCGGTGCCCGAGTTGGTGAAGAACACGCGTCCCTCCCGACCGGAGAGCTGCAGCAGTCGCTCGGCGAGGGCCACCTGCGGCTCGGTCGCGAAGAAGTTCGAGACGTGTCCCAGCGTCGCCATCTGGCGGCTGACCGCCTCCACGAGGGCGGGGTGCCCGTGGCCGAGCGAGCTCACCGCGATGCCCCCGAGCAGGTCCAGGTAGCGGTTCCCCTCGGCATCCCAGACGTGGCAGCCCTCCCCTCGCGCGAGGACGAGGCGCGGCACTCCGAACGTACCCATCAGGGCGTGCTGGTAGCGCTGCAACGTCTCCTGGCTGGTGGTCATGACGTGATCTCCGGCTTGTCGCTGGTGCGGTAGCGCGAGGTCCGGATCTTGGTGGGGACGCCCGGCAGAACCTGGGTGCCGACACCCTCGTCGGTGAAGATCTCGAGCAGCACCGCGTGGGGCTCACGCCCGTCGACCACGGTGGCTCGAGGCACCCCGCCGGCGAGGGCTCGCAGGCACGCGGTCATCTTCGGGACCATCCCGCTGGACAGCTTCGGCATCAGCTCCTCGAGAGCCTCCGGGCTGATCTCCCCGATGACGTCGTGAGAGTCGGGCCAGTCGCGGTAGAGGCCCTCGACGTCGGTGAGCACGAGGAGCTTCTCGGCTCCCAGGGCGACCGCGAGGGCCGAGGCGGCGCTGTCGGCGTTGACGTTGTGGACGACACCGTCGACGTCGGGAGCGACGCTGGAGATCACGGGGATGCGTCCGGCATCCACGAGGTCGCGCACTGCTTCGGGCCTGACGCCGGTCACCTCCCCCACCAGACCGAGGTCGATCTGCTCGCCGTCGACGACGGTGTTCGTGCGCGTCGCCGTGAACAAGCCGGCGTCCTCGCCGGAGAGGCCGACGGCGAGCGGCCCGTGCTGGTTGACGAGCCCGACGAGCTCACGTTGCACCTTCCCCACGAGCACCATGCGGACGACGTCCATCGCCTCCTCGGTGGTGACCCGCAGACCTCCGCGAAACTCCGAGCTGATGCCCAGCCGGTCGAGCATCCCGGAGATCTGCGGGCCGCCGCCATGCACCACGACCGGCCTGAAGCCCGCGTAGCGGAGGAAGACGATGTCCTCGGCGAAGGCACGCTTGAGGTCGTCGTCGATCATCGCGTTGCCGCCGTACTTCACCACGATGACCTTGCCGTGGTACTTCATCAGCCACGGCAGGGCGCCGGCGAGCACCGCAGTCCGCTCCTGCTCGGTGTTCATTGCCACCCTTCTCCCCCGGGTACGTGGGTCGTGTCCTGGGTTGCTTCCTGGGTTGCTGCCTGGGCCGCGCTCACGTGCTGTAGGCGGAGTTCTCGTGCACGTAGGCGTGGGTCAGGTCGTTGGTCCAGACCGTCGCCTGGGCATCGCCGGACTTCAGGTCCACGGTCACCGTGACCTCCCGCGGGGTGAGGTCGACCAGCTCCGGCGGGGCGTGAGGTGCCGAGCCCCGACAGACCCAGACGCCGTTCATGGCCACGTCGAGGTCGGCCGGGTCGAACGTAGCTCCGGTGGTGCCGATGCTGGCCAGCACCCGTCCCCAGTTGGGGTCGTGGCCGAAGACGGCTGCCTTGAAGAGGTTGCTGCGCGCGATCGAGCGGCCGGCCTCGACCGCCTCGTCCTCAGTCGCTGCCCCGACGACCGTGATGGCGATCTCGTGGTCGGCGCCCTCGGCGTCGGCCAGCAGCTGTCGCGCCAGGTCGGCGCAGGCCTCGGTCACGGCCTCGGTGAGCGCGCCCTGGTCGGGCCGGGCGCCGCTGGCACCGCTGGCCATCAGCGTCACGGTGTCGTTGGTCGACATGCAGCCGTCGGAGTCGAGCCGGTCGAACGACAGCCGGGTCGCCGTCCGGAGCGCATCGTCCAGCGAGCTCGCGTCGGCAACCGCGTCGGTGGTGAGGACCACCAGCATGGTGGCGAGCTGGGGGGCGAGCATGCCGGCACCTTTGGCCATGCCCCCGACGCTCCACCCGTCGCGTTCGACCACCACCTGCTTGGCGTGGCTGTCCGTGGTCAGGATCGCCTCCGCGGCGCTCGGACCCCCCTCCCGGTCCAGCGCCTCGTACGCCGCGTCGACGCCGGCGAGCACGTGCTCGCGGACGCTGGTGAGGCCGATGAGGCCGGTGGAGCACACCACGACGTCGATCGCGCCGATGCCCAGACGCTCGGCGACGCGCTCGGCGGTGGCGTGCGTCGTCTGGAAACCCTCGGCGCCGGTGTAGCAGTTGGCTCCTCCGGAGTTGAGCACCACCGCGCGGACCTGGCCGTCCTGGACGACCCGCTCGCTCCACAGCACCGGGTTGGCCTTGCACCGGTTGGCCGTGAAGACGCTTGCCGAATCCCCCCTGGGTCCGTCGTTGACGACGAGGGCGACGTCCTTGCCCGAGCTCTTGAGACCGGCCACGACCCCGGCGGCCCGGAACCCCGCCGGGTGGGTGACGCTCACGGCGCGGTCCCGACGAGAGGCAGCCCGGTGGCCTCCGCGAGCTCGAGGGCGAGGTTCATGCACTGCACCGCCGCACCGGCAGTGCCCTTGGTGAGGTTGTCGACGGCCCCCACGACGACCATCCGGCCGGCACGCTCGTCGACCGTGACCTGGAGGTGGACCGAGTTGGAACCGAGCACCGACTGCGTCTGCGGCCACTGGCCTTCGGGGAGCACGTGGACGAACGGCTCGTCGCCGTAGTCCTTCTCGTAGGCCGCTCGCACCGTACCGGCGTCGGCTCCGGTGCGTCCGCTGCAGGTAGCCAGGATGCCGCGGCTCATGGGGACCAGTACCGGGGTGAAGCTCACCCGGACCTCAGCTCCCGGCCGCAGCGCTGCGAGGTTCTGCACCATCTCCGGGGTGTGCCGGTGAACACCCACTCCGTAGGCGGAGGCGCTGCCCATCACCTCACTGCCGAGCAGGTGCTGCTTGGGTGACCGCCCCGCCCCGCTGGTGCCGCTGGCGGCCACCACCACGAGGTCAGCGGGCTCGACCAGTCCATGGCTGAGCGCCGGGCCGAGAGCCAGTGACGCCACCGTGGGATAGCAGCCGGGGACCGCGATCCGGCGTGCGCCCTGGAGCGCCTCGCGGTTGTGGCCGAGCTCGGGCAGCCCGTAGGGCCAGGAGCCGGCGTGCTCCCCGCCGTAGTAGCGCTGCCACTCCTCTGCCTCGTTCAGCCGGAAGTCCGCGCCGCAGTCGATGACCACGGTCTCCGCGCCCAGGTCAGCGGCGAGTGGGCCGGACTGGCCGTGCGGAAGGGCCAAGAAGACGACGTCGTGCCCGACCAGCTCGGCCACGGTCGTGGGTGCGAGGACACGGTCGGCGAGCGGCGTCAGGTGAGGCTGCAAGGTGCCGAGCCGCTGGCCCGCGTTGGCCCCCGCGGTGACCGCCCCGATCTCGACCTGGGGATGATCGAGCAGGAGCCGGAGCAGCTCGCCCCCGGCGTAGCCACTGGCTCCTGCGACGGCGACCCGGAACGTCATGTGCATGACTATACACGTCCGCGCATGGTCATGCTCTCAGGTCCGGGGAAGCGCCACCTCCGCGAAGACCACCGGGTGGTCCATCATCCGACTGGTCATCCGGTTCTTCAGGTCGACGTAGCCGAGCACCTGGACCGCCTTGGAGGCGAAGATCCAGTCGATGCGCATGCGCCGCGGCGGGTCGCACACCCCGCCCGGCCACCCCCCGCCGTTGACGGCCTTGAGGTCGCTCGCACCGGTGATCGCGCAGAACGCCTCGGGGCGGTTGTTGAAGTCACCGACAAGGAGCACCGGGACGCCGGTCCGCTCGAGCTCGGATGCCAGCTCGGCCTGAACCGCCATCGCCTCGTCGCGCCAGTGCTGGGCCGGACCCTTGCTGTTCGCCGGGTTGTGGGTGTTGATCACCCACACGTCCTGTCCTGACTGGTTGCTCCGCAGCCTGACGTACGGCTGCTGGACCAGCTTCCCGCGGAAGTAGGGGATCTCGTAGAGCCGCTTCTCCACGACCGTCCACTCGTCGGTGCGCCAGACGATGGAGTTCTGGACCGGCCGACGACCGGCCTCCAGACCGGGATAGACGCCCCAGCGCCCTTGGGTCCGCCGGAGGAACAGCTCGTGCTGGGGGGTCTGGTACTCCTGGAACCCGATGATCTCGAAGTCGTGGCGTTCGACGAAACGCACGGTGCGGCGCATCCGAGGGCGGTAGTCCCCGTGGATCCGGCGCTTCTTGCCTCGCTCCGTGTGGCTCGCGCCGAGCACGTTGAAGGTGGCGACGCGGAAGGGCTCGCTCGCGGAGGCTCCGCGAGCCGGCGCCGGCATCGCTGCGTTCGCGGGTTGGTGGGCCAGCGTGAGCAACCCGGCGCAGAGCCCCACCGAGACCAGCGCGGCGAGGCGGGCACGCCCCAGGCGACGGCGCGACGGCCGGAGGGCGGAGCGAGGAGGGGCGGACGGCATGGCGGTGGGTACTCCCTTGGAGTGGGCGGGTCGTTCGACCTACGGGTGGCGGTGGTCTCTACCCGGGACTGTAGTCCCGGAAGGGACATCGGTCCGGTGAACCTGTCGACTGCCTAGCCCGACAGGTTGACCACGACCAGCCTCTCGTGGTCGGTACGCAGGGTCTCCGCGTCCAGCCCCACCCAGTCGATGACGCCCGGGGCGGTGTTGTGCACGAAGACGTCGGCGGTCATCACCAGCCGGCGAGCCACCGCGAGGCCCTCGGGGTGCTTCAGGTCGACGCACACCGACTCCTTGCCCCGGTTGAGCCAGCCGAAGCCGGAGCGACGGTGACCCCCTCCAGCAGCAGCTCTGCCGTCACGCGCCCGACCCCGAGCGCGCCTGCTTGACCAGTCCCCCGCCGATGATCAGCCGCTGGATCTCGCTGGTGCCCTCGTACAGCCGGAGCAGGCGCACCTCCCGGTAGATCCGCTCGACCGCGACATCGCGCATGTAGCCGGTGCCGCCGTGGACCTGGACCGCCAGGTCGGCGACCTGACCGACCATCTCGGTGCAGAACAGCTTGGCCGACCGAGGGCCCTGCCGCCGGTCCTCGCCGGAGACGTATCGGCGCGCGACGTCGCGGACCAGGGCCCGGCCGGCCATCACGCCGGTCTGCTGGTCGGCGAGCATCGCCTGGACGAGCTGGAAGTCCCCGATCGGCACACCGCCCTGCGTCGCGGTGGAGGCGTAGGAGACCGACTCGTCCAGGCATCGCTGCGCGGTGCCGACGGACATGCTGCGATGTGCAGTCGACCACGAGCCAGGGAGGCCATCGCGGCTCGGTACCCCTGAGCGGCGTCCCCGCCGACCAGCGAGGCGGCGGGCACGTGAACGCCGGAGAAGCCGACCTCAGCGGTCCAGGCGCCCTCCATCCCCATCTTGCGGTCCTTGGGCCCGACCTCGACACCCGGTGCGTCGCGCGGCACCAGGAACACGGCGATCCCGGGCCCGGTCTCGTCGGGTTCGCGGGTGCGCGCGAAGACCACGAACACGTCGGCGATCGGAGCGTTGGTGATGAAGCGCTTGCGTCCGTGTGATCACCCAGTCGTCGCCCACCTGTTCGGCGCGGGTGCGCAGCCCGGCCGGGATTGGACCCGGCGCCGTCCTCGGTGAGCGCGAAGGCGGCCACCGCCTCACCGGACGCGATCCGCCCGAGCCATTGGGCACGCTGCTCCTCGGTGCCGTAGCCGACCAGCACCTGCCCGGCGATGCCGTTGTTGGTGCCCAGCATCGAGCGGAACGCCAGGCTCGTGTAGCCGAACTCCATGGCCATCTCGACGTCCTGCGCCATGTCCAGACCCAGGCCGCCGTACTCCTGCGGCAGGGCGTAGCCGAACAGCCCCATCGCCGCTGCCTTGGCCCGGATCTGGGAGGGGATCTCGTCCTCGGCCATGATCTGCAGCTCGCGCGGGACCACCTCGGTACGGACGAACTCCCGCGTCTGCCGCAGGATCAGCGCGAAGTCGTCGTCGCTGACCTCGGGCGCGGCCGTCATCTGAGCACTGCTCCGTGACGCCGTGCCGCCAGGGTAACCGCTTCGTCGCGGGCGACGGCGACCTCCTCGTCGGTCAGCGTGCGGTCGGGAGCGCGCAGCCGGAGTGCGAAGGCAAGAGACTTGTGGCCCTCGCCGACCTGCTCCCCGACGTACACGTCGAACAGCCGGATCGACTCCACCAGGTCGCCGGCCCCTTCGGCGAGGGTCGCGCGCAGATCCGCGGCCGCCACCCTCTCCTCGACCACCAGTGCGACGTCGACCTTCGCCACCGGGAACGACGAGAACCGCGGTGCCCGTTTCGGGGCCGCGTGCTCGAGCAGCACCCCGAGATCGATCTCGGCCGCGGCCGACCGGTCGGGCAGGCCCGCGCGACGGCAGACCTGGGGGTGGAGCTCGCCGGCATGGCCGACCACGTCACCGGCGACGAGCAGCTCCGCGCACCGCCCCGGGTGCCACGGGGCCTGAGCGCCCTGCCGCACCTGCAGCTCGGTCCCCAGAGCCAGCAGCGACGTGGCGGATCGTCTCGACCGCGTCACTCCAGCTGGCGGCGCGGCCTGGGCCCCACCAGCCCGGACGTTCGACCTCACCGGCAAGCAGCAGGCCGAGGTGGAGCGGTTGCTGGGGCAGCGCCGCCAGCAGCTCCTCCCACTCCTCCGGCGTGGGTCGCCGGTCCACGGGCAGCATCGGCGCCGGCTTCGCGCCCTCCGGGCGGGTCACCGAGGTGATCTCGAACAGCGACACGTCCGGGTTGCCGCGCCCGGAGTTGCGCGCGCCGGCCTCCAGCAGCCCGGGAAGGAGCGTGGTGGTCAGCAGCGGGGCCTCGGTGCTGAGCGGGTTGGCCACCCGCAGCGAGTCACGTCGTGGGTCGTCGGCGGGAAGGCCGAGCAGGTCGTAGGCCGCCTGCCCGACGAAGGGGAAGGAGATCACCTCGGCGAAGCCGGCGCCCGCAAGCGTCCGCCCCACCCGCCGCCGCAGGCGCCTGCTCCTCGGTGAGGCCGCGGCCGGGAGGCGCCGGCGGCAGCACCGAGGGAACGTGCTCGTAGCCGACGAGGCGCGCGACCTCCTCGACCAGGTCGAACGGGTCAGTCAGGTCCGGACGCCACGGCGGCACCCGCACCCTGAGCTCGGTGTCCCCCACCACCTCGCAGCCCGACGGCCACCAGATGCTCGACCGTCGTGGCCGGCGCGATGTCCATCCCGGTCACCCGCGGCGGGAAGGTCGGCGAGCATCTCGATGGTGGTGGCCTCGGGGGCGCTCCCCCACCTTGGTGACCCCGGGCTCCACGGTGCCGCCGGCATGCTTCGCAGCAGCTCGGCCACCCGGTCGGCGGCTGCCTCCGGCAGCGTCGGGTCGACCCCGCGCTCGAACCGCTTCGACGCCTCGCTGGGGAGCTTGTGGCGTCGCTGGGTCCGGAAGACCGACACCGGGTCGAAGTGCGCGGCTTCGATCACCACGCGCGAGCTGGTCGCCGACAGCTCGGTGTTCTCCCCTCCCATGACACCCGCCAGGCCGATCGGCCCGGAGTCGTCGCAGATGAGGAGATCCTCCACCGAGAGCTGCCGATCGACTCCGTCCAGCGTGGTGAGGCGCTCGTCGCGTCGGGCTCGACGCACCCGGATCGGCCCGGACAGCTTCTCGGCGTCGTACCCGTGGATCGGCTGGCCGAGCTCGAGCATCACGTAGTTCGTCACGTCGACGGGCAGCGAGATCGGGCGCATGCCCGGCGAGCTGGAGCCGCCGGGCCATCCACGCCGGCGTCGGTGCGGCCGGGTCGATGCCGGACACCACGCGGGTGACGAACACCGGGCAGCCCGAGGGGTCCTCCACGACGACGGGGTGGCCCCCGTCGTCGGCGCTCGGCAGGTCCCGCAGCGCGGGGTCGGCGAAGGGGAGGTCGAACCCCAGGGCGACCTCGCGCGCCACCCCCCGGATGGAGAGGGCGTAGGCCCGGTCGGGGTTGATCTCCATCTCGATGACGTCGTCGCGCAGGTGCAGGAGCTCGGTGGCGTCCTCGCCGGGCTCGCCGGCACCGGCGGGCAGCACCATGATCCCCTCGTGGTCGTCACCCAGGCCGAGCTCGCGGGCCGAGCAGATCATCCCGGCCGAGACGTGGCCGTAGGTCTTGCGGGCAGTGATCTCGAACCCCCCGGGCAGGGTCCCGCCCGGGAGCACGACCACGACCAGGTCACCGACCTCGAAGTTGTGGGCTCCGCAGACGATGCCCTGCGGCTCGCCGGTCCCGTTGGCTCCTCCCACGTCGACCTGGCACCACCGGATGACTTTGCCGTTCTTCTGGGGTTCGTCGACGGTCTCGAGCACCCGGCCGAGGACCAACGGTCCCCGCAGGTCCGACCCGGCTGCCTCGAGGCTCTCGAGCTTGAGTCCCAGCTCGGTGAGACGCTCCGCGACGTCGGCCGGCGTCGAGCCCCGCCGGGATCTCGACGTGCTCGCGGATCCAGGACAGTGGCGCGCGCATCAGATCTCCGTCCCGAACGCGGTGGTGAAACGGACATCGCCCTCGAACACGTCTCGGAGGTCCTCGACCCCGTGGCGGAACATCAACGTCCGGTCGATCCCCATGCCGAAGGCGAAACCGGTGTACTCCTCGGGATCGACACCGCAGGCGATCAGCACCCGTGGGTTGACCACGCCGCAGCCACCCCACTCGATCCACCCCTCGGCGCGGCAGGTACGGCACTGATGGCTGTCCTCGCCGCGGCACACGAAGCACCGCAGGTCGACCTCGGCGCTGGGCTCGGTGAAGGGGAAGTACGACGGACGGAACCGCGTGGAGATGCCGTCTCCGAACATCGCAGCGGCGAAGTGGTCGAGGCTCCCCTTGAGGTGAGCCATCGTGATGGCGCGGTCCACCACCAGTCCCTCGACCTGGTGGAAGACCGGGCTGTGCGTCGCGTCGTACTCGTCGGTGCGGAACACCCGGCCCGGGCAGACCACGTAGATCGGCGGGGTCCGGGTGAGCATGGTGCGCGCCTGGACCGGGGAGGTGTGGGTGCGCAGCACGACCGCGTTCTCCGGCGGCTCCACCCAGAAGGTGTCCTGCATGGTGCGGGCGGGGTGGTCGGGCCCGAGGTTCAGGGCGTCGAAGTTCAGCCACTCCGCCTCGACCAGCGGCCCTTCGGCCACCTCCCACCCCATCGCCACGAAGACGTCTGCGATCCGCTCCGACAGCGTCGTGACGGGGTGGCGGGCTCCCGAGGGCCTCCGGTCGGTCGGAACGGTGACGTCGACCGCCTCCTCCACGAGGATGCGTGCCTCCTGCTCCTCCTCCAGCACGACCAGCCGATCGGCGACGGCTCGCGAGACGTCACCGCGTGCCTGACCGACGCGCTGACCGGCCTCCTTGCGCGCCTGCGGTGGCAAGGCGCCGATCTCACGGTTCGCCAGCGCCAACGGCGAACGATCCCCGGCGTGCGCGAGGCGCGCCTGCTTCAGCGCCGCCAGGTCGTCGGCCGCGGCGATGGCGTCCAGGGCCTCGTCCCGCGCCCGCGCCACCTCGGACGGGGACAGCGCGGTCACCTCGACAGGGTCGTACTCGGTGTTCGGACCCGACATCTGCGCTCCGCTGCCTCTCGCCGTGCTGCGTCCCAGGACCGGAACGCAGCCGCCAGTCTAGGAAGGCTCGCCGGACCGAGGCGAACCAGATCCGACGGAGACCCCGGTGGCGGCAGGCCAGGTGAGCTCGATCCGTGCGCCTCCCCCGTCGGCGTCGCTGATCTCGACGGTGCCGCCCTGCGCGACCGTGAGGCCGTGGACGATGTACATCCCGAGCCCCGACCCCCCGCGCCTGCCCGACTTCCAGAACTTCGTGAAGACCCGGCGCCGCAGGTCCGGGGCGATGCCCTCCCCCTCGTCCTCGACCAGCAAGGTGACCCGCGTCGGGTCGCCGGGCGTGGGGAGGAGCGAGACGGTCACGATGCCCTCGCCGTGCCTCACCGCGTTCTCGATCAGGTTGAACAGGACCTGGGTGAAGCGATCGGGGTCGACGAAGAGCCTCATGTCGTCAGCCTGGCTGAGGACGCGGATCTCCCGGTCCGAGCCCGCTGTCTGGAGGTCGACCACGCGGCCGACCACCTCGAGCGGGTCGACGGTCCGCGGGTGGAGCGAGAGCCGGTTGGTGTCGATCCGGGCGACCTCGAGCAGCTCTGCGATCATCCGGGTCAACCGGTCGGTGTCGGTGTGGACCGACTCCATGATCATCCGCTTCTGGTCGTCGGTGAACTTGTCCCACCGGGACAACAGGGTCGCGGTGAAGCCCCTCACTCCGGTCAGCGGCGAGCGGAGCTCGTGCGCGACCGTGGCGACCAGGTCGGAACGCTCGCGGTCGAGGCGTTCACGAGCCCGGGCGGAGCGGAGGCTGACCCCCACGGTCGTGACCGGACCGCCCCGACGCTCGCGGATGATCCGGGCTGTCACCAGGACCTCGGTGCCGTCGGGGAGGTACCAGGCCCGCTCCACGATCCCGCGGCGGATCGCGATCCCGTCGTAGGGCCGGGACCAGGTCAGCCAGTCCCTTCCCTCATGGTCCTGCAGCGCGAGCGCCTCCCCCAGAGGACGTCCGACGAGGCTGTCGGCGCCCAGCAGCAGACAGGCCTGTTCGTTGGCGTGGGACACCACGCCGTCGGCGTCGGCGACGACGACGCCGTCGGGCAGGACGTCCAGCGGGTCGGTCGCCATGACGCTCAGGCTAGCCGGTGTCTACATCGCCCTGACCAGGCTGCGGCGCAGCGCCCACGCGCCGAGCACCAGCAGTGCCGCGGCCATCGCAGCCAGCACCGCCAGCTGCGGCGCGACGTCGGCCAGGCCACCGCCGCGTCGCTGGATCTGCGCCAACGCCTCGTTGGCCCAGGCATGGGGCGTGAGGCGGGACACCGCGCGCAACGTCGAAGGGAAGAGCTCCAGCGGCATCATCGAGCCACCCAGCGCGCCCAGCACGAGTCCGGCCCCGACCCCGAGCCCCGCGGCAGCGCCCTCGTTGTCCATGGTGGCTCCCAGCAGCATCGCCGCCCCGGCGGAGACGAGCGAGAACAGCACCAGGACCACCAGCGAGATCCACGTCGTCCCCCAGTTGACGTCGAAGAGGGCCGCCGAGGCCAGCATGATGTAGGCCCCTTGCACGAGCGCGATCGCGAAGCGCCCCAGCGTGTGGCCCAGCAGCACCAGCATCGTCGACACCGGCGTCGCCAACGTGCGCGACACCACCCCGAGCCGGCGCGCCTGGATCAGCGCGGTCGCGCCGGTCAGCGAGGACAGGAACACGAAGAGCAGCAGCTGCCCCGCGGCGCCGAAGTCGAACTGACCCAGGCCTTCGAACTGCTCGGCGAGGTCGTCGACCCGCTCGACCTCGAGCCGCGGCGCGGCCACCAGGCCCTGAGCTCGTTCCAGGGCCGCCAACGCATCGGAGCGCTCGATCCCGCGACTGGTGAGGGCTGCCAGCTGACCCTGCTCGCTGCTGAGCCGGTCCAGCACGACACGCACCTGCTGCACCGCGGTCCGCGAGGTGAGCTGTGAGCTGGGGACCACGGTCACGCGCAGCGCCGCGTCGTCGTCGTACGCCGCCACCGCCGTGTCGTCGAGCAGGACCGCCACGTCGCTGCGGCCCCGTGCCACCAGCTCCAACGCCGACGCCCTGTCGGTGAGGTCGACGCGCAGCCCGTCCTCCGTCAGGCCACGCTGCAGGTCGGCACGCAGCGTCGAGTCCGCGCCGGCGACCGAGACATGGCTGTCGCGGCTGCCCTCCCCGAACTGAGCACCGATGAGCATGATCAGCACCATCGGCAGGATGAAGACGAAGAAGATGTTGGAGCGCTCGCGCAGGAACCGCCGAAGCTCGACCCCGGTGATCACCAGCACCCTCACGAGACCACCCCCCGGTCCGGCAGCAGGCGTGAGAGCAGCACCATCAGGACGGTGAAGCCGACCATCACGGCCAGCGGGGCTCCGAGGTCGCCCAGGCCCCCGCCTCCGGCGGTGATGCCGAGGCCACGGCTGAGCGCGGCGACCGGGTTGAGGTCGAGCAGCACACCGAGAACGCCGCTCGCCTGGATCGGGAAGAAGGCCCCACCGGCGATGCCCAGCACCAGAGCGATGATCGACTGGGCCACGCCCGCCTGCTCGCTGGTGCTCGCGACCCGGACGACGACGAACATCAGCGATGTCGCCGCTGCGGCAGCGCCGACCACGAGCACGGCAACCACGGGAATCGGGCCGAAGTCGGTGCCGAAGAGCCAGCCCCCGACACCCAGGATGATCGCGGTCGACACCATCCCCAGGACGAAGCCGACCGCGGCCTTCGCGCCCACGATCAGCCCCGGACGCATCGGCATCGACCGCAGCCGGGCCAACGTGCCGGTCTCGCGCTCCCGCAGCAGGCTCAGCACCCCGAAACCCACGGTGAAGAGGAGGAAGAGCCCGGCCTGCCCGGCGACCAGCGCGCCTCCGGTGTCGAGCTGCTCGGCCGAGGTCTCCCCCTCGACCAGGCTGACCTCCGGGCGCTGGGTCACCGCCGCCTGCGCGACCGCAGCGGTATCCCCGGGTGCCACGCCGGCGATCGCCGCCGCCGTCCCCGCCTCAGCGGCAGCCTCGAACTGTTGCAGCGTGCCGTCGATGACGGACAGCACGACCTGGCTCTCCAGCTCGCGGTTCTCGCCGTGCACGACGGTGACCACCGCGGGGGCGCCGCCACGCACGTCTGCAGCGAAGCCCCGGGGTATGACCAGGCCCAGGTCGGCCTCGCCCTTGCGCACCAGCCCGCGCACCTGTTCGGACGACGCCCGTTGGAGGGTGATCTCCAGGTCTCCGAGGTCGATCTCCCGCAGCACGTCGAGCAGCACCGCGGCCGACTGGTCGCCCTCGGGGACGGCCGTGACGATCGTCACCGGTCTCAGCTCGAGGTCGTCGGTGTCACCGAAGACCAGGTTGAACACGGCGATCAGCACGACGGGCACCACCACGCCGAAGATGATCAGCGACCGGTCGCGCACCTGTTGCCTCAGGTCGGACAACGACATCGTGATGAGCTGGCTCATGCCCGTCAGTCCCTCAGTGCCTTCCCCGTCAGGTGGAGGAAGACCGACTCGAGGTCGGGTCTGGAGATCCGGACGTCGGTGAGCGTCATGCCAGAGCCGGCCGCCGTGGTGACGACGTCGGCCACCAGGGCGGGGGCATCGTGGCAGGCCAACCGCAGGCTGCGCTGCTGCCCCTCCACCGCGTCGACACCAGGCAGGGAGCGCAGGGCCACGGCCGCCGACTGGACGTCGCCACCCCCGGCGAGCATGACGTGGTCGACTCCCCCGGTCATCGTGATGAGCTCGTCGTCGCTGCCCTCCGCCTGGAGCCTGCCGGAGTCGATGATGCCGATCCGGTCACACAGCCGCTGGGCCTCCTCCATGTAGTGGGTCGTGTAGAGCACGGCCATGCCGGCCACCGACAGGGTCTCGACGGCGGTCAGGATGGCGTTGCGTGACTGCGGGTCCACCCCGACCGTGGGCTCGTCGAGGATGAGGAGGGTGGGCTCGTGCAGCAGTCCGATGCCGATGTTGAGGCGGCGCTTCATGCCGCCGGAGAACTCCTTCGCAGGGTCCTTCGCCCGCTCCTGCAGCCCGATCAGCTGGAGCACCTCCTCGACCCGGTCGTGCAGCGGCCGCCCGTGCATCCGCTGTAGCCGTCCGAAGAAGGTGAGGTTCTCCCTCGCACTCAGCTCCGGGTAGACCGCGAGGTCCTGGGGGACCAGGCCGATCAGCGCCTTGGTCTCCACGGTGGACGGCGTCATGGGCCGACCGCAGATCGCGACCGAGCCCGCGTCGGCACCGAGCAGCCCGGTCACCATCGAGATGGCCGTCGTCTTGCCAGCACCGTTCGGCCCGAGCAGACCGTAGGTCTCGCCGCGAGCGATCGTGAACGAGAGGTCGTCCACGGCGCACAGGTCACCGAAGCTGCGAGTGAGCCCACGGACCTCCAGCACGGGCGAGGTACTTCCCACCCCGTGACCCTACGCGGAACCGTCCGCCCGTTCAGCCTGGTCAGGGCCGGCGGTGGGCCCGGGCGCTGGCGTAGAGGCAGACCGCTGCAGCCGTGGCGAGGTTGAGACTCTCGGCCCGGCCGTGGATCGGGATGGCCACGACCTGGTCGACCAGCGACCGAGCGCGCTCGTCGAGCCCGTGGGCCTCGTTGCCGAAGACCCAGGCGCTGGGGCGCCGAAGGGTGCCCGCGTCGGTCGCCTCGTCGAGATCCACCTCGCCCTCTCCGTCGGCGGCCAAGGTCTGCAGTCCGGCCTCGGCCAGGACCTGCAACGTCTCGGCGAGGTCGTGGTGGGCCACCACCGGAAGATGGAAGACCGATCCTGCCGAGGCACGCACCGCCTTCGGGTTGTGGACGTCGACGCTGTGCCCCACCAGCACCACCGCATCGGCGCCCGCAGCGTCCGCGCAGCGCACGACGGTGCCCGCGTTGCCCGGGTCCCGCACGTCGACGCAGACCGCCACCAGCGTGGGGCGGGTGGCTACCAGGTCGGCGAGCGGCACCTCGACGCTGCGACAGACCGCGATGACCCCTTGCGGCGTCACGGTGTCGCACAGGGCGGCCATCGCCGCCTCGTCCACCAGGTGCCACGGGAGGCGGTGGTTCTCGGCGGTCGCCCTCAGCTCCGGGTGGGCGTCGCGAAGGGCGAAGACCTCGCGCACGCGTCCCGGCTCGCTCAGCGCCTCACGGACCGCCTGGGGTCCCTCGGCGAGGAACAGGCCCGTGCGCTCCCTGACGGTACGACGAGCGAGCCGTCGCGCCGTTCGTACCCGTCCGCTCGTGGCGGAGAGGACGGGCGTGTCGTCGCGGCGGCTCGCCATCGAGTGCGTCAGGCGGCCAACGGGTCAGGCCGAGGCTGCGGGCGCGTTGACGTCGGCCGGGAGCGCCCCCTTGGCGGTGTCCACCAGGGCGGCGAAGGTGGTCGGGTCGTTGACCGCAAGGTCGGCCAGGATCTTGCGGTCCACCTCCACGCCGGCCAGCCTCAAGCCCTGGATGAAGCGGTTGTAGGTCATCCCCTGCTGCCGCGCCGCGGCGTTGATCCGCTGGATCCACAGCTTGCGGAAGTCGCCCTTGCGCGCCTTGCGGTCGCGGTAGCTGTAGACCAGCGAGTGGGTGACCTGCTCCTTGGCCTTGCGGTACAGCCGGGAGCGCTGGCCGCGGTAGCCCGAGGCGCGCTCCAGGGTCGTCCGGCGCTTCTTCTGGGCGTTGACCGCCCGCTTCACGCGTGCCACGTGAGTCTCCTTGTGTCGTGTGCTGAGTCGGAGGGAGGTGTGGGTCGCCGCTCAGCGGCCCAGCAGCCTGCGGACGGTCTTGGTGTCCTGCTTGGACACCTCGGTGGTCCCGGACATCCGGCGGGTCATCTTGGAGGGCTTCTTCTCCAGGTTGTGGCGAAGCCCCGCCTTCTGGCGGCGCAGCTTGCCCGAGCCGGTCACCCGGAAGCGCTTGCTGGCACCCGAGTGCGTCTTGTTCTTCGGCATGTGCTCGTCCTTCGTTCTCTGCCTCGTGCCCGACCACGGTGGTGGTCGGGCGTTCGGTGTCCTGTGGTCCGGTCCTGGGGGAGGTTCCGACGCGCGTGGGCGACGCGGCGTTGCCTCACATGTCCGCGTCGAGGTTCTCCCCGCGCCGCTTCGGCCTGCTTTCCTTGGGGGACGCAATAGCGGCTGCTGCGGCTGCCTTGTGCTCGGCGCGCTCGGCCTCGGCCTCGGCTGCCCGCTCCGCTGCTCGCTCGGCCTTGGCCGCCTTGACCTCGGCCTTCGCCTCGGCCTTCTTCTTGTGGGGCCCCAGGACCATGATCATGTTGCGACCGTCCTGCTTGGGAGACGACTCGATGAAGCCGAGATCCTGGACGTCGGTCGCCAGGCGCTCGAGGAGCACCAGCCCGAGCTCGGGTCGGTGCTGCTCACGGCCGCGGAACATGATCGTGATCTTGACCTTGTCGCCCTGCTTGAGGAACCGCACCACGTGACCCTTCTTGGTCTCATAGTCGTGCTGGTCGATCTTCGGGCGAAGCTTCATCTCCTTGATGATCACGTTGGTCTGGTTCCGCCGGGCCTCACGAGCCTTCTGGGCGTTCTCGTACTTGAACTTCCCGTAGTCCATGAGCTTGCAGACCGGTGGGCGCGCCATCGGCGCGACCTCGACAAGGTCGAGGTCGGCCTCCTGCGCGAGCCGGAGCGCGTCCTCGATACGGACGATGCCCACGGTCTCGCCGTTCGGACCGACGAGCCGGACCTCGGGCACCCGGATCCGGTCGTTGATGCGCAGCTCTGTGCTGATGGGTCCTCCTGTTGTCGTGTTCGGGTGCCACCCTCACCATGGACCCGTCCGGCTCCGAAAAGCGAAACGGCCTCCGCGGTCAGCGACAGCGAAGGCCAGCCGACGCCACCAGGGCGGCGTCACTCCTGGGGACCGCGCGGGGCGGCTCCAGGGACCGGACCCGACGACCTGGGGCGGTCGATGCGGGTGGGAGCCAGGCTCCGCTTGTCGGATCCGACTACGGCCTTGCGGTCGCAACCGGATCGGTCGGACCCCATGCTAGCAATCGAGCCCATCCCACGCACATCGCCGCCGCGCGCGTCAGCCCGCGGGCGTCATCTCCGCGCTCACCAGCAGCGGCCCGAGGGCTGGGGCGGCGCCGGTGCCGCCACCTGCGCTGCGCCCCCTCACCCGATCGAGCGCGGCTGCGACCCGCTCTCGCGGCCCCGCCAGCACGACGTACTCGACGTTGCGCAGGCGACCGGGGCTGCCGACGCGTCGTCCGCTCGGGTCGTGAACGCCGATCTGCGCCCCGACATAGCGCTTGGTGTCGAAGGCGAGGGTGGCGACGTGCTCGTGGCCGGCCTCGCGCAGCCAGGTCGCGACATCGTCGGGCCCCACCCACGTCTCGTCGTTGCACGAGGCCACCAGCAGCTCGGCCCGCGCCCGCCTGATCACGTCGGCCAGCGCCGCCGGCATGGTCCGACGCACGTTGAAGACGCTCTTGAGGGTCAGGTCGCGGCTGTCCACCCGCTTGCAGGCGACGCCGTAGTGTGCCGGTGCGTCCCAGCGCACCAACGTCTCCCAGACGTGGTAGTTCGTGGCGTAGCGGTGCTGGTTGTAGGGCGGGTCCAGGTACATCAGGTCGACCGGGTCGAGCCGCCCCACGGTCTCCTGGGCATCGCCCCGAACCGTGACACCGGTGCCGTCCAGCAGCCCGGGACGAGCCATCACCAGCGGACGCGTGGCACGCGGCGCCCACTGCTTGAGGTAGGCCATCTGTACCCCGGCCGTGGAGTCCACCCGGTCGGCTGCGATCAGCAGGCTCGTGAGCAGGATGGGGTACAGCGGGGTTCCCCGGTAGTCGTCCTCCAGCGCGTCCCGGATCGCATCGATCCGCTCGCCGTTCGCAGGGTGGAAGAAGCGGGCCTGCTCGCAGAAGGTCTCGGTGACGTAGCCCCGCCTTCCCGGCAGCGCCTGCAACCGCACCAGGGCGTCGTCCAGCTCCTCGAGGTCCACCTCGCCGGCGTCGGTGGCGATGTAGCAGTCGCTCAGCACCTCGCTGTAGGTGGCGGTGTCGTTGGTGGTCACGTGGACACCGCGCCGTTTCAGCTCCTGCGCCACCCGTGTCGTCCCGGTGAACAGGTCCACCGCCGTCCTCGCCGCGACCGCGCTCGCGATCTCCCCCAGCACCGGTACCAGGAGCCGCTTGGAGCCCAGGTACTTGATCACCCTCCGCAGGCTAGCCGCACGGCAGCTCACGGCTCGGAACCTCGCTGTGCATCTGTTGCGCCCCCGCGAACCGGAGGTGCCAGAACAGCATCGCTGCTGACACCACGACGTGGAAGGTGTGGAGCACCCAGACCGGCCCAGGGGGAAGACTCAGGACGTACAGGGTGTGGACCGCATTGCCGATGTTCGTCATGACCAGGTGACCCCGGCTGTAGGAAGCCATGTCCTTGGTCCGCCAGGCCCGAGCCACCATCGGCAGCGTGCTCATGGCGAAGACCACCGTCGAGACCAGTCCCGCGACGACCGTGGGGCTCATCGGCCACGGCGACGCCACCACGAGGGGCGCCGCTGGGATGACTGGACGTGGTGGTGGGCGGCGGTGGCCGCCAGCTGCTTCTCGCTGCGAGCGAGCTGCAGCAGAACCACGGCGTGACTGATGTGCATGACGTTCTCCGATGCTCAGTGGGTCCGCGGGTCGGACCGCGACCACCAGAGGCTGCGCCCCGTCACTAACGAAGCGCTGTCAAGGAACTGTCGGGCGGACGGTCAGCCGGCTGACTCCACACCGCGACGGAGCTCGGCGATCATGCGTCGCGCGACGTGGTCGAGGCTGAGCTCGGCACCCTCGCGACACGCCGCCTCGGCCTCTGCTGCGCTAAGCCTGGCGCGCGCCCGTCGTTGCGCGCTCTCAAGACGGGTGGCCTCCGCGCCGTAGGGTGGCCGGCTGCGCGAACCCTCCACGAGCGCCGAGGAGAGGATCAGCACCGCGCGGTGTGCACCCAGCCGGTCGAGGAGTGTCACCACGTTGCGCAGGCAGGTCACGAGGACGTTGTCGTTGCCCGACCCCTGCCAGTGCTCGATCGCCCTCACGGTCTGGTCAACGGTCTCCATGTCGAGGTCGCCCACTCGTCCGAGCAGAGCAGTCTCCGCGACCATCGAGACGCCTGCGGCGAGCCGGGAGTTCACTGACTGCGCGAGCTGGCGAGCCCGTGAGAGCAGATCAAGGGCGCGGCTCGGGTCTGTGCTGCTGAGTGCTTCTGCCTCGCTGTAGAGGGCCATGGCTTCCGCGGTGGGGCACGGTGCAACCTGTCGGGCGCGTCGCAGCAGCTCGAGCTCGTCTGTGACGTCGTGGTCCCGGTAGACCTGACTCAGCAACAGGCCCGAGGCCGCGTTCAGCTGGTGCCACGGCTCGCGGTGCGCCGTGGCGAGTGAATGCGCCTTCGTCCAGATCTCGTAGGCGCGGTCGGTGTCGCCCACGGCCAGCGCCGCATCACCGGCTGCCTGCATGCCAGCGAGCGCCTGCGGCTGCTCGACACCTCCAGCGGCTGCCACGCTGCGATCGGCATAGTCCGCAGCGGCCTCGGGCTCCCCCGCTGACCAGGCGTGCGCCGACGCAGCAGCCAGCACGTCGGGAGTGGGTTCTGCGTCCGAGACATCCGCGAGCTCGCGCCCCCAGGCGAGGACGTCGAGACGCACCCGGTACTCAGCCCAGTCGAACAGTGCACCAACGATCCGGTGGGCCGTGCCGTCCGCGCGGTTGTCGAGGCTGTAGCGCACGGCGGCAGCCATGTCGGGCAACCGGCCCTCCACAACCGCGTCCCAGTGGGCCTCGTGCACGGACCGCAGCCCAGCGCACGCCCGCTCTGCCAGGTCCGCTGCCCAGCGAGTGTGCGCCCCCTGCACGAGCTCGATCTCCGCAGGCTCGGTGCGGGCTCGCGCGAAGGCGCGCAGGGTGTCCAACAGCCGGTACTCCCCCGCGGCACCGGGGCGGACCACCAGCGAGCGCTCCACGAGTGCGAGCACGGCCTCGGCGGCGTCGGTCTCCCCGAGCACCGATTCAGCGTCCTCGAGAGTGAACGGGCCCGCGAACCAGGCCAGCCAACGAAACGCGCGCTGATCATCGGGATCCAGCAGGTCGTAGGACCACTCGATGGTCGCCGACAACGTCTGATGTCTCGAGGGGCCCCCTCGGCGGCGGTGGCCGCGCACCAGGTCGATGCGCTCATCGAGCCGCCGCCGCAACGTGGTGAGGTCGACGACACCGGCCCGGCTCGCGGCGAGCTCGATCGCCAGCGGAAGTCCGTCCAGTGCCCGGACCAGCGCGCCGATCTCCAGGAGCGCCTCGTCGTCGACGACCAGGTCGGGCGACGCCGCACGGGCCCGGGCCAGGAAGAGCGCCACCGCCGGGTTCGAAGCCAGACCGGCCGCGGCCGACGGGTCCTCCAGCGACGGCAGCTCCAGGGGCGAGAGCCAGTAGACGTGCTCCTCGTCGATCCCGAGCCGCTCCCGGCTCGTGGCCAGCACCCGCAGCCCAGGGCCGTGCTCCACGATCTCGGCCACCACGTCGACCGCGGCACCGATGACGTGCTCGCAGTTGTCGAGCACCACCAGCCCCCGTGTCGACTCGAGCCGGCGTCGCAGTGCCGCCTCCGGAGTGCCGCCGGGGAAGACCTCGACCCCGAGCGCCGTCGCGGTGACAGCGCGGACTCCTTCCTCTGCCGACACGGGAGCCAGGTCGACCCACCAGGTCGATCCGTCGCTCGGGGCCACGTGGCGGGCGACGCTGGTCTTGCCGACACCGCCCGGCCCCACCAGGCAGACCACCCGGTGCTGACGCAGCGCGGCCGCGACGTCGCGCAGCTGGCTCTCGCGTCCGAAGATGGTCACGACGCCCTGGGGCGGCGGCGGTTCCCTGGGGACCACCGGCTCGCGCACCAGGACCCGACGCTGCACCTCGACCAGCTCCGGGGCGGGATCCAGCCCGAGCTCTTCGGCGAGGAGCTCGCGGTGACGGGAGAACGCGCTCAGAGCCTCGGCGGCGGCGCCGCGCCGGTGCAGCGCCTCCATCAGCAGGGCGACCGTCCCGTCTCGCAGCGGCTGCTCCCCGACCAGCTGGCGGAGCTCGGCGACGGCGTCGTCGTCGCGCCCGTGCTCAAGCAGCAGGCGCGCGCGCTCCTCGCGCGCAACGACGTGCAGCTCCAGCAGCCGCAACGCCTCCCCCTGCGCGAGATCCTCGGCCCATGGCTGCCAGGGCATGCCGGTCCAGGCAGCGAGCGCCTCGTCGTACGACGCAAGGTCGCCGCGCGTCCTGGCCTCGAGCACCCCGGCGCGGAAGCGGTCGGCGTCGATCGAGACACCGTCCATGTCGAGGCGATAGCCCGCCTCCTCGCGCGCCAGCCTGGCCCCTGCCGCGCCCAACGCCCGCCGGGCTCGACGGACGGTGGTGTGCAGCGCCGCCCTGGCCTCGAGAGGGAGCTCCTCCCCCCACACGTCGTCGATCAGTCGCTGCGGCCCAAGCACCCGGCCAGCTGCCAGCAGCAGGTCGACGACCAGTCGGCCCGGCCGTCCGCGGGGGAACGGAAGGTCCTGGCCGTCCACCCGAAGCCCGGGCGTGCCCAGGACGCGCACCTCGAGCTGGTCCACGTCCAGCACTCTGCCGAGGGTCGCGGGCTGGTGTCCACCCTGCAGGCGCGTCAGGCTCGCCGCTGTCAGACCGTAGTCAGTCCGGTGTCAGTGAGCCGCCAGGCGCGGGGGTCACGGTGATCGCGACCGACCCGACGACCGAGGAGTCAGCCCATGACCACCCAGACCTCACCCCCGAACAGCGCCACGACGACCGTCTCCACCGAGGACTTCGCCGACCGCGTGTTCGGCTCCCTGCTCGGAGCCCTGGACACCGTCTCGATCTTCGTCGGCGAGCAGCTCGGCCTCTACGACGCCCTGCACCGCCGGGGCCCGCTGACCTTCGACGAGGCGGCCGGACACACCGGCACCCACCCGCGCTACGCGCGGGAGTGGCTGGAGCAGCAGACCGTCGCAGGACTGATCGAGGTGGAGGATGCCACAGCTCCCGCCGACGAGCGCCGCTACCGACTCCCCGACGCCTACGCGGAGGTGCTGTGCAACCCCGACAGCCTGAGCTACCTGACGCCGTTCGCGCGCGTGCTCGCGGCGGCCGCGATCCAGCTGCCCGCCCTGCTCGAGGCCTACCGCACCGGCCGTGGCGTCGGATGGGAGACGTTCGGTCCCCTGATGCGCACCGGGCAGGCCGACGCCAACCGGCCACTGTTCCTGCAGCTGCTGGGGCGCGACTGGCTGGGCTCGCTCCCCCAGGTCGACGCGCGACTGCGCGCCGGCGGTCGCGTCGCCGACATCGGCTGCGGCGAGGGCTGGTCCTCGATCGGAATCGCCCTGGCCTACCCGACGGCGCAGGTCGACGGCTACGACGTCGACGATGCCTCGGTCGATGCCGCTCGCCGCCATGCCCAGGAGCACGGGGTCTCCGACCGCGTGCGGTTCACCCGGGTCGACGCAGGCGCCCTGCCGGCGACCGGCGACTACGACCTGGTGGCGGCCTTCGAGTGCGTCCACGACGTGCCCGACCCCGTCTCGGTGCTGGCGGGCGCCCGGCGTCTGGTGACCCCGGACGGCACCGTGCTGGTCATGGACGAGCGGGTGGCCGAGACGTTCACCGGTCCCGGCGACCCGGTAGAGCAGCTGCTGTACGGCATCTCCACCCTCGTGTGCCTGCCCGACGGGATGTCCCACGGGGGGTCGGTCGGGACGGGCACGGTGATGCGGCCCGCCACGCTGCGCCGCTACGCGGAGCAGGCCGGCTTCACGGACCTCGAGGTGCTGCCGATCGAGCACGACTTCTTCCGGTTCTACCGACTGTGGCAGTGAGGTCACTGTGGTCGGGGCGCCGGCGCCCGGTCCGCTGGCATGCTGAAGCCCATGACCGACACCCCCGCCAAGGCGACCGAGCTCCTCCGCCTGCACCGCGACCCCGCACTGCTCACCCTCGTCAACGTGTGGGACGCCATCACCGCACGCGTCGTCGCCGACGTCCCGGGCACGACGGCGCTGGCGACCGCGAGCCACTCGATCGCGGCGGCGCTACGGATACGAGGACGGCGAGAAGATCCCGCGAGACCTGATGCTCGAAGCCGTGGGGCGAGTCGTCGCGCAGACGGACCTGCCGGTGACCGCGGACCTGGAGGCCGGGTACGGCGACGCCGCCGAGACCGTGCGCCGGGCGATCGGGCTCGGGGTGGTGGGGGCCAACATCGAGGACCAGCTCCAGCCGTTGCCGCAGGCGGCGCGGCAGGTGGAGCAGATCATGCAGGCTGCGGAGGCCGAGGGGGTGGACTTCGTGCTCAACGCCCGCACCGACACCTTCCACCTCCGACGCAAGGCCCCGGTCGAGGACAACCTGGCCGAGTCGATCGAACGCTGCCGCGCCTACCTCGACGCCGGGGCACCGGTCGTCTTCGTCCCGGCGATCCTGCGCGAGGAGCACGTGGCGCGACTGGTGGCCGAGCTGGGAGAGCAGCGGGTCAGCCTGATCGCCATCCCCGGCAACCCGCCGCTGGAGCGGATGGCACAGCTGGGCGTCGCCCGAGTCTCGTTCGGCCCCCTGTCGCAGAACGTCGCGCTGACCGCCTTGGCCGAGCTCGCCGAGGGCGCCGTCCAGCGTGGCGAAGGCACGCCGGGGAACCTGCGCATCCTGAACTGAGCCCGAGCCTACGAGGACGGCGACGACGGGACCACACGGTCCCGCTCGTGCCCCCGGTGGGACTCGAACCCACACTGCAAGGTGTTTAAGACCTCTGCCTCTGCCGTTGGGCTACGGGGGCCGGTGCCGGCTCAGAGGCAACCTAACCTGAGCGGGTCACTCCTCAGCCAAGGCGGCAGCCCGGGCCAGCACCTCGTCGAGCATCGGCTCGGTGAGCCGACCGGTGAAGGTGTTCTGCTGCGAGGGGTGGTAGGAGCCGAGCAGCACCAGGTCCCCGATCCTGGCCTCGGCGCCGTGGCCGAACCGCGGCCGCGGCCTCGGCACCTCGTGGCCGAGCCCACGCAGCGCCCCCAGCGCCGCGTCCCACCCGAAGCCGCCGAGGCAGACCACGGCGCGCACCGAGGGCATCACCAGCTCGAGCTCCCGGCTCAGCCACGGCCCGCAGGTGTCGCGCTCACCCGGTGTCGGCTTGTTCTGCGGCGGCGCGCACCGCACCGCCGCCAGCATCCGGGTGCGGACGAGCCGCTGGCCGTCTCCGGCATGGGTCGACGCCGCCTGGGTGGCCAGTCCGGCGCGATGGAGCGCCGCGAACAGCCAGTCACCCGAACGGTCGCCGGTGAAGATCCGCCCCGTCCGGTTGCCGCCGTGAGCCGCCGGAGCGAGGCCCACCACCAGCACCCGGGGCCACGCCTCGCCCCAGCCCGGCACCGGGTCGCCCCCAGTAGGGCTCCTCGGCGAACGACGCCCGCTTGTGGTGGGCGACGTCTTCCCGCCACCGCACCAGACGAGGGCAGGCACGACAGACCGACACCATCGCCTCCAGGCCCTGCCAGGTCGGCGTCGGCTGCCAGTCGGCCCGCCTCCTGCGCGGAGGAGGCGACGGGAGTATCGGGCGTGGCCGGGTCCTCCGGCCAGCCGCTGCCCGGCGGAACCGGCGAGACCACCTCGCGACCGGTGACCGGATGCGGAAGGCGGCCGCTCATCCCCGCCCCGCCTCCTCGCGCTCAGCCACCGACCACGTGATCCCGTCGAGGATGTCGCTGACCGACGCCGAGAGCTCCTCGGCCGGGGTCAGCGCCAGCACGCGTTCGAGGATCAGGGCTCCCGCGCCGATCACGTCCTCACGCCCGGGCAGCACGAAGCCGAGCGTCGCGTCGCTGCGCCACCGACATCGCGACCAGGTCGGCGACGGTCTCGGCCGGCTCGGCGCACCGAGACGGCCCGCCGATCAACGAGCTCCGGCTCCAGACCCGGCAGGTCGAGCGCCCCGGCCACGACGGTCAGTCCCGTACCCGAGACCGCGACCACGGTGCGGGCCCGGCCGAGGTCGACGCCGGAGGAGGGAAGCCTCGCGAGCTGTCCGTCGACGTGCTCCCGCAGCCGCGCCGACCTCCTCGGGGGCGGGCGGGTCGGAGGCGAGAAAGCGCTCGGTCAGCCGCACCGAGCCGATATCGAGAGAGTGGGAGGCGCGGACCTCGTCCACCGGCGGCTGCACCGACCTCGCCGAGGACGAGCTCGGTCGACCCGCCTCCGATGTCCACCACCAGGACGGGACCCTCCGGGGCCGGTCAAGGGCGCGGGTGGCGCCGCGGAACGACAGCTCGGCCTCCTCGGCTCCGGTGAGCACCTCGGGCGTGGCACCGAGGCGCTCCTCCACCCCTCGGACGAACACATCGGCGTTGTCGGCGTCGCGGACCGCACTGGTGGCGCAGAACCGGACCCCTCCGCACCCTGCCTTTCGATGACTGCGGAGTACTCCTCGATCGCGGAGAAGGTGCGCTCCAGGGCCTCGTCGGCGAGCCGGCCACTGGCATCCACTCCCTGCCCCAGACGCACTGCCCGCGATGTCCTCACCAGCTCGGTCAGCCCGCCGGTCGCGGGGTCGATGTCGGCCACCAGCAGCTTGATGGTGTTGGTGCCACAGTCGACTCCAGCTGCGATCATGCGTGGTCCTCGGACGCCCCTGCGGGCGCCACGCACGGTCCAGGCGCCCACCACGGACCCAGCGCCTCGAGGACCTCGTCCCCGAGCGGGTTGACGCCGGGACCCTGGGCCAACGCCTGGGCGGCGAGGACATGGAGGCACTTGACCCGGTCGGGCATCCCCCCTGCCGAGACTCCGGCGATCTCCGGCACGTCGCCGAGCTCGGCTCGCGCGACCAGGTATCGCTGGTGTGCCCTGCGATAGGCGTCGGCGAGCTCGGGGTCGTCGGTGAGCCGCGTCGACATGTCGGCCATCAGGCCGGATGCCTCCAAGGTGCCGATCCGCGACGCGGCGCGCGGGCACGTCAGGTAGAAGACGGTGGGGAACGGAGTGCCGTCGGGCAGCCGGGGCGCGGTGATCACCACATCCGGGCTGCCGCACGGGCAGCGGTGTCCGACCGCGTGGATACCGCGGGGCGGGCGCGCCAGCTGGGCGCTGACGGCGGCCTCGTCTCGGCGGTCGATCGGGCGGGTCACCGGCGGCGCTGCGTGTCGCCCGGCGGTGCCTTGATGAGGTCGGCCGGATCGGGTTCCGGCTGCACCGGACGTTCGGCCGCCTCGATACTGCGCAGGGTGGACTCCCACCACTCCGGACGACCGTCCCCGACCTCCTCGGGGACAGGCAGCGTGCTCAGCCCGTCGAGCGGCTCACCGTCGTCGTCGAGCACGTGGTAGCCGATCTCTCCGGGATAGCCGAACGCGAACCTGGCTCGTGCCTGCGCCTCGACGTAGGCCCGGTCCTTCCAGCGACGCTTCTCCCGCTCGAGCTCGCCGATGGTGCGCTCGGAGGAGGCGATGCTCGCCCGCAGTGAGTTGATCTGCCCTCGCTGGTCGAGATGGGCCCGCAGGCTGGAGGCGTAGGAGACCAGCAGCGCCGCGATCACCAGCACCAGCACGGCCGCCCGGCCGGTGAGTCGGGACCGGATCGCCACCTTCTCCGCACCCCGTCGCCGCAGCACGCGTCCCGCCCGCAGGTGGGGTCGGGCGGCAGGACGGGGCGAGCTCGGCCGGCCGGATCCCTGTGGCCGGCCACCCCCACCCCGCTGCTGCCCCACGCTCCCGTCCTCTCAGCCCGCGGTGAACCGGGGGAAGGCGGCACGGCCGGCGTAGCGAGCTGCTTCGTCGAGCTCTTCCTCGATGCGCAGCAGCTGGTTGTACTTCGCGACGCGCTCGGAACGGGCGGGTGCCCCGGTCTTGATCTGACCGCAGTTGGTGGCCACGGCCAGGTCGGCGATCGTGGTGTCCTCGGTCTCCCCGGACCGGTGGCTGATCATGCAGCGGAAGCCGCTGCGGTGGGCGAGGTCCACCGAGTCGAGGGTCTCGGTCAGCGTGCCGATCTGGTTGACCTTGACCAGGAGCGCGTTGGCGGATCGTTCGCTGATGCCGCGACCGATGCGCTCGACGTTGGTGACGAAGAGGTCGTCACCCACCAGCTGCACCCGCGAGCCCAGCTCGGCGGTGATGTGCTGCCAGCCCTCCCAGTCCTCCTCGTCCAACGGGTCCTCGATCGAGACGATCGGGTAGGCCGCGCACAGCTCGGAGTAGTAGGCCTGCATCTCCTCGGCGCTGCGGGCCCTGCCCTCGAACTGGTAGGTGCCGTCGGAGCAGAACTCGGTGGCGGCGACGTCGAGGGCGAGCACCACGTCGTCCCCGAGCTTCAGTCCGGCCCGCTCCACGGCCTGGGCGATCAGGTCGAGGGCGGCGCGGTTGTCGGCGAGGTCGGGAGCGAAACCGCCCTCGTCCCCCAGACCCGTCGCGAGCCCGTTGTCCCGCAGCACGGCCTTGAGGGAGTGGTAGACCTCAGCACCCTGCTGCAGCGCCTCGCGGAAGGTCGCGGCCCCGACCGGAGCGATCATGAACTCCTGGACGTCGACGCCGGTGTCGGCGTGGGCGCCACCGTTGAGGATGTTCATCATCGGGACCGGGAGCACGTGGGCGTTGGGCCCCCCGACGTAGCGGAACAGGGGCAGGTCGGCGGAGTCCGCGGCAGCACGCGCGACGGCGAGCGAGACCCCGAGGATGGCGTTCGCGCCGAGCTTGGCCTTGTTGTCGGTGCCGTCGAGGTCCAGCAGCGCCTGGTCCAGGAGCCGCTGCTCGGAGGCGTCGTAGCCGACGATCCCCGGCCCGATCACGTCGAGGACGGCGTCGACGGCCTTCTCCACACCCTTGCCTGCGTAGCGCTTGCCACCGTCACGCAGCTCCACCGCCTCGAACGCACCGGTGGAGGCTCCGGACGGGACCGCTGCACGCCCGACGGTGCCGTCGTCGAGCGCCACCTCGACCTCGACGGTGGGGTTGCCTCGAGAGTCGAGGATCTCTCGTGCTCCAACAGCTTGGATCGACGCCACGGCATGCGCTCCTGTCGGCGGGTTCTCGTGCGGGCTGACGGGGCTCAGCCTAGACCGCCGTGCCCACCCATCCGGCGAGGGCGCGCCTGGGGAGCCAGACCCGTGGCCCGCTTCCAGGCAGCGGTCCCACAGCGCCCGGAGGTGTGCTCAGCTCCCGGTGGGCAACCAGGCGTCGGTGGCGCGCCGGAGCTCGGACTCGGCGTCCAGCCCGGCCGCACGGGCCTCGCGGACCAGGTCGAGCAGGCGGGAGCCGATGTCGTCGCCCTCGGGGACCGCCAACGACCGGCCGGTCTTCTCCGCCCGGCTCATCACCTTGTCCGCGTAGGCCAGGGCGGGCAGCGCGCGTGGGATGCCCTCGACCAGGCCGGTGCGCTGCTTCTCGTCGGCCTTCAGCCGTTCCCAGTTGCGCTCGACCTCGTCGGCGCCCTCGACGCTGAGGTCGTCGAACACGTGGGGGTGGCGACGCACCAGCTTGTCGCAGATGCCGCGGGCGACGTCCTCGATGCCGAACCCACCGTCAGCGCGATCGGCCTCCTCCGCGATGCGGGCGTGGAAGTAGACCTGCATCAACAGGTCTCCCAGCTCTTCACGCAGGTGCCCGCGGTCGCCGCGCTCGATCGCCTCGAGAGTCTCGTAGGTCTCCTCGAGGAGGTAGCGGGTGAGGCTCGCGTGGGTCTGCTCGCGGTCCCACGGGCACTCACGTCGTAGTCGGTCCATCACCTCGACCAGCTCGAGCAGGGCAGGCGCTGGGGTCATCGCGGGACGGGACTCAGCCGCAGACCTGCGAGGCAGGGAGATCTGCCGACGCCGCTGCGCCCGGGTCGTCGGTGCTCTCCGGCACGAAGCTGCGGGCGCGGTCGGAGACCGCCACCGACACCGATCCGTCGCCGCTGACCACCTCTCCGTCCTGGTAGACCCCGAAGCGCGGATCGATCTCGACCGGGTGATCGGCGAGGTACTCCTCCTGCAGCCGCAGCGCCTCCTGCTGCACCGTGGTGGGGTCGGGCTGCTCGCCCTGCTCGACCAGGTTCTGCGCGGCGGCCGCGTCGGCAGCGGCCGCTGACCGCGTGGACTCCGCGACCACCTCGTCGAAGTACGCCTTCAGGTCGTCGGAGACGAAGGCGCGCGCATCGGAGGCCGCACTGAGTGACTGGCTCACCTGTCGCTGGGAGACCTCGTCCAGGTCTCCGATCCGGCGCCCGACCTCGATCTGCAGCAGGACGGTCAGGGCCAGGGAGCGTTGCGCAGACCTTGGCCGACCGCCCTCGCCGCTGCCCTGGTCGATCTGGCAGATGAGCGTCGCGAGGTCGTCGACCTCCCCGGTGGTGATGGTCTCTCCGTCGATCTCGGCGGCAGCACCGGGGCTGACCCCGTCGCCGCACGCGGCGAGGACCAGCAACGCCGTCGCCGACGCCACGCCGGTCACCACGCGCCTGCGCTGGGAAGGTCTGCAGGTGTGGCTCACGGCTGCTCCTCGCTCGATCTCCGGGTGTCCTCACGGTCGAGGACAGCGTCCACCACCTCGCGCGCCCACCGTAGTAGATCCTGGTCGCGGATCGGTTGTCCTCCGATGCCGCTGGTCCGGGGGCGCGGGACCAGAATCGTACGCAGCGCGTCCTTGACCACGGTCTTCGGGTAGAGACGTTGCAGTCGGAGCCGGCCGGACTCCGGGAGCTCCACCGGGGTGAACCGGACGTAGCTGCCCTGCACCGTGACGTCGGTGAGTCCGGCGCGTCGGCAGCGGGCACGGAAGCGCGCCACGTCGAGCAGGCTGGCCACGGCGGCAGGCGGCTCGCCGTACCGGTCCACCAGCTCCTCGCGCAACGCCTCGACGTCGTCGTCGCGGCGCACCTCGGCCAAGCGCTTGTACATCTCCAGACGGAGCCGTTCGCTCGACACGTAGTCGTGCGGCAGGTGGGCGTCGATCGGCAGCTCGATCTTCATCTCGCTGGGCTCGCTGGGACCGACGCCCTTGAACTCGGAGACCGCTTCGCCGACCAGCCGGACGTACAGGTCGAACCCGACGTCGGCGATGTGCCCGCTCTGCTCCCCCCCGAGCAGGTTGCCCGCACCCCGGATCTCCAGATCCTTCATCGCGATGGCCATGCCGCCTCCGAGGTCCGAGTGCTGAGCGATGGTCGCAAGTCGCGCGTGCGCGGTCTCGGTCAGGGGCTTGTCAGGCGGGTAGAGGAAGTAGGCGTAGGCACGCTCGCGGCTGCGCCCCACGCGGCCTCGCAGCTGGTGCAGCTGGCTCAGCCCCAGAGTGTCGGCCCGTTCCACGATCAAGGTGTTGGCGTTGGAGACGTCGAGCCCGGACTCCACGATGGTGGTGCACACGAGCACGTCGAACTTCCTCTCCCAGAAGTCGACCATGACCCGTTCGAGCTGGTGCTCCCCCATCTGGCCATGAGCCGTCGCCACCCGAGCCTCCGGCAGCAGCTCCCGGATCCGCGCGGCCGCTCTCTCGATCGACTGCACCCGGTTGTGGATGTAGAAGACCTGCCCTTCGCGCAGCAGCTCGCGCCGGATCGGCGCGACGATGGTGCGGTCCTCGTAGGCACCGACGTAGCTGAGGACAGGGTGGCGCTCCTCGGGCGGGGTGGTGATCGTCGACATCTCGCGGATCCCGGTGATCGCCATCTCCAAGGTGCGCGGGATGGGCGTCGCCGACATCGCCAGCACGTCGACGTCGGTCCGCATGCGTTTGAGCAGCTCCTTGTGCTCGACCCCGAACCGCTGCTCCTCGTCGACGATGATGAGACCGAGGTCCTTCCACCGGATGTCGGGGTTGAGCAGTCGGTGGGTGCCGATGACGACGTCGATGCCGCCGTCGGCCAGGGCCTCGAGGGTGGCGCGCGCCTCCCGGTCGGTCTGGAACCGGCTGAGCCCTTGGACGCGGACCGGGAACCCGGAGAGGCGCTCGGCGAACGTCGAGTAGTGCTGCTGGACCAAGAGGGTGGTCGGCACCAGCACCGCGACCTGCTTGCCGTCCTGCACCGCCTTGAACGCCGCGCGCACTGCGATCTCGGTCTTCCCGTAGCCGACGTCCCCACAGACCAGCCGGTCCATCGGCACCTCACGCTCCATGTCGCGCTTGACCTCGTCCACGGTGCTCAGCTGATCGGGGGTCTCCTGGTGCGGGAAGGCGTCCTCCAGCTCGCGCTGCCAGGGGCTGTCCGGGCCGAAGCGGTGCCCGCGGCTGGCCTGGCGTGCCGCGTAGAGCTTGATGAGCTCGGCTGCGATCTCGCGCACCGCCTTGCGGGCGCGCCCCTTGCGCTTGGCCCAGTCGCCGCCTCCCAGCCGGTCGAGGCTGGGCATGTCGCCGCCGACGTAGCGCGTGACCTGGTCCAGCTGGTCGGTGGGGACGTAGAGCCGGTCCGGGGGGGAGCCGCGCTTCGAGGCGCCGTACTCCAGCACGAGGTACTCGCGCGTCGCTCCCTGGACGACGCGCTGCCTCATCTCGACGTAGCGGCCGACGCCGTGCTGCTCGTGCACCACGTGGTCACCCGGCTTCAGCTCGAGGGGGTCGATCTGCCGCTTGCGCCGCGCCGGCATCCGGCGCATGTCCTTGGTGGACGAACGCTGGCCCACGATGTCGTCGCCGGTCACCACCACCAGCGACCCCTGGTCGTCCACCAGGCCGTGGGTCAGCGTTCCGCAGGTGACCACGGCGACCCCGGGAGGCACGTCGTCGGCAGCCGCGACCTCGTCCACCAACCGCGCCGGCACGTCGGCGTCGCCCAACACCTCGACCATGCGCTGGGCGGGGCCGTGGCCCTCGTAGACCACGACGGCGCGCCCACCAGCGGCGAGCCACGCCCGGAGGTCGGCGACGGCGCGGTCGAGGTCACCGTGGTAGGTCTCCGCGGCCCGGATCCTCACGCTGCGGCTCTCGACCGCGGCGACGTCGACCCAGGCCCCGTCCCCGTGCTTGGCGCCGTCCTTGTCGCCGTCCGCCACGTCCTCGTCGAGTCCGAACGGGCTGAGGCCCCACCAGGCGCGCCCCGAGGCGAGCGTGTGTCCCCGGACGTCCCCCAGCTCGCGGTAGGAGGCTGCACCGAGGTCGATCGGGGCCCGTCCCCCCGTCGCCGCACTGGCCCAGGAGGCCGCCAGGAACTCCTCGCTCGTCGCAACCAGGTCGTGGGCCCTGGCCCGGACCCGCTCGGGGTCCAGCACCAGCACATGGGTCTCGCGCGGCAGGAGGTCGACCAGCAGCTCCATGTCGTCGACCAGGGCCGGCGTGAGGGACTCCATGCCCTCGGCCGGGATCCCGGCCGCGAGCTTGTCGGTGAGCTCGTTGAGCTCAGGGTGCTGCTCCCCCAGCGCCCGGGCACGGGCACGCACCTCGTCGGTGAGCAGCAGCTCACGGCACGGGGGCGCCCACATCCGGTCGGTCTTGTCGAGCGTGCGCTGGTCGGCGACGGCGAAGGCCCGGATCTCCTCGACGTCGTCGCCCCAGAACTCCACGCGCAGCGGGTGCTCCTCCGTCGGCGGGAAGACGTCGACGAGCCCGCCCCGCACGGCGAACTCGCCGCGCCGCTCCACCAGGTCCACCCGCGTGTACGCGGCCTCGGCAAGTCGCCGAGCGACATCCTCCAGGTCGGCGCTGTGCCCCACCCGGAGCTCGACCGGCTCCAGGTCGGCCAGCCCCTTGACCTGGGGCTGCAGCACCGAACGCACCGGTGCGACCACGACCTTGAGCGGCCCGGTGTGGGGCGCGTCGCCTGGGTGGCGGAGGCGCCGCAGCACCGCAAGTCGACGGCCCACCGTGTCACTGCGAGGTGAGAGCCGCTCGTGCGGCAGCGTCTCCCATGCCGGGTAGTAGGCGATCTCGTGCTGCGGGAGGAGAGAGCCCAGCGACTCCACCAGCTCCTCGGCCTCGCGAGCGGTCGCGGCGACGGCCAGCACCGAGCGGCCCGCGTCGACCAGCCCCTTGGCGACGAAGGGCCGCAGTGCCGCAGGCCCGGTGAGGTCCAGGGTCGGGGTGGCTGCGTCCCGCGCCTCGGTCAGCGCAGCGGCAAGGGCGCCTTCCCGCAGCACCAGCTCCGCGACTCCGGCCAGGCTCACCAGAAGACCACTCTCTTCATCGACAACTCGCCAGGAACGACCCGGACCTGGGGTGGGCCCCGAGTCTACGGTGTCCTGAGCACCGGCCCGCTCACCGTTGGAGGTCATCCCATGTCCGATCCGGTCCGCACCACTGACCACCACACCGTTGAGGGCGTCTCGGAGGAGACGATCCAGGGAGTGGGCAAGCTGTCCGAGGCCTTCGAGTACATCGAGCGCGCCAAGGGACACCTCTACTCGTTCCACCAGCTGATGGGACGCGCTGACTTCCTGGTGGAGGAGGCCGCGACGTCGCTGCGCGACGCCGGTCACGACGACTTCGCCGGACGCCTGGAGCGCGACCTCGTCGGACGAAACGTTCTCGAGGGTCGGTGGACCTTCCAGGTGGTCGAGGAGTTCGACGACGTGTACTACGAGTTCTTCCGCGACCTGGAGCGGGAGTCACGTCAGCTGACCGGAGGCGTCCGTCACCTCCACGAGGCCCGCATGAAGCAAGCGCGGCGGACTCGTGGGCACGACGCCCACACCGCCGACCCGGCGCACTGACATGGCCGAGGCCAGCCCCAGTCTCGAGGTCGAGGTACCGGGCAATCCGGACAGGGTCGTTCGGGTCACCAATCCGGACCGGGTGTACTTCCCGGCACGCGGGGAGACCAAGCTGGACCTGGTGCACTACTACCTCGCCGTCGGCGACGGCATCGTGCAGCGCGCTGCGCGAGCGGCCGTGCATGATGCACCGCTTCCCTCGGGGCGTGGCCGGCGAGAAGGTGCACCAGAAGCGGGTTCCTGCCGGTGCTCCCCCCTGGCTCGAGACGGTTCGCGTCTTCTTCCCCCGCTACTCCCGCACCGCGGACGAGCTCTGCGTCACCGAGCTCGCCAGTGTGATCTGGGCAGTGCAGATGTCGACGGTCGAGTTCCATCCCTGGAACAGCCGCCGCTGCGACACCGAGAAGCCCGACGAGTGGCGGATCGACCTCGACCCAGGGCCGGAGTGCGAGTTCGCTCGGGTTCAGCACGTCGCTCGCGTGGCTCACGAGGTGCTCGAGGAGCTGGGCGCCACCGGCTGGCCCAAGACCAGCGGCGGCAGCGGGCTGCATGTCTACGTAAGGATCACCCCCGAGCACGGCTTCGACGACGTCCGTCGAGCCGCGTGGGCCTTTGCCCGAGAGGTCGAGCGGCGCGCGCCCGAGGACGCCACCACGACGTGGTGGCGCAAGGACCGCGACCCGAGTCAGGTCTTCGTCGACTACAACCAGAACGCCCGCGACCACACCGTGGCAGCGGCCTACTCGGTGCGCGGCAACCCCGAGGCAACCGTGTCGGCGCCGATCACCTGGCAGGAGGTAGGGCAGATCGATCCTCGGGACTTCACCATCGCCACCATGCCGGCGAGGTACGCCGAGCTCGGTGACCTGCACGACGGCATCGACGAGACGGTCTTCGACATCGCGGCCCTGCTGGAGTGGGCTGCGCGTGACGAGGGGGTGGAACCTCAGTCCTGAGGGTCTTCGGCCCAGGACCGGCGCACGAAGTCCGTGATCGTGGCGGCCAGCTCGGGCCGGCAGACCAGGAGGTCGGGCAACAGCACGTCCTCCTGGTTGTAGGTCAGCTCGGCACCGTCTGCCCGCGACGTGTGCAGACCCGCGGCACGGGCGACCGCGACCGGGGCGGCAGAGTCCCATTCGTACTGGCCACCGGCGTGCACGTAGGCGTCGCTGATGTCACGGACCACCGAGATCACCTTCGCGCCGGCCGAGCCCATGGGGACCAGCTCGGCGCCGATCTCCTCGGCCAGGGCTTCGACGAAGGCCGGGGGGCGTGTCCTGGAGACCGCGATCCGGGGAGCTCCGGTGGCACGGACCGGGACCTCGGGGGGACGGGCGGTGCTGAAGGTGGCATCGAGGCCCGGCTGGGAGACCGCGCCGGCCACGAGATCGCCATCGGCCCAGAGGGCCACGTGGACCGCCCAGTCGTCCCGGGGTGGCTCGGAGAACTCGCGAGTCCCGTCCAGCGGATCGACGATCCACACCCGCCGAGCCGACAACCTGGTCGACGTGGCGGCAGCACTCTCGACCGCCTCCTCCGACAGCACCGAGTCGTCGGGACGATGCTCGGCCAGCAGCCGCATCAGAAGGTCGTGGGCAGCATTGTCGCCGGCGTCCTTGAGGTCTCGGCCGCTCAGGCCGCTCTCCCGCACCTGTAGGAGCAGCTGCCCGGCGGTCGTGGCCAGCCAGGCTGCCAGCGCGTGGTCGTCGGCCCGGATGGAGCCATCAGGCACGCCTGGGTCGAACTGGGCAGTGATGGTGGCACTGACAGCTTCGGGGTCGCTCACCGCGTCACCTTCTCACGCCTTCTCGACGCGAGGATCAGTAGGCTCCTCTGCCGCCCAGCACGGCACCAACGGTGCGGAACGCGATCTCGGCGTCCTTGCCCAGCGTCCAGTTGTCGGCGTACCAGGTGTCCAGCTCCGCGGCCTCGGTCCACCCCAGGTTGGAACGACCACTGACCTGCCACAGACCGGTCATGCCCGGCTTCACGACGAGCCGGCGCAGCTCGTCCGAGCTCATCCCGGCGGTCTCCGAGGGCAGGCAGGGACGCGGACCGATCAGCGACATCTCTCCCCGAACGACGTTGAGCAGCTGGGGCAGCTCGTCCAGGGAGGAGCGGCGGAGGAAGTGCCCGACCCGAGTGGTCCGGGGATCCTTCCTGATCTTGAACAGCACCCCACCAGCCTCGTTGGCCGGAGCCAGCTGGTGTTTGACCTGATCGGCGCCGGTCCGCATGGTGCGCATCTTGTAGACGGTGAAGACATGACCATGTCGTCCTACACGCCTCTGCCGGAAGATCGCGGGCCCAGGGCTATCGAGCCGGATCACGATCCCCATGATCGCGATGCACGGGGCAGCCATGAGAAGAAGAAAGGCACCGGCCAGCCGGTCGAACAGGTGCTTGAGGGCGATGACCAGAGACGAACGTCTGGGGGGCTCGACCTCGCACAAAGTCTCGCCCCCCACGACGCCGGGGGTGACCCGGTGCGGAGCAACGGAGTCGAACAGCCCCGCGACCGCGAGAGACGCCTTCGACCCCTCCAACAGCCAGGAGGCTCGGCGAACACGCGCCTTGGAGAGTCCCGGGCTGGGGACGAACACCACCAGGTCGGCGTGCCAGGCCTCGACGCGGGCCGCCAGGTCCTCCAGCGAGCGCGAGGCGGGCACGCCGTCCAGGTGGGGCGGCAAGCTCTCGGTGTTGGTGTCGGGATCAACCAGGACCGCTCCCACCACATCGACGTCTCGCCGCTCGCGCCACGCCCCGGACCAACGGGAGGCCTCCATGACGTCCCCGACCACGATAATGCGCACCGGCCCCGCACGGCGGACTCGCAGGACCCGCACCAGGGCAGCACCGCCAGTCGCGAGCAGCACCGAGGGTACGACGACCGCCTGGGTGCTCCCGGCGACGAGGCCCACGGAGAACAGCACACCGGCGAGTGCCACGACGAGCACGCAGGCGGTGGCCAACGGCTTGAGCTGGCGCAGGAGCGGCCCCCCCAGCGTGGGCACGCGCGCGTAGGACAGCGTGGCCCACAGGACCACCAGCACAACTGCCAGCGGAGGGGCCCCCAAGGCGAAGGCAGCGCCGAAGCCCAGGGCGGTGCCGGTCAGCAGCTCCACGACGACGCGGCGGCCCCTGCCCGAAGGGTCGGGTGGGGGTGAGGTGACGACCCGGTCCGCCTCGATGGCGCTGGACTCAACAGGCGCGGCACGCTGGCTCGGGAACTCAGGCCCCGCAACGGTTCGCTGCAGCGGCACCACGAGATCGGCGTCCACCGCCGTCCGTCGCTCGGTTCCCTCCGACACGTCCTTCAACCCCACTGTATCGTCACGCCTGCCCGCCATGGCCGACCCCACGTCGGTCTACTCCCGCATCGGTTCAGCAGTTGTACTCCGCCTGGGTCCGTGCCAGCCCTTGTTGCATCAACGAGGCAGTCGCATCTGCGCTACGTGCGAGAACTGGAGGAATCTCCCGCCGCGCCACAGATGAGAAAGGCGCGAGCACGTGGTCGGCGGCGCTGATGCCGTCCTGGGGTCTCCCCACCCCCACCCGAACCCGGAGAAACTCTCCGGTTCCGAGCGCCGAACGTATCGACCGCAAACCGTTGTGCCCGTTGTCACCTCCACCCTCCTTCACCCTGACGTTACCCAACGGAAGGTCAATTTCGTCATGGAGGACGACAAGTCGGGCGATAGGTATGTGGTAATAGGTGACCAACGTCCTTACCGGCCCACCAGAATCGTTCATGTATGAGCGCGGACGTCCCAGGACCACCCGCGGCCCTCCGACGTCGAGCCGCCCCTCGGCCACGTCGGCACGCCGCGACTTGTGAGCCCGCAGACGTAGGCCCATCCGCTCGGCGATCTCGTCGAGAACCAGGTAACCCATGTTGTGCCGGGTCAGGGCGTAGCGCGGCCCAGGGTTGCCGAGGCCCACCACGAGCCAGACCTCAGCAGTCACGGTGCGCTGCTTGCACTCACTCAGGCGGATTCCTCGTCGCCGTCCGGCGCCGAGTCCGAGCCGTCCGCAGCGGCGTCTCCGGCGCCCGACGCACCCTCCGGCTCCTCGTGCTCGATCCCGGCCTCGGCCTCGGCCTCGGCCAGGTCGGCCTCGACCTCTTCCTCCGTGGGCGCCGGCACCACGTTGACCATGAGGGTGTCCTCCTCAATGTGGAGCGCAGAACCAGACGGCAGGGAGAGGTCGCGAGCAAGGATCTGCGTGCCGACCTCGGCGCCCTCGATCGAGACCTCGATGAAGTCGGGGAGGTGGGTGGCCTCGGCCTCGAGGGAGATCACGTTGGCCTCGGTGACCACCAGAGTCTCCGGTGCCGCCTCGCCGACCACGTGGATCGGGACGTCGACCACAACCTTCTCACCCTTCTTGACGATGAGGAGGTCGAGGTGCTCGAGGAACCCCTTGAGCGGGTCGCGCTGGACCTGCTTGGGCAGCGCGAGCTCGGTGCGGCCCGCAATGTCGATCGAGAGCAGTGCGTTGGCGCCTCCGTGCTTGAGGGCCAGCATGGTGTCGTGACCGGGCAACGAGATGTGGACCGGCTCGGCGCCGTGCCCGTAGAGCACGGCGGGAACCTTGTCATCGCGCCGGATGCGGCGCGCCGCGCCCTTGCCGAACTCGTTGCGCGGCTCGGCCAGCAGCTTGTTCTCAGCCATGATCGGGGTCACTCCTTGGGGTCGCTGATGCACGTTAGTAGCGTCGGCGACGGGACCCGGAGCACACCGAGGTGCGCTGCACGACCGCGTCGATCACGGAGCAGACTGACGCTGCTTCCCTCGCCGAGGCAACCGCCGAATGCTAACCGTCCTGACACGTCAATGCGAATCGGACGGGCGGCGTGTGACGGCGCTCCGGTGGCTCGACGGCGGCCCACTCTCCGGCGGTCGAGATCGAGGTCGAGAACCGCGTGATCCGCGTGACGAACCCGGACCACGTCGGGCGCTGCACGTCCCAGGTCATGGCGAAGCACGACCACGGCTACTGGTCGGTCGCCCGCGACCTCGAGAACCAGGCGCGTGACGAGCTCGTGCAGGGTCGCCGCCACCCCTTCGAGGCGCAGATGAGAAAGGGCCGGCGTATGCACGGCCACCCCGCCCACATGGCCCGGCCGGGCTCCACCGTCGCCAGACCCTAGTGGTCGCATTCCGGATCTGGCGTCGCGGGCCTGCGAAAGGGATCTATGTAGGCTGCGGCAGTGGATCCGTTGACGATCACGACCGAGCGGGAGGTCGCACGCGACCTGCTGAGCCGTTGGGTCGCAGGCCAGGCGACTCGCACCAGTCCTCCCCTCCGGGTGCTGGAGGTGGGCTGTGGGCGCAAGTGGGGTGTCGACGTGGGCGGGATCGACGTCCGGATCACCGGGATAGATCTCGACGAGGATGCGCTCGCCCACCGGCGGAACGTGGTCGGCGACCTCGACGAGGCCATCCACGGAGATGTGCGTTCGGTCCCTCTGATCAAGGGCGTCTACGACGTCGCCTATTCCTCGTTCGTCCTTGAGCACGTCGCCGACGCAGAGTCCGTCCTCGACGGCATGGTCGATGCGTTGCGCAGGGGCGGCCTGTTGATCTTGAGGATCCCGGACAAGTACACCGTGTTCGGCTTCCTGTCCCGCATGCTGCCCTTCTGGGTCCACGTGCTTTGGAAGCGTTGGGTGGAGGGCAACAAGAACGCCGGCCAACCGGGGCACGACCCGTACCCCGTCGTCTACGACGACGTGGTGTCGCGCAAGGGGCTGCACGACTACGTACGACGGCACGAGCTCCAGTTGCTGGACGAAGCGGGCACCAACCCCCACATCGCCTCGATGGGGCGCCTGGCACCAGCAGGAATGGCGGTCCAGAAGCTGTTGGCGATGCTCTCCTTCGGACGGCTGGCGGGGACCCACAACAACCTGACAGTTGTCATCAGAAAGCCCTGCCCGGCACCCTGACGGGGCGACTGGAGGCTCGCCCGACGTCGAGGTGGAGGTGGACCGACAAGGTCGTCCGGGTGACCACCCCAACGCGTCTACTTCCCGCCACGGGCAAGACGAAGCGCGCGCCGGGGCTCCTCGGTGGATGGAGACGGTCCGGCTGTCCTTCCCCGGTGGCGGCGCATCGCCGACGAGCGTGTGACCGAGCCGGCCCCCGTGAACTGGGCGGTGCAGATGTGCACGGACGAGTTCCACCCCTAGAACAGTCGCCGTGCGAACACCGAGGAGCCCAACGAGTGGGATCGACCTCGACCCGGGGCCGTCGAGCGACTGGGACCACGGGCGACGGGTCGTCCACGTCACCCACGAGGTCCTCGACGAGCTCTGCGCCGTGGGGTTCTCGAAGACCGGTGGCGGGAGGGGCATGCACATCTGCGCCCGCATCCCGCCCGCCCACGCCTTCCGGGACGTGCGGCGGGCCGCGCGCGCCTTCGCCCGGGAGGGCCGCCCGCCGGGCACCCGACGACCTGACGACCTGAAGACCCAGTCGCGGCGCAGGGAACCGCGACCCCCACCACATCTTCCTCGACTGGAACCAGAACACCCGCGGGCACACAATCGCGGCGGCGTACTCCGGGTGCGGCAACCCGGGGGCACGGAGTCGACCCCGCCCTTGGGGCGAGGTCGACGACGCCGAGCCCTAGGTCCTGACGATCGCGACGGAGCCGGCGCGCTACGCCGAGATCGGTGACCCGCACGCGGCATCGACGAGGAGGTCTTGGTCATCGTTGCGGTGCTCGACTCGGCCGACCGGGACGAGCGTGATTGGTGCGGAGACCCCGGACGAGCCGGACGACAGACCCGGCGGGTGGTCAGTCGGCGCCGTGCCGGCGGACGATCTCCACGGTCGGGTCGGCCAGCCCGGGCCGGCACACGATGAGGTCGGGCAGGAGCACGTCCTCCTGCTTGTACCGGAGCGGGGAGCCGTCGACCCGGCTGGTGAACAGCCCCGCAGCCCGTTCGGCAGCACCACCGGAGGCTCCCCGGCGGTCGTGGCCAGCCAGGTGGCGAGGAGTTGGTCGTCCCAGGACGACGTCGGACGGAGGGGCGCTCGGAGCAGGGGCGTGCCGTCGGGCCAGCCTCTCACGCTCGAAACGGCCGGTCCGAGGGGCACCGGGAAGGGATGACCGGGCTAGACCCCTTCGCCCCATTCGGGACGTTTTCGGGACTTTAGTCCGGAACACTCTCGCAAAGGTCCCTAAATGTCCTAATCTCATCTCGGAGCCGCGGCAACCCCCCTCGTCCTGGCTCCTTGGGAGTTCGTCGACCCGGGCACGCCCTACGCCCGCGGTCGCGGCAATTCTGTTGGGAGGCAGTCTTGATCCGCCACATCACCCTGGCCGCCGCATGCGCTGCAGCCGCCACCGTCGTCCCCCTGGCCGCCGTCACCGTCGCGAACGCCACCGACGCCGCCACCGCCACCGCCACCGGTCCCGCTTTCGTCATCCGTGACGGCCGCGTCGACGCGTCGAGTGGCCTCGCCGCCAGCCACCGCTTCCGCGCGACGTTCTACACGCACAACGACCGCGGCGACGGTCCGCGGGTCTTCGCCCTCGACAGCGAGGGCCGGACCAGGGCCGTGCTCCGTCTCAGGCACGCCCGCAACAGGGACTGGGAGGACATCGACACTGGCCCTCGCCGAAAGGTCTGGGTCGGCGACGTCGGCAACGCAAGCCTCCGTCGCGGAAGGGTCACGGCGTACCGCTTCTCGGAGCCCAGGTCCCTCCGGCACTCGAAGAAGGTGCGTGCGGCCCGGTTCGCCTTGCGCTACCCCGACGGCCGCCACGACTCGGGCGCCATCATGGTCCACCCGCGCTCCGGCCGCCTCTTCGTCGTCTCGAAGGACAGCGAGGCGGGAGCTGTCTACCGCGCTCCCCGCCGCCTCTCCACCCGTCACGTCAACCGCCTCGCGAAGGTCGCTGAGGCTCCCGCCGGGGTGACCGGCGCCAGCTTCGCGCCCGACGGTTCGGGCTTCGTGCTCGGCACCGACACCCAGACCTACCTGTACTCGTCCTTCGACAGCGAGCCGGTCGTCGACACCAAGCCGGGCGAGCTGAGCGCGAGCGACTCCGTCGCCTTCACACGGGACGGCTCGGACCTCCTCGTGGGTACCCGGGGGCTCAACAGCCCGGTGTACGCCAGGAAGACGAACCGCCCGGGCAAGAAGAGCACGTCGCCGACGCCGACCACGACCACGACGCCCACGCCGACCACGACCACGACGCCCACGCCGACCACGACCACGCCGACCACGCCGACCACGACCACGACGCCCACGCCGACCACGACCACGACGCCCACGCCGGCGCCCACGCCGACCACGCCGACCACGACCACGACGCCCACGCCGACCACGCCGACCACGACCACGACGCCCACGCCGACGCCCACGCCGACGCCCACGCCGGACCCGGTCGCCGAAGCGGTCGGCCAGGACCTCTTCCAGAGGACCGTCGCCGGCGGGTGGGGCAATGCCACCCTCGGCGGCCTCTGGTCAGGCACCGGGGTGCAGGGCCGGCTGTCGGTCGCGAGCGGTCGCGGCCTCATCACGGCGGAGGGTCCCGGACAGGGCAACTTCGTCTACCTCGACCAGGTGGCCGAGTCGGACGTGAACGGCGTCGTGGACTTCTCCACGAACAAGGTGCCCACTGGCGGCGGGATCTACATGTCGGCGATCGCACGGCGAGTGGGGAACTCCGCGTACAACTTCGGGACGCGGTTCATGCCTGACGGCACCGTCCGGCTCTACGTCACCCGAGAGGTGAACGGGACCACGACCACTCTGGGCGCGGTCAACGTGGTGGACGGCGTGGACTACGTCCCCGGCGACGTGCTCCGACTGCGCTTCGAGGTGTCCGGCGGAGCCACGGCGACGCTGCGGGCAACGCTGTGGCAGACCGGGTCGCCAGAGCCTGCCTCGCCGCAGGTAGTGCGCACCGACTCCACTCCAGCACTGTCCGGTCCCGGCGCCGTGGGTCTGTACGGCAACCTGTCCGGTAGCGCGACCAACGCGCCCGTCCAGATGCGCTACGACAACCTCGAGGTGGTTCCGACCTCCACGCCGACCCCGACCCCGACCCCGACCCCGACCCCGACCCCGACGAGCCTGCTGTCCGCGCCGTTCGACGCGTTGGCGACCGGGCAGATGACGGGAGCAGGGTTCCAGTCCCAGTTCGGCGGCAGCCTGTACGCCAATTGGATCTTCGACGACTCGACCGTCGCGGCCGACAGCAGAGGCTCCGGGAAGACATACCGCGTTCGGCTGGAAGCGGGCACCATCAACGGAAATCCCAGCTCCGGCAACCACGGGATCGCGCTCGTCATTCCGCTGGCGAGGAAGGTCGACAACGCCTGCTTGTCCTACGACCTCCGTTTCGATGGCAACTTCGACTGGTCGCTCGGCGGCAAGCTACCGGGGCTGTCGGGCGTCGCGCCTGGCGTCTCCTCGACGCTCCCCGCCGGCGGCGGCAACCCCGGCGACAAGGGCTGGTCCGGCCGGGTCATGTGGGGAACCAACGGCGGGATGACGTCGTACATGTACGGACCGCGCCAGGTCCACTACTACGGCGACGGCGTCCCCTGGAACCGAAGTGCCACCCGTGGAACCTGGCACGCCGTCAAGGCCTGCTACACGATGAACACCGTTGGCTCCAACGGCGGCAACGCCGACGGCAAGCTGCACGTCTGGCTCGACGGCACCCAAGTGGTCAACATCAACAACCACGTGTTCCGCGAGCGCACCGACGTTCACATCAGTCACCTCATGTGGCACGTCTTCCGCGGCGGCGCGACGCTGGACTGGGCAGGCAGTCGGGACAGCTCGGTCGACTTCGACAACGTTCGGGTCACGACGACCAGCTGATTTCGGGCCATGGCGGGCCGACTGGTCTGGACGGCAGGACTAAAACCCCTCGCCGTCCGGACCAAAGTCCCGAAAAGCCCGCATGCGACCAACCTCGCGATCTACGCTCATTGAGCCAGCAGCCATCGCGCTGCTGATGGGAGAAGGGCGCCGCGACCCCACGTCGCCGCGCCAAGGCCAAGTTGTGGGGAGACCAACCGTGCTTCGGCGTAGTGCCTATGTGTTCCTGCTTGCCCTCGCGATCGCGTTGCCGCTCGCCGTCGTTGGAGCCTCCAACGACCCCGCGTCGGCCGGAAAGGCTCGACGCGCAACCCTGCTGTTCGCCTCGTTCGACTCGTTGGCGCCCGGACAGATGACCGGCGCCAGGTTCCAATCGCAGTTCGGTGGCGTCCAGTACGCCAACTGGATCTTCGACGACTCCACCGTCGCGGCCGCCAGTCGGGACTCCGGGAAGAGCTATCGCGTCAAGCTCGAGGCCGGCACCATCAACGGGAATCCCAGCAGTGGCAACCACGGGATCGCTCTCGCCGTCCCGCTGGCGAAGCAGGTCGACAACGCCTGCATCCGGTACCGCATCCGCTTCGGAGAGAGCTTCGACTGGTCCAAGGGTGGCAAACTCCCCGGTCTCACCGGTGTCGCTCCCGGCGTGTCACCCACCGTCCCGACCGGCGGCGGCAACCCCGGGGACAAGGGCTGGTCCGGGCGACTGATGTGGGGGTCCGGCGGATCCGTCTCCTCCTACATGTACCACCCGAGGCAGCCCTCGTACTACGGCCAGGGCTTCGGGTGGAGCCGGAGGGTCGATGATGGTCGCTGGCACGTCCTGCGCCAGTGCTACCGCATGAACACCGTCGGCAAGAAGAACGGAGCACTGCGGGCCTGGCTCGACGGGGTGAGGGTGCTGAACCGCACCGACTTCGTCTACCGGCTGAAGAACTCGGTCCACATCTCGCACATGATGTGGTCGGTCTTCCGCGGCGGCGCGACCATGGACTGGGCCGGACGTCGTAACAGCCACATCGACTTCGACCGGGTGCGCGTCACCACGAGAAGGTGATGTCCCTCAGTCGGCCAGCTCCATCTCGGGGGGCCGGCTGCAGGACCGCGAGAGCTCACCGCAGCGGGACACCAGGGTGGAGCATGGCGTCGATGCCCGGGCATCACCGACAATGGGTGTCATGACAGTGTCACCCCACTCTGGACCGACGGCGAGGATGCCGCCCAGGTGACCCGGTCACGCCAGGCCACCGCTGTCGTCGTCGCCCTCTCGGCCATTGGCCTGGCGCTGCTTGCCCGCGACGGACCGTCGCCGCCGCAGTCGATGCTGTTCGCCGACTTCGAGTCGTTACGGTCAGGCCGGATGTCCGGCGCAGCATTCGCCAACGAGGTCGGCGGCGACCGGGGATCGATCAGCGGCCTGGACGACTCGTTCATCGTCGACGTGGGTGGCAGTGCCGGTAAGGTCTACCGCCTCAAGCTGGAGGCCGGCACCATTCGCGGGAGCCCCAGCTCTGGCAACCACGGGATCGCGCTCGTCGTGCCGCTGGCGAAGCAGGTCGACAACGCCTGCATCCAGTACCACATCCGCTTCGGAGAGAGCTTCGACTGGTCCAAGGGTGGCAAGCTTCCCGGCCTCTCCGGTGTGGCTCCCGGCGTGTCACCAACCCTGCCGGCCGGCGGCGGCAACCCCGGAGACAAGGGCTGGTCCGGGCGACTGGTGTGGGGCTCCAACGGATCCGTCGCCTCCTATGTGTACCACCCGAGGCAGCCCTACAAGTACGGCCAGGGCTTCGGGTGGAGCCAACGAGTCGACGATGACCGCTGGCACGTCCTGCGGCAGTGCTACCGCATGAACACCGTCGGCCAGCAGGACGGCGTGCTGCGTGCCTGGCTCGACGGCGCGATGGTCTTGGACCGCACCGACATGGTCTACCGGCTGAAGAACACGGTCCACATCTCGCACCTGATGTGGTCGATCTTCCGCGGCGGCGCGACCATGGACTGGGCCGGACAGCGTGACAGCCACATCGACTTCGACCAGGTGCACATCACCACCAGAGAGTGACCATCGCTCAGTCGGCCAGCTCGACGGGAGACGTCGTCGGCTGCAGCGCCGCCAGAGCGCGCCGAAGCTGGGTGCTGGAGGTCGTGACCGTATACGGGAAGTACACGACCTCGACACCCACGCTTGCCATGTCCGCCTCGAGGCGACGCCCCTTGGCGGTGCCCCGCCAGTCGTCGCCCTTGAAGATGCGGTTGAAGCGCACCTCCTGCCAGGTGTCGAGCTTGTGCGGCACGACCTCCTCGTGCACGCGATCGACGAAGTCGACGTGCTGGACGATCTCGATGCGCTCGACCCCCGGAATGACCGGCGGCTGACCCTTCGCACTGAGGCACATCTCGTCCGACAGAACGCCCGCCACCAAGACGTCACAGTGCCGCTTTGCCCGCCTGAGGATGTTGAGATGCCCTACGTGGAACATGTCGTAGATGCCTGGGGCATAGCCGACAATGGGTGTCATGACGCTTGGTACCCCACTCTGGACCGACTGCAAGGATGATCATAGGTGACCCAGTCACGGCCAGCCACCAATTCGGCTCTTCCTGATCGATCATATCGGGCCAATCTCGAGGCCCTGCTCTCCGCGCAGAAGCCTCCGTTCGGCACCCCGGCCTACAGCCGGTACGTCAACCGTCCGCTGGCGCGACGGGTCGCCGCGGCGGCCCACACCCGCGCGATGACCCCGAACCAGGCAACCGCGCTCAGCGCCTTCCTCTCCGCTGCTGGACTCGCGCTGCTCGCCCTCGTCGACCCGTCACCGGCGCAGGCGATCGCGGTGGCGGCTCTGCTGTCTGCGGGTTACGTCATGGACTCCGTGGACGGCCAGCTGGCCAGGCTGCGGGGCGGTGGGTCGATCTCCGGCGAGTGGCTCGACCATCTGGTCGACTGCTTCAAGACGACACTGCTCCACCTCGCCGTGCTGGTGTCGTGGTACCGCTTCCCCCCGGTGGAGGACCGTGTGGTCCTCGTCGTGCCGATGGCTTATCTGGTCGTCGCGTCCGCGACCTACTTCGGCGTCATCGTGATGCCCTACCTGCGACGGCAAGCCGGCGCGGCTGACCGGCGACCTGACGTCGCGCACGAGCACCCGCTGCGCAAGTGGCTCACACTTCCGGCAGACCACGGCTTCCTGTGCTGGGCCTTCGTCCTGCTGGCCTGGCCCGTCTGGTTCGCGGGGCTCTACGGCGCGCTGACCCTCACCAGTCTCGCTCTGCTGGCGGTCGCGATCCGCGCCTGGTGGCGAGAGCTCTCTGCTGCTGACAAAGCGCTTCAGGCCAGGCGTTGACCGACGCTCCCGGGCAGCCAGTGCCTGGCCGTCACGTGTTTCAGGCGCGGGGAGCCTGGTGTGGTCGGGACCGCCCCAGCCGGCCACGTCTGGCCTTCACCTGGGTGCTGGTGTACCCGGCATAGGAATAGCTGTCCCGACCTTTGAGAGGAGCGAGGTTGAGGACGGTGCCCAGCACCCGCGCGTCGACGACGCGGAGGGTCTCCAGCGCCCGCTCCACGTCGTTCGTGCGGGTTTTGCCGTACCGCACCACGACAATCGCGCCGTCGGCCCCGGCCGCCGTGATCGCGCCATCGGTGACCGGCAGGAGCGGAGGGGTGTCGATGATGACGAGGTCGTACAAGCCCCTGGCCTCCGCGAGCAGCTTGACCATCGCTTCACTGCCCAGCAGCTCCGAGGGGTTGGGAGGAATCGGCCCGCTCGCCATGAAATGCAGGCCGTCGCTCTTCCACTCCTGGACCACGTCGTCGAGCTGCAGCTGGTGTGCCAGCACGTTGGTCAGACCGACCGAGCCCACCAGCTGGAACCGGTCGGCAAGGACGGGACGGCGCAGATCTCCCTCGATCAGCAGGACTCTCTTTCCCGCCTCGGAGAACGTGATCGCGAGGTTGGCGGCAATGCTCGACTTTCCTTCTGCGGGGAGGGAAGACGTGACCGCGAGCACGCCGGCCGGCTGCTCGATGTCGACGAACTGAAGGTTGGTCCGCAGCTGCCGGAAAGCCTCGGGGCGGGCCCAGTTCTCGTTGCTCTCGAACAGCAGTGGCGACTTCCTCGACGACCCGACAGGAATATGTCCGAGAACCGGGGTGCCCAGACGCTCACGAAGATCCTCCGGGGTTCGGACCGTCCGGTCCAACAGACCCCTGAGCAGAGCCGCTGCCACGCCCAGCGCCAGCCCCAGCAGGGAACCCGCAGCGATCCACAAGTTCGTCTGGGGACCCACCGGACTGGGGTCGAGAGTGGGGCCGCTCACCCGCCGCAGGCGGACCGACGCCTTCCTCGACTGGCTCTCGATGTCCCTGACCAGACGGGGCATCTCGACGGCGACCGAGTTCACGATGGCCTCGGCGCGGGTCGGTGAGGTGCTCCTCACGTACGCGGTCAGCAAGACGGTGTTCAGGTCCGCCTCACCCGTGACCGAGGTCATCACCTCCTCTTCGGTCAGGCTGAGGTCGGCATCGGCCACGACGCGCTCGGCCAACAGCTCGCTGTCCAGCAGCCGGACATAACTGTTGACACGTTGCTGGCCGAACAGGTCGGACTGAAGGGGAGACGCGGGATCGAGGCTGGGTGTCGTGGCGAAGAACGTGACCGTCCCTTGATAGACGGGGGGAAGCTGCTGTACCCACAGCATGCTGAGGGCAGCGCCGGTCAGAGCTGTGGCGATCACCAGCCACCACCGCTTGCGCAGCGCGCGCATGTAGTCCCGAAGAGTCACCTGCTGCTTCTCCCTTGTCGCCCTAACACCGGCGGCACCTCGAGTCAAGCGTGCTTCCGCTCCGTCATCGTCTCACACCGCGCCTGCGAAGACCCGACTTGCCCGAGCGTCCTCAGGTCACCGAGCCTCTGAACACCGCCGTCGGGGACTCGGCGCGGTAACCCACGTGGACGGTGACGTCATCTCGCCGCTTCGGAGGGATCGCGAACACATAGACGCCGCGCGCGCTGGATCCGGCTGCAACGGAGGACGGGAACAGCTGAACACCCGGACCGCCGATGTCGGGGGCTGGGTCCAGGTCGCGACCGGTGTATGCGGTCATGGTCGCGGCTCGCAGGTCGAGCGTCGACGTGGTGTCGTTCGTGATCTCGATGGTGAACCGCACCGCAGGCGCATCCCGCTCCCCCGCGCCGGACGCCTTGCCCTGCACCGATTCGAGCCTGACGATCTGCGCGGTCACCCCTCGGTCGATCTCCGCGACCTCGCCCACGGGTTCTCTCACCGGCTTGGGGGTCGTGCTCGGCACATCCGCGAGCCCAGGCTCGGTCTGACCGGGACTCGGACTCGGTGCGGAAAGCGGCGACCCGGAACCATCGACGGACGCGAGGTCGCGCGGAACCCCTCCAGCATCCGACGCCCAATCGTCGCCGTCGAGCACGCGCCAGACGATGATGAGGCCAATCAGGACAGCGACCACCGTGGCGACAACCCACCACCGGCGCCGTCCGGACAGACCACGACGCGGCTGCTCTGGTTGTGTTGTCATCGCCCCCCTCTCGCCACGAGCTTGGACGTTCGTCGCCGACGTCGGCGTTGGTACCGGGGACCTTGTCTCCTCCCCAAAGCAGAGCAGCCCGAGCGGGATCAGCACCACGGGAAAGGTCGCTGCTCGTCCCGAACCTGATCCGACCTCGGTGACGCCGCATCCGGCCAGGGTCAGCACGTACGCGACCCCCCACACCGATCCTCCCGGAGATGACGCAGCGCCCCCACGAGGGCAACGCCACCAGCGGAAGGGTCAGCAGCACCAGTACCACGCCTCCGGTCACCAGCATGTGCAGCAGTTGGCTGTGCGCGCTGCTGACCGCGGTGCCGAGCCGCTCGGACGTGCTGCCGACGACCTCGAACCAGTTGGAGCCGCGGCCGAACCAGGGCGTGACTTCGAATGCCTCTCTCGTGGTGATCCAGACGATGCCTCGCGAGCTGAAGGCGGTGGGATCGTTGACCAGCAACGGGACGGCGATGCGGCGTAATTGCCCCGGTCATCGCCGTCGCCGCCGCAAGCTTCGCAGCGCTCGGGGAGCACCACGTCAGACCCGGCGCCGGGGGACAAGGGACGGCGATCCACGAGGTGCGCGAGGCGCTCCACAGCAGGGCGAAGACACAACCGCCAGAACTGCCCGAAGCGCGCGCTTGGGAATGAGCAAGACCACGGGAGCCCGAGCGCCAGGCTCTGGCCGAGTGTGTTGCTGTGGCTGTAGAACCCGACCAGCAGACCCCAGGGAAGAATGGCCTTGTCATCGGTGACCATCGAGCCGATGTCGGTGCGGAACACCCCGGCCCGGCACCAGCACGCCCATCGCCACGGCCAGCGCCGCCGACGCTCCACGGCGTAGCCCAGGGCCACGAGGATGCGCCGGTCCGGACGCAGCCGCCAGAGCGCCACCACCACCGCCCCGTAGACGAACGATCCATGCGCGGCGTGGCGCCGACGAACAGGTCGCGGACAGCAGGTAACCCCACGGCGCCAGACCGCCGCCAGCCTCAACACGGATGCGGTGTGGTCTCGCAGCTGTCCAGGACGATGAGGGAGCACAACCCGAGGACCGCCAGCGTCACCAGCCAGGGAGAGCGACGACGCCGCATTCCGACGCCGCGACTTGGACCCCGACTTCATCCCGCACCTTCGGCACCGACAGGCTGTTGACCGGCCGGGTACGACTGTCCAGGCCACGTCACCCACACCAGGACCACGCGAGGCGATGTCGACGAACGTCGGCGGACGCCGGAGACGCGCCCGACTCAGCGTCATGGTGCACGAGCGTTCCTCACAGGTGGTCCAACGTGGCGCTGCCTTCAGTCCCGGGGGAGGACGTCCAGGTTGTCGAAGCGCATCTGCACAGGACCGTTGGTGGCGGAGCCGGACAGGCTGGTGGA
>CAWDDN010000012.1:0-42263 GCA_963801135.1 uncultured Actinomycetota bacterium | reverse complement strand
CCCCATTCGGTGACGGAGGGCTGTTCGTCCTCCTGGTCGGCACTCCAGGGGCGCAGGTCCGTGTCTCGTGTGAGCGTCGACGGTTTGGAGGCCAGGCCGTCGCGGGCAACGACCGGCGTCCTGAGTCTGTGCAAGCCCGGACCGGCGCCCGGCCGACCACACCCCCAACATGAGGCGCGCGAGTCGCACACGGGAACGCCGTTCCCTCCGCGTCATTCGCGCCCTTCATGGTGAGCCTCCGGCGGTTGGGGGCGGTTCGACTCAGCCCTTCACGTAGGACAGCTTTGCGGTGATGAGGTCGCCGCTGACTCGGAAGAGATCGACCCCGCGCACGTGTCCGTCGTCCCAGTCGTAGCGCCATTGCTGCACGACGTGGTCTTCGCCCGCGTGGGCGTCCTCGACCGTGAACACTGCGTCGGGATCCGAGAAGATCGGCGCCCAAGCCTTGGCGATCGCCGATCGGCCGACGAACTGCTGACCATCGGGTGCCGGGGAGGTCGCATCGAAGACGCAGTCATCGCTCACGAGCGCGAGTGCGGCCTCGAGGTCGTGGGCCTTCCAGGCGGCGTTGAACGTCTCGACCACCGACGACGGCGTCGGTCGCGAGTCGGTCATCATCTCCTCCTTCGGGCTGCTCCGCCATGAGCACTGTGCGCGGGACTGGTCATCGATCGGGGGATGTGAACCCGGCCTCGACGGGCACGGGCCGGGTGAAGGTGTCGTGGACCGGTGACAGGGTTTGAGCGGCGTCCAGGATCTCGCGGAGCGTCTCGTCGTCGGCGTCCGACTCGACCCGGTAGGTCAGCCTGACGTTTCGAAGCCCGGGCGGGATCGGCTGGATGCCGAAGAAGCCGTTGAGGTCGATGGTGCACTCGAGATCGACCTCCAGCCCGTCGATCTCGACACCTCGTGCGGTCGCTTGGACCGCGAAGGTCCCGGTCATGCATGCCCCCAACGCAGCGAGGGCCGTCTCGATCGCGGTGGCGCCGGTGTTGTTTCCCAGCAACTCCTGCGGGTGGTCTCCGCGCAGCGTGAAGTGCCGCTCCATGGTCTCGCCCAGCTGCTCGATCTGGCAGGTGTGCACGTCCAGTCCGAAGCCGCCGTCCCAGACCGTGCGACCGCGCCAGGTGAGCACCCCAGCTTCGGGCTGCTCCTGGACCTGCGTCACCGCCTCGGTCACTGCGTCCACGTCCCAGCCGTTCAGCATCGTGGTCATCGTTGCCTCCTCAGTACGTTGTTCGCTTCGTTGTCGGTCGCTTCCGACGCTAGGTGGGTCAACGGCTTGATCTCAGTGTCAGAGTCGACAACAACCGTTCCGTTTGCGACAGGACCAAGATGGATCGACCCGCAGCGACGCCGGTGAGCGTCACGATGTTGATGACCGCGGAGACGCAGCTGGCTCCGCTCAGCGGACTCTTCGAGGCGCTGACAGCGTTCCCCCTTCTCGCAGAGTTCGAGCCCGACCTGCCCCGACACCCGTTCGACGTGCAGGTCGCAGCGACGGGCCCCCTGCTCAGCGTTCCGGCGACGGGACTACGCCTGGATGCGAACTGCACGCTGTCGCAGGTCGCCCGGACCGAGGTCGCTATCGTGCCGCTGATGGTCGTCGACGGGCCCTCGTGGGAGATCGGCTGCCACCGGGAAGCAGTGGACTGGTTGCGCTCCATGCACGACCAGGGGGCGGTGGTCGCGTCGGTGTGCACCGGCGCGTTGCTCCTCGCCGAAACCGGCCTGCTGGACGACCGCGACGCGACCATCCACTGGGCGTTCGCGAACACGCTGCGCCGCGCCCGCCCCGCCGTACGCGTCCGGCCCGAGGAGACGCTGATCGTCGACGGGGACCGGGACGATCTGGTGATGACCGGGGGCGTGACCTCATGGCACGACCTGGCCCTGCATCTCGTCACCCGCTACGTCGGCCCGTCGGCTGCGCTCGCCCTGGCACGCATGCTCATGCTCGAGTGGCACGGATCCGGACAAGCGCCCTACCTGGAGTTCAGCCCCGACCGAGCTCACCACGACCCCATGGTGGCGGATCTGCAGGAATGGCTTGAGGGCCACCTGGCCATCGAGCGCCCTGTCGAGGAGATGGACGCCCGGGCCGGCGTGAGTCGGCGAACCTTGGAGCGTCGCTTCAGGGCCGCGACCGGACTCTCACCGATCGGTTACGTCCAGCAACTGCGGATCCGCGAAGCCCGCCGACTCCTCGAACGCACGACCATGCCCGTCGACGAGATCGGCTTTGCGGTCGGCTACCTCAACACGGCGTACTTCCGGAGCCTGTTCCGTCGGACCAATCGGCTCGGACCGGGAGCCTATCGACGGAAGTTCGGGCAGTTCCGCGTCCACAGGGACTCGAACTCCGCACCCCCTGCTCGGTAGATCATGCCCGGGACATCTCGCGGCCGACTGCAACGTGCCACAGGCGGATGGGCTCGCGGAGCGACCCGATGACCGATGGGCTCGCGGAGCGACCCGATGACCGATGGGCTCGCGGAGCGACCCGATGACCGATGGGCTCGCGGAGCGACCCGATGACCGATGGGCTCGCGGAGCGACCCGATGACCGATGGGCTCGCGGAGCGACCCGATGACCGATGGGCTCGCGGAGCGACCCGGTACGGGATCGGCTCGCGGAGCGTGCCAGTGCGGGATCGGCATACGGGACCTGACGCGTCACTCGCGGCGGAATGACTCACCTCAGAATCCTGCCCTGCGCAGCGGCGCAGCGGCGCACGGTCAGCGGCATGACCGGGCGGCAGCGTGGCGGAGAAGGCACTCGCGCTGGCCCATCGCGAGATCGAGACGCTGCGTGATGCCATTGGCACCAGGGCGACCATTGGACAAGCCGTGGGCATGCTCATGTGGGAAAGGACGCTGAGCGCGGACGATGCCTTCGCCGAGTTGGTGAGGCTGTCGTCGCACACCAACATGAAGCTGCGCGATATCGCCACCAACATGGTGGCCCAGGCAAACGCCAGGGCGGCCGACGCGCAGCACCGGCCCGCCAAGCCCTGGGAGTCGGGCCACCCGCCTGCGCCTCTGCTCGACCCATCGCGCAACTGGCCGTACGCTTCGTGGCCCATCACATCAGTCGCTGGCCACGCATCGCCGGGTACGTTCAGGGCTGTCGAACTCGCACAAGCTGATACGCGCGGCGGTGTACTGGGGGCCTCGATGCACGCATCCTGTGCCTCCCGGGAGAGTCTCCAGCTATCCGGGTGCAGCTGGATGGGCGGAGGATGTCCCGAACTCCGTGGAACTTCGGTGGCGGCCCTGTGAGCATCAGGCTGCGCTCACGTCGTGAGTGTTGCAGTCGGCACCGACAGTCTCGGCTCCGACGTGCCGCTCAAGCGCGGCCCGTAGTGCGGTCAGGTGCAGGTGTCCGTTCACGCGGCGGAACTGCTTGGACGCCTCGACCATCCCGGCTGCGCACCAGCGCAGCGCCATCTGCCCGTCTCGCCAGCGCTTGACGTTGCGAGAGTGCTCGCGGCTGATGGAGATCATCGACTCCACGGCGTTGGTGCTGCGCAGGGTCCTGGCCAAGGTGGGCGGGACATCGAGCCGCTGGACAGTGAGTGTCTCGTGCAGGCCCTCGCGCAGGCTGCCGGCGGCGCCGGGGTGGGTCTTGTCGAGTTCCTTGGCCAGCGCCTCGAGCAGAGCCTGGGCCTCGAGGGCGGAGTCGGCGTGATAGGCCTTGCGCATCCGCTTGGTCACGGGTCCGCGCATCTTCTCGGGCAGGTGGTCCCGGACGTTCCTGAGCTTGTGCAGCTGACACCGGGCGATCACCGGGGCGTCGAAGACCTCCTTCACGGCCGCGGCGAGTGCCTTGGCGCCGTCGAGCACCGCGAGGATCGGGCGGGTGGTGTCCAGGCCGCGGTCGCGCAGCCCGGTCAGCAGGCTCTTGACCACGGTGGTGTTCTCGGTGGATCCCTCGACCAATCCCAGTGGGTGCTTGGTTCCATCGATGTCGATACCGAGTGCGACCACGCACAGGTGGTCGGCGAAGTAGACGCCGTCGATCATCACCGCGACCAGATCCAGACCGGTGAGGTCGGCGGCGAGCAGGTCGGTCAGCGCGGTCTGGGTCATCGCTACGAACTTGCGCGAGACCGCCGACTTGCTCGTCGACCTCGACGACGCGGTGACCTGCTCGCCGACCGGCTCCAGGCCCACCGGGTAGCGCCGGGTGGAGAGCCCGGCGAGCATCTTCTCCATCGCCATCTTGCCGAGCAACTCGGTGGAGTTGAACAACTCGTAGGTCGGCACCGGCAGCTCACCGGTGCCATCGCTCGCGCGCACCCGAGGACGCCTGACCGGCACCCTGCGGCCGCCCAGCGTCACCGAACCGGCCTCGGTACCGTGCCGGCTCGCGGCCCGGACCGGGTTGTGCTTGCCCTTCGCGCCGCACGCGGCGGTCACGTCTGTCTCCATCAGCTGCTGCATGACCTGCAGCCCGGCACCGACCGCGAGGGCGAGCAGGCCCTCGCGCAAGTCGGCGGCGATCTCGTCCATCGACACGCTCACCTGCTCGGGCACGGCCAGCATGCTCGTGTCGATCTCGTTCGTCTGATACTTCTTGTTCACGGTGGTCCCCTGTCTCCTTGGGTCGTCTTTGGCGGACGCCCAACACCTACCGCAAGGCAGGCGTCAGGCGGGGGACCGCCACCTCAAGTTCCACGAGAGCCGGGACAACCTCGTGAGCACCATCCCTGCGGCCTTGGCCGCCACCCGCGCGGGAAGGCCGCCGACGTACTCGTAGACGGGGGAGATGAGAAGGTGATCGAAGTGCGACACACAGACGAGGAGATCGAGCAGGCTTCGCGGCGTTTTTGAGCAGTTGGCCGATGCGCTGGAACCCAGCGTCAGCTGAGGTCGACCGCACCGATGACCTCCGTCAGATCGCGGTGACCACTCAGGCGCTGCGCAGCGACGAGGCCAGTCTTCGCTCAGCCGTTGAAGCCGCGCGGGCGAACGGCAGGTCCTGGAACCAGATCGCTCTCGCCCTCGGAGTGACCCGCCAGGCCGCACGGCAGCGATACAACACCAGCGAGGCACAAGCAGATTTGCCGCCGCGAACTGAGATAATGGCGCCAGTGGCTCGCCCGCCCGAGGGTGCCGGAAGGGGAATTGTGATGGCCGACAAGAAGAACATCCACACCGTGCCGACCGACGACGGGTGGGCCAACCGCCGCGAGGGCGGAAAGCGCGCCTCGAGCACGCACGCCACCAAGGCCGAGGCTCAGGCCGCCGGACGCGCGGCGGCGAAGAAGGATGGCGTCGAGCACCTGATTCACAAGAAGGACGGCACGATCGGAGACCGGAACTCCTACGGCAACGACCCTCACCCGCCGAAGGGCTGAGCGAGCCCCGTCAGGCCGGCCGGCAATGCTCCGCACTGGTGCTCGCAGCGTGGCGTCAGACTAGGTCGTTCCGCGCTACGACGAGTTCGTTGTGTCCCGAAGGCCGATCGGCACGCGGAAGGCCCGGCCCCATGGGGGCGCCCATAGCGCCCATTCTCTTGACCCGGGTCTCGGATTCCCTTCGGTGGCAAGGGCTCTGACGTTGTGGACATGTCGTCGACGAGGGTCAGCCTGGTCTGGTGTTGGCGGAGGCGCGTTGGGCACCGAGCTGGCGGGCGAGCTGCTCGCGCAGGTCCTGGTTCTCAAGGCGCAGTCGCGCGATCTCGCTGCGGTATGCACGCTGCTGTTGACGCAGCGAGCCGACCGTGGCCCGTTCCGCTCTCGGGACGTCCGACCAGGCGACACCGGTGTGATGCCGGTGATGAGTGTTTCGTGAGTCCTACGGATCCGTCGCGGCGTGCACGTCTTCCCGGCCAGCGGGCAGTGAGTCCAGGGGGGTCAGTTCGCCAGATCCGTCCTGAACCGCTCGACGATCATTTCGGTCAACCGCGAGCGGGCGGCCATGGGTCGGACGTAGAGGTGGATGGCGCGGAAGGCGTCGGCGTCATTCAACGGAACGGCGTCCACGGCGTCCGGCAGCGCACCACGACCAAGCCGCGGCGCGACCGTGATGGCAAGGCCCGTCTCGGCGAACCGGATCAACGACTGGAACTCGACGGCGTGAAAGCGTTGAGGAGTCGAGCAGCGCCGGGGCGTGAGCCGAGATCCATGTCCCGAACGGGTCGCCCGGAGGCGTGATGGCCCACCGCTCGGCGGCCAGGTCTCGCAGACCGATCGCGTGGCGGTCGGCGAGGGAGTGCCCCGCGGGCACCACTGCATCAAGGCGGTCCCGGCCGAGCTCGATCCTCGTCAGCGGTCGGCGTGCGCCCATGGCCGGCTCGGTCGTTCCCCAGCTCTTGGAGAGGACGGCGTCGAGGCGGCCGACGCCGAGCGCGTCGAGGGCATCTGCGGGATCGGACTCGATCGGAACGATGGCTAGTTCGGGATGCGTTTCATCCATCGCAGCCATCGCGGGCAGCAGCAGACCACGTAAGGCAGTCGGGAAAGCGGCGATCCTCACCACTCAACAGAGGACTTCGGAGGTGGAGGTGAGGTCCAGCTACTCAAGGCCGTCGATCAGCGGTCGCGCGCGTTCGACGAGGCTCACGCCCCTCGGGGCCATGACGAGTCCGCGTCCGGCGCGCTCCACCACCGGCCCGCCCAGTCGCCGCTCGAGCTTGCGCAGGTGCGATCAGCTTCGTCGGCGTGATCGACGGGCTGCTTGACGCCCGGATCACGGTCGGCAAGTTCATGTCCAAGAACATCACGCTCCACGGCATCGAGACGGGCTCACGCCAGATGCTCGAAGAGCTGGTCGCCTTCATCGACCAGCACGGCATCACGCCGCAGATCGACACCGTCCTGCCCGTCGCCGAGGTCGCCACCGGCCTCAAGCACCTGGCCCGCTCCCAGCACTTCGGCAAGATCGTCCTGGTCGGCTGAGACACGGTGACCGACGCTTGCGCCCCACGGCCGAATCACTCGTCGGGCTCCTGCAACAACGAGTGCGTCTCGAATCGCCCGGCGAACCTCCAGCCAGGTTGTGCAGCAACTCGGCTTCTCACAGCGGCATCGGGCTTCCGGGACCTCCCCTGGTGGAACGGCTTCCACCTGAACCTGCGGACAGATGAACCTGCGTCCTAACGCCGCTAGTGCATTCATAGTGGCGGCGCGTGTAGGACGGTGGCTGCTGAGCGCGATCATTTCGTCGGAGGTGTTGTTGAGGGGTCAGCAGGAACCGAGGGCTCCGGTGTCGTCGGGGTGGTCTCCGGAGTTGTGGGTTCCGATTCGGGGGGTGGCTCGCTGGGAGGCACGGTCGTCGGGGCGGGCTGGTCGGCGGGCTCGCCCGACGGTGTATCGGACGGCGAAGACTGGTCGTCCGGCGGGACCTGGTTGTACTCTGAACCCGGCGGCGATCAGCGAGATCCGCTTCCATGGCAGCACGACAAGACGCTCTCGCCAACTGGGGCCGGTTGGTTCGTTCGCCATGGTGCCCAGGTCGTACTTCACGCCGTGGAGGCGCTCTCCAGCAAGGGCAAGGTGGGCGTCGACCCGCTCGTCGTCGCCAGGGTGCCGGGCGGCATGCCGCACTTCGGCTTGAGCGTCCCCGACCTTGCGCATCGCGGCCACCTGAACCCGCGCCAGACGTTGATGGCTGCGGGCAAAGCCCTGGCTGTAGAGCGTTCCGCCGACCGTCACTATGACGCTAACGAGCGCGGCACCGATGATGGTGCCGGCCGCACCGAGCGTCGAGAGCAAGAAGGCGGAAGACACCGTCGCGAGAGCTCCACCGGCCGTCTTGAGCCAGTCGATCTCAAGCTTCTGGGGGGTGTTGTGAGCCATTGCCGTCCAGTGTGCCGACCGGTCAACGACGTCTGCCGTGGGCAGTGCGCGCCCCCCTCAAAACTGCGACGCGGGTCACGCCTTGCGCCTGGGCGCGCGCAAGTCGGCCAGTCGTCTGGGTGGGGAGTCGCGCCCTTGAGCAGTTCGGCTTGCGGGATATTGCCGCCTTGTCGCGTGACATCGTTGGCTGCAAAGCCAGTTCGGTGGTCCGATGCTCGGCCGGTCTGATGCTCCGCCGGGCGTGGTCGCCGGCTGGCGTACCAGCGGTGTGCGTCATGCCCGGGTGTAGAGGATGAGGATCTCGTCCACGATGTGCTCGATCAGCTCATCGGTGATCGGGTCTCCGGTGACGAGGAAGCGATGCCAGAGCATCGCCTGGCCCAGTTCGCGGGCGACCTCGAAGGGCACATCGGAACGCACCTCTCCGCGGTCGATCGCGCGCTCGAGGAGCTCGGCCATGGCTTCTTTCCGCCATCCGATTACCCCGTCGCGAAATGCTGTGGCGAGTTCTGGGTCCTGGGGCATGGCGCCGACTATGGCGACCCCGATGGCGCCGCGCGGGCTGGCGAAGAATTCCGCCCAGCCGCGCAGGATGGCGAGCATGTCGCCGCGATAACTGCCGGTGTCGGCGTGAGGGATGGCCTCCATGAGAAGCGGGACGAGGGTCTCGCGCAGCAGGGCGGCGCGGTCTGGCCAGCGCCGGTAGAGGACGGGTTTGCTCGTGGCCGCACGCGCAGCCACGGCTTCCATCGTGACCCCAGTCGCCCCCTGTTCGATGACGAGGTCGAGCACTGCGTCGTGGATCGCCTGCTCGAGCACCCTGCCGCGGCGCCGCGGCGTCGCCACCACGTCGTCGGCCTTCGCAGACTTGGTCATGGGGCTGACCTTACAAGAAACGCTTGCGTTTCTCTAAGTACTGGACGTACTGTGCTGTCAAGATACGCTACCGTGTCCAAGGAGTGCTCATGAACAAGCTCCCTCTCCCAGCGCCCCGGGCCCTCCTGTACCCGCTACGGTCAGCCGACACTGCGGTGACGAGTGTGCAGACACTCGCTCGTCACCGGGTCCGCGCGACCATCGACCATCGACCCCTGCACGGGATCACCCCGGAGATGTTGCTGTGGTGGTTCCAGAACATAGGTGGCTCCATGACCTACGGCGACGCAGTCGTGCCCAACTACCTGGCATGGCATCCGGTGGACCACATCCGGTGGGAGCTGGCGAGGCCGGCTCCGGGGGGCGGAGCGAAGGAGGGTGCCCGGTTCCGCATCGTCGAGGCCTTCCAGGGGCGGCCCGAGTTCTATGTCGACACCACCGACACGGTGGAGAAGCTCGACGCAACGGGCATCCGTCTGGTCCGCCGCTTCGCGGGTGTGCCGGTTCTGCAGTTGAGCCACACCTGGTCAGCCTGCGACGGCCACACCCACTACGTCAGCGTGATCGAAGTGGGAGCCCTGGCCCGGCCCTTCACCCCGGTGAACCGCTACCTGACGAGACGTCGGTTCCCGATGTCGATGACCGAGGCATGGGTGGTGCACAACATCGAGGAGGTCGGGCGGTTGGAGCACCTGCTCCCCGATGTGTACACCGACCGCCCCGCGAGCGCCGCGGTGTCCTAGGGATGCGCTGATCTTTTCGGGAGTCCGGTGCGGTGTCTGGCTCGTTGAGCGGGAGCGCGAAATGATGGGGGCGTGGACAGCGACCAGCCCAGCTTCACCGATATCGAGTACGGCAACCGTCGACGGGTCTCCCGCCGGGAGCAGTTCCTCGAAACGATGGATGCCACGCTCCCGTGGACGGTCTGGGTGGGCGTGATCGAGCCGCACTACTACGCGGACAGGCCGGGCAAGAGGGGCCGCAAGGCCAAGCCGATCGAGACGATGCTGCGGATGTATCTGCTGCAGGTGTGGTTCTCGCTCTCCGATGAGGGCGTGGAGGAGGCGATCTACGACTCCTACGCGATGCGCAGGTTCATGGGTCTGGACTTCACTGTGGAGCAGGTCCCGGACGCGACCACGCTGCTGGCCTTCCGCCACCTGCTGGAGGAGCACGAGCTCGGGGAGAGGCTGCTGGCGGCACAGAACGAGATCTTCGAGCAGGAGGGCTGGATCATGCGCGGGGGCAGCATCGTGGATGCCACGATCATCGCCGCGCCGTCTTCGACGAAGAACGCTTCTGGCACTCGTGATCCACAGATGCATCAGACCAAGAAGGGCAACCAGTGGTACTTCGGGATGAAGGCCCACATCGGAGTCGATGCGGGCACCGGGTACGCCCACACGGTGACCGCGACCGCTGCCAACGTGCACGACCTGGACGAAGCAGCGAACCTGGTGCGCGCCGATGACGAGATCGTCTACTGCGACGCGGGCTATCAAGGCGCATCGAAGCGGCCCGAGATCGCCGGCCACGAGCATCGCTTGAGGATCGAGTGGCGCGTCGCTGCACGCAAGGGCGTGCTGAAGACCATGACCGGCCACGACCGGGACCTGGAGTCGCGTAAGGCGTCGGTGCGGGCCAAGGTCGAGCATCCGTTTCTCATCGTCAAACGAGACTTCGGGTTCACCAAGACCCGCTACCGCGGGATCGCGAAGAACCTCAACCACCTGCACGTGCTGTTCGCCTCGGCGAACTGGCTGATGCGGACCCGTGCCGTCGCCCTGATGGGGTGACGGCACGGCGTCAGCCTGCCCCGGCCCGGCCCGATGGCCCCGAACAGGGGCCTCAGGGTGGTGGCGAGGATGGCCTGGAGCCCATCAAGGGTCGCCCAGCGCCACGTCGGGACCCTCGCGCGCCAACTGGCCCGTTGATCAGCGCTTCCCTAGAGCGCGCGGCTGATCGGGCTGTGGAGTCCTCAACTCGCGCGTCCATTGCCGCAGAATTGATGGCAGCAGAGGAAGCAGGGGCGGCCGGAGCCGACCTCGCGCATGCAGACAACCCGGCAAGTCAGCACATGCCTCCGCCCGGCGGCCGAGACAGTCCGACCGTTGACCCGCCAGAGCCGCCGTCGCTTCCGATCTGACAGCTACGCGCGAATGAACGCTGCCACGCCGCAAGCCCCGCCTGGCGACCAGCTTGAGTCTGCAGTGAAATGCGGGCTCGCGGTGATCACGATGCTGCCGGCCCTGCTGGTCCTGGCCGGCCTGACGTTCGCGCTGTCAGGGCTGCGCCGCGCTGGGCGGCCATGGCCAGGGTCGGCGTCGCGCTCTCCGTCGTGATGGGTCTGCCGTCGAGAGCCTGGAACCCCCACAGTGGCTGCGCGATGTGTCTCCGTTCGAGCATGTGTCCGCGCTCCCGGCCGCGTCCTTCGATCTGGCGCCCGTGGCTGTCCGCCTGGCGGTCGCGGCCACCCTGGTCGCCATCGGCGCCGTCGCCGTCAGGCGTCGCGACATCGACTCACGGCCGTCGCTCCCGGGCAGGCGAGCGGATCACTCCTGGCGCCTGACTTCGAGGTGCAGACACTCCATCTCCTCGTCGGCCTGACTCGCTACGTCCGTGGCCGAGGGCAGCTCCGCCACGAGGGCCGACGGCACGGCCCGGTGAGCTGGACGGAAGATGGAGCACCTCCATCGTGAGGTCAGCCGTACTCCGTAGCTGGCCGGTTGACCGAGGGACGGAGCTGCCGGCACGGTCGTGGCTGTAGGACGCGACGGACCCGCTGCTCGCGAACGGTGCGGCCCGTCCTGCGGCGAACGCCGCGTGCCTCGACCACGTGTAGGTTCATGCTCGGAAGCGGCGTGACCGGCTGGGCCGCAGAGGGTCTGGCCGGCGTACGACCAGTTGTCGTTGGACCGGTACTCACCACGGACGATGCGGCGTCCGGACGGGTCACGCGGGTTTGTCGAGGCTCGGAGGCGGCCAGTGGACGTGTCGATCTGGGTGTGGGCACTGACCGTGGTCGCCATCGTGGCCATGCTCGCCTACGACTTCTTCTTCCACACCCGCAAGGCCCACGTGCCGTCGCTGCGCGAGGCCGCCGCCTGGTCGGGGGTCTACGTCGGCATCGCGCTGCTGTTCGGCGTGCTGGTCCTGGTGTTCGGCGGGGTCGCCATGGGTGGGGAGTACTTCGCGGGCTACGTGACCGAGAAGGCGCTCAGCGTCGACAACCTCTTCGTGTTCCTGATCATCATGGGCAGCTTCCGGGTGCCCCGGGAGGACCAGCAGAAGGTGCTGCTGTTCGGCATTGTCTTCGCTCTGGTCGCCCGGACGGTGTTCATCTTCATCGGCGCGGGGCTGATCAGCCTGTTCTCCTGGGTCTTCTACATCTTCGGCTTGATCCTCCTCCTGACTGCCGGCAACCTGATCAAGGGCGAGATCAGCGAGGAGGAGGCGCAGCCCGAGGACCCGAACCTGATGGTCAAGCTCGCCCGCAAGCTGATCCGCACCTCCCCGGAGTACGACGGCGACAAGCTGTTCACCCAGGTCGACGGCAGGCGGGTCCTGACCCCGATGCTGCTGGTGATGGTCGCCATCGGCGGCACCGACATCCTGTTCGCGCTCGACTCGATCCCCGCCATCTTCGGCCTCACCCAGAGCACGTTCATCGTCTTCACCGCGACCGCGTTCTCCCTGCTCGGCCTGCGCCAGCTGTTCTTCCTGATCGAGGGCCTGCTCGAGCGGCTGATCTACCTCTCCTACGGTCTCGCCGCCGTGCTCGCCTTCATCGGGGTCAAGCTCTTGCTGCACGCGCTGCACGAGAACGAGCTGCCGTTCATCAACAACGGCGAGAACGTCGAGGTCACCGAGATCGGCACCGGGACGTCGCTCCTGGTGATCCTCGGCATCCTGGTCGTCACCACGCTCGCCTCGCTGCTCAGCAAGAAGGGCCGCGCCAAGACCGCGATCGGCAACGCGCGCCGCCACGCCCGCGACTACCTCGACCTGCACTACACCGCCGACGAGCAAGAGCGCGAGCGCATCTTCGCCAAGCTGGTGGAGGAGGGCGAGCAGGTCCGCTCGCTGGGCCCGGAGTATCGGCGGATGATGCGCGACGAGACCGAGCTGATAGAGCAGATCGAGGAGGCCCGCCGCCGGCACGAGCAGGCCACCGGAGGCCGGGTGGATGATCCCGCGCCGCCCGCGCCGCCCGCGCCGCCCGCGCCGTCCGTGCCGGGGGCCTGAGTCGTCGGCCGTGCGCAGCCGCTCGACGATGACTGCCTCCGCCCCGTGGTCGAGCGCGCCCGGGCTGTGACCAGGCCTGGTCACGCTCAGATGTTGGCGGCGCGCCGGGTGAGCGGGAACGCCGCCCACAGCAACGCGAAGAAGACCAGCGCGATCGAGCCGGACACGATGCTCGCGACGCGGTTGGTCACGATGTCGAAGACCAGGAACGGATCCTCGAACGGCGGCACCGAGGCCATCTGCGGCCTCATCGATGCTCCACCGCCGCGTCACCCGTAGGTTCCGCAACCGAGACAACTATCGGCTCCTCATGCTGCTGATCGTAGGAGACCTGACCAGCCCCCACCTCTACCGGCTGGGCCCGAGCGCCCGGGGACGACGAGAGGTCGTGTGGTGAGAGCATGGCGATGTCCGTAGTACGTCGCAGACCGTCCATGAGGAGCGCAAAGCAGTTGCCCAGAGCTTCTCGTCTCGCCCCTCGCCTGGTTCGTGGTGTCGGCCTGGCGGGCCTGCTGGCGGCGGAGGCCCCGAGGGCGGCGCTGGAGCTTGGAGCCGCACTGGCTCTGGCTCCGTTGCTGGCTGCCGACCGGCGGGGTGACGGTCGTCCGGTGCTGGTGGTGCCGGGCTTTCTGCATCACGACTCCTCGACGACGGTCCTGCGTGCGTACCTGCGATGGCTCAACTACTCGGTGTCGGGGTGGGAGTTGGGTGCGAACCTCGGGTCCTCGGAGGCGGTGGTGAGCGGGTTACGCAGCCGTGTCGCCTCACTGAGCGAGAGCTCCGGTGAGAAGGTCACCATCCTCGGGTGGAGTCTGGGAGGCATCTACGCCCATGAGCTGGCTCGCCGGGCGCCAGGAAGCGTGCGTCAGATCGTGACCTTGGGCAGTCCCGTCCAGCTAGCCGGCCGGCGCGGTCGCTCGACGTCGGCCGCCTTCGATCAGCTCTCTCGGATGAACATCTCGTTGCCGATGCTCGCCCGTCCGTGGCGAGAGGCCGGTCCTCTGCGCGTGCCCGCGACGTCGGTCTACTCCCGCAGCGATGGCGTCGTGCCGTGGCGAGCTTGCCGTCTCAGCTCTGGGAAGCACCGCGAGAACATCGAGGTCTTCGGCAGCCATCTCGGCCTCGGGAACAACCCGACCGTGCTCCATCTGCTAGCCGATCGGCTGGCCCAGCGCGGGCCCGCCTGGAAGCCTTTCGTTCCCGGTCGGCTGGTCGGTTGCGCCTACCCGTAGCGACCCCATCGATGATGAGTGCGTCTATGGGGGGCGTCTTGCATCGGGCACAGAAGAGTTCGACTGGCGCAGTCGAGAAGGGCCGAGTGGCGCTTCTGCGTCGGCGGCCGACAGGACGAGAACGCCGCGGGGTGGGTGCTGGGCGACCCTGATAACCGCCGGCGTCGCCTGGGAGGTTGGGAACGGAGCACGCCCCGTGGCCGATCCCGTCTCTCAGCGCGTCCCGCGTGCCCATCGCTCACCAGGTCGCTCCGCGAGCCCATCGGTCACCGGTGTCGGCTGCAGCTCAATCTGAGCAGTCGACAGCAACTGCGAGGGCGGCACAGATTTCACGCATCCTGACCTCGGCCACACGCCCCAGCCGCTCGACGAGGATCGCGATCGAGACGCTCTCAATCGAGTCGAGATTGACCGCCGAGCGAAGCGGCACCGGGTCGTCACCGGGTTCCAGAAGAACCTCGCTCGGGAGGCTTCGGATGGTGGTGGTGCAGGGCGCGACGAGAGCGCGGCGATGGCGCGGTATGACCGCGTCACGAGACAGCACAACGACCGGCCTGCGGCCGATGTCCGCCATCTCGCACCACCACATCTCTCCTCGCGCGGGGATGTCCGTCATGAGGCGGCAACCGCTCTTCGGAACGAAGCCAGGTCCCCCCACTCGTCTGGTTCGTCCAGAGGGTGTTCGTCGTAGGCGGCGTAGCTGGCGTCCACCTCGGCTGCGCGATGGCGAGCCAGCAACGCAGCGAGCGCATCGTCAACAAGCGCAGAGTCGGGCTTGCGGGAAACCTCGCGAGCCCTCTCGAGAAGGTTGGCGTCCACCGTGGTGCTCAAACGTGTGCGGCTCATGCCACAATTATGCCACACGTTCCACTGAGGTGGGCCCGGCTGTGCTCCGCAGCGGGATGGGCACGCGGAGCGACCCGGTGACCGATCGGCTACTGGCACGCTCCGCGTGCCGATCGGCCTCCGGAACAGCCTGGCGCGCAGCCCGTGACCGCGTCATCCCGGGACGACGTGGTCATAATCATCCGGCCGATGGTCAGTACGCCGCCCGTCATGCTTCGTTCCAAGTGTCCCTGAGGAGCTCGGCTATGGCCATGCGCTCGATCCAGCCGGCGTACTCCGGGCGCGTCCAGCCGTGCTCAGTCACCAGCGTGCGGTGGACGGCGGGGTCCATCAGCACCAAGGTGGCGGCCACAGCGTGCTCGGTGGTGAGGTCCGCTCGCAGCCCGCCGATAGCCGCGAGGCGGGCCACGAAGGCTGATGCGCCTCCAAGCCGGTTGCGTTCGGACTCCGCGTGGACCGCGGCGGCTACCGGGTCGACATCCGCAGCCACCACGAGTACGGCGGCCAGAGGCGCCGCCCGCGCCTCTAGGTCTGCGACGAACTGCGCCCAGCGAGCCACCAGTGCGCGGGGATCGGTCAGTCGTTCCATCTCCGCGATGACCGGTCTCTTGGACATCGGCACCGGTTCGTCGTCACCGACCAGGGCCCAGTCCAGGGCGAGCTTCAGCAGGGCCGCCTTCCCGCCGACCGAGGTGAACACCGTCCTGCGGCTCACGTCTGCACGGACGGCAACGGCGTCGATGGTCGTGCGCGACCATCCGACTTCGATGAAGTGGTCGCGTGCGGCACCGACGATCGCCCGCTGCGTGGCCCGGGCCTGCTCTTCCCGAAGCGTCGACCGGTACGGACGGCGTGGCTCGGACATCTTGACGACTCCGTCTTTTGAGAGCACTCTTAGTGCGATCAACGCATCAGCAGTGTAGCTGAGGACAGTCATGAGGACACTCATCGTGGGATCCGGCCCGACCGGTCTCCTTCTCGGCGCCGCGCTGGCACGTCGCGGTCACCAGGTCACCTCGGTTGACCGGGACCCCGGCCCCAGCGGAGACGCCTGGGCCCGTCGGGGCGTCATGCAGTTCGAGCACGCCCACGGCTTCCGGCCGCAGGTGCCGATGACTCTCCAGGCCGAATGGCCTGAGGCCTTCGAAAGTTGGCTGTCCTATGGCGCCCAGCCAGTCGAGGTGCCGAACCCTGTCGGGTCACGCCAAGTGCTGGGGGTGCTTTCACGTCGACCGACGTTCGAGCGAGCGCTTCGACACGCGGCGAGGAAGCAACCCGGCCTCACCTTGCGCACCGGACACGTCGACGGAATGGTCCTCGATCGCGGACACGTCGTCGGCGCTCGGGTCGACGGATCCCTGGTCGAGGCCGATCTCGTTGTGGATGCCTCGGGCCGATCCGGGCACCTTGGCAGGTCCAGCGCGCCCGATGCCGACCCGGAGCTCGATGGCGACTGCGGCCTCGCCTACGTCGACCGCACCTACCAGCTGAGAGCGGGAGCAGAGCCCGGGCCCATGATGAACCCGATTGCCTACATGGCCGACTTCGATGGCTACCAGTGCCTGGTCTTCCTGCACGAGTCCGGCCACTTCTCGGTGGTGCTCGTGCGCCCTACCGCGGACGCAGCACTCAAGGCGCTGCGCTTCGAGGCCGCCTTCGAGGCCGTCTGTCGAGCCATCCCGGCCCTCGCCCAATGGACCCAACCGGACCGTGCGCGGCCCACCTCAGCGGTTCTTGTCGGCGGGGCGCTGCGCAACGTCTACCGCCGACAGGCCGGCACGCCGGGACTGGTCGCGGTCGGGGACTCGGTCGCGACCACGACCCCGACCCGAGGACGCGGGATCGCCATGGCCTGCATGCAGGTGACCGCGCTCGTCTCGCTCCTCGACGATGGGGCCGACCTCTCAACCGTTGCCGAACCGTTTGGGGCCCGGTGCGACCACGACATCGAACCCTGGGTGGCTGACCACATCGAGATCGACGGCGGCATGGTCAGGCGCTGGCAGGGCGGAGACGTCGACCTGAGCGTCCCGCTGCCCTCTGACCTCATCGCCGCGGCTGTCGAAGCTGACCCTCGGATTGGCGAGCACGCCGCGGGCTACTTCGCGATGACCGCACTGCCCGAGTCGATCAGGCCGGCCGAGCCATTCGCACGGGCGGTCTACCAGAACGGCTGGCGACCGACATACGCACCTGGACCGACGCGCGACGAACTCGTCGACGTCATCCACAGGGCTCTGCCCGCGAAGTGACTTCGATCCACGAAGGCACGTCACTCCTGCCATAGACGCGGCGTCAGCTCGACGACGTTGCAGAATGCACGTCTGTAGCCGTCCCGCGCACCGATGGGCTCGCGGAGCGACCTGGATCAGGATCGTCTGCGGGACGGTGAGCCCGGCTGGTCGCAATAGGCTGCGGTCCATGACTCGGACGTGGGACCCGACGATGCCCGGGGTGCTGCGCCTGCCGTCCGGTCGACTCGTCCGGGGACGTGGACTGCGCCGACAGATGCCCGAGGGGCCACGTCCGGACTCGGGCTGTACTTGCTCGGCAAGCCACCGGCTGGCATGCGGTGGGACACGCGGTGGCTTCGCTGGCCGGACTTTCGGCTACCCGCAGATCAGGGCGACGCGCGGCGCGAGGCATGACGCCGAGCAGCCGATGAGCGCGTGGAAGTCGCATGCGGCGGCGGGCGCGGAAGGACGGGCACTGCGCTCGCCTGTCTTGCCGTGCTGGACGGCGTACCCGCTGATGAGGCCGTCGCCTTCGTGCGAGAGCACTACGACCCCGGAGCGGCGGAGACGCCCTGGCAGCGCCGCTACGTCGTGCGATTCATCACCGCCGGACGGGTGTCGCTGGCCGATCCTGCCGCGCAACGCACGGCTCGCCTCGCCCGTCGAGCTCGGCTGCATCGCGCTGCCCTGACTGCCTGCCCTGACTTGGGAGTTGTCAGGTGGCTGCGCGCCGTAGCGTGCTGACCACCTGACAACTCTGTGGAGTCACACGAGTGCCGGCTCGGGTGACTCGTCCGGGGTGGGTGCGGGAGTTGGCTCGTGAGTGAGGGTCGGCAGCCATTCGAGCCATCGCGGCAGGTACCAGTTGGCTTTGTCCAGCCACACCATCGCGGCGGGGACGAGCAGCACGCGGATCACCGCGGCGTCCAACAGCACCCCGACCGCGAGGCCGAAGCCCCATTGCGACAGCTCCGGGATCGCGGAGACCGCGAAGCCTGAGAAGACCGCCACCATGATCAGCGCCGCACCGGTGATCAGGGGACCGGTGCGGGTGACGCCCTCGATCACGGCCGTCTTCGTGTCGCCCGTCGCGTCGTACCGCTCCTTGACCCGGGCGAGCAGGAACACGTGGTAGTCCATCGACAGGCCGAACACGAGCGCGAAGATCATCACCGGCATGTACGGCGAGATGCCGTCCAGGTCGGGGAACCCGAACAGTGCGGCCCCCCATCCCCACTGGTACGTCGCGACGACCGCCCCGAACGTGGCAAGGGTGCCCAGCAGGTTCAGCGCGATGGCCTTCACCGGGATCACGATCGAGCGGAACATCACCAGCAGGAGGAGGAACGTGACGGTCAGGATGATCGCCACTGCGTACGGTGCGCGGCTGGTGAGCAGCCCGAGCTCGTCCATGGCGTAGGCCCGGGTGCCGCCGACAGCTGCCGTCGCATCGCTCTCGGCCAGGGCCGACGGGATGAGCACGGTCCGCAACTGGTCGATGGCCTCGGTCGACTCGGGGTCGCCGGCGTCGTACAGGTCGTGGGTGTCGATGAAGGCGGTCGTCCCGCGCCAGTCCACCGTGGTGTCGGCGAAGCCGGGGTCCGACTCCACCTCGGCCGCGAGGGTGTCCACGGCGTCGGCATCTCCTGCGGCTCCTGTGATCACCACCATCGTGGCGGTGTCCGTCCAGCCGAAGTCCTCGACGAGGACCTCGTTGGCCCGGTGGGCGACGAAGTCCTCCGGCATGTCGTCGGGCCCCGGGTTGGCCAGATTGATGGTCAACAAGGGCGAGGCTGCGATCGCGAGGACCGTGACACCCAGCACGGCAGCGAGTGCAGGACGCGACGCGACCCGGGTGGACAGCCGTCGCCACCGCGCGGACTCGACGCCTGGATGCGCCGTGGGTACGCGGCCCTTGTTGACGCGGTGACCCAGCAGCCGTAGCAGCGCAGGCAGGAGGAACAGCGCGGTGGCCACCGACGTGACCGCGACCAGGATCACCCCGATGCCGATGCCCAGGAACATGTTCAGCGGGACGAGCAGTAGGCCGCCCAGCGACACCACGATGGTGGCACCGGAGAACAGCACGGCACGGTTGGCCGTGGAGCCGGTCGTGGTGATGGCGTCCGTCGGGCTCGCGCCATGAGCGAGCTCCTCGCGGAAGCGTTGGACACTGAGGAGCGAGTAGTCGATGCCGAGTGCCAGGCCCAGCATCGCGATGAAGATCGTCAGCGAGTCGGAGATCGGCACGCCTGCACTGTCCAGGGCACGGGCGACAATCGCGCCGACACCAGTGGCGGTGATGATCGACACGATCGCCACCAGCAGCGGAAGTCCCGCAGCCACGAGCGCGCCGAACACGAAGACCAGGATCACCAGTGCAGCCACCAGACCGAACAGCTCACCCCTGGCCAGCTCGTCGGCGGCGAACTCGGTGAACGCGAGCGCCGTGGACTCCGTGCCGAACACGAAGGTCTCGACGTCGTCGTGTTCCAGAGCGTTGACCGCATCCACTGCTGCCTGTACGGCGGCCGTGTCCGCCGTGGTCTGGAACTGCACCATCGCCGACCTACCGTTCTGCGCGACCGGTGAGCCAAGCGCTGGGGTGACGACGTCCACGACACCACGGGTGGCGTGCAGGGCAGTCGTGACCTCGGCGATCGCGGTGTCGAATGCCGGGTCGCCGTACTCGTGTGCCGCAGAGGTGACGATCACCGACTCGTCGAAGAGCTCTTGTCCTCCGGCGCTCGCGCGCAGGTCGGCGTCGAGCTCCGCGGCGCGGTCCGCCTCCGTGGTGACCAGGTTCTTCTGGGCCGACGTGACGTGTTCTCCGATGCTGCCGGCGCTCATCAAGGCGACGACGAGCAGCGCTGCCCAGACGCCGAGTGTGAGCCAGGGCCGGCGCGCTGACTGCCGGGCAATCCGCCCGGTGATCGGAATGGGCATGGTTCTCTCCTGTTTTCGGCAAGGGTCGACCGCACAGTGGGCGATGCTCCTTGCAGGTGGTCTTGCGTTGTGAGGTCCGGGCCGCTCTACCCGGTTGTTCCACCCTCGCGGAGCGCCGGCCCGGGCACATCAGCGTCGAGGCCGGACACTTCTCGGCCGATGGGAGGAGCGGGGTCTCGTTCTTTCGGCCGGTCCCCGAGGCCTCGGCGGTCCCTAGGCTGGGCGGGTGATCACCAACGCCCTGCGCTCGCTGTGGGCCGAGCCCCGCGCAGCCGCCGTTCCCGAACGGGTGTGGCGCGACCGGGTGCTGGTCGGCGCGTTGATGGTGACGGCGCTGCTCGAGGGAGTCTTCCGGGACGACGTCACTTGGCGGCCGTTCGTGACGATCGTGGCGGTCGGACTCGCGCCGGTGCTGCTCTGGCGGCGTACCCGGCCGTTGGCCTGCGTCATGGTGGGCTTCGGCACCGGCATGGCGTTGGGACTGGCGGGCCTGACGAGCGGGGTCTCCGGTGTCGGCCTCAACACGATGGTCTACGTCCTGGTCCTCATCTACGCGCTGGTCCGCTGGGGTGCGGGGCGCGATATCGTGATCGGGCTGACGGTGGTGCTGGTCGCTGCGGTCATCAGCACGATCGCCGACTACACCGGGCCGGCCGAGACCATCGCTGGGTTCGCGCTTCTGACGGCGGTGGCGGCGGACGGGGCGGCGTTCCGTTACCGCGCCGAGAGTCGGCGCCGGGCTGTGGACCAGATCCGCAGCGAGGAGCGGGTCGGCCTGGCGCGCGAGCTGCACGACACCGTCGCCCACCACGTCTCGGCGATCGCGGTGCAGGCGCAGGCGGGCCGGACGCTGGCAGGGCAGCGACCTGAGGCGGCGCTCGAGGCGCTGTCGATCATCGAAGGAGAAGCATCGCGGACGCTGGCGGAGATGCGGGCGATGGTCCGGGTGCTGCGCGACGGAGCGCCGGCGGAGTACACCCCCCAGCCCGGCGTTGCCGACCTGACGTCGCTCGCCCGCCGCGACCCGGTCCCGGTCGTCGACGTGGAGTTGCCAGATGACCTGGCCGGACTTCCGCTCCAGGTCGACACGGCGGTCTACCGGCTGGCGCAAGAGGCGCTGACCAACGCCCTGCGGCACGCCCGCAACGCCTCGCGTGTGGAGATCCGGGTCGTCGAGGGTGGAGGAAGGCTGCGGCTACGCGTGACCGACGACGGACAGATCGACCCGGTGCGGCCGGCGAGCCACGGCTTCGGGCTGCTGGGGATGACCGAGCGCGTGCAGCTGCTCGGCGGCACGCTGCGCGCCGGGCCGGCGCCCGAGGGCGGGTGGACGGTCGACGCCGAGCTGCCGACGAAGGGACGACGATGACGGTGCGCGTGCTGGTGGCCGACGACCAGGACCTGGTGCGTACCGGCCTGTCCATGATCCTGGACGCCCAGCCCGACATCGAGGTCGTCGGCCAGGCCGCCGACGGCCACACCGCGGTCGAGCTGGCGCGTCGGCTCCACCCCGACGTGTGCCTGGTCGACATCCGGATGCCCGGGCTTGACGGCATCGAGGTGACCGAGCTGCTCGCCGGGCGGGGCGTTCCGGACCCGATGGCGGTGGTGGTGATCACGACGTTCGACCTCGACGAGTACGTCCACGGCGCGCTTCGGGCCGGCGCCCGAGGATTTCTGCTCAAGGATGCCGGGCCGGAGCTGCTCGTCCAGGCCGTGCATGCCGCCGCCGTCGGCGATGCCCTGATCGCGCCGAACATCACCCGGCGGCTGCTGTCCACCCTGGCCGCGAGGGGACCGTCGAGCCGACGTACCCAACCGATCGAGCCGCTCACCGAACGCGAGGAGGAGGTGCTGGTGCTGGTCGCCCGTGGCCGCACGAACGCCGAGATCGCCGCCGAGCTCTTCATCGGCTTAACGACCGCCAAGACCCACGTCGCGAGCCTGCTGACCAAGATCGGCGCCCGGAACAGGGTCGAGATCGCGATGTGGGGCTATGACACCGACCGGTTGGGGGACTGAAGCGGCGTGGGCGGTGAGCTCGGTGCCTTGTCCATCCCGATATTCGCCAGCCAACGCCCGTTGCCGTGATCACATCATCCCCCATCACGGACACCTCGTAGGAGAGAGAGGTCCTTCACGATGGGAAGACAGCGTCGGGAGTTCACTCCCGAATTCGTGACGAGGGCGGGTGCCGGCGAAGCATGAGTTTGACCCTTACGCTGTGCGATCGCGCGTGGCGACGGTGTCGTCGGCGAACTTGCCCTCGTACCGCAGGGTCGACAACTGACCCCGGACGCGGCAAGTCCAGACCGACTTTGGTCCAGCCAGACTCGGCCAATGCCGACGCTGATCTGGGCCGGTCGAAGCAATGCTCTGTGCTCGCACATCGCGACCGACCGGGTTCACGAAACGACCAGTCGCGGAGGACCACCCACCCGCCACAGGAGAACCGCCCATGATCACCATCGACTCGGTCACCAGTACCAACGCCGTCAAATCGACCACCGTGTCCGCTCGCGGCCACGCGGACCTACCCAACTCGGGACGTGAGGAAGGGGGTACTCCTTGATGCACCCGCCCGGCACGCGGGTCGCACCGGCCGCGAGATCCTGACCATCGCCGTTCCTGACCTTGGCTGTCAGACTCGGAAGATGGCTGTCCGCCTCAGGGTCGGAGCGCTGGCGGGGCTGATGGTCGTGGTGGTCTCGCTGACCGGCTGCATCGCTCCCGACGTCGAGGTCATCGGTGCGCTGGGAGTGACCGTGGACGGGGAGCAGCGACCGGTCGTCGTGGTGGAGGCGTGCGCGGGGGCGGCCACGGGAGTGGACCTGTCCTTCGACCGCGAGAGTCTGACCGAGGACGAGGAGAACGAGCAGGTCGGCGCGTGGATCTCGGACGTGCCGGTGCCCGGGACCAGCGAGCTGGTCCTGACCGCGCCCGCTGGTCCGTGGGCAGGCGAGTCCGTCGAGGTGGTCGTCGACCGGGGGTACATCGCGACGGCGGCAGGCGAGGGTGAACGTGAGGTGCTCAGTCAGGTGACATTTCGCGGCGAGGACTTCGCCGCGATGGAGCCCGGAACGGTCTACACCAACGACACGGACCCAGACACGGAGGAGTTGGTCGGGCGCAAAGCCGAGGACGTCACCGCCGACGTGTGCGGCCGGGGATGAACCTCGGGTCGCCCATCGCAGAACAGAAGACCCCGGGCGGCCAACACATAGTGGGTAGTGGGTGGGATCGTCCGAGCTGGCTGTGAGGCTCTACGAGAGCACCCAGACCGTCTACGACCTGCGCAGCCAGGCCCGCGGTCGTCGCTGCTACCGCAACTGCCTCACCAGATCCACTCGTCCTCGAGGAGGGCGTAGGCGACGGTGTCTAGCCAGCGCCCCGAGCGATGGAGGGAACTCGCGAAGGCCGTTGTCTCTCGGCGCATCCCGACGCGCTCCATGAGCCGCCAGGACGTGCCGTTGTCGAGAAAGCAGTTGGCGACGACGCGTCGCACTCCTAAGACCTGGAACGAGTAGCGGAGCAGCTCGCGGACGGCTTCGGTCGCATACCCGTGGCCGCTATGCGCGGGGTCGAGGACCCAGCCGAGTTCTGCTTGCACGCCGCGAGCCTGATCGGCGATCTCGAGCTGGGCCAGGCGTCTTCGCGGCGAAGCATGAAGTCTCCGATGACCTCCGCGTCATGGCGGTGGCCGAGCTGGATGACGACGGTGGTTGCGAGGCGCTCGGGGTCGGCGAAGAGGTCGCGGTAGCCAGCGATGTCGGTCGGACAGCCGGTGAGCCACTCGTTGACGGAGTCGAGCTGTCGGAACTTCCAGGTGACGTCCGCGTCGTCGACGGTCGCTGGTCGCAGAGGATCCCCGGGCCGTGCTGGTCGCAACACCTGATCGATCCTGTGAGGGTGTTGATGACTGTGCGTTTCTCCAACCAGTTGGTCCCTGAGCTGTACCAGCCGTTCTGGGCAGCTTGGCAGGGCGGGGAGTTCTTGACCGATGCGGCCACGGTGGCCTGCCCCCATCGACATCGAGGACTCGCGTGGCTGCGCCAGTCTGGCGCGGTGCGTCCACGTCGTGGCCGCAATCTGCAGGGCCGCTACTTGTCGTTCGCCGAGCGAGAGGAGATCGCGCTGGCCCGGGCCGCGGGTGAGTCGCTGCGCGCGATCGCCGCCCGGTTGGGGCGCAACCCGTCGACGATCTCCCGCGAGCTTGGCCGTAACGCCGACCGGGCCGGCCGGTACCGGGCCAGCTCGGCGCATGTGCTGGCCCACCAACGAGCGAGCCGCCCGAAGCCGGCGAAGCTGGTGACCAACCAGTCGCTACGGAAGCGGGTGCAGGCGGAGCTGACCAAGCGGTACTCCCGGAGCAGATCGCTGGCCGGCTGCGCGAGGATTACCCCAACCAGCCGGAGATGTGGGTGTCGACCGAGACGATCTATCAGTCGTTGTACGTGCAGTCGCGCGGTGCGTGCGCCGCGAGCTGACGCGGTGTCTGCGCACGGGTCGGGCGATTCGGATCCCCAACCGGCAAGGCGCCCGGCCCAAGAACCGGGTGCTGCCCGACACGGTCAACATCAGCGAACGCCCCGCCGAAGCACTCGACCGGGCCGTGCCCGGCCATTGGGAAGGAGATCTGATCATCGGCAAGGCCAACGCCTCGGCGATCGGCACTCTGGTCGAACGCACCACCGGCTACACGCTGCTGGTGCCGCTCACCGAGGGGTACCGGGCCGAGCAGGTCGCACCTGCCCTGGCCGCGACGATCCAGACCCTGCCGGAGCAGCTGCGCCGGTCGCTGACCTGGGACCAGGGCGTGGAGATGCGGGACTGGAAACAGGTCCAGGTCGGCGCCGAGATCGCCATCTACTTCTGTGACCCGCACTCGCCGTGGCAGCGGGCGACCAACCAGAAGCATCAACGGGCTGCTGCGGCAGTACTTCCGAAGGGCACCGACCTGTCGGTGCACACCGAAGCTCACCTCGACGCCGTCGCCGATGAGCTCAACGACCGACCCCGCAAACGCCTACAGTTCAAGAAGCCGATCGAGATGATCGGACCACTGCTGTTGCGATGACCGCCAGAATCCGCCGATCCGCTAGCGGTGACGCGTCGGCCTCTCGGTTCAACTGCTTCCCTTCGCCGCGGACCGTTCGACTTTCGGGACGGTCCCGGCGCTCGCGACGTAGACCCCGCTGCCTCATCGCGGTCCTCGCTCACCCGCTGCGGGCACCTTGGGCGGCATTCACCGGGCACGGCGTCTAGGCAAGGCGCTCGACGTACAGGTCCTGGTAGTCGGCCAGCAGGGGACCGGCTGCCTTCCGCCGCGTGCGGAGGCGGTCGAGCTGTACAGGGACGTGGCTACTGCGCGGTGGCGGCTTCAGGTGCCGAATCGCCCACGGTGCCGGAGGCGATCGCCGTTTGGTTGATGCCACGGCAGAGCAGGTGCGCGATCATCCAGAACTCGCCGATGGTTGCGGGAACGACTAGGACTCTGGCGATGGCATCGAGGTCGAGCCCGTTCATCGCGCCGCGAACGACCGCCCTCGATGACCGACAGCGCCTCGAGCACCGCGTCAGGTCGCTGCCCTGCCTAGGGACCGCCGAGGCCTCGGGGACCGACCGAAAGAACGAGACCCCGCTCCTCCCAACGGCCGAGGCGGGTCCGGCCTCGACGCCGATGTCCGCACGCCGCGACGCGGCGAGGGTTGAGCCCATGATCACTGTTGAGTCCCTGACCCGGAGGTACGCCGGCTTCACCGCCGTCGACAACGTCTCCTTCACTGCCCAGCCCGGCCGCGTGACCGGTTTCCTCGGTCCCAACGGCGCCGGCAAGTCCACCACGATGCGCGTCATGGTGGGTCTGACCGTCCCGACGTCCGGCTCGGCCACCATCGACGGCGTCCGGTTCGCCGACCTCCCCAACCCCGGCCTCGAGGTCGGCGTCCTGCTGGACGCCTCAGCCCAGCACGCCGGCCGCACCGGACGCGAGATCCTCACCATTGCCTCCGACACGATGGGCCTGCCCCGCACCCGGGTCGACGAGATGATCGAGTTGGTGAGCCTGACGCCCACCGAGGCCAAGCGCCGGGTGCGCCACTACTCCCTCGGGATGCGCCAACGCCTCGGCATCGCCACCGCGCTGCTCGGCGACCCGAGGGTGCTGATCCTCGACGAGCCCGCCAACGGGCTCGACCCCGCGGGGATCCGGTGGATGCGCGACCTGCTCACGGGCTTCGCCAGCCAGGGCGGCACGGTGCTGTTGTCCTCACATCTGCTCCACGAGATCGAGGTCATCGCCGATGACCTGGTCGTGATCGGCAACGGCAAGATCGTCGCGTCCGGCACCAAGGAAGAGCTCCTCGCGGCCGCCGGGACGCTCGCCCGGTCACCGTCACCGCGCGATCTCGCCCACGCACTGGAGCAGGCCGGGATCCCCAGCACGCTCGCCAGCGACGGCTCGGTCCGCACCGATGCCGACCCCGCCCGGGTCGGGGCCGTGGCCCTGACCGCCGGCATCGCCCTGACCGAGCTCCGCTCCGCCGAGGGCGCCGGGCTCGAAGACATGTTCCTGTCGCTCACTGCAGACACCCAACGCGAAGGAGTTGCGGCATGACCGCCACGATCATCTCTCCCGACACCATCGAGGCCGCGCCGGCCCGCCGGACCGCCCAGCCCATCCCGACCACCCGACTCGTCAAGATCGAGCTGCGCAAGATGTTCAACACCCGCTCGGGATTCTGGATGCTCATCAGCATCGGCGTCCTGTCGGTTATCGCGACCGGGGCGGTCATCATCTTCGCACCCGACAGCGCCGTCACCTACGAGAACTTCGCCGCGGCGATCGGGTTCCCGATGTCGGTGATCCTGCCGATGATCGCGATCCTGGCCGTCACCAGTGAGTGGAGCCAGCGCAGCGGGCTCACGACGTTCGCGCTCGTGCCGAGCCGCGGACGCGTCATCGGGGCCAAGGCGTTCGCGACCATCGTGGTCGGGGTCGTCTCGATGGCCGTCGCGTTCGCCGTCGGCGCTGTCGGCAACCTGCTCGGGTCCACGACCATGGGCCTCGACACGGCCTGGGACATTTCCCTGGCAGCCGCGGCGCAGATCCTCCTGGGCAACCTGGTCGGCATGGCCATCGGCTTCACCCTCGGTGTCGTGCTGCGCAACTCCGCGGCCGCGATCGTGGGCTACTTCGTCGTCTCACTGGTCATGCCGGGCATCCTCGTCCTCCTGGCCCAGGTGCGCTCGTGGTTCGAGGACCTGCAGCCGTGGATCGACTGGAACGAGACGCAGGTGGCCCTCTTCGAGGGCGCCACGAACACGGGTGAGGAGTGGGCGATGCTCGGCTCGACCACGATGATCTGGATCGTCATTCCCCTCGTCGTCGGGCTGCTCTCCCTGCGCCGCTCCGAGGTCAAGTAGTCACACACGGGCGGCGGTATCCGGAACTCATCTGTGCGTTCCGGATACCGCCGTTTCGTGATGGACCGGCTCAGCGTGCCGCGGAGCCAGGACTACCTCACCGACGTGGTCGTGCCCAGCACGGCCGAGTTCCACCGGTCATGACGTCGCCGAGCGACGAGAAAGGAGACCACAACCATGACCACCTACACCCCACCACCTGAACCAGGCCGCACCGCTGCCCGCAGGAGCCGCCCGGTCCCCCTCGTCATCGGCATCCTGCTCGCGGTCGTGGGCTTCCCGCTGCTGCTCGGAGGCCTCGGCCTCGGCTGGGCGATGGCCACCCAGCGCGACGACGACGGGTTCTTCACCACCCCGACCGAGCAGCTCGCCACCGAGACGGTGGCGCTCTCCAGCGAGGTCGTGAGCCTCGGCGAGGCCGGCCCCGACGACTGGTGGGCCGACCGTGACCTCGCCACCGTGCGGCTGCGCGCCCGGTCCGCGGACGCATCGGCCGTCTTCATCGGGATTGCACCGAGCGCCGACGTCGCGGGCTACCTGGGCAGTGCGTCGTACGAGGAGATCAGCGACCTGCGCACCGACCCGTTCGACTACTCGCTGACCCGGCGTGGCAGCGGCGGTGACCTGAGCGCGGCTCCCACGGACCAGCGGTTCTGGACCGCGCAGAGCAGCGGCCCCGGCACCCAGGCGCTGACCTGGGACCTCGAGCCCGGCACCTACACCGCCGTGGTCATGAACCTCGACGGCTCCCCGGGGGTCGCGGTCGACCTGTCCGCGGGCGGACGCCTCGGCTGGCTGACACCTCTGGCTTGGAGCCTCGGCCTGCTGGGCGGCGCCCTGATCCTCGGCGGCGCACTGCTCGTCGTGTACGGCGCCCTGCCGCCGGGACCGCGGGTCCCCCGCCAGGCCGCGCCCGGTCAGCCTCCCGAAGCCGTCCGGCCCGACACCCCGGTGACCCTGGTCGGCGCGAAGGACCCGCAGCTGAACCGTGGGCTCTGGCTGGTCAAGTGGTTCCTGGCGATCCCGCACTACGTCGTGCTCGCGCTGCTGTGGCTGGTCTTCGTGGTGCTCACCGTGGTGGCGTTCTTCGCGATCCTGATCACCAGCCGCTACCCGCGTGGCCTCTTCGACCTCAACGTCGGCATCCTGCGGTGGAGCTGGCGGGTGCAGTTCTACGCCACGGCTGCGATCGGCACCGACCGCTACCCGCCGTTCACCCTCGACCACACCGACTACCCGGCCGACCTCGACATCGCCTACCCCGAGCGGCTCTCGCGCGGGCTGGTGCTGGTCAAGTCGTGGCTGCTGGCGCTGCCGCACCTGATCGTCCTGGGCGTGCTCGCGGGCACGTGGCAGTTCGGTGACGCGGACGGCTTCCAGTTCGCCGTCGGCGGTCTGATCGGCGCGCTGACGTTGGCTGCCGGACTGCTGCTGCTGTTCACCGGCCGCTACCCGGCGTCGTTGTTCGACCTGCTGGTCGGCCTGAACCGGTGGGTCTACCGGGTGACCGCGTACGTCGCCCTGATGACCGACACCTACCCGCCGTTCCGGCTGGACCAGGGCCCGGTGGACCCCGGTGGCGTCGCGCCCACGCCGAGCACCCCCGACGCGCCGGCCACGACCGGTCTCGGCTGGCCGGCCGAGGAGCGTCGTCCTGACCGTGAGGTGGAGGTGTGACGATGCCTGCCGTCTCCGAGCTCCCCGCGAGCACCCCGCCGAGCGGTGCCGACACGACGGAGTCGTCGCGACCCTCGGCAGGGCTGTCGGTCCTGCTGGCACTGCCGGGGCTCATCGGCCACCCTCCCTGCCGGACGCAGCGCGGCGATCGAGGGTCAGCCGCTGCCCCCGTGAGTGCGCCCGCGAGATCCTCGCTGCGGACCGGCTTGCTGAGGTACTCGTCCATCCCGGCCTAGAAGCAGCGTGCGCGATTTCCCGCGAAGGCGCTGGCGGTGAGAGCGATGATCACCGGCTGCCCGTCCGCGCCTTGGGCCCCATATCTTCTTCGACGATCAACTGGCGCACCTCAACCGGCAGCTGGTCGGGTGCCGAGCGTCCACATCCCGTTCGGCATTCGCAACGTCGTGAGGTGACTGCGCGAAACTGCCCAGTCTCGATCCACGAGGGCCGTCGCCGGGACAACGCGGTCGCGACGTAGCGTCTGTCCGCAATGTCCGTCAACCGATCGCGGGCTGCCTGGACGCTCCAGTTGGGCGATCGCTCAGCGGGACGTGCCCGACCGGGCGGGCGTCGGTCGGTCGACCCGGTAGACGTAGTGAAGCGAATCATCCACCGGGTTGTCCGGTTCCATCGGCCCCTCGCCGGTCCGCTGCAGACCCGCCTTCTCCAGGGCACGCCAGGACGCGGTGTTGGCGGCCACGACAGCCACCATCACCGCTGGCGCGGTTGGGTAGTCCAGCCACGTGCGGTCGACCGCCATCGCGATGATGCGTGACCCCAGCCCGCGGCCCCGCCGTGCATCCTCGCCGATCAGGTAGTCGAGATCGACAGCGCCGTCCGGAACCTCGACGATCGCCGAGAACTCCGCGAGGTCCTCCGGGTAGTCGCGGATCACCGAACGCTGCACCAGCCCGACCGGATGACCGTCCAACGACACCACGAGATCTTCGCCCGGCTCCTCGCCGCGCACACTGGCACGGAAGTCACGCTCCACGGCCTCCGCGGTGCTCTCGTGGTTCCACCACCGCGCCACCTGCGGGTCCCGCAGCCAGCTGCCCAGCAGGGGAAGGTCGGTCGCGATCAGCGGTCGCCAGGTCAAGACATCGCCTGCAGTCTCCACCCCGGCAGCCTAAAGACGAGCGCCACCACTTGGGGATCGCTCACCGGGTCGCTCCGCGAGCCCATCGGCTTCCGGTGCGCAGGGAGACCGAGGTTTGGGCCCGGTGTACCGGCGGTCTGACGGCGCGGCCACGAGCCGGGCTGATGGGCGGCACGTGCGTACTTGCACGCACTCGAGTGCGGTGCTGCCGCTGACGCGATCAACCAGGGGCTCGACCAGGCTCGTGGGTGACCATCCCCTAGAACGAGGAGTCACCATGACAGCCGCTAGTGAACCCATCGTCGCCCAAGCCGATCCGTTTGCCCGCACCGCGGCCACTCGGCGAGTGGGGCTCGCCCTGGCGATGCTCGTGGCACCATGGCTGATCGTCGTGGCCGAGACCGGGAACGCGCTCTCCAACCCGCATCGCGTCGATGACATCAGCGACACCGCCGCGGGCCTGGCACTCACCGCCGAGCACCTGACCACCGCCCAGTGGGCGAGCTTCGTGGACATGATCGGCGCGATCCTCCTGGTGCCGGCCGTGCTCGGTGTGATGCGCCTGGTGCGCACCCGTGCCGCACGGCTGGGCCTGATCGGTGGTGTCCTGACTGCGCTCGGCTACATCTGCTACTTCGGCTTGGTCTTCCAGGGAGCAGGCACCGAGGTCGCGATGGTGACCACGGGTGGGTCGACCGCGCAGAGCGTCGAGATCCTTGACCGGTTCATGGAGCAGCCGATGACCGCGTGGGCGGGGCCGGTCTTCGTGCTCGGCAACATCGTCGGCACCTTCCTGCTCGGGCTCGCGCTGGTGCGCGCCCGCACCACTGCCCGGCTTGCTGGGTATGGCCTGATGGCATGGCCGGTACTGCACGTGCTGAGCTTCAGCCCCTTCGTCGAGGTGGTCGCTGCTCTCGCTCAGGCGGCCGGGCTGGGACTGGCGGCGATCGCTCTGCTCCGCGGCGCGGGGACCGCTCATGAGGCTGAGCGGCAGCCCTACGAGCTGTTGCGAAGGTAGGCGAGCACCGCCAGGACGCGGCGGTGGTCGTCATTGGAGTCGTACAGACCGAGCTTGACGAAGATGTGGCGGACATGGGTCTCCACGGTGCGCTCGGTGGTGTGCAGCCGACGTGCCACCGCGGCGTTCGAGCGGCCCTCGGCCACCTGACCCAGGACCTCCTGCTCCCGGGCGGTCAGCTGCGCGAATTCCGGGTCCGGACGCATCGGCGCCAGCAGTGACGCGACGACCTCGGGGTCGAGGGCCGAGCCCCCGGCCGCGACCCGCCGCAGAGCATCGAGGAAGTCCTCCAGGTCGAGCACCCGATCCTTCAGCAGGTAGCCGAAGGCGCCCGTCGCGACCAGCTCGGTCGACTGGGTGGTCTCGACGTGCTGGGAAAGCAGCACGACCGGGAGCCCCGGCCTGGATGCCCTCAGCTCCCGGACCGCAAGAACGCCGTCGTTGGTCATCGTCGGGGGCATCCGCACGTCGGTGATCAACAGGTCGGGCTCGTGCTCCTTCACGGCCGCGACGACACCGGGCGCGTCCGCGGCGCGGGCAACGACCTCATGCCCTGCCTGGATCAGCAGCAGCGCAAGGCCCTCGCGTACGACGGCGGAGTCCTCACCGATCACGATCCGCACGGCAGCCTCGCCTCCACCCGGGTGCCGGCGCCGGGCGCACTGTCGACGCGAAGGACGCCTCCGGTGGCCGCGACCCGGTCACCCAGGCCGGCGAGACCGGATCCGGCCGAGACGGTTGCACCACCGCGTCCGTCATCGCACACGCGGACCACCAGCTCGCCCTCGCCGAGCGCGACCTCGATGGCCACAGAGCCGGCCCCGGCGTGTTTGAGCGCGTTGGTCAGGGCCTCAGCAGCCACGTAGTACGCCGTCGTAGCCAACCGCTCGGGTACCGGCTCGCCCGTGACCTGGGCATCCACGGGTATCGGGCTGGTCCGAACCAGTTCGCGGATGGCTGCCGGGAGTCCCTCGTCGAGCGCGCGGGGGCGAACGCCGCCGGCCAGGGAACGAAGCGCAGCCACAGCCTCCTGCAGGTCCTGCACCGCCGAGGCGAGGACGGCCCGCATCGGATCGGCCCGGCTGGCGCTCTCCTGGGCCAACCGGAGGGACATCCCGATCGCCACCAGGCGCTGCTGGGCGCCGTCGTGCAGGTCTCGTTCCAGCCTGCGGCGCTCCGCGTCCGTGGCTTCGACCAGGCGTGCCCGGGAGGCTTGCGTCTCGGCCAGTGCCTGTCGCAGAGCGATCTGTGAGCGGGCGAGCTCGAGCGGGAAGTGTACGCGGCGCAGTGCTTCCCGCAGGAGGCGTGGCCGAGCGGCCGCCGCGTCGTAGCCGATGCAGCCGATGAGCCGCCCCGCCACAGCGACGTCGAGAGCGAGGCCGGCTGGGCGAGTGGCGGGCGTTCCGTCCCCGTGCAGCCATGTGGCTTCGACATCGGGACCGAACCAGTACACGACGGATATGGCCGGATCGTGCAGCGCGGCCCGCAATGCCGACTCGACCTGTTCGGGCTCGACGCGTCCCTCACGAATGTCGTCGAGGAAACGGTCGAGCCCGATCAGGGCGTCGTGACGAGCCCTGTCGAACTTGGCGTCGACCAGCCACTGCACGCGCCGCCTCAACAACCCGAACACCACCGCACAGGCCAGAGTCGCCAGCGCCGCCCCGAGCTCCGACCCTCGACCCAGCATCACCCCGAGACCCACCGTGAGCGCGGCGAACACTCCCACCAGACTCCCGGTCAAGAGCAGGTAGGCGACCGCGCGGCTCACCAGTGCATCCACGTCCAGCAGGTCGTGACGCAGCACGCCGGTGGCCACGGCGATCGGAACAGTGAGGTAGACGAGCAGCAACCCGACGACCACGACGATGCCAGCAACATCGGTCAGCAGGTAGGTCGCCCACGTCGCTACGAGCACGGCGGGAAGCAGGAGCATGCTCAACAGGAACCACTTCAGCTGCCGACGCACGCGCGTGGGACCTCGGCGGAAGCGGACGACGACCCGAGCCGCCGAACCCACCAGAAGAAGCAGCAACAGAATGAGCGAGCCGACACCGAGCAGGCCGTCGACCCACGGCGACACAGTGACCGGGGGACTGCCCGGAATCTGGTCCGGCCCACGGCCATACGTGCCGGGGTCCAGGGCGACCGCTGCATGGAACGACACGAGGAAGATCACCCATCCGACGGGCAGCACCCACCAGCCGCGCCCGAGGCGGCCGTCCGGTAGGTACGCCGCGAGCAGGGCCGCTGGCAGGTAGAACCACACCCATCCGGCCACGGACGCCACCGCCAGGACAAGGCCGAGCCCCTGGGGAGGTGGGCCGCTGAGATCGGGGTCAGGTGCCAGCAGAGAAAACGGCAGCAGCCCCAGGAGCAGGAGAAGCGCGCCCACCACCCACTGACGCCGCGACGCAAGCAGCGCACCGAGGACCAGCCCGGGCGCACCCACCGCACAAGCGGCGGCGAACTGCCATGCGCTCATGGTGATCACCCACTCAGGGCAGGGCTATGCCAGGCGGGAACCACCGAACGCGCCTGGCGTGGTCGGAACCATCATGGGCCCCCGGACCACCCCCGTCATGCGTGCTGCCACGCACTCGCGCCGACTGCCGTCCGCCGGGGCAAGAGGTCCCCCCTGCCGTCCGCTTGAGGATGGTCACGCGTGCCGGTGCGGGATCCCCTTGCGGTGATCGATGGAGATACCCAGCGAGATCGGCAAGGAGCTCAGGGGCGTCCGATGGTCGTTCGGCTATCGGGACGCCCTGTCCAGGCGAAGCGCACCCTCGTGCCGATGAGCAGTCGGCGTGCGTTCGCTCTCTGAGTGATCTCAGCCATGTTGACCGGCGCGCCGCGGATCTCGTCATCTTCGGGGCGGTCCAAATCGATGCTCTGCGCGTACTGTCGGTGATGACGGAATGTGGCTCAAGTGCAGATGACTGTGCTCGCGCTGCGCCAAGTGCGCGAGGAGTTGCGTCTCATGGCCTCCACCCCCATCGCCCCCAGTCAGGTCGCTCCGGGCGACGGCTCCGATCCCGCACACGCGGGCCATATCGGCCGGATCGTGGCCGCGTCACTGGCGACCGGGCTCATCGCCGCCCTGCTTCTCCTCGCCGCCCCGTTCATCTCGCCAGAAGAGAACGGGGTCACGGGCGCAGTGCTGTGCGGATTCGCTGTGGGGTGGGCGATGTTGGCGATCCTCTCGACGCGGTACACCGACCAGCCCCAGCGATGGGCGGCAGCAACTGCGCTGTTCATGGGCCTGGGCGGTCTTCTGCTGATCGGATTCGGGAGCTCACTGCGGGAAGTGCTGAACTGGGTATGGCCACTCCTGCTGATAGCACTAGTGATCTGGATGTTCGTCCAAGCCCACCGAAAGTTACGCAGCCGGAGCCGCTGGCTGCTCTACCCGGTGTTTGGGCTGTTGGCGCTGGCAGCCGTCGGCGGCGGCTACCAGACCGTCCGCGAACAGGCGGACACCAACGCGTACCCGATGCCGGGTCAGCTGATCAACGTCGGCGGACACCGCCTCCACCTACACTGCACCGGCTCAGGCAGCCCCACCGTCGTCCTCCAACCCGGAGGAGGTGACTTCTCCGCAGTCATGGCGTGGATAGCGCCCGCCGTCGCCAACGAGACCCGGGTCTGCGTCTACGACCGAGCGGGGCGCGGTTGGAGCGAGCTCGCAGACAACCCCCAGGACGCCACCCAGATAGCGGCCGACCTCCACACCTTGCTGCAACGCGGAAACGTCCCAGGACCCTACGTGCTGGCCGGCCACTCCTTCGGCGGCCTCTACATCCTCGCCCACGCCGACCATTACCCCGACGACGTCGCCGGCATGGTGCTCATTGACTCCACCAACCCGGCCACCAAGGCCGACCAGCAGAAGGCAACGGCATACGACGGAGGCTCCTACGACGCCGCCACCGACCGTGTCGCAGCACTCGGCGCCGCGGCAGCACGCATCGGGCTGGTGCGCCTGGTCGCCAGCTTCGGCTACGGTGAGCTGCCCCGGCAGCCGCGGGACGAGGTCCGGGCCAAGACCTCAACCGCCGACTACGCCTCCGGCTGGATCGACGAGTTCGTCCAGGCCAACGCCTCCGGCGCAGAGGCCGCAATGCTCACCGACTTCGACGACAAACCGCTGGTCGTCCTCACCGCCGGCGCCGAAACCGACGCCACCCACGACGCGGCGCAGAACAAGCTGGCCACGTTGTCGACCAACAGCTCGCACCGCGTCGTCGAGGGCGCCAGCCATATCGGGCTCATCACCGACGAGCAGTACTCCAAGGCCACCACCCAGGCCATCCTCGACGTCCTTTCGTCGATCCGGAACAATCAACCACTGGGGAAGTGACCGAAAGCCCAGCAAGTGGGTCAGTACCCGTTCCGCGTGCGGGACGGAATGAGTCAGAGCATTGAGGCGCAGGGCGGCTTGCGGTTGACAGTCATACGCGGCTAGGAAGGATGCGCCCCTAGATGAGTAAGTCCAAGGGCTCCGGACGGCGTGGAGGCTATTTTTGGCTGAGAAGGGTGTCCAGAGTCGGCGTTGCTAACCCAACGCGAACCTGGAGGCCCTCGTGGACGCCGATCTGGACACCCTTGCCACCGCACTCTATGTGACGACCGACGACTTGCTCCGTGCCTACCCGGAGCGTGTTCCGGCCCGCCCCAAGATTGGGATCACGCCCAAGACCAGCGACGCCGAGATGCTCACGTTGGCGGTCATGCAGGCCCTGCTTGGCTACACCAGCGAGACCCGGTGGCTGCGCTATGCACGCAAGAACCTGCTCTCCATGTTCCCGAACCTGCCGCTCCAGTCGGGCTACAACAAGCGGCTGCGCAAGCTCGCAGCCACGATGACCTGGCTGATCGGCGAACTCGGGCGCCAGACCAGCATCGCCAACGACGACGTGTGGGTCGTTGACTCCACCCCGGTCGAGTGCGCCAGGTCGCGCGAAACCGTGAAGCGTTCCGACCTGGCTGGCTGGGCCGAATACGGCTACTGCGCCTCCCACAGCCGCTTCTTCTGGGGTCTTCGGCTCCACCTGGTCTGCACCCTGCAGGGCCTACCCGTGGGCTGGGCCCTGACCGGTGCGAAGGCCGACGAACGCGAGGTCCTCAACGCGATCTTGGACGCCACGCCCAGCCTGGTCGGCAAGACTAGTGCCGCGGATTTGAAGTTGTTGGACGGTTGGCCTTCTTGAGGATGTCGTCGGGGGTCTTGGTCCAGACGAAGGGGTGGGAGCGGTCGTTCCAGCCGTCGATGAAGGCGCGGATCTTGGTGTTGAGGTCACGCACGGACTTGAAGACTCCGCGGCGGATGGCTTGGCGCTCGACGATGCCGAACCAGACCTCGACCAGGTTCATCCAGGATGCGTGGGTCGGGGTGAAGTGGACGACGAACCGCGGGTTCTTCTCGAGCCACTCGCGGACGTTCTTGTGCTTGTGGGCGGCGTAGTTGTCCATCACCAGGTGCAGCTCGACCGGGTCGCCGTCGTCGTCGAGGACGTCGCGGTAGGTGCGTTCGATCTGCTTGAGGAACGCGAGGAACTCCTGGTGCCGGTGTCGCGGCTTGAGCGCGGCGGTGACCTGGCCGGTAGCGATGTCGAGGGCGGCGAACAGGGTCGAGGTGCCGTGCCGGTAGTAGTCGTGGGACCTGCGCTCGATCCGTCCTTCCTGCATGGGCAGGATCGGCACGGTCCGGTCCAGGGCCTGGATCTGGGACTTCTCATCCACGCACAGCACGATCGCGTTCTCCGGTGGGGCCAGATAGAGCCCGCAGATGTCGGTGACCTTCCCGACCAGCTCGGGGTCGGTGGAGAACCGGAACGACTCCGCCTTCCAAGGCCGGACGCCGTAGGCCCGCCACGCGCGGGCGACCGAGGTGTTGGAGATCTTCAGCCGCTGGGCGAGCAACCTGCTCGACCAGTGCGTCACCCCGAGCTTCTTCGGCGGCGGCTTCAGCGTCTCGGCCACGATCGCTCGATGGTCCAGCGTCCGCGGACGACCCGGCCGCGGAGCGTCCGCAAGGCCAGCGACCCCCTTGGCCTGGTATCGCTCCCGCCAACCCAGCACCGTGGTCACCGTCGCACCGACCAGCTCAGCGATCCGTGTGTTCGCCACCCCCTCAGCAGCCAGCAACACGATCCGCGCGCGCTTGGCAGCCGACGCCGGCACTCTCGAGGCACGGACCCATCGTTCAAGCTCTTCGCGATCACCAGGACGCAGAACAAGTGCCGGAGCAGGACGGTTCGCCATACCTCATGATTTCAGATCCAAACCGTCTAGCAATTTACGACACGGGACACTAGGCAGGTCGTGATCGCCGACAAGGCCTACTACGGGCGGACGTTCGAGACGGGCCTGGACTCTGCGCGCATCGATCTGCTGCGGCCAGCGCGCAAGGGCGAGAAGCCACGCCCCGGGCAACGGTTCTTCAAACCACTGCGCCAGATCATCGAGTCAGTCAACGCCACGTTCAAGGGCCAACTCGACCTCGAACGCCACGGCGGCAAGACCCACGCCGGCGTCTGCGCTCGAATCGCTCAACGCGTCCTCGCCATGACCGCCGCGATCTGGCACAACGACAACCTGAACCTCAGCGTAAGACGGTCACTGACCGCCTACGACCACTGAGAGGCCTTGGAATTTGTCATCTAGTTGATGAGCACTCGGTCGGCCGAGCGCTGGCTCATTCATCTTGAGGTGGCGCGCGGCGCTGCCTCGCCCCTGGTGGTCGCTCAGTCGCTCGTGGCACTCTCGGACGACGGTTCCGGTCGTCTCGTCGGTGATCGTCTTGTCGTACCAGTCGTCGGCGTAGTTGAAGATTCGATCCACCCGGCGCCATTGCTCGCCCTGGCAGAAATAAGGGACTCCTCGGGTTCCTGTGGGTCATTGGAGCGGGTTTGAGGACCCGGAGCCCTGCTGCTGTGGGAGATCTGCCCGTCTGAGTGGTGACGTCAGGACGCGCACGTGCTGGCGCCTAGGTTTCGGAGCAACCACGCAACCGATTCCGAAGCGAGCCGCACGTGCGCGTCACCACTGCATTCAACAAGATGCTGTCCATCCCGTCAGCCACGGTGGCCTCGGTCGAGTTCACCCCCGAGGGCGTGATCGTGGGGCTTCGGCGCCGCCGGGGCCGCCCGGTGTGCCCGTGTGGATGGCGGGCGCCGGGCGCCTATGACTCCTCGGTGCGCCGCTGGCGGCATCTGGATCTGGGCGCCAGCAAGCTGCTTCTGCAGGCGCAGATCCGCCGGTTGCACTGCCAGCGGTGCCAGCGGGTCCGGACCGAGGCCGTGCCGTGGGCGCGGCCTCGGGCCCGGCACTCGCGCGACTTCGAGGACGTGGTCGCCTGGCTGGCCCAGCGCACCGACAAGACCACGATCACCCGGCTGCTGCGGACCTCGTGGGAGAGCGTCGCCGGCATTGTCGAACGGGTCGTGGCCGAGCAGGTCGACACCCGCCGGCTGACGGGGCTGCTGCGGATCGGGGTCGATGAGGTCTCCTATCGCAAGGGACACCGGTACTTGACCGTGGTCGCCGACCACGACCAGTCCGGCCGGGTGGTGTGGGCCGCCGAGGGCAAGAACGCGGCCACCCTGGAGGCGTTCTACGACCAGCTCGGCGAAGCCGGATCCGCTCAGCTACAGGCCGTCAGCATGGATCTGGGCGCCGCGTTCAAGAAGGCCACCGACACCAAGGCCCCACAGGCCCGGCAGTGCGTCGACCCGTTCCATCTGGTGGCGCTGGCCAACGAGGCCATCAACAAGGCCCGGCGCTGGGCCTGGAACCTCGAACGGGACAGGGCCCGCCGGGCTGCGGCGCTGGCCGGTCCGAAACGCCGCGGCCGACCCCCAGCCGGCGCCCCACCGCCGGCACGAGACCAGGCCCGCTGGGTCAAGCACTCCCGCTGGGCGCTGCTCAAGGACCCCGCCGCGCTCAAGCCCACCCAGCTCGAGGTGCTGCACGAGCTGCGCCGCAGCGGCTCGGTGCTCTACCGCTGCTGGCAGCTCAAGGAAGGCCTCCGTGACCTCTACCGGCTCCCCGACCCCGCCGACGCTGAATACCACCTGGACTGGTGGCTGGCCTGGGCCTGCCGCAGCCGCATCCCTGCGTTCGTGACCCTGTCCAAGACCGTCCGCGCGAACCGCGAGCGGGTACTCGCCGCCGTCGAACTCGGGCTATCGAACTCCAAGCTCGAGGGCCTCAACTCCAAGATCCGACTGATCAACCACCGCGGCTACGGCCACCACAGCGCCGCCGCCCTCATCGCCATGATCTACCTCTGCTGCGGCGGACTCACCATCCAGCTACCCACGGAAAGGTGAGGAGAACCAGAAATAATCGGCCCCCGTCGTGACATCGACCTTTCGCGCTTTCCGTGAGCCGAGAGCGCAGGGAGTTCGGTCTCCAGGCAAGTCGCCGATGCCGGGCCCGATCCTCTCTACGCCACACGCGCGACATCAGGTGGATGACCTTCTGCGCCGACATGACCCCATCCTCCTCCCAAGCGCGGTGGACGTGGTGAGGTGGCGGCTGCCCCGTCCCGTGGCGACGGAACGGGGCGATTGCGTCAGCCGAGCTTGATGTGCCCGCGGTAGAAGAACCGCCCGGTACTGACCTCGTCCTTGAAGTCGAGCCGTCCGGTCGCGCCCGCGAAGCCTCCGATACCGGTCCCCGCCACGATCGGGTGCTGGCAGCGGCCCTTGACCTCCACGCCGGTCGACACGTCCGGGTCCCACTTGGACTCGAACCGGTACGTCGTCTCGAACGTGCCCACCGGTCCGCCGTTCAGGCTTGCGACGACGAGTTCCCGGCCGGTCTCGATGTAGATCCCGCTCGGCGCACCCCGGTCCGTCGGCGTCAGGACGTTCGTGTACAGGCAGCCCTCTAGGTCGCCGGTCAGGACCAGCGGCGGGTAGTCGGCGAAGTCCTCGTAGCGAGGTTGTCCCGGCTCTCGTGGAACTTGAGGTGGCGGTCCCCCGCCTGACGCCTGCCTTGCGGTAGGTGTTGGGCGTCCGCCAAAGACGACCCAAGGAGACAGGGGACCACCGTGAACAAGAAGTATCAGACGAACGAGATCGACACGAGCATGCTGGCCGTGCCCGGGCAGGTGAGCGTGTCGATGGACGAGATCGCCGCCGACTTGCGCGAGGGGCTGCTCGCCCTCGCGGTCGGTGCCGGGCTGCAGGTCATGCAGCAGCTGATGGAGACAGACGTGACCGCCGCGTGCGGCGCGAAGGGCAAGCACAACCCGGTCCGGGCCGCGAGCCGGCACGGTACCGAGGCCGGTTCGGTGACGCTGGGCGGCCGCAGGGTGCCGGTCAGGCGTCCTCGGGTGCGCGCGAGCGATGGCACCGGTGAGCTGCCGGTGCCGACCTACGAGTTGTTCAACTCCACCGAGTTGCTCGGCAAGATGGCGATGGAGAAGATGCTCGCCGGGCTCTCCACCCGGCGCTACCCGGTGGGCCTGGAGCCGGTCGGCGAGCAGGTCACCGCGTCGTCGAGGTCGACGAGCAAGTCGGCGGTCTCGCGCAAGTTCGTAGCGATGACCCAGACCGCGCTGGCCGATCTGCTCGCAAGAGACCTCTCCTCGCTGGATCTGGTCGCGGTGATGATCGACGGGGTGTACTTCGCCGACCACCTGTGCGTGGTCGCACTCGGTATCGACATCGATGGAACCAAGCACCCCCTGGGATTGGTCGAGGGATCCACCGAGAACACCACCGTGGTCAAGAGCCTGCTGACCGGGCTGCGTGACCGCGGCCTGGACACCACCCGCCCGATCCTCGCGGTGCTCGACGGCGCCAAGGCACTCGCCGCGGCCGTGAAGGAGGTCTTCGACGCCCCGGTGATCGCCCGGTGTCAGCTGCACAAGCTCAGGAACGTCCGGGACCACCTGCCCGAGAAGATGCGCGGACCCGTGACCAAGCGGATGCGCAAGGCCTATCACGCCGACTCCGCCCTCGAGGCCCAGGCTCTGCTCGAGGCGCTGGCCAAGGAACTCGACAAGACCCACCCCGGCGCCGCCGGCAGCCTGCGCGAGGGCCTGCACGAGACACTCACTGTCCAGCGGCTCGATGTCCCGCCCACCTTGGCCAGGACCCTGCGCAGCACCAACGCCGTGGAGTCGATGATCTCCATCAGCCGCGAGCACTCTCGCAACGTCAAGCGCTGGCGAGACGGGCAGATGGCGCTGCGCTGGTGCGCAGCCGGGATGGTCGAGGCCTCCAAGCAGTTCCGCCGCGTGAACGGACACCTGCACCTGACCGTACTACGGGCCGCGCTTGAGCGGCACGTCGGAGCCGAGACTGTCGGTGCCGACTGCAACACTCACGACGTGAGCGCAGCCTGATGCTCACAGGGCCGCCACCGAAGTTCCACGGAGTTCGGGACATCCTCCCTCGTAGCCCGCAGGCGGTGGGCCGCACTCATTACCGGTGGTGTCGTACGCTCCCGACCCGGAGATCTGGGTGGTTCCCGCGGCGTTTGCCGGGGCCACCAGCCCCATCCCGAGCAAGCCGCCCACCAGCAGGCCCAGCAGCACCAGTCGTCGAATCTTCGTGCGCATGATTCCCCCTTCAGCCGTTGGGCATCTGGGGCGACGCGGGTTCGCCGTACCTGTCCCGAGCGACCTCCTTGGCACTCTTCCTGCCGCTTGACCGGGTGTCAATCCGGAATGCGCTGGCTTGAGTCGATAGTGGGGCACGCCTCCTGCGGTTCGTTACCGCAGTGTCCAGTCTTGGCAGGACAAGCCCGACAGCCGGAGTGCCACGAGCAGGCTTCGGCCGCCGCCGTCACCCCGCCCGCACGCCAGTCGAGCCAGAATACCCTCGCTCGAACGCGGCGGTTAGA
>CAWDDN010000011.1:0-16850 GCA_963801135.1 uncultured Actinomycetota bacterium | reverse complement strand
TGCCGGGCGCCCGGCGCACCGCCACGAACAGTCCCGCGCCAGTTGGGGGCCGCGTCGGTGGTCAGATTCAGATGAACTCGGCTGGCGCGCTGCGGTGGGTGCGCGGCGCGGTGAGGGACGCACTGCGCGACCAGAAGTCTCCCGTGCTGCTGGCGGCGGGGCTTTACCGCCGGTCGCCATCGAGTCCCGTGGTGCGAACCTCGACCCCCCGCGGCAGGGTCCCGTCAGCCAGTACCTCCACCGATGGTGCCCGGGTCAGCTCAGTGAGCAGGAATGCGGTGACCACGTGCTTGATCACTTCACGGGCCTCGGGGCGGTTCCACGCCGGGTCCTCGCAGAAACCCATCGGCACAAGGCTCGTGAGCCGGCGTCTGCTGTCGCACTGGCCGGAGAACACGAAGTGTTCGGCTCCGTCGAGCGCCACCTCGACCTTCTGCTGGCTAGCAGCGCCCTCGTAGGCGAGGGCGGTGCTCCACTCATACGGCGAGTCCTGGTCGCCGGTGCCGCCCATGACCAGCAGCGGCGCGGTCAGGTGCCTCAGGCCGGGCTCGCCGAACATCGCAGCATCACCAGCTAGTGAGACCACCGCATCGACCGCTTCTTTGGCCGGTTCGACGGCGCCGACGATGTCGGCGAGTCGTGGTTCGAGCGCGCCGCAGAGGAACACGATCGGGTCGCCGTCCCCGCGCGCATCGGCGCACCCCATGGTGAAGGACTGGGGGTCCCACCGTGCGCCGCCCGCGGCGAGGGCCGCGTACCCGCCATAGGAGTGGCCCAGGACCGCGACTGTCGACGTGTCCGCGAGGTCGGCGAGCTCCGACCCGACGTATGCCCTGGTCCTGGCGAGGAGCTGTGGCCGGTCGATGGCGGAGCGCCACAGGGTGCGCGGGTCGAGCGTCTCCTCGTGGCGCGGTGCGACCACGACCATCCCGTAGGAGGCGAGGTGCTCGGCGAGCCAGGCATAGCTGTCGGCCGTGATCGCGAACCCTGCCGACAGCACCACCAGCGGGTACGGGCCACCGGCCGGTTGGGCGCCGAGCCGGGCGGTGCCGCGGTAGGTCGCGAGCGAGGTCGATGCATCCGTGCCGAGCACGGTGAGCCCGTAGGAGTAGGTCATCGCGGGGTCGTCGGGGGACGCGACGGCCGGGTACCAGAGGGTGAGGTCGTGCGGGGCCCCGTCCTCGGGTCCGAGCCGTTGGACCCCGACGGCGTGGTCGCCGAGTGTTGCGTACCTCAGGTTCTCGGACGGCTGCGCCTGGGCGGCGGCGGTGGTGAAGCCGAACAGGTACGCGCTCGCCTGAGCCACCAGCCCCAGGGCCACGACGACCACGACCATGGCAGTGCATAGAGTCCGTCGGGCCAGTCGCATCGCAGGCATCGTCGCCACCTCAGACGGGGGACTGCTGCGCGCGGGTCGCTGAAGCGGTCCAGACCTGCCGGTCGACGCCCTTGGCCAGCAGCCAGATCGCGAAGACGAGCTCGCCGGGGATCGCCAGCACCAGGACCACGGTCGTCCACACGTCGGTCATCCCGGGCGCCAGGAAGGTGCCGAAGCTCTGGAGGAGGTAGCCGGTTCCGGCGAGTGCCAGGAGGATGCCGATCACGCGCGGCACGAAGCGGGAGCGGTGAACGAGCCACCCGGTCAGCAGTAGGGACAGCGCGAAGAAGAAGCCCCAGATGAGCACGATGCCGTCGTTGGCCTCCTGGAAGAAGAGCGCCAAGCCGTCACGCTGTTCCGTGTCGAATGCGGCGAGGTAGCCGTTGGGGGACAGCGCCACCAGCGTGAAGACGCTGGTGACCAGGCATCCGGCGGCCATGACGACGGCCTCGGCCACACGAGCCAGCGAGGCCGCGAGCGACACCGTTCGGCTCACCGGGCGGAGGAGGGTATAGAGCACGGCGGCGAGCACCACCTCGACCAGCACGATGGTGGCCTCCCCGGCCATCCCCAAGCGGAACAGGGTGTCTTGGGCCCGGATGTTGTCGGCCGTCGCGGCGGCGTCCCCGGGCACGACGAGGGTCGAGCGGACCAGGGTGGCGAGCGGGTAGATCACGAAGATCGCCAGGTAGAGCACGCCGGCGGTCCGGGTGAGCCGGCGCAGCCTGCTCGTAGGGGGCGCGGACTCCCCGGGGGCGGGGAGGTGGGGGGCGCGTTCCGTGGTGGAGGTTGACATCTCGGTTTCCTTTCGTGGTGGCGGACGGGAGCTCGTGGGTCAGGTGGTGAGGACGACGCGGCCGCGGGCGTGCCCGGCTGCGACGTGGCGTAGGGCGTCCGGTGCGTCCTTCAGGTCGTACGTGGCGTCGAGGAGGGGAAGGACCTGCCCATCGGCGATCAGCGTCGCGATGCGCTTGAGCGTGGAGTGGTCCCGGGTCGCGAAGAGCGGTCGCATCCGCTGCGGCACCCACGGGTTCAGATTCAGCAGGGACGCCGCAGCGAACCGGCTGGCTCCGGTCAGGGAGCGGGGTTTCTGCCCGCCGACGACGACGTACGTGCCTCCTTTGCGCAGCAGTCGCCTGGCGTGCACCAGCCGGGTGCTGCCGACCAGATCGATGACGCGGTCGAAGCAGCCGGCGTGCGAGGCGAGGTCCTGCCGGGTGTAGTCGATGACGTGTTCGGCTCCGAGAGAGCGCACCAGCTGGAGGTTCCGGCTGCTGGCCAGGCCGGTGACCTCCGCTCCAAGGGCCTTGGCGAGTTGGACTGCGAAGCTGCCCACACCGCCGGATGCGCCGAGGACCAGAACGCGGGTGCCGGCGGTGAGGCCCCCGCCGCGCTCCAGGGCTTGCAGTGCCGTGACCGCGGCCGTCGGGACCGCCGCTGCCTGCGCGAAGGTGAGGTTCGGCGGCTTCCGCACGAGCCTCCCGGGTGCCGTGACTGCGGACTCGGCGAATGCCCCGCTTGCCCAGCCGAACACCTCGTCGCCGGGCGCCAGGTCGCCGACGGCAGACCCGACGGTGTCCACGACCCCGGCGACGTCGGCGCCGGGAACCGGGAGCCTGGGCCGGGCGAACCCGGTGGTCAGTCGCGTCGCGTAGGGGATGCCCTCGACGGCGAGTACGTCGCCACGGTTCACCCCGGCGGCACGCACGCGTACCAGCACGGTGCGGTCGTCGGCTGCGGGGTCGCCGAGGGATTGGAACCTGAGCAGGTCTGGCGGTCCGTAGGTGTCGTGGACGATCGCGTGCATGGCCTTCTCCTGTGCCTGGCTGGGTGGTGGGTAACACCGTGACGCCGGGCTGTTGCACGGATGCGCAGCGGATGTTGAGCCGCTGATGAGGCCGCTGGTCTGCCGGGCTGCCCGACTGGACCGGGGCTTCCCGCGGCGGGGTGGCGTGGCTAGGTTGGATTGATGGCGGGCGCCCGTGAGCACGTGAGGGCGCTTGACGTCCGGCTCCTGGGTGGGGTGGTGGTGAGCGAACCGGACGGGCAGCTGCTGGACGTGGGCGCGGCGAAGTCGCAGGTGATGCTGGCGGCCTTGGCGCTCTCCGCGGGTTCGCCGGTCCCGGTCACCCGCCTCGTGGACGCGGTGTGGGGGGAGCGTCCACCTCGTACCGCAGAGCGCACCGTGCAGTCGTACGTGGCTCGGCTGCGCAGCGCCCTCGGCGCATCGCGCATCACCCGGTCAGCCGGCACCTACCGACTCGACGTCTCGCCGGAGGCTGTCGACGTCTTCCGCTTCGCTGCCGCCCTGGACTCAGGTGACGTCGACGGCGCCTTGGCGCAGTGGGGCGGCCAGCCGCTGGCCGGCCTCTCGGCGCCGGGGCTTCACGCGGAGATCGCCGGCCTCACCGAGCGCTGGTTGGGCGCTGTCGAGGTGGACCTGGCCGGGCGGGTCGAGTTCGATCCTGCGGGAGCGGTCGCCCCGCTCACCGAGCTGACCGCGGCCCATCCCCTGCGCGAGGCCCTCTGGGGTCTGCTCATGATGGCGCTGTACCGCGTCGGACGCCAGGCTGACGCCCTGGCCGCGTACCAGACGGCTCGCGACGGGTTGGGTGACGCCCTCGGCGTGGAACCGGGCCCCGCTCTGCGAGAGGTGCACCTGCGGATCCTGCGCCACGACCCACAACTTGGTGCCGGCCCGCTCGCGACGGCGCCGGGGCCTCGCCCCTTACCCACCGGGACTGTCACCTTCGTCGTCATCGACGTGGACGGCGGCCCGGCCGCCTGGGCGACCGACCGGGCAACCATGTCGGGGGTGATGGCGGATCTTCACGCCCACGTCGACGAGCTGGCCACGACTCATGGCGGCACCGTGTTCACCCGTATTGGTGACTCCCATGGCGTCGCATTCGAGACCGCGGACCAGGCGTGGGCAATGGCTCGGGAACTCCAGGCGCACGGTCCGCTCCCCACGGGCGAGACGCACACCGCGCTGCGCATCGCCCTCCACACCGGCGAGGCTCAGCAGGACGACCGTGGCTACTTCGGACCCGCGGTGCACACTGCCTGGCGGATGGCGGCTGTCGCTCGCGGTGGGCAGACGATCGCCAGCGCGGCCACGGCCGCTCTTCTCACCGACGCGCGCGTCAAGGACCTGGGCAGCCACACCCTCGACGATGTCGTCGCCGAGCAGCACCTGGTCCAACTCGGCGAGGGGGACCACCCGCCCCTGCGCAGCGAGGACCGTCACCGAGGCAATCTCCCGCCCCGCATCAACCAGGTCCTCGGCAGAGAGGAGGAGCTGGGCAGGGTTCGCTCGGCGCTCGCCACCCATGCCTTCGTCACCCTCGTCGGGCCCGGGGGCATCGGCAAGACCCATCTGGCTCTCACCGTGGCCCACGCGCACGCCACGCGAGACGTGTGGTTGATCGACCTCGCTGGGGTCACCACGGGAGCCGAGGTCGCTCGAGCGGCAGCCGACGCACTGGGTATCACCGAGCGGCAGGGCCGCCCGATAACGCGGAGCATCGTGGACGCTCTGCGCACCCGTCGCCCCCTGCTCGTGATCGACAACTGCGAACACGTCGTCGACGCCGCAGCAGACCTCGTTAGCTCTCTCACGTACGAGTGCCCGCAGGTTCGGGTGCTCGCGACCTCCAGAGAACGCCTGGGCCTGACCGGTGAGCGCATCATCACCGTTCCACCGCTGGATCCCAAGGGTTCGGCAGCCGATCTGTTCTGCGAACGGGCACGGTCCCTCGACGCGACCTTCGACGCTGTCGCCGAACGCGCCGTCGTCGAGGAGATCTGCCGCCGGCTGGACGGCATCCCCCTCGCCGTGGAGCTCGCCGCCGCCCGCGTCTCCACGCTCAGCCCGGTCGACCTCCTCGATCGCCTCGAGCGCCGGTTCCACGTCCTCGACGGGACCCGCCGCGCCGGCACCGAGCGGCACCGGACCCTGTGGTCAGCGATCCAGTGGTCGTACGAGCTCCTCGCTCCCGTCGAGCGAGAAGTCTTCGGGCGCCTGTCGATGTTCATCGGCGCCTTCGACCTCGCCGCCGCCGAGTGGGTGGCAGCGGGCCCCGAAGGCGACACGGTCGAGGTCGCCAACACGCTCGGTCGCCTCACGGAACAGTCCCTCGTCACCTCGGCACCCGGCCCGTTTGGCAGGACCTTCCGACTGCTCGAGCCGATCCGTCAGTTCGCCCGAGAACGGCTCGACGACACCGGCAGCCCCGAGCTCGTCGCGGAACGCCACGCCCGTTGGTGTTGGTGCGAGGTCACCGGTGTCCGCGACCTCCTCTCCGGCTGGGGGGAGATCGAAGGAGTCACGCGGCTAACCCAGCTGTGGCCCAACCTGCGTGCGGCATTCGAGTGGGCCTGCGCAACCAGCAGGCTCGCTCTTGCCACGGACCTTCTGACCGCTGTACTCCCCGAGATCGTCATGCGCAGCAACAACGAGGTCGGGGACTGGGCGGAACGACTCCTGCGAGTGACCCCCACGGCGGACGTGCGGACCCGGACCATGGCCCTGTACGCCGCAGCCCACCGGTACTCGATGACGCAGGACCCTGGCGGTTACCTGCGTCTGCTGGCAGACGGCGGCGAGCCCGAGGGTGTGCTGATGCGCCACGCCCGCGCCATCGCAACTGAAGACCACGCCCTCATGGCGGATGTCGCACGCGACGCAGCGCACGAGTTCCGAACCCGCGGTGACCAGCACCTTGCAGAACGTGCAGAGATCAACTTGGCGACGGCATGGCTCAACCTCGGGGAACTCACTCGCGCCGATCAGCGGCTGCAGCCGTTGCTCGACCGGTACCGCCGCCAAGGTCCTCCCACCTTCGTCAACTGGACGCTCCTGCTGCTCGGCTACTCCGCGCTCTTCCAAGAGCACCGGGAGTCCGCGGACCACTACTTCTCCGAAGGCGTGGGCATCGAGCTGCCGCCACGAACACACACACCCTCCGAGCCGCTCAAGGCGGGCGCTGCATTTCGCCGCGGGGAACACACCCGGGCATTCCGCCTCCTGCGCGACCACATCGACGAGCTGCTCGAGACCGACAACATGCAGGCAGGCACGATGGACAGCATCGAGTTCATCGCCATCATGACGGCGACCGGGCGGATGGACGACGCCGCCAACGTCTTGGCCCACCTGGAGGCAGGACACCTCTTCGACGGCCCCGGATGGCGGCTCCTAGTCCGAAAATGAAAGGTGAGCGGGCACAGGGGTAATCATGCGGTCCGCATGGTTCGAGCGGGTCAGGCCGCGGGTTCGAGGGTGACTCGGTAGCCGAGGGCTTCGAGCTGGCGGATGTGGTTGCGTTTCCTGGTCTCGGTGTTGATGGTGCGGGCGTAGTGCTCGGCGCCCAGGTCGTGGAAACGGGCGTCGGGATCGGAGAGCAGGTGCCAGATGACCACCAGCATGGAACGGCCGACCGCGACGACCGCCTTCTTCTTGCCCCGACGTCGCGCGATCCGGCGGTACCTCTCTCCCAGGAAGGTGTCGCTGCGTCCGGCCATCACCACAACCTCACCCAGCACCCGCGCCAGGTAGCGGTTCCCGTGTCCGGTGGTCCCGCTGCCCTTGCTCTTGCCGGCGGAGGACTTGATCCCGGGGGAGAACTTCGCCCAGGAGCACAGGTGCCCGGCGGTCGGGAAGCGGCTCATGTCCACGCCGATCTCGGCGATGATGATCGCGGCTGCGACGGGCCCGATCCCGGGTATCTCGTCAAGGCGCTGCACTGCGTGCTCGAACGGGGCCAGGTGGGCTGCGATCTGGGCGTCGAGCAAACTGATGTCGGCCTCGATGGCGTCGACGCGGCCCAGCATTCGCTGCAGCAGGAACCGGTGGTGCTCAGCGAAGCCGCCCGCGGGCAACCCCGCGAACGCCTCCTGCAGCAGCGTGATCTTGGCTCGCATCCGCGCCTTGGCCAGGTCGGCAAGGACCGCGGGATCGCGCTCACCGGCGATCAGCGCAGCCATCATCGCCCGACCCGAGACCCCGAAGATGTCGCTGGCGACCACGGACAGCTTCACGCCGGCGCCCTCGAGCAGCTTCTCGACCCGGTTCTTCTCCGCGGTGCGGGCCGCTACCAGATCGATGCGGTAGCGAGTCAGGTCCCGCAGCACCCGGATCGGGCGCGGCGGGACGAAACTCGGTCGCAGCATCTGACGCTCGGCGACCTTGCACAACCACACCGCGTCCAGCACATCGGTCTTCGGCCGGCCCGGAAGGTGCTTGACGTCCCGGGCGTTGACCAGCCACGGCTCCAGGCCGTGGGCCTCCAGCAGGTAGAACACCGGCTTCCAGTAATCGCTGGTCGCCTCCATCACCACCCGGTCCACGCCCAGCTCGACCAACCGGTTGGCCAGCTCAGCCAGCGACCGGGTCATCGTCATGTGGGTCGTCACCTCTTGGATCCGCCGCCTGGAGCTCCCCGAGGCCGGCACCCGCACACAACAGACCAACTCGGCCTTGCCGATGTCCAACGCAGCCACCCGCTCGATGATCTGCTCCTCATCGGCTGACTCAGCGAACATCGCAGCTCATCTCCCACCTCCACGCGATCTCGAACCCGACGCGTGGCCGCCTGGGGAGATCACAGGCGAAACCAGAATCTAGTCCTCGTGCTCGACCAACGCGGCAACAATGAAGGCGCCCACAGCGTGACCTCCGCGCCCGGCTAGTAGACGCCCTCAACGGAGCATAGGAGCACGGCGTCACCAGACGGCCACAGCCCATTTTCAGCCCGGAACGGGCGCCCCGGAAGGGGCAAAATGGCTAGTAGACGACGCAGCCAGCCGCATCGCCCAACACGGCACGACCAAAACAATCTCGCCGATCACCGACGACCGAACCGCGCTCCAATTCATGAAGAACGCCCTCGACGACACGCTGGCATCCCACTCCGGTCGCCAGAACAGGCCGTTCGGCGATACTGGCTAGAAGCGAAAGCCGGCTCCGACGTGCGTGCGGTGGGGCAGGACCGCGACAACTATTCACCGGGCGCACGCACGAGGCTACGAATTCTGATGGCTTTCCAACAGCCGGTACCCCGACAGCCTCTGCACCAGACTTGGCAATCGCAGAGTCGGTTGTGCGGAACCTGCTGAGAAGGCAGAGTTGCTCGGACGGCTATGAGGCACTGAGCACACTCCGTCCTGCCCTCTCTCGACGCAAGGCTCGCAGTAGTCGACCCCTCGGCTCGGCGCTCGGTCCTGGACCACACCAGGCCGGACCGTGGCCTGAACCTCTTTCTGCCGACCTGCGTCGCATCGCCGCCTGCAGGGCGCGCCCGCCTATCGGATCTATCTACCGATGAATGCCCATGCAGCGTGGGTCTCCCTGGTCTCACGAGTCCATCGTGGGTCGTCGCCATCAGCCACAGACTGCGCACGACAAGCGCCATGATGTGCATCGTGAGGCGGGGTTATGCGGTTGCGGTGCTCGCACTGCTGGCGAGCAGCGTCACCGGCTGCGGCGTTGGGGGAGGCGTCGACGGTCCCGTGCTCACCTCCGGCTTCGGCGGTGGCAGCGGCCTCGACGCCCAGGTCCAGGGCACAGTCGTCCTCGACGCTGACTGTGTGCTGTTGGAGCTTGAAGGCACCCGCTATCCCGTGGTGTGGCCGAGGGGAACGCGGTGGCAGCCCGAACCGCCGGCGGTGGTCCTATCCACCGGGACCGTCCCGGTGGGTGGCGCCGTTCTCGGCGGTGGTGGTTATCTCCAGGGGGAGCACCTCTCGTCGCTACCCGATGCAGTCGTCGAAGCCGCTCAGGCCTGCGCCGGACCGACCGGCGAGGTTGCTGTCTTCAACCCCGGCAGCGAAGTCACCATCACGAGCGAATAGCGAGCTCCCATCAGGCCGCGCGGGTGGTGGGTGCCGAAGCTGAGTCACACCGCCGCGTGTCGACGCCGGACGATTGCGCCAACAGGGTGGCCCTGTCCCTACCGCAGCGCCAGCCATGTCATGAGGATCACGCACCCGATGCAGACCAAAGCAGCGAGAAGAGCTTGCTGGATGGCCCCATCCGCGTAGTACTCAAAGGCCGAGCCGCCGCCGGCAACCGCGCCGAACCCCAGGCCAAGCCAGACTTTCCAATGGACCGGAGCGTGGTGAGCGTTCGACTTCTCACTGATGTCCTTTGCGTGCCTTCCCACGTACAGCTCCTCATGCTGGGCGGTGACCACAAACCAACCCGGGTCCTTTGCCGCGGCCACTACGGCCGCCTCTCGGATGGGGCGCCGCGTACGGGGCGTTGTCGAAATCGGACGGGTTGGAAAGCCGAGGCTACTGTGCACCCGACGCTCTTGGTGCCAGAACCGCCCTGGGCCTCGCAGAGGGTTGGCAAGCTTCCCTCTTTCGTCATGGTCGACGCCCGCCCAAGGCTGTCCGCGTAGGAGAAGCGCAGCAAGTCATACGTAGCCCCTACCGCCGCCTGTTGGGCAGCCACGGTTGCCTATCCGGCTGGGCAGCGATCGGCAGCAGTCCTACGCTGAAACGATGCTTGAGCTGGACGCCATCGATGTCGAGGAGATTGCCACCGCCCTCGCTGACCAGACCGACTACGAACACAGGTGGCTGATCGACCCGCACACCGGCGAGATTGCGTTCTGGACCAGCGACACCGGCATCGACGGTGAGAACCCCGTCGAGCTCGACGAGCTGGACCTGATCCTCATCGACCCCCTGCCGCCTTCCGTCTGGTACCAGGACATGGTCGACTTCGCCGACGGCATCAGCGACCACGCAGCCGGCGAGCGCCTGAGCCGCTCGCTGCAAGGCAAGGGCGCGTTCCGGCGCTTCAAGAACGAGCTCTACCAACGCCATCCCGACCTGATCTCCGTCTGGCACGCCTTCAGGGATGCCAGGGCCCGGGACCGAGCAGTGCACTGGCTGGCCGAGGAGGGACTCATCGACGAGGACGCCGCCCAACGATACGCACGAGATCACCCGGACCCGGGCCTTCCCTGACCACTGCTCCCACAGTCCTCTGGCGGCTCCTCCTCGAGCGGGCGCGGCACACCGGCGCGTGGACCGCGGGCTCCGGAAGTTTACGTCTCGTAGCCGCGGTCGATGCCCAGCGTGGCGAGCAGGTCCTCGTGCAGTTGCATCCACACCACGTGGCACGAGTCGATGCCGACGGCATCGACTCGTGCCACGTGGTGTCGCCCTGGATGGCCTTGTCGAGCGCCCGACCGTAGCGATCCGAGTATCCGCCGAACCGTGCCAAGACGGCCGTGAGCTCCGACTCCAGCGGCATCAGCCGTCTTCCGACCGCTCCCAGCACCTCCAGGACGCGGTCGTCCCAACGGTGGTCGGTGTGATCGTTGGCGGCCATCGGCGCCCCCGGCAGCGGCCGGATCTGCCACCGGGTGACGGCATCCTGGAAGCGCGCATTCAGCGGGAGGAACCGTTCGTGCACCGCTGACACGCTGGCTCGTGCACCGGCGGCGTCTACCGCGAGGGCCAGCCGACGTTCGCCCTCGGCGCGGCCGCGCTCGGTCAGTGACCATCCACCGGCGCCGCCGAACTCCGAGCGACTGACCCACCCCAGAGCCTCCATGTCGAGCAGACGTTCGGTGGACTCCTCGAGGCCTTGCCCGAACCGGCGAGCGACCCTGCCAGCATCCGCGAAGCCCAGCAGCCTGACCGCGTGCAGGGTGAGGCCTTCCGGATCCGTCTCGGAAGATGCCATGGCGGCATCGTGTCAGCCCACCCCCTCGGCGGCGGAACCGCGCCTCTCTTCACGCATGTCGACCTGCGTCACTGCGCCGCGAATTGGCTGCCTGGACTCAGCCGCACGTCGAGAAATCAGCCGCGACGAGTTACCTGGCCGCTGAAGGACCGCTCAACGGGTGCACTGTCTTTCGGGTCGAACCCCGCGGCGAGGCCCAACCCGACGGTCCAGCCGCCGACTGACGCGATCGCGAGCATCAAAGTCTCAGTGTCGGCGTGGTCCCCGACGAGCAAGACGCCGACGCAGGTAGCCACGAAAAGGCCGGCGAACATCCGGCGGCTGCGCGGCGTCGTCGGCCTATGAATCTGCGCAAACGCTCCGACGCAGAGCCCGTAGAGACCGAACGCTGCGGCCGCCTGACTTGTGGACAAGTCGGAGCCGAACCACAGGATTGCCACCAGGCCAACGGGCACACTGGCAGAGACCGCACGCCTGATCCACTTGGGCGCTCCGGACCCCTTCACGGGGCGTGAGCCTAGCTCTACACAACCGCGGCCGGCGGGCCTTCACTGCAACGCACGTCGGCATCTCAGGGACCTCGATCCTCGCGTGGCCCACAGGCGAGGTGCCCCACATCGCCGCCTGTCGATCAATCGGCCCGAGGCTGATGGGGATCCCGCCGCCGACGCCCGGAGCTCGGCAGCGTTCCTGGGACCGGACGGCCGCCTACTCCTCGCGCCGCCTGGGGAGCATGATTGAGCAATGACGAGGATCCTGGTCGTGGCCAACCAGACCCTGGGGTGCCCCGAGCTCGAGGAGGCCCTTGCGCCCTACACCGAGGGTGATGCCGAGATGATCGTGGTAGCGCCGATCTCGGTCAGTGAGGGGGAGTCCCAGTGGGACTATCCACCCATCGACCGCTACATCCCCAGCGCTGAGCAGATCGCCCATGCGCTGGCCGGAGGCCGCCTCGAGCACGAGCTCGACAGGTTGAAGCGGCTCGGGGTGACGGCGCGTGGAGAGATCGTCGACCACGACCCAGTGGATCGGGTACAGGAGCTCCTCGGCGAGTCCGAGTTCGACGCCGTCCTCGTCTGCACGCTGCCGACGCGGCTGTCTCGCTGGCTCCGGATGGACCTGCCCGGTCGACTGGCGCGAGCGGCGGTCACGGCCCCGGTCGTCCATGTGCCGGGTTCGGCGGGACCCTCGCTGTAGGCCGATCCTGCGCCGCACCGTTTGCGTTAGGGCAGCGGCCAACCTCTCCCGCATCAAGCACGAGCGAGCGGATCGCACCAGCGTCACACCGCCGCTTAGGGGCTTCCGAGTGGGCCCCCCGGCTGGGCGGCGATGAGGTTGGGTGCTGCTGGGCTTACCCAGCGGCCACGGTCCAACGATTCGATGCCCCGATGGTGACCCGCATGTAGGCGTTCAGAGGTGGCGACGAAGGGAACGCCATGACTCTGCCGACTTTGGTTCAGCTCCTTGCTCTGGTGATGGTCGGTGCCGCCGTGGCGGTGCTGAGGTGGGTCGAGATCAAGGGCCCAGAGGCTCGGTCCCAGGTTCACGAAGCTGGCCGGCCGTGGTGCCGTGCGTCGCGCGGCAGGGCGCGGGCGCTTGGCTCGAACCTCGGTTCGGCCGCGGCCCACCCAACCCGGGGACGGCCCAGGGGATCTCGGCTTCTACCTGGGGACCTCGCGCGGGGTCCGCTGTTACAGCTCGGTGGAGGACTCCACCGTGGTCCTGGGTCCGCCTCGTTCGGGTAAGGGCCTTCATCTGGTGGTTCCGATGGCCCTGGACGCTCCGGGGCCAGCGCTGGTGACGAGCACCCGCCCCGACGTGCTCGCGATCACGGCACGGCACCGCGCGGACGTCGGCCCGGTCGCGGTGTTCGACCCGCAGGGTTTGGCGAGCGGCGTACCGTCGGCCGTTCGCTGGTCGCCGATCCGGGGCTGTGAGGACCCGCATGTGGCGATGGTGCGGGCGAGGGCGCTCGCCTCGGGGACGGCCCGGGGGACGATGGATGCGAGCTTCTGGCAGGCCTCGGCGGAGCAGGCGGTGCGGTGCCTTCTTCACGCCGCCGCGCTTGGCGGCTGCTCGTCTGCGGACCTGTACCGCTGGTCCTTGTCGGCGGTTCACGCGCGGGAGGCGGTCACCATCTTGGGCACCCATCGCCACGCAGCGCCGTCGTGGCATCAGGCGTTGGATGCGGTCATCAGCGCCGACCCGCGGCAGCGGGACTCGGTGTGGGCGATGGTGACGATCGCGTTCTCCGCGCTGGCGGACCCGCGGGTCCTCGACGCCGTCTCACCCCGTCCGGGCGAGCAGCTCGAGCCCGAGCACTTCCTCCGACAGAACGGCACCATCTACCTCCTCGGCACCTCCACCGGCGCGGCCGCCACGGCCGGCCTGGTGGGGGCGTTCGTCGAGGACGTCGTGGAGGCCGCCCGCCGGATCGCGGCCCGATCGGCAGGCGCCCGGCTGGACCCGCCGCTGTCGCTGGTCCTCGATGAGGCGGCCAACTATCCGCTGCCGTCGCTGCCGGCGTTGATGTCCGACGGTGGCGGGACCGGCATCTGCACCGTCGTCGTCCTGCAGTCCCTGGCCCAGGCGCGGGCCGTGTGGGGCGAGCACGCGGCCTCGGCGATCTGGGACGCCGCGATCGTCAAGGTCATCCTCGGCGGCGGCTCCAACGCCCGCGACCTCGAGGACCTGTCCCGCCTCCTCGGCCAACGACAGGAGAAGACCACGTCGATCAGTCGCGGCGCCGACGGCCGCAGGACCACCTCCACCCACACCTCCCTCGTCCCGGTCCTGGAGCCGGCCCGACTGCGGACGTTGCCGTTCGGGACGGCGATCCTGCTGATGCGGGCCGCGCCGCCGATCGCGCTGCGGCTGCGGCGGTGGACCGACCGCAACGACGGCAAGCGGCTCGCGGCCGACCAGCGCCGCCGTCGAGGCGGATATCCAGCGCGGACCGGGCGGGGCTCCCGCCGCCGCGCACGAATCGCACGCGAGCGAGCACGGGCACCGCGCTCCGCTCCCCACCGCTGATGGATGAACAAGCCGCACCGCCGCCGGGCGGCGGGCTAGCCGAGACGTCGGTCGAGCCCGACGAACAGTCATCCAGGCCTGAGGATCACGCCGGCGACCGCTGGTTCGGGCAGCAGGCCGGCCCGGCGCACCTACCGTCGCTGACCGCCGCAGAGCTCGACCACACCATGGGCCAGCTCCGGACCTGGGTCGACCGCCCTCGTCGACCGGTTCGCCATCGACGCACGGGTGATCCCACCGTGCTGGGAGCAGCACAACGGGATGGTCGAGGCCCTGCAGGCGCTGCGCGACCACGAGCGGGCCTGCTACGTCGAGGACGCTTCTCCCACCGCCGCGGTGGAGTGGTTCCGGGCCTTCCGCGAGATCGAGGCCCGGCTGGTCGACCTGGCCGCGCTGACCCACTGCACCGCGCACGAGCACCGGCTGCCACCGCGAGCCGCCACCGCCGCCCCCATCGGCGATCACCCAACCGGCGGCGGGCTGCCGCGCCGGTAGTGCCCCCGTCGCCGGCCTTGACGCCTCGAGCGCGGGACGGGCCCGCGCCGGGAAGGCAGCAATGCCACAGACCACCCCACCCCGCGAGGACCTGTTCGGGCAGCTGGTCGGGCTCGCCCGCAGCGCCCACGTCAACGTCGACCTGGAACGACCCGGCCGACTACTGGTACCGCCTCGGGCAGCGCAACGCCTACGCCCACGCCGCCGGCATGTGCCTGGCCCCCGCCGCGGACCCGCGGCACTTCACCGTCGCCGACCGGATCACCGCCAGCCTGTCCGACGGCGTCACCGACCTGGACGCCCTGACCCGAGCCGCCCGCGCGGCTCTCCCCGACCACCAGGCCCCGACCCGGGACAGCGCAGGATTGGAGTGGATCGGCCCGAAGGCCTTCCAGGCCCGGTACGGCGACGTGCCGGGGATCGACCACGACTACGGCATGCGCTGGGGCGAGAGCCAGGACACCCGGATCTCCCTGCGCCACCCCGCCGGAGCGACCGACGGGGCTGCTCTACGCCTACAACGCCACCTGGGACGAGTACGCCGTCCTCCACCCGTTCATCGGCGCCGACGTCGTCGAGGCCGCGTTCGCGCGAGGCGCTCACCGCGGATCCGCGGATGCCGGCCGAGCAGTTCGCCATGCTCGTCCACCGCCACGAACAGGCCCGGCAGATCGACGCAGCCCCGCGCCCCGTGTTGGGAGTGCAGCCATGACCCGCAGCGAGCTGGTGGATGTGGCTGCGGTCCGGGCCCGGCACCGGATCGAGGATGTCATCGCCGACGCCGGCGTCGAGCTGCGGCCCTCCGGTCGCGGCTACCTGGGGTGCTGCCCCTTCCACGACGACTCCACCGCGTCCCTGTCCGTGGGCGGGGTGGCGGACCGGTTCCACTGCTTCGGTTGCGGCGCCGCCGGCGACGTCATCGACTTCATCGGCCGGCTTCACCGCGTCGGGTTCCGTGACGCGGTCGCGCTCCTCGACGACACGGCGGCAACCCGGGTGCGGTTGGCCCGGCCCCGGCCCGTCACGCCGGCACCGCCGACCTCGGATGTCGCGGCGGAGCGAGCGTTCGAGATCAACGCCCTCGCCTGGGAGCACTACACCCGCCCGGTGGCCCACCAGAGCGCGGTCAGCTACCTGGCGCGGCGCCGAGGCATCGACCTCACCGTCGCCGAAGCCCAGCTCGGGCGCCCGCTGGTCGGGTACGCGGGCAGCGGCTGGGCCAGCGTCGTCGACCACTTGCGCCTCCACGGCGTCACCGACGCCGAGATGCTCGCTCTCGACCTCGCCCACCCCACCCGGCGAGGCACTCTCATCGACACCGTCCGAGCCCGCCTTATCGTCCCGGTCACCGAATCCGGCGGCCGCATCATTGGGTTCGTCGGCCGGGACACGAGCGGCACCGTCGCCGCACCGAAGTACCGCAACCCCACCCGTACCCCGGTCTTCGACAAGTCCACCGCCCTCTACAGCCCGTCGCCGCCACCCGTCGCGACGCCACGGTCGTGGTCGTCGAGGGCCCCCTCGACGCCCTCGCCATCACCGCCGCCGCGGCCGTCGCCGGTCGGGTCGGCGAGCTACCGAAGCCCAGCTCGGGCGCCCGCTGGTCGGGTACGCGGGCGCCGGCTGGGCCAGCGTCGTCGACCACTTGCGCCTCCACGGCGTCACCGACGCCGAGATGCTCGCTCTCGACCTCGCCCACCCCACCCGGCGAGGCACCCTCATCGACACCCTGCGAGGCCGCCTCATCGTCCCGGTCACCGAACCCGGCGGCCGCATCATCGGGTTCGTCGGCCGGGACACGAGCGGCACCGTCGCCGCACCGAAGTACCGCAACCCCACCCGTACCCCGGTCTTCGATAAGTCCACGGCCCTCTGCCAGCCCGTCTCCGCCACCCGTCGCGACGCCACCGTCGTGGTCGTCGAGGGCCCCCTCGACGCCCTCGCCATCACCGCGGCCGCGGCCGTCGCCGGTCGGGTCGGCGAGCTCGTCCCCGTCTCGACGCTCGGGACCGCGGTCTCCAAGGCCCAGGCCCAGACCGTGGCCGCACTGGCCTCCGGCCCGATCGTGCTGGCCCTCGACGCAGACCACGCCGGGCGCCAGGGAACGATCCGCTGGGTCGACCGGGTATGCCGCGAGCTCGGCCGGCCGGCGCTGATCACCGACCTCCCCCAGGGCACCGACCCGGCCAGCTTGATCGCCGGCCACGGCCCCCAGGCGCTCACCGCCTTCACCCCCACCCA
>CAWDDN010000010.1:0-15333 GCA_963801135.1 uncultured Actinomycetota bacterium | reverse complement strand
GCGCTGGCTGCGTGGCTGCTCATCCTGGGGTCACCCCTTCCCGCGCTTCGTCGATGTCGGCACGGAGTCGGCCACGTGCGGCGGTGCCGGGCTCCCTGCGGGGCGCGGAGCCTGGTCGGCGGCGTCAGTGTGCTGTGATGCGGCCGCACCCACGGAGCGTCCGGTGCGGACCCCGGCAGTGGCCGCCTCCTTGGCGACGACCACGCCCCCGGCCACGGCTCCGCCCGCCCCGGCGGCGCCGCCCCCGCCGGACGACCCCCCCGACGACGAAGTGCCCGACGCCCCGCCGCCCCCAGCTGAACCCTTGGGGGCCGCGGCTGGTGTCGGCGCACCACCCCCGGAACCCGGCGACCCGCCCGCACTGGGTCCGCCGCCATCGAGCACCTTGCTGGGTTCGGAGCCAGGCCGCCCGCTCATCGGGACCGGCATCGGACGGTTCAGCGCTGACTTGGCTTCCTGCTCGGCCGACATCGCGTGGTAGGTGTCGAAGCCCATGAAGCTGATGGCCTTGTAGGTCATGTACGGCGCGAACCCGGCCAGGAGCATCAGCACGACACCGGCGATCGGGTCGCTGACCGATGTCAGGTCGGTGTCGATCGGAGCGGAGACCTGTGCCGTGGCGAGCAGGAACATCACGACCAGGACGACCTTGGAGAGGATCAGGGCGATCACGAACTGTGCCCACTTGCTCACCCAGCCGCGGGTCTGGTCCCAGCTCGACCCGGCGAGCGCCAGGGGGGCGAACACGATCGCGATCAGCAGCAGTGCCTTGCGGATGAGCAGGCTGACCCAGACCATGACGGCGGCGCCGATCGCCAAGGCTGCGATGAAGATGGTGACGATCGCTCCCGCGCCCGGTGCGGCGATGTTGAGGCCGCCGATCCCGGCCGCGAGCAGGGCGATCCGGTCACCCATCTGTTCCATGTTCGTTCCGGCGGCGTGGACGATCCCGATGCACAGCTGGTCGGTGATCTCTAGCGCGCTGGCCAGGAGGGCCAGCGCGACGAACGAGCCGAGGATCGACTTCGCCAGCCCGAGGGCCGCCCGGGACAAAGCGGCCGGCTCTCGTCGGATCATGCCGCCCATCACTTGGAGCATGAAGAAGCCGAGCATGACGAAGACGGCGATACCGAAGAGGATGTTGTAGACCTTCGTGTACTCGCTGCTGGTGACGTCGACCATGGTGGTCGAGTCGAAGATGGTCCACACGGACTCGAACATCCATGCCGCTGCGTTCCCCATCGCTTCCGCGAGCCAGTCGAACGGAGCCGCGACCAAGCTGCCGGCGGCATCGCCCGCGACGTCGCAGACGTCGGAGATCACCGGGACATCGCACACGTCGGCCATCGGAGCTCCTCTCGGGGTGGATGCTCGGATCAGACGGCCTGGCCGACGTTCCAGAAGAAGTTGACCAGCGCCACCGAGGCGCCGGTGATGATCGCCGCCCCGAGCCCGACGAGGACACCGAGCTTGCCCCGGCCCGCCAGGTGTGGGTTGGAGGAGTTGGCACCGAGCGCCCACACGATCGCGGAGATGATCAGCGCGAGCACGGCCAGGATGAGCCCCACCGTCATGGATGCGCCGACGATGCTGCGGAGCTGTCCGATGCCGGGCAGGCCGTTGGAGTTCGGGTCGATGTTGATGTCCTGCGGCAGCAGGTAGACGATGAACGCGTCCGGGGCGTCGAGCTGGATCACGATTCCTCCAGAGTGAACGGATGGGCTCCTGTCGCTCAGGTGCTCGTCGACTTCCCGCCAGCCGCCGAGCACGACCCGCCACGTGCCTCAAAGCAGCTGTCCATGACTACAGCGACGCACCAACGCCGAGCAGCCAGTTCGCCCACGCGAGCGCGCCGCCGGTCAGCACCGCTCCTCCGAGGGCCACGAACAGCCCCGCCTTGGCCTTGCCGGCAGCGTTCCAGCTTCCACCTGAGGAAGCGACCGCACCAGGTGGCGGCGCAAACCACGACCATCAGGACGGCCACGAGGAGTCCGTAGGTGAGCAGCGCTCCGACGATCTGGCGGAGCTGGCTCGAGCCGCCGACGGCACCGAAGTCCGGGCCGACGAGGGGGAGAAGCATGCGGACGGCGTTCATGCCAGTCAGGTGTCATGCCGGCGACCGTGAAGTGCAGGTGGTCGTAGTGACCGCCGGTCACGCCGCCGGGATCATGCATCCCTCCGCCGTCGTACGGGCGCCAGCCTTCGGAGCTGCGGGCGACTGACCAGATCCGTCCCTGCCAGATCAGGTACTCCACGCCGAGGGTCTGCGCGTTGGCCTTGAGCCAGTTCGTGGCCTTCCACCCCAGGTCGAGCGCGCTCCCGGTCGGCGGCGGTGCCGATGGAGTTGCCGAAGGTGCCGTCGCAGGCACGGCCGAGCGGGTGCTCCGACGTGCCGACTCCGAGGTGACCAGCACGACCACCCGGTTGCCGGGAAGTGCGCCCGGACTTGGGCGAGCACGTGGGCGGTCCGCTCGGTGATCTGCCCGTCGGTGGTGGGGTCGTCGACCAGGCGATCGGGGTTCTCCCCGGGGTACGCCGACCCGGGTCCAGTGACGACCGGTCCGATCCTCGTCGCCGCAGCCGGGGTCGGAGGCAGCTTCGCCACCGTCGATGTCGGCCGCCTCGTGCGACGCGAGCCACGGCTCGGGATCGGCCGGGGCAGCGTTCGCCCCGCCGGGACGGATCTCGAAGTGCAGGTGCGGTCCGGTCGAGTAGCCCGCCACGCCCACGTCGGCGATGTGCTGACCGGCGGTGACCCTGTCGCCGACGTGGACGCGGATGCCGTCGGCGTACATGTGCGCCGTACCCGGAGGTCACCCGCCGGCCATTGACGGTGTGCTCGATCAGGATCAGGTTCCCGTAGCCGGCGGCAGGTCCAGCGAACGTGACGCGTCCATCCGCCGCGGCCAGGATGCGTGTCCCGCTGGGGGCGGCGAGGTCGAGCCCGGTGTGCAGCTTGCGGACTCCGGTGATCGGGTGGACGCGCATGCCGAACCCGCTCGTCTTGACCCAGGTTCCGGTCGGGAGCGGGAAGGCGACTCGGCCGGTCTCCGGCACCTGCGAACCTCGGGAGGCCGATCGCGTGAGGGCGTCGATGATCGCTGCCGCTGCCGGTTCCCAACTGTGCGTATCGATCGGGATGGGCCGAGACCTCCACCGCTTGGGCGGCGGCGCCCTTCGGGAGTGATTGCCAGCCTGGGATGTCCAGCAGTCCGCGCGGCGAACCGTGGTTGGGTCCCGAGGCGCCACCGAAGAACGCCCGGGCCTGGTAGCCGGGATCCATCAGTTCCGCGACGCTGCCCCAGCCGGTGCTCGGTCTCATCTGAAACAGGCCGAGGCTGTCGTGGTCTCCGCCGTCGCCGTCGTGGGGGAGCGCCGCCGAACCCGGCAACGCACTGGCGTTGGACAGCATCCGCAGACCGGACTCGGTCAGGGCGGCCATCAACGCGACGATGACTCCATCGCGGCCGACGCCGTCGGTGCGGCCGCCGATGCGAATGATCGTGGCCGCATGAGTCAGCTGGCGGCGGTTGAGGCGAACGCGGACGCCGTCGCTCGTGGTCGCCACGAGCTCATCGGGGACCGCTCCGACCTCGAGCCCGGGATCACATCGTCGGGGAGGCAGGACGCCTGGGCGGCCGGGTTCATCAGCACTCCCAGGGCGAGCAGGAAGCTGGCTGGCCCGAACGCGAGGAACACAAGCCCGAGGACGATCGCCTTGCGCATCGCCGGGTCTCAGCCCAGTGGCGCGTCGAGTCGCGACAACCGGAGCAGGTGGCACTCGGGGTAGGAGGGTCCGCAGACGACGAAGACCGTGAAGGCCACGTCGTGCGCGGTGCGGACCGGTTCGCCCTCCCAGATGCCCGATCGGTGACGAACACCGTTGATCGTGTACGCCGTCGTGCCGGGCAGCAGTCCATCGGGACCCGCCTGCTCGACGGCCGTGGCCCAGAGGCTGGGGACCTCGGTTGAGGTGATCTCGATCCACTGGCGGGTCTGGTAGCGACGCAGCTCGGCCCACGCGGAGAGGGTGGGGAGGTAGTTCGCGATGTCAGCCACCAGGCCGGCCGAGGACTCGCCGGTGGGGTCGGCGACGGCCACGAGCCGCTCGGTGAGGTCGGCCGGCGTGGTGGGGGTGGCGGTGTCCCAGGCGAAGAGTGCCTCGGCCACCCGGCGCGCAAAGGTCTCCGGGTCGGACCCGGCCACGACGGCAGTCGCGGTGCTCGATTGGTCCGGCTCGGTCGGTTCGACGTTGCTGGGCGCGGAGTCCGACCCGACCACCGGAACGAGGCCGGTCGGCGTCGTGCCCGCGCGCCAGCAGCGAGTACGTCGCCACGGCCCCGAGGATCAGGAGCGCCACTCCCGCGGCGACGATCCAGCGGCGCCAACGCGTGCCGTCGGTGGAATCGAGCGAAGAGAGCATCGGCCTCACCTTCTGGGTCGGGGTGGACACGACTCAGGTGTCGGTCTGCTCCCGGGCGAGGGCGACGGACTCGGCGAACGCCTTGGTCTCGTCGAGGACGCGGAGGAAGAGCGCCCAGTCGTCGGCCTTGAGCTCCCGGGCGATCTCGCCGGTGTCGTAGTGCTTCGACCAGCCGTCCAGCTCGGCCCACATCAAGGCGAAGGAACGCACCGACCGCTTGGCGTTCGCGGCGGCCGCGGCCCGCTTGGCTCGGTTCTCCTTGACTCGACGCGCATGATCGGCGCGCGATCGCTCGAGGGCCTCTGCCGTCTCATCGACGGTCGTCGTCGTCGCTCTCCGGTGGGGTGTGGAGCAGCGCGAGCTTGATCGCGGCAGTCAGCCGCTGGAAGCTCGGGTCGACGCCGCCTCCGTTGCGGATCGCTTCCAGCTCGTCTTCGGCGATCTGGCGGAGGTGCGCCGGCCGGCTGGCGTCTGCCGCGACCCGTTCGATCTCCGAGATGCGCTCGAGCTGTTGGTGTGAGTCCCGTTGGGTGACCAGGCGTGCGGCCTGAACGCGGGTCTTGCCGGGAGGAATCTGCGGTGGTGCTGATTCAGCACCACCGTGCTGACCTGGGCGTTTGTCGATCTCGGCCCCGAACTGTGTCGCCTGTCGACGCCGGCTCGCGTCCTCGGCGAGCAGCACCTTCATCTCCCGGAACAGGGCGGCCGCCTCCAGCGGGGTGAGGGGCTTGTGGGTGGCGTTCTCGTCGTGCTCGGCGAGCAGCTGGCTGATCTTGTCGGAGAGCCCGGTACGCACCCAGACCCGCACGGTCTTCCATCCCAACCGCTTCACGGCCTCGAGTCGGCGCCTGCCGCAGATGAGGACGCCGTCGGGGGTGATCGTCACCGGTTGGAGCAGGCCGAGCCGCTGAATGGAGTCGATCAGGGGCTGAAGATCGCCCAGCTCGGTTCGGTGGCGCACGCCAACGCGGATCGAGTCGACCTGGCGTTCCAGCTCGATGTGGCCCCGATCAGACATGGTTGCTCCACGCGGCCTGCATGCCGGACCGCTCGATCGCGTCGGCCACGGTGGTGTCGGCGAACAGCTCGTCGACCTGATGGCCCATGAGGAGGCGCAGGAGGACTCCGCGGCCGGCCGCCGTACCGGTGTAGTCGGGGCCGGGGTTGCCCAGCACGGCGCGGAGCACGTCCAGCCAGGACTCTTGGTCGAGCTCCAGCAGGGCTCGGGCGTGCTGGTCTCGCCGAAGCGACTCGTAGGCGGCGAACCGGTCCCCGCTCGTCATGACACGCGAGCAGATGTACTCCAGCCCGATCCGGGCGGCAGTCTCAGGCCAGCCCAGTTCGACGAACAAGGCAACCGCAGCGTCGAGTGCCATGTAGGCGTTGGTCGGTTCCTCCCCTTCGACGGGCTGGGGAGCGTCGATCTGGTCGAGGTCGTCCTCGACCTGGAACGACGGGTGGTAGTCGGCCACGTCCGTCTCGCGGTCGCTGAAGCGCTCGGCGTCGTGGCACGTAGCCAGTCCTGAACGGCGTGCCTGGTGCGACGAGCAGAGCAGCCCCTGGGCGCGAGCCTCGTAGATGAGACTGAGCTGGACGGCATGGGTGACGACCGCCCACGGGTCGCGGGCCACGCGGGCCGCTCGGGTCCGCATGACATCGAAGGCGGCCACGGCGGCGTCGGAGGCTTCGAGTCCGTGCTTGTGGGCCAGCGCGCCGTACTTGCGCATGGCGAACTCCATCAGCTCGGAGGCCTCGGGGTCGTCCTCCCAGGCCCGCGACCCGGAGTAGTGCAGGCGGACGAGCAGCAGCCGCAGACCTTCGGCCGTCGTGAAAGAGGGCCCGGTGCTGACAGTGCTCATAGCCCCAGCTCCTCGGTGGAGGTGGCCGTGGGCGATGCCGCCTCGGGACGCGCGATTGCCGTCCGCGAGATCCGACGTCCCGCCCTCGCGACGCCCGTGCGAGGGGTCCTGCGCGCCCGGCGGGTCAGCTCGGACTGGAGGTCGATGCCCCGACGAATCCACGGAGCACCGACCAGGGTCGGCAGTTCACTCGGGCGGACCCACGCGACGCTCGGGCGGGCCCGGTCGGGTTCGGCCTGGGGGGTCGCCTCGGGCAGCGAAGGGTCACGATGAACCGCGAGGGCCTCCACGTCCTGGTCGGGCTCGGGCGGCGGCGGTGCCTGGGGGAGTGTGCGGTCGAGGTGGCGCTCGTAGGCCTTGGGCGTGTTCACAGTCCCACCGCCTCAACCGCGTTCGTAGGTCCCGGCGGGTCCACCGGCCCGAGTCGCGTCGCGATCCGGTACGCCGACCGGATGGTCGCCCGTGCCTCGCGCTCCGGGAGGCCGGCCGCGCAGGCCGCATCGCCCAGGAGCGAGGAGGCGGCGTTGAAGTCGTGCCCTCCTTCGGCCATCCGGCACGCGGCCCAGAACAGCCCGCCGTTGCGTCCGCCCTCGGGTCGGGCGGTCACCCACGCGGCGAGCTTGTCCGGGCGGGACCCGATCGCTGGCAGGTCCGCCGGCGCCCGCAGGGGACGAGGCAGGGTCGAGAAACCCTCGCAATCCCGCCGCGTCCACCGGCCGAGGTAGGTGGTGCTCGGCGATGGCGATCTGCCGGTACGGCCGGCTGACACCGTCGTCCCCGGTGACGCGTGAGGGCGGGACGATGATGTAGCCGCCGTCCCCGCGGAAGTCGATGTGCTTGCCGGGGACCTGCCAGGAGCGCTGCTCGAGAGCGGCCCTGCGCGGGAAGTAGGCGTGAGCCCCGCCCGAGGGTGTCCGGACGAGCCAGGCCCAGCCCTCGACGAATCCGGCGCGGCGGGCCTGCTCGAAGGCGGAGAACCCGGCGCCGGTCGAGTGGACATCCACATCGACGACGTCAACCCCGGAGGCTGCGCCGGTGGGGACGCCGATGTTGGCGTCAGGCCAGCGCCCCCACCACGAGGCGATGGCTCCGGGGTCGGTGCTGGCGTCCTGGAACCCGTGTGCGGTCAGGGGTCGCTTGCCGCCGGGGGCGCACGGGAAGACTGGGACTTCTCGACCAATGAGCTGGCCGGCCGCGGCGAGCAGGTCCGGTCCGGCGTTGAGGTCATGCAGGAGCCGCGGACTCCACCGATCTGTCTCGGCTCGCTGTGGTTGCAGGTGGTTCATGCCCGCCACTGTCCTCAGCGTGCGCACCAAAAAACGCCCGTCCTGGGTGCGCCCGTCCTAGGACGGGCGCACGCTTCAGGAGTGCGTCGTCGCAGGTCAAGGCACCGCCCGTCCGAAAGTTCAGAAAGTTCTCCGGGAAGCCCCGGTCGAGGCGCGGCAAAGCACGCCACCACGTGGCAGGACCCGAGTTTGGGGGTCGCCCGTCCACGTGTACGCGTTCACACGGCCCTCGTCGCGTGCCTGACCAGCAGCTCCGATGAGAAGCTGTCCCGGGTCGTGAAAAGCGACCTGGCCGCGGAGTCTTCCACCGACTCAGTTCTGGCCCTTGCCCGGGAACCGCGTCGCACTGGTGGTCACGGTGCCGTCGTTGTCCACCGTCCAGACGTCGATGGCCAGCAGACCCCGGATGCGCGGGGGCACGCGCTCGACTGCCTTGCGCAGCGAGGCCGGCACCACGACCGCGTACCGGGTGTCGCTCTCCCCGTCGGGGGTCATCCTGCGGAGCAGCTGCCCGAACATGGTGTCCACGTCGAGCCCCGGGCTGGAGGTGTGGCCCTTGACCTCGGCCACGATGCATTCGGCGCCTCTGTTGGCGATCACGTCGGTGTAGTCGACGTTCTCGGTGGTCACGTCCCAGCCCCGCTCGCGCAGGTGTTCCACGAACGCCAACTGGACCTCGGCTTCCGTCATGACATGAAGTTTACGATCTGCGGCGAGTTCACCGAGTGAGCTTGCGTGCCCCAGGCCCGCGTCGCGGGACGTCTGCCTGGTCGAGGGCCCTGCGCACAGCCGCTTGGGTCCGGTCGGTCAGTTCCGCGAGCTCGCGCAGCGAGCGGCCGGCGCGATACTCGCGCGCCACGAACTCCAGCAGCCGCTGACGCTGTTCCGGCGTCGGTCTGGACGTGGCAGTGCCCTTGAACGCGGCTAGCGGCTTGAGCGACGGCCGCGGCGGGTAAGCCACTTGCTCTTGCTAGCAGAGACCGGCGCACCAAGCGAGAACATCGCGAGCCGTTGATGTCCGTGTTGTTGGCGAAGCTTGGACAACTGGATCTCTATCGACCCGGCGGTTCGGAGTCGGTGGCCCTCGTCGCCTTGTCGCGTCTGCACCAAGACCGCCGAACAAGTCCTCACGACAAGCCAACCGCCCAAAGCCAACCGCCCGACCCTTTAGATCCGCGCCACTAGACGACCTCAGGCGCGGCAGGCGTCCGTCCGCGGCGGACGCACCGCGAGCCCGTGTCCGTGGGCCGCGTCGAGCACAGTGCCGTCGCCAGCGCACACGCTGACGCGGCGCCCCCGAGTGGCGCCGGTGGCGACGATCCCGGAGATCCAGGCCGAGGCGCCCGCGACCGACAGGCCCGGGACCGGCGCGAGATCGCCGCGGGCTCCGGCTAGGGCGGTGCGCCGCGCCGCCTCGTCCAGGCCGGAGAGATCGGTCGCCCAGGCGGGACCCTCGCCGTCGCGCACCACTGCGGTCACGGTGGCACGCAGTCGCAGCATGGGGACGCAAACGGCCCGCAACGCCTCGTCGGCACGCGCGGCTGCAGCCCACACAAGGGTGCGGCGCGTCTGCGCCTGTGAGATCGCGGCGACCAGCGACTCTTGTGAGCCGAGGCCGATGACCCGGTCGGCGTCCCACAGGCGGGCGAGCCCCGAGGGGTCGTCGGTCACCGCCAGCGCCAAGTCGCCGGCGCGGGGCCCACCGGGCTCGCTGTGCCCGGGCTGGGGCGTCCCCCGCGGGGGAAGGTCACCGTCGGCGAGAGGAGCCTCGGGCAGCGTCACCCTGCCCAGGCGCAACGCCTCCGTCCACACGGCGTCCAGCGTGGAAGCCATGGTGGCCCGACCAGTCGGGCGGCGCACCACGAATCCGGACGCGTGCGCCTCGACCTGCCCGCGGCGCCGGCCCAGGAGGTCGGTGACGGCGCGGGCCGCCACCGCCCGCGCATGGAGGGACCCCAACGCCTGGCCGAGCCAGTCGCCAGGGTCCCGCCGTCCGCAGCCTCCGCACACGGGTCAGCCGCCCTCGCGCCTCTTCTCGACGGGGCTGCCGGCCTCCACCTGGTGCACGTCTCCGGAGCCGGACCAGGCCCACTCCCGGCCGACGCTCGTGGCGAGGTACGCCTCCGGCTCGGAGGTGTCGAGCTCGGCCTGTGGGTAGTTCGGGATGACCCACACCTTCATCAGGACGTAGTAGATCGCGATGCCGAGCGGCAGGCCGACGATGTAGGCGTACTCAAGCTGCCACAGCGCGATCCCACCGGCGAGCACCCAGGCGATCAGCCCGGCCGGGTTGAAGCCGCCGGCGAATCGGAACTGGCCGTGCGCCTGGTAGAGCGCCGGGACGTTTAGGCGGCGACGTCGGATCAGGTAATAGTCGCAGATCATGATGCCGCCGACGGCCGAGAGCACCGCGCCGTAGTAGCCGAGGAACGTGAACAGGTTCTCCAGGATCAGCCACGGGAAGGCGAGGGTGCCGACCACGCCGGAGAGGGCCACGGCCCACTTGTAAGGCAGCCGCGGGGCACCGGCGTTGACGAAGGTCAGCGCGGCCGGGATCAGGTTGGCCGCGTTGTTCGTCGACCACTGGGCCAGAATGACCAGGCCCAGCAGCACGATCAGCGAGAAGCCGGTGCTCTGGCCCTGGATGACGGTCACCGGGTTCCAGTCGCCGGCGGCGATGAACGACGCGGCTCCGATCAGGGCCACGAAGGTCTGGGTCAGCGGCAGCGCGAGGAACTGCGCGGCGAAGACGTTCCGGTTGCGCCGCGCGAAACTCCGCGCCCCGGACTGGGTCTTGAGGTAGCGGGTGATGTTGGGGATGTCCACGGCCAGCGCGGACCAGAAGGCCATGTTGGCCACGAACAGCGTGAACGGCGCGATGTTGCCGTCCCCGGCGAAGGTCCAGATGTTGGTGCCGTTGCTGGTGGCGAGGTCGTCGAGGGTGAAGTACATCCAGATCGAGACCGCGATGATCGCGGGTGCCGCGATGGACGCCAGGCGCTCCACCGCACGGATACCCATGGCGGTGTTGACAATCTGCACCACGGCGAACACGACGTACCACAGGAACCACGCGTCGAGGTCGGTGAAGTAGCCGACGATGCCGTTGATGGCCAGGGCGCCCAGGTAGGTCTGCACGCCGAACCAGAGCGCGGCCACGATGCCGCGGGAGACGGCGGGCAGGTTGGTGCCCCTGGTGCCGAAGGGGGCGCGCAGATAGACCGCGAACGACAGGCCGTGCTCGGTGCCGATGTCGGCCGTCAGTGTCATCACGATCGCCAGGACCGCGTTGGCCAGGAGGATGGTGAGCAGGACCTGCCACAGGGAGAGCCCGGCGACGCCGTTGGCGCCGAGCTGGAAGGTGGCGATGATGACCGCCATGCCGATCCAGATGTAGACGAAGCCCAGCGCGGAGATGGAGCGCTCGCGCAGGCGGATGGGGAGGATCGCCTCCTCCAGGAGGTGATTGGCCTCTGAGGGGGCGGAGCGGGACGTCTTGGGCATGGGACTCTCCGGGTGGTGGTGGGTCAGGTGCGCGGGGAGCGCGCGAGGAAGTCGTCGGCGATCTCGTCGAAGGTCGACCAGGTCACGCCGTCGTGGCCATTGATGTGCTCGATCAGCCGCTCGAGCATCAGCAGGTTCTGCGGGCGCCCCGAGACGTCCGGGTGGATGGTCATCGTGAAGGCGGCGTAGTCCATCTCGCGGTAGACCCAGTCGAACTGGTCCTGCCACATCTCACCGAGGTGGCGCGGGCTGACGAAGCCGTGGCTGTTGGGCGAGCCCTTGATGAACATCATCGGCGGCAGGTCGTCGAGGTACCAGTTCGCCGGGATCTCGACCAGGCCCGTCTCCTCGCCGCGCACCAACGGCTTCATCCATTCCTCGGCGTTCAGGGAGTAGTCGATCGGCGTCCACGAGTCGCCCACGCGCACGTAGTAGGGCGTGAAGTCGCGGTGCATCAGCGAGTGGTCGTACTTGATGCCTCGCTCGAGCAGCAGCTCGTTGGTGACGCGGGAGAACTCCCACCACGGGGCGACGTACCCGGTGGGACGCTTGCCCGAGACCTCCTCGACCAGCTGGATCGACCGGTCGAGTACGGCGGTCTCCTGCTCGCGGCTCATCGCGATCGGGTTCTCGTGGCTGTAGCCGTGGACGCCGATCTCGTGGCCGGCGTCGACCACCATCCGGGTCTGCTCGGGGAAGGTCTCGACGGAGTGGCCCGGGATGAACCAGGTGGTGCGCATGTCCTGGCGCTCAAAGAGCGTGAGCAGGCGTGGGGTGCCGACCTCGCCGGCGAACATCCCTCGCGAGATGTCATCGGGGGAGTCCTCACCCCCGTAGGAACCGAGCCAGCCGGCGACGGCGTCGACGTCGACGCCGAAGGCAACCTTGATCTCCTTGGTCATGTTCTCTTCCTCTCTGTGTGCGTGCTGGTGGTCGTCGGGGCCGCCCGCCACTAGCCGGCGTGCTTGGCGAGAGCGCGGCGGACGTGGTCGGGGTCGGGGTCGGGGTCGCGCAGGGTGCCCAGCAGGGCGAGCAGCAGCACCCGGGCCTGGCTGGCGCGCAGGGTGCCGAGCGGGACCGCGCCGGCTGCGAGCAGGTCCACCCCGCCGCCGTCGCTGTAGATCGCGGCGACGGGACCGGCGTGTACGCGGGTGGTGAGGCCGACGACGACCCCGCCGCCGACCAGGTCCCGGACCAGGTCGACGAACGCAGGGTCGGCGTTGCCGGCGCCGGTCGCCTCGAGCACGATGCCGTGCGCTCCCGCGGCGGCCAGCGCCTGCAACGCGGTGGTGTCGACGCCGGGGTAGTAGGGCGCGACGTCGACGCGGAGTCCCTCGAGGTCGAGTCGGTCGAGGTCGATCGGCTCGGGGCGGACCGGCCGCGTCTGCAGGATGAGGGCGTGGCCCTCCATCCGTCCCAGGGGGCCGGTCTCCGGCGAGCCGAAGGCGGCGGTCCGAAGCGTGTGGGTCTTGCGGACACCGCAGGCGGCGTGGACCTCGCCGTCGAAGGCGACGAGGACCCCGAGGCCGCGCGCCTTCGGGTCGGCGGCGAGGGCGAGGGCGTCGGCGAGGTTGCGGGGCCCGTCGGGGTCCGGCGCGTCGGCGGCCCGCTGGGCTCCGGTGACCACCACCGGACGCTCGTCGTCGTGGACGAGGTCGAGGAGGTAGGCGGTCTCCTCGGCGGTGTCGGTGCCGTGTGTGACCACGACGCCGTCGATGCCCGGGTCGGCGAGGGTGCTGCGCACCTCGCGCGCCAGGGCGGCCATGTCGACGGGGGTCAGCCGGAAGCTGTTGACGACGAAGACGTCGCGGCTGGTGACGTCGACGCCGACCCGGTCGCCGAGCCGCTCGACGAGGTCGGCACCGCTGTCGGAGGCGCGGGTGCGGCCGTCGGAGCCGGTGCGGGTGGCGATGGTGCCGCCGGTCCCCAGGACGACAACGGTGCTCATCGTGCGCCACCTCCCTTTGATACCCAAACGTTTGGGCCAAACGATTGGGTAGAGTAAACCGCGTGATGCACTGGGCGTCAAGGAGTTGTTCCGCAACCACCGACCAACTCGGGAGGGCATGAGTGATGACGGACGCGGGTGCACAGCAGAGACGGGCAGCCCATCGGCGGGCGACCTTGCGCACGATCGCCGAGCGCGCCGGGGTGCACCTCTCGACGGTGAGCCGGGTCCTCAACGCCTCTGACACCGAGAGCTCGCGGGCCGCGGGGCCGGCGACGATCGAGCGGATCCGTGCCATCGCGGCGGAGCTGGCCTACGTGCCGGACCCGAGTGGCACGAGCCTGCGGTTGCAGCGGACGAAGCTGATCGGTGTCCTGGTGCCGCGTCTGTCGGACATCGTGCTGGCAACGATCTACGAAGGGATCGAGGAGGTCGCGGCGACCTACGGCTACCACACGGTGGTGGCGAACACCCGCGACGAGCGGGCAATCCAGCGAGAGCGCACCGAGCTGATGCTCACCCGGCGGGTCGACGGGCTGATCTTCGGTGACGCCTACGCCGATGCGGAGTACGTCGACGCGCTGGCCGAGCGGGACGTGCCGTTCGTGCTGGTCAGCCGGCACGCGGGACGGCACCCCTCCGCGACCTGCGACGACTGGGAGGGGGGACGGCTCGTGGCCGCGCACCTGCTCGAGCTGGGGCACCGCCGCGTGGCGGTGGTGGCCGGCGAGCCCTACGCCAGCACCGGAATCGACCGCACCGGTGGCTTCGTGGAGCGGATGGGTGAGGCCGGCGTGGAGGTGCGGCCCGAGTGGATACTGCACAGCCGCTTCGACACCCGCGGCGGCCACGAGGCGGCACGCGCCCTGCTCGACGTCGAGGAGAAGCCGACCGCAATCTTCGCCGTCAACGACTTCGCTGCCATCGGCACGATGGGCGCGGTACGCGACGCGGGGTTCCGCGTGGGCGAGGACGTCTCGGTGGTCGGCTTCAACGACGTGCCGCTGGCCTGCGACCTGCCGCTGCCGCTGACCACCGTGCGCTCACCCATGCACGAGATGGGCCAGCGCAGCGTGCACCTGCTGATGAAGGTGCTGGCAGGTGAGCGGCCCGAGCCCGAGTTGCTCGCACCCGAGCTGCGAGTGCGGGCGTCGACGCACCCGGTCGGACGCTAACGGGGGCGAAGGCACCTGGGCCCCCACCCCGGGCGGCGGGGAGCAGCCGCAGCGTCGACGATTGGCTCTCGCCTCCGGATGACGGGGAGGGTACTCACGGTCGACGGAGGCGACCGGCATGAGTCGCCGCTGCGGTTGACCGTGGCCAGCGAGGGTGCGTTCTGGCGCATATGTCGGTCAAGCGCTAGGCCCGAGCGGCGACAACACCGTGACCGGGGCCGCTGTGTCGTGGTCGTCCCGGTGGGCCCGCCCGGCGACGGTCCCGGGACCGTCATGCGGGCACCGAGACTGCCTCGTGGGCACGTCTCGGACGAGAACACCACCGTGAACGATGCAGCACTGCGGGAGGCGGTCCGATAAGGCAGTCGAGGTGGCCTTGTCGGTCTTCGTGCATCTCGACAAGGGGTGCTCAGTGGCCTCCGGTGCGCTTGGCCGAATCCCACCCCTGGCCCCCCACGACTTCGCCTGTCCGCTCAGGGAGGTCGATCGGTGGCAGGTGGTCGTCGGTTCGGTTGAAGACATCGTTGGTGAGCATCCGTTCGGCCAACTCGTCGTGGCCCTCGGCGGCGGCGACCTTGACCAGGTCGAGTCGACAGATGTCGTCATACGGCGCCGCTCGGCATGCTGTCTCCGCTGCGTTGCGAGCTGTCGCCAGATCGCCCTTGGACAGAGCGTCGAGCACCACGATGTGGGCTGTGTCGACGATCGAAGAGCCGATCGTCTCGTGGAGACGGTCCTCATCCAGGAGCCAGCTCCACCCGCGTTCCCTCAGGTAGTCGAAGGGCACGCCCTCGACCAAGCGGAGCGCTGTGGTCAGGTCGTCAAGGCCCTCGACCCCACGCGCCTCGGCTCGCGCCCGGAGCCGACGGAACAGGTCGACGTCCACGAGCACATCCTCCACTTGGTAGGTCTTCACCCCGGTCTGCTCGTAGGTGCGTGAGGCCGCAGCGGAAGGCAGGTGAGGTCGGCCGGTCCGCGGGCTCGTTCCGAGCCATTCCCGCAGTTGACCGAGGTCGGTGCGGGCGCGGGAGGCGCCAACCGAGAAGGCATCGGCGACCGCCTTCCCGTTCTTGCCCTCCGGGTGCAGTGCAAGGTACGCGAGCAACTCCACGAAGTACGGCTTGCGCTTCGCGATGGC
>CAWDDN010000009.1:0-27854 GCA_963801135.1 uncultured Actinomycetota bacterium | reverse complement strand
CCGAAAGGTCTCCTTCACCCCGCTACTCTCTCAGCCCGGCCTCGGGTCGCGGTGAGGGCACAGCCCACAACGAAGTCCCAACCAGCAGCAGTCCTGCGCCACGGCCTGTTCCGCACCTCCCGTGCTCGTTGCGCTCCCGCCACGGGCGGCCAATGGGGCACGGTCGGCGTGGGCCTTGATCCGTTGCTTGGTCAGACCGGGCTCCGAGCGCTTCGGCAGCCATCCTCGAATGCGCTCATGCGGACCGCGTGGAGACGTGCCGTGGACCGCCTGAGACCTTCCGCCGGACCGTTCCGAAGAGGGCCTACCTACAGCCGGCGGGCGTCGGAAGTCGTGGTGACGCCTCGCGTATCGAAGAGCAGGTTCGCACCCAGCGCCAGAGCGTCGGCGTCGTAGTCCTTGTGGTGCTGAAGCAAGACGACCAGGTCCGCAGCCGTTGCAGCATGGTCGAGATCGACCACCGCTTGGGCGCTCGGGACCGCCGCCCAGTCGCGCACGTGGGGGTCGTGGAAGAGCACATTGGCTCCGAGCGCAATCAGTTGGCGCGCGATCGGTACCGCCGGTGACTCGCGTTCGTCGGCGATATCGGGCTTGTAGGTCACCCCGAGCAGCAGAATAGTGCTGCCTCGCACTGCCTTGCTCCGCTCGTTCAGGAGCTCCTGTGCGCGCTGCACGGTGTACGAAGGCATCGTCGCGTTGATCTCCTGAGCCAGCTCGACGAATCGGAACGTGTAGCCGAGTTGCGTACGCACTCGATGGCTCAGATAGTTCGGATCGATCGGGATGCAGTGTCCCCCCACTCCCGGGCCGGGTCGAAACGCCTGGAAGCCGAAGGGCTTGGTAGCGGCAAGCCTGATGACATCCCAGAAGTCAATGTCCAGCTCGTGGAAGAACCGGGCCATCTCGTTGACGAGCGCGATGTTCACGTGGCGGTAGGTGTTCTCCAGCAGCTTGGCCGATTCTGCCTCTCGCGTGCCACGGGCAACGATCACGTCGTCAACGAACTTGGAGTACAGGGCCCGGGCGACCTCGGTGCACTCAGGGGTGACCCCCCCGACGATCTTGGGGGTGTTGCGCAAGCCGTATTGCGTATTTCCGGGGTCGATCCGCTCAGGAGAAAAGGCGAGGTGAAGGTCAACGCCCACAGTCAGCCCCGACCGACCCTCCAGGAGCGGCGCGAGGATCTCCTCCGTGGTTCCCGGGTAAGTCGTCGACTCAAGCACCACGAGCGCGTGAGGGCGCAGATGAGGGGCGATGGCTTCACCCGCAGCGATCACGGCATGGAGATCCGGACCTCCATCGCTCGAGAGCGGAGTCGGCACACAGATGACAACAGCGCCAGCGTCTCGCGCCTCCGCGACGTCAGTCGTAGCGCGGAACCCCTGCTCAAGTGCCGCACCTATCTGGACGTCCGTCAGATCGTCCACGTGCGATCGACCTGAATTGAGGGCCGCGACAACGCCCTCGGACACGTCCAGTCCCACGACTGACAGCCCCGCCTTGGCGGCTTCCACAACCACTGGGAGCCCTACATATCCAAGTCCGACAACCATGAGGTCTGCCATGGGTCCCCTTTCCCGGCCCCGTTGAAGTGTTGCACGCATCATAGGTACGGCCGGGCTCGGTAGAATGCCCCGCCCGCAAGCGCCGACATGGTGGGTAGCATGCAGGCTGGTCCCAACGAGAGGTCTGCCTTTCATGACAGCCACGCACCCCGACTACCGGCTGAGCCAGCTCGACGAGCTGGAGGCCGAGTCGATCCACATCTTCCGTGAGGTCGCGGCCGAGTTCGAGAAGCCGGTGCTGATGTTCTCCGGCGGCAAGGACTCGATCGTGATGCTGCGACTGGCGGAGAAGGCGTTCTTCCCGGCCAGGATCCCGTTCCCGGTGCTCCAGGTCGACACCGGCTACGACTTCCCCGAGGTGCTCTCCACGCGTGACTCGTGGGTCGACCGCCTCGGCGTCAAGCTGATCGTGGCGAGCGTGGAGCAGGCCATCGAGGACGGGATCGTCGTCGACGACGGCAAGACCTCACGCAACCGACTGCAGATCGGCACCCTGCTCAACGTCATCGAGGAGAACAGCTTCACGGCCGCGTTCGGCGGTGGCAGACGCGACGAGGAGAAGGCGCGGGCCAAGGAGCGCGTGTACTCCCACCGCGACGACTTCGGCCAGTGGGACCCCAAGAACCAGCGCCCCGAGCTGTGGTCGCTCTACAACGGCCGGCTGCACGAGGGCGAGCACATGCGGGTCTTCCCGCTGTCCAACTGGACCGAGCTCGACATCTGGCACTACATCGGCCAGGAGGAGATCGAGATCCCCTCGATCTACTTCGCCCACCAGCGTCGCGTCTTCGAGCGCGACGGCATGCTGCTCAGCGAGAGCGAGTTCAACCCCTGCAAGCAAGGCGAGACCGTGGAGGAGCGCCAGGTTCGTTTCCGCACGGTGGGTGACCTCACCCTGACCGGCTGCGTGGAGTCGGATGCCGACACCATCGACAAGATCATCGAAGAGGTCGCGATCGCGAAGGTCACCGAGCGCGGTGCGACCCGCGGCGACGACAAGTTCTCCGACTCGGCCATGGAAGACCGTAAGAAAGAGGGCTACTTCTGATGGACCTGCTCCGCTTCGCCACTGCCGGCTCCGTCGATGACGGCAAGTCCACCCTCATCGGTCGGCTGCTGCTGGACTCCAAGGCGATCTTCGAGGACCAGATGGCCTCGGTGCACGCCACCAGCCAGTCGCGCGGCTACGACTACGACGACCTGTCGCTCTTCACCGACGGCCTTCGCTCGGAGCGCGAACAGGGCATCACGATCGACGTGGCCTACCGCTACTTCGCGACCCCGACGCGGAAGTTCATCATCGCCGACACTCCGGGGCACGTGCAGTACACCCGGAACATGGTCACCGGTGCCTCCACGGCGGACCTTGGTCTCGTGCTCGTCGACGCCCGCCAGGGCCTCACCGAGCAGTCCCACCGCCACGCGGTGATCCTGTCGCTGCTGCGTGTGCCCCACCTGATGCTCGCGGTGAACAAGATGGATCTCGTGGACTACGACCAGGGGGTCTACGAGAAGATCCACGACCAGTTCACCCAGTTCGCCACCAAGCTGGCGATCCCCGACCTCGAGGTCATCCCGATCTCGGCGCTCAAGGGCGACAATGTCGTGGAGCGCAGCGACAACATGAAGTGGTACTCCGGGCCCACGCTCATCCACCACCTCGAGCACGTGCACGTGGCCTCCGACCGCGACCTCGTCGACACCCGCTTCCCGGTGCAGTACGTCGTCCGGCCGAAGTCGGACAAGTATCACGACTACCGCGGCTACGCCGGCCAGGTGGCCGGCGGCGTGATGAAGCCCGGCGACGAGGTCATGGCGCTGCCCTCGGGCCTGACCAGCAAGATCGCCGGCATCGACATGTTCGACAAGGAGATCGACGAGGCCTTCCCGCCGATGTCGGTCACGGTCCGCCTCGAGGACGACGTCGACGTCTCCCGCGGCGACATGATCTGCCGCGTCAAGAACGCGCCCAAGCCCAGCCAGGACATCGACGCCATGATCTGCTGGATGGCACCCCAGCCGCTGAAGCCCCGGCAGAAGCTGGCCATCAAGCACACCACGCGGACGGCTCGAGCGCTGGTGAAGGACATCCAGTACCGCCTCGACGTCAACACCCTTCACCGGGACCAGGAGACCAAGGAGCTCGGCCTCAACGAGATCGGGCGAGTACAGCTGCGGACGACCTCCCCCCTGCTGTGCGACCCCTACTCGAAGAACCGGACCACGGGATCGTTCATCCTCATCGACGAGGCGACCGGCGTCACCGTCGGCGCCGGCATGATCAACACCGCCGACTGACCGGGTCCGGGAGGTTTGCGACGCCGCCTTTGAGGTCCGCTACGCCTGCCAGGGGACCGGTCCTCTCCCTCGGTCCGGGGCGGGGCTGCTCTTGTCGTTCGGGCGCGCGATGCCTCAGGCGCCTCGAGACGAGCCGATGCCGTCGAGCAGCGAGGCGCCCCTCACCCGATCTCCGGTGAAGGCGAACCGGGTCCACGGGTGCAGGTTGAGCAGCTCGTAAGCCGCGAAGGAGCCGACCGCAGTCAGCACGACCGTGAGCGGCATCGCGACCACCGGCCCGATACCGGCGGCCACCACGACACCTGCGACGACGATCAGCACCGGCACGTGGAACAGGTAGACCGGCAGCGAGGCGTCGACCAGCCACCGAGTCACCCAGCCGTCGCGGTCGGCGTAGCGGTGGAACAACCCGAGCAGCAGCACCGTGCAGGCGCAGCCGGCGAGGAACCTGCTCCCCAGCAGCAGCCAGACGTGGAACTCACCCTGGGGGCCGTGCCGTACCAGGTACACCGCGGCGGCGGTGGTCACGGCGGCAAAGAGCGCCATCGGCATCCCGGCCAGGCGGCTCAGCCTCGACATCGCGATGCCGCTGACGCCCAAGCCGCAGCCGAGGGCGAAGTGCACGGCATGCCACACGATCTTGGGGTGCACGTTGCCGTGGGTCAGCGACACGACATGGGCCTGCCTCACCTCCAGGGCGAGCCAGGCGACGGGCACCGTCAGCGACAGCAGCACCAGCACCAACGCGGTGACGCTGCCGGTCAGCCACAGCACCCGCTGCTCCAGCCAGGTCTTGAAGGTGCCGGGCCGCCAGGACCGAACGGCGGCGACGGCGAGGGCCAGCGCAACGGAGTACACCAGGAGATAGCCCAGGAACCACAGGTGGGCAAGGTTGTCCATCCGCGGCAGCACGATCTGGTCCCAGACCTGCAGCGGGCTGCGCCCGGAGAGGCGCCCGGCCGTCCAGCCCCGAGCGAGCGAGAACAGCACGTTGACGGTGACCATCCCCACCACCAGGGGGACCCCCAGCCGCATCGCCCGCCTGCGGGACCAGTCCGAGACCGGGCGCCGCGACAGCACGAGGATCGCGAAGAAGCCGGCCAGCACGAAGAAGGCCGGCATCCGCCAGACGCCCAGGAACTGGTTGACATACGACCAGCCCGACCAGGACGCACCCAGCCCCGGCGCCACGGGCGAGCCCGCGAAGACCGCCGAGGAATGGACCACCAGCCCCAGCAACATGAGCGTGGCGCGGAGGGCGTCGAGGTAGTGCAGCCGTCGGGAGCGGTTCACTGCACCGCTACCCTGCTCCCCCCGGTCCCCTGCTGGTCTGTCGTGGGCCGGCCTGTCGTCGACCGGATGACTCACGTCAGCCGGGGCCTGACGTGCAGACCGATCTCGGGATCCACGACGACCTCCTGGGTCGCCGGCATGCCGTCGACCTCGAGGGTGGCGTCGACCGGCACGTTGCGCTTGACCAGCGCCAACGCGATCGGGCCCAGCTCGTGGTGCCGGGCCGAGCCGCCGACGAACCCGACGGCCTTACCGCCGGAGGTCACCTCGGACTTGGCGGTGGGCAACCGGTTCTCGGTGCCGTCGAGGTGCAGCAGCGTCAGTCGCCGGGGCGGACGGCCCAGCGTGTGGACGCGGGCCACCGTCTCCTGGCCGCGGTAGCAGCCCTTCTCCAGGTGCACCGCCGGGCCCTGGACGTCGGGGCCCACCCAGCCGACCTCGTTCGGGATGGTCTTGTGGTCGGTGTCGAGCAGGAACCGCGGCTCGCCGCGGGCGATGCGTAGCGCCTCGTAAGCCCAGAGTCCGCAGGCAGGGCCCGCGGCCTTGGCGTAGTCGGCGAGCTTGGGGCGGGGGACGAGGTCGTACTTGCCGACGACGAGGCTGCTGCTCGACTCACCGGGTTTCGTGGCTCGCTCCGCTCGCACCTCAACCAGCGATGTCTCGGTCGCGGGGCGCCAGCAGACGGCGAGCTCGTCGGTGACCTCGACCGCCTCGACGCGCATCATGAACTTCATCCGCTCCAGGAACTCCACCAGTGCCGCTGCGCGCCCTGGTTCGGTGTGGGCGGTGAAGGCCTCGCCGTCGTCCACGCCGAAGAAGTGGTGCTCGACGTGGCCGTGCGGGCTCAGGATCAGTGCCTGGGTCTGCCGGCCCGGCTCCAGCCCCTCAAACTGCTGGCTGGTGATCGAGTGCAGGTATGTCAGCCGGTCGGCACCAATGATGCGCACGACTTCGCAGTGGGACAGGTCGACGAAGCCGTCGCCGGTCTCCAGCGTCCGCTGCTCCTGGTTGAAAGAGCCGTAGTGCGCCGCGACGGGCGCGTCGATGCCGTTGCCCGCGACGGCGCCCGGGAGGTCGAGCAGCGGGCTGGAGGTCATCGCTCAAGTCTAGGGCGGCGCCTCACCGTCTCCGCCCCAGGCTTCCCGACCCTCGCCGCCGCCAACCGGTGCCGTACGCCGGGGAGCTCAGGCTCGCGTCGCCGAACCCTGGCAGTCGGGGCAGAGTCCGAAGACGGTCAGGTGGCCCAGGTCGGGGGCGAACCCGTGGCGCCGGTGCAGCTCCTCGGCCATCCCCGCGAAGGCCTCCGGCTCGGCGTCGATCACCTTCTCGCAGCCCCGGCACTTGAGGTGGACGTGGTCGGGCCCCGAGGTGGAGTGGTAGGTCGGCGCCCGGTCGCTCAGGTGGGTGTGGCGCACCAGGCCGAGGCTCTCCAGCAGCTCGAGAGTGCGGTAGATCGTGGAGATGTTGACCGCCGAGGAGTGCTCGCGCACCTCGGTGAGGATCTCGTCGGGAGTGCCGTGACCCAGCCGCTCCACGGCGGCCAGGACCAGCTCGCGCTGCGGCGTCAGGCGGTAGCCCTGCGCGCGCAGCTGCTGCTGCCAGCCCGTGGTCACCCGCCCGAGTCTAGGTGGCGCGTGCCTCCACCGAGCTGCCGTCAGGTCGTGGCGAGCCTCACGCCCGGCCATGCTTACACCGGGCTGCGGGTGGGAAAACGGCGAGCATGTCCACGCTCGACCTGCTGCTCGTCGCCGTCGGTGCCCTCGGCGTCGTCGTGGCCTCCCTGTCGGGTCGCATCCGGCAGCTTCCGCTCTCCGAGCCGCTGCTGGCACTGACCGCCGGCGTCGTGCTCGGGCCGCAGGTCGCCGGCGTCATCGACCTGCCCGACATCACCCTCGACCACGCGCTGCTCCACGAGGCGTCGCGGGTGCTGCTGGCGATCTCGGTCACCGCAGTCGCGTTGCGCTACCCGTTCGACGCCGTGAAGGAGCGGTGGAAGCCGGTCACGCTGCTGCTGCTCGTCGCGATGCCGGCGATGGCCTTGGTCTCCACCGGGCTGGCCGCGTGGATCCTCGGGCTGAGCCTGCCCCTCGCGCTGCTGGTCGGGACGGCGGTGTGCCCGACCGACCCGGTGCTCGCCTCCAGCGTGGTCACCGGGCAGGGGGCCGAGCAGGACCTGCCCGCCCGCGACCGCCAGGTGCTCTCCCTGGAGTCCGGCGCCAACGACGGGCTCGCGCTGCCGCTGGTGCTCGTGGCCATCGCGGTGGCGGGCACCCTCACCGGCGCCGGCGCCGCCGGCGAGATGGCCTGGCAGGTGCTGGGCGCGGTCGTGCTCGGCGGCGTCCTGGGCGCCCTGGCCGCTGTCGCGCTGCAGGCCGGCGAACGCCACGGCTCCACCGAGCAGGGTCCGATCCTGCTCTACACCGCCGTCATGGCGCTGTTGGCGCTCGGCCTCTCCGGACTGTTGGGCCTCGACGGCGTGCTGGCCGCCTTCGTCGCCGGGCTCGCGTTCAACCTGGTCAGCTCCGGTTCAGAGCGCAGCACGGAGGTGCAGATCGACGAGGTGGTCAACCGCTTCGCAGTGCTGCCGTTCTTCCTCGTCCTTGGCGTGATGCTGCCCTGGCGCGAGTGGGAGCGGCTCGGCTGGCCGGTGCTCCTGCTGTCACTCGCGGTGCTCGTGCTGAGGCGGCTGCCGGTGGTCTTCGCGCTGATGCGGCCGCTGCGGCTGCGGGCCCCGGACGCGGCGTACTTGGGCTGGTTCGGGCCGGTCGGGGTCTCGGCGGTCTTCTACCTGACGCTGGAGGCCGAGCGTCTGGGCGTCGACCCGGAGGTCCTGGCCGCCGGCACCCTCATCGTGGTGGTCAGCACCATCGCCCACGGCCTCACCTCCTCCCCCGGCCGCGCGGTGTACCGGCGGTGGAGCGGCGCGGAGTCCTCGGACACGGAATCGGCGCATTAGGACGCGAGGCGGCGGGGGTCACCGACCGGGTGACCTCACGCGGTCGGCTTCACGCCGGCAACGTCAGGCGGAAGCGTGCGCCGGGGCCGCCGCTCACCAGCGTGACGTCGCCGCCGTGGCGACGGGCCAGTGCCCGCGCGATCGGAAGCCCGAGGCCACTGCCACTGCCTCGCGACCGCGCGCGATCGGCTCGGTAGAAGCGGTCGAAGACCAACTCCTGGTCGACGGGGGCGACGCCGGGTCCGTCGTCGGCGACGTCCACGACCGCTTCGCCGTCGCGCAGCCCTGCCGAGACGGCCACCCGGCTGCCGCCGTGACGGGTGGCGTTGTCGAGCAGGTTGCGCACCACCCGGCGCAGCGCCTCCTCGTCGCCCGTCGTCGGCGCCGCCGACACCCCGCTGGTGTCGACCTCCCGACCGGTCGCGGCTCGAGCCCGGGCGGCCTCCTCCAGGACCACGACGTCGAGGTCGACCGGCGCGCGGCGGAGCGGCTCGTCAGTCGAGGCCAGCGTCAGCAGGTCGCGCACCAGGTGCTCCATGTGGTCGGTGGCGGCGAGCACCTCGACGCGCAGCACCTGTGCGTCGACGCCCTCGGGCCGGGTCAGCGCCACCTCCAGCGAGGCGCGTTGCGCCGCGAGCGGGCTGAGCAGGTCGTGGGAGACGTCGGCGACGAAGTCGCGCTGCCGGCGCGAGGAGGCCTCGAGGCGCGCCAGCATCGCGTTCATCGTGGCCGCCAGCCTGCCCACCTCGTCGTCGGCCGCACCGCCGTCGACGCGGGTGTCGAGGCGTTCGTCGGTGACGCGGTCGACCTCGGCCCTGATCCGGTCGAGACGACCCAGCACCCGCCCGACCACCAGCCAGGTGACGACGCCGAGCAGGGCGACCAGCGCCGGCACCCAGATCCACAGCAGCCGTCGTAGCGTCGCCGACGCCTCGTCGACCGACTCCAGGCTGTCGCCGACGTAGGCGGTGACGCCGTCGCGGGAGGCGCCCCACAGCCGGTAGGTCTCGACCTCCTCGTCGTCGGGCGCCCGGACCTCGCGCACCTCCGGCTCGCTGTCGTCGGCGTACGAGGCGATCGCGGGCGCCCCGGCGATGTTGGCCGAGGCGGCGAGCACCCGGCCGTCGTCGCCGACCACCTGGGCGACCCCGTCGTCCCCGATGCTGCGCAGGTCGCGCGGCAGGTCGCCGGCCGCGGCCAGCCCGAGCAGGTCGTCGGCGCGGGCGCGGGCGAGCTGGTCGGAGGCGGAGATGAGGTTGCTGTGGAGGGTGTGCACGAGCAGCACCGAACCGGCAGCGAGCGTCAGCCCGAAGACGAGCACCGAGACCAGCGTCGCCTTCGTGCGCAGGGTCCACCGCCGGCTCACGGCGCGGCCTCGCGGTCGTCCGGTCGTCGATGACGCGGTAGCCCACGAGCCGCACCGTCTGCAGGCTGTGCCGGCCGAAGGGCTCGTCGATGCGTTGGCGGAGCTGGCGGACGTAGACCTCGACGATGTTGGGGGCACCCTCGTAGCTGAAGTCCCAGAGGTGCTCGAGGATCGTGGCCTTGGACACCGGGTCTCCCGCGCGGCGCATCAGCAGCTCCAGCAGCGAGAACTGGCGCGGCGTCAGCGCGACCGCCGTCGACCCTCGGCGCACCTCACGCGACGCCGGGTCGAGCCACAGGTCGCCGACCTCCAGCGCGACCGGCCGCTCCTGGGAGCCTCGGCGCACCAGCGCGCGCAACCGGGCCGTCAGGACCACGAACGAGAACGGCTTGGCCAGGAAGTCGTCCGCGCCGGTGTCGAGCGCGCGGGCCTCGTCGCGGGCGCCGGACCTGGCGGTGAGCATGAGGATCGGAGTCCAGTCGCCTGCCTCCCGCAGCCTCGCGCACAGCTCGTCGCCGGGCAGGCCCGGCAGCATGACGTCGAGCACCAGGGCGTCGTAGTCGTGCTCGGCGGCGTACCACTCGCCCTCCACCCCGTCGAGCGCGACGTCCACGGCGTACCCCTCGCCCTCGAGGCCGCGCCGCAGCGCCGCCGCGAGCTGCTTGTCGTCCTCGACCACCAGGATGCGCACCCGTTCATGATGACGCCGAGGCGCTGAAGCCCCGCTGAACCTGCGCTGAAGCACCGGGGTTCAGCCTGGCTTCAGCCGGCGGATGCCACGGTGGAGCCGAATCCAAGGAGGACTCATGACCACCACGAAGCGACGCATCCTCACCGCGGGCATCGCCACCGCCGCGACCGCCGCAGCCGTCCTGGCCGGCGTCGCGGCCGCCAGCAGCGAGGACGACGGCCCCACCAGCCACGCCTACACCCCCGAGCAGGAGCAGACCGCGACCGAAGCGGCCCTGGAGGCCACCCGAGGCGGCACCGCCAACAGCGTCGAGACCGACGACGAGAACGGCGCCACCTACGAGGTCGAGGTGACCAAGCCGGACGGCCAGACTGTGGACGTCCGGCTCGACGAGCAGTTCGAGGTCGTCGTCATCGAGGGCGACGGCGAGTAGACGTCCGCAGTTCAGAGCGCCGGAAGCGACCCTCTGCGCCTTCCCCCTCGGACGCCGGGAGGCGTCTGGTGGGATCCTTGGCCTCATGCCTTTCGAGATCCCCGAGAACATCCACCCCCACTGCGCGCCGCTTGCGTGGCTGCTGGGGTCCTGGCGCGGCAACGGCGAGGGCGACTACCCCACGATCGAGAAGTTCCGCTGGGGCCAGGAGCTGCTGTTCCAGCAGGACGGCCGACCGTTCTTCCACTACATGGGGCGCGCCTGGATCGTCGACGAGGACGGCACCAAGGTACGTGACGCAGCCCAGGAGACCGGATTCCTGCGGTGCCACGAGGGCGGCGAGGTTGAGTTCCTACTCAGCCACCAGAGCGGCGTCAACGAGCTGTTCGTCGGCAAGGTCGACGGCGCTCGGCTGCACCTGACCACGGACGCCGTGATGCGCGCCGGAACCGCCAAGGAGGTCACCGGCGGGCAGCGGATGTACGGGCTGGTCGAAGGCGACCTGTGGTGGGCGATGGACATGGCCGCCGTTGGGCAGGAGCTGCAGCCCCACCTGTGGGGCAAGTTCGTCCGCATCTAGTACACGAGCGCCTGGGCGCCCTCGGCGAGGGACTCCTCGACGAACGTCGCCGACCCTGCGATCCGCACGCCGGGGACCAGGTCGTCCTGCCCGAGTCCTCGGCGTCCGACGCACTGCGTGCAGGCCGTGAGCGTGCCCAGCGCCAGCACCGAGTCGCGCAGCTCGACCATCGGCGTGGCCAGCGGCAGCTCCAGCTGCTCGGCGTGGCCCGGCACCGCGAACCACACCGCCTCCCCGGTCAGCCACAGCGACATGGCGGCACCTGACGCGGCTGCGGTCGAGGCCACGGTGAACGCCTGGTTCGCGCGTTCGGCCGCCTCGACGCCCGCGGTGAGCTTCACGACCAGTGAGCGCATGGCGCCACCGTAGCCCGGCGGTTCAGGAAAGCCGCACCTCGTCGCCGACAGCGATCTCCCCCGCGGACGCGACCTCGGCGTAGGCGCCGAGCTCCATGTCCCGATCGCGGGCAAGCGGTTGCAGCCACGGCGTGGCGGGGCGGACGCCGTCCTGCTCGATGTCGAGCATGCGGCAACGCGGGACGGCGCCGAGGACCTGCAACTGCGTGCTGCCGATCGCGACGTTGCGCCAGTGCTGCTCGACGAACGGCTCGTCGGTCTCGACCACGACGTTCATGCGGACCCGCCTCGGGTCGGGGTCGTCGCCGTAGTGTTCGGCGCACCAACGCAGGCTGGCGGTGCCGATGAGGGTAACGGGGCTGTCGTCCTGGTGCGAGACCGCGCCCTCGGGCAGCAGGCGGACGGCCTCCCCCATGACGCGGCTCAGGTGCTCGTCGAGGCCGGGCTCTCCGGCTCGCCACTGCTGGCCGCCTCGGGTCACGGTCACTGCGCCGTCGACGACACCGGCGGCGTACTCAAAGACCGCGTCGCGGCGACGGAACCGGCCCGAGCTCTTGCCGCTGGCGAACCTGCCCTCGGCGTCCACCACGGCGTACCAGCGGTCCCACGCCAGCCCCCGCCAGTCGAGCACCACCGTCTCCAGCGCTTCCCCGCCCATCGCCTTGACCGGGTAGCGCCTCAGCGCGACAACCTCCACCCCGCGACGGTACCCGGGCCCGTGGTTTCCCACGGTATGTCGCCGAGTCGTCACCCCCCCACGCGATGCCTGGCACGGGACGCGATGGCATGGCGAGGGAAGCTCCCGAGCCCCGGGTCGGCGTACGATCGCGGCATGGAGCCGGTCCTCGTCGCCCTGATGGTGCTGATCCTGCTCCTGGCCGGGGTAGTCGGCATCTATCTGCTGCGCAAGCTGATCAACAGCCAGCAGGACCGCTGAGCCTGGGGCCGTCTCAACCGGCACCCTCCCAACGCCACCGGGCTCGACGAGCGGGCGCGGTGTGCTTCCAGCCGAGAGCTGCCGGTTGAGAGGGCCCCGGACTACGCAGCGGAGCGCACCTGGAGCAGGTCGCGGGCCTCGTCCGGCGTCATCGGCTCGCGCTGCGCGAGCCGACCGAGCTCGGCCGCCCGAGAGACGAGCTCGTCGTTGTGCTGGACGGGTACGCCGCGGGCGAGCGTGAGGGTGTCCTCCATGCCGACGCGCAGGTGGCCGCCCTTGGCCAGCGCGGCGAACGCAACGGTCAGCGCCGACCGGCCGATGCCGGTCGCCGACCAGCTCGTGACTTCGGCGGGCAGGGCGTTGACGGCGGCGACGAGGGCGTCGGCCGTGCCGGGCATGCCGCCGGGCACGTTCATCACCAGGTCGCAGTGCACCCGGCCGCCGTAGGGGAGTCCGTGCCGGTCGAGCAGGCGGTGCAAGGCCGCGACGTGCCCGAGGTCGAACAGCTCGAACTCCGGCACCACCTCCCGCTCCTGGCTCAGCTGGTAGAGGTCGCAGATGAACGGCCAGGGGTTGGAGAAGACGTCATCGCCGAAGTTGACCGTGCCCATGGTGAGGCTGCACGAGTCGGGCGCCGCGTCGAGCACGCGCAGCCGGTCCTCGAGCGGGTCGCGCACCGACCCCCCGGTGGAGAGCTGCACCACGAGGTCGGTCTGGTCGCGCAGTGCCGCGACGGTGTCGGTGAGCCTGGGCAGATCGAGCGTGGGGCGGTGCTGGTCGTCGCGGATGTGGACGTGGATCATGGCCACGCCGGCGGCCTGGCAGCGGCGTGCGGTCTCGACGAGCTCGTCGAGGGTGGTGGGCAGCTGCGGGACGTCGTCCTTCGCGGTCTCGGCACCGGTCGGGGCGACGGTGATCAGGAGCTTGTCCATGGGGCGCATCGTGTCAGACTTCGCCAGTCCGTTCGAACCCCGAGCAGGAAGCCATCCCGATGCGAGCCGTGCTGCAGCGTGTTTCTTCGGCCTCGGTGACTGTTGACGGGAAGGTCGTCGGTGCCCTCGACGGACCCGGGCTGCTGGTGCTCCTGGGTGTCACCCACGACGACGGCCCCGCGGACGTGGAGTGGATGGCGCGCAAGATCTGGGGAGTTCGCCTCTTCGAGGAGGAGAGGTCGGCATCGGAGATCGGTGCCGGGGTGATCGTCGTCAGCCAGTTCACCCTGTACGGCGACGCGCGCAAGGGGCGGCGCCCCACCTGGGCCGCGGCCGCACCAGGGTCGGTGTCGGAGCCGTTGTACGAGGCAGTGTGCGACCAGCTGGCGGCGCTCGGCGCGCGCGTGGCCCGCGGCGTCTTCGGCGCGCAGATGCAGGTGGCGCTGGTCAACGAGGGGCCGGTCACACTGATCCTCGACTCGCCGCGCTAAGTCCGGAGGCTGCCGAGATTTTGCACAGGCTCGTGGGCTCGACTGGTTCCAGGTGGGGCTGCTCGGGTAGTTTCCCCGCGGACCGCAACGGTCCTTGTTAGCCGAACTCCGGGGGAAGACCATGAGGCAGTACGTCGTCGTCGCGGCGACTGCGCTGCTGCTGTCCCTCGCCGCCTGCAGCGAGGACGCCCCGAAGACATCGCCGGCGCCCTCGTCTCCCACCGCCTCGGCCTCGCCGTCGCCGCCGGCTCTGCCCCCCGCCGCACGGGGCAAGGGCCCCAAGGCGGCCGAAGCCTTCGTGCGGCACTACGTCGACCTGATCAACTACGGGCTGAGGACGCTTGACGAGGAGCCACTCGCGCGCGCCAGCATCCGTGGATGCGACGCGTGCCGCCGCCATTGTCCACGGCCATCTGCGGACGATGGGCCAGTCGAAGGCGATCGTACGAGGGCGGCGAGTGGCGACTATCCGAGACTGCACCAGCTGGGCGCTCGCAGGGTCGAGCGCACAAGTCCGCGCTGTCGTCAGATCGAGAGGTGCGATCACCCAGGCGTCGCCACGCCGAGGACGGCGCCACGCTTCCGCGCCCGCGAGACGACCGTCTACACCTTCACTCGCTCAGCGGCGCAGGAAGGGCGCGTTCAGTTCGAAGATCATCGGGCGTCAGCCTGACGCTTCGAGTCCTGTAGCTGTGTTCGCGATGCTCGCTGCTCACCTGGGCACCACGTGCGACGGCGACTGCCGCTGCATGCTGGCATGGCGCTGCCGAGATCGGCGGCTCAACGTGTCGGGTGCAGTGCAGCTCGGATCGCAGAACCGACGTCGGAGCTCAGCTCACGCCAACAGTCTCCGACGGGCAAGTCGCCGTACGTCGAGTACCGGTGGCGATGGCCGTGCACGAACGGTCCCGTCCGGCACGCGGACTGCGGTGCTGCGCAGCGTCTGCACCGATCCGCGAGAGCGAGCTGTGGGACCTCTACGGCCGCATCCCCGGAGACGGTTGGTTGTTCATCCGCTCCCAGCTGCTTCGGATCCGACCCCAGGCGTTCGTGCCGCCGACGGTGACGCCGGGGATGGTGCTGACCGAGCTCCGACGCGTCGGCCTGCCGGCGCTGGAGATCGAGATCCAGCCGGAGACCAAGACGCTGGTCAACTTCGAGACCATCTTCCACACGGCCCCCCGCCCGGTGGACGTCGACCTGACGATCCTCGGCCAGGCGGTGCGGGTGCGCGCGACGCCGACGGCGTATGTCTGGCGGTTCGGTGACGGCTCCAGCCTCACCACCAGCACCCCCGGCGCGCCGTACCCGAGCCGGGCGATCGTCCACCGCTACTTCGATGCCGACGTCACCGTGCAGCCATCGGTGTCGGTGGTCTACGGCGCGAGGTTCCGCGTCGGGTCCGGCGGCTGGCAGGACGTCGGCGGCACGGTCACCATCCCCGGGCCGCCGGAGGGCCTGCGGGTCGTCGAGGCAGTCGGGGTGCTGTCCGGCAATCACGACTGAGCCTGAGCCGCTGACCATCGGCGCAAGATCGGTCTTGTGCGCGGAAGTGCCCCTGGAATCGGCTTGAAACCGCAGAAGACCGGTCTTGTGCCCGAAAGTGCACCTGGAGTTGGCCAAGAACCGCAGAAGACCGGTCTTGTGTCCGGAAACCCGCGCCTCAGGCGAGGCGGGCGATCGGGACGCCGACGAGGGAGCCGTACTCGGTCCAGGAGCCGTCGTAGTTCTTGACCCCCTCGAAGCCGAGCAGCTCACGCAGCACGAACCAGGTGTACGCCGACCGCTCTCCGATCCGGCAGTACGTGACCGTCGGCCGCCCCTCGTCGACCCCCGCGCCGGCATAGATCGCGCGAAGCTCGTCGTCACCGCGGAAGGTGCCGTCGTCGTGGGAGGCGCGACTCCACGGCACGTTGACCGCGGTCGGGATGTGGCCGGCCCGTTGCGATCCCTCGTGGGGCAGGTGGGCGGGCGCAAGCAGCCTGCCGGTGTACTCGTCGGGCGAGCGGACGTCGACCAGGTTGGTGGTGCCGATCCCCGCCAGCACCTCGTCGCGCAGCGCCCGCAGCGACCAGTCGGGCTCGCTGGCGACGTACGTCGAAGCCGGCCGACCCGGCAACTCCGCGGTGAGCGGGCGTGCCTCGAGCTCCCACTTCTTGCGACCGCCGTCCATCAGCCGTACGTCTCGGTGGCCGTAGATCGTGAAGACCCAGTAGGCGTAGGCGGCGAACCAGTTGTTGTTGCCGCCGTAGACCACCACGGTCTGGTCGTTGCCGATCCCCCGCTCCCGCATCAGCGCCTCGAACCCCTCGCGGTCGACGAGGTCGCGGCGGGTCTGGTCCTGCAGGTCGCGGGTCCAGTCCAGCCGGACCGCGCCGGCGAGGTGGCCGTGGTCGTACGCCGAGACGTCCTCGTCGACCTCGACCACGACGACCGCTGGGTCGTCGTGGTGGTCAGCGACCCAGTCGGCGCTCACCAGTACGTCGTCACGAGGCACGACGGGTCCTCCTTGGTCGCGACAGGCCCGAAACCGGGAGCTGGGTCAGGTGGTGCGGAGGCGACGTGGTGCGAGGCGCAGCAGCAGCAGGTACAGCTCGCAGCCGAGGCAGAAGCCGAACGCCGCGTTGAGGAAGGCCGCCGCCAGCGCCATCGCCGTCGCCACCAACGTCACCGACGCCGCTCCGACCACGACGCCGACGAGGGCGACCACCGCGAAGACCAGGCCCACCCCCTGGGCGAAGCGGGGCGGGGTCGCCGCCTCGAGCTCGGTGGGGCGACCGATCCGCGGCAGCACCAGCTGCCGGTAAACCGCGGCGTACGGCGTGCGGGCCGGCCCCAGCGCGACACCGGCCAGGAAGAACACCGCCTGGGCGGTCAGCAGGACCGTGGCGACGAGCGAAGGGGCGGAGACGAGCGCTACCAGCAACAGGCCCGTGGTGAGCGAGGCTGCGAAGCGCTGGCCGCGAGGATCGATCTGCCCGGCGTGGGTCGAGGGCGGGGTGAGGACGGTGGTCATGCGGATGCTCCTGGGAGGTGGTGCGGGTCTGCTCGGGCTCGAACGGCCAGGACGGTCTCGGAGCGCGGGCTCCGGTCCAGCGGGGTCCCGTCTCAGCCGGTCCGTCGGGGCATCCGACACAGCGACGACCGCACGCGGCAGTGGTCCACTGCGCGATCACGGGTGAGCAAGGTCGTCGGCACCGGCCCAGGCTAGAGGGCGCCGGCCCCCAGAGCCGTGCGTAGTCCAAGATGTGAACATGATGTCCGCCATGCGGACGTCGTACAGTGAGCGGGGCTCGCGACCCCGCCGCCCCGACGACCAAGCGACCCGCGAGGAGCCGCATGCGCAAGGCCCTGATCACCGGCATCACCGGTCAGGACGGCTCCTACCTCTCCGAGCTGCTGCTGGAGAAGGGCTACGAGGTGCACGGCCTGGTCCGACGCTCCTCCAGCTTCAACCGCGAGCGCATCGACCCGCTGTGGTTCAGCCGCCACGGCGACCGGCTCCATCTGCACTACGGCGACATGACCGACGCGGTCAGCCTCAACGCGCTGGTCTCGACGATCCGCCCCGACGAGATCTACAACCTCGCCGCGCAGAGCCACGTCAAGGTCTCCTTCGAGATGCCGGAGTACACCGCCTCCGCCGATGGCCTCGGCACCATGCGGCTGCTCGAGGCGATCCGCGCGGCCGGGCTGGTCGACTGCCGCTTCTACCAGGCGTCGACGTCCGAGATGTTCGGCGCCAGCCCCCCGCCGCAGGACGAGCGGACGCCGTTCCACCCCCGCTCGCCGTACGGCGCGGCCAAGCTGTTCGCCCACTGGACCACGGTCAACTATCGCGAGGCCTACGGCATGTACGCCGTCTCCGGCATCCTGTTCAACCACGAGTCACCCCGCCGCGGCGAGACCTTCGTGACCCGCAAGATCACCCGCACCGTCGCCCACATCAAGCGCGGCCTCACCGACCGGCTCGTGCTCGGCAACGTCGACGCCGTCCGCGACTGGGGCTACGCCAAGGAGTACGTCGAGGGGATGTGGCGGATGCTCCAGCAGGACACCCCGGCCGACTACGTGCTCGCCACCGGGGTCGGCACCAGCGTGCGGGAGTTCGCCCGGATGGCCTTCGAGCACGTCGGCCTCGACTGGCGCGACTACACCCAGCACGACGACCGCTACGAGCGCCCCAGCGAGGTCGAGGCCCTGATCGGCGACCCCAGCAAGGCTGATCGCGAGCTCGGCTGGCGCACCGAGACCAAGGTCGAGGAGCTGGCGCAGCTCATGGTCGACGCCGACCTCGACATGGTCGACAACCCGACCGCCCGCGCCTTCGACGAGCGCTGAAGCTCGACCGCCCGGCGGAGTCATCGAGCCGGCATCGACCTCCCCCACAGCAGGCGGGCCTGAGGTCGACTACCTGGAGGGCCAGTTCAACCGGCAGCTTGCGCCCAACAGGGCCGCTTCACGGCAGACGAACGCGTCGCCCAGTGGCAAGGTGCCGGTCGTACCGGCCCTCAGAGCACGTCAGCCAGCGCCGCGAGCACCTGTTCCTTGCGCGGGGCTCCCACGGCGCGGGCGACCTCGCGGCCTTCCGCGTCGACCACGACCGTGGTGGGGGTCCGCAGGATGCCCAGATCGCGCACGATGTCGAGGTGTGCCTCCGCGTCGACCTCGACGTGGGTGACTCCCGGCACGACCTCGGCCACCTCGCCCAGCACCCTCCGCGCGACCCGGCACGGGGTGCAGAAGGCGGAGGAGAACTGCACCAGCGTCGCCCGTTCACCGAAGCTCGCGGCGGGCACCGCACCGCCGAGGACGCCACGGACGAGGTCGTGCGGGTCGTCCACGTGCTCCTCCGGGTGGCCCCAGTCGCTCTCGCCGGCTGACGGCAGATGGTCATCGGTCTGGACCGCTGCGGCCTGAGCGCCGCGGAAGTGCCCGTCGGTGCGCCGGCGCCACAGACCGAACGCCGTGGCGGCAAGCAGCACGGCGATGGCGATCCAGGCTCCGGTGGTCATCGTCCTCCATGGTGAGGGAGCGCCCCCGACGAGCGGGCGTCGTCTCGCCAGGAGGACGGGGGAATGGCCCAGAAGGACGGTCAAGGCACACAGGCGGACCGCCCCGATCCCCCGCCGGGACGGTCCGCTGCCTGCACAACGACCGAGAACGACCGACAGTTACGTCAGCCTCGCTGCAAGTTGCGGTGGCATGGACCGCACCCCCACGGCGGTCCTTGCCATCACGGGGAGTTCAACGAGTCCAGGCGTCGAGCGTTACGGCAAGGCGTCCGCTTTGCGTGGAGTTCGCGGTTCGCGTGGACCGAGTCCCGGGTCAGCCGCCGGCGAAGGGAGGCAGGAACTCGAGGTCGACACCGGTCGGGACGACCACCTGCTCGGCATCGGCGGCACCCAGGGGACGCTCGCCCACCAGCACCGAGCAGGCCCCCAGCACGCGCGGCACCTCGGGCCGACCGGGCAGCGCCGCCACCACCGCGCGACGTACGTCGGCCACGGTCGCCGGCGCCGGCACCGTCACGGTCAGCTCGCTCACACCGGCCGCGGCACGAGCGGCAGCCCACAGCCGGACACGAACAGATCGGGAGTCCACCTCCGTTATCCTGCCAAAGCAGCCATGAGAGGAGGTCGTCGCGGATGCGTTCGGTACTCCTGCTCACCAGCAGCCTGCAACCCTCGGTCGAGGTACTGCCCGCGCTCGGCCTGCTGCCCTACTCGGTCAAGGTGCTCCCCGCGGAGGGCGCCGCGCTGCTGGACTCGCCCCCGGTCGACGCCGTCCTCGTCGACGGTCGGACCGACCTTGCCCAGGTCCGCGACCTGGGCCGACTCATCCGAACCCTCGGCACCAGCACCCCCACGATCCTCGTCGTCACCGAGGGGGCGCTCTCGGTGGTGGGGTTCGACTGGGGCTACGACGACCTCGTGCTCGCGACCTGCGGGCCGGCCGAGCTCGACGCGCGGGTGCGGTTCGCCGTCGAGCGACTACGGGCAGGCGACCCGGAGGAGGCCGAGGCCCACGTGATCCGCTCTGGCGAGGTCACCATCGACGAGGCGACCTACACCGCGCGTCTGGGAGGAAAGGCACTCGACCTGACGTTCAAGGAGTTCGAGCTGCTCAAGTACCTCGCTCAGCACCCCGGCCGGGTCTTCTCCCGCGAGCAGCTCCTCCAGGAGGTGTGGGGCTACGACTACTTCGGCGGCACCCGCACCGTCGACGTCCATGTGCGTCGGCTGCGCGCCAAGCTCGGCAGCGACAACGAGCAGCTGATCGGCACCGTGCGCAACGTCGGCTACCGCTTCGTCCTGCCGCCGCGACAGAGCGAGACCGAGGACGAGTCGGTCAGCACGTGACGGACTCTCCCTCCGATCGCCCCGGGGCCGTCGCCGTGCGCGAGGTCGAGGCATGGGGGCCCGAGGAGGCGGCGTCGTTCGAGGAGATCCTCGAGGCCTCCGAACGGTATGACGGCGCGGCCCCGGTCGACGAGGCGGTGCTCCTCATGCTCGCTCATCACGGGCTGGAACGTGCGGCGTCGTGGTGGGCGGGCCATGACGCCTTCGCGCTGGTCCACGGGCAGGGGACGGGTCCGGCGAACCTCGAGCTCGTCACCGCCCCCGAGGCCCGCGGACGGGGGCTCGGGACCCATCTCGCAGCAGTCGCGGTGGAGTCACGACCCGGCCCGTGGGCTGCCTGGTCGCACGGCGACCACCCGGCGGCACGCCGGTTGGCCAAGCGCCACGGCTTCGTCGCCACCCGCTCGCTGTGGGTGATGCGGCTGGCCCCCGAACGCGACCTACCCGGCCGCGAAGCGCCGGACGGGGTGCGGCTGCGGGGGTTCCGTCCCGATGACGAGCCCGGAGTGCTCGCGGTCAACGCCACCGCCTTCGCCGACCACCCGGAGCAGGGCGCCCTGGACAGCGCCGGCTTCGCCGAACGGACCTCGCAGGAGTGGTTCGACCCGGCCGGCCTGCTCGTGGCCGAGCGGGGCGGCGAGGTCGTCGGCTTCCACTGGACCAAGGCCCACGCCGGCGACCCGGCGTACGGCGAGGTCTACGTCATCGCGGTCGCGCCGTCGATGCAGGGCAGCGGACTGGGGGCGGCGCTGCTGTCGGCGGGAGTCGAGCACCTGCGGTCGCGCGGGCTGGGCGAGGTCGTGCTCTACGTCGAGTCCGACAGCCCGGCGGTGCGGCTCTACGAGCGGGTGGGCTTCACCCACGCGGCGGTGGACACGCACGTGCAGTACACCCGCGGCTGAGCCCGCGCACGAGCCAGCTGCCGGCGCACTCCCCCCGGCAACCCGTCGCTTTCCCTCGCTAGGCTCACGATGGATGTGAGGAATTGGCGACATGCCGTGGGAACCTGTCACCCCAGGGCCGCGCGGAGGGCGGCGGCGGCGTGGCGCATGTGCTCCTTGGCGGGGCCGTCGACCGCCAGCAGGTTCGCGAAGCCGTGGATGTGGTCGCCGACGCGGACGTGCTCGACCTTGGTCCCTGCCTGCTGCAGCTTCTCGGCGTAGGCGTCGCCCTCGTCGCGCAGCGGGTCGAAGCCGGCGGTGGACAGGTACACCGGGGCCAGCCCCTCCGGGAGCTCGGCCTGCAGCACCGAGCCACGAGGGTCCATGGGGTCCCCGTCACCGAGGTAGTAGTCCTCCGCCTGGTCCATGAAGGCGGCAGTGAGGTAGAAGCCTTCGGCGAACAGCCGTCGGCTCGCGAAGCTGCTGCGCAGCTGGGTCATCGGATAGATGAGCAGCTGGAAGGCCAGGTCTCGGCCTTCCTGGGCGGCCCGGATCGCGGTCGCCGCCGCCAGGTGACCACCCGCTGAGTCGCCGGCGACCGCCAGCCGGGCCGGGTCAGCGCCGTACTCCTCGGCGTGGTCGCCCACCCACGAATACGCCGCCCACGCGTCGTCCACGCCGGCGGGCAAGGGGTGCTCGGGGGCGAGGCGGTAGTCCACCGCCAGCACCCGCACCCCGGCCTCCTCGGCCAGGAACCGGCACACCGGGTCGTGGCTGTCGAGGTCGCCGCGCACCATGCCGCCACCGTGGAAGAAGACCGCCAATGGGCCCGGCCCGGACCCCACCAGGGCACGGGGCACGTAGAGCCGAGCGGGGAGCTTGCCCTCCGCCCCCGCCACGGTGCGCTCCTGGACGTCGCCGATCGGGTGGCGCCCGCCTGCCATGGCGGCCTGGCGGGTCATCGCGACCCTGCTCTGTTGCAGGGCAAGGGTCTCGGTGGCCGGCTCTCGGGCGACCCGCTGCAGCCGCAGCAACAGCTGCGCCTGGGTGGAGAGCTGGTTGCCGTCGACGGTGACCGGCCGACCCGCCAGCCGGCGCTGCACTCGCGTCGGCGCGCTCATCACCCGGACGAAGAAGGCGGTCTTGGCCCGGAGGGCCACGTCGGCGAGGGAGGCGGTCGGCATAGGGGCGAGGGTAGCCAGCGTCACCCGCCGTTCACCGAGCGGTGCCACCATGGGGGCATGACGCAGACAGTGCGATCACAGCAGGGGCCCAACGCCTCCCTCACCGAGCCGTTCGAGGTCGACGACGCCACCGAGGCGCGTATCCACGACGTGTTCGACGTCGACCCGGTGTACGACGCGACGGTCGGCGACCTGCCCGACGACCGGTTCCTGGACCGCGAGATCTCGTGGCTGCACTTCAACCAGCGTGTCCTCGAGCTCGCGGAGGACCCCGCGGTGCCGCTCCTGGAACGGGCCCGCTTCGCCGCGATCTTCGCCAGCAACCTCGACGAGTTCTTCATGGTGCGGGTCGCCGGGCTGAAACGGCGCATCGCCACCGGCCTGGCCGTACCCAGCGCCTCCGGCCTGCAGCCGCGCGAGGTGCTGGAGAACATCTGGACGCTGGCCTCGGACCTGATGCAGCGCCATGCCCGCTGCTTCGCCGAGCAGATCGTGCCGGCACTGGCTGAGCAGGACATCGTGCTGCTGCGCTGGGCCGACATCGGCCGGGATGAGCAGCGGCGGCTGAAGAAGCTGTTCAAGGAGCGCATCTTCCCGGTGCTCACCCCGCTCGCGGTCGACCCGGCCCACCCGTTCCCCTACATCTCCGGCCTCTCGCTCAACCTCGCCGTCCTGGTCCGCAACCCCAAGACCGGCAAGGAGCACTTCGCGCGGGTGAAGGTGCCGCCGCGCTTCGACCGGTTCATCGCGCTCGACGAGCAGCGGTTCGTGCCGATCGAGGACGTCATCGCCGAGCACCTCAAGCCGCTGTTCCCCGGCATGGTGGTGGTGACGGTCCACACCTTCCGGGTCACCCGGAACGAGGACGTCGAGGTGGAGGAGGACGACGCCGAGAACCTCCTGGCCGCGCTCGAGAAGGGCCTGCAGCGACGGCGGTTCGGCCCGCCGGTGCGGCTCGAGGTCGAGGAGACCATGGACGAGCACGTCCTCGAGCTGCTGGTCTCCGAGCTCGGCGTGGGCAGGGTGGTCTCACTGCCCGGCCCGCTGGACCTGCGCGGCCTACACGGCCTGGCCGACCTCGACCGCGCCGAGCTCAAGTACCCGGCCTTCGTGCCCAGCACCCACCACGCACTGGCCGAGGTCGAGTCGGCGTCCCCGGTCGACGTGTTCGCCACCGTCCGCCGCCACGACGTGCTGCTGCACCACCCCTACGACTCGTTCTCGACCTCGGTGCAGCGCTTCATCGAGCAGGCGGCCGCCGACCCCTCGGTGCTCGCCATCAAACAGACGCTCTACCGCACCTCCGGCGACTCGCCCCTGATCGAGGCCCTCATCGACGCCGCCGAGGCCGGCAAGGAGGTCGTGGTCGTCGTCGAGATCAAGGCCCGCTTCGACGAGCGCGCCAACATCAAGTTCGCGCGCAAGCTGGAGGAGGCCGGCTGCCACGTGGTCTACGGCCTGGTGGGGCTCAAGACCCACTGCAAGCTCGCTCTGGTGGTGCGCGACGAGCCCGAGGGCATCCGCCGCTACGTCCACATCGGCACGGGCAACTACAACCCGAAGACCGCGCGGATGTACGAGGACCTCGGCCTGCTCACCGCCGACGCCGGCCTCACCGAGGACGTCGCCCACCTGTTCAACAACCTGTCCGGCTACGCCCGCAAGCCGTCGTACCAGCACCTGCTGGTCGCGCCGAAGGACGTCCGCGAGGGCCTCGTGCAACGTATCGAGCACGAGATCTCCCACCACGAGGCCGGCCGCCCCTCCGGGATCCGGATGAAGGTGAACGCGCTGGTAGACGAGGCCATCATCGACGCGCTGTACCGGGCCTCGATGGCAGGCGTCACCGTGCAGCTGATGACGCGCGGCATCTGCTCGCTGCGGCCCGGTGTGGAAGGGCTGAGTGACAACATCGAGGTGCGGTCGGTGCTGGGCAGGTACCTCGAGCACAGTCGCATCTTCTGGTTCCACAACGGCGGCAACCCGAACGTCTGGATCGGCTCGGCCGACCTCATGCACCGCAACCTGGACCGACGGGTCGAGGTGCTCGCTCCGGTCCACGCCCCGGAGGCGGTCGACGACCTCGGACGGCTGCTCGACATCGCCTTCGACGAGAGCACCTCGGCCTGGCACCTCCGCCCGGACGGCGAGTGGCAGCGCCGCTCGACCGACTCCGACGGCGAGCCGCTGTGCGACCTCCAGTCCTGGCTGATCCAGCACTCTCGCCGTCGCAAGCTCCCCACGCTGTAGCCCCGCGGGGAGGTCACCAGGCTTCGTGGCCCTCGGCTAGCGCCTCGGGCACCTCCACCAGCACAGGCCGGTCGGTCGTTGAGGTGCGAGGGCCCGCGAGGCCCGAGCCACGAAACGCCCGGACCCCTACGCCAGCCGGACGGAGTGGTCAGAGCTTGTGGCCGGTGGAGCGGAGGTTCTCGCACGCCTCCACCACCCGGGCGGCCATGCCGGCCTCGGCCGACTTGCCCCACGCCCGCGGGTCGTACTGCTTCTTGTTGCCGACCTCGCCGTCGATCTTGAGCACGCCGTCGTAGTGGCCGAACATGTGCGCCGCGACCGGCCGGGTGAAGGCGTACTGGGTGTCGGTGTCGACGTTCATCTTGACCACGCCGTAGTCGACCGCGGCCGCGATCTCCTCGGCCGACGAACCGGAGCCGCCGTGGAAGACCAGGTCGAACGGACGCGCGTCGGGTTCGAGCCCGAGGTGCTTGACGACCGTCTCCTGGGCCTTCTGCAGGATCTCCGGACGCAGCTTGACCTTGCCCGGCTTGTAGGCGCCGTGGACGTTGCCGAAGGTCAGCGCGGTGATGTAGCGGCCCTTCTCGCCGGTGCCGAGCGCGTCGACGGTGGCGATGGCGTCCTCCGGGGTCGTGTAGAGCTTCTCGTTGATCTCGCCGACGATGCCGTCCTCCTCACCGCCGACGACGCCCACCTCGATCTCGAGGATGATGTGCGCCTCGGCGCACATCTCCAGCAGCTCCTGGGCGATCTGGAGGTTCTCCCCCAGGGGCACCGCCGAGCCGTCCCACATGTGCGACTGGAAGATCGGGAGACCGCCGCTCTTCACGCGCTCGGTCGACGCCTCGATCAGGGGGCGCACGAACGTGTCCAGCTTGCCCTTCGGGCAGTGGTCGGTGTGCAGCGCGACGTTCACGGGGTACTTCTTGGCCGCCTCCTCGGCGAACGCCGCGAACGCCAGCGACCCGGAGACCATGTTCTTGACCGTGGGCCCGGAGAGATAGTCGGCGCCGCCGGTGGAGATCTGGATGATGCCGTCGCTCTCGGCCTCGGCGAACCCGGCCAGGGCGGCGTTCAGGGTCTGTGACGAGGTCACGTTGATCGCGGGGAAGGCGAAGCCCTGCTCCTTGGCGGTGTCGAGCATCTGCGTGTAGGTCTCGGGGGTGGCGATCGGCATGGGTTCTCTCCTCTGGAAACGGCTTCCACGTCACTCTAACCACGCCTGCACGCGCTGCGGGACGTGCATCTCAGTCTCCGGGCTCAGCCGCGCCAGGCTGAGTCGTCGCTCAGGTCGGCGTGCGCGCGGACCCAGGCGTGCATCGCGATGGCTGCGGCAGCCGAGGCGTTGATCGAGCGCGTCGACCCGAACTGCGCGATGGAGAAGGTGCCGTCGCACACAGCCCGTGCCTGCTGCGAGAGTCCGGGGCCCTCCTGGCCGAACAGGAAACACACCTGACGCGGGATCGCCATGGTCTCCAGGTGCGCCGAGCCGGGCAGGTTGTCGATCCCCAGCAGCGGCACCCGGTCATCGGCACCGCGGTCGTGGAGGTACGCCGCCAGCTCGTCGACGGTCGAGTGGTGGCGGATGTGCTGGTAGCGGTCGGTGACCATCGCCCCGCGGCGGTTCCACCGGCGGTTCCCGACGATGTGCACCTCGGCGGCCAGGAAGGCGTTGGCCGACCGCACGATCGTGCCGATGTTGAAGTCGTGCTGCCAGTTCTCGATCGCGACGTGGAAGCCGTGGCGCCGGGTGTCGAGGTCGGCGACGATCGCCTCCATCCGCCAGTAGCGGTAGCGGTCGACCACGTTGCGCCGGTCGCCCTCGGCCAGCAGCTGCTCGTCGTACACCTCGGCGCCCGCGCCGGTGGGCCAGTCCCCCTGCCAGGGACCGACGCCGACCTCCTCGGGCCCGTGCGGCATCGGGTCGTACGGCGCCCGCGGCTCCTGCTCGCTCACGCGCCCCAGGATCGCAGGCAGACGGGGCCACAACGGCTTCAGGTCCCCGGTGGGAGGGCCGGGGACCTGACGCGGGAATCCGGGTGGGAGGACCCGGGTCCGTCACCCCTGCCGGCTGGGAGGTTCCGGCGGGGGCGGTGCGTCGACTGGGAGGGGTCGTCGCACCCACGATGCTCGTCGACCCAGGAGGAGGGCGGCGAACATGTCCTGCGTGTGGTGACCGTCGGTGCCAGACGGTCACGACGACTACCTCAACGACGGGGCCGCGAGTGGGTTACGCGGCCCGGCCGGAGGTCGCGATTCTTTACCGTCGGGGCGGTCACCCGGCTCCTTGTTCCTTCTCGCGGGTCTGCACCAGATGACCGAAGGCGATCATCCGGTCGTCGGTGTGGAACAGCTCGGCACAGGTGGTCAGCGTGATCAGCCGCTGCCCGGGACGTTGCTTCGGCTCGACACCGTCGGGATCGGGGTTCTCCGGCAGCGGGTCGATGACCCAGACCTCGGTGAAGGGCACGACCAGGTCGTCCGGGTCGGTGTCCAGCCGGTACACGAACACCCGGTCGCGGGTCTCGACCTCGACGAGGTCACCGGGGGCCAGCTTGGGCATGTCGCGCAGCGGCTCACCATGGGTGACCCGGTGGGCGGCGAGCGCGTAGTTGCCGACCTCGCCCGGCCCGGCGGCGTTCTCGAAGTGGCCGTAGCCCTTCGCCAGCACGTCGTCCGAGGTGCCGTCGAAGACCGGCATCACATATCCCTTGCCGAAGCGCGGAACCCGGATGAGCGCGGTCGCGGCGCCCCTCGGCCCCGTCGGCTCCGCCTGTCTTGGGCTGACTCGGGGCTGTGAACGGATCTGCTGGACCTCCTCGACCGCCTGGGCCTGACGTTGCCGGAGACGTAGTTGGTGCCGTACAGCTGCCACCCGACGTAGCCGAGCACGCCAGCCCCACCACGATCAGGACCACACCTGTGACGGTCAGCCACCGTCCGCGCACCGGCTCAGGCTACTGAGGCCGCAGGGGCCCTGAGGTACGTTCGCCGGATGGAGCGCCACGACCTGCCGCGGCTGGCTCGACGTCTGCGGGAGGTGCCACCCACGATCTTCACCACGATGTCGTCGCTGGCGATGCGCACCGGGTCGCTCAACCTGGGCCACGGCCACCCCGACCAGGACGGCCCACGGGCATCATCGACGCGGCGGTCGACGCGCTCCGCGGTGGTCACAACCAGTACGCCCCGGGCCGCGGCACCCCCGCCCTGCGGGAAGCGGTGGCCCGGCACCAGCAGCGGCACTAAGGCATAGCCCTCGATCCGGAGACCGAGGTG
>CAWDDN010000008.1:0-353225 GCA_963801135.1 uncultured Actinomycetota bacterium | reverse complement strand
GTCCGGGGAGCAGCAGACCTCGGTCGGCGGCCAGGCGCTGCTGTGCCCACAGCACCTGCTGGAGGAACGTCGTACCGGTCTTCGGGCAGCCGACGTGCAGGAAGAATCGGGTGGTCACGCGGCTGACTCTAGCCGCGCGGGAGTCGCAGCCGACGGCGCCCGCACGGGCGGATCACGGCAGCAGAGCCTGCAACAGCTCGGCGTAGCGAACCAGCGAGACGTCGCCCAGGTAGCGGCCACGCACCCGCTCTCTGGCGGCAGCGCCGAGCCGCTCGGCGCGCTCGGGGTCGGCGAGCAGCTCAGCCAGCAGCGAGGCGAAGCCGTCCAGGTCGTGGGGGTCGTCCAGCAGGAGACCGCTCTGGCCATGCTCGATCTGGTCCTGGATGCCGCCGACGCGCGTGGCCAGCACCGGCCGCCCCTTCCACATCGGCTCGGTCACGGTGAGGCCGAAACCCTCGACCAGGCTCTTCTGCACCACCACGGCGGCGTGACGCTGCAACGCGTTGACGATCCGGGCGTTCTCGTCGACGTCCTCCATCGGGAGGCTGCACAGGTGCATCCGCGCCCGAGCGGCGGGGTCCTGCGCCGCCCAGATCGACTGGCACTCGGCGAACACCTCGGCACCCTCCGGGTCGTCGGTGACGCCGGAGACATCAGGACCGACGAGCATGAGGTGGACGTCCTCGGGCATCGCGTCGAGGTTGTCGGCGAAGCCCTTGAGCACCCCGTCCATGTCCTTGAGCCGGTCCCACCGGCTCACCTGGAGGACCAGGCGGGCGTCCTCGGGCACGATCTGGTCCCCGTGGATCAGCCCGCGGAACTCGCGCACCTCGCCGGTGCCACCACTGCGGCGTTCGTAGCGGAACGAGCCGGCGTGGCCGTCGTGGACGTCGACCAGGCCGGTGCGCCTCAGGACCGCCACCACATCCTCGGCCGTCATGTCGACGTTCTTGGCGCTGTAGGGGTCGATCGACGGCGGGATGATCCGTACCTTCTCCTCGTCCACCCAGGCCGGAACGTAGGCAGGGCGCGAGAAGATCGAGGCGTCGGCGCGCTCGACGTAGGGGCGCAGGAAGCCCCAGGCGCGGTCGGTGAACTCGTTGCTGTCGTCCTTGCCGACGTGGCACCGCCAGATCACCGTGATCCCGGCGTCCTTGAGGGCCTGGACCATCCCGGCTGTCTGGGGATCGTGCAGGACGACGACGTCGTTCTCCTTGACCCGCCCGAGCAGGTCCTCGATGTCCTGGGTGAGCACCCGCTCGTAGAGCTCGCGCTCAGCCTCGCCGAGATCGCCGCCGTCCCCGGCCGAGCCGTGCAGCAGGTTGTGGATGCGCTTGGTGAGGGTGAAGAACTCGGGTGCCCCCTCCAGCACGAGCCACCGACTGTCGACGCCCGCGTCGAGGGTGTAGGAGAGCAGCGCCTGCAGCATCTCGGCCACACCTCCGCCGGTCGCGGTGGCGTTGACGTGCCACAGCGTGCGACCCGACAGCAGCACCGGCGCCCAGGCGGCGGTCTGCTGCAGCCGTTCACCACGATCGGGGGCCAGCAGCCCCGCCAGTCGGTCGAGTGGCTCTGAGTCCAGCTTCACCTCGCGCACGTCGGATCTCCCTTGCTCGCGTTGGTACCGACACGTCGCACCCTAACCGCTGCTGCGCCCGGTTCCCGGCACGTGGCATCGGCGGGAGGGATGATGGGCACATGCCGACACCTCCCCTCCCGCCCCACGTCGTCGAGAAGCTGCGCGAACCCAACCCCTGCACGATCACCACGCTCCGCTCCGACGGGCAGCCGGTCTCCGTGGCGACCTGGTACCTGCTCGACGGTGACCGACTGCTGGTGAACATGGACCACTCCCGCAAGCGCCTCGAGCACGTGCGCCGTGACCCCCGCGTCGCGGTGACGGTCCTGGACAAGGACTCCTGGTACAACCACGTCTCGATCGTGGGGCGGGTGGTGGAGCTGACCGACGACGAGGACCTGGTCGACATCGACCGGCTCTCGCAGCACTACCTGGGCAAGCCGTACATGGTGCGCGACAGCGCGCGCGTCAGCGCCTGGATCGAGATCGAGCGCTGGCACGGCTGGGGCGCCACCAAGGAGTGAGCCGCCGCCCGCGCGCCCCAGTCCGGGGGCACCGCCGGCGCGCGGCCACGAATGGGTGAAAGGCGACACCGTTTCCGCCCCTCCGCACGTCGTTTCTCACCCATTTTCACCGGCCGGGCGGGTCACGGCCTTCGCGCTGGAGCGCCGGCGCGAGACCGACACCGGCCGCATCCTCTGGCAGGCGGCCGGCTGGTGTGCAAGCCTCGTGCTCAACGGCGCGGTCAGGCGCCGCCGGCGCGGTGCGGCACGGGAGAGACATGAGCGACTTCCAGTTTGTCTACGAAGGCTATGACCCCGCCCAGGAGGGGCTTCGGGAGGCGCTCACCTCGACCGGAAACGGCTACTTCTGCGCGCGCGGCTGTGCGGAGTGGGAGGACGCGGACGACATCCACTACCCCGGCACCTACGCGCACGGGGTCTACGACAGGCGGACGACCGTCCTGGGTATCCAGCCGCTTCCCAACGAGGACCTGGTCAACCTGCCGAACGGGCTCGTCCTGAAGCTTCGGATCGAGGGAGGGAAGCCGTTCGACGTCGATGACGTGGAGCTCCTCTCCTACCGGCACGTCTACGACTTCCGCAACGCGTTGCTGCTCCGTGAGCTGAGCTTCCGCGACGACGAGGGTCGGGAGACGAGCCTGCGGAGCCAGCGCTTCGTGAGCATGCATCGGATGCACCAGGTCGCCATCGCCTGGGACCTCACACCGCTCAACTGGTCCGGCAGCGTCGAGGTCAGCTCGGCGGTGGACGGTCGCGTGGTGAACCAGGGGGTGGCGCGCTACCGGCAGCTCGAGGGACGCCACCTCGACCCCCAGGGCCCGCGGGTCGAGGGGAGCGACGTCATCGCGTTGAAGGCCCTCACCCGCCAGTCCCGCATCGAGGTCGCCCTGGCTGCACGCGCGAGGGTCTTTCGTGACGGCGAGGAGGTCGAGGTCGCCCGCAGCACCTATCAGACGGAGGACTACGTCCAGCAGGTGCTGACCTTCCCGGTGGAGCAGGCGGTGACCACCCGGGTGGAGAAGAGCGTCGCGTTCTACAGCTCGCGCGACCGGGGGATCAGCGAGCCGCTGGAGGCGGCAGTCAAGAGCGCCGCCCGCTACCCGAGGTTCGCCGAGTCTCTCGAGGGCCAGGTGGAGGCCTGGAACGAACTCTGGGAGGTCTGCGACGTCGCCCTCCCTCACGAGGAGGCCGTCCAGTTCCTCCTCCGCTTCCACACCGCACACCTGCTCCAGGTGTGCTCGCGGCAGACGGCGCACCACGACGCCGGCGTCCTCGCGCGTGGCCTCAACGGTGAGGCCTACCGCGGCCACGTCTTCTGGGACGAGCTCTTCATCTACCCCTTCCTGAACTTCCGGCTGCCGGCGGTCGCGCGAGGGCTGCTGCTCTACCGCTACCGGCGGATCGGCGAGGCCCGTGCGGCGGCTCAAGCCGCCGGGTACCGCGGGGCGATGTACCCGTGGCAGAGCGGCAGTGACGGCCAGGAGGAGACACCGACCGCGCACCTCAACCCGCTGACGCGGAAGTGGGAGCCGGACCTGAGCCACAACCAGCGCCACGTCGGCGCGGCCATCTTCTACGCCACATGGCACTACCACCTGGCCACCGACGACTTCGACTTCCTGCGTGACTGCGGCGCCGAGATGATGCTGGAGATCGCCCGGTTCTGGGGGTCGATCGCACACCACAACCCCGAGCGTGACCGCTGGGAGATCCACGGCGTCATGGGGCCCGACGAGTTCCACGAGAAGTACCCGGGGGCCACCGAGGGAGGGCTGCGCAACAACGCCTACACCAACGTGATGGCGGCGTGGATCGCCGAGACGGCGCAGTGGGTCCTCGAGCTGCTGCCGGCGAGTCGCCGCGACGCCCTGCGGGCACGGATCGGCCTGACCGACGAGGAGATCGACACCTGGCGGGGGATGAGCCGCCGGATGTACGTCCCGTTCCACGCCGACGGGGTGATCAGCCAGTTCGAGGGCTACGACGACCTGGAGGAGCTGGACTGGGACGGCCTGCGGGCCCGCCACGGGAACATCCAGCGACTCGACCGGATCCTGCGCGCGGAGGGCGACGACCCCAACCGCTACAAGGCCGCGAAGCAGGCCGACACACTGATGCTCTTCTACCTGTTCCCCGATGCCGAGCTGAGGCGTATCTTCGCCCAGCTGGGGTACGACCTTCCTCCCGACACCGTGGAGAGAACGATCGACTACTACGACCGGAGGACCTCCCACGGCTCGACGCTGAGCCACATCGTCCATGCCGGGGTTCTGGCGAGCATCGACCCGACCAGCTCGTACGAGCGGTTCCTCGAGGCGCTGCACAGCGATGTGGACGACGTCCAGAACGGAACGACCGCCGAGGGCATCCACACGGGCGTGATGGGCGGGACGCTCGACCTCGTCCAGCGGATCTACCTCGGCGTGGAGATCCGTGACGGCGTCGTGGTCTTCACACCCAGGCTGCGTGAGCGGCTCGACGGACTCTCGCTCCTCATCCAGTTCCGTGGCACCCCGATCCGCGTCCTGGTCGAGGGCGACGAGCTCACCGTCGAGGTCCTGACCGAGGGCTTCAGCCAGCCCGTCAGGATCGGCGTCGGAGAGGACGTCTGTGAGCTCGCGGCCGGCGAGCGGTGCACGTTCAGCTTCACCGCACCGGTCGGCTCCGCGTAGCCTCGGCGCATGCAGGCGCAGGGAGGTTTCCGCGGAGCCGTCTTCGACGTGGACGGCGTACTGGTGGACTCGCCGCACGAGCGGGCCTGGCGTGACACGCTGCGCGAGCTCATGGACACGCAGTGGCGCGACATCCGCTCGGCCAGCACGTATGCGCCGGACGGGTTCACGTCGCGCGTCTACCAGGACGTCGTTTCGGGCAAGCCGCGGCTGAGCGGAGCGCGAGCCGCGCTCGACCACTTCCACGTGCCCGACGCCGAGGCCCGAGCCCTGGTCTATGCCGAGCTCAAGCAGGAGCGGGTCCTGGATCTCATCCGGGCCGGTGAGTTCCAGCCCTTCCCCGACGCGCTGCGGTTCGTGCTCGCGCTGTCCGGCCGCGGGCTGGCGATCGCTGCCGCGTCATCGTCGAGGAACGCCGGGCTGATGCTCGAGCAGATCAGTGTCCAGCCGTCGAACCGCCGGCTCAGCGAGGTGTTCACCGCTGACCTGTCGGGACAGGACTTCGGGCGGGGCAAACCGGCCCCGGACATCTTCGTCGCCGCCTGTGCGTCCCTGGGCCTCACCCCGGCGGAGTGCTTCGTGGTGGAGGACGCCGCCGTGGGGATCGAGGCCGCAAAGGCGGGCGGCCTGGCGGCGCTCGGCATCGCTCGGTCAGACGACGCGGAGCTCCTGGCGGCGGCCGGTGCCGACCTCGTCGTCACGACGCTCGACGACGTGGACCTCGACGGGCTCGCGGACCGCAGGCTCGTCACCCGGCCGGGTGCGTCGGGTTGACGCCGTCAGGTGCTCGGGCACGCGCTCACGCGCCCACAGCCGGCTGCGGTGAACGTCAGTCTCCGGAAGCGCCATCACCTCAGCGTGTCACTGAGTGAACGGAACAGTCGCTCGGGTCTCGTGGGCGTGCGGGTTGTCTGCGAACTCGGCCGACCGACAGAGCCACCAGTTCTCAACGCGTACCAACGATTGTGAGCGGAACTAAACATTGAAGCGGAACTCGACGACGTCGCCGTCCTGCATCACGTAGTCCTTGCCCTCCATGCGGACCTTGCCGGCCTCCTTGGCCTTGAGCATCGAGCCGGCGGCGACGAGGTCGTCGTAGGAGACGACCTCGGCCTTGATGAAGCCCTTCTGGAAGTCGGTGTGGATGACGCCGGCCGCCTCGGGGGCCGTCGCGCCCTTGCGGATGGTCCAGGCCCGCGTCTCCTTGGGGCCGGCGGTCAGGTAGGTCTGCAGGCCCAGGGTGTCGAAGCCGACGCGGGCCAGCACGTCGAGGCCCGGCTCGTCGATGCCCATCTCGTGCAGCATCTCCCGCGCCTCGGCCTCGTCGTCGAGCTCGACCAGCTCGGCCTCGAACTTGGCGTCGAGGAAGATCGCCTCGGACGGCGCGACGAGGTCACGCATGCGCTGCTTGAGGTCCTCGTCGCCGAGCTCGTCGGAGTCGCAGTTGAAGACGTAGAGGTAGGGCTTGGCGGTGAGCAGCGAGAGCTCTCGCACCTGCGCCCGGTCGACGTCGGCGGCGATGACCGGAGTGCCAGACTCCAGCGCCTCCTTGACCTGCTGGGTCGCCGCCAGCCTGGGCTGGAGCTCCTTCTTGATCCGGGCCTCCTTCTCCAGACGCGGGATCGCCTTCTCCACCGTCTGCAGGTCGGCCAGGATCATCTCGGTCTGGATGGTGGTGATGTCCGAGGCCGGGTCGACCTTGCCGTCCACGTGCGTGACGTCCTCGTCCCGGAAGACCCGCGTCACCTGGCAGATCGCGGCGGCCTCGCGGATGTGGGAGAGGAACTTGTTGCCCAGCCCCTCCCCCTCCGAGGCGCCCCTTGACGATGCCGGCGATGTCGACGAACTCGACGGTGGCGGGCAGGATGCGCGCCGACCCGAAGATCTCCGACAGCACCGGCAGGCGGGAGTCCGGAACGCCGACGACACCGACGTTCGGCTCGATGGTGGCGAACGGGTAGTTCGCGGCCAGGACGTCGTTGCGCGTCAGAGCGTTGAACAGGGTCGACTTGCCGGCGTTGGGGAGACCGACGATCCCGATGGTGAGAGCCACGGCCGGGCAGTCTACGGCCGGGCCCGACCAGCCTCCGAATCGAGCGCCGTCCCGCGACCGCGTCGCAGGTCAGGACTGGTAGCGGCGCCGCCCGAGGAGGAACCCGACCACCGCGCCGAGCAGGCCCGCGATCATCAGGACCAACCACAGCGACATCGTCACCGTGGCGAACCCGAAGGAGACCTCGACGTCCTCGCGGTTGATCACCACCCAGACCAGCAGCAGCACAGCGATCGCGAGTCCGCCGATCGCTCGCGGGCTCAGGCGGACATCGGAACCTGATCGTCCAGACGGCATGGGGGCCTCCTTGAGGCTCCTCGATGGTTCAGCCCCAGCCTACGTCGCGTCGATGCCGATATCGCCGGAGCGGAAGGCGTCGACGAACAGCGCATGGTCGCGCCGCACCGATCGCGGCGTAGTCGATGCCGAAGTCGACCACTGCGTCGACGAACGCCTTGCGCCGGCCCTGGAGCACCTCGGCGACCGCGTCCTCGACCTGGAACTGCACCAGCGACTGGTCGCTGTCCTCGTCGGAGGCGCAGTGCACCTTCGCGGTCGCACGTCCCAACTGCTCAACGACCGGGGCGATCTCGGACCGGCTCGAGAAGGTCGTCCCAGCTCCAGGTCGATCTCGTAGGGCGACAGCTCGGCGACGACGTATCCGACTCCCGTCGATGGTCGTGTAGCCGAGCAGGGGGTCGGTGTGCGACTGCAACGCTCGCTGGCTCACCACGGTGCGGTGTCCCTCGTGGTCGAAGTAGCGCTCCACCTTCGTGCGGTCCACGAACCGGCTCACCGCCGGCATGTTGGCCTGCTTCATCGACAGCACGACGTCGTTGTCCATCGACTCGCTGAAGCCCTCGATGAGCAGGTTGTACGCCGGCAGCCCGGCGCTGCCGATGCCGAACCCGGAGACGCCCACCACGTCACGGACCTCGTAGAACAGGGCAGCGGTCGATCCGCTTGTCCTCCGGGATCGTCTCCAGGTAGCGGTCGAAGGCCTTGCCCACCTTGCGTCGCTCCGACTTGGGCAGCCGACGCATCATGCCGCCCTCGGTGAACATGCGCACCTCGGCGTCGCGTCGTTGTCATCCCGTCCAGCATCTCGGCGCGGCTCTCGCTCGCGAGCCTGCTGCAGGATCGCGCGGACCGGACACCGTCGGTGTCGTCCAGGCGCAGGGCGTAGTCGTCCTCGGCCGCGTCGACGTACTCGTTCACCTGGAGAGGTAGACACGCAGGTAGCGGGCGATGAGACGCCCGAACCTCGCCTCGGGCAGCGCCTTGATCCACCCGATCAGCGCGAGGCTGGCGGCGAACCGCTTGAGGTCCCAGACGTAGTGACCGACGTAGGCCTCGTCGAAGTCGTTGACGTCGAAGACGAGGCGTCCGTCGGAGTTCATGTAGGTGCCGAAGTTCTCGGCGTGCAGGTCGCCGTGGATCCAGATCTGCGAGGCTGCGCTCGTCCACCCACTCCTCGTCGCGCCACCGCTTGCCGGTCGCACCGGTCAGGTCCGCGTAGAACAGGCAGGCGGTGCCACGATAGAAGGCGAAGGGGTCTGCAGCCATCTTGCGGTACTTGACCCGGAAGGCGTCCGGGGCGGCCTCCATCAGCTGCTCGAATGCCTCGGCGAGGGTCTCGATGATCTGGGCACGGCGCTTGTCGTCACTCTTGGTCACACGATCACCATCCCCGGCGACGGAGCGCCCGTGAACCCCTGCCGAGGGGTACCCTCGCCGGCGTGCGTCTGGCCACCTGGAACGTCAACTCGATCCGCTCCCGCATCGACCGGGTCGAGACGTTTCTGCAGCGCCACGATGTCGACGTCCTCGCTCTCCAGGAGACCAAGGCCCGCGAGGACCAGTGGCCGACCATGGGCCTCAGCGCGCTGGGGTACGACGTCGCGGCGCACGGCGTGAACCAGTGGAACGGCGTCGCGATCGTCTCCCGCGTCGGGCTGGACGACGTCGAGCACGGCTTCCCCGGCATGCCGGGATGGGGTGATCCCCCGGGGGCGGAGGCCCGCGCGATCGGCGCCACCTGCGGCGGCGTCCGGGTCTGGTCGCTCTACGTCCCCAACGGGCGAACGGTCGGCGACCCGCACCTCTCCTACAAGCTGCAATGGCTGGGGGCACTGCGCGACCAGGCCGAGAGATGGCGTGCCGAAGCCCCCGACCCAGCCGGTCGCCCTGGTCGGTGACTGGAACATCGCGCCCCAGGACGACGACGTCTTCGACATCACCCGGTTCGCGACCAGCACCCACGTCACCCCAGCCGAACGGTCGGCGTTCGAGGCCATCGTGGCGGCGGGATACGCAGACGTCGTCCGACCGCACGCACCCGGGCCCGAGGTCTACACCTACTGGGACTACTACCGGCAGCGTTTCGAGCGCAACCGCGGCATGAGGATCGACTTCGTGCTGGGCTCGCCCCCGCTCGCCGCGCGGGTGCGGGGCGCCTTCATCGATCGGGACGAGCGGGCCGGCAAGGGGGCCAGCGACCACGCGCCGGTGGTCGTCGACCTCGCCGACTGAGCGCCCGTGGGCCCCGAGGGGCGAGCGGCCCCGCGTTGCCCCTGGGAGGCCCGCGATGCCGGACTGTGGTCCCTTGTTCGCCCCTTCCGCCGCCACGTAGGCTCCTGATCCAAGGCACTGGGGGGAAGAATGCACAGCAGGAACGCCGTTCAGATGCGGCGCAACGGACGCGGACGGCTGGTCGTCGCCGCGGCACTGGTGGGAGCCGCCGTCGCGCTGCCGCCCGGGCTCACACCGTCGACCCAGCACGAGGACGGCTCCCCGCCGCCTGCGTCCGGGCCCAAGGTCCTCGACAACCCAGCCGAGGCGGTTGCCTTGCCTGCCTCGGCCCGGCACATCGACGGCGACGGCGCCCCTCGCCCGGGCCGACGCGCATGGGCGGGCTCCTGGGGCGACGTCGCCATCCAGGTTCCCGCGGAGGCACAGCAGGCGTACGCGGTCGCCGCGGCCACCCTGGGCGCGGTCGATCCTGGCTGCGGGGTCACACCCGGCCTGCTGACAGCCATCGGGCAGGTCGAGAGCGCACACGGCACTGCCTCGACGGCAGCTCGCGCGGCCGAGGCTCGGCGAGGCCGAGCCCGCGACACCGACGCCGGCCAGCTGGACGGGGATCGTCGCGCCGACCACCCGCTCGGCCCCTTCAACCTGATGCCGTCGCAGTGGGTCCTCGCAGGCGTCGACGGCGACGGCGACGGCGACCGCGACCCGAGCAACCTCGCTGATGCCGCGACGACCACCGCGGTCTACCTCTGCTCCGCCGCCGGCGACCTCACCACGGAGTCAGGTCGACGCGCCGCTCTCCGGACGCTCCACCCGGACGCCGGGTACGTCGACGCGGTCCTCGCCGTCGCAGCCGAGCTGGCGACCAGGGAGCTGGCCTTCGTGCGAGCGACCTATGTCCCGGCGGCCACGGCGACCGACGTCGACCGGGCCCCGATCCGTGCCCTCCTGAGCGGCCCCGACGCGAAGGGCGCAAGCACGAAGGGCCGACACCAAGGGCGCGGGCACGAAGGGCGCGGGCAGGAAGGGCGCCGGCACCAAGAGCGCCGGCCCGCACGCAGTCAAGAAGGCCACCGGCACGAAGAGCCCTGGCGCCGGCGCCGAGACGCAGGCGACCCCCAAGACGAGCCCCAAGACGAGCCCCGGCAAGCAGCAGGTCGACGGCGCCGAGCCCGCGACCGGCACGTCCGCAGGTCCGGTCGAGGACACCACGTCCGCCGCGCCCGACGAGCAGCGTCCCGGCAAGGGCGGGAACGTGAAGGAGCAGGACCAGCCCGGCCCGTCCCCGGCCCCGTCGGCTGACGAGACCACCGAACCGACCCCCTCGGTCGAGCCCGAGTGCCCCGGCCTCACGGACGGTCCCGCCGCCGCGACGCTCGGCACCGAGCTGGTCGGCACGCTCTCCGTCTGTGGTGACGGCTGGTACGTCGGCGACCTGCTGGTCGACGTCGCGACCGCGCTGGTCGACGGGGGCGACGGTGACTACCTCGCGGAGGTGGCGCTCGCCGACCTGGACGGCAGCGGCGAGATCGGCAGCAACGCCGAGGAGCTGGCGGCGCTGGTGGGGTCGGAGGTCGTCGTCGTCCTCGGCGAGCCGGCCCTGGAGGCCGGGCCCCCGCTGCTGCTCACGGTCGACGGCGATCCCTTCCGCGCCGCAACCGACTGACCCGACCGGTCAGCCCAGGGACACGCCCGACGCCCTGCGACGTCGGGCGCGAAATCTGTCGGTGCCCGCTGCGAGGCTGCCCTCATGGACACCAACACCGCGTTCGTGCTCATGCTCGTACTCGCGCTCCTGGTCGGACTCGCCCTCGGCTGGGCCTACGGCGTCCTGCACGCCCGCCGTGGGACCGGGACGGGCGGCCGCGAGCAGCTCGAGGCAGACCGCCGGGTGGAGCTGGAGACCCGCGCCGCAGACCAGGCGATCGTGCGCGAAGGCCTGGATCGACTGCACCAGCAGGTCCACGCCCTCGACTCCTCGCGGGTCTCGTGGGAGGCGAGACTGGCCCAGCAGGTCAGCGACGTCCGATCCTCGGCCGACCAGCTCCGCCGGGAGACCTCCTCGCTCGCCACCGCCCTGCGCAGACCCCAGGTCCGCGGTCGTTGGGGCGAGCTGCACCTGCGTCGCGCGGTGGAGCTCGCCGGCATGGTCGCGCGCTGCGACTTCGACGAGCAGGTCACGACTGACCCCGGCTCCGGGCCGGACGGGGGTCGACAGCGCCCCGACCTCGTGGTCCGGCTGGCCGGCAGCAGGCACATCGTCGTGGACGCCAAGGTCCCGCTGGAGGGCTTCCTCGACGCGGTCGAGTGCCCCGACGAGGCAGCGGACGAGCGGGCCGCCCACTTGGCCCGCCACGCCCGGCACGTCCGGTCCCACGTCGACTCGCTGGGCGCCAAGGCCTACTGGCGAGCCCTCTCGGGCACGCCCGAGTTCGTCGTCATGTTCGTCCCCGGCGAGTCCTTCCTCTCCGCGGCGCTCGAGGCCGACCCCGGGCTGCTCGAGTACGCCGCGGACCGGAACGTCGTCCCCGCAAGCCCGACGACACTCATCGCGCTGCTCCGCACCGTGGCCTACGGCTGGACCGAGCAGGCGGTCAACGACCAGGCCCGCGAGATCCACCGGATCGGCCGCGAGCTGCACGACCGGCTCGCCACCATGGCCGGGCACCTCGACAAGGTGGGTCGGTCCCTCCAGGGGGCGGTGTCGTCGTACAACGCCGCGGTCGGCAGCCTGGAGAGCAGGGTGCTGGTGTCCTCGCGTCGGTTCACCGAGCTCGAGGTGGTCACCGACGAGGTGCCCCCGCCGCGCACGATCGAGCTCGCGCCACGTACTCCCTCGACCGAGGAGCTCGCCGAGCTCGCGGCCCCCCGCGATCGTCCCTCCCCCGGCGTGGCGGACCCGGAGAGCGCCTGAGCCTGCGTACGTTGACGACGTGGCACACCGCACACTGTGGGAAGAAGGGCGTCACCCCGGTCCCGTCGTGGTCGGGGGGGTGACGACGGTGCTGCTCGTGGCGGTCCTCGTCACCGAGGTCTTCGGCGCCGGGCTCGGGCTCTTCTTCGATGTGGTCTTCGTCCTCGTGTGCGGGGCCGCGGCGTTGATGGTGCGGCCGCGCGACTTCTTCACCGTGGGCGTGCTGCCTCCGCTGGCGCTGACCGCGACCGTCCTGCTGCTCTCGTTCGTCGATCCCGGCGCGGTGGCACGCCCGGACGACAGCGTGCCCCAGGCGGCGGTCTCCGGCCTCGCCCACCACGCCCAGGCACTCGCGGTGGGGTACGCGCTCACCTTGCTGATCCTGGGGCTGCGCCAGGTGGCCCTGCGCAACTCGGGCCGGCTCCGCCCACCCCGGGATGGGCGCCTCACCTGCTGAGGAGAGCCGATCTCGCGTCGGGTCGGGTCACGTCGCCTGAGGATGCAGTGCCCTGAGGACCCGACGGACCACACGCCTGCTCCAGACCCTGCCCCACGGAACTGCGCTGCCCCACGGAACTGCGCTGCCTCACGGAACTGCGCTGCCGCACGGAACGGCGCTGCCCGCTTCACGGCGCTGGGGTCAGCGGGCCTTCTCGGCGGCTCGCAGGTCGCGACGCAGCTCGGGCGGCAACGCGAAGATCAAGGACTCCTCCGCGGTGTGCACGGCGCGCGCCGCCGGGTAGCCACGCTCGGTGAGGAAGCTCAGGACGCCTTCGACCAGCTCCTCCGGCACCGAGGCGCCGGAGGTGACGCTGACCGAGTCGACCCCCTCGAGCCAGGCTTCGTCGATCTCGGTGGCGTCATCCACCCGATAGGCGGCCTTGGCGCCGGCCTCCAAGGCGACCTCGACCAGTCGCACCGAGTTCGACGAGTTGCCCGAGCCCACCACGATCACGAGGTCGGCGGACCTGGAGATCTCCTTGATCGCCATCTGGCGGTTCTGGGTCGCGTAGCAGATGTCGTCCGAGGGCGGGTCGAGCAGCGCCGGGAAGCGCTCGCGAATGGCGGCCACCACGGTCATGGTCTCGTCGACCGACAGGGTCGTCTGCGAGAGCCAGGCGACCTTGTCCGGGTCGCGGACCTCGACCTTCGCCACGTCCTCGGGCGTCTCGACGAGCTGGATGTTGGCCGGCGCCTCACCGGCGGTGCCCTCGACCTCTTCGTGGCCGGCATGCCCGATCAGCAGGATGTCGTAGTCCTCGGACGCGAAGCGGCGGGCCTCGTGGTGCACCTTGGTGACCAGCGGGCAGGTCGCGTCGATCGTCTTGAGACCGCGCTCGACGGCTTGCTCGTGAACTGCCGGGGACACGCCGTGGGCGGAGAAGACCACGGTGGCGCCCTCGGGCACCTCGTCGAGCTCCTCGACGAAGACGGCACCGCGGGCCTCGAGGTCGGCGACCACGTGCCTGTTGTGCACGATCTGCTTGCGCACGTAGACCGGCGACCCGTACAGGTCGAGGGCCTTCTCCACGGTGATCACCGCCCGGTCGACTCCTGCGCAGTAGCCGCGGGGGGCCGCGAGCAGGAGGGCGCGGTCGGCCTCCTCCCCGTCCAGCACGGGCGGGAGGCCAAGATCGGTGGTGCTCATGACCGCAATCGTAGGTGCTCGTCGTTAGGGTGCCGAGCGTGGCGTTGCAGACCAGTCCCGACCGACCCGCACCCGTGCGGCAGATCGCCACGCTGCTGGCCGGGTGGATCGAGCGGCTCGGCGCGGTGTGGGTCGAGGGACAGATCACCCAGCTCAACCGGCGCCCGGGCCGGGTCTTCCTGACGCTGCGAGACCCGCTGGGCGACATCTCGATGTCGGTGAGCTGTCCGCGGCAGGTCGTCGACGTCGCGGACCCGCCGCTGGTGGAGGGAGCCAGCGTGGTCGTGCACGGCCGGCCCCGCTACTACAGCAACCGCGGCACGCTGAGCCTGGAGGCCGACGAGTTCCGGATGGTCGGGCTGGGCGAGCTGCTGGCTCGGCTGGAGCGGCGGCGCCGGCTGCTGGCGGCCGAGGGACTGTTCGCCCGCGAGCTGAAGCGACCGCTGCCGTTCCTGCCCCGCCGGATCGGTCTCGTCACGGCCCGCGACTCCGCGGCCGAGCGTGACGTGCTGGACAACGCTCGACGCCGTTGGCCAGGTGTGGACATCCGCGTCGAGCACGCCAGCATGCAGGGGGTCCACTGTGTCCGCGAGGTGGTCGAGGCGCTCGGGCGGCTGGACCGGGCTGCGGACGTGGCGGTCATCCTGATCGCCCGCGGTGGCGGCTCGGTGGAGGACTTGCTCCCGTTCTCCGACGAGACCTTGGTGCGGGCGGTGCACCAGGCGACCACACCGGTGGTCTCGGCGATCGGGCACGAGCCGGACAACCCGCTGCTCGACCTCGTCGCCGATGTGCGCGCCTCCACCCCCACCGACGCAGCCAAGATCGCGGTGCCGGACGTCGTCGAGGAGCTCACCCGTATCCACCAGCTGCGCGACCGGGCCCGGCGTCACGTCACCACGTGGCTGCGGCACGAAGAGGCCCAGCTGACCGCCGTTCGCCAGCGCCCCAGCCTGGCCGACCCGCGGAGCCATGTCGGCACCCGTCAGCAGGAGGTCGACGACCTTGCCGCCCGGGCCAGCCGCGTGCTCGGTCACCAGCTCGAGCGGGCCGAGGACGACGTGCGCCACGCGCGTGCGCGAGTGCGCGCCCTCTCCCCTGTCGAAACCCTGAGACGCGGCTACTCCGTGCTCCAGGGCGACGACGGCGCGGTCATCACCCAGACCGGCCAGGTCTCGACCGGCCGTCGGCTCAGCGCCCGCGTGGTCGACGGCAGGATCGACCTGGACGTCATGGCAGTGACGCCCGCACCGGACGTCGAGGGGGCCCCATCAGTGACCAGCGCGAGTGAGCAGGGTGAGGAGCGAGATGGCTGAGGAGCCGGGGTACGAAGAGGCCCGCGAGGAGCTGATCGAGGTGGTGCAGACCCTCGAGCAAGGAGGCCTGCCGCTCGAGGAGACCTTGGCATTGTGGGAGCGCGGCGAGCGGCTTGCCCAGGTCTGCCAGACCTGGCTCGACGGCGCTCGTGAGCGGCTGGAGAAGGTCCTGGGCGAGCGTGACGACGCGGGCGGCTGACGCGACCCGGGGGTCCTCAGCGCAGCGAGCCTGCGAACCGGGCGAGCTCCTCCTGGGACACGGTGCCCGTGACCAGGGCCGTGGCGTCGCTGCCCTCGCTGACGAGGGCGTCCTCGTCCTCGTGGGACCAGGTTTGCCAGGCACGCCCGTCGATGACGACGTCCTCGCCCCGCTCGGCCTCGGGGTCGAGGAACTCCTCCACCATGGTCACCGCCGGGTCCTGGGTCTGCTCGAGCCCGACATAGCGCCGCTCCTGGGTCAGCATGCCCAGGTGCCAGGCCTGGTCGTCCTGCGCCTGGTCGAAGCGCACGCTGGTCGCGATCCAACCGTCGGGGAGCCGGCGCGGGGCCACCAGGTCGAAGTCGGCCTCCTGCCGCGCGTAGGAGGCGGCGTCCTGCCACTCGACCGGCTTGATCGGGTCCTCCGGCTCGGTCCGGTTGAGGTCGCGGAAGGCCACGAAGGCGCCCATGACCAGGAGCAGCAGGACCATCGCACCGACCATGCCGGCGAACGACCGCTGATAGCTCCCGGGTCGTCCCGCTGGCTCCGTCACGCTCCCATTGTCTCGGTCCCTCCCAACCCGGCCCTCCCAACCCGGCAGTCCGACCCGTCCGGGCACGCGCAGGGGCCGGGTCGGACCGGACGGCTCCGCTAGGGTGACGCCATGTCGGACACGCCCGCCCCTCTCACGACAGCCCCGACCGCCCCCGATCGCAACCTCGCCCTGGAGCTCGTCCGGGTCACCGAGGCCGGCGCCATGGCCGCCGCCCGCTGGGTGGGCAAGGGCGACAAGAACGGCGCCGACGGGGTCGCCGTCAATGCGATGCGCACCCTGATCTCGACCGTGGGCATGCGCGGCGTCGTCGTCATCGGCGAGGGCGAGAAGGACAACGCTCCGATGCTCTACAACGGCGAGAAGGTCGGTGACGGCACCGGGCCCGAGTGCGACGTGGCCGTGGACCCGATCGACGGCACCACCCTGACCGCCAAGGGGATGAGCAACGCGGTCTCGGTGATGGCGGTGGCCCCGCGCGGCTCGATGTACGACCCGTCCGCGGTGTTCTACATGGAGAAGCTGGCCACCGGCCCCGAGGCGCGCGACGTCGTCGACATCCGCAACCCGGTGGCCGCCAACATCGAGGCGGTCGCCAAGGCGAAGAAGGCGGCTGCCTCCGACGTCACCGTGGTGCTGCTCGACCGACCGCGGCACCAGGGCATCGTCGACGAGATCCGCACCACCGGGGCTCGCATCAAGTTCATCAGTGACGGCGACGTCGCCGGCGCGATCATGGCCGCGCGCGCCGGCACCGGTGTCGACCTGCTGCTGGGAGTCGGCGGCACCCCCGAAGGCATCATCGCCGCCTGCGCGCTCAAGTGCCTCGACGGCGTGATCCAGGCCCGGTTGTGGCCGCAGGATGACGACGAGCGGCAACGTGCCCTCGACGCCGGGCTCAACCTCGATGACGATCACGTCCTGACCACCGACGACCTGGTCAGCGCGGAGGACTGCTTCTTCGTGGCCACGGGCATCACCGACGGGGAGCTGATGCAAGGCGTCCGCTACCGCGGCGGTGGAGCCTCGACCCACTCGCTGGTGATGCGCAGCCGCAGCGGCACCATCCGGTCGATCATCAGCGAGCACCAGCTCTCCAAGCTCAAGTCCTACGCCGCGATCGACTTCGAGCACTGAACCGATGATCGTCGTCGTCGGCGAGGCCCTGGTGGACGTCGTCGTGTCCCCCGAGGGGGCCACGGCGGCCAGCCCCGGCGGCTCTCCGCTCAACGTGGCCGTGGGGCTGGCACGTCTGGGCGAGCCGACCGGGCTCGTCACCAGGATCGGCCCCGACGACCACGGCGACCTCGTGCGTGCCCACCTCGAGGCCAGTGGGGTCGAGCTGCTCGGCGAGGCCGAGGCGCGCCGTACCGGAGTGGCGGCGGCCCACCTGACCTCCTCGGGGGAGGCGGGGTACGACTTCACCATCGAGTGGGACCTTCCCCCGACGCCGTTGCCGGACCAGGCCGGTGCGCTGCACTTCGGCTCGCTGGGCGCCATGCTCCGACCGGGCGCACCGAACGTGCTGGCGATCGCTCGCGCCGCCGCGGAGACCGGCCTCCCCGTCAGCTACGACCCCAACATCAGGCCCACGATCACCCCGGACGCGGCCTCGGCCTGGGACGACGTCCACCGGGACGCGGGCCTCGCCGACCTGGTGCGCATGAGCGCCGACGACGCCGCCTTCCTCCGGCCCGACCACTCCGCCCGGGACGTGGCCGACCAGCTCCTCGACACCGGCGCGCGTGTCGTGGTGGTCACCTCCGGCCACGGCCCCACCCTCGCGTTCAGCACCACCGACGAGGTCTCGGTCGACGCTCCGGAGCCGGAGGGGGGCGTTGCCGACACGGTGGGCGCCGGTGACTCCTTCATGGCCGCCCTGATCGCCACCACCCTGTCGGAACGACGCAGCGACCCCGGTGCCTGGTCGCCGGACGCGCGGACCCTGGAACGACACCTGCGGGCCGCCCAGGCCGCAGCCCGGGTGACCGTGGGGCGGCCCGGCGCCGACCCGCCCTGGCGCCACGAGCTGGGCCCCGACTGGCCCTAGATGCACTCGGCCGGGACGAGCCGCACGACCGACCTCTGGCTCGACCCCGGGTCAGCCGGCCTGGCGTTCCCTCTCCAGCAGACTGCCGACCAGCCGCCGTTCCAGCGGCTGGTTGTGGATCTGGCGCACCGCATCGGTGACGATGTCGAGCACCGCCGGGTCGAAGGCCATGCCGGTATGGCTGGTACGCACCTCGCGTGCCTGGCCGGCCGGGTCGATGCAGGCTCGCCAGTCCGCGATGCCGTCGCGCGGCGAGTAGATCGCGGTGAAGGGGAACCCGTCGGGCAGCGGGAGCTTGGACTCCTCCCACATCCGCAGGGCACACCCACCCTCGGTGCACTCCTCGCCCATCACGTGCAGGCCCAGCGCCTCCAACCGCTTGAGGCCCCGCACCGCCAGGAGCAGCATCTCGTGAGCGGCCCCCGGGGCCATCATCGGACTGCCCATCGTGACGATCCCGGCCACCAGGTCGGGGCGACGGGCAGCCAGGCCACGCGCCATCATGCCGCCGAGGCTGTGCCCGACGATCGTGACCTTGCGCTCCCGCTTGGCCGCGACGTGCTCCAGACGCCGTTCGAGGGCATGGGTGCCCTCGTCGAGGCACCCGACGTTGGCGCGGATGCCCGAACGGTAGGTGCGGAAGCCGAGCAGGCGCAGATGGCGGGCCATGAGCGCCAAGGTCCAGTCGCCGGCCAGGAAGCCCGGGACCAGCATCACCGGGTCGCCCTGAGGACGCAGGTCACGTCGCAGGGCGTAGGGCCGCGAGCGGTGCCTCGCCAGCTCCTCGACCGCGCGCCGCCGGTAGGCCACCGCCTCCGTCACCACGCTGACTTCGCGTCCCAGCGCGCGCAGGCCACGGGGCCCGTCGTAACCGTCCGGCACCAGGAAGTCAGCCAGCGGTGAGATCTTGGTCACCTGCCCAAGGTACGACGGACCGCGCCTGAATTCGTGGACATCGCAGACATACGCTGTCGTCATGAGCTCCCCGCACACCACCCGCACCCTGCCCCCGCGCGACGTCCTCGACGCGGTACCGGCGTCGGCGGAGAGCTTCACCGACAGCGACCCGCGGATCTGCTACCAGACCTTCGGCGACCCCGCCGGCCGTCCGCTGCTGCTCGTCATGGGCCTGTCGGGCCCGATGATCTGGTGGCCCGAGGACATGTGCCGCCACCTGGCCACCGAGGGCTTCTTCGTGATCCGCTTCGACAACCGCGACTGCGGTCGCTCGGACCGGATCGAGTCCGAACGACTGGGTCGCGCGGAGCTGGTCCGTGCCTTCTTCCGGGCTCCCGTGACCGCGGCCTACTCGTTGCGGGACATGGCCGGCGACGCACTCGAGGTGCTCGATGCCCTCGGTGTGCCCGCCGCCCACGTGGCCGGGGTGTCCATGGGCGGCATGATCGCGCAGACGCTGGCGATCGAGCACCCCGAGCGCGTGCTCTCGTTGACCTCCATCATGTCCACCACCGGGAGCCGTCGGGCCGGCTGGCAGGACCCGCGGTTGCTCCCCCACCTGCTGGGCAGGGCCGGGCGCTCCCGGGACGAGTACGTCGAGAGGTCGGCGGAGTTCTGGCGCCTGACCGGCTCGCCAGCCTACGTCGACGAGCAGGAGACCCAGCGGTCACGGGCCGGAGACACCTGGGACCGGGGTATCAGCCTGTCCGGGGTGATGCGCCAGATGATGGCGATCCTCACCTCGCCCGACCGAACCAAGCGGCTCGGTCGGGTCCGGGTGCCGACCACGGTGGTGCACGGCACCGGCGACCGCATGGTCCACGTGTCGGGCGGCCGGGCCACCGCGAAGGCCGTCAGGGGCGCCGAGCTGATGCTCATCGACGGCATGGGCCACGACCTGCCGCGGGCCCTGATCCCGACGTTCGTCGAGGCGATCAGCCGGTCGGCCGACCGCGCCCGGGGCCCTGGCCGGCCGACGGGGCCGGACCGCTCACGGGACGGGTCCCCGGAGCCGGCCGGACAGTGAAGCAGCGCGGCTCGCGCCAGCCTTCGCGGCCGTAGGCGCGGGTGACCGCCGCGACGACCTCGTCGACCTCGGTCGCTGCTACCAGGGCGATCGCGCACCCGCCGAAGCCGCCGCCCGTCAGGCGGGCACCGAGCGAACCGGCTGCCAGCGCTGCCTCGACGGCGACGTCCAGCTCGCGACAGCTGACGTCGTAGTCGTCGCGCAGCGAGGCGTGGGACTCCGAGAGCAGCGGCCCGATCTCGGCCAACCGACCTGCTCGCAGCAGCGCGACCGTCCGCCGCACCCGCGCGTTCTCGGTCACGACGTGGCGCAGGCAGCCGCGCACCGACACCTCCGCCCGCGCACATGCCTCGTCCAGGGAACCAAGGTCGATCTCGCCGAGCGCGTCGACGCCGAGCCGGCCGGCGGCGCGTTCGCACGCGCGTCGGCGGGCGGCGTACTCACCACCGGCATGGCTGTGACGCACACCGGTGTCCATCACCACGACCGCCAACCCGTGTGCGTCGAGGTCCAGCGGCACCGGGTCGACCCGTGGCGCAGCGCCCCCGAAGTCACAGAGCAGCGCGTGGCCCGCGAGGGCGTAGGTCGCCACCTGCTGGTCGAGCCCGCCGGTGGGGGCGCCGGCCACGTCGTTCTCCACCTGCACCGCCAGCCGGACCTGCTCCTCGCGCGACATCCCCAGCCCCAGGGCCTCCTCGACCGCCGCGGTGACCGAGCAGATCAGCGCAGCCGAGGAGGACAGCCCGGCACCGATGGGAACCTCGCTGTCCACCCGCACCGTGAGCGCCGGCAGGTCGACTCCACGCTCGGCCAGCAGCGTCAGGCCACCGAGCACGTAGCGGACCCACGACGGCGCCGAGCGCACCTCGTCGAGCGCGTCGACGGCGACGGAACCGGACTGCGCCGAGACCGCCTGGAAGCCCGCGCGGCGTCCGGCCACCTCGGCCAGGCAGCTGCGGTCGATCGCGAACGGGAGCGCAAGCCCGCGGTTGTAGTCGGTGTGCTCGCCGATCAGGTTGACCCGGCCGGGCGCGCGCCAGCGTGCCAGCACCGGGTCCGCCTGCTTCGGCACCTCAGTCCCGCAGCCAGACCGCACCGGCCGGCGGAACCTCACCTGCCGCCTCGCCGAAGGAGGTGAGAACCACCTCGCCGGCCGGCAACGCGACCGGCGTCTCGCCGGCATTGAGCCAGCACTGCAGCGGGCCGCGGCGCAGCGCTACCACCCCCTCGGGGGCCTCGAGCCACTCCACGTCCCCGACATCGAGCCAGTGCTCACGACGCCCGGCCAGGGCCGCCCGGTAGAACCACAGCATCGAGGACCGGTCGCGCTCCTGGGCCTCGAGCGTGAACCGATTCCAGTCCTCGGGCTGCGGCAGCCACGGCTCGCTCTCGGCGTCGTCGGGGCTGAAGCCGTACGGCGGCACGTCCCCCGACCACGGCAGCGGTACCCGGCATCCGTCGCGTCCCGGGAGGGTGTGCCCCGACTGCTCCCAGATCGGGTCCTGGCGCCGGTCCTCGGGGATGTCCTCCACCTCGGCGAGCCCGAGCTCCTCCCCCTGGTACAGGTAGGCCGACCCGGGCAGGGCCAGGGCCAGCAGCAGGGCCGCGCGAGCCCGCCGACGTCCCAGGTCGAGGTCGGGCTGCTCCTGGCCCCAGGTCAGGCTCAGCAGCGCGGGTTCACCCTCCGCCTGGTGCTGGCTGCGGGCGTAGCGAGTGACGTGACGCGGCACGTCGTGGTTGGACAGCACCCAGGTGCTCGGCGCCCCGACGTGCTCGGAGGAGGCCAGGGCATTCGCGACGACCCGCCGGATGGCGGTGGCCTCGAAGGGGGCCAGCAGGAAGTCGAACTGGAAGGCGCAGTGCAGCTCGTCGGGGCGCACGTACAGGGCGAGCCGGTCGTTGCTCGACACCCAGGACTCCGCCACGAAGACCCGCGGTGGGTCGTAGGAGTCGGCGATGCGCCGCCAGGCACGGTAGATCTCGTGGACGTCGTCCTGGTCCCACGCCGGGTGGGGTGCCAGGGGGTCGGAGAGCACGCCCGTCCCGGCGTCGGGCAGTCCCCGCTCCTTGGCCAGCCCGTGGGCGACGTCGATGCGGAAGCCGTCCACGTCGCGGTCGAACCAGAACCGCAGCACGTCCTCGAACTCGGCCCGCACCTCCGGGTTGCTCCAGTCCAGGTCGGGTTGCTCCGGGGAGAAGAGGTGGAGGTACCAGTCCCCGGGCCGGCCCTCGGCATCGGCCACCCGGGTCCAGGCGGGGCCACCGAAGACGCTGAGCCAGTTGTTGGGTGGCTCGGCGCCGTCGTCTCCACGGCCGGGATGGAAGAGGTAGCGGTCGCGCGCCTGCTGGTCGCCGGCCAGCGCGGCTCGGAACCACGCGTGCTGGCTGGAGGTGTGGTTCGGGACGATGTCGAGGATGACCTTGAGGCCACGTTCGTGCGCGGCTCTGATCAGCTCCTCGGCCTGCTCCAGGGTTCCGTAGGCCGGTTCGATCGCGCGGTAGTCGGCGACGTCGTAGCCGGCGTCGGCCTGAGGGGAGGGGTACCACGGGTTGATCCACAACGCGTCCACGCCGAGGGAAGCGAGATGGTCGAGCTCGGCGCGGATGCCCGTGACGTCACCGAGGCCGTCGCCGTCGCAGTCGCGGAAGCTGCGGATGTAGACCTGGTAGACAACGGCAGTGCGCCACCAGTCGTGGTCGTCGGACGCGGCAGGGACGGGCGAGAACCCGGGGGATGTCATGCGTCCAGTGTGGGCCACCGGAGGACATCGTTGGCCTGGGTCCTGGGGGTTTGGATTCAACAAAGCAGGGCACGTGGGTCTTGTCACAACCTGCCTGCGAAGGCATGGTGACGTTGTCACCAACGAGGAGGTACAGATGCGTCCACCCTCGTCAGCGCGTCGCCGGCGTGCTGTGCGTACTCTCACCGCGTGTGCCTTGCTGAGTGCCTCGGGAGCGCTCACGGCCTGCGGGGGCGGGGACTCGGGCAAGCCCGAGCTGATCTGGTACATCAACCCCGACTCCGGCGGCCAGGCCAAGGTGGCCGAGAACTGCAGCACCGACGACTACGACATCACCGTCGAGGTCCTGCCGCAGGACGCCAGCCAGCAGCGCATCCAGCTGGTGCGTCGGCTCGCCGCCGAAGACTCGGCCATCGACCTGATGAGCATCGACCCGCCCTACACCGCGGAGTTCGCCAACGCCGGCTTCCTCGCCGAGATCCCCCAGGACGTTCAGCAGAAGCTGAGCGACCAGTCGTTCCAAGGCGCTGTCGACGCGGCCACCTGGGACGACCAGCTCGTGGTCTACCCGTTCTGGTCCAACACCCAGGTGCTCTGGTACCGCAAGTCCTTCGTGGACAAGGCGGGCATCGACATGACAGAGCCCAAGACGTGGGACGAGATCATCAAGGCAGCGGCCGACAACGACGGCACGGTCGCCGTCCAGGCCAACAAGTACGAGGGCTACGTGGTGTGGATCAACGCGCTCATCGCAGGCGCGGGGGGTGCGATCGTCGAGGAGGCCGACAAGGGCGCCGAGGCCGCGGTCACCATCGACGACCAGGCAGGCAAGGACGCCGCCTCGGTGATCCAGGAGGTCGCCGGCTCCCCCGCGGCCCCCAACGACCTGTCGGTCTCCAACGAGGGCACCGCCGGCTCGACGTTCGGCAGCCCTCGCGGCGCCTTCATGGTCAACTGGACCTACATCTGGCACAACTACGACGACAGCCAGCCCAAGGTCGCCAAGGACATCGGCTACACCCGGTACCCGCGAACCGTGGCAGGCGAGGAGAGCAAGCCCCCCTACGGCGGGATCGGCATCGGGGTCAGCAAGTACTCCCAGAACGTCGACCTTGCCTCCGAGGCGGCGCAGTGCATCGTCAAGCCCGAGAACCAGGGCGTGAACGCGGAGATCACCGGCAACATGCCGGCGAGCCCGGCGGGCTATGACTACCCGGCCCTCCAGGACGACTACCCCGCGGACCTGCTCGAGCTATTCCAGAACAGCGTCGACGGCGCAGCGCCGCGCGCGGTGACGCCGTACTGGAGTGACATCTCGTCCTCGATCCAGAGCACCTGGCACCCGGCGTCCTCGGTCGGTGGCGACACCCCGCAGGAGTCGGCGAACTTCATCGACGACACCTTGAAGGGAGGTCGGCTCCTGTGAGCAGCGTTGCGACAGCCAACCCGGCCCCTCAGACCGACAAGCAACCGAAGAAGGCGGAGACGGACCGCTCGGCGGCCGAGAACAAGCTCGGCATGAAGCTGGTCGCACCGGCAGTGATCCTCATGCTGCTGGTCACCGCCTACCCGATGCTTCAGGCGTTGTACCTGTCCCTGTTCCGCTACCGCCTCACCAACGCCGACGAGCGCGAGTTCGTCGGCGTCGACAACTACATCGCGGTGCTCGGCGACAGCCTGTTCTGGCGCGACACCTGGAACACCGTGCTCATCATGGTGGTCACCGTGGCGGTGGAGCTGGTCATCGGCTTCGTCTTCGCCATGGTGATGCACCGGGTGATCTTCGCGCGGGGGGCGATCCGCACCTCGATCCTCATCCCCTACGGCATCATCACGGTGGTCTCGGCCTTCGCCTGGCAGTTCGCCTTCTCGCTCAACAACGGGTTCGTGAACAACTGGGTCGGCTGGCTCCCCGGCCTGTCGGAGAACTTCAACTGGTTCGGCTCCCACTGGCCGGCGATGTTCGCCATCATGGCCTCCGAGATCTGGAAGACCACGCCGTTCATGGCGCTGCTCCTGCTCGCCGGTCTCGCCCAGATCTCCGAGGACATGATCGAGGCGGCCAAGGTCGACGGGGCGAGCTGGTGGCAGCGGCTGACCAAGGTGATCCTGCCCAACATGCGCGCCGCGATCATGGTGGCGGTCCTCTTCCGCGCCCTGGACGCCTACCGCATCTTCGACAACATCTTCGTGATGACCAAGGGTGCTCAGGACACCGAGTCGATCTCCTTCCTGACCTACCGGCAGGTCATCGAGCAGCTCCAGCTCGGCATGGGGTCGGCGCTCTCGGTGGTGCTGTTCATCTCGGTGCTGCTGGTGGCCTGGCTGATCGTCAAGCTGTTCCGGGTCGACCTGGCCCAGGCGAGAGGAGAGAGCTGATGCAAGGCAAGACCGGCGTCGGAATCTGGGTCGGCTTCGTCGCGATCCTCGCCTGGTGTCTGCTCCCGGTGGCATGGATCATCTCGCTGTCGTTCAAGCCCGTCGAGGAGACCAGCGTCGGCAGCGCGCAGTTCCTGCCGAAGACCTGGACCTTCGACAACTACACCGAGATCGTGAAGAACGGCGACTTCACCCGGGCGCTGTTCAACTCCTTCGGAATCGCGATGATCTCCACCGTGCTCGCGGTGATCTTCGCGACCTTCGCCGCCTACGCGATCGCGCGGCTGGAGTTCCGTGGGAAGCGGCTGGTGCTCTCCCTGGCGCTGGCGATCGCGATGTTCCCCGTGGTCTCGCTCGTCGGCCCGCTGTTCGACATGTGGCGGGTGCTCGGGCTCTTCAACACCTGGCCCGGGCTGATCCTGCCCTACATGTCCTTCACGCTCCCGCTGGCGATCTGGACGTTGTCGGCCTTCTTCCGCGAGATCCCCTGGGAGATGGAACAAGCCGCCCAGGTCGACGGCGCCACGTCGTGGCAGGCCTTCCGCAAGGTGATCGTGCCGCTCGCCGCGCCTGGTGTCTTCACCGCGGCGATCCTCACCTTCTTCTTCGCCTGGAACGAGTTCGTGCTTGCGATCTCGCTCACGTCGACCACGGCCTCGCGCACGGTCCCCGCACAGATGTCGTTCTTCGTCGGACCCGACCCGTTCAACCCGCCCTACTCGCTCCTCGCGACGGCATCGGTCGTGGTGACCGTGCCCGTGATCATCATCGTTCTGCTGTTCCAGCGCCGAATCGTCGCCGGCCTCACCTCCGGCGCAGTGAAGGGATGACCTGATGGCTGCCATCGAGATGAAGAACATCGTGAAGGAGTACGGCGACGGCTTCCCCGCGGTGAACGACATCAGCATCGACGTCCAGGACGGGGAGTTCATGATCCTCGTCGGCCCCTCGGGGTGCGGGAAGTCGACGCTGCTGCGGATGATCGTCGGGCTCGAGGACATCACCGCCGGCGACATGGTGATCGGGGGTAAACAGGTCAACGACCTCGCCCCCCGTGACCGCAACCTGGCGATGGTCTTCCAGAACTACGCGCTCTACCCCCACATGAGCGTGTACGAGAACATCGCGTTTCCGTTGCGCCTCCAGGGGGCCGACGACGACACCGTCGACAAGAAGGTGCGCGACGCCTCCAAGACGCTGGAGCTCGACGAGCACCTCGAGCGCAAGCCGGGCAACCTGTCCGGTGGCCAGCGCCAGCGGGTCGCGATGGGGCGCGCGATCGTCCGGGACGCCGACGCGTTCCTCTTCGACGAGCCGCTGTCCAACCTCGACGCCAAGCTGCGTGGCCAGATGCGCACCGAGATCTCGCGCCTTCAGAAGCGACTCGGCATCACCACGGTCTACGTCACCCACGACCAGACCGAGGCCATGACGCTGGGCGACCGGGTCGCCGTCCTCAAGCGGGGCGTGCTCCAGCAGCTCGCCACGCCGCGTGAGCTCTACACCCAGCCGGTCAACCTCTTCGTCGCGGGCTTCATCGGCTCACCGCCGATGAACTTCCTGCCGGCGAAGGTCAAGGACGGGAAGGTCGAGCTGCCGTTCGGCTCGGTCCAGATCCCGCCGGAGCGCAGCGCCGACCTCGAGGAGGGCAAGCTCCTCATCGCCGGGATCCGCCCCGAGCACTTCGAGGACGCCTCCGTGGTGGACTCCTCGAAGAAGGACCGCGGCTCCACGTTCAAGGCGAACGTCGACGTCGTGGAGTGGCTGGGCAACGAGGCCTACGCCTACATCCCCTTCGAAGCACCCGAGGAGGTCCAGAAGCAGCTCAACCAGCTCGAGCGGGACCTCGACGGTGAGTCGATGCGTCGCCAGCTGGTGGTCTCGCTCGACGGCTCGAGCCGGATCGCCGAGGGTGACGAGGCCGAGATCTGGGTCGACGGCACCCAGATCCACCTCTTCGACCCCAACAGCACGCTCAACCTGACCCTGGACAAGAGCGCAGCGGGGAAGTTCGACGCCGAAGCGGTGAGCAAGACCCAGGAGGCGGCGCAGGTCCAGGACGACAACGCACCGGAGGCGCAGACCGAGGCCGGCAACTCCTGACGTTCAGCGAGGAGTGAGGCTCAGCCGTCTCCCACCGCAGGCTCCCACCGCGGCGCGGCACTGCGGGACCTGACTGCCGGGCCTCACTCCTCGAGCTCGCGCCGCTGCCCCTTCGGCAGCCGCGTGCCCTTCCCCTCACGCGGCTTGCGGGTCACCTGCACCGCGCCCATCAGCGCCAGCCCCCGCACCCGCACCACGGGGGACGAGGCGCCCAGCTGGGCCACGGCGCGGGGGCGGCCCTCGTCGAAGCCACCCATGAGACCGATGCCGTCGACCACGACTCGGGTGTACTCGTCGACCACGACGTCGATGCCACCCATGAGGGCGACTGCGGTGATGACGCTCTCGGGTGGCAGCACGGCATGACGCAGATCGAGGTCGACCCCACCCATGATGGCCACCGCGGTATGGGTGGCGCCCAGCTCCCAGTCGCCCTTGCGGTCGACCCCGCTCAACACGGCGATGCTGACCGACGCGGCGGCGTCGCCGCCCTCGCCCCGGGCTCGGGGGCTGGGGCGTCCCGCGTCACGCGGCGGCCTGCTCCGCGCATGCACGTGGCCGGGAAGATCACGGGTGAGCGGCTCCAGGTCCGCATAGGTGCGAGCCGCGAAGGCGGCCTCCAGGCGCTCCTCGAGCTCGTCGAGGCCCAGGCGGCCCTCACCGGCCGCCAGACGCAGGGTCTCGGCGACGTCGTGACGCTCGGCGTCGGAGACCCGCAGCTCTGGCTGGCCCTCCCGGCGGGCCGGGTTCCTGTCGTCCATGGAAGCCAGCCTAAGGCTGGCGCAGGGGGAGGCGCCGTTCCTGGCGCCCCACCACCGTGACCCCAAGGGCAACGACTTCTTCGCCGCCCCGGGCGGCCAGGTCACCGTCCCGCTGAGCGACGTCCGCGTCCGCTCCCAGGAGCCGTGAGGCGCTTGGTCCGGCGTGGGATCGTAAACGCATGACGTATCCACCACCGCGGGACCCCGTCGGCCCGGGCCAGGTGTCGGTGTGGGACTTCCCCCGCCCGCCCGCGCTGGAGCAGTGGGGCGAGCGCGTCCAGGTGGTCCTCGGCGGCGAGGTCATCGCCGACACCGACGAGGCCTGGGTGGTCCTCGAGACCTCGCACCCGCCGACGTACTACCTGCCCGCCTCGAGCTTCGTCGACGGGGCGCTGCGTGCGGCCTCGGGGTCGTCGTGGTGCGAGTGGAAGGGGCGCGCGACCTACCTCGACCTCGCAGGAGGTACCCAGGTCGCGCACCGCGCCGCCTGGATCTATCGCTCCCCCTCCCCCCGCGCCGAGGTCCTCAAGGACCACGTCGCGCTCTACCCCCGGCTGGTCGACGCGTGCCTGGTCGACGGCGTCCCCGCGGTGCCCCAGCCGGGTGAGTTCTACGGCGGATGGATCACCAGCAGAGTGACCGGGCCCTTCAAGGGGGAGCCGGGCACCGCCGGTTGGTGAGGTCGGGTCTCGCGTCCCCTGCTGTTCAGGATCCCGCGGATCTGAGGGCACACTGTGCAGATGGAGTACGCCGAGGTCGCGCGCGCCGACTCCGTGCGCGGCGAAGTGGTGCTGCGACGGCGTCATGACCCAGATCGGCCGGAGGCCCCCAGCGTGCTCGAACTGCGCGTCAACGGGGTCTTCGTCATGGACACTCTCGAGTCGACCAGCGAGATCGAGCTCGCCCACGCCGCGTTGCGCCACCACCCCTCGCCTCGGCGAGTCCTCATCGGTGGGCTGGGCCTGGGGTTCACCGCCCACGAGGTGCTCTCCGACCACCGCGTCGAGGAGGTCGTGGTCGCCGAGATCGAGGAGTCCCTGGTGCGCTGGTTCCGTGACGGCACCATCGAGCACGGCCGGCCCTACCTCGCCGACGGACGTCTGCGCGTCAGCATCGCCCCGGTCCAACAGGTCGTCGGCGAGGCGCCGACGGCGTCGTACGACGTGGTGCTGCTCGACGTCGACAACGGCCCCGACTTCCTGGTCCACGACGACAACGCCACGATCTACCGCCCCGACTTCATGACCGAGGTGCGACGGATCCTGCGCCCCGACGGGCGAGTCGCGGTGTGGTCCTCGACGCGCTCGCCGGCGCTGGAGAAGACCTTGACCGCCGCCTACGGCCACTGCGAGGTCTGTGAGCTGCCGGTCACGCTGCAGGATCGTGAGGAGTCCTACTGGCTCCACCTGGCGGCCCGCCCTGCGGACGTGGGCGAGGCGGCGGACTGACCGACGTACTCCCGCGGTGTCGTTGGCGCTCCGCGCGTGTTACAAACCCTTGATAGGCGACGGCAACCCGATCGACACGCACGAACGCGTGGTGAGGAGTGGGAATGGGCGAGATGCGGATCGAGCACGACAGCATGGGTGAGATCGAGGTCCCCCGCGAGGCGCTGTGGCGGGCTCAGACCCAGCGGGCGGTGGCGAACTTCCCGATCAGCGGCACGCCGCTCGAACCGGACCATGTCCATGCGCTCGCGCTGGTCAAGGCGGCCGCGGCCAAGGTCAACGCCCGGCTCGGCGTGCTGGACCAGGACGTCGCCGACGCGATCGTGGCCGCGGCCGACCAGGTGGTCGCCGGGGAGCAGGACGACGCCTTCCCGGTCGACGTGTTCCAGACCGGGTCGGGCACCAGCTCCAACATGAACATGAACGAGGTGCTCGCCTCCCTCGCCGGCCGCCAGGGCGTCGACGCGCACCCCAACGATGACGTGAACGCCAGCCAGTCGAGCAACGACACGTTCCCCACCTCGATCCACGTTGCCGCCGTCCGCGCCGTGCGTGACCGGCTGATGCCGGCGCTGGACGCGCTCGCGAGCTCCCTGGAGGCCAAGGCGGAGGAGTTCGCCACCGTGGTGAAGGCGGGTCGCACCCACCTGATGGACGCCACTCCGGTGATGCTGGGCCAGGAGCTCGGTGGGTACGCCGCGATCGTGCGTCTGGCGACCCAGCGCGTCGAGTCCACCCTCCCCCGGGTCGCCTCGTTGCCGTTGGGAGGCACCGCGGTGGGCACGGGCATCAACACCCCGCCCGGCTTCGCCACGGCCGTCATCGAGGAGCTCGCCGAGTCGACCGGCCTGCCGTTCACCGAGGCCGAGGACCACTTCGAGGCGCAGGGCGGTCGGGACTCCCTGGTCGAGCTGTCCGGCCAGCTGCGCACCTTCGCCGTCGGCTTGAGCAAGATCTGCAACGACCTGCGCTGGATGGGATCGGGGCCGCGTACCGGCCTGGGCGAGATCAACCTGCCCGACCTCCAGCCTGGCTCCAGCATCATGCCGGGCAAGGTCAACCCGGTGCTTCCCGAGGCCACGCTCATGGTCTGCTCGCAGGTGATCGGCAACGACGCCGCGGTCGCCCACGCCGGTGCCAGCGGCTCCTTCGAGCTCAACGTGCAGATGCCGGTGATGGCCCGCAACCTGCTGGAGTCGATCCGGCTGCTGGCCAACGCCTGCACCACGCTGGCCGAGCGCACCGTGGACGGCTTCACCGCCAACACCGACCGGATGCGCGAGTACGCCGAGTCCTCCCCCTCGGTGGTGACCCCACTGAACCGGTACATCGGCTACGAGAACGCCGCCAAGGTCGCCAAGCGCGCGATCAAGGACGGCATCACGATCCGCGAGGCGGTGATCGCCGAAGGCCACCTCGACAGTGGTGACCTCACCGAGGAGCAGATGGACGAGGCCCTCGACGTGGAGTCGATGACCCACCCGTGAGTCCCGTGGCCTCAGCCGACGGGCTCGAGCCCGGGGGAAGCCGGGTGAGATCGCCGTTGCGTCCAGGGCCGGCATCCCTCTTCGTTCGACGGCTGGGCGCATTCATCCCTCCGGGATGAGGCAGCCGCGAGCCGACGGCGGTGCCATGGTCGGACCCGGCGAGTGGAGGAGGGCCCATGCACCAGCAGGCCAGCGGCAAGGACCAGGCGGCCTTGATCTCGGCCGCCTACGGTGGCCGCCTCGGCAGCCGGTCGCTGCCGAAGCACCGGTTGCCGGAGGAGGCGTCGGACGCAGAGTCGGTCTACCGGCTGATCCACGACGAGCTGCTGCTCGATGGCAGCTCGCGCCTCAACCTCGCCACCTTCGTGACCACGTGGATGGAGCCGCAGGCGGACCGGCTGATGGCTGAGGCGTTCGACAAGAACATGATCGACAAGGACGAGTACCCGCAGACCGCGGAGATCGAGCGGCGCTGCGTGAACGTCGTCGCCGACCTGTTCAACGCCGACCCGGCGGAGACCGCCGTCGGGGTGTCGACCGTCGGCTCCAGCGAAGCGGTGATGCTGTCCGGTCTGGCCATGAAGTGGAGATGGCGGGCGCGGCGCGAGGCCGCCGGGATGTCCACGGCCCGGCCGAACCTGGTGATGGGCACGAACGTGCAGGTGGTCTGGGAGAAGTTCTGTCGCTACTGGGACGTCGAGCCCAGGTACCTGCCGATGTCCGAGGGCCAGTACACGATCACCCCGGACGCCGTGCTGGAGGCGATCGACGAGAACACGATCGGGGTGATCGCCATCTTGGGTACGACCTACACCGGCGAGTACGAGCCGATCAAGGACATCCACGACCGGCTGGTCGCAAGCAACGAGGAGACCGGCTGGGAGATTCCGCTGCACGTCGATGCGGCCAGCGGTGGGTTCGTGGCGCCGTTCCTCGATCCCGACCTGGAGTGGGACTTCCGGCTGCCCAATGTCGTCTCGATCAACGCTTCGGGGCACAAGTACGGGCTGACCTATCCGGGCATCGGCTTCGCGGTGTGGCGTAGCGAGGACGACCTTCCCGAGGACCTCGTCTTCCACGTGAACTACCTCGGCGGTGATATGCCCACGTTCACGTTGAACTTCTCCCGGCCCGGCAACCAGGTCGTGGGGCAGTACTACAACTTCCTGCGGCTCGGAAGGTCCGGATACACGCGGATCATGTCCAGACTGCGTGACGTCGCGACCACGCTGGCGGAATCGATCGCGGCGATGGGCCCGTTCGAGATCATCAGCGACGGCTCCCATCTCCCGGTGCTCGCCATCAAGCTCAAGGACGACATCGGCTACACCGTGTTCGACGTGTCGCACCGGCTGCGCAGCTACGGCTGGCAGGTGCCCGCCTACACGATGCCCGAGGACGTCTCCGACCTGGCGATCCTGCGCATCGTGGTCCGGGAGGGGTTCTCGGCGGACCTTGGCGACAAGCTGCTCGGGGACCTGTCCGAGGTGGTCGACTTCCTCGACGCTCACGGAGCTCCCCTGCAGGAGAAGGCTTCGGCGTACAGCCACACATGAGACATGTGCTCGGGAGCGAGCGACGGACCATGCGGACGATCGGAGTCCTGTTCGGCATCGGGTCAGTGCTGTTCGGGCTGGGCTCGCTACCGCTGTTCTTCGACAACGTCGCCGCAGCGACGACGGCCTCGACCTTCTTCGTCGGGTCGCTCTTCTTCACCACCGCTGCCGCTCTCCAGTACGCGGAGTCGCGCGTGGTCCAGGTGGGCCGCACGGCGTCGTTCGTGCAGTTGGCCGGCGCGCTGTTCTTCAACATCAGCACCCTCGCCGCGACCCTGGGAACCCTGTCGACGCAGCAGGAGGAGCGGCTGGTGTGGGCTCCGGATGTCTACGGTTCGATCGCCTTCCTGGTCGCCAGCACCCTGGCCTGGCGACTGGTCCATGGCGAGCACCACGGCTGGTGGCAGGGGTCGGTCGACTGGTGGGTCGCCCGAGTCAACCTGCTCGGGTCGGTTGCCTTCGGTCTGGCCGCGGCCGGCGCCTTCGTCCTCCCGACCACGGGGGAGCCGGCCAACATCCGATGGGTCAACGGGGGGACCTTCCTGGGGGCGGTGTGCTTCCTTGTCGGGGCGGCGCTGGTCGTGGTCACCTCCGTGCGGCATCGCGAGACACCGGCCGGAGCGACTGCGTGAGGGGCGGTTCTCATCTACTGCGGACGACGCGCCGCTGGGCACGGCCAGGACATGCTGGACGGAGGGGACCTCCCCCGAAATGAAAGGGTTTTCAATGTCGTTCTGGGACGTTGTGTGGTTCATCATCATCAGCTTCGCGTTCATCGCCTACCTCATGATGGTGTTCGCGATCATCGGTGACCTGTTCCGCGACCGGGAGGCTTCCGGTATCGCCAAGGCTCTGTGGTTCCTGGCGCTGATCTTCCTGCCCTTCCTCACCGCCTTGGTCTACCTGATCGTCAAGGGCAATGGCATGGCCGAACGGCAACAGCGCAGCGCGGACTCGCTGCGTGCCCAGCAGGAGGCCTACATCCGTGAGGTGTCGGCCTCGGTGACGCCAACGAGCCAGATCGCCCAGGCTCAGGCGATGCTCGACTCCGGCGCGATCTCGAGACAAGAGTTCGAGACCCTGAAGGCCAAAGCCCTCTCCTGACCTGCCCCGAGGAGCGACGCGACATGGCCGCAGACGGCGAGACCGGGGGCGTGACGTCCGGCCGGAGCGGCCACGGCGCCGAGGACGGCTCAGCGGAGGTCGAGCGGCTACGGTTGCGTGTTGCCGAGCTGGAAGGCGCGCTGGCCCACGTGGAAGGCGCTCGGCGGGCAGGACCGGTTCGTCCGGCACGCTGGCGCTCGGTCGCGGCCGGCGTCCTCATCGTCACCGCCTGCGTGCTCGCCCCCTTGTCCGTGACCTCCGTGTGGGCCAGCTCCGAGGTGTCGGACGTCGACCGATACGTCGAGACGGTCGCCCCGCTGGCGGAGGACCCCGCTGTCCAGGAAGCGGTGGCCGATGCGGTGACCGAGGAGATCGTCCAGCGCCTGGACGTCGAGCAGGTCAGCAGGGATGCCCTCGAGGCGCTCGGCCGGCAACCCAACGTGCCGCCGCGGGTGGCCGTGCTCCTGCCCGGGCTCGCCGTGCCGCTGGTCAACGGAGTCGAGAGCTTCACGCGGTCGGAGGTGACGGCACTGCTGGCCAGCGAGGAGTTCGCCACGCTCTGGCAGCAGGTGAACCGGGTGGCGCACGACGAGGTGGTGAACCTGCTGGAGGGTGACCAGGGCGGGGCGGTGAGCGCCCAGGACGGCGCCGTCACCCTCAACCTGGGCCCGGTGATCGCGGAGGTCAAGAACCGGTTGGTCGACAAGGGGTTCACCCTCGCCGGTGACATCCCGGACGTCGAGCGGAGCTTCGTCCTGGTCCAGTCCGACGCCGTCACCGAAGCGCAAGGTCTCTACCGCGTCCTCCGGGCACTGGGGACCTGGCTGCCCTTGATCCTGGTCGCGCTGTTCGCGACCGGTGTCTACCTCGCCGGCGACCGTCGTCGTGCGCTGTTCCGCGGTGCCCTCGGAGTGGTGGGGGCCATGGTCGCCCTCGGTGCCGCTCTTGCCGTCGCTCGTCTGGCCTACGTGAGCTCGACGCCGGCCGACATCCTGGACGAGCAGGCGGCAGGGAACGTCTTCGACGCGCTCGTACGCTTCCTGCGCACCGGGCTCCGTTCGGTTGCTCTGCTTGGCATCGTCGTCGCTGTCGGTGCGTTCCTGACAGGGCGTTCGACATCGGCCACGCGCATCCGCGGTGCCCTCGCCGCCGGTCTCGCCTCGCTTCGCGGCGGTGCCGAGTCGGTCGGATGGAAGCGTGGACGCGGGGCCACCTGGGTCGGTGCCCACAAGGCCGCCCTTCGGATCGGCACCGTGCTGGTAGCCGGTCTGGTGCTGGCCTTCTGGCCGACCCCCACCGTTGGAGTGGTCATCGGGGTCACGGTCGTGGTCGTTCTCGCCCTGGCCGTGATCGAGTTCCTCGGCGCGAAGCCGGCACCCACGATGGCCGCGGCAGCCGGGCACGGCGCGTTCGCGCCCGGTCAATCACCAACGCCGGATGAGGACGAGCTGTCCTCGACCCGAGAGGCTGAAGGCACCAGCGTATAAGGAGGCTCAGCATGTCGCAGACATCAGACGTTCGCTCGCCCATGCCCCCCCGTGAGGGGAACCCCGGCACCTCCGGGTGGGTCGGATGGATTGCGTTCGCCGCGATGATGATGGTGCTGCTCGGCACCTTCCACCTCGTCGAGGGCATCGTGGCGCTCGCCAAGAACGAAGTCTTCCTCGTCGGTGAGTCGGGCCTGATCGTCAACGTCGACTACACGACCTGGGGCTGGGTGCACATCATCGGCGGCCTCGTCGTGCTCGCGGCCGGCTACGGCGTCTTCGCCGGCCGGATCTGGGCCCGCACCGTCGGTGTTCTCATCGCCCTGGTCAGCGCGGTGGTCAACCTCGCCTTCCTGGCCGCCTACCCCGTGTGGTCGGTCATGATGATCACCCTCGCCGTCATCGTCATCATGGCGCTGACGGTGCACGGTTCGGAGATCAAGCCCGACTGACAGGTGGCCCTCGGTAGTCCCGTGGGCATGGTGAGGCGCCGCCGGCACTGGACGTGTCGGCGGCGCCTCGCTTCACGTGGGGCGGCCGTGACGGACACCGCACCAACCCTCGTCCCTGTACAGTTCCCGCTGTAGAGGCGCACGAGACCTTCTCTGCGGTTCGCGCGCACGAACTTCGGCTCCGCCCCGGCCCCCGGCAGACCGTACCCAGAGCGAGTAGATGTCGAGAAGAAGGGCCCTTCTTCCATGCAGACTCCGCAGTCGGGGGACGACGACGTGGCGACGCCGCGCGAAGCCCTGGAGCCGTCTTGGTTCGGTGTTCCCTCACTGCCTGACCACTACGTCAGCCGGCCGCGACTGCTGAGCGCCCTGGACCGTGCCGGGGCCGTGCCGTTGATCCTCCTCAGCGCTCCCGCGGGCAGCGGGAAGACCTCGTTGGTCGCGGAGTGGCTCGCATCGCCGGAGCATGGCCGCCGCGCGGAGTGGGTCACGTTCGAGAGCGGGGAGCAGACGTTCTGGCCGGCTCTGGTGGCATGTCTGGAGAGGGCCGGAGTACCTGTGTCCGCGCGTGCCTTCTCCCCCGGCTCGTCCTCGCAGGACCGGCGGGTGCTCACGACCACGGCGGCAGCGGTGTCCCAGCACCCGGAGCGGGTGGCCGTGGTGCTGGACGGCTACGAGCTCGTGTCGTCGGACGTCGCCGACGACCTCGACTTCCTGCTTCGACACAGCGGGCATCGGCTGCAGCTGGTGATGATCACTCGCGCCGATCCGGTGCTCCCCCTGTATCGCTATCGGCTGGAGGGCTCGTTGGTCGAGCTGCGCATGTCCCACCTCGCCTTCACCGAGGACGAGACCGTCGACATGCTCTCGCGCGCGGGGCTGACGCTCGAGCATGCCTCGGTAGCCGCGCTGGTGAGGCGGACCGCCGGCTGGGCGACCGGCCTGCGGTTCTCGGTGGGCATCCTGCGCGGACGCGACGACCTGGACACCGCGATCAGCCAGGTCACCGGTGACGACGGGAACATCGCGGAGTACCTCATCGGCGAGGTGCTGAGTGCGCAGCCGCCGACAGCTCGCGCACTGCTGCTGCGCACCAGCCTTCCCGACGTGCTTCACCCCGGCCTTGTCACGGCGCTCGCCGGTCACTCGGCCCAACGAGGACTGGCCAGCCTGGTCAAGCAGAACGCCTTCATCGAGCCGGTACCCGAGCATCCCGGCCTCTTCCGCTACCACCCGTTCTTCCGGGAGCTGCTGCGGTCCGAACTCGCCTACGAAGCGCCGCAGGAGCTGGTCGATCTGCACCGCACAGCCGCCGAGTGGTTCGCGCGGGAGGGCCTGCTGGCACAGGCGGTCGACCACTACGCCGCCATCGACGCGTGGGCCGACGGGTCTGCCTGCGTCGTCGACCAGCTCGCTGTCGCCGAGCTCATCCTCGGCGATTCCGAGGCCCGGCTGCCGAGAGCGCTGAAGCTCATCCCGGAACAGCTGGACGACCCCGCGGTCACGGTCGTGCGCGCAGCCATGGCGCTGTCGTGGGACGGCGCGGATGGCTCCGCCGACAGCCCGATCCCGGTAAGGGACACCCGAAACCCCTCCGACGAGCACCAGCGGGCCATGTCTGTCTGGGTCACGGTGCTGCGCATGGTGCGTGCGCAGTGCCACGCAGAGCCGCGGAGAGTGGTCGAGCTTGCCGATGCAGCCGAGGAGCTCCTGCGCAGCCCCGGAACCCGGGAGCGGGCGCGAGAACACCCCGAGCTGATCGCGTTGGTGAAGGTCTGCAAGGGAATCGCGGTGCTCCGGCTGGGGAGGTTCGACGAGGCGCAGGTGCTGTTCGACGCAGTCGTCGAAGCAGGCTTCGGCGCCGGCACCGAGGTACTGCTCCTCGAGTCGCTCGGCAGCCTTGCGATGCTTGCCTGTCTCCGAGACCAGCCCACCCGTGCGCGCGCGCTTGCCGCCGACGCGGCCGCGCTCGCGGACAGATGCGGCATCCGGCACCGCGACCTCCCCGCTTGTGTGCTGGTGGCAGGTGCGTGGGCAGACGTCGAGCAGTTCCAGCTCCGCAGCGCCGCCCGGGAGGTCGAGCAGGCTCGCCACTGCAGCTCACTCTCCGCCGACCCCGTCTCGGCGGCCTGGCTGGACATCATCGCAGCACGTCTGCTCGCGGCCAACGGGGAGCTGACAGCCGCGTTGCGCACGATGGAGGCAGGGGCGTCCACCCGCGACGGTGGGCACGACTGGCTCGCCGGCTACCGCCGGCTCGAGCGCGCGGACCTCTGGCTGGCAGCCGGTGAGCCCGGGATTGCCCGAGCGGAGGTCATCGACCTGGAGGACGCCCATCCCGTCCAGGTGGCTCTCGTTCAGGCCCGTGCCCTGCTCGCCCAAGGCGCTGACGACGAGGTCGGCGAGGCACTGACGAGAGTCCTCGTGCGCGACGCACCGGCCAGCGCGGTCGTGACGGGATGGCTCGTCGAGGCAACGCGACAACAGCGGCGCGGGTCTCTCGCCCGAGCGAGCGCGGCGATCCAGCGGGCACGTCGCCACGCTGTCGCGGAGCAGCTACGGCGTCCCTTCGAGTCGACATCGCCCGAGCTTGCGCCGCTGACCAGGTTCCCGGGGTACCGAAACGGCAGTGCTGGTCCCCCAGCCGGCCGGACCTCCGCAGCTGGGGGCGCCGAGCCCGACACGCCACCGCCAGTGGTCGAGAAGCTCACCGCCAAGGAGGTCGAGGTCCTCGGGCTGCTCGCGGAGCTGCTCACCACCCAGGAGATGGCGACCACGCTGTGCGTCTCGGTGAACACGATCCGAACGCATGTGCGCAACATCCTCCGCAAGCTGGGGGTGACCCGCAGGAACGCGGCCGTGCGCCGGGCGCGCCAGCTGGAGCTGCTCCCTGTCGCGGGACAGCCGGTCATCCAGCGCGGATGACGCACGTGGGTGGCAGGCACGCCCACAGTTGACGGCAACCGGTCCGCAGATGCGCAAGGACGGTGCCGATGACCGATCAGAAGACCTACGAGGTGCGTGTCTCCGGGCTCGTGCCCGAGGAGACGCTCCACACGCTCGCCGACATCCGGGTGGCAGCGAGCGAGATGCGGACGGTCCTGGTGGGGGAGTTCGCAGATCAGGCCGCCTTGTACGGGTTCTTGCACCGGCTGCGTGCGCTCGGCCTCGAGGTCGTGGAGGTACGCCGTCGCGTCAGCGGCACGGAGAGCGTGCCGAACCCGGACGCCCGGACCGAGCCACCGCGATGACGAAGCTCGATGACCCGGGCGGCGGAGCCGTCTTCGAGCTCACGCTGTCCGGTGAGCTGGGCCCGGTCCTTCGAGCGGCTGTCGGCCCCCATGTCGTCCAACCACCCACGAGGAGCACCCTCATCCGGGTCGGGGCCACCACAGAGCGCGACGTGGCGGAGCTCGTCAACCAGCTTCACCATCGCGGCCTGAGCATCGAGTCGGTCCACCGGGTCGTGGAGTAGCAGCGGGGGTCGGCCAACCCGGTGGAGGGCAAGCCCCGGCCAGGGTCCCCCTCGTCCGCTGAGGATGGCGTGATCCTGGCCGTGCGGCGGGACACTTCAGTTCTCGGCGAAGGAGGTGCGTCATGATCTGGGCGATGCTGGCGGCATATCTGACGCGCAAGCCGCCCGTGGTGCAGGCACTCGTGCTCGGGCTCAGCACCGCGCTGTTCGTCGTGGCGGCGGCACACGCCAACGACCGCGACCCCGTGCTCGGAACGGTCGCCGTCCAGCTCCTGGTCGTCGGGGGCGTCACCGGCGCCCTGTTCTCCTGGGGTCTGGAGCTCCAGCGCCGCAAGGGCTGGACCCCCCAGGGTGGAGCGCCGACGTGGCTCTACCTGACCTACGCCTTGGTCTGGGTGCTGGCCCTGGTGGCGGCGGTGGTGAGCCTGCTCGGCGCCGGGGGGTTCAAGGTCGCCGCCCTCGCGATCGTGCCGCTGGTGCTGCTGGGCCCCACTGCCATCCACGGAATCAGGCTGGCGCTGCACAGACGTCCGCGGGGCGACCGGCCGCCGGCGAGCAGCGAGAGCTGAGGAGGCCGTGTGAATCCCCCCGCCGTGCTCGACTGGGTGGGCCCCCTCGAGGGCCTGACCACGCTTGCTCTGACCCTGTTCCACCTGGGGCTGGTGGTGGCGGCGCTGGGAGTCATCCCCGGCAACCGCAAGCCCTCCTCGGCGATGGCGTGGCTGCTGCTGATCGTGCTCATCCCCTACGTCGGCTTCCTGATCTTCCTGCTCATCGGCAGCGACAAGCTGGGCGGGCGCAGGCGGGCACAGCAGGTCGAGGTGAACGAACGGATCCGCACCGGCGCCCAGAAGATGACACGAGAGCACGGGTACCAGCCGGCGTACCCGGAGAGCGTCGTGACGCTCAACCAGCACCTCGGCGCCCTGCCTGCGCTGACCGGCAACGACGCCACCCTCTTCACCGACTACCGGGAGTCCATCGCGGCGATGACGGCCGAGGTGGAGAGAGCACGGCGCTTCGTCCATGTGCAGTTCTACATCACCGCGTGGGACGAGGTGACCGGACCGTTCTTCGAGGCTCTGGAACGCGCCACCGAGCGTGGCGTGGTCGTCCGTCTCCTCTTCGACCACCTCGGCTCTCGCGGCATTCCTGGGTACCAGACCATGCTCGAGCGTCTGAAGGCGACACGGATCCAGTGGCACCCGATGCTCCCCGTCGGTCTCCGCAAGGGACACCGGAGGCGGCCGGACCTGCGCAACCACCGCAAGATCCTGGTGGTCGACGGCATGGTGGCCGTCATGGGCTCCCAGAACCTGATCGAGCCCGGCTACAACAAGGACAAGAACCACCAGGCCGGGCGGGAGTGGGTCGAGCTCACCTGCCGGCTGCGCGGTCCGGTGGTCACCGCCCTGAACGTGGTCTTCGCGACAGACTGGTACAGCGAGAGCGGAGAGCTGCTCACCCAGGAAACCGTCGCACCGCCGAGCGACCTGCCCAGCGACGTGCCCAGCGACCTGCCCAGCGACCTGCCCAGCGACAGCGACGGCAGTCTCGTCTGCCAGGTGATCCCCAGCGGTCCGGGGTTCGTCACCGAGAACAACCTGCGCGCCTTCACCACGCTGATCTACTCCGCGCAGCGCCGGGTGTCGCTGACCAGCCCCTACTTCGTCCCCGACGAGTCACTGCTCTACGCCGTGACGACCGCGGCGCAGCGCGGCGTGGACGTGGAGCTCTTCGTCAGCGAGGAAGGTGACCAGTTCATGGTCTACCACGCCCAGTGCTCCTACTACCGAGCACTGCTGGAGGCAGGGGTGCGGATCTACCTGTACCCGTCCCCGGCGGTCCTGCACGCCAAGCACTTCTCCATCGACGACGACGTGGCGGTGATCGGCTCCAGCAACATGGACATGCGCTCATTCGCGCTGAACTACGAGGTCTCGACCATGTTCCTCGGCGCGGAGCTGGTCGCCCGGGTCCGAGAGGTGGAGGACCACTACCGCCAAGTCTCGCGAGAGCTGACTCTGGACGAGTGGCGGGCGCGGCCGGCGCCGGCTCGGTACGTCGACAACGTGATGCGCCTGACCGCCGCCTTGCAGTAAGCGGAAACGGCGAGGGGCTGGAGGGTCGACGGGCCGAAGGGATCACCCCTGAGGGGTGAGGACGCGCGAGGGCCGAAGCCGAAGACTGACCCCATGACCGCGACTGAAACAGGGGTGCACGGACCCATCGACTTCGTGATCCTGGAGTTCTCCGGCGAGCAGTTCACCGGCTCGACCGCCGAGGCGTTGCTGGACCTCATCGACCGAGGAGTGGTGCGGGTCTACGACCTCATGCTCATCCAGAAGGACTCCGACGGCTCGGTGTCCGCCGTGGAGCTCAGTGACACCGGGGTACTCGACGGGTTCGCTGAGTTCGCCGGGGCACGCACCGGGCTGTTCGGTGATGACGACCTCCGCGAAGCCGGTGCCGCCATGGAACCGGGAACCGTGGCCGCGTGCATCCTCTACGAGAACACCTGGGCCATTCCGTTCGTGGCCGCCGCGCGTGAGAACGGCGGAGAGCTCATCGCCAGCGCCCGCATCCCCGCCGACCGGGTCATCGAGGCCCTGTCTGCTCTCGACGAGTCCACCCGCTAAGGAGATCGACAGATGCCTGGTTTGCTACGAGGAGTGGCGCGCACCGCCGTGATCGCCGGAACGGCTACGTCGGTCAGCGGCCGGGTGCAGCGGCGTCAGGCCGAGCGTTTCGCCGACCGCGATGCGCACATCGCTGCCGAGCAACAGATGGCCTACCAGCAACAGGTGCCGCAGCAGGTCGCGCCACCCCCGGCCACGGATCCCATCCAGCAGCTCCAGGCGCTTGCCGAGCTGAAGCAGCAGGGCATCCTCACCGATGCGGAGTTCGCCGCACAGAAGGCCAAGATCCTGGGCTGAGCCCGGCGCCTGGCCGGCGGCCGGCGAACTCAGTACCAGCCGTTGGCCTGCGAGTGACCCCAGGCCGAGCACGGCGAACCGTAGCGGTCGCGGATGTAGCCCAGGCCCCAGCGGATCTGCGTCGCCGGGTTGTCGGCCCAGTCGGCGCCGGCGCTGGCCATCTTCGAACCGGGAAGCGCCTGCGGGATGCCGTGCGCGCCGGAGCTGGGGTTGGAGGCGCTGGGGTTCCAGCCGCTCTCCTTCTGCCACAACGAGTCGAGGCAGCCGAACTGGTCGGCGCCGAAGCCGAACTCGGGGAGCATCGCCTGCGCGACGCTGCGCGGGTCGGCGCTGCGCAGGTCCGCCCGGCCCGACGCCTGTCCGCCGGATCGGGAGGCGCGGGCCATCACGTCACGCTTCACCGGCACCGCTGCGGCCCTGGTGGCCGACCGCGAGGCCTTGGCCACCCGGCGCCCGAGCTGGTGGGTCACCTGCGTGGCGCCCAGCTGCTCGTTCGAGTCGAGCGCGGCTTGGAGCACGGCGTCGGCTCGGTCCTGCTTCGCGGCCTGCTCCGGCATCGACGCAGCGGCTCCACCGGCGCCGATGGCGACGGCGGCCAGCGTCACGCCGAGCGCGGCGCGACGAACCCGAGCGCGCCGCGGGCGGGCGCTTGCAAAAGTTGTCGTGGACTCGGTCCTGGTCACGATGGACTCACTCCTCGGACGCGGTACGTCGGTCGGGTCTGCGGGCCGTCCGGCGCCCCGATGCACCGGCGGATACCCCTACCACACCCCATTTTGGTCGCACGTCCAACTCGAGACGGCGTGATCTACCTCGCTCGTCGGCGCTAGCAGGCTGCAAGCAGGGCTAGCATGTGGCTCGGCTCACCCCGCTGGTCCAGACAGACCGGACGGCGGGCAGCGGCGCCCCACAGGTCCACCGTGGCCCACCACGGTCGCGACCACCCTCAGAGGGTGACGCTCTCCAACAGGTCGGTGACGAGGGCGGCGATCTGCGACCGTTCCGAGCGCGACAGCGTGACGTGGGCGAACAGCGGGTGGCCCTTCAGCCGCTCCACCACGGCCACCACGCCGTCGTGGCGACCCACCCGGAGGTTGTCGCGCTGGGCCACGTCGTGGGTCAGCACCACCTTGGAGTTCGCGCCGATGCGCGACAGCACCGTCAGCAGGACGTTGCGTTCCAGCGACTGCGCCTCGTCGACGATCACGAAAGCGTCGTGGAGAGAGCGGCCCCGGATATGGGTCAGCGGGAGCACCTCCAGCATGCCGCGGTCGAGCACCTCCTCGATCACGTGGTGGGAGGTGAGTGCCCCCAAGGTGTCGAAGACGGCCTGGGCCCACGGCGACATCTTGTCGTTCTCCGAACCAGGGAGATAGCCGAGCTCCTGCCCGCCCACGGCGTACAGCGGTCGGAAGACCACCACCCGGCGGTGCTGGCGCCGCTCCATGACCGCTTCCAGCCCGGCGCAGAGCGCGAGCGCGGACTTGCCGGTGCCGGCGCGCCCGCCGAGAGAGACGATCCCCACGTCGGGGTCGAGGAGCAGGTCGAGCGCGACCCGCTGCTCTGCCGAGCGGCCGTGCAGTCCGAACGCCTCGCGGTCCCCCCGCACCAGCTGGACCGTCTTGTCCGGGCGCACCCGCCCCAGCGCGCTGCCCCGTTCGGAGAGCAGCACCAGCCCGGTGTGGCAGGGCAGCTCGCGGGCCTCCTCGAGCTCGACCGTCCCGTCCTCGTACAGCTCGTCCAGGTCGCTCCCGGCGACCTCCAGCTCGCTCATGCCGGTCCACCCCGACTCCGGGGCCAGCTCGGCGCGGTACTCCTCGGCGTCGAGGCCGATGGCCGAGGCCTTGATCCGCAGCGGGAGGTCCTTGCTCACCAGGGTGACCGGCTGCCCCTCGTCGGCGAGGTTGCGGGCCACGGCGAGGATGCGGGTGTCGTTGTCGCCCAGCCGGAAGCCGGAGGGCAGGGAACCGGCGTCGATGTGGTTGAGCTCGACCCGCAACGTCCCCCCTACCTCCCCGATGGGGACGGCGTGGTCGAGGCGACCGTGGGCCACGCGGAGCTCATCGAGGTGGCGAAGCGCGGCTCGGGCGAAGTAGCCCAGGTCGGGGTGGTCGCGCTTCGCCTCGAGCTCGGTGATGACGACGACCGGGAGGACCACCTGGTGCTCCTCGAACCTGCCCATCGCGGCCGGATCGGCGAGCAGGACGCTGGTGTCGAGGACGTACGTGCGAGCGGCGGGGTTGGTCTGGAACACCTGGGCTCCTCGTCGACCGGCGCGCGCACCCTGCGCCCCGGTCCTCATCTCGTGACGGACCGGGGGACCTCGAGGACCGACCTTCCGGTCCTCCAGGGTGCTGCTGCGTGACTGGTCACGACGGGCCTCCCGTCACCCCGGGCTTCCCCGCCCGAGGTTGCAGTCGACGTTAGGCCCCGACCCGGGCCGCGTCCGCCACGACACGCGCGACGCCGGGGTGAGAGGGTCGAGGAGGGTCCGGAACGGTTCGGTCCCCTTCTCCGTCAGATCCCGAACCGACGATGGCGTTCGGCGTAGGCCCGCAGCGCCCGCAGGAAGTCCACCCGGCGGAAGTCCGGCCAGAACGCCTCGCAGAAGTAGAACTCGCTGTGGGTGCTCTGCCACAGCAGGAACCCCCCGAGCCGCTGCTCGCCGGAGGTACGGATGACCAGGTCGGGGTCCGGCTGACCCTTGGTGTAGAGGTGCTCGGCGATGTGCTCCACGTCGAGGATCTCCGCGAGCTGCTCGATCGAGGTGCCCGCGCTGGCGTGGTGCTGGAGCAGCGAGCGCACCGCGTCGGCGATCTCGCGACGCCCGCCGTACCCCACGGCGATGTTGACGATCAGCCCGTCCACCTTGCGGGTGCGGACGGCGGCAGCCTTGAGCGACTCCGCAGTCGCGGCCGGAAGCATGTCGAGTGCCCCCACCGGGTTGATCCGCCAGCGCCCGGCCTCGGCGAGCTCGTCGACGACGTCCTCGATGATCCGCAGCAACGGGTCGAGCTCCGGGGCGGGGCGGTTGAGGTTGTCGGTGGAAAGCAGCCACAACGTCACCACCTCGATGCCGAGCTCGTCGCACCACCCGAGGAAGGGCGCGATGTTGGCAGCGCCGGCGCGGTGCCCCGCGGCCGTGGAGGCACCCGCCACCTTCGCCCACCGCCGGTTGCCGTCGAGCATGACCCCGACGTGCTGGGGCAGCTCGGCGTGACGCAGCTGACGGACGAGTCTCGCCTCGTACGCCGGGTACAGGACCCGCTTGACCGCCGTCCTCGCCCTCCCCATGGAGGTCAGGCTACTCGTCCAGCGCCCTCGTGCGGCCGGTTCGAGCCGACAGTGCACCGGTAGGCTGGAACCCATGTCCGACTCCCCAGCTGGCCCACCATCCGGCCCGGGGCGTCACCACCAACGAGGCGCAGCGCGCCAGGCCGGGCGCCCTGCGCTGAGGTCGCACGAGCGGCGGCACGACCGTGTCCACCACCACCGCGTGCACGACGGCGTCCACCGGGTGCAGCACGCCGCGCACGCCGTGGCTGCCCGCGGTGCCGAGGCTGCCGACGTCCTCGGGGAGCATGTGGCGTCGGCCCTGTCCGATGCCAAGCCCAAGCTGCGCGGCTGGTTGCACGCGGTCACCTCGCCCTTGACCCTCGCCGCCGGGGTGGTCCTCATCGTGCTCTCCCCCACGGCGGCGACCCGGGTCGGGTCGGCGGTCTTCATGGCCAGCGCGGTGCTGCTCTTCACCGTCTCCGCGGTCTACCACCGCGGCACCTGGAGCCCTCGCACCTGGGCGTTCCTGCGCCGGTTCGACCACGCCAACATCTTCTTGCTGATCGCCGGCAGCTACACGCCTTTCGCGTTGCTCATGCTGACCGGCACGGACCGGCGGCTGCTGCTCACCGCGGTCTGGGGTGGGGCGCTGGGCGGGGTGCTCTTCCGCATCCTGTGGGCCGACGCGCCGCGCTGGCTCTACGTCCCGATCTACGTCGGTCTGGGATGGGCCGCGGTCTTCTACGTCGACGACTTCGCGCGCGCCACCAGCGCTGCGGTCCTCACCCTGATCGTGGCCGGCGGCGTGCTCTACTCCCTCGGCGGGCTGGTCTACGGCCTCCGCAAGCCGGACCCGTCCCCTTCGTGGTTCGGCTTCCACGAGGTGTTCCACACCCTCACCATCGCCGCCTTCGTCACCCACTACGTGGGCGTCTCGATGGCGACGTACTCCCTGCGCTGAGGTCGTCGCTCACCCCGGACCGGGTGCACCGGCAGCCTCGAAAGCCGTCTGCGCATGGCGCCGCAGCCGTTCGAGGTCGAACTCCGTGCCTCCAGCGGCGTCGAACCCGTCGACCACGAGCTCGACGTGCTTGCGCAGCCTGCTCACCAAGGCGCTGTCGTCCGTCGCCGAGGCCATCCGGGCAGCCAGCTCCACGATCCGCCGCTGCACGGTCAGGTCGGTGCCCGCGTGCGCCCGGAGGTCGTCGAAGACCGAGTCGGCCACCTCGACGGCGGACGGCAGTCGCAGCAGGAGCCTGAGGTGACCCTCGCCGTCCGTGCGGCCCCGTGGTGGTTCGCCGCACCCGGCGACGACAGCCATCGACTCCCCCAGCTCCGAGATCGCGTTCCTCGCCGTGTAGGGATCGTTGACGCCGGGCGAGAGCGCACGCACCGCGATCTCGACGACCTGGGAGGCGGCGAAGCGGATGTCCTCCTGGGGTGTGCGCATGTCGTGGATGAGCAGGCCCTGGCGCACCTGGGACGCCAGATCCTCGTCGTCGACGGAGATGTGCGCCAACGGCTCGCCCGGGATCCGGTGGGTGCCGACCTCCACCAGGAGGTGCACGACAGCCTCCCGGGCGGCTGCGGCCTCCACCAGCGAGCTCTCGGCGACCCCCACCACGAAGCCGGAGCGGTCGGCAGTGACGGTCCGCCCCGTCGGGGGTGCGGACGCCTGGCCGGACGGAACCGTGACGGCGCCCTCCGGGACGCCGTCACCGTAGAGGGCGCGCGCGGCAGAGGTGAGCTCACGCCGTACCCGGTCGACCAGGGTGGAGATCTGGATGGAGTCGGCGATGTGGTGGATGAAGTACACCAGGGCCGCGACCGAGACCAGTGCCAGCGCGATCGCGACGTAGACCGACACCGAGGGGACGAACGCCGAGACGCCTTCCGCGACGTCCTCGGACCGGACGGAGCGGAGGACCAGCAGGCTGTAGACGAAGGTGGCGAGGAAGGTCCCCAGCACCAGCTGGTTGGCCCGGTCCGCCATGAAGTTGCGGACCAGGCGCGGACCGTAGCTCGAGCTGGCCGTCGCGATCACCGAGATCGTGATCGCGAACGACGTGCCGGCCACGGTCAGCACGCCACCACCGACCGCGCTGAGGAGCCCGCGGCTGCCCTCCACCCCGAGAAGCAGGGGACCGGGGAAGTCGAAGGCGGAGTCCGGCAGCAGCTCGCGGTCGACCCACAGCAGCAGCTGCGAGACCACGACAGCGCCGAGGATCAGCGCCGAGGGAACCACCCAGAAGCTCTCTCGCCACCGGCTCAGCCGGAGCCACCCCACCGGGGTGACCTACTCCCGGCCGGCCACGGCCGCGAGTGCGGCATCGAGTCGCTCCCGGGCATCCTCGGCCACTTCCCGCAGCGCCTCCTCCTGGGAGAAGCTGAGCATGGCGTGCGGGTCGAAGGCCTCGACGACGGTCCTGCTGTCGTCGATCGCACGGACGACCACGTTGCACGGGAGCACGGCGGCGATCGAGGGGTCGCTCCGGATGGCCTGGTAGGCCAGGGGCGGCCGACAGGCGCCGAGAATCACCTGCGGCACCACGTCCACGTCGAGCTTGTCCTTCAACGTCTGCTTGAGGTCGATCTCGGTGAGGACCCCGAAGCCCTGCTGCGACAGCGCCTCGCGCACCGCCTGGACGGCCTCGTCGTAGGGCAACGTCACCTCGGTCGACAGCGTGTAGTCAGCCATCAGCTCTCCTCGTGGTCGTTCTCGGTCATTTCTTGGCTTGGTCCCCTGGGTCGCGTTCCGCCCAACCTACCCAGGGCGGAACCGGTCCCGCTTGCCTCAGTCATGGGCGAACCTGATCTGCGGCAGCCGCGAGTCGAGCCACCTCGGGACCGCCCAGGCGGCGTCGCCGGCGAGCCGCAGCATCACCGGCAGCAGCACCAGCCGGATCAGGAAGGCATCGAGCAGCACGGCCAGGCCGAGCACGATCCCCATCTCCTTGGGTGGCAGCGGACCCGAGAGCGCGAACGTGAAGAACACCGCGACCATCACCGCACCGGCGGCGAAGATCACCCGGCCCGAATGGGCGAGCGAACCGACCATGGCCTCGTGGGCATCGCCGCTGTGCTCGTAGTGCTCCTTGGCGGAGGCGAGCAGGAACACGGTGTAGTCCATCGCGATCGCGAAGATCATCGCGAAGAAGAAGACCGGCGCCCAGGCGTCGAGGAAGCCCTGTGGCTCGAACCCCAGCAGATCTGCGCCGTAGCCCTCCTGGAAGACCAGGCGGGCCACGCCGAACGCGGCCGCGGTCGACAGCAGGCTGACCAGGGTGCCCAGCAGCGCCACCAACGGGGCGCGGAGCGCGATCAGCAGCAGCAGGAACCCGAGCCCCATGACCACGGCGATCACCAGCGGCGTCGACTTGTCGAGCTGCTCCTTCAGGTCGAGGTTCTCCACGGCCGCACCCCCGAGCACGGCGGAGTCCGGCAGCTCCTGGCGGAGCCGGTCGACCGTGCCGGCCAGCTCCGCGGCCGAGGGGTCGACCGTCGGCACCGCCTGCACCAGGGCGAGCCCGCTGGAGTCCTGGGCGGGCATCGGCCGCATCGCGGCCAGGATCCCGTCGTCCGATCGCAGCACCCGGGTGACCGCCGCGGCGTCCTCCCGGGGAGCGATGACCTGGAGGGCGCCGGGCGCCCCCTCGCCGAACGCGTCCTTGACCTGGTCGTAGCCCACACGGGCCGAGGCGTCCTCGGGGAGCACCTTGATCGACGGCATCGCCGTGGTGAGCCCGAGCACGGGTGCGGCCAGCGCCAGCAGGACCGCGAGCGAGCCCAGCCCCCAGAGCACCGGGCGCGCCCAGAGCCGCTCACCCCAGGCCGCGAAGCGCGGTGAGCGGTGCTCGCCGGTGTGCACCCAGGGAAGGGCCAGCTTGTTGATCCGGAGGTCGAGCTTGTTCAGCACCAGCGGAAGGAGCGTGAGTGTTGCGGCCAGCACGAACACCACGGCCAGCATGATCCCGCCTGCCATCGAGCGGAACGCCGGGGACGGGACGAGCATGACGGCCGAGAGCGAGACGAGGACCGTCGCGCCGGAGAGCAGGACCGCCTTGCCCGCGGTGTCCATCGTCTCGGCGATCGCCTGTGCCCGCGTCTCCATCGAGCCCAGCCGGGCCGCCCGGTAGCGCACCACGATGAACAGCGCGTAGTCGATGCCGAGCGCCAGGGCGAACATCATGGCGAAGTTCATCGCCCAGATCGAGACCGGCACCAGCTCGTTGATGAGCACCAGGGACCCGGCCGACGCCACCAGGCCGGCCAGCGTCAGCACCAGCGGAAGCCCGGCCGCGACCAGCGCGCCGAAGGCCAGCACCAGGATCGCCAGCGTCACCGGCCACGAGAGCATCTCGGACTTGAGCATCGCGTCGAGGTTGGCCTCGTTGAAGTCCGACCAGAGCAGGGACGAGCCGGTGGGACTGACCTCGACGGTGTCGGTGGAGAGCTGCTTCAGGTCGCCCTTGATCTCGTCGGCCACCTTCACCATCTCGTTGGTGTCGGCCCCAGCACCACCCAGCACGACCGCGGTGCGGCCGTCCTGGCTCAGCGTCGCTCCCGGCTGCGGCGGGACCACGGTCGCGATGCGCTCCTCGGACTCGAGCAGCTTCACCACCCGGTTGATCACCCGGCTGCCGCGGGCGCCTGTGACCGGCGGTCCCTCGGAGTGGACCACGACCTGGATCGCCGAGCTGGCGTTGCCGCCGAAGTGCTCACGGGCAAGCTCTCGGGCAGCCACCGACTCCGAGCCCTCGGCCTGCCAGCCGGCACCGGAGAGCTCCTGCTCCACGTGCGGCGCGAAGAACCCGAGTCCCAGCACGAGCAGGAGCCAGACCACCGTGGTGGCGCGAGCATGGCGGGTCACCCCCACCCCGAGCCGACCCAGCGGCCCGGGGCGGAATCCGATCTCCGGCTCGACCGCGGCGCGCCGCTTGTGGCGGCCCGGCGTGGGGTCGGTTCGGGACGGGCCCACCGGGGCAGGGCCGGTGGTGGCGCCGGTGGTGGGGCTGGTGGTGGGACCAGTGCCGGCCGGGCCGGTCTGGGTCGACGTCATCCGTGGTTCTCCTCGGGTGCGGCGCGGGTGCGCACAGGAATCGGAACGGTTCGGAGCGATACCCTAGGGGGTATCGATGGCTTGACTCAACTCAGGGTTGGGTAGGGGTCTCCTGTCACCACGTCCCAGCGGGATTCCGGCGTGGAATACCCCGCGGGGCATGACCGTTATGGCCTCCAGACCCCTCACAAGGAGAAAACGCATGGCAACCGTCCAGCTGACCAAGGACACCTTCGAGCAGACCGTGGTCGACAACGAGATCGTCCTCGTGGACTTCTGGGCCGAGTGGTGCGGCCCGTGCCGCCAGTTCGCCCCGACCTACCAGAAGGCCTCGGAGACCCATGAGGACGTCGTCTTCGCCAAGGTCGACACCGAGGCCGAGCAGCAGCTCGCAGGGATGGCCAACATCACCTCGATTCCCACGCTCATGGCCTTCCGCGACCAGGTCCTGGTGTTCTCCCAGCCCGGCGCTCTTCCGCCCGCCGCCCTCGAGCAGGTGATCACCGCCGTCAAGGAGCTCGACATGGACGAGGTGCGCAAGCAGATCGCCGAGCACGAGGCCCAGCACGAAGCCGAGCAGGGCGCCGACGGCCAGCCCCAGGGCTGAGCAGCACCGTGGACGCCGGCGCCTGGGACGAGCGGTACGCCGCCAGCCGGCAGTGGTCGGTGACACCCAACCAGTTCGTCGCCGACCGGTTGCGCGCGCTGCCCCCGGGGCGTGCGCTCGACCTGGCCTGCGGCGAGGGACGCAACGCGATCTGGCTCGCCACCCGCGGCTGGGCGGTGACCGCCCTCGACTTCTCCCCCGTGGGCATCCGACGTGGCCGCGAGGCCGCAGCGGAGGCAGGCGTCGAGGTCACCTGGATGGTGGGCGACGTGCTCACAGACCCGCTGCCCGAGGTCGACCTGCTGGTCGTCGCCTACCTCCAGCTGCCTCCTGATGAACGTCGGACGGCGCTGCGTCGCGCGTGGAAGGCTCTCGCCCCGGATGGCACGTTCTTCCTCGTCGGCCACGACACGAGCAACCTCACCGAGGGCACCGGCGGCCCCCAGGAGCCGGCGGTCCTCTACACCGCCGGCGACGTCCTGGCGGACCTGGGTCTCGCGCCGGAGGATGCCGTGACGGCCGAGCGGGTCCAGCGCGTCGTCACGCGCCAGGACGAGCACGGCGGCACCGAGGAGGCGGTCGCCCAGGACGCGGTCGTCCACCTCGTCAAGCCGGGCTGACCTGGACCAGCCGACGTGGACCGGCTGAGTTAGACCGGCCGACGTTGACCGGCTGACTTGGACCGGCTGACTTGGACCGGCTTGAGACGCTGGGGGCATGAGCAGCAGCCCAGCCCCCCTCGAAGCGGCGCGTCGCCGCCTGGGCGCGGCGCTGTTCCAACGCGTCGCCGGGGACGAAGGACCGCGTCGACGTGAGCGGATCCACACCACTCCCGGGCCTCGCTGGTTCGAGCCCGGCAGCCCGATCCAGCAGGTCCACGGGGACGCCTCGATGTTCATCGGCGGGATGCGAGCCGTCATGCTCCAGTCGCTGCACCCCAAGGCGATGCAGGGGGTCGCGGACCACTCCGGCTACCGCGGGGACCTGTGGGGCCGACTGGCCCGCACCAGCACCTTCCTGGCCACCACCACCTTCGCCACGGCGAGGGACGCGCAGGCCGCCGTGGAGGCGGTACGACGGGTCCACGGCCGGGTGCGGGGCTCCATGCCCGACGGTGAGCCGTACTCCGCCGATGACCCGCACCTGCTCAGGTGGGTCCACGTCGCCGAGGTCGACTCGTTCCTGCTCGCCCACCAGCGGTACGGCGCCAGCCCCCTCGACCAGGCGGGCCGGGACCGCTACCTCGACCAGGCAGCGACCGTGGCCGAACGGCTCGGCGCCACCGCGGTGCCCCACACCGAGGCGGAGCTGCGCCGCACCGTGGACCAGTTCCGGCCCGAGCTGCGCGGCACACCGGTCGCCCGAGAGGCGATCAGCTGGCTGCTGTGGCACCCCGACCTGCCGGTCGCGGCACGACCGGGGTACCTGATGATCGCGGCCGCCGCTGCGGCACTGCTCCCTGACTGGGCACGCCGCGAGCTGGACCTCCACGCGCTGCCGCGGGCAGGAAGCGCCACCACGCCCCTGGCCGGCCGGCTGGTCACCCGCACCATCAGGTGGGCGATGACACCTCCGGAGCCCCTGGCGCCGCTGCCGGCCTGATCAGGACCGAGGGGCGGTGGAGTCGCCGTTGTGCGGGCTCTGCTGCCCCGTTGCCTGCCCATCAGCCTGCTTGTCTGCCTGCTCAGCGGCCTCCTCGGCGGCCATCTCGTCGCGCCGGGGCACGCGGATCTTGCCCAGCTGCTTGCGCATGCTGAACCAGAGCAGGACCGAGGCCGCCACCAGCGCCGCCACGACCACGCCGCTGACCCAGCCGGGCTTGACGTCCGACGGCTCGGGCACGGGATCCGCCGTCGTCACGACCGCGAGCGCCACGTGAAACCAGGAGATGAGCACCGTCATGCCTCCATTGTCCGCCCTGCCTGCATCGCGAGCTCACGGACCCCCGCGAAGAGATCGCTCTCGGGCAGCTCGACCTCGACCAGGCTGCGGGCGAGCTCGTAGTCCTCGGTCGGCCACGCCGCCTGATGCACCTCGAGGGGACAGGCGAACCAGTGGCCACCCGGGTCGATCTGGGTGGCATGGGCGATCAGGGCCTCGTCGCGCACGGGGAAGTACTCCGCGCACGGCACCCGCGTGGTGACCCGGGAGGCGTGAGCGGGATCGGGCTTCCAGTCCCGCAGACGCTTCTCGTAGGGCGACTCCAGCCCCCGGTTCACCATCTCGTCGTGCAGCGCCTGGGTGCGCTCTCGGTGGAACGCGTGGTGGTAGTAGAGCTTCAACGGCTGCCACGGGGGGCCGGCGACGGGAAACCGCTCGGGGTCGCCGGCTGCCTCGAACGCCTCGACCGCCACCTTGTGGCACATGACGTGGTCGGGATGCGGGTAGCCCCCGTTCTCGTCGTAGGTGGTGAGCACGTGGGGGCGCACCGAGCGGATCAGTCTGACCAGGGGCTCCGCGGCCGCTGCGACGTCCATGCGGGCGAAGCAGCCCTCGGGGAGCGGAGGCGGTGGATCCCCTTCGGGGAAGCCCGAGTCGACCCAGCCCAGCCAGTGCTGGGTGATCCCGAGGATCTCGCGCGCCTGGTCCATCTCCTGGCGCCGGATCTCGGCGATGTTGTCGAGCACCTCCGGTCGATCCATGTGCGGGTTGAGGATCGACCCGCGCTCGCCTCCCGTGCAGGTGGCCACGTGGACCGCCACCCCCTCCGCGACGTAGCGCGCCGTGCTGGCCGCACCCTTGCTCGACTCGTCGTCGGGGTGCGCGTGCACGTGCATCAGGCGGAGCATGGCCGCCATCCTAGGCAGTCCCCGGGCCCTTGCGGCCCCTGACCGACCCCGACCGGTTTGGCCCTACGATGGCGGGGTGACGGACCTGGCCGACCGCTACGGCACCGCTTCTCGGCGGCAGCGCTGGACGGTCCTCGCCGTCGGCGGCAGCGCGGCCATGGTCGTGCTGGTCTTCGTGCTGTGGTCCTTCCTCCACCAGGCCGATCCGGAGGTCCGCTCGCGGCTGCTGCGCTACGACGTCGTGTCCCAGCACGAGGCGACCGCCGAGCTGACCGTGGTGCGGGCCGCCGAGGACGTGGTCGCCACCTGCCGGCTGCGCGCCCTGGCCGCCGACCACTCGGTGGTGGGCGAGGCCACCGAGACCGTGAGCTCGGGACCCACCAGCCAGGCGCTCCGGGTGCGCCTGCGCACCGAGCGGGAGGCGGTCAGCGTGGCGTCCGACGGCTGCACCGCACCCGGCCAGACGAGGCCCCGCTGACCAGACCCGGCTCATCACACCCCGATGACCGGGCCCGATCACCCGGCCCCGCCCTGTCCCGTGCCCCGCCTGTCCCGTGCTTGAGCGGGAACCGGTGTGGGTACGCTCAACAGGATCGGCCCCCGTCAGGGGCGTTCGCTAGACTTGCCCACTTGCCCGTGCCCGCCTGTAGAGCGGGTTTTCCGCAGTGCCACCCGACGTTCTCAGGAGCATCCGTGACCCAGCAGCAGTCCGACCAGAGCAAGATCTGGATGACGCAGGAGTCCTATGCCAAGCTCGTCGCCGATCTCGAGGAGCTGAAGGGCCCCAAGCGCGACGAGGTGGTCGCCCGGATCGCAGCCGCGCGCGAGGAGGGCGACCTGCGCGAGAACGGCGGCTACCACGCCGCCCGCGAGGAGCAGGGCAAGCTGGAGACCCAGATCCGCAAGCTCGAGGACGCCCTTCGCAACGCGGAGGTCGGAGAGACCCCCAGCGACGACGGGGTCGTGGAGCCGGGCATGGTCGTCGTGGTCGCGTTCAGCGACGGGCACGAGCAGGAGTTCCTGTTCGGCGCACGGGAGATGGCCGAGCACCACCCGCAGTACGACGTCTACTCCCCCCAGTCGCCCATGGGTGAGGCGATCAACGGCAAGAAGTCGGGCGACAAGGTGTCCTTCACCGGCCCCACGGGCAAGCCGCAGGAGCTCACCATCAAGGCGGCCAAGCCCTTCACGCCCTGATGCCGAAGGGCTGACCTACTCCCGCACCTCGTAGCCCGAGGAGCGCAGGTGGCGCAGCACGTCCTCGGCGTGCCGGGCCCCCTTGGTCTCGAGCTGGAGCGCGACCTCGACCTCGCCGATGTGGAGGTAGGCGGCCGTGCGCTCGTGGGTGAGGTCGATGACGTTGGCCCCCGAGTCCGCGATCGCCCGCAACAACGAGGCCAGGCCGCCGGGGCGGTCGGAGATCAGCGCGGTGCAGGCCAGGTAGCGCCCCGAGGTGGCCATGCCGTGGCGAATCACGTTGAGCAGCAGCAGCGGGTCGATGTTGCCTCCGCTCAGCACCACCACCGCGGGGGTCTCGAACTGGGGGCCGCCGACCCCGTCGGCCCGGTCGAGGACGGCCGCCACTCCGGCGGCCCCCGCGGGCTCCACCACGAGCTTGGCCCGTTCGAGAAGCATCAGCAGCGACCAGGACAGCCGGTCCTCGCTCACGGTGAGCACCTCGTCGACGAGCCGGGAGACCGCCGCGAACGGCACGTCACCGGGTCGCCCGATCGCGATCCCGTCGGCCATGGTCGTCATCGCCGGCAGCGCCGTCGGGCGACCGGCCCGCAGCGACTCGGGGTACGCCGCGGCGCCCTCGGCCTGGACGCCGACCACGGTTGCCTCCGGGCGAGCCGGCTTCACGGCCGCGGCGATCCCGGCCAGCAACCCGCCGCCTCCGGTGGGCACGATCACGGTCCGCAGGTCGGGGCACTCCTCGAGGATCTCGGCACCGCAGGTGGCCTGGCCCAGCACCACGTCGGGGTGGTCGAAGGGATGGACGAGGACCGCACCGGTCTCCGCCGCGTACTCCTGGGCCACGGCCAGCGCCTGGTCGACGGTCTCGCCCTCGAAGCGCACCTCGGCGCCGTACCCCCTGGTGGCGTTGACCTTCGGGAGAGGCGCCCCGTGCGGCATGAAGACGACTGCGCGGAGACCGAGGAGCTGCGCGGCGAGCGCCACGCCTTGGGCATGGTTGCCGGCGCTGGCGGCGACCACACCGGCGCCGCGTTCGTCGTCGGTCAGCCTGCTCATCCGCACGTAGGCCCCGCGGATCTTGAACGACCCCGCCCGCTGCAGGTTCTCGGCCTTGAAGTAGACCGGACCCCCGGCGATCCGTGAGAGCCAGCGCGACTCCTCCACGGGCGTGCGCACCGCGACGCCGGCCAGGAGCTCACGCGCCCCGGCGATCTCGGCAGAGTCGGGCCACCGGTGGCCCTCGGTGGATCCGGACTCATTCATCGGTGCCTCCAACGGGGACAGAGCTGGTCTCACGCTCGGTGTGCAGGATGTGGTCCTCGGCCTGCTCGCTCGTCCGCTGCCCGGCCAGATGCACCGCGACGGCGTTCACCGAGGCGAGGATGGGGACCGCGACGAGCGCACCAGGGATGCCGGCGACCAGCACCCCGGCGGTGACCCCCAGGATCACCGCCAGTGGATGCACCGACACCATGCGCCCGAGCAGGAAGGGCTGGAGCACATGGGCCTCCACCTGCTGCACCCCGACCACGCCGAGCAGCATCAGCAGGGCAGCCAGCGGACCCTGCGCCACCAGGGCCACCAGCACGGCGACCGCCCCGGTGACGGTGGCCCCGATCAGCGGGACGAAGGCACCCAGGAAGACCAGCACCCCGATGGCACCCACGAAGGGGACCTTCAGCACCGCCGCCACGATCATGATGCCCACCGCGTCGACGGCGGCGACCAGCACGGTGGCCCGGACGAAGCGGGTCAGGCTGAGCCAGGCGACGCGTCCCGAGGAGTCCGCCCGGTCGCGGGCGGCCCGTGGGAAGAGCCGGACCACCCAGCCCCAGATCCGTTCGCCGTCGGCCAGGAAGAAGAACGTCGCGAACAACACGATGAAGAAGCCGGCGACGATGTGGCCCACGGCAGAGCCGACCTCGGTCGCGCGGGAGACGACCTGCTCGCCGGAGGAGGCCACCAGGGCCTGCATCTGCTCCAGGAGGTCGGCGACCTGCTGGTCGGACACGTTGAGCGGCCCCTCCTGGAGCCACTGCTGGATCTCCTCGAGCGCGGCCACGACCTGGTCGGTGAGGTCGTTGAAGCCGTCGGCGACCTGCTGGGTGGCCAGCGTCAGCATCACCACGACGGTGCCGAGCAGACCGATCACCACGGCGAGCGCAGCCAGGCCCCGCGGCAGCACCCGGGTCAGGAGGTGCACGGCGGGAATCACCAGCGCCGCGATGAACAGCGACACCACGACCGGCAGGACCACGACCGAGAGCAGCCCGAGCGCCTGCACCAGGACCCAGCCGGCAGCGACGATCACCAGGAAGCGCCACGACCAGGCAGCGGCGAGGTCGACGCCGTAGGGCACCTGCGCGCGGGAGAGGTTGGAGTGCCCCGCCGGCACCACCGACTGCACCTCGACCTCGACCTCGCGCTCCCGCTGGGTCCGCGCCCTGGCCTGTGCCTGCGTCATCAGGCTCAGCAGCTGCGCCCACGCCAGCCGGCGTTCGGCTGCCGCCTCGCCGGCGGCCGACGACGTGCCGGGGGCGCTGCTTCCCCGCACGCCTCGGGCGCCCGCCCCGGACGGCCCGGGCCGGGACTGAGACGCAGAGGCGTCAGCATCGTCCACCGGGTCAGCCTAGTGGGGCTCGACCCGCGGCCGTGCGCACCGGAGCCAACAGCGCCCACGCCACCTCGGGACGTTCCTCGGCCAGGAGCCCTGCAGCGGCCCAGACGTAGTCCGGGTCCACCACGAAGTGCGGCTGCCGGGGCACCTGCCAGCCACCGGCCGGGTCGAGGTGGGCCGCGAAGCGCACGGCCTGCGCCGGATCGTCCCGAACCGCGTGTCGGAGCACCCCACCCGATCCGATCACCGTGCCGACGGTGCGCAGGTCCACCCCGGCCCGCTCGATCCAGGTGCCGCGCCCCGGGCCCGTGGTCCGGTAGCGCGGCTGTGCCCGGCCGGCGTGGCGACGTACGGCGAGCCCCACGGCCCACGCCGCCAGCCGGTGGTCCCACTCCCGTTCGCTCTCGAGCTCGGCGACCAGACCGGGGTCGTCTCGACGGCGGCCGGCGGCGGCACCGGCCCCCTCCGGATCGTCCACCCAGCCCGCAGCGACGGCCGCCTCGACCGTGCCGGGCGCGCTGGACCTCACCCCCAGGTCACCCTGCACCGTCCGCAGGACTCGGGGATGACCCACGGCGTGCTCGTCCTCACCGGACGGCTCCACCACGGAGTAGACGTCGGTGGTCGCGCCCCCGACATCGACCACGACGAGCTCACCGACCCCCGGCTGCGCCGCGTGGCCGTCCGCCAGCAGCTCGACGGCCCGAAGAACCACGTCAGGGGTGGCGCCGCGGACCACGGACAGGAAGTCGTGGTCGGCCGAGAGGTGCTTGCCTCCGATGACGTGGCGGAGGAACACCTCTCGGACCGCGGCGCGTGCCGACTCCGGCTGGAGCTCCCCGATCCGCGGCACCACGTTGTCCGCGGTCACGCACGGCGTACCGGCAGCAGCGAGCACGCCGGCGACCTCCGCCCTCGCCTCTCGGTTGCAGGCAACCACGACGGGCCCCGGCCACCCCGCCAGGGCGCGAGCGCTGGCCAGGGGGACGGCGACGTTGCCTCCGTCGGTCCCCCCGACGAGCAGCACCACGTCGGGGGCCGCGTCGTGCAGCTCCCGCAGCGACTCCTCGTCCAGCCCACCGGCGAGCACGGACACGACCCGCCCACCGCTGGACAGCGCGACCAGACGCCCGGCCTCAGCGGTGATCAGCTGCTCGTTTCCCACCACCGCGACGCGGAGGCCACCACCGGCCGAGGACCCGACCCGCAGCTCCGCATCGGCGGGGGCAGCGACCTCGGCCGCGCAGGCGCGGATACCGTCCATCACGTCGGTGGTGAGCGTCGTCGCGTGCGATGCGGTGCCGAGCAGCCGGCCGGATGTGGTGTCGACGAGGGCGGCCTTGGTGAACGTCGAGCCCACGTCGACGCACAGGGCCACCTCGTGGTCGTCGTCCTGCCTCACCTGGCACCGTCCTCGCCTGCGCTGTCTCCCCGTGCCGTCTGCCCCGTGCCGTCTCCCTTGTGCCCGCTCCGCCCCTCGAGCGTAGTGCTCCCGCTGCCCGCCGGGGCGCCTCGACCGGGCCCGCCTGGGACCGCTCCGGCACACTGGAAGCAGACCAGCAGACGGAGGACCACCATGTTCGGCTCCAAGCCAGCCACCCTGCCCGCCGAGGCCGAGGCGCTCCCGGGGCGACCCGAGCGCTGGGTCCAGCTCGCCCGGCGACACCGGGTTCTCGACGCCCCGGTCGTGACCGACGAGGTCCCCGAGGGCCTGGAGGTCGCGGTCTTCGGCCTGGGCTGCTTCTGGGGCGCCGAGGAGATCTACTGGCAGCTGCCGGGGGTCTGGTCCACCAGTGTCGGGTACGCCGGCGGGTACACGCCGCACCCGTCGTACGAAGAGGTCTGCTCCGGGCGCACCGGCCACACCGAGGCGATCCGGATCGTCTTCGACCCGAAGCAGGTGAGCTACGCCGACCTCGTCCGCCGCTTCTTCGAGATCCACGACCCCACCCAGGGGATGCGTCAGGGCAACGACGTCGGCACGCAGTACCGCTCGGCGATCTACACCACGACTGCGGCGCAGGCCGAGGTCGCCCAGCGGCTGCGGGACCAGTACGCCGACGTGCTCCGCGGCCAGGGTCTCGGCGACGTCACCACCGAGATCGCCCCCGCCGGCGACTACTACTACGCCGAGGACGAGCACCAGCAGTACCTCGCCCGGGTGCCCTGGGGCTACCGCTGCCACGCCAGCACCGGCGTCCCCTTCCCAGCCGACGACTGACCCGCGCCCGGGATCGGTCACCGGCCGGTCAGTGGGCCCCGGTCATGGTCTCCCCCGCGGACCGGGACAGCCGCTGGGCCAGGTAGATCGGCACGATCGAGACCAGCACCAGGAACGCGGCGACCACGTTGACCACGGGCGCCTGGTTGGGGCGGAAGAGGTTGTTGAAGATCCAGATCGGCAAGGTCTGCTGGTCGTTGCCCGCCGTGAAGGTGGTCACGATGATCTCGTCGAAGGACAACGCAAAGGCCAGCAGGCCGCCCGCGAGCAGTGCGGAGCGCAGCATCGGGAACGTCACCAGCCGGAAGGTCGTGAACGTGCCCGCGCCGAGGTCCATCGAGGCCTCCTCCAGGTTGCCCCCCATGCGGCGAAGCCTGGCCTGCACGTTGTTGAAGACGGTGACGATGCAGAAGGTCGCGTGCGCGACCACGATGGTCAGGAAGCCCAGCGGGATGTCGAGGATGGTGCGGAAGGCGTTGTTGAGGGCCAGGCCGGTCACGATGCCCGGGAGTGCGATCGGCAGGATGATGAGCAGGGAGACCGTGTTGCGACCGAAGAACCGGTTGTGCTGCAGCGCCAGCGCGGCCATGCTGCCGAGCAGCAGGGAGATCGTCGTGGAGATCAGTGCCACCTGCACGCTGACCCCGAGCGCCTCACGAGCGCCTCGCGAGTCGAGGGCCAGCGACCACCAGCGCAGCGTGAACTCCGTCGGAGGCCAGGCGAACGACCGGCTCGCGTTGAACGAGTTGAGCACCACCAGCGCCAGCGGGGTGTAGATGATCAGCAGCACCAGGGCCGTGAAGCCGATGAGGGCCGCGCGTAGCCCACGAGGGAAGCTCATAGGTTCTCCAGTGCTCCGGTCCGGCGGACCACAGCCAGGTAGACCAGCATGATCACCACCGGCACGGTGGCGAAGGCGGCCCCGAAGGGCAGGTTGTTCGCCGCGCCCACACTGTCGTACACCACGTTCCCCAGCATCTGGTTCGTGCCACCGACGATCTTGACCGCGATGTAGTCACCCATGCTGAGCGAGAACGTGAAGATCGACCCTGCCACGAGCGCCGGGAAGACCATGGGCAGCACGACCCGACGGATCGTGGTCCAGCTCGACCCGCCGAGGTCCGACGAGGCTTCGAGCAACGAGTTGGGCAACCGCTCCAGGCCGGCGTAGACCGGCAGGATCATGTAGGGGAGCCACAGGTAGGCCAGCGTGATGACCGTCGCTGCGACCCCGTACCCCGGCGATCCCAGCCCGATCGGGCCGAGCACCGAGTCGACCAGACCGCCCTGGGAGAGCATTCCCCGCCAGGCATAGGCCTTGACCAGGTACGACGCCCACAGCGGCATGAGCACCGCGATCACCAGCAGCCGTTGCAGCCGGGTCGAGGCCACCTTGGCCATGAAGAAGGCGATCGGCAGCGCCAGGAGGGCGTCCACCACCGTCACCAGCGCCGCGATCCCCAGGGTCCGCAGGGTGATCGTGCGGTAGACGTCGAGCGAGACCAGCTGCCGGAAGTTCTCCAGCGTCCAGACCCGCTCCACCTCGCCGGTGAACGCGTTCTGCCCCCAGAAGGCAGTGAGGAACAGCGCCCCCAGGGCTCCGAGGTAGGCCACTCCCAGCCACAGCATCGGTGGCGTGAGGAGCAGGCCCAGTCGGAGCCCTGGATGGCGCTGCAGCAGTGCTCTCGGCATCGGCAGCCGCTCAGCCCTTCACCTGGGTCCACGCCTGGGTCCACCGGCCGTAGTCGGTGCACTTCACGTCGGTCCGCCCGTCGAGGCACTGCTCGATCGGGGTGTTCCAGAAGTGGATGCCCTCGGTGTAGGACTCGTCCCCGGCGTGGAAGGTGTCGCAGTGCTGGGGGTCCGCGGTGAGGTCGCAGGCCTTCAGGTTCGACGGAGCCTCACCGAAGTACTCCGCGACCTCGGCGTTGGCCTTCGGGCTGGTGATGTGGTCCAGCCAGGCGTAGGCGCAGTTGCTGTTCTGCGAGTCAGCGGCCACCATCCAGGTGTCCGACCAGCCGGTGGAGCCCTCCTCGGGCAGCGTGGTCTTCACCGGGACGCCGTCCGCCTCGAGCACGTTGGCGTTGACCTGCCAGGTGGTGCCGATCACCGTGTCGCCGGTCTGGAAGGACTGGATGTGCTTGAGGTAGTCCGACCAGTACTCGCCGACCATCGCCTTCTGCGTCTTCAGCACGTCCACCGCCGCCTGGAGCTGCTCCTCGTCCAGCGCGTAGGGGTCCTCGATCCCGAGGTCCGGCTGGGTGTTCATCAGGTAGAGAGCGGCATCGGCGATGTAGATCGGGGAGTCGTAGGCCGTGACCTTCCCGGCGTAGGGCTGCCCCTTCTCGAAGACCGCCGACCAGCTGCTCGGGTCCTTCTTGACCACGTCGGTACGCCACATCAGCAGGTTGGCTCCCCAGCCGTGCGGGGCGCCGTACATCTGGCCGTCGACGGAGTTCCAGGCCCGGTCCTTGAGGAAGGGCGCGAGGTCGCCGTAGTTCTCCAGCAGGTCGGTGTTCACCGGTGCGACGTCGCCGGCGGCGATCAGTCGCAACGAGGCGTCCCCGGATGCCGAGACCACGTCGTAGTCGCCGGACTTCATGAGGTTGACCGCCTCGTCAGAGGTGCCGAAGTACTTCACGTTGGCCTTGCAGCCGGTGTCCTTCTCGAAGGGGGTGACCCAGTCGACCTTCTTGTCGGTGCTGCCGTCCTCGGCGTATCCGGGCCACGCGAGGATGTTGACCTCGCCCTCCATCTCGCCCATGGACTCCTTCATCGGGACGTCGGGGGCCTGGAAGCCGCCCTGGGCGTCCCCGGAGTCGCCGTTGCCGCCGCCGTCGTCGCCGCACCCGGCGAGCCCGAGCGCAAGGGCGCATGCGGCAGCGGTGACCGACCATCGCTTGTTCATCAGCTTTCCTCCATGGTTGATCTGCCGACGGACGTCGGCTGCGCGTCGGTCCTGGCGCCCCTGGCCTGAGGGGCGAGACGCACGGTGTGGGCGCGCTGCCAGCTGAGCAGCACGCGTTGCCCCCGACGGGCCATCACGTGGTCGAGGGAGCTCTCGGTGTTCTGCTGCATGACGCTGAGCTGGCCGCCTCCGGCCAGCTCGACGACGGTGTGCGTCGCCGAGCCCAGGTAGACCACGTTGGTGACCGTGCCGGCCACCGCGACCTGGTCCCCCTCCGGGACCGGCTCGTCCTCGCCGTGCAGGTGGATCTTCTCCGGTCGGATCGACACCGTCACGGGCTCGCCCAGCACCCGTTCGGCGACCTCGCTCTCGAGCAGGTTGGAGGTGCCGACGAAGCCGGCGACGAAGCTGGTGGCGGGCTGCTCGTAGAGCTCGGTCGGGGTCGCGACCTGCTCCACCTTGCCCGCGTTGAAGACGGCGATCCGGTCACTGAGCGTCAGCGCCTCCTCCTGGTCGTGGGTGACGAAGACGAAGGTCACCCCGACGTCGCGCTGGATCTGCTTCAGCTCGATCTGCATCTCGCGGCGCAGCTTGAGGTCGAGGGCTCCCAAGGGCTCGTCCAGCAGCAGCACCGAGGGACGGTTGACCAGTGCCCGCGCCAGCGCCACGCGTTGGCGCTGTCCGCCGGAGAGCTGCTGGGGGCGGCGGTGGCCGAACCCCGCGAGCCGCACCGTCTCGAGCGCCTCCTCCGCGCGACGGGCGCGGTCCTGGCGCGGGACGCGACGCACCCGGAGTGCGTACTCGACGTTCTGCTGCACACTCATGTGCGGGAACAGCGCGTAGTCCTGGAAGACCGTGTTGACGTCGCGGCTGAAGGGAGGCTCGCGCGTGACGTCCTTCCCGCCCAGGATCACCTGGCCCTCAGTGGGCTGCTCGAAACCGGCCACCATGCGCAGCACCGTGGTCTTGCCAGATCCGGAGGGGCCCAGCATCGAGAAGAACTCGCCGTCGGCGATGTCGAGGTCGACCCCGTCGACCGCGGTGAGTCCGTCGAACCGCTTGCGGAGACCGACCAGACTGATCGCCACTGCCATGAAGCGCAGTATCGCAGCAGTTCGGCGACGGTAACCATCACGAATCGGCATCGAACGCACGGAATTCGAAGAAGGGAGCCGTCGCTCCCTCAGCGGAGGACCAACGGCCCGGCTCTGCTACGGGCCGCCGTAGGGGACTCCCAGCGCCTCGAGCCGCGCCCGTCCTCCGTCGGGTGCCGTGAGGACCCAGACCCCTCGCGCCGTGAGCGCGAAGGTGTGCTCGTAGTGCGCGGCGAGCGACCCGTCGTCGGTGACCACCGTCCATTCGTCGCCCAGCACCGAGCTGGCGGGGCTCCCCGCCACCACCATGGGCTCGACCGCGAGCGCCAGCCCGGGAACCAGCCGGGGTCCTCGGCCCGGCTTGCCGCTGTTGGGGACCTCCGGCGGTTGGTGCATCTGCGACCCGATGCCGTGGCCGGTGTAGTCCTCGACGATCCCGTAGCCGCCTTGGCTGCGGACGTAGGTCTCCACGGCGTGGGAGATGTCCCCGACCCTCCCCCCGGGCCGTGCGGCAGCAAGCCCCTGCCACAGCGACTCCTCGGTGACCCGCATCAGCTCGCGTGCCGCCTCGTCGACCTCCCCCACCGCCACGGTCAGGGCCGCGTCGCCGTGCCAGCCGTCCACGATCGCCCCGCAGTCGACGGAGAGCAGATCTCCGTCATCGAGCACCCGGTCGCCGGGGACGCCGTGGACGATCTCGTCGTTGACCGAGGCACAGATGCTGGCGGGGAACGGGGGGTGGCTGTAGCCCTTGAACGACGGGACCGCGCCCGAGGCCCTGATGTTGTCCTCGGCCAGCAGGTCGAGGTCGGCCGTGGTCATGCCAGGGCAGGCAGCAGCGGCCAGCAGCGCGAGCGTGTCGGCGACCACGAGCCCGGCGGCTCGCATCCGCTCGACCTGCTCAGGGGTCTTGACCTCGATGCCACGGGTCCCGAACACGACGTGACGTCAGTCGATCGCGGACTCGAGCTTCTCGAAGACACGGCGGGTGACGGAGTCGATCTCCCCCATGCCGTCGACCTCCACCAACACACCGCGGTCGCCGTAGACCTCGATGAGGGGGGCAGTCTGCTCCTCGTACAGCTCCTGGCGACGACGGATGACCTCCTCGGTGTCGTCGGCCCGGCCCTCCACGTGCGCGCGCTGCAGGAGCCGTTCGATCAGCTCGTCCCGGTCTGCGGTGAGCAGCACCACTGCGTCGAGCTTCTGACCGAGGTCCTCCAACATCTGGTCGAGCGCCTCGACCTGAGCCACCGTGCGGGGGTAGCCGTCGAGCAGGAAGCCGGGCACGGCGTCGGCGAGGGAGATCCGGTCCTTGACCATCGCGTTGGTCACCTCGTCGGGGACGTACTCCCCCTCGTCCATGTAGCGCTGCGCCTCCTTGCCGAGCTCGGTGCGCCCCGCCACGTTGGCGCGGAAGATGTCTCCGGTGGAGATCGCCGGGATGGAGAAGTGGGTGGCGATCACCTTGGCCTGAGTGCCTTTGCCCGCGCCCGGCGGGCCCATGAGGATCAGTCGCATCTAACGCAAGAACCCTTCGTAGTTTCGCTGCTGGAGCTGGCTCTCGATCTGCTTCACCGTATCGAGGGCGACGCCGACCATGATGAGGATCGAGGTTCCACCGAACGGGAAGTTCTGGTTGGCCCCGACCATCACCAGCGCGATCGGCGTGATGAGGGCGACGAGCCCGAGGTACGTGGCGCCCGGAAGCGTGATGCGGGACAGCACGTAGCCGAGGTACTCCTCGGTCGGCTTGCCCGCCCGGATCCCGGGGATGAAGCCGCCGTACTTCTTCATGTTGTCGGCGACCTCCACAGGGTTGAAGGTGATCGCGACGTAGAAGTAGGTGAAGAAGACGATGAGCCCGAAGTAGAGCAGCATGTAGAGCGGGCTGTCGCCGGTGGCGAGGTTGGCACCGACCCAGCGGGTGATGACGCTGTTGCCCTCGGGGTCGAACTGGGTCGCCAGCGCGGGCAGGTACAGCAGGCTGGAGGCGAAGATGACCGGGATGATGCCGGCCTGGTTCACCTTCAGCGGGATGTACGTCGAGGAGCCGCCGTACATCTTGCGGCCCACCATGCGCTTGGCGTACTGCACCGGGATCCGGCGTTGGCCCTGCTCCATGAAGATGACAGCGGCCATGATCACCAGTCCGATGACGATGACCATCGCGAAGACGCCGTAGCCCTGCTTCTGCTGCAGCTCCCACAACGATGCCGGGAAGGTCGCGACCACCTGGGTGAAGATCAGGATCGACATGCCGTTGCCGATGCCGCGCTCGGTGATCTGCTCGCCCAGCCACATGATGACCGCGGTGCCGGCCGTCATGGTGATGATCATGAGGAGCATCGTCGGGATGTCGTTCTGGTAGAGCAGCGGCTGGTCGCACTGCAGCAGCTGGCCCGCCCGGGCCAGCGCGACGATGCCGGTGGCCTGGAGCACCGCGAGACCGAGGGTCAGGTAGCGGGTGTACTGGGTGATCTTGGTCTGCCCGGCCTGCCCCTCCTTCTTCAGCCGTTCCAGGCGCGGGATCACCACCACGAGCAGCTGCAGGATGATGCTCGCGGTGATGTAGGGCATGATGCCCAGCGCGAACACCGTGAGCTGGAGCAGCGCGCCCCCGGAGAACAGGTTGATCAGGCCGTAGACGCCGTCGTTCTCCACCTGCGACACGCACTCGCGCACGTTGGCGACGTTGACGCCAGGCGTCGGGACCTGGGAACCGACCCGGAACACCACGATGATGCCGAGGACGAACAGCAGCTTGCGCCGAAGGTCGGGCGTGCGGAACGCGTTGACGAAAGCGCCTAGCACCTGTTCTCCATTTCCAGTCCGGGTCAGGGGGCTGCCGGCGCAGTCCGGCGCGGCGACCCCGGGAAGCCTAACAGGGGCTCACGGGCTCAGAGCTGGGTGACAGAACCGCCGGCGGCCTCGATCTTGTCCCTGGCGGAGGCGGAGAACGCATGCGCGCTCACCTGGACCGCAGAGGTGACCTCACCCTGCCCCAGGACCTTGACCGGCTGACCCGAGCGGACCGCACCCTTGGCGACCAGCTCGGCGACACCGACCGTGCCGCCCTCGGGGAAGAGCGCGTCGATCCGGTCGAGGTTGACGACCTGGAACTCGACCTTGAACGGGTTCTTGAAGCCCTTGAGCTTCGGCAGCCGCATGTGGATGGGCATCTGCCCACCCTCGAAGGAGGCCGGGACGTTCTTGCGAGCGCCCGTGCCCTTGGTGCCGCGACCCGCGGTCTTGCCCTTGGAGCCCTCACCGCGTCCCACCCGGGTACGGGCGGTCTTGGCGCCTGGCGCCGGACGCAGGTGGTGCAGTTTCAACGGCTTGTCCGCCATGTCAGGCCCTCTCCTCTACTTCCTCGACGGTGACGAGGTGGCGCACGACGTGGACCATGCCTCGGATCTCGGGGCGGTCGTCCTGGACGACCTCGTCACCGACCCGCTTGAGACCGAGCGAACGCAAGGTGTCGCGCTGGTTCTGCTTGCAGCCGATCGACGACCGGGTCTGCTTGACCTTGAGACTCATGAGGCGCTGGCCTCCTCCCGGGCCTTGAGCAGCGCGGCCGGAGCGACGCGCTCGACCGGCAGCCCACGACGCGCTGCCACCGCCTCCGGCTCCTCCAGGCTCTTGAGGGCCGCAACGGTCGCGTGCACGATGTTGATCTGGTTGGACGAGCCGAGCGACTTGCTCAGCACGTCGTGGATACCGGCGCACTCCAGCACCGCACGCACCGGACCACCGGCGATGACACCGGTACCGGGGGCGGCCGGACGCAGCAGCACCACGCCCGCAGCCTTCTCACCCTGGACGGGGTGCGGGATCGTGCCTTGGCTGCGCGGCACCTTGAAGAAGGCCTTCTTGGCCTCTTCCACGCCCTTGGCGATGGCAGCCGGCACCTCCTTGGCCTTGCCGTAGCCGACGCCGACCGTCCCGTCGCCGTCGCCCACGATCACCAGGGCGGTGAAGCTGAAGCGACGACCACCCTTCACGACCTTGGCGACGCGGTTGATCGCGACGACGCGCTCGACGTACGCGGTCTTGTCTGCAGCCTGGCCGCCGCGGCGGTCGTCGCGACCACCACGACGATCACCACCGGCGCCACCACGGCGCTGGGATCCGCTCATTCGAACTACCTTCTCTCTCGTCTCGTCGCCATCAGAACGCGAGCCCGGCTTCGCGGGCTCCGTCGGCGAGGGCCGCGACGCGGCCGTGGTACTTGTTGCCTGCTCGGTCGAACGTCACCGAGACGACGCCTTGACTCGTGGCGCGCTCGGCGACCAGCTCGCCCACACGCTTCGCCTTCGCGGACTTGTCACCGTCCAGCGAACGCAGGTCGGCCTCCATGGTGCTGGCCGAGACCAGGGTGCGGCCCGCGCCGTCGTCCACGACCTGGGCCGTGATGTGACGCGCGGAACGGGTGACCACCAGGCGCGGACGGTCGGCGGTGCCGACGACACGCTTGCGCCCGCGGACCTGGCGCCGCAGCCGCGAGGCTGCGCGGGCCTGGGTGCGGTGGCTCTGCTTCAGGGTGATCGCCATGTCACTTACCAGCCTTTCCGACCTTGCGGCGGACCTGCTCGCCGGCGTAGCGGACGCCCTTGCCCTTGTAGGGCTCCGGCTTGCGCAGCTTGCGGATGTTGGCCGCCACCTCACCGACGAGCTGCTTGTCGATCCCGGTGACTCCGAGCTTGGTGGGACCCTCGACGGTGAAGGTGATGCCCTCGGGTGCGTCGAAGATGATCGGGTGGGAGTAGCCGAGCTGGAGCTCGAGCTGCGTCGGTCCCTTGGACAGGACGCGGTAGCCCACGCCGACGATCTCGAGCTTCTTCTCGTAACCCTGCGTCACGCCGGTCACCATGTTGGCGATGAGCGTGCGGGTCAGACCGTGCAGCGACTTCGAGAGCCGCTCGTCGTCGGGGCGGGAGACGGCGATCGCGCCGTCCTCCTGCGAGACCGTGATGGGCGCGGCGACCCGGTGGCTCAAGGTGCCCTTGGGACCCTTGACGGTGACCACGGTGTCGTCGAGCGTGACGTCCACCCCCGAGGGGACGGGGACGGGGAGCTTGCCGATGCGCGACATTGTCAGATGCCTCCTCTCTCTGCCTGGGGCCTAGTCACCAGACGTAGGCGAGGACTTCCCCACCTACGCCCTTCTGCTTGGCCTGTCGGTCGGTCAGTAGGCCCTGGCTCGTCGAGATGATCGCGATCCCGAGGCCGCCGAGGACCTTGGGCAGGCCCGTGGACTTCGCGTACACCCGCAGGCCCGGCTTGCTGATCCGGCGGATGCCGGCGATCGAGCGCTCCCGGGTGGGGCCGAACTTCAGGATCACGGTGAGCGTCTTGCCGACGGCCCCCTCGACGGGCTCCTCGACGCTGAAGGAGGTGATGTAGCCCTCCTGCTTGAGGATCTCGGCCACGCCGGCCTTGAGCTTGCTGTACGGCATCGTGACCGTGTCGTGGTACGCCTGGTTGGCGTTGCGCAGACGCGTCAGCATGTCTGCGATCGGGTCAGTCATCGTCATGTCGGTTCAGTTTCTTCCTCGTCGTGGTTTCCGTCGGGAGCCTGCTCCCGGTGGACCTTCGACGTGTTGTGTTGTGTTGTGGTCCGCCTGGCGGTCGGACCACCGTCGGGGGGTCCTTGGGGGGCGGGGCCCCCGTGAGTCACCGGCTGCGCGTCACCAGCTGCTCTTGGTGATGCCCGGCAGCTCCCCGCGGTGTGCCATCTCGCGCAGGCAGATCCGGCACAGGCCGAACTTGCGGTAGACCGCCTTGGGACGGCCGCAGCGTTGACACCGGCTGTAGCCGCGCACCGCGAACTTGGGCTTGCGCGCGGCCTTGACCTTCAGTGCAGTCTTCGCCATGGGGTTCTCCTTTACCGTGCCTGGTTGCGGTCCGCGAAGGGGAAGCCGAGCTTCCTCAACAGCGCGCGGCCCTCGTCGTCGTTGGTCGCGGTGGTGACGACGGTGATGTCCATCCCACGGGAACGGTCCACCTTGTCCTGGTTGATCTCGTGGAACATGACCTGCTCGGTGAGGCCGAAGGTGTAGTTGCCACGCCCGTCGAACTGGTTCGGGTTGAGCCCCCGGAAGTCGCGGATGCGCGGCAGCGCGAGCGCGAGCAGCCGGTCGAGGAACTCCCACATCCGGTCACCGCGCAGCGTCACGTGCGCCCCGATGGGCATCCCCTCGCGCAGCTTGAACTGGGCGATCGACTTGCGGGCCTTGGTCACCCGCGGCTTCTGACCGGTGATCACGGTGAGGTCGCGCACCGCGCCCTCGATCAGCTTGGAGTCGCGGGCCGCCTCGCCCACGCCCATGTTGACCGTGATCTTGACCAGGCCGGGAACCTGCATGACGTTGCCGTACCCGAACTCCTGGTGCAGCTCGGGGAGGATCTCGGACCGATACTTGCCCTTCAGCCTGGGCTGCGGACGGGACGCACTCGTCTCAGGTGCCTCGGTGACAGATGTCTCCGTCATCAGATCTCCTTCCGGGTCTTGCGATCAACGCGGACGCTGCGCTGGGAGGGGTACGTCGACCCGTCGCCGCGGCGCTTCTCGACGTCCTGTCGCTCGTAGCCGATGCGGACCGTCTCGCCCCCGTCGACCAGCATCACGTTGGACACGTGGATGGAGGCCTCCTTGGTGACGATGCCACCGGTGTTGCCGGCCCGACCGCCCTGCTGCATCACCTTGGTGTGCTGCTTGACCAGGTTGACGCCCTCGACGATGACCCGGTCGTGGTCGCGGAGGACCGTGATGACCCTGCCCTCGGCGCCCTTGTCGGCTCCGGCGATCACCCGCACGGTGTCGCCCTTCTTGATCTTCATGTTGCGCTTCGCCATGTCAGAGCACCTCAGGCGCGAGCGAGATGATCTTCATGAACTTCTTCTCGCGCAGCTCACGGCCGACCGGACCGAAGATGCGGGTGCCACGGGGCTCCCCGTCGCTCTTCAGGATCACGGCGGCGTTCTCGTCGAACCGGATGTAGGAACCGTCGGGACGTCGGCGCTCCTTGACGGTGCGCACGACGACCGCCTTGACGACGTCCCCCTTCTTCACGTTGCCGCCGGGGATCGCGTCCTTCACCGTGGCGACGATGGTGTCGCCGATCCCCGCGTAGCGTCGACCCGAGCCGCCGAGCACGCGGATGCACAAGATCTCCTTGGCACCAGTGTTGTCGGCGACCTTGAGCCGCGACTCCTGCTGGATCATTTCGCCTTCTCCAGAATCTCCACCACACGCCAGCGCTTCGTCGCCGACAGCGGCCGGGTCTCCATGATCGAGACGCGGTCGCCGACGCCGCAGTCGTTCTGCTCGTCGTGCACCTTGAGCTTGCTGGTGCGCCGCATCACCTTGCCGTAGAGCGCGTGCTTGACGCGGTCCTCGACCAGGACGACGACGGTCTTGTCCATCTTGTCGCTCACGACGAGGCCCTCGCGGACCTTGCGCCGGCTGCGTTCCTCAGTGGTCACGTTGGTTTCCTCACTCATGCCGCACCGCCCGGCGTCTCACGGATGCCCAGCTCACGTTCCCGCACCACGGTGTAGATGCGGGCGATGTCGCGCTTGACCGACCGGAGCCGTCCGTGGCTCTCGAGCTGGCCGGTCGCCGACTGGAAGCGGAGGTTGAACAGCTCCTCCTTGGACTCCCGGAGCTTGGTCTCCAGGTCGACGTTGGTCAGGTCGTGCAGCTCGTGAGCCGTCATCGACTGGCTGGCCATCAGAAATCACCTGCCTCACGGGAGACGAAACGACACTTCATCGGGAGCTTGTGCATCGCGCGACGCATCGCCTCGCGAGCCACGTCGTCCGAGACACCGGAGAGCTCGAACATCACGCGCCCTGGCTTGACGTTGGCGACCCACCACTCCGGCGAGCCCTTGCCGGACCCCATCCGGGTCTCGGCCGGCTTCTTGGTCAGCGGACGGTCGGGGTAGATGTTGATCCACACCTTGCCGCCGCGCTTGATGTGGCGGGTCATCGCGATACGAGCCGACTCGATCTGCCGGTTGGTCACGTAATGACCCTCGACCGCCTGGATCCCGAAGTCACCGAAGGCGAGCTCGGTGCCGCCCTTGGCCTTCCCGCGACGGTTGGGGTGGTGCTGCTTGCGGTGCTTGACCCTTCGTGGCATCAACATGGCTCAGGCCTCCCCACCGGTGGTCGGAGCCGCGCTCGTGGCGGGCTCGGTCGTGGCCGGCTCGGTGCTGGCTGACTCGGTGCTGGCTGATTCGGTGCTGGCCGGCTCGGTGCTGGCCGACTCCGAGGCCGGCGCCTGGCCGCCGTCGGTGCGGGCCGAGCGGGTCGGACGGTCGCCGCGGGTGCCCCGCGTGGGGCGTTCGCCGGCGCGGCCACCGCGGCCGCGGCCAGGGGCTCCGGCGCGAGCGGCGGCCTGGGCCTCGCGCTCGGCACGGGTGCCGGCGACCTCACCCTTGTAGATCCACACCTTCACCCCGATCCGGCCGAAGGTCGTACGGGCCTCGTAGAACCCGTAGTCGATGTCGGCGCGCAGGGTGTGCAGCGGGACCCGGCCCTCACGGTAGAACTCCGAGCGCGACATCTCCGCGCCACCGAGGCGGCCGGAGCACTGGATCCGCACGCCCTTGGCGCCGGAGCGCATCGAGGTCTGGATCGCCTTGCGCATCGCGCGACGGAAGGCCACCCGGCCGGTCAGCTGCTCGGCGACGCCCTGAGCGACCAGCTGCGCGTCGATCTCGGGGTTCTTCACCTCGAGGATGTTCAGCTGCACCTGCTTGCCGGTGAGCTTCTCCAGCTCGCCGCGGATACGGTCGGCCTCGGCGCCGCGCCGGCCGATGACGATGCCCGGCCGGGCGGTGTGGATGTCGACGCGCACACGGTCACGGGTGCGCTCGATCTCCACCTTGGAGATGCCGGCGCGCTCCATGCCCTTGCTGAGCAGCTTGCGGATCGCGACGTCCTCGCCGACGTAGCTCTTGTAGAGCTTGTCGGCGTACCACCGGCTGCGGTGGTCGGTGGAGATGCCGAGGCGGAACCCGTTGGGGTTGATCTTCTGACCCATTACGCAGATCCAGCCTTCCGGTCCTTGTTCGTCATGTTCGAGTCCTCGTCACGCGGGGTGACCACGATGGTGATGTGGCTGGTCCGCTTGTTGATGCGGGAAGCGCGTCCCTGCGCCCGCGCCCGCCAGCGCTTCATGGTCGGTCCCTCGTCCACGGTGGCCTGCGAGATCACGAGATCGGCGGCGTCGAGGCCTTCGTTGGTCTCGGCGTTCGCGATCGCGCTCGCGACGAGCTTGGCGACGGTCTCGGCCGCACCCTGGGGAGCGAACTGGAGGATCGTCACCGCCTCCTGCGCCGGCAGTCCGCGGACCATGTCGACGACCCGTCGGGCCTTCATCGGGGTGATCCGCACGAAGCGCGCACGGGCGAACGCGCCGGGGGCGTCGCCCAGCAGGGTCTCGCGACGGGCGCTGACGGTCTTGCGCTCGAGTGTGCTCATGAGTCTTCTCTGTCCTCGTGGTAGCTGCCCGCGCTCAGCGGCGACGGCTCTTCCGGTCGTCCTTGACGTGGCCGCGGTAGGTGCGGGTGGGGGCGAACTCGCCCAGCTTGTGGCCGACCATCGAGTCGCTGACGAAGACGGGCACGTGCTTGCGTCCGTCGTGCACCGCGATGGTGTGGCCGATCATCTCGGGCAAGATCATCGAGCGTCGCGACCAGGTCTTGATCACGTTCTTGGTGCCCTTGTCGTTCTGCGTCTCCACCTTCTTGAACAGGTGGTCGTCGACGAAGGGGCCCTTCTTGAGGCTGCGTGGCATGTCAGCTGTGTCCTAACTTCTGGTCCGCGTCGGTGCTCAACGGCGCTTGCCGGTCTTGCGGCGGCGGATGATCTGGGCGTCGGAGGCCTTGCGCTTGCGGGTGCGGCCCTCGGGCTTCCCCCACGGCGAGACCGGGTGACGGCCACCGGAGGTCTTGCCCTCGCCACCACCGTGAGGGTGGTCGACGGGGTTCATGACCACACCGCGGACGGTCGGGCGCTTGCCCTTCCAGCGCATCCGGCCGGCCTTGCCCCAGTTGATGTTCGACTGCTCGGCGTTGCCGACCTCGCCGATCGAGGCCCGGCATCGCACGTCGACGAACCGCATCTCGCCCGACGGCATCCGCAGCGTCGCGCGGGAGCCCTCCCGGGCCACCAGCTGGGCGCTGATGCCCGCCGAACGGGCGATCTTGGCTCCCCCACCCGGGCGGAGCTCGACACAGTGGATCGTGGTGCCGACCGGGATGTTGCGCAGCGGCAGGTTGTTGCCGGGCTTGATGTCGGCGCGTACGCCGGCCTCGACGGTCACGCCCTGCTGCAGGTCCTTCGGCGCGATGATGTAGCGCTTCTCCCCGTCGGCGTAGTGCAGCAGCGCGATCCGCGCGGTGCGGTTGGGGTCGTACTCGATGTGCGCGACCTTGGCAGGCACGCCGTCCTTGTCGTAGCGACGGAAGTCGACGACCCGGTAGGCGCGCTTGTGTCCGCCACCCTGGTGACGGGTGGTGATGCGTCCCTGGTTGTTGCGGCCACCCTTCTTGGGCAGCGGCCGCACCAGGGACTTCTCCGGCGTCGTGCGCGTGATCTCGACGAAGTCGGCGACCGACGAGCCGCGGCGCCCGGGCGTGGTCGGCTTGTACTTACGGATACCCATGTCTTCTCAGTCCTCGATGTCCCTCGTCGACCCGGTCAGGAGACCGGACCTCCGAAGATGTCGATGCTCTGGCCCTCTGCGAGGCTGACGATCGCGCGCTTGGTGTCGGACCGCTTGCCGGTGCCAGAGCGGGTGCGACGCGTCTTGCCCTGACGGTTCATGGTGTTGACCGAGGTGACCTTGACGTCGAAGATCTGCTCGATCGCGACCTTGATCTCGGTCTTGTTCGCGTCGGGGTGCACCAGGAACGTGTACCGGTTGTCGTCGAGAAGGCTCATGCTCTTCTCGGTCACGATCGGCTTGATGATCACGTCGCGGTGGTCCTTGTGGAAGGTGCTCACGACTGGTCCTCCTCGCCACTGGCAGCGTCGTCGGTCTCACTCTGGACGGCCGCGGCCTCCGAGGAAGTGGCCGTCGCCTTCACCGACTTGCCCGACCGGGGTCCGGCCACGAAGACGTCGTACGCGGCCTTGGTGAAGACCACGTCGTCGGCGAGCAGCACGTCGTAGGTGTTGAGCTGGTCCACGGCGAGCGCGTGGACGTTCCCCGCGTTGCGCAGCGAGCGCCAGCCGAGGTCGTCACCGCGTTCGAGAACCACCAGCGCCCGCCGGGTGCCCACGAGGTCTCCGAGCAAGGCCAGCGCCTCCTTCGTGCGCGGGACGTCACCCGACACCAGGCCCTCGACCACGTGCACGCGACCGCTCCGGGCGCGGTCGGACAGGGCGCCCCGGAGCGCGGCCGCCTTCATCTTCTTGGGGGTGCGCTGGTCGTAGCTGCGCGGCTGCGGGCCGTGGACGATGCCACCGCCGGCGAACTGCGGGGCCCGGATCGAGCCCTGCCGGGCACGGCCGGTGCCCTTCTGCTTGTACGGCTTGCGGCCACCGCCGCGGACCTCGCCCCGGGTCTTCGTGGAGTGGGTGCCCTGGCGGGCCGCAGCCTGCTGGGCCACGACGACCTGGTGGATCAGCGGAAGGTTGGGCTCCACGCCGAAGATCTCTGCGGGCAGGTCGACCTCGACGGCCTGTGCGCTCGACTGGGCGCTCCGTGCGTCACTCATTGGGCACCGCCCTTCTTGGCAGAGGCTCGGATGACGAGCAAGCTGCCCCTGGGGCCGGGGACGGCACCCTTGAGGAGCAGCAGGCCCTTCTCGGCGTTCACCGCGTGCACGGTGATGTTCTGGGTGGTGACCGTCTCGCCGCCCATGCGCCCGGCCATCCGCAGGCCCTTGAACACGCGACCGGGAGTGGCGCAGCCGCCGATGGAGCCGGGCTTGCGGTGGTTGCGGTGAGCGCCGTGGGAGGCCCCCACGCCGTGGAAGCCGTGGCGCTTCATCACACCGGCGAAACCCTTGCCCTTGCTGGTGCCCGAGACGTCGACGAGGTCACCCTCGGCGAAGATCTCGGGGCTCAGCTCCTGGCCCAGGGTGTAGGACCCGGCGTCGGCAGTGCGGATCTCAGCGACGTGCCGACGAGGCGTGACCCCCGCGGCCTCGAAGTGGCCGGCACGGGGCTTGGTGACCTTGCGGCCCTCGATCTCGCCGAAGCCGATCTGCACGGCGTTGTAGCCGTCCTTCTCAGGGGCCCGCACCTGGGTCACCACGTTGGTGCCGGCGGCAACAACCGTCACCGGGACGACCCGGTTGTCGGCGTCCCACACCTGCGTCATGCCGACCTTGGTGCCGAGCAGGCCCTTGACGTTGCGTTCGATGGTCATGATCTCGAACTCCTCAGAGCTTGATCTCGATGTCGACACCAGCGGGCAGGTCGAGACGCATCAGGGAGTCCACCGTCTTCGGGGTGGGGTCGATGATGTCGATCAGCCGCTTGTGCGTCCGCATCTCGAAGTGCTCGCGAGAGTCCTTGTACTTGTGCGGCGACCGGATGACGCAGTACACGTTCTTCTCCGTGGGCAGCGGCACCGGCCCGGCCACCTTCGCACCCGTCCGCGTGACCGTGTCGACGATCTTGCGCGCCGAGGTGTCGATGACCTCGTGGTCATAGGCCTTGAGCCGGATGCGGATCTTCTGTCCCGCCATCAGCCGTCCTCACTTACTCGTCATTGACCGCTCCCCACCCGTGCACCCGCGGTCGGGTGTGTCGCGCACACTTTGCAGCGCGGCACTTACCCTCGTTGGCAGGTTGTTGGTGGCTGCCCGACTACGACGTCGGGCCGAGAGGGGCCTCACGGTGCGGCGCGGGCACACCTCGCTGCCCTCGATCCGGAACACCGATTCAGCAGAGAAGTGCCATGCTCGCGCCCCGGCGACCCCGCCGGAGCAACCGGACTATCTTGGCAGACATCGCAGGCTGAACCAAATCGAGGACCCACTCCTACGGAATCCGCCGTTGATGGCCTCGCTCGCGACGCCAACAGTGGGGTTTGCCGCGCTTTACGTACCGATTTGTTCACACCAGCGTCACTTCGCCGTAGCGTTGCCCCGGTGATCGACCGGAACCGGCTGGCCGCGCTCCGGGCGTCGGAGGAGGAGCGGTTCGTCGCGACCCATCCGCGCTCGGCCGAGCTCGCCCAGCAGGCACGCGGCCCCCTGTTGGCCGGGGTGCCGATGCCGTGGATGACGCGCTGGGCGGGTTCCTTCCCCGTGTTCGTCGACGACGCCCGCGGCGCCGGCTTCACCGACGTGGACGGCCACGACTACGTCGACCTCTGCCTGGGCGACACCGGCGCGATGACCGGGCACGCGCTGCCGGCGGTGGCTGCGGCGCTGCAGGAGCGCGCCGAGCACGGCTTCACCACGATGCTGCCGAGCAGCGACGCCGCCTGGGTCGGCGCCGAGCTGCAGCGCAGGTTCGGCCTTCCCCGCTGGCAGTTCGCGATGTCCGCGACCGACGCCAACCGGTTCGTGCTGCGGTTCGCCCGCTTCCTCACCGGCCGACCCCGCATCTGCGTCATGGACTGGTGCTACCACGGCACAGTCGACGAGACCCTTGCCGTGCTCGACGACGGACAAGTCGTCCCTCGCCCCGGGGCGTTGGGGCCGCAGGTCGACGTCGCGGTCACCACACGGGTGGTCCCCTTCAACGACCCGTCGGCGCTGGAGGAGGCCCTGGCCCACGGCGACGTCGCGGCGCTGCTCATGGAGCCCGCGCTGACCAACATCGGGATCGTGCTCCCCGACCCCGGTTACCTCTCCCGGGTGCGCGAGATCACCCGACGCCACGACGTGCTCCTGGTCATGGACGAGACCCACACGCTGTGCGCCGGTCCCGGCGGCGCGACGCGCGCCTGGGGGCTCGACCCGGACCTGGTGGTCGTGGGCAAGCCCATCGGAGGGGGTGTGCCCGTCGCCGCCTACGGCATGTCCGCGGACGTGGCCGGGCGCATCGAGCCGGCCCTGCAGGCCCATGAGATCGACGTCGCCGGCGTGGGCGGCACGCTGACCGGGAGTGCGCTGGCGATGGCCGCGGCGCGAGCGACCCTGGCCGACAGCCTGCGCGAGGAGGACTTCGCGGTGGCGATCCCTCTCGCCGAGCGATGGGCCGCAGGGGTGAGAGGCGTCATCGCCGAGCACGACCTGCCCTGGCACGTGCAACGGCTCGGGTGCCGCGCGGAGTACTGGTTCGGTCCGCCGGCCCGCACCGGCGCGGAGGCTGCAGCCGCGGTCGACGAGGACCTGGAGGGCTTCATGCACCTGTGGGCGCTCAACCGGGGCATCCTGCTGACGCCGTTCCACAACATGGCGTTGTTCTCCCCGCACCACACCGAGGCCGACGTGGACCGTCACACCGACGTCTTCCGAGCTGCGGTCACCGCGCTTCTCGACATCTCCGGATCTCCTCGACGACCCCCTGTGGGGACGGGTGGGGTCAAGGGCCACCGCTGACCGGGCCGGGTGCACCCGGTCAGCGGTGGTCCTGCTCCGACGGGACTCCCACCCGCTCGTAGACGAAGTCCACGATCTCCCGCCCTGCGGCCAGGCCACGCCGCTCGAACTTGGTGACCGGGCGGTCCGAAGGGCGTGCGACCCTGCCGCCGCGGAGCTCGGGCACGTTCGCCAGGACCTGCTCGGCGTGCCGGGCGTAGTCCTCCCAGTCGGTGGCCAGGCGCCAGGTCCCGCCCACCGCCAGCCTGCTGGCAGCCACCCGAGCGAAGGTGGGTCCCACCAGCCGGCGCTTGTGGTGCCGCTTCTTGTGCCAGGGGTCGGGGAAGAAGGTCCACAGCTGGCTCAGGCCGCCCGGTGGGACGAGGGTCTCCAGGCAGGTCTCCGCGTCTGCCATCAGCAGCCGCACGTTGCCGACGTCCGTCCTCGCCAGCCGCTGCAGCGTCGCGGCCACCCCTGGACGCCAGACCTCGAGCGCCAGGACGTTGCAGTCGGGCAGCGCGGCTGCCATCTCGGCCAGCGACTCCCCGTTGCCCGAGCCGATCTCCACCACCAGGGGTGCCTCTCGACCGAACCACGCGACCTGGTCGAGCCCGCCCGCGGCCACCTCGTCAGGCAGCACCCAGACCTCACGGTGGGAGTCCCAGGCCGACTGCTGGCCCACGTTCAGGCGGCTGCCCCGGCGGGCGTAGGAGCGCACCCGCGCGTGGCGGGAGTCGTCTGACATGCACCGCATCGTAGGCAGCCCGTGCTGCGGCCCGGCACCCCGGCACGCAGCGGGGCCCCGTCCTTCAAGGACGGGGCCCCGCTGTGGATCCTGCTGTGGACCGTGAGGCCCTAGATCACTGCCATCACTTGGTGATCTTGGTGACCCGTCCGGCGCCGACGGTGCGGCCACCCTCGCGGATCGCGAACTTGAGGCCGTCCTCCATCGCGATCGGCTGGATGAGCTCGACGGACATCTCGGTGTTGTCACCGGGCATGACCATCTCGGTGCCCTCCGGCAGCGTGACCACGCCGGTCACGTCCGTGGTCCGGAAGTAGAACTGCGGACGGTAGTTGTTGAAGAACGGGGTGTGACGCCCGCCCTCGTCCTTCGAGAGGATGTAGACGCTCGCCTCGAAGTTGGTGTGCGGCGTCGTGGTGCCCGGCTTGATCACGACCATGCCGCGCTCGACGTCCTCGCGCTTGGTGCCGCGCAGCAGCAGCCCGACGTTCTCGCCCGCCTGGCCCTCGTCGAGCAGCTTGCGGAACATCTCGATGCCGGTGACCGTGGTCTTCTGCGCCTTCTCGCGGATGCCGATCATCTCGACCTCCTCGTTGACCTTCACCACACCGCGCTCGATCCGGCCGGTGATGACCGTGCCGCGACCGGTGATCGTGAAGACGTCCTCGACGGGCATCAGGAAGGGCTTGTCGACATCGCGCTGCGGGGTCGGGATGAAGTCGTCCACCGCCTGCATCAGCTCGGCGATCGACTCGCTCCACTTCTCGTCGCCGTTCAGCGCCGGGAAGGCGGCCACGCGCACCACCGGGACGTCGTCACCGGGGAACTCGTAGTCGCTGAGGAGCTCGCGGACCTCCATCTCGACGAGCTCGATGAGCTCCTCGTCGTCCACCATGTCGCACTTGTTCAGCGCCACGACCAGGGCCGGGACGCCGACCTGGCGGGCCAGGAGCACGTGCTCCTTGGTCTGCGGCATCGGGCCGTCGGTGGCGGCGACCACCAGGATGGCGCCGTCCATCTGGGCGGCACCGGTGATCATGTTCTTGATGTAGTCGGCGTGACCAGGGCAGTCGACGTGCGCGTAGTGCCGCGACTCGGTCTGGTACTCGACGTGCGCGATCGAGATGGTGATGCCGCGCTGGCGCTCCTCCGGGGCCTTGTCGATCTGGTCGAACGGCGTGAACGGGTTGAGGTCCGGGTGCTTGTCGTGCAGGACCTTCGTGATAGCGGCGGTCAGCGTCGTCTTACCGTGGTCGATGTGACCGATGGTGCCGATGTTGACGTGCGGCTTAGTCCGCTCGAACTTAGCCTTGGCCACGGTGGGCTCCTCCTGTTGTTGTTACGTTGACTCGTTGTTGCTGGGTCGTTGCTCGTTACTGGGTCGTTGCCGCATTGGGCAGCAGACCAGTGGTTACTCGCCTCGGACCTTCTTGATGATCTCGTCGGCGACGTTCTGCGGAACCTCGGCGTACGAGTCGAACTCCATCGAGTACGACGCCTGACCAGAGGTCTTGGACCTCAGGTCCCCAACGTACCCGAACATCTCTGACAGCGGCACCAGTGCCTCGACCACCCGGTCGCCCGACCGCTCGGCCATGTTGTGGACCTGGCCGCGACGGGAGTTGATGTCGCCGATGACGTCCCCGAGGAAGCTCTCGGGGGTGATGACCTCGACCTTGAACATCGGCTCCAGCAGCGCCGGACGCGCCTTGCGGGCCGCTTCCTTGAAGGCCGCGATGGACGCGATCTTGAACGCCAGCTCGGAGGAGTCGACCTCGTGGTAGCCGCCGTCCTCGAGCGTCATCTTGACGTCGACCATCGGGTATCCGGCGAGCACACCGAACTCCATGGCCTCCTGCGCCCCCTGGTCCACCGAGGGGATGTACTCGCGCGGAACCCGGCCGCCGGTGACGTTGTTGACGAACTCGTAGCCCGCGCCGGCCCCGGTCTCGGGGTCGTGGTTCGGCTCGATCGAGATGATGACCTTCGCGAACTGGCCGGACCCACCGGTCTGCTTCTTGTGGGTGTAGGAGTGGCTCGCCACCTTCTGACGGATGGTCTCGCGGTAGGCGACCTGGGGCTTGCCGACGGTGGCCTCGACGCGGAACTCGCGCTTCATCCGGTCGACCAGGATCTCCAGGTGGAGCTCGCCCATGCCGGCGATGATGGTCTGTCCGGTGTCCTCGTCGGTCTTGACGGTGAAGGTCGGGTCCTCGTCGGAGAGGCGCTGGATGGCCATCCCGAGCTTCTCCTGGTCCCCCTTCGTCTTGGGCTCGATGGCGACCTCGATCACCGGCGCCGGGAAGGTCATCGACTCCAGGACCACCGGGTTGGCGCTGTCGCACAGGGTGTGGCCGGTCTTGGTCTCCTTGAGCCCCATCACGGCGACGATCTGGCCGGCGCCCACCGAGGCGATCTCCTCACGCTTGTTCGCGTGCATCTGGTAGACCTTGCCGATCCGCTCCTTGCGGCCGGTGACGGAGTTGAGCACCTGGGTGCCCGCCTCCAGCTTGCCGGAGTAGACCCGGACGTAGATCAGCTTGCCGAGGTGGGGGTCGGAGGCGATCTTGTAGGCCAGCCCCGAGAACGGCTCGCTGTCAGCCGGCTTGCGGAGGATCTGCTCCTCCTCGTCGCTGGGCTTGTGACCCTCGACGGCGTCGATGTCCAGCGGGGACGGGAGGTACTTCACGACCGCGTCCAGCAGCGGCTGGACACCCTTGTTCTTGAAGGCGGTGCCGCACAGGACCGGGTTGACCTTGTCGGCCAGGGTGGCCCGGCGGATGGCCGCCTCGAGCTCCTCCACGGACAGGTCCTCGCCCTCGAGGTACTTCTCCATGATGTCGTCGTCAGCCTCGGCCAGAGTCTCGACGAGCTTCTCGCGCCACTCCTCGGCCTGCTCCGCCATCTCGGCGGGGATCTCCTCGATCTCGTAGTCATCACCGATGCGGGTCTCGCCCCGCCAGGTAAGGGCGCGCATGCCGACGAGGTCGACGACCCCGAGGAAGTCGGACTCGGCGCCGATCGGCAGCTGCACGACCAGCGGCACCGAGTTGAGCCGCTCGACCATCATGTCGACGCAACGGAAGAAGTCCGCGCCGGTGCGGTCCAGCTTGTTGACGAAGCACATGCGAGGCACCGAGTACTTGTTGGCCTGGCGCCACACCGTCATGGTCTGCGGTTCGACACCGGCCACACCGTCGAACACCGCAACCGCACCGTCGAGGACCCGCAGGGAACGCTCCACCTCGGCGGTGAAGTCGACGTGACCCGGGGTGTCGATGATGTTGATCTGGTGCTGCTTCCACCAGCAGGTCGTCGCGGCCGAGGTGATCGTGATCCCGCGCTCCTGCTCCTGCTCCATCCAGTCCATGACGGCGGCACCGTCGTGGACCTCACCGATCTTGTAGGAGATGCCGGTGTAGAACAGGATGCGCTCGGTCGTCGTGGTCTTGCCGGCGTCGATGTGCGCCATGATGCCGATGTTGCGGACCTTGTTGAGGTCAGTGGTGATGTCGACGGCCACCGGGAATGTCTCCTCGAGACTCGTGGGGCGGGGATGTGCGGGGGATGGGGAGCGTCACCAGGGGCAGCGCGCCCGCTGGGTCACCAGCGGTAGTGCGCGAAGGCCCGGTTGGACTCAGCCATCTTGTGGGTGTCCTCGCGGCGCTTGACGGCGGCGCCGAGACCGTTCGAGGCGTCGAGGAGCTCGTTCATCAGGCGATCGGACATGGTCTTCTCGCGACGCTGCTGGGCGTAGGTGACCAGCCAGCGCAGCGCCAGCGTCATGCCGCGGTTGCCCTTGACCTCGACGGGGACCTGGTAGGTCGCACCGCCGACGCGGCGGGACTTGACCTCCAGAGCCGGCTTGACGTTGTCGAGCGCACGCTTGAGCGTGATCACCGGGTCGGTGCCGGTCTTCTCACGGGCACCTTCCATCGCGGTGTAGACGATGCGCTGCGCGGTCTGCTTCTTGCCGTCGACAAGGATCTTGTTGACCAGCTGGGTGACGACCGGGCTGCCGTAGACAGGGTCGATGTCGATGGGACGCTTCGGCGCGGGGCCCTTGCGCGGCATCAGCTCTTCTCCTTCTTCGCGCCGTAGCGGCTGCGAGCCTGCTTGCGGTTCTTGACGCCCTGGGTGTCGAGCGAGCCGCGGATGATCTTGTAGCGCACACCCGGCAGGTCCTTCACCCGGCCGCCGCGGACGAGCACCATGGAGTGCTCCTGGAGGTTGTGGCCGACACCCGGGATGTAGGCCGTGACCTCGATGCCGCTGGACAGGCGCACCCGGGCGACCTTGCGCAGCGCGGAGTTCGGCTTCTTGGGGGTCGTGGTGTAAACGCGGGTGCAAACGCCGCGCCGCTGGGGCGAACCCTTGAGGGCGGGCGTCTTGTTCTTCGACACCTTGTCCTGGCGGCCCTTGCGGACCAGCTGCTGGATTGTGGGCACCGCGTCGTTCTCTTTCCTCTGAGGCTGCTGAATGTGGCTGCTGAGCGTGCTCGTGCCAGTGGCGCACCGGTTCGGCCGCGACTCACGAGCGTGGATCGCGTCCCGCGGTCGGGCGTGTTGCCCGCTGTGCGGGCTGGGACCGACGAGCACGCGTGACGGCCTGGGTGACCCCAGGCACGATCGATAAGACTACCGGGTGCCCTCAGGGGGGTCAAAATGGCGCCGCGAGCCCAGCAGCTCGGCCAGGTGCACACCCTCGCGGTGACCGAGGTCGGCCAGCTGGGTCCGGCACGAGAAGCCGTCGGCCAGGACCACCGCCCCCTCGGAAGCAGTGCGCGTCGCCGGCCCGAGGTCGTGCTCGAAGACCGCGACCGACACGTCGTAGTGGTCCGGGGTCATGCCGAAGTCACCGGCCAGCCCGCAGCAGCCGCCGACCCGGGTGACGCGGGCGCCCCCGGCCTCCAGCAGCGCCGCATCGGCCTCCCACCCCACCACCGAGACCTGGTGGCAGTGCGGCATGGCGACGACGTCGAGGTCGCGTCAGGTCCGGTGGCGTCCACGACAAGCGCCGCCAGGTGCTCGGCGAGACTGCGGAAGCGGCCCGGGTCGTACGACGGGTCGTCGAGCAGCTGCGGGGCGTCGTGGCGCAGCAGCGAGAGGCAGGACGGCTCCAGGACGACGACCGGCAGGTCCGGCGGGGCCGTCGCGTCCAGCGCGGCCAGCATCGAGACCAACGAGCTGCCCGCCGCCTCCAGCTGCCCGGTGCTGTAGAGCGTGAGGCCGCAGCACTGCGAGCCGTCGGCGACGACCTGCACCCTCGCGCCCGCGCTCTGCAGGACCTCGCAGGCGGCCTCGAGGACGTGCGGGGCGAACCGGTCGGTGAAGGTGTCGACCCACAGCACCACGTCCGGGGCGTCGGGGACAGTGACCTCGCGGGAGGACACCGGCCGGGCTGCGGGCAAGGGCAGGTGGCGGCGCGGGTCGACACCGGCAGCCCGCGCCAGCAGCCGCGGGGCCACGCGCAACCCGGCACGCGCCAGGGCCGGCGGGGTCCGGGCCAGCAGCTGGGGAAGCCGCCCGAGGGTGAGATGGGTCCGGGGGCGGCGGCGGCCCTCGTAACGCCGGTGCAGCGCCGCCACCTTGTACGTCGCCATGTCGACCCCGGTCGGGCAGTCCCGGGCGCACCCCTTGCAGGCCAGGCACAGGTCGAGGGCCTCGTGGACCTCGTCGGCTGCCAGGCCATCGAGGTGCCCGCTGACAGCGTCCTGGAGCACCCGCGCGCGGCCGCGCGTGGAGTCCTTCTCCTCACCGGTCGCGAGCCAGGAGGGGCACATCACCCCGCCCGGGCTGGCCTGGTCGGCGACACACCTCCCCACGCCGGTGCAGCGGTGAACCGCGTCGGCGAACCCGCGGTCGTGACGCAGCCGCAGCGGCACCGGCTCCGGGCGTTGCGGTGCCGAGAGACGGACGTCGACGTCGAGGGGTGCCGGGTCGACCAGGACACCGGGGTTGAGCAGGTCGGCGGGGTCGGCCAGGGCCTTGACCCGCGCCATCAGGGCCAACGACTCGGGCGAGTACATCCGTCCCAGCAGCTCCGAGCGCGCCCGGCCGTCGCCGTGCTCCCCCGACAGGCTGCCGCCGTGCGCCACGGCGAGATCGGCAGCCTCCTCGACGAAGGCCCGGTAGCGCGCCCGCCCGGGCTGCGACGCCAGGTCGAAGTCGACCCGGATGTGGAGGCACCCGTCACCGAGGTGACCGTACGGCGCTCCGTCGAGCCCGTGCTCGGCGAGGAGCGCGTCGAAGGCGCGCAGGTAGCTGCCGAGCCGCTCCGGTGGCACTGCGGCGTCCTCCCACCCGGGCTGCCCGGGCGGGTCGGTGGCGCGTGCTGCCAGTCCGGCGCCGTCCTCGCGCACGCGCCAGATGGCCGCCTGCTCGGACTTGTCCTCCACGACTCCGTGGTCCTGGGCGGCTGCGGCGCGCACCACCTGGTCGCACCGAACGCGCACCTCGGCGAGGTCCTCGCCAGCGATCTCCACCAGCACCCAGGCGCTCCCGGCCGGCATCGCCGGCATCGTGGGCACGAGGCGGGCCAGCCGCTGGTCCAGGCCCTCGCAGGCAACCGGCTCGTGCTCGAGAAGGCCGGGAACCGCGTCGGCGGCCTCGGCCATCGCGGGGTAGCCCAGCACCACCAGAACCCGGTGGGCCGGTTCGCGCACCAGCCGGAGCGTGGCTTCGGTGACCACCGCGAGCGTCCCCTCCGTCCCGACGAGGAAGCGGTCCAGCGACCGGCCCTGCTCGGGGAGCAGGTGTTCCAGGGAGTAGCCCGAGACCTGACGGGAGAACCGGCCGAACTCGGTACGCACCAGCCCCAGCTCGCCGGCCACGAGTGCGGTCAGGCTCTCGGCGAGGTCGTGCACGTCGGCCCCGGACGAGGTGAGCGCGCGCATCGAGACCAGGTTGTCGACCGTCCGGCCGTAGCCCAGGGCCCGAGACCCGCAGGCGTTGTTGCCGATCATGCCGCCGATCGTGCAGCGCGTGTGCGTGGACGGGTCGGGACCGAACCGGAGCCCGTGCGCCGCGGCCGCCCGTTGCAGCGTGGCGTGGACGGCACCGGGCTGCACCACGGCCGTCGCCGACTCGGGGTCCAGCGACAGCACCCGGTGGAGGTGGCGTCGGGTGTCCACGACGATGCCGGACCCGATCGCGTTGCCGGCGACCGACGTCCCGGCCCCCCGCATCGTCACCGGCGTGCGGGTCGTGCGAGCCACCTCCAGCACCGCAGCGATCTCGTCGACGTGCCGAGGACGGACCACCACCCGGGGCTCGACGCGGTAGACCGAGGCATCGGAGGAGTAGAGGGAGCGCGCCAGCGCCGTGTCGTCGACGTCGGTGACCCCCGCCGCCGTCAGCGCGGCGACGAGGTCACGGCTCATGGGAGCAGTGTAGGAGAGCGGTTCAGGGACCTGTGCTGGCGCAACTGACATCGCCTACAGTCAGTTGCCTCAGCACCAGGAGCCTCCATGCCACCCGTCGTGACCCACCCCGCCGTCGACGCGGTCCGTTCCTGCTTCGAGCACTGGGCTCGATGCCATGGCTCCCCGGCGTCTCGTCGAGACCGCGGCCTGGTGGCTGGTGGTCACCACCCCTGTGGGCTCGAGCCGGGGGCGCCGGGATCGCCGCCACCCTGCGGGTGCGCATCACCCATGCCCACGTGCGCCGCTGGATGCACCGCTCCCCGGACTGGGACTGCGAGGCCTGGGACTCCCCCGTCAACCAGATCCAGATGGCGGGCACCCACCTGCAGTTCTGCGTCGCCTGCATGGGTGGCCTGCAGCGTCTCGGGGTGCACTACGACCAGCAGGAGCGCGCGGCGATCATGCACCCTGTGGCGATACGTCGGCTGGCTCATGGGCGTGGACGAGGCGCTGCTGCCGGCCACCGAGACCGACGGCTGGCGCCTGTTCTGGCTGATGGCTGCCACCGAGCTCGACCCCGACGAGGACTCGCGCACACTCGCCGACGCACTGACCCGGAGCTCGGGGCTCGCGGCCACCGGCGCACCGGCGCACCGGCGCACCGGATGCAGTGGTGCAGGCCGGGCTGGCGTTCAACGCCGCGATGAGCCGCTACCTGCTCGGCGCTGACGCCTGCGACGCCCTCGGGCTGCAGCGCAGCCGCGCCGCCAGCGTGCTGGTCAAAGGCGCTGACGCGTGGCGTCTCCGTCGCCGGGACGGGTCGGCGGCTGCTGCCCGGGGCCACCGCCGTGGCCGCCGTGGTGGGGCAGGAGTCGCGGCGACGCTTCGTCGAGAACGCCGCCGCACAGGTGGCAGCCGACCACAGCTTCCAACGGGACCACACCGCTGGCGAGCGCACCGCCGGCAGCCGGGCGGACCGCGCCCCGACGCCGGCCCGTCGCCGGCCGACGCGCACCGCCTGAGCTCACCAGAGCTCGAGCGAGCCCTCCAGGATCCCGGTGAGGTCGTCGGCCCCGACCTCACGGGGCGCGGTCGCGAGCAGCCGCTGCTGCTGGAGGGCGCCCTCGACCAGGTCGGGGACGTCCGACTCGCCGTACCCGACCTCGCCGATGCCGTTGGGCATCCCGATGTCGCGCATCAGCGTGCTCACCGCTGCAGGCAGCGCGTCTGGGCCGTGGCCCTCGCCTCCCAACAGCTGCGCCGCGTGCAGGTGGCGCGCCGGCGCGGCCTCGAAGGTGAACCGGAACGCCTCGGGCGCCGTCAGGCACACCGCCATCCCGTGCGGCACCATCGGCTCCTCCTGCGGGTACCCGGCCGGCCGGAAGTCGCGCACCCGACCCGCGATCGGGTAGGCGTTCGCGTGCGGGATGTGGACCCCGGCATTGCCGAAGCCCAGCCCGGCGAACGTGGCCGCCCACGCCATCTGCTCCCGCGCCTCCTCGTCGCCGCCATCGCGCACCGCACGGCGGAACGAGGCCGCGAGCAAGGTCATCGCCTTCTCGGCCCACATGTCCGCCACCGGGTTGGCGCCGCAGTAGGGCACCCGCTGCTCCGGCCGCTTCCGCTCGTACGCGGTGAAGGGGCGGGCTGTCCACGACTCCAGGGCGTGGCACAGGATGTCCATCCCTGCGGCCGCGGTGACCTCGGGGGGCTGCGACATCGTCAGCCGCGGGTCGACCACCGCCAGCGTGGGCCGTAGCCGGGGATGGCTGATGCCGGTCTTCACGTGCAGTGACAGCACGTCGAGCACGCAGATCGTCGTGCTCTCGCTGCCGGTTCCCGTCGTCGTGGGCACGGCGACCAGCGGCTTGAGCGGGTGGTCCGGCCTGCGCGCCTTGCCCACCGGTGCGTTGACGTAGTCCATCAGGTCACCGGGGTTGGTGCTGAGCAGGTTCACCGCCTTGGCGGTGTCGATGCTCGACCCGCCGCCGACAGCCACGAAGGCGTCGTAGGGGCCGGTCTCGCGCGCGAAGTCGACGGCATCGGCCAGGCTCTCGTCCGTCGGCTCCACATGCACCCGGTCGTAGACCTCGACCTCGATGCCGGACTCCCTGATCCGGTCGGCGACCGACCCCGCATGACCGGCAGCCACGACACCGGCGTCGGTGACCAGCAGCACGCGGCGCGCGTCCAGCGTGGTCAGGTCGAAGCCGATCTCCTCCGCTGCACCCGCACCGAGCTTGAGGTTGGGGGCGCCGTAGGTGAAGACGGTCTCGTGGGTCATCTGTTGTATCCCTCCGGGATGGGGGTCTCGACCCCGAGCAGCCGCAGGCCGTAGCGCGCGGCGCCCGTCAACGAGAAGTGACTGGCCTCCTCCAGCGGCACCCAGCGGGCGAGGTCGGTCGAGCCGTCCACCTCCAGCACCCGGGGTTCCTTCCCGGACGAGACGGGGTCGACCTCGGCCTCGAAGATCAGGCCGATTCCGTGGTAGTCCTCCAGCACCCCGGCCGGGCTGCGGCCGGTGAAGTGGTGGGAGTAGACGTCGAGCACCCTCCCGGGGACCACGTGCAGCCCTGCCTCCTCGTGCACCTCGCGACGCAGTGCCTCGCGCGGGCTCTCGCCGTGGTCGATCCCGCCACCTGGGAGCGCCCACCCGTCGAACGGGACCCGCTCGGACAGCCGACACAGGAGGATCTCCTCGTCACGGAGCACCAGGGCGTAGGCGGCGATCCGCTGGCGGACACGAGGCTGCTCCGACATACGCCGATGCTAGGCGCTCGTCGCGGTCGGGTCAGCGGCGGCGGCGCCTTTACGTCTGGAGGGATCCGAACGGCCGAAGTCTTCAGACGTGCGGCGCCTCCTGAGCGCGCCGCGAGGCGCTGTGCGTCTGATCAGACGCACAGCGGCTCGCGCTTCGGCGATCAGCTGTCGTAGGAGCGGAACGACGGGAAGTCGTCCAGCGCCACGACCTGTTGGCCGCCGTCCTGACCGAAGTCGTCGTAGTAGGAGCTGTAGCCGCCGCTCACGGTGTAGGCGTTGGCGCGGGCCTCCTCGGTCGGCTCCACCCGGACGTTGCGGTACCGCTCCAGACCGGTACCCGCCGGGATCAGCTTGCCGATGATCACGTTCTCCTTCAGACCCATGAGCGAGTCCGACTTGGCATGGATCGCCGCGTCGGTCAGCACCCGGGTGGTCTCCTGGAACGACGCCGCCGACAGCCACGACTCGGTGGCCAACGACGCCTTCGTGATGCCCATCAGCTGCGGACGACCGGCCGCCGGCTTGCCGCTCTCGGACACCACGCGACGGTTCTCCGCCTCGAAGGACGGCCGGTCCACCAGGTCCGACGGCAGCAGCCGGGTGTCACCCTGCTCCAGCACGAGGACCCGGCGCAGCATCTGCCGCACGATGATCTCGATGTGCTTGTCGTGGATCTGCACGCCCTGGCTGCGGTAGACCTCCTGGACCTCGTCGACGAGGTGCTCCTGGGCCTTGCGCACACCGAGGATCCGCAGCACGTCCTGCGGGTCCGGGGTGCCCTGGGTGATCTGCTGACCGACCTCGACGTGGTCGCCCTCGTCCACCGTCAGGCGCGACCGCTTCGACACGGCGTACTCCTGCGGCTCCGAGCCGTCGTCCGGGGTGACGACGACCTTCTTGGCCTTCTCGCTCTCCTCGATCGTGACCCGTCCAGCGGACTCGACGATCGGCGCCCGACCCTTCGGGGTGCGAGCCTCGAACAGCTCGACCACACGGGGCAGACCCTGCGTGATGTCGTCGGCCGAGGCCACACCACCGGTGTGGAAGGTCCGCATCGTCAGCTGGGTGCCGGGCTCACCGATGGACTGCGCCGCGATGATGCCCACGGCCTCACCGATGTCGACCAGCTTGCCGGTGGCCAGCGAGCGGCCGTAGCACTTCGCGCAGGTGCCGGTCTTGGCCTCGCAGGTCAGGACCGAGCGCACCTTGACGGTGTCGATGCCGGCCTCGATGAGGTCGTCGATCTTCAGGTCGCCCAGGTCGGCACCGGCCTCCACCAGCACCTCGCCGGTCTCGGGGTGGACCACGTCGCTGCCCACCGACCGGGCGTACGCCGCGGTGTCGGCGTTCTCGGCGAGCCGCAGGTTGCCCTGCTCGTCCCGCTCGCCGATCACCTTCGGCAGACCACGCTCGGTGCCGCAGTCCTCCTCGCGGATGATCACGTCCTGTGAGACGTCGACCAGGCGACGGGTGAGGTAGCCGGAGTCCGCGGTACGCAGCGCGGTGTCGGCCAGTCCCTTGCGAGCACCGTGCGTGGCGATGAAGTACTCCAGCACCGTGAGGCCCTCACGGAAGTTGGACTTGATCGGCCGCGGGATGATCTCGCCCTTCGGGTTGGCCACCAGACCACGCATCGCGGCGATCTGACGCACCTGCATCATGTTCCCGCGGGCACCGGAGTGGACCATCATGTAGATCGGGTTGCTCTTGTCGGACTCGAAGGTCGACTCCAGCTCCTTGGCCACCTCGTTGGAGGCCCGGGTCCAGATCTCGATGAGCTCCTGACGGCGCTCGTCGTCGGTCATGAGGCCGCGCTCGAAGTTGCCCTGCACCTTCTTGGCCTGGCCCTCGAACTGCGCGAGGATCTCCATCTTGCTGCCCGGGGTCACCACGTCGTCGATCGAGACGGTCACTCCCGAACGGGTCGCCCAGTGGAAGCCGGTGTCCTTGAGAGCGTCGAGGGCGTGGGCCACCTCCACCTTGGTGTAGCGCTCGGCGAGGTCGTTGACGATGCTGCCGAGCTGCTTCTTGCCGACCTCCTCGTTGAGGAAGCTGTAGTCAGCGGGCAGCGCCTCGTTGAAGAGCGCACGACCCAGCGTGGTCTCGATCGTCACCGGGTGGCCCTGCTCCCAGCCCTCCGGAAGCGCCTGGCCCTCGGGGGGCACGACGTCGCGCATCCGGATCCGGACCAGGCTCTGGAGCTCGATCTCGCCGTGGTCGAAGGCCATGATCGCCTCCGCAGTGGAGGCGAAGGCCCGACCGTCACCCTTGTGCTCCCCCTCGATCCGGTGGGTCAGGAAGTACAGGCCGATGATCATGTCCTGCGTCGGCATGGTGACCGGTCGCCCGTCGGACGGCTTGAGGATGTTGTTCGTCGACAGCATGAGGATCCTGGCCTCGGCCTGCGCCTCGGCCGACAGCGGCAGGTGGACCGCCATCTGGTCACCGTCGAAGTCGGCGTTGAAGGCAGTGCAGACCAGCGGGTGGATCTGGATGGCCTTGCCCTCGATCAGCTGCGGCTCGAAGGCTTGGATGCCCAGGCGGTGCAGCGTGGGTGCGCGGTTGAGCAGCACCGGGTGCTCGGTGATGACCTCCTCGAGCACGTCCCACACCACGGCGTACCGGGTGAGGCCGCTGACCGCGCGCTCGACCATCCGCTTGGCGGACTTGATGTTCTGGGCGTGGTTGAGCTCGACGAGCCGCTTCATCACGAAGGGCTTGAACAGCTCCAGCGCCATCTGCTTCGGCAGACCGCACTGGTGCAGCTTCAGCTGCGGGCCGACCACGATGACCGAACGGCCGGAGTAGTCGACGCGCTTGCCGAGCAGGTTCTGGCGGAAGCGACCCTGCTTGCCCTTGAGCATGTCGGACAGCGACTTCAGCGGCCGGTTGCCCGGGCCGGTGACAGGACGGCCTCGGCGGCCGTTGTCGAACAGGGAGTCGACGGCCTCCTGGAGCATCCGCTTCTCGTTGTTGACGATGATCTCGGGCGCGCCGAGGTCGAGCAGCCGCTTGAGCCGGTTGTTGCGGTTGATCACGCGGCGGTAGAGGTCGTTGAGGTCCGACGTCGCGAACCGGCCACCGTCGAGCTGCACCATCGGGCGCAGGTCCGGGGGAATGACCGGGACCGCGTCGAGGACCATGCCCAACGGCTTGTTGCCGGTCTTCTGGAAGGCGTCGACCACCTTGAGCCGCTTGAGGGCGCGCACCTTGCGCTGGCCCTTGCCGTTGGCGATGGTGTCCTTGAGGGACTCCACCTCGGCCTCGAGGTCGAAGCTCTCCAGCCGCTTCTGGATGGCCATGGCCCCCATGTAGCCCTCGAAGTACTTGCCGAACCAGGTCTTCAGCTCCCGGTAGAGCATCTCGTCGCCCATGAGGTCCTGGACCTTGAGCGACTTGAAGGTCTCCCAGACCTCCTCGAGACGGTCGAGCTCGCGGCCGGCGCGGTCGCGCAGCTGCTTCATCTCGCGCTCGCCGGCGTCACGCACCTTGCGGCGCTGGTCGGCCTTGGCGCCCTCGGCCTCGAGGGCCGCGAGGTCCTCCTCGAGCTTGGCGGCGCGCTCGTTGACCTGGCCGTCGCGGCGCTTCTCCAAGCGCTCGCGCTCCATCCCGATCTTGGCCTCCAGCGAGGAGAGGTCCCGGTGGCGGGCGTCCTCGTCGACGTGGGTGATCATGTACGCCGCGAAGTAGATGACCTTCTCCAGGTCCTTCGGCGCCAGGTCGAGCAGGTAGCCCAGCCGGCTCGGCACGCCCTTGAAGTACCAGATGTGGGTCACCGGGGCGGCGAGCTCGATGTGGCCCATGCGCTCACGACGCACCTTGGAGCGAGTCACCTCGACGCCACAGCGCTCGCAGATGATGCCCTTGAAGCGGACCCGCTTGTACTTGCCGCAGTAGCACTCCCAGTCCCGGGTGGGGCCGAAGATCTTCTCGCAGAACAGCCCGTCACGCTCCGGCTTGAGCGTGCGGTAGTTGATCGTCTCGGGCTTCTTGACCTCGCCGTGGCTCCAGTTGCGGATCTCGTCCGCGGTGGCCAGGCCGATCTTGAGCTGATCGAAGAAGTTGACGTCCAGCACAGTGGCTACTTCCCTCGGTGGTGTCTGAACGATTCTCGGTTTGTCGGGGGATCAGGGGTGTGCCTGGCGGTCGGGCTCGTCGCGACCTGGGTCGTCACGAGCCCGACCGCGGCGTCACACCTCTTCGACGGACGACGGCTCGCGTCGGGACAGGTCGATGCCGAGCTCCTCCGCTGCGCGGAAGACGTCGTCCTCTGCGTCCTTCATCTCGATCGCGGAGCCGTCCTGCGACAGCACCTCGACGTTGAGGCAGAGGGACTGCATCTCCTTGACGAGCACCTTGAACGACTCGGGAATCCCCGAGTCGGGGATGTTCTCGCCCTTGACGATCGCCTCGTAGACCTTGACCCGCCCGGGCACGTCGTCGGACTTGATCGTGAGCAGCTCCTGGAGGGCGTAGGCGGCGCCGTAGGCCTCCATCGCCCAGACCTCCATCTCACCGAACCGCTGGCCGCCGAACTGGGCCTTTCCGCCCAGTGGCTGCTGGGTGATCATCGAGTACGGCCCGGTCGACCTGGCGTGGATCTTGTCGTCGACCAGGTGGTGGAGCTTGAGGATGTACATGTAGCCCATCGAGACCGGCTCGGGGAACGGCTCACCGGAGCGACCGTCGAACAGCAGCGCCTTTCCGTCCTTGCCGACCAGCCGGACGCCGTCGCGGTTCTTGCGCGTCGAGCTCAGCAGACCGGTGATCTCGTCCTCGCGGGCACCGTCGAAGACCGGGGTCGCCACGTTGGTGTCGGGCTCGGCCTTCTCGGCGGCGATCTCGATGAGCCGCTGCTTCCACGAGTCGTCCTCGACGTCGCCGTCGTAATCCTCGACGTCCCAGCCGGTCTTGGCCAGCCAACCGAGGTGGATCTCGAGGATCTGGCCGATGTTCATCCGGCCCGGCACACCGAGCGGGTTGAGGATCACGTCCACGGGGGTGCCGTCCCGGGTGAACGGCATGTCCTCGATCGGCAGGACCTTGGAGATGACGCCCTTGTTGCCGTGCCGGCCTGCGAGCTTGTCACCCACCGAGATCTTGCGCTTCTGGGCGACGTAGACCCGCACCAGCCGGTTGACGCCCGGCGGGAGCTCGTCGCCGTCCTCGCGGTCGAACTCGCGGACCCCGATGACCGTGCCGGACTCACCGTGGGGGACCTTCATCGAGGTGTCGCGCACCTCGCGCGCCTTCTCGCCGAAGATCGCCCGGAGCAGCCGCTCCTCGGGGGTCAGCTCGGTCTCGCCCTTGGGCGTCACCTTGCCGACGAGAATGTCACCGGTGGTGACCTCCGCGCCGATCCGGATGATGCCGCGGTCGTCGAGGTCGGCGAGGTTCTCGTCCGAGACGTTCGGGATGTCCCGGGTGATCTCCTCGGGCCCCAGCTTGGTGTCGCGGGCGTCGACCTCGTGCTCCTCGATGTGGATGGACGTGAGCACGTCCTCCTGCACCAGGCGCTGGGAGAGGATGATCGCGTCCTCGTAGTTGTGGCCCTGCCATGGCATGAAGGCCACCAGCAGGTTGCGGCCCAGCGCCATCTCGCCCTCGTCGGTGCAGGGGCCGTCGGCGATCGGCGTACCGACCTCCACCCGGTCTCCCTCGCCCACCAGGGGGCGCTGGTTGATGCAGGTGCCCTGGTTGGAGCGACGGAACTTCTGCATCCGGTAGGTGCGGTAGGTGCCGTCGTCGTGGGCCACCTCGATGGCGTCCGCGGAGACCGAGGTCACCGCACCCGCCTGCTCGGCGGTCACGACGTCACCTGCGTCGACGGCGGCGCGGTACTCCATGCCGGTGCCCACCAGCGGGGACTCCGACTGGATCAGCGGCACCGCCTGACGCTGCATGTTGGCACCCATGAGGGCGCGGTTGGCGTCGTCGTGCTCGAGGAACGGGATCAGCGCGGTCGCCACCGAGACCATCTGGCGCGGCGACACGTCCATGTAGTCGACCTCGTCGGCCGGCACGTCGACGGTCTCGCCGCCCCGCGTGCGGACCAGCACCCGCTCCTCGGCGAAGCGACCCTCCGCGTCGAGCACGGCGTTGGCCTGGGCGATGACGAAGCGGTCCTCCTCGTCGGCGGTGATGTAGACCACCTCGTCGGTGACCCGGCCGTTCTCGACCTTGCGGTACGGCGTCTCGACGAAGCCGAACGGGTTGATCCGCCCGAACGTCGACAGCGAGCCGATGAGGCCGATGTTCGGACCTTCGGGGGTCTCGATCGGGCACATCCGGCCGTAGTGGGAGTGGTGGACGTCGCGCACCTCGAAGCCGGCGCGGTCCCGGGACAGGCCACCCGGGCCGAGCGCGGAGAGCCGGCGCTTGTGCGTCAGCCCTGCGATCGGGTTGGTCTGGTCCATGAACTGCGAGAGCTGCGAGGTCCCGAAGAACTCCTTCAGGGCCGCGACCACCGGGCGGATGTTGATCAGGGACTGCGGCGTGATCGCCTCGACGTCCTGGGTCGTCATCCGCTCACGGACCACGCGCTCCATCCGGGCAAGCCCGGTGCGCAGCTGGTTCTGGATCAGCTCACCCACGGTGCGGAGCCGTCGGTTGCCGAAGTGGTCGATGTCGTCGGCGCGGACCTCGAGGGCACCGTCCGGGGCCTCCACGGACTCCACGCCGGCGTGCAGCGCGACGATGTACTTGATCGTCGCCACGATGTCGTCGATCGTCAGCACCTGCTGGTCGAACGCCTCGTGGAGACCGAGCTTCTTGTTGATCTTGTAGCGACCCACCTTGGCGAGGTCGTAGCGCTTGCTGTTGAAGTAGTAGTTGTTCAGCAGCGTCTGCGCGGCCTCCTTGGTCGGCGGCTCACCCGGACGCAGCTTGCGGTAGATGTCGAGCAGCGCCTCGTCCTCGTCGGCGGTGTGGTCCTTCTCCAGCGTCAGCGCGATCGACTCGTACGGCTGCGGGTCACTGTCGGGGCTGCGGGGGTCACGGAACTCCTCGCGGATCTGCGCCTCGGTCCAGCCCAGCGCCTTCAGCAGAACGGTCGCGTTCTGCTTGCGCTTGCGGTCCAGCCGGACCCCGACCAGGTCACGCTTGTCGACCTCGAACTCCAGCCAGGCACCCCGCGACGGGATCAGCTTGGAGGTGTAGATGTCCTTGTCCGAGGTCTTGTCCGGCGTGCGCTCGAAGTAGACACCCGGAGAGCGGACGAGCTGGGAGACGACCACGCGCTCGGTGCCGTTGATGATGAAGGTGCCCTTGTCGGTCATGAGCGGGAAGTCGCCCATGAAGACCGTCTGGCCCTTGATCTCACCGGTCTCGTTGTTGGTGAACTCCGCAGAGACGTAGAGCGGAGCGGCGAAGGTGAAGTCCTTCTCCTTGCACTCCTCGACGGTGTACTTGGGGTCGTAGAAGACCGGGTCCTCGAAGGTGAGGGACATGGTCTGGGAGAAGTCCTCGATCGGGGAGATCTCCTCGAAGATCTCCTGCAATCCGGACTTGGGGCTGACGTCCTCGCCGGCGTCGGCTCGAGCCTGGACCTGAGCGTCCCAGCTCTCGTTGCCGACCAGCCAGTCGAAACTGGTGGTCTGCAGGGCGAGCAGCTTGGGAACCTCGAGAGGCTCCGAGATCTTGGCGAAACTGATGCGGCGGGGGGAGTTGGTGGTGCCAATCTTGCTGGTGCGCGAGGCGGCCAAGAGGCGTCCTTCCACAGGCTCGGACTCATCGTTGCGCGTCAAGGTTCACACCGCGGACCATGGACGGGATCGCCATGGACACCAGCCGCGGACACGGCCGAGGCGACAGGGTGGAGGGGCAGACGCAACGGCCTAGCCTAGCAGCGGCCACCTGCGGGCACAACTCGGGCGAGCACACCTTCGGCGTCTGCCCGACCGGACCTCCATATGACCGTTCGTCGGCAGACCATCAGTGGCTCGGTCTGTGCCGATGAGCATGAACCCCGGTCGAGCCGGAGTCAAGCACTACCGCCCGTTCTGTCCGGTTCTCGGCCGCGCGCCACCCTCCTGGCTCCCGCGACGGCGACGGCGACGGGCTCTTCTCAGTAGGAGCTGATCTCTGCGACCTTCCAGTCGCCGTCCTGCTGCTCCATGAGGAACTCGACCCGGTTGAGCGCGAGCTGGGGGCGCGGTCGCGCGGTGCTGGTCGTGGTCTGGTCGACGAAGAGCAGCACCCTGACGCGGTCAGCGGAGGCGCGCACGACTGACGCTCCCTGGACCTCGGCGGTGACCCTCGCCTTGAAACGCTGCGCTCCGGGACGCACCGTCTTCTCGAACGTCGTGGTGTACTCCTCGGCGAAGCCGTCGGTCATGAACCGGGTGGCCGCGTCCTGGTCGGCGTCGAGGCTGCGGTGGTCGTAGGCCAGGATCGCCTCCGCTGCTCGCTCCGCCACCGACGGGGCCGACTCCGCCGCCACCTGAGCGTCGTCGGCCTCGCGCAGCTCTGGGAAGCCGGTGTTGCCCAGCCGGCCGAACCCTCCCAGCACCGTCAGCACGACCAGGATCAGCAGGGCGAGCCCCAGTGCCACCAGGCTGGTGGCAGAGCCCCACCAGCCACCGCGCGACTCGGCGACGCTGGTGGCAGGCCGGGCGCGCCCGGCCGGTGGTTCCGGCCGTGCTGGCGCGGCGGGGGCGGGAGCCGCCGGTGGCGACTCCTGGTCTCCCGCTGGCCGCGAGGTGTCGGGTGCCGGCGCGCGACGACGTTCGCCGGCGATGCGTCGCCGACGCGGAGGAGGCTGCGTGCTCATGTCACGTCACCTCAGACCGGAGTCAGTTCGTTCACGAGCCAGTCGCCGCCCTCGTTGACGAGCTCGAGCTGCCACCGCCAGTGGCGCATCACCCGCTGGCCGTTCACCGTTCGGCGGGAGTCGGCCACGACCATGACACTGGCGGAGTTGGGGTCGACGGTGCTGATGCCGACGAGCGGGATCCCAGCCTCGTCGACCAGCACCTTGGCGTCGGACGTGATGCCGCCCTCCCGGATCAGCTTGGCGGCCTCCTCGTCCTCACCACCGAAAGCCTCCTTGCGCAGCTCCTCGGTCATCAGCCCACGGACGTTCTCGACGTAGTCCTCGGCGTTCTTGGGGTCCATGGTGTTCCACGTCACGGTGAACCGCTGCGCCGCCTGGACCACCTCGGCCCGCGCGGTCTCCCGGTCCTCGAGCTCCTGGGCCTGGGAGCGCAGCACGACCCCCAGCACCAGCCCGGCGACCAGGACGAGCAGGCACAGACCGGCCAGCACCGAGGCCAGGCGGGGGCGACGGGTCGAGGTCGCCCTCACCGCATGACCGGCTGCATCAGCAGCCACTTCCACGACTGGTCCCCGAAGGACGCTGCCGCCCCGCCGGTGTAGCCGACCTGGGGAGACTCCGTCTCGGGGTCCTCGAAGAACTCGAACTCGCCGGTCTCGCGGTCGTAGCTGCCGATGACGGGCACATCCACGCCGGGCTGCGCCATCTGGTGCGGGAGCAGGCCCGGCACAGCTCGGCCCGGCTTGTTCTGCGCCCCGCGCGCGTTGCTCTGCGCCGGCGACTCCGTGCACCGGGCCTTCATGTTCATCGGTGCGTTGGAGCCGTCCTTGGGGCTGCGGCGGTTGGTGCTGCCGTAGCCCCGGCTGCAGTAGGCCGGCTCCTCGGTCAGGATCAGCCCGAAGTGGGCGTCGAGCTTCCCGGTCGAGTCCGACTTGTCGATGACGGCGTAGCCGCCGGCGACCACGTACGGATAGGTGATGAGCACCATCCGCAACCCGTCGAGGTGCTTGATCTGGACCGCGTTCACCGTGACCAGGTTGTTGAACAGCTTGCCGAGATCGACCTTGTTGTCCTCCAGGAACGCCCGCAGCGTGGTCGCCGTGGCCCCCCCGTTGTCGATGACCTTGCGCAGGCTGCCGTCGGCCTTGACCATGGTCTGGGAGAAGAGCCGCAAGTTGCGTGAGAACGAGCGGATCGCCGACGCCTTGTCGAGCTGGGTGCCCAGGACCACGCGGCTGTCGCGCACCAGCCGTCGGGTCAGGTCGAAGTTGTCGTTGGCCGCCGCGATGAAGCTGTTCGAGGAGTCGATCAGCGTGCCGAGGTCCTCCCCGGTGCCCTTGAAGGCGGCCCCGAACTCGCTCACGACCGTCCGGAGGTCGCCCTTGGGCACGGAGTTCACCAGCTTCTGGGTGTTGTCGAGCCACTCCGTGGTCGAGATCGGGGTCGCAGTCTTGGACTGCTCGATCTCGGACCCCGACTTCAGGTAGGGCTTGCCGTTGGCCTGCGGCTGCAGCTCGACGTACTGCTCACCGACAGCCGAGCGGTTGCCCACCAGGGCGCGGGTGTCGGCGGGGATGTCGTCGTTGTCCTTCTCGATGTTGAGCAGCACGTCGACGCCCTCGTCGGTGAGCTCCATGGACGAGACCCGGCCGATCGTCACACCGCGGTAGGTGACCTCCGCCCCGGTGAAGACACCGCCTGAGTCGGCGAAGTGCGCCGTCACCTTGTAGCTGGTGTCGAGCACCAGCCGGTCGAGGCCGGCGTACCTGGCTCCGACGAACGAGACGCCGACCAGCGTGATGGCGACGAAGATCGCGAGCTGGACCTTGGTGCGCATCGTGATCATCGCGGCATCACTCCCCCGGCCAGCAGGTCGGTGAGGTCAGGGTGGACCCCCGTGCTCGCCCGCACCCGCTCGCGCCACTCGGTCCAGTCGCCCGGTGCCGCTCGCCCCACTCCGGGGACGTTGCCCAACACACCACCGCCATTGCCGCCACCATTGCCGCCACCGCCGCCGCCGGGAAGCGGCAGGCCGCCACCGTTGCCACCGCCACCGTTGCCACCGCCGCCGTTGCCACCGCCACCGCCACCGCCGATCACGCCGCCCACCACGCCCTCGATGTCGCGGATGGTCTTGGTGGGATCGGTGGGGTCGACGCACAGACCTTCAAGACAGATGGACCCGGTTCCGCCGGTGCCGCTGGGATCGCCGACGGCCAGGATGAAGTCCTCGGGGTTGACCTCCATGTTGATGCTCAGGTTGGTGTAGTCACCCATCTGCAGGTCGCGTGCCGCGGCCGGGCTCTTGCCCACCACCCCGTCGACGAAGGGGAAGGTCAGCGCGACCTGGAGGCTGCGGGGGAACGCGTCCCCGGCCTTGTTCAGGTTCCGCAGGATCGGTGCCAGGGAGTTGAGGCTGCGGATCGTCCCCTGCTTGCTGGCCTTGATCACACGGGTCCCCACCGAGCTGAGCTTGGCCAGGGCCCGCAGCATCTTGACCAGGTCGTCGCGCTGGGAGTCGATGGACTTGATGGCCGAGGGCAGCTCCTCCAGGGCCAGGTCGAGCGTGTCGGTGTTCTTGTTGATCGACACCGACAGCTTGTTGAGGTTCTCCATCGCGCGCAGGATCTCGAACCGGCTGTCGTCCAGCTGCGCCATGAAGACCCGCAGCTGCCTCAGCACCGACTTGGCCGCGCCGCCGCTGCCCTTGAACGCCTTGTTCAGCTCCTGCGTGATCGTCTTGAGCTGGCCGACGCCGCCACCGTTGAGCAGCAGTGAGAGAGCCCCCAGCACCTCCTCGACCTCGATGTTGCGACCGGAGCGCTTGAGGGGGATGACGTCCCCCTGCTCGAGCATCCGAGAGGACGGTGAGCTGTTCGGCGGCGCCAGCGAGACGAACTTCTCTCCCAGCAAGCTGGTCTGGCGGATCTCTGCCTCCGAGTTCGCGGGCAGCTCGACATCCTTCTGCAGCACCAGCGTCACCCTCGCGTTGTAGCCGCGCAGCTCGATCTCATCGACCATGCCGACGGTGACGTCATCGACCTTGACCTGGGACTGGGGGACCAGGTCGAGCACGTCGCGGAACTCGACGACCACGTTGTAGGCGCCCTCACCGGTCTCGGCGCCGCCCGGCAGCGGGAGGTCGTAGATCGAGAAGTCGCAGCCCGACAGCGCCAGCGCAGCAGCGGCACCGACTGCGGCCATCCGCACCGGTCGACGGACCCGGCGCCGACCCGGCTCGGTCCTCGAAACGCTCATGGTCTCGTGCGTCATCGGGCCGCCCCCAAGATGCCGGCGAGCGTGGTGTCGATCGGCTCGACCACGACCACAGGGGACCCACCGCGCTTGGGTGCAGCGCCCTCGTCGCCGGGCCGGGCCCGCCCCAGGCCCCCGGTGGGAAGTGCCTGCTTGAAGGCGTCGCAGGGCCCGTCGCCGGCGATCCCGGTCAGCTCACACAGGAACCCGGCCGGGTCTCGCTGCAGCTCGACCTCGTTGTAGCCGAAGTTGGTCCGGGTGTCGAGCGTGCCGGTGCTCGCGTTGTAGGTGTGGAACAGGTTCGACAGCGCGACCGGTGCCGTGCCGAGGGTCTCGTCCAGGGCGTCGCGCTGCTTGACCAGGATCCGGGTCACCCGCACCAAGCCCTTGATGTTGCGCGACAGCGCGTCCTCGTTCTCCTTCACGAAGCTGCGGACCTGGGTCATCGCGGTCCCCAGGTTGCGCAGTGCCGCGGCCAGGTCGTCCCGCTCGTCCTCCAGCAGCGCGGCAGCGTCGTCAAGGCTGTCGTTGAACTGCCGCACCGTCGAGTCGTTGGCCGCCAGCGCCTGGACGAACGACTCGATCTCGCGCGCGGTGCCGAAGATGTCCTCCTTGCGGTTGTCCAGCGTGGAGGTGAACTTGCTGAGGTCGGTGATGGTCTGGTGGAACTGCTCACCCTGGCCGGAGAAGTTCCGGGCCGTCGACCGGAGCAGGCGGGTCAGCGCGCCACCCTTGTTCGCACCGTCCGGGCCGAGTGCCACCGCCAGGTCGGAGAGGTTCTGGTAGATGTCGTCCAGCTCGAGAGGCACGGCGGTTCGGTCGGTGCCGAGCTCGGCGCCGTCCTCCAGGACCGGCCCCTCCCGGTAGACAGGGGTGAGCTGCACGAACCGGTCACCCACGACGGAGGGGGCGATGATCGCCGCGTTGACGTCCTTCGGCACCTTGACCTGGTCGTCGTAGGTCATGGTGACCTTCACGGTGGTGCCGGACGGCTCGACCTTGTCGATCGTGCCGACGCCGCACACCGAGGACCCGCACGTCGGACCCCTCGTAGATCGAGACGGTGCGAGGGAAGGACGCGGTCAGCGTCTTGGTCCCGCCGCCGGTGAGGAACGCTGACAGCCCGGCGATCACCAGCACACCGGCCACCACGAGCACGAGTACGCGCACCACGCTGCCGCCGCCGATCTGGGGAAGTCGAGGGAGCTTCATGTCATCGCCTCCCTGCGCTCGGTGCCCGGGGGGCCCCTTGAGGGCCGGCGGGAAGTTCTCGATGATCGTGTCGAACCAGGGCCCGTTGCCCAGGGTGTTGGCGAATACCCGGTAGAACGGCGCCATCAGCCGCAGGCTGTTGTCGAGGTTCTCCTGGTTGGCGTTCAGCAGGTCCACAACACTCCTCCAGGTTGTCCAGAGCCGGCTTGAGGTCGGCGCGCGTGTCCCGCACCAGTCCGGTCAGCTGCTTCGAGAGCCGCGACGTCGCCACCAGCAGCTCGTGCACCGACTCGACGCCTGGCCACCAGCGCCCGGAACAGCACGTCGCCAGTCGCTGCATCAGCGTGATGATGTCCTCCTTGCGGTCGCCCAGACCCCGGAGACCTTCTGCAGGTTCCTGCAGCAGTCGGTCGAGCTCGCTCGTCCTTCTCCGCCACGTTGCGCCGAGAGGCGCGAGACACCGCGCAGCGCCGACTGGAACTCGTCCGGGCGTGTTGCGGGTCAGCGTCGCCATGGTGTCGAGGGATCGGCCAGCTGGTCGGTGTCGATCGTCTCCGAGCGCTCGGCCAGCCCCTCGAAGACGTCGACGACGTTGTAGGGCGAGCTGGTGCGAGCGACCGGGATGTCGCTGCCCTCCTCCAGCTGGCCCTCCCCCGCCGGCAGCAACGCGATGTACATCGAGCCCAGGATCGTCTTGACCTTGATCTCGGCGCCGCTCTCCTTGCCGAAACTCGGAGCCGTGTCGACCTTGAAGCTGACCTTGACCTCGCTCGCCCGGCCAGCTCGATGTTGACGACCTTGCCGACCCGCACACCGGCGATGCGCACCTCGTCGTTGGGCTTGAGGCCACCGGCCTCGCTGAAGTTCGCGTAGTAGGTGTCACCACCGCCGATGACCGGCAGGTCTCCGGCCTTGAACGCGAGCCACCATCAGGGCGGCGATCAGCGAAAGGCTGATCGCCCCGATGGTCACCGGGTTGCGCTCGCTGGAAGGGCGTGCTCATCCGATGTTGCACCTCTGCGACGTTGACGTCAAAGGCGTCAACTTCTTGGACCTGCGGCACGAAGGGTCTCAAGTCCACCGTCGCCTTGAACTCACACATGTAGAAGTTGAAGAACGAGCCGTAGATCGCGGTCCGGCCCACCTTCTGCAGCTTGATCGGCAGCACCTTGAGCGCTCGGTCCACCTCAGCCCGGTTGTCGCATGATGGTGCCCGCGACCTTGCGCAGACCCTTGATGTCCTTGGTCAACCCCGGCCTGATGCCGGTGACCAGGTCGGAGGTCTGGACGGCCAGCGACGAGATGGAGTCCAGCGAGCCGAGGATGGCCTTGCGGTCCTGCTTGAGACCCGAGACGAACCTGCGGAACTGGATGAGGAGCTCGGAGAGCTCCTGGTCGCGGTTGCCGACCGTCACCAGCGTCTCGTTGAGGTTCGAGATCAGGTCGCTCACGAGCTGGTCGCGGCTGGCCAGGGTGTTGGTCACCGAGGCCGTGCGCTGCAACAGGCCCTCCAGCGTGCCGCCTTCGCCCTGGAACACCCGGATGAGCTGGAACGAGAGCTCGTTGACGTCGGACGGCGACATCGCGGCGAACAGCGGCTTGAACCCGTTGAACAGGACCGTCAGGTCCAGCGCCGGCCGGGTGTTGGACTCGGGGATCGTGGCGTCCTCGCGGAGCTTGTCGCCCTTGCCGTCCTCCTCGGTCAGGGCGATGTAGCGCTGCCCCACGAGGTTGCGGTACCGGATGGTCGCCACCGTGCTGCGCGTGAGCGAGGTGGAGTCCTGCACCTCGAACTCGACCCTGGCCTTGGTGTCCTTGAAGATCTCGATGCTCTTCACGCTGCCGACCTTGACGCCCGCAACCCGGACGTCGTCACCGGAGACCACGCCTGTCGCGTCGCTGAAGACCGCCTTGTAGCTGCGCTTGGCACCGAAGGTGATGTTGCCGATCGTGATCGCCAGCAGCGCCGTCGACAGGGTGGTCACCACCACGAAGATGAGGAGCTTGGTCGCGTCTCCCGCGGTCTGCTTGTCAATGAACCTCATCGGACGTCCACCTCCATGCCCCGGACCAACGGGCCGAGCAGCAGCGAGGTCACGTCGGGCACGTCGTCGACGTGGCGCCCGAGAACAGGCGAGGCAACGGCGTTGATGAGCATCTTCTCCTCGCGGGTACCGCCGACGGCGTCACCGACCGGGGCTCGCTTGACGATCGGGTAGTCCACGCCGTCCTGGAGTCTCGGCACAATCGAGTCCGGAGGAAGGTTGTCCTGGCTGTAGCCGCCTCGCATCGCCTTGTACATCAGGTTGCAGTAGGGGAACGGACCACGCTTGTCGGCGAACCGGGGAACGTCGCGGGGCTGGTACCCACGAGGCTGACGCGGCAGCACCTCGAGCACGATGTGGAGCGTCTTGTTGCGGAAGGACTCCTCCGAGCGCGGGATGCCCCCGGTCAGCCCCTTGAACAGGCAGTTGAACTCGGGGGAGTAGCGGGCGACCATCGGGAAGATCCGCTTGCCCTGGTTGGCGAGCCGGATCATGTTGTCGCCGTTCTTGCGCAAGAACTGTCGGGAGGTCTGGGAGAACCCGGCCACGTCGGTGAACAACGCCTGGAGCTGCTTCTCCTTGCTCTCCAGGGTGGCGGTCGTCTTGACCGAGTTGCGCAGCAGCCGCACCAGGTCGGGGACCACCGAGCGGTACACCACCGACACGTCGCCCAGCTTGTCGATGCTGTCGAGTAGGGCGGGCATCTCGGGGTTCTGTCGCTTGAGGTAGCTGTCGAGGGTCTTCAGGCCCGTCGCGATCTCGCCGCCGCGGCCCTCGAGCGCGGTGGCGATCGCGGTGAGGGTGTAGTTGAGGTCGGCCGGGCGCACCGTGCGCAGCAGCGGGAAGAGGTCGTTGATGACCTCCTCGAGCTCGATCGCCACCTTGGCCTGGGTGATCGTGTCACCGGCCTTGATCTCACCCTGGGGGTTGTCCGGCACCTGGAGCGAGACGAACTTCTCACCGAAGAGGGTCTTCGGCAGGATCTGGGCGCTGACGTTCGACGGGATCGTCGCGCGCTCGTCGGGGTAGATGCCGAGGGTCAGGTCGGCCCCGTCACCGGTGCTCTCGACGTCCAGCACCTCGCCGACGAGCACGCCTCGGATCTTGACGTCGGCGCGCACGGGCAGGGAGAGTCCGGTCTTCGACGACTGGAGGGTGACCTCGTCGTAGTCGGAGAACTTCTTGGTGAACACCGCGTAGGTCAACCAGACGAAGAGCAGGCACAGCGTCAGGAACACGACGCCGTACGCCTTCGTGCCCACCCCGGACATCAGTTGCTTCATCGCCACTAGCCCGCCAACCTGACCGTGGTGGTGGTGCCCCAGATCGCCATCGACAGCAGCAGGTCGATCACGTTGATCGCCACGATGGAGGTCCGGACCGCACGGCCCACAGCCACGCCCACCCCGGCGGGACCGCCGGTCGCGTTGTAGCCGTAGTAGCAGTGGATCAGGATGACCACGACCGCGAACACCAGGACCTTGCCGAAGGACCAGAGCACGTCGCCAGGCGGGAGGAAGAGCTCGAAGTAGTGGTCATAGGTGCCCGCACTCTGGCCGAAGAACTTCGTCACCGTCAGCCTCGTCGCGAAGTAGGACGACAGCAGACCCACGGTGTAGAGCGGGACGATGGCGATGAGGCCGGCGAGGATGCGCGTGGTCACCAGGAACGGCAGCGAGGGGATGGCCATCACCTCGAGGGCGTCGACCTCCTCCGAGATGCGCATCGCTCCCAGCTGCGCGGTGAAGCCGCAGCCCACCGTGGCCGCCAGCGCGATGCCGGCGACCAGGGGCGCGATCTCCCGGGTGTTGAAGTAGGCGGAGACGAACCCGGAGAAGGCCGCGGTTCCGATCTGGTTCAGGGCGGCGTACCCCTGAAGGCCGACCTCGGTACCGGTGAAGAACGCCATCATCGTGATGACGCCGATGGTGCCGCCGATGACGGCGAGGGAGCCCGAGCCCAGCGTCACCTCGGCGAGCAGCCGGGCGATCTCCTTCTTGTAGCGCCGCACCGTGCGAGGGGTCCACAGGACCGCCTTGACGTAGAACTCGAGCTGGTCGCCCAGGTTGTCCAGCGACTCCGCAGGCTTCTTGGCCAGTGACTTCACATCTGCCATGGCGTCAACCTGTCTTCGGTGGGACGAGCTGGAAGTAGATCGCGCTCATCACGAAGTTGACGATGAACAACAGCAGGAACGTGATCACCACGGACTCGTTCACCGCGTCACCCACACCCTTGGGCCCTCCTCCGGCGTTCATGCCTTTGTACGCCGCGACGATGGCGGCGATGAGACCGAAGATCAGGGCTTTGGCCATGCCTTGCCACAGGTCGGGCAGCTGGGCGAGGGCAGTGAAGCTGGCCAGATAGGCACCGGGTGTGCCGTCCTGGAGCATGACGTTGAAGACGTAGCCGCCGACCACGCCGACGACGCTGACCAGTCCGTTGAGGAAGACCGCCACCAGCATGCACGCCAGCACCCGTGGGACCACCAGCCGCTGGATCGGGTCGATGCCCAGCACCATCATGGCGTCGAGCTCCTCGCGGATCTTCCGCGCTCCCAGGTCGGCCGCGATCGCGGAGCCACCTGCTCCCGCGATCAGCAGCGAGGTGGCGATCGGCCCGGCCTCCCGCACCACCGCGAGCACCGACGCCGACCCCGTGAACGACTGCGCTCCGAACTGCTTGATCAGTCCGCCGACCTGGAGCGCGATGACGGCACCGAAGGGGATCGCCACCAGGGCCGTCGGAATGATCGTGACCGAGGCGATGAACCAGGACTGCTGGAGGAACTCACGCCACTGGAAGGGTCGCTTGAACAGCCCTTTGCCGACGTCCAGGCCAAAGGCAAAGAGCTTGCCTGCGGTCCCGACCGGGCGGAGCACCCGGGCTGAGGTCAGTGATGACATGGCGGGTCAGATCGCCCCCGCGGTCTCGGACTCGAAGGACCCGGGAGGCGGCGCGATGCCGTTCTGCTCGCACCACTCGCCCGGGGGCCGCTGGCTGCGTCGTGGGATCCCGTTCGAGGGCTCGATCTGCAGCGGGATCGGCGGCAGCGGCGGGAGCTCCTGGCCCGACTCGGCCTCGAGCTCGTCGGCGTCCTTCTCCTCCGACATGCCGATCGGGCCGACGCGCTGAGCGTTGAGGAACTGGCGGACCACGGGCTCCTCGGAGCTGAGCAGCATCTCGCGAGGCCCGAACATGGCCAGGTGCTTGTGGTAGAGCAGGCCGATGTTGTCGGGCACCGTGCGCGCGGTGTTGATGTCGTGGGTCACGATGAGGAACGTCGCGTCGATCTGGGCGTTGAGGTCGACGATCAGCTGGTTGAGGAACGCGGTGCGCACCGGGTCCAGGCCGGAGTCCGGCTCGTCGAAGAGGACGATCTCGGGGTCGAGGACGAGCGCGCGGGCCAGGCCGGCTCGCTTGCGCATACCGCCGGAGATCTCGCCGGGCAGCTTGGTCTCGGCTCCCAGCAGGCCGACGAGGTCCATCTTCTCCATGACGATGTCGCGGACCTCGGACTCGCTCTTCTTGGTGTGCTCGCGCAGCGGGAAGGCGACGTTGTCGTAGAGCGACATCGACCCGAACATGGCGCCGTCCTGGAACAGCACCCCGAAGAGCTTGCGGATCTCGTAGAGCTCGGCTTCGGGGCAGGTGGCGATGTCGGTGCCCTGGATCACGATGCTGCCGTTGTCGGGCTTGAGCAGGCCGATGAGGCACTTGAGGAAGACCGACTTGCCGGTGCCGGAGGGGCCGAGCATCACACAGATCTCGCCGGCCGGAATGGTCAGCGTCACATCACCCCAGATCAGCTCCTTGCCGAACTGCTTGGTGAGGTGGTCGACCTTAATCTCAGTACCCATGGCATTCCTCCGTCTGGAGCGACTTCGGGTCGAAGGTCGCTCATGCTCGGGACACTGTACCTACCGGCGAGTACGGCGTCACGTGGGGTTCAACGGCGCTGGGCGTCACAGGCTAGCCCCTCCGGCCCACCTATTTCGGAAAAATGGGCGAGCCGGAGACGCAGGTGGGCACCACCCCTGCCGGGGCGGTGCCCACCTGCTGCTGCTGCCGTTCGGCAGCGACGCTCAGACCTTGGTCACTTGACGGTGACGCTGGCGCCGGCAGCCTCGAGCTGCTCCTTGGCCTTGTCGGCGGCGTCCTTCGCGACCTTCTCCAGGATCGGCTTCGGCGCGGCCTCGACCAGCTCCTTGGCCTCCTTCAGGCCCAGGCTGGTCAGCGCACGCACCTCCTTGATCACGTTGATCTTCTTCTCGCCGGCAGCCTCCAGGACGACGTCGAACTCGTCCTGCTCGACAGCAGCCTCGGCCTCGGCCCCGGCGCCTCCGGCGGCAGGGGCTGCCGCAGCGGCGACGGGAGCCGCGGCGGTGACGCCGAAGGTGTCCTCGAACTGCTTCACGAACTCGCTGAGCTCCAGGAGGGTCATCTCCTTGAACGCGTCCAGCAGCTCGTCGGTGCTGAGCTTCGCCATGGTGGCGGTTCCTTCCGTGTTGCCGGCCCGGACCTTCGTCCGGACCTCGGGGTGGTGGTGGTGGTCAGGCCTCGGTCGAGTCGGCCGGTGCCGACTCGGCTGGGGTGAGGACTGGGGGGTCCTGCTCTGCCGTCTCCTGCTCGACCTTCTCCTGCAGGGCGGCCGCCAGGCGGGCGGTCTGCTGGAGCGGAGCGTTGAGCAGGTAGACGGCCTGGCTGAGCGAGGCGAGCATCGCGCCGGCCATCTTGCCCAGCAGGACTTCACGCGACTCGAGATCGGCCATCTTGGCGATCTGCTGTGCGTCGACCGGCTTGCCGTCGAGCACGCCGCCCTTGATCACCAGGGCGGGGTTCGCCTTGGCGAAGTCACGCAGCCCCTTGGCCGCCTCGACCACGTCCCCCTCGATGAAGGCGATCGCGGTCGGCCCGGTCAGCAGGTCGTCGACTCCGTCGACACCGGCCTCCCGGGCGGCGAGCTGGGTGAGGGTGTTCTTCACCACGGCATAGGTTGCGTTCTCACCCAGCGAGCGCCGCAGGTCCTGCAGCTGCTTGACGGTGAGGCCGCGGTACTCGGTCAGCACTGCGCCGGACGCCTCGTGGAACGACTCCACCAGGTCTGCGACGGCGGCTGCCTTGTCTGGCCGCGCCATGTGTCTCCTTCCGCGGTTCGAGATCGCGCGGCCTGAGGGCCCGGAGACGACGAACGCCCCGGCACAGGGCACGGGGCGTGTACGTGGGTTCATCCCACGGATCCGGTGTGTCCCTGCGCGGGCCGCCCGCATCAGCGGGACCTTCGAGCAGCGCACGCTGCCGACCGGCGGTCTTCGGTTACGCAGCCGAACTGTACGGGAGGTGATTATCGCGAGCAAATCCGGATCGTTCGGCCACCCCCGGCCTCGACATCTGATGTCATGAACACGTGGATCTCCTGATGCAGTCCCTCACCGAGACCCTCGACAAGGCTGACTACCGGGTCACGACCGGCAAGCACAATGTCGACCGGGTCTGGCCGACCGGGTTCGACGTCCTCGACGAGTACCTCACCGGAGGGTTCCGCAGCGGCGACCTCGTCCTCACCGGGGGCCAGCAGGGTTCGGGCAAGACGACCTTCGTGCTCCAGGTCGCCCGCAACATCGCTCGGGCGGGGCGACCAGTCCTCTACTTCTGCTACGAGCACGACCAGGAGACGATGCTGATCCGCCTCCTGGCGCTGGAGGCGGGCCTCATCGGAGGCATCGACGCACCGAACATCCAGCGGATCCGCCGGGTGTTCGAGGCCTCCGACGGGCTGGGCCGCAACCTGAGCCAGCGCCTGAACGAGCGCAGCGGAGGCGCCGAGGCCATCGACACGGTGCGCGAGTACTCCGACCGGCTGGTGATCCACCGCTCCTCCGGTTCCCAGACCGACCTCGACCAGATCAAGCAGGCGATCGTCGAGATGCGCGAGGTCACCGGGGTCTCGCCCTTCGTCTGCATCGACTACCTGCAGAAGATCCCCTACCCCGGGACCCTGCCCGAGGACGAGCGCATCACCCACGTGGTCGAAGGCGCCAAGGACATGGCACTCGACTACGACGTCCCGGTGCTGGCCGTGGTGGCCAGCGACAAGGAAGGCATCAGCGCGGGCGTGCGGATGCGGGTCAACCACCTGCGAGGATCCAGCGCGCTGGCCTACGAGGCCGACACGATCCTCATGCTCAACAACAAGTACGACGTCGTCGCCCGCCACCACCTCGTCTACGACGCCGGGAACGTCGAACGCTTCAAGCACTGGGCGGTGGTCAGCATCGAGAAGAGCCGCAGCGGTGTCACCTCGGTCGACCTGGAGTTCCCCAAGCGCTTCGACCAGTCACGCTTCGAGACCAGGGGTCAGGTCGTGCGGGAGAAGCTCATGGACGAACGCGTCTTCACCGAGTAGCTCTCGGCAGCTCTCGGCACACCCGCCCACCCGGCGGCTGCCTCAGGCGTCGTCCTCGCCGGTGACGTTGCGGGTGCGGTTGGGGTCGACCTGGATGCCGGGGCCCATGGTGGTGGAGAGGGTGATCTTCTTGATGTAGCGGCCCTTGGAACTGGCCGGCTTCAGTCGGAGGATCTCCTCGAGGGCCGCTGCGTAGTTGTCTGCCAGCTGGCCCTCGGTGAAGGACGCCTTGCCGATGATGAAGTGCAGGTTGGCGTGCCGGTCGACGCGGAACTCGATCTTGCCGCCCTTGATGTCGCTCACGGCCTTGGCGACGTCCATGGTCACCGTGCCGGTCTTCGGGTTGGGCATCAGGCCACGCGGGCCGAGCACCTTGCCGAGCCGGGCCAGCTTGCCCATCATGTCCGGGGTCGCCACCGCGGCGTCGAAGTCGAGCCAGCCTCCCTGGACCTTCTCGATCATGTCGTCGCCGCCGACGAAGTCGGCTCCGGCCTCACGGGCCGCATCGGCCTTGTCGGCGGTGGCGAAGACGACGACTCGGGCCGTCTTGCCGGTGCCGTGGGGGAGGTTGACGGTGCCGCGGACCATCTGGTCGGCCTTGCGGGGGTCCACCCCGAGGCGCATCGCCACGTCGACGGACTCGTTGAACTTCTTCTTCGCGCCCGACTTCGCGAACTTGATCGCGGTCAGCGGGGTGTGGATCTGGTCCTGGTCGAATGTCTGTGCCGCGGCACGGTAGCTCTTGCTGCGCTGCATGGTCTGGTTCTTCCTCTTTCTGTACCAGTCGTGGTCGTCGGCCGCAGTGCGGACCTGCCACTGGATCTGCTCAGGTGTGGGACGTGGCGCTCGGGGCCTCAGCCCTCGACGGTCACGCCCATGGAACGGGCGGTGCCCTCGACGATCTTCGCCGCCTGGTCGACGCTGTTGGCGTTGAGGTCGGGCATCTTGACCTCAGCGATCTCGCGCACCTGGTCACGGGTGAGCCGGCCGACCTTCTCCTTGTGGGGCGTTCCGGAGCCCTTGGACAGCCCGGCCGCCTTCTTGATGAGCTCTGCTGCCGGCGGTGTCTTGGTGACGAACGAGAACGAGCGGTCCTCGTAGATCGTGATCTCGACCGGGATCACCTGGCCGCGCTGGCCCTCGGTGGCGGCGTTGTAGGCCTTGCAGAACTCCATGATGTTGACGCCGTGCGGGCCGAGCGCGGTGCCCACCGGGGGCGCCGGGGTGGCCGCGCCGGCATTGAGCTGCACCTTGACGAGGGCAGCGACCTTCTTCTTCTTCGGAGGCATCCTTCTTCTCTCTCTCGTGGTCATGCGGGGGATCTCCCCTGCCACTTCTGGCGGGGGGACCTCCCCTGCCACCTTCTTCGTAGGTTTCGAGACGCCTCGGCTGTCGGCTCCTTCGTCGCCGTCAGTCGAGGCTCCTCAACCTCTGAGACCCTCTGGACTTCGCACGCTCAGTCCAGGGTCTCAGACCTTCTGGATCTGGCTGAAGCTCAGCTCGACCGGGGTCTCCCGGCCGAAGATCTCGACCAGCGCCTTGACGCGCTGGGTGTCGGCGTTGATCTCGGTGAGGGTCGCGTGGAGCGTAGCGAACGGCCCGTCGACCACCATGACCGAGTCGGAGACGTCGAAGTCGGCGACCTCGACCTTCTTCTTGGTCGTCGTGGCGGCGTCGCCCCCGCCGCTCTCCTCGGCGGCGGCAGCGGACCCCGGCTGGGGGACCACGGTCGGTGCCAGCATCGCCTCGACCTCGTCGAGGCTCAACGGGACCGGCTGCTGGCTGTGCCCGACGAAGCCGGTCACCGAGGGGGTGTGACGCACCGCTGCCCAGGACTCGTCGGTGAGGTCCATCCGCACCAGCACGTAGCCGGGGAGCACGGTGCGCTTGACCATCTTGCGCTGGCCGTTCTTGATCTCGGCGACCTCTTCGGTCGGGACCACGACCTCATGGATGTAGTCCTCCATGTTGAGCGAGGTGATCCGGCTCTCCAGGTTGGTCTTCACCCGGTTCTCCATGCCGGAGTAGGTGTGCACCACGAACCAGTCGCCGAACTGCGTGCGCAGGGTCTCTCGGAACTCCTCGAGCGGGTCGGCCACCGCGGCCTCCGGGGACTCCTCGGCCTCCGCGGCCTCAACGGCCTCCGGGGACTCCTCGGAGTCCCTGGGCTCAGCGGCCTCCGGGACCTCGGCGGAGTCCGTGGGCTCGGCGACCTCCACCGACGGCGAGTCCTCGGCCACGAGGTCGGGTGCCAGGTCCGGCGACTCGACCGCCTCCCCCGCGGGAGCGTCGGCTGCCGGCTCGGCTGGCTGCTCGTCGTACGACTGCGACACGGTTGTCCGTCACCTTCATTCGTTCTTCTGTCCCCGTCGCCGGGGCGGGCTTGTCAGGTCGGGGCTCGGGTGGTCCGCGGGCTCAGGCGAAGATCTGGAAGACCAGCTTGCCGAGGCCGAGGTCCAGCAGCCCCACGAAGGACATGATCACCAGCACGAACACCAGGACGACCCAGAAGTAGGTGACCAGCTGCTCGCGGGTGGGCCACACGACCTTGCGCAGCTCCGCGACCACCTGGCGCAAGAAGTCGGCCGGGCCGGTCCGGCGCCCCTTGGAGGACACCGAGCTGCCGCTGGTCGCCATGACCCCATCCTTCCTGCGCTGTCTTCCGACGCTGTCGTCCTACCGTGTCGTCCCACGTGCCGTGGACCCGAGCCGCCTCACGGGGGCCGCGAGGCCTTGCAGGGCACGAGGGACTTGAACCCCCAACCTTCGGTTTTGGAGACCGATGCTCTGCCAGTTGAGCTAGTGCCCTTCAGTGGTTCTGCGAGCTGCTGCGGGCATGGCAAGCAAGGGTGCGAGACCACCGGGGGGAGAGTCTACGGGGTGGTGTGGCGCGAAGTCGAACCGAGGCGAAGCGGCTCGACAAGGCCGGCAACCGGGGTGTGCTGGGCTCACCAGCAGTGCGAGCATGGTCCCATGACCAGCCCCTCCCTCGATCCACCCGCCGGTAGCCAGCGGGTCCGCAACCGCGTCTCCGCCCGAATCGGGGGGATCGCGGAGTCGGCCACGTTGGCCGTCGACGCCAAGGCCAAGGCGCTCAAGGCCGAGGGACGACCGGTGATCGGCTTCGGAGCCGGCGAGCCGGACTTCCCCACCCCGGGCTACGTGGTCGAGGCGGCAGTCGCGGCGTGCGGCGAGCCGAGCAACCACCGGTACACCCCCGCCGGCGGCATGCCGGCGCTGAAGCAGGCGATCGCCGAGAAGACCCGGCGCGACAGCGGCTACCAGGTCGAGCCCTCCCAGGTGCTCGTCACCAACGGGGGCAAGCAAGCGGTGTACGAGGCGTTCGCGACGCTGCTGGACCCGGGCGACGAGGTCATCCTTCCTGCGCCCTACTGGACCACCTATCCCGAGGCGATCAGGCTTGCCGGTGGCTCGCCGGTGGACGTCCTCGCCGACGAGACCCAGGACTACCTCGTCACCGTGGACCAGCTCGAGGCCGCTCGCACCGAGCGCACCAAGGCGCTGCTGTTCTGCTCCCCGTCCAACCCGACGGGCGCGGTCTACCCGCCAGACCAGGTCGAGGCGATCGGCCGCTGGGCGCTCGACCACGGCGTGTGGGTGGTGACCGACGAGATCTACGAGCACCTGACCTACGACGACACCGTGGCGCAGTCGATGCCGGTGGCGGTGCCCGAGCTCGCTGACACCTGCGTCGTCCTCAACGGCGTCGCGAAGACCTACGCCATGACCGGGTGGCGGGTGGGATGGATGATCGGGCCTCCTGACGTGGTCAAGGCGGCGACCAACCTGCAGTCCCACGCCACCTCCAACGTCTGCAACGTGGCGCAGAAGGCGGCGCTCGCCGCGGTCAGCGGCGACCTCACCGCGGTCGAGGAGATGAAGTCGGCCTTCGACCGCAGGCGGCGCACCATCGTCGACATGCTCAACGAGATCGACGGCGTGGTCTGCCCCGAGCCGAAGGGAGCGTTCTACGCCTACCCCTCGGTCAAGGGCCTCCTCGGCAGGGAGGTCGCCGGCGTGACCGTGCGGACGACGACCGAGCTGGCCGAGCTCATCCTCGACAAGGCCGAGGTCGCCGTGGTCCCGGGCGAGGCGTTCGGCTCCCCCGGCTACCTGCGGCTCTCCTACGCGCTGGGCGACGACGACCTCGTGGAGGGAGTCGGGCGGATCCAGCGGCTGTTCGGCTGAGCCGTGTCGCCGGAGGCGCGGCGCGACCTCGGGAGCCTCCCCAAGGCCCACCTCCATCTGCACTTCACCGGGTCGATGCGGCACGAGACCCTGGTGGAGCTCGCCGAGCGTGATGGCGTCCACCTGCCCGACGCCCTCGTCGACGACTGGCCCCCGGTGCTGTCCGCGGCCGACGAGAAGGGGTGGTTCCGCTTCCAGCGGCTCTACGACGTCGCCCGGTCAGTGCTGCGGACCGAGGACGACGTCCGGCGCCTGGTGCGCGAAGCCGCCGAGGACGACCTGGCAGAGGGGGGCCGGTGGCTGGAGCTCCAGGTGGACCCCAGTGGCTACGCCAGCAGGTTCGGCGGCATCACCGCCTTCACCGAGCTGGTGCTCGACGCGGTCGAGCTCGCCTCCCGCGACCTCGGCATCGGGATGGCGGTGGTGATCGCCGCCAACCGCACCCGCCACCCCCTGGACGCCCGCACCCTCGCCCGGCTCGCCGCGCAGTACGTCGATCGTGGCGTCGTCGGCTTCGGCCTCTCCAACGACGAGCGCCGCGGCACCACCTCCGACTTCGCCCGGGCCTTCGCCATCGCCAGGCGGGCCGGGCTTCGCTCCCTGCCCCATGCCGGGGAGCTCGCCGGCCCCGCGAACGTCTGGACCGCGATCGACGACCTGGGGGCCGACCGGCTCGGCCACGGCGTCCGCTCGGTCGAGGACCCGCGCCTGCTCGAGGAGATCGCACGCCGTGAGGTCGCGCTCGAGGTGTGCCCGACCTCCAACGTGTCGCTGGGGGTGCACAGCGACCTGTCGTCGGTGCCGGTGCCCACGTTGCTGGCCGCGGGCGTGACCGTCGCGCTCGGCGCAGACGACCCGCTGCTCTTCGGCTCGCGGCTGCTCGGCCAGTACGCCTCCGTACGAGCAGCTCACGACCTCGACGACGCCGCACTGGCAACGCTGGCGCGGATGTCGGTCGAGGCCTCCTGCGCCCCGGACTCCGCCAAGCAGGCGATCGTCGCCGACATCGACACCTGGGTGGGCGACCCGGCGGACGAGGGGCAAGCACCGGCCGCGGACGTCGAGGGGCGCGCCGGGCTCAGAGGCGGCAGCCGACCAGCACAGGCTCGTTGACGAGCGTGATCCCGAAGCGCTGGGCAACCCCGTCGCGGACCTCCCGCGCGAGCTCCAGCAGCTCCTCGGTGGTGGCGCCCCCCCGGTTGGTCAGCGCGAGGGTGTGCTTGGTGGAGAGCCCGACCCGGGCCCCCTCCCGGTCGAGTCCATAGCCCTTGCCGAAGCCGGCGTGCTCGATCAGCCACCCGGCACTGGTCTTGACCCGCTCCGGTCGATCGCTGCTGCCCACCTGACCGGTCACCGGCCATGCCGGTGCACCGTCAGGGACGTCCTCGGGGGCGACCACCGGGTTGGTGAAGAACGACCCGGCCGACCAGGTGTCACGGTCGGCGGCATCGAGCACCATCCCCTTGCGCCGCCGCAGCCCCAGCACCGCCTCGCGGACCTCGGCCGCCGGGGCGCGCTCGTCGACGTCGATGCCGAGGGTGCGGGCGAGCTCGGCGTAGCGGACCGGGGCCCCCAGGGAGCCCAACCGGAACTGGAAGGTCACCTCGAGCACGACCCATCGCCCCGGCTCGGCCTTGAACCGGCTCCAGCGGTAGCCGAAGCCACACTCCGAGGCCGTCAGCGTGCGGACCCGGCTCTCCTCCCGGTCGTAGGCGCGGACCCGGGCCACGGTGTCGCCGACCTCCTGGCCGTAGGCGCCGACGTTCTGGATCGGGGTGGCCCCCACGCGACCCGGGATTCCGGCCAGGGCCTCGATGCCGATCCACCCTTGGTCGACGGCTCGCGCCACGAGGTCCTCCCAGGTCTCTCCCGCGGCGACGGTCACCATCGCGCCGCCACAGGCGTCGGACTCGACCTCGACTCCTCGGCTCGCGACGTCGACCACCAGGCCGGGAAAGCCCTCGTCGGCGACGACGAGGTTGCTGCCGCCGCCCAGGACCAGCACCTGGTCGCCCCGGCGGTCTGCCTCCGCGACCTGCTCGACCAGGGTGTCTGCGGAGTCCGCGGTCACCAGGCGACGGGCCGCGCCCCCCAGCCGCAACGTGGTGCGGTCGGCCAGGAGCGGGCTCATCGCTCGTCCCCCGGCACCACGAAGGTCGCTCGCGGTGACCCGAGCACCCTGTCGATGCCGCAGGTGACCTCGAGGGCCACCGTGACCACGGTCTCGTGCCGCATCTCGTCCGGCGCGACCGACCGGACCGAGCCGCCCACGGTCACCACCGTCCCCTCCGGAGAGTCGGGCACCAGGACCGGCCGGGTGAAGCTCGCCCGCAGGTCGCTGACCCGGCCCGGGCCTCCCGCCCACTCCTCCACGGCTCGCCCCACCAGCGCCAGGGTGAGCATGCCGTGCGCCACGACCCCGTCGAACCCGGCCCCCCTTGCCGCCGCGTCGGACAGGTGCACCGGGTTGGCGTCCCCCGAGGCGCGGGCATAGCGCACGAGGTCGTCACGCGTGACGGTGAAGCTGTGCTCGGGCAGCGAGCGCCCCTCGACGTAGGTCATCGACGTGGTCCTGTCAGGGCCGGCCGGCGCGCGGAGCCGGGATGGCGTCGGGGTCGGCGTCGGGGCTGGCGTCGCGGCTGGGAACGGCCCCGCGATGGACCAGGGTGGCCCGTGCGGTCACGACCAGGTCGCCGTGCTCGTCCCGGACGGCGCTGGAGGTACGGATGTAGTCCGTGCTTCCCAGGGTGCGCACCGACTCCACGGTCAGCTCCGCGGTGAGCCGGTCGTTCGGCTGGACCTGTCGCTGGAAGGTGAAGCTCTGCTCGCCGTGGACGATCCGGTCCATCGACAGCGCGGTCCCGGCTCGCGCCACGAGTTCCCGGAACGCCACGAGGACCACGACGATCGGGAACGTCACCGGCGCCGGACCGCTGGTGTAGGCCCCGCCGGTGGCCGAGGCGAACTGCTCGATGCGCTCGGGAGTCACCGCGTACGGCTCTGTCGGCGCGAAGGTGCGCCCGGCGAGGTCGGCCAGGCTCATGGGGCGGACGCTAGCAAAGCCGGGACCCGAGGAAACACCGGAGCGGCCGCCCCGTGGACGGCCGCTCCAGGACGCTCGGGTGACCCGGCGCTCAGCGGGTCTCGCGGTGCGCGGTGTGGGTGCGGCAACGCGGGCAGAACTTCTTCAGCTCCAACCGGTCGGGGTCGTTGCGGCGGTTCTTCTTGGTGATGTAGTTGCGTTCCTTGCACTCCACGCACGCCAACGTGATCTTGGGGCGGATGTCGCTGCTCTTGCTGGCCACGGCCGTGCCTCTTCTTCTGCTCGCTTGCGATGACACCCGACGTCGCGGCGTCGGGCGATGTCAGTAGCGGGGGCGGGTATCGAACCCGCGACCTCACGATTATGAGTCGTGCGCTCTAACCGTCTGAGCTACCCCGCCACCGGGACGGGCAGCGTCGGATCCGGCCTCGCGACCGACTGACGATGTCCCTACCCAGAGCCCCTTTACGGAATCGAACCGTAGACCTACTCCTTACCATGGAGTCGCTCTGCCGACTGAGCTAAAGGGGCAAGCGAGGACCGAGCATACACAGGCTCGAGGGGCGCCCCGAAATCGAGTGCGGCCGCTCCCGGGGGGGTTCGACCGGTCCTCCCCCGGTCGTCGTCCCGCTCCACCGCACCGGTCAGCTGCGGGCACGCGCGACAGCGTGACGACCGGCACGACGACCGAAGTAGGAGGCCTCTCCGAGCTGGGTGCCGCTGGCGTAGCCGGCGGCGTCCACGGCGATGTTGGAGGCGCAGGCTCCCACGGCGTACAGGCCGTCGACGGCCCGGTCGGCGACGGTGAGCACCTCGGCGTCCGCGGACACCTTGAGACCGCCGAGGGTGAAGCCGGCGTAGAAGGCCTTGCCAGGGGTCAGGTCGAAGGCGCCCCACGGGCCTCGGTCGAGCGGCTTGAGCCACTCCGGGCTCTTGTGGAACTGCGGGTCCTCGCCTCGGGCGGCCGCCTCGTTGTAGGCCGTCAGGGTGCTGACGAGGTTGCCCTCGGGGATGCCGAGCGCCTGCTCCATCTCGGGCACGCTCTCCCAGCCGTCGATGAGCGGGGTGAGTCCGTAGGCGGGCTCACCGATGGTCTCGGAGTCACAGATGAGGTAGCCGACCTGGCCGGGCTGTTCGAAGACCTTGGCCGAGGTCCGGCTGTGGTAACCGTCCTCGTTGATGATGCGGCGCCCCTGCTGGTTCACCACGATGCCGAACACGTGCTTGCCGGGGGGGTAGTAGGGGGCGGTGAAGAACGCGCCGTCCATGTGCTCGGCGACGCCGCCGACCGACTCCCCCAGCCGGATGCCCAGCCCGTCGTCGTGGCTGTTGCCCAGCGGCATCCCCCGCGCGACCAGGGCGTTGAGGCGGGAGGCGTAGGCGTCGATCATCTCCTGGTTCATCACGAAACCGCCGGCCGCGATCACCACGGACCGCGCCCGGATCGCGCCCTGCTCGGCGAACCGCCTCCAGGTGATCCCGACCACCGCCTCGCCCTCGACCACCAGCGCGGTCGCCCCGGTGTCGTAGCGGATCTCGGCACCCAGCTCTGCAAGGCGGTCGCAGGCCAGCCCCACCACCATGGCGGCCCCGCCGGTGTCACCGGGCACCGGCACCTTGTGACCCCGCGGCGCCGGCACCGCCTGCTCGCAGAAGGGCCACGCCTTCTCGCTGCCGGTGTACATCAGGCCCTGCGTCTGCGGCTGCACCACCGCCTTCTCGGCGTAGTAGCTGCGCTCGAACTCGAAACCGAGACCCTCCAACCACGCGAAGTGCTCGGGTGAGTCGTCGCAGAAGAGCCGGATCTTCTCGGGGTCGGCCTGCGGGCTCACCGCCCTCAGGTACTTCGCCATCTCCTCCGGGGTGTCCTCGTGGCCGGTCGCCTGCTGCACCGCCGTGCCCCCACCGAGGTAGAAGTGACCCCCGGCCATGGCACTGGTGCAGGTGCCGGGACCACCCTTGTCGACGACGAGGACTCGCGCCCCGGCCCGGGCGGCCTCCAGGGCCACACAGGTGCCGGCCATGCCGGCACCCAGGACCACGACGTCGACCTGGTCGCTCCAGTCCTCGATCTCGGCTGCGGGCACGGGAGCGGGGATCTCGGTGGTCACCTGCGCATAGTAGAACCCGTTCTACTTCCAGTCGAACGTCACGCCGGTCTGCTTCTCGCTCAGCTCCCACAGGTCGGCGGCCAGCTTCTCGTCCCGGGCGAGGTGCTGGGTCCTGGCCGGACCGATCGGACCTCGTTGGCCGCGCAGGCGCTGCGGCCCGGTGTAGGACCCCGGCTCCCCCTCGGTCGCGGCATACAGGGTGGGGTGGGCGCCGGCCGCGGCCGACTGGAGGAACAACGTGAGGAAGACCGGAGCGACCAGCTTGATGCCGGGAATCGCGCCGAGGCCCTGGGGAGAGGTCACCAGGTTGGTGTGGGACACCCCGGGGTGGGCGGCGGTCGAGGTCAGCGACGTCACCTGGGCCGTGGCCCGCCGTTGCAGCTCCGAGGCGAACAGGAGGTTGGCCAGCTTGGAGTTGCCGTAGGCGTGCTGGGGGTTGTAGCGGCCGCCCAGGTTGCCTTCCAGCACGTCGTCACGGCCGGCGGCGTGCGCCAGCGACGAGACCGTGACCACGCGAGCCCGCGGGGAGTCGAGCAGGGACGGCAGCAGCAGGCCGGTGAGCGCGAAGTGCCCGAGGTGGTTGGTGCCGAACTGCAGCTCGAAACCGTCCTCGGTCTGCCGGTAGCGCGGCGGGGTCATCACCCCGGCGTTGTTCACCAGCAGGTCGAGCGGCCCCTCCCACGACTCGGCGCACGCGCGCACCGAGGCCAGCGAGGAGAGGTCCAGCCGCACCACCTCGACGCGTCCGCCCCCCGCACCGATCTCGGCACCGATACGACGCTGGGCCTCGGCCGCGGACTCGGTGTTCCGGCACGCCAGGGTCACCTCCGCCCCGTGACGGGCCAGCTCCAGGGCCGTGTAGTAGCCGATGCCGGAGTTGGCGCCGGTCACCAGGGCACGGGTGCCCCCGAGGTCGGGCATGCGGTCAGGGCTCCAGTCGTACGTGGTCATGGGGCCACCGTCCCCGCGGGGCGGGGGATCAACCTGCCTACGATGTGAGCGTGGATCTCGACCTGGTCAACTCAGACGACATGCAGGGGCCCTTCAGCGCCCACATCGGTCTCACCTTCATCGAGGTCACCTCCGACCGGGTCGTGGCGACCTGGACCGCCGCCAGCCGGCACCACCAGCCCTTCGGCATCGTCCACGGCGGCGTCCACGCCAGCGTCGTGGAGACGCTGGGCAGCATCGGCTCCAACACCTGGCTGGAGGAGCAGCGGGGCGGCACCGCCTACGCCGTGGGGGTCCACAACAGCACCGACTTCTTCCGCGCGGTCCGCGAGGGCGATCTGGAGTCGGTGGCGACCGCCGTGCACCAGGGCCGCTCGCAACAGGTGTGGGACGTGGAGACCCGCGACGACCAGGGACGGCTGGTCGCCCGCGGACAGCTGCGCACGCAGAACGTCCGGTCCGACTCCTAGGCCGCGGCCATCCGTCGGTTGATCCAGACGTCGTTGGGCAGCGACAGGCGGAAGATCTTGCCCCACGCCGAGGCCACCTGCCGCGGCAGCGAGCCCGCCACGTAGCGCAGCTCGTAGCGCTCGAACAGCTCCTCGACCTGCGGCGCGATCTCCTGGTAGCGGTTCGAGGGCAGGTCGGGGAAGAGGTGGTGCTCGATCTGGTAGGACAGGTTGCCGGTCAGGATGTGCATCAGGCGCGAGCCCCGGATGTTGGCCGAGCCGAGCATCTGCCGCAGGTACCACTCGCCCCGGGTCTCGCCCTCGATCGACCCGCGCTCGAAGGTCTCGACGCCTTGGGGGAAGTGGCCGCACATGATCACCGAGTGCGACCACAGGTTGCGCACCAGGTTCGCGGTGGCGTTCGCGGCCAGGGTGTGCAAGAAGGAGGGTCCGGACAAGGCGGGGTGCACGACGTAGTCCTTGGTCACCTGGCGGCGGACCTTGCGCAGCACCTGCTTGGCCCGGCGCCTGAAGTCGGGGTCCTTGGTGCGGCCCTCCTTGATCGCCCCCCGCAGCTCGAGGTCGTAGGCGGCGATGCCGTACTCGAAGAAGCACGCGTTGAGGAAGTTCAGCAGCGGCTGGAAGAGGTGGGCCCGGTCCCAGGGCTGGTCCTCGTCGACCCGCATGATGCCGTAGCCGAGGTCGTTGTCCTTGCCGATGACGTTGGTGTAGGTGTGGTGGAGCTCGTTGTGCGCGTGCTTCCACTGCTCGGCAGGCGAGACGTGGTCCCACTCCCACGTCGTGGAGTGGATCTTGGGGTCGCGCATCCAGTCCCACTGGCCGTGCATGATGTTGTGCCCGATCTCCATGTTGTCGAGGATCTTGGCCAGGCTCAGCCCGGCGGTGCCGAGCAACCAGGCCGGCGGGAAGATCGAGACGAGCAGCAGCGCGCGGCTGCCCAGCTCGAGGTAGCGCTGGGTCCGGATGACACCCCGGATGTAGGCCGCGTCGTGCTCGCCGCGGGAGCCGACGATGTCGTCGCGGATGCGTTCGAGCTCCTTCCCCAGCAGCTCGACGTCCTCGGGGGTCAGGTGCGCGGTCGGGTCCACGGCTTTGGTCTGGACGGTGGTCATGGGGCTCCTCGAGGGGTGCTGGGTGGGGGAGAGATCGGGGGTCAGATGCCGAGGCGGCAGTCGCCGGCCGCGGCTGAGATGCAGGTCTGAACGGCGACGCCGTCGCCCTCGGCAGCCGTGGTCAGCTCGCCGGTCCGGAGGTCGCGGACCGCGCCCTCGCGCAGGGGCAGCACGCAGCCGAAGCAGATGCCCATCCGGCATCCGCTCGGCATGAGGACGCCGGCTGCCTCCCCGACCTCGAGCAGCGGACGGCTCCCCTCGGCGGTTGCTGCTGTGCCGGTGAGCTCGAACCGGACCTCGCCGCCCTCACCGGTGGCAGCCACGAGCGGGCGGAACCGCTCGGTGTGGATGCGGTCGCTCCAGCCGCGCTCGGCGTACCAGTCCTCGAGCGTGTCGAGCATGCCGGTGGGTCCGCAGACCCAGGCCTGCCGGGTGCCGAGGTCGGGGACGAGGCGTTCGAGGTCGTCCGGGCCCAGCAGCCCCTCGGTGTCGGTTGAACGCAGCACCAGTCGGAGTCGGCCCTGCTCGGCCCAGTGCCGCAGCTCGGCGTCGAAGATGACGTCAGCGGGTGTCGGGGCGGAGTGGACGAGGACCGCGTCGGTGAGGTCGTCGAGGTGGTTGCGCAGCATGCCCATCACCGGGGTGATGCCGCTGCCGCCGGTGACGAAGAGGACGCGCCGAGGCCGCGGGGAGGGCAGCACGAAGTCGCCGCTCGCCTGGTCCAGGTGGACCAGCAGTCCCGGTCGGGCACGGCGGACGAGGTGGTTGCTCACGACGCCGCCGGGAATCGCCTTGACCGTGATCGAGATCAGGGGGGCTTCGACGGCCGAGGTCAACGAGTACGCGCGCCAGCGGCGCACCCCGTCCACGTCGACGCCGATGCGCACGTACTGCCCGGGGACGTGGCGACGCCAGTCGCCGCCGGGGCGTATGACGAGGGTCGCCGACTCCGGGGTCTCGGCTCGGACCTCGACGACCCGGCCGCGCAGGTCGGCACCTGCCCGCAACGGGTGCACCAGGTCCAGGTAGTCCTCCGGGAGGAGCGGTGTGGTGAGCAGCGCGGCCGCCCTGAGCACCCGGTCCCCGACCCGGCGCCGCGGAGAGGGGAATCGAGTCAAGAAGGCCATGAGTCCATTCTGCTGTCTCTTGCGCGTAATCACATGACGTAGGACAGTGAATCCACTGGCAACTCTTGTTGTCTATGAACAAAGGAATCGGATGCCGCCGACGCCTCCCCACGTGGCACAACCCTCGCCCGACGGGTGGCACGCCACCCGGCTCGGCATCAGCAGCGACGTCCTGGCTGCCATGCGCCGGGAGCTGCCCCGGATGGCCGAGCAGTCCGTGCGGCAGATCCAGGACGAGGTCGAGGAGTACGCCAACCCCTTCCTCGGTGAGATGGGCCGCACGATCGAGAACGCCGTCGCCCTGGCTCTGGGCGGCTTCCTGACCCTGGTCAGCGGGGACGAGGAGGCGCGCGAGGGCACCTACGAACAGGTCTGGAACGCAGCCCACGCCCTGGGTCGGGGAGAGGCCCGCAGCGGCCGTTCGATGGACTCACTGCTGCGCGCCTACCGGGTGGGCGCGCGGGTCTCCTGGCGCGACATGAGCGCAGCCGGCGTGCGAGCGGGCCTCGACGCCAGCACGGTCGCCGGGTTCGCCGAGCAGGTGTTCTCCTACATCGACGAGCTCTCGGCGGCCAGCGCGGCTGGCCACGCCGAGGAGCTGGCCGTCACCGGGCTGGTGAGGCAACGCCTGCTCGCCCAGGTCGCGGAGGCCCTCGTGGCGGGTAGCCCCCGCGCCACGGTGGAGACGCTGGCCGAGCGCGCCGGGTGGGCTCTCCCGGGCGGGGTGACAGCGGTGCTCGTGCCGGAGGGTGACGCCGGCCGCGCCCTCGGCGCGCTTCCGCACGGCACGCTGCAGGCTCCCACGGACTCCCCACAACCCGAGCCTTCAGCGACCCCGATGGAGACCTTGCTGGTCCCCGGAGAGGGCGCGACCCGCCGGGTCGCGCTGCTCGCGCTCACCGGGTCGGTGGTGGTGGGGCCGACGGTGTCCTGGACCGGGACCGCCCGCTCGGTGGAGCGGGCCTGGCGGGTGCTGCGACTGCGCGAGCAGGGCCGCATCGGTGACCCGCCGCAGAGCCCCGACGCCCCCGCGCCCCTCGACTCCGAGGCACACCTCGTGACTCTCGCGCTCACCGCCGACGAGGTCGTGGTGGACGACCTGCGCGCCCAGGTGCTGGCTCCGATGTCGCGCCTGCGTCCCTCCGCGGCGGACAAGCTCACCGAGACCCTGCGCGTCTGGCTGCTGCACCAGGGTCGACGCGACAGCATGGCCGGTGCGCTGTTCGTCCATCCCCAGACCGTGCGCTACCGGATGGGACAGCTCAGGGAGCTCTACGGCGACCATCTCGACGACCCCGACTGGGTGCTGCAGGCCACGGTGGCTCTGGGCGTCACTCCCGGGACGTGACCGGGCCGTCACCTCCGCGGCGCTGCGGACGGCGCCGGCGTGCCGGCTTGCCGCGGGCCCGCCCGCTCTCCTCCGCGCGCTGAGGCTTGGGGCGGCGCAGCGTCCAGGTGTCCAGCCTGCTGTAGCCGCGCACCGACGTGGTGCGTGCGCGGCGGACGCGGAACTCCTCGTCCATCGGCTTGAGCAGCGACCCCATCTCTCGGTCGACCAGCACGCGCCCGGGCCGAGCCACCGTGGCAAGTCGCGAGGCCAGGTTCACCGTCGGACCGAACACGTCACCGACCCGGGTCAGCACCGGGCCAAGGGCCAGCCCGACGTGAAGCTGCGGGAAACCCTCGACACGCTCCTCGGCCTCGACCAGCTCCAGGGCGATCCGCGCTCCCTCGACCGGGTCGTCGGCGACGAAGAGGATCTCGTCGCCGATGGTCTTGATCACCCGGCCTCCGCGGGCGGTGACGACGTCTCCCGAGCTGCCCTCGAACGTCTCGACCAGCCGGTCCAGCTCGTCGACGTCCATCTCCCGGGTGCGCCGGGTGAACCCCACGATGTCGGCGAACCCCACCAGCAGCGTCCTCCCGTCGTCGGAACCGTCGCCCCGCGGCGCCAGCAGCAGCCGCGCCGCAGCATGGGCGAGGTGACGCCGCCACACGAACGTCTGGAGGTCCTCGAGCACGGGGATCAGGCTGTCGATGACCTGCCGGACCTCGTCGGTGGCCTCGCCGCCACCGCGCGCGGCCATGGCGGTCCCCAGCTCAGCCATCTCCCAGTCGGCCAGCCTGGAGAAGGACCGTCCCATGCTGCGCACCAGGCTGGGGGCGGTCCTGGGGTCCATCACCCCGATCCCTTCGAGCCAGCCGACCAGGCGCAGCGCTTCGACGTCGGCCTCGGAGAAGATGCGGTCGTCGTCGTGCTGCGCTGCGGGAAACCCGAGCGCCCGCCACAGCGCCGTGGCGCGCTCGAGCGGGAAGTCGGCGGCCTCGCAGACCTCGATCCGGGTGAGGGCAGAACGGTTGCCCACGAGGGCTGCCTCGATCTGCCCCAGCAGGCGGCGGCCGTCCTGGGGATCGGGGACGTCGGACCCGGTGGTCACCCCAGGCGTCTGATCAGCCGTCCCGCGAGGCCCGGGACTGAGTCGTCGCCTCCAGGGCCGCGCGGAAATGCGGGATCTGCTCCTCCAGCTGCTCGATCTGCTCGCGCGTGAAGTGCAGGCACTCCAGGCGGGTCAGCGAGATCACCGTGGCGCTGCGCAGCTTGTGCTGCACGATGCCCATCTCCCCGAAGATGTCGCCCGGGCCGAGCTTGGCCACCTGTTCACCGTGGCGGCGAACCGACACCTCGCCGCTGATCAGCAGGTAGGCCTTGTCCGCGGACGTCCCCTCACCCATCAATGCCCACTCCGGAGGGACGGTCACGTAGGTGCCGGTCGACGCGATCTTCTCGACCTCGTCCTCGGTCAGCTCGGAGAACCGGTCGATGTGGTCGAGATCGATGTCGATGTCCTGGTCGGCCATTGCTGCTCCTTCGAGGCGGGTGGTCGGATCCTCCCGCCCCGATCCTGGCCGTCCCTCCCTGCCTTGTCCAGAAGACGGCCGCAGCCACGCGCGTGACCTGCGTCAAGTTCACCTCAGCAGCGGCAGCAGCACGGGGACCCAGAACGACGTCGCCAGCGTCGCCAGCGCCATCGCGAGTCCCGAGAAGGCCGCGACGGTCCGCCCTTCGTGCATCACCGCGGCGGTGCCGATCCCGTGCGACGAGGCACCCACGGCCAAGCCCCGCACCCGGGGGTCGCGCACCCGGAGCATCGTGAGCACCGGCGGGCCCAACGTCGCCCCCAGGATGCCGGTGAGAACGGTGAGCACCGCGGTCAACGCCGGCACGCCCCCGATCTCCGCGGTGAGCGCGATCGCGACGGGCGTGGTCGTGGTCTTCGGCGCCATCGACGTGGCGAGCTCCTGGGGGCCACCCAGGGCCGCGGTGACGACGTAGGCCACGATCACCGCGGCCCCGGTCGCCAGGACCACGGAGGCGAGCACCGGCAGCGCGGCCCGCCGCACCAGGGCCAGCTCCTTGTGCATCGGCCACGCCAGCGCCACCGTCGCCGGCCCCAGCAGCACGGTGATCACCGCGCTCCCGTCTGCGTAGGTGTCGTAGTCCACGCCACCCACCCGAAGCACCACCCCGATCACGACGATCGCCACCAGCACGGGGTTCAGCAGCGGGAACCGGCCGGTTCGCTCCCAGAGCCTGCGGGCGGCCTCGTACGCCGCGAGCGTGATCGCGACGGCGAAGACGGGCGAGGCGAGCATCGCGTCGACGGCGGCGGGGCCGTCCAGGCCGTCCAGGCCGTGCAGGCCGTGCAGGCCGTGCAGGCCGGACGCCGGGAGCATCATCGGACCGCTCCGGGAAGCCGGTGCTGCACCGCCAGCAGCGCGAGGGCCACCCCCGCCGTGACGACCAGCGCCACCAGCCAGGAGACAACCAGGCCGACGACCAGGGGGACCGCCGCGGAGGCGACCAGCGAGAGGTACTGCACCACTCCCACCCCGGCGGGGACGAAGAGCAGCTGGAGGTGCCGCAGCAGGAGGGTGCACAGCCGGGCCAAGCCGGAGTCCTCGGCCGGTTCCCGCAGCTGGAGCCACAGCAGCAGCAGCACGAGCCCGACCACCGGGCCCGGCACCGGGAGGCCCAGCGTGTCCGCGACCAGCTGGCCGAGCAGCTGGCAGGCGAGCAGCACGAGCAGCCCGGCGATCACCCGCACAGGATAGGGCGGCCGATCAGGAGGGCCGGTCAGGAGGGCCGGTCATAGGGATGGTCATAGGGCCGGGGTCAGGGCGGCCGTCGGACCCTGGTCAGCAGAACTAGAACACGTTACATTTCGGGGCATGACTGAAGCCGACTACATCGTCGTGGGCGCCGGAAGCGCGGGTTGTGCGGTGGCTCGCCGTCTGGCAGAGAGCGGGGCCAGCGTGGTCCTCGTCGAGGCCGGGCCGGCCGACAACAAGGGCGCGCTGAAAAGCCTCTACCGGATCCCCGGCGCGGTCTCGGTGCTGCACTCGACACCGGAGCTGAAGAAGTACTTCGACTGGGGCTACAAGTCCGTGCCCCAGGCCGACGCCTGGGACCGGGAGATCCCGCAGACCCGAGGCAAGGTGCTCGGCGGGTCGAGCTCGGTCAACGGCATGCTGTTCGTGCGCGGCAACCGCAAGAACTTCGACGACTGGGCGGCCGAGGGCTGCCACGGCTGGTCGTACGACGACGTGCTGCCCGCCTTCAAGAAGCTCGAGGACTGGGAGGACGGCGCCAGCGACGTGCGCGGCTCCCACGGCCCGATCAAGGTCACCCGCCCCAGCCGGATCACCGCCGCGAGCCGCGGCTTCATGGAGGCCGCGAGCAGCAAGCTCGGCGTCGACATCATCGACGACTACAACGGTCACGAGCAGGAGGGCATCGGCGTCGTCCAGCAGAGCATCGGCGACGCCCGTCGCTACTCCTCGTCGGTCGGCTACCTCCACGACGGCGGTCTGCCCAACCTGGCGGTGCTCACGCGCGCCCACGTCACCCGGATCCGCGTCGAGGGCGGTCGTGCCACCGGCGTCGAGGTCCTCACCCCCGACGGGCCCGACCTGCTCACGGCCGGGCAGGAGATCGTGCTGTCGGCCGGCGTCTACGGGTCTCCCCACCTCCTCATGCTGTCCGGCATCGGCCCGGCGCAGCAGCTGCGGGACGTCGGCCTCGATGTGGTCGAGGACCTGCCGGTCGGCGAGAACCTCCACGACCACCTGTTCATCCCGATCTCGTTCGACATGGCCTCGGCGATGCGTCGGCCGGTGACGTCGTACTTCCTGCGGGGGCTGGCTCGCGAGGTGTTCCGGCCGGGCACCGGCTGGGCGGCCTGGTCCTCGTTCGAGTCGGTGGGCTTCGTGCGCACCTCGCACGCCGAGCAGATCCCGAACCTGCAGCTGCACTGCCTGTACTGGACCTACCCGGTGCCGAACCAGGACGACACCAGCAAGCGGATCGAGCCCCCGATCAAGACCCCGGGGGCCAGCGTCTTCCCGACCCTCATCTACCCCGAGAGCCGCGGCACGGTGCGCCTGGCTTCCGCCGACCCGTTCACCGCGCCGCTCATCGACCCCGGCTACCTGCGTGCCTCCAAGGACACCGAGGTGCTCATCGAGGGCATCGCGATGGTGCGGGAGATCATGGACGGGGTCGGCGACAACAAGGGCGAGATCGGCCCGGGCCCCAAGTACGCCACTGAGCCGGCGATGCGCCGCGAGCTCCCCAACTACGTCCACTCCGTCTACCACCCGGTCGGCACCTGCCGCATGGGCGTCGACGAGCGGGCTGTGGTCGACCCCGAGCTGAAGGTGCGCGGCATCGACGGCCTGCGGGTGGCCGACGCCTCGATCATGCCGTCGATCACCGGCGGCAACACGAACGCTCCCTCGATCATGATCGGCGAGCGAGCGGCCGAGCTGATCCTGGGCCACTAGTCGGCCCCCCAGTCGACCCCCAGTCGACCCCCTCGTCGACCCAGGAGTCGGGACTCAGCCGATGACGCGCCCGCGGACCTCGCCGAGCGTGATCCGGCCGCGCTCCCCCGGTGCCGAGTAGCGCAGCACCACCTCGTCGCCGTCCTCGAGGAAGCTGCGCTCCTCGCCCCGCACCGTGAACGGCTCGCGCCCGCCCCAGCTCAGCTCGAGGAACGAGCCGCGCTGGTCAGGCTCCGGGCCGCTGATCGTGCCCGAGGCGTAGAGGTCGCCGGTACGCACCGAGGCACCATTGACGGTCAGGTGCGCCAGCATCTGCGCCGGCGACCAGTACATCGTGGAGAACGGCGGCCGAGCCACGACCTCACCGTCCAGCTCGACCTCCACCGCGATGTCGTAGCCGGCCGGCTGGTCCACTCGGAGGTAGTCCAGCGGCACGGGATCCTGGGTCGGCAGGTCGCAGCGGGCGTGCTCCAGGGCAGCCAGCGGCGTGACCCAGGCCGAGACCGACGTGGCGAAGGACTTGCCCAGGAACGGCCCCAGGGGGACGTACTCCCAGCCCTGGATGTCGCGCGCGGACCAGTCGTTGAGCCCGACCACCCCGAAGACGTGACCCGCGAACGCCGACGTCGGCACCTGGTCGCCCAGACGACTCGGCACGCCCACGACGAAGCCGAGCTCGGCCTCGATGTCGAGCCGACGGCTCGGACCGTACGTCGGCGCCTCCTCGTGCGGCGCCTTGCGCTGCCCGCAGGGCCGTCGCACGTCGGTGCCCGAGACCACGACCGTGCCGGAACGGCCGTGGTAACCGACCGGGAGGTGGCGCCAGTTGGGCAGCAGCGGCTCGGAGTCGGGGCGCAGGATGCGGCCAACGTTGGAGGCGTGGTCGAGCGAGGCGTAGAAGTCGACGTAGTCGGCCACCTCGAACGGCAGCCCCAGCGTCACCTCGTCGACCGGGGCGAGGTGCGGAGCCACGCGGTCGCGACCCGAGGCGTCGGTGAGCAGCTCGACGACCCAGGCCCGCACCTGGCTCCAGACCTCGGGTCCTGCGGCCAGCAGTCGGTTGAGCGCGGCCGTCTCGAAGAGGTCGGACCACCCGACACCGGCGGCCCGCGACATCTCGGCCAGGTCCAGCACCTGGTCGCCGACCCGCACCCCGACCGAGCCCGCCTGCGCGCCGGGACGGCGGAACACGCCATAGGGGAGATGGTCCACGTCGAAGCCCGAGCCCTCGGCACCGGCGACCCAGCAGCCGGCGCTCACGCGTCCTCCTCGGTGGCAGCCTGGCGCGGGCGCACCATCGTGGCCAGCGCCGAGACCGCGAGATGGACGACCTCGCGAGCCCCCTCCTCGTCGCCGAGCGCGAGCCAGTTGAGCGCCAGGCCGTCCATGAGGGAGAACGCGAATCGGTTCACCACGGGCAGGGGTACGACGTACTCGAACCCCATGATGTCGGCGAAGGCCTCGAGCAGCGCCTCGTTCTCGCGCAGGTAGTACTCGTACTGCTTCTGGGCCACCCCCTCGAAGCCCTCCTCACGGAGCGCGAACTGGGTCAGCTCGTAGGTCAGCAGGTGTTCCTGCGGGTTGGCGACGACGTGGTCGAAGTAGGCCATGAGCCCGGCGGTCGCCACCTCGACGAGGTCGAGGTCGGGCCGGGTGAGCACGGCGGCGTCGATGTCTCCCTTCGACCGTCGGGCGATCGTCTGGATGACCCGCACCAACAGCTCGTGCTTGGACTCGAAGGCGTAGTGAAAGATCCCGAGCGGCATCTGCGCCTCGCTGGCGATCGCGCGCGTGGTCGCGCGCGAGACCCCCTCCCGGGTCATCACGGTGATGGCCGCCTGGGTCAACAGCTCCCGGCGTTCCTCCACCGACATCCTGGCCACGTCTCTCCCCTCCGCGCCACGCCGTGGACGAGTTCCCCCTCAGACAAAGGCGTGACCTTCACCACGATAAGTCGCGACGGTCTCCACCACATCATCCCCCCTGACCAGATGGACCTCGGTGAGGTGCTCGCACAGCTCCCCGGCCTTGGCGTGGCGGAACCACACGCGGTCGCCGACCGTCATCTGCTTGGCGGCCGGACCGGTCAACGGCGTCTGCACCTCCCCGGCGCCTTCCTCGGGGACCAGGGACAGCCCCTTCGGCCACCACGGCGTCGGCACCCGGTCGGCCCCGGCGGGACCCGAGGCCACCCATCCCCCACCCAGCACGGTCACATGGTCGGGGCCGGGGCGTCGCACCACGCTGAGCACGAAGAACGCCGCCGGCTCGAGCCGGAAGTGGCTGTACCCGTCGAAGAGCGTGGGAGCAAAGAGCCCGGACCCGGCAGCCACCTCGGTGATGACCTCCTCGGCAGAGGTGGACTCGAGGCTGCCGGTGCCTCCACCGTTGACCAGCTCGAGCTCGGCCACCTCACAGACGGCGTCGACGGCTCGCCTCCGCCGCAGCTTGAGCTCCTGGCCGGAGAGGCGCTGGAAACCCCGGATGGCCGCGCGCCGGTGCAGCGCTCCGGTGTTGTTCGGCATGCCGGCGATCTGGCCCTCGTAGGCCATCACGCCGACCAGGCGGAAGGCCGGGTCGGCCACGACCACGCGCGCGAGCTCGCGCAGGTCGGTCACGGAGTGGACTGGGGACCGGCGCATGCCCAGGTGCAGCAGCCCGCCCACACGCAGGGACGCGTCCAGGTCGAGACAGACCCGCACCGGCGGCGGGGCGGTCACCTCGGCCAGTGCGCGACGGACGAGCTCGAGCTGTTCGACCGAGTCGACCATGACGGTCACCCGCTCCGCGAGCGCCGCGTCCGCCACCAGCCGACGCAGCGCGGGAAGGTCGGCGGTGGGGTACCCGACCATCACGTCCTCATGAACCTCGGCCAGCCACAGCGCCTCGGCGAGGGTGAAGGCGAGGACCCCGGAGTACCCCTCGTGGTCCAAGGCCCGCTCGACCAGGCGACGGCAGCGCAGCGACTTGCTCGCCACTCGGATCGGCTTGCCGTTGGCGCGGCGGACCATCGACTCGGCGTTGCCGTCGAAGGCATCGAGGTCCACGACGGCGAAGGGTGGGGTCAGGTGGGCGGTTGCGACCTCCAGCGTCGTCATCCGGTCCGTGCTCGCGTCCATGGGAGAACTGTGAGCGACGGGTCGAACCAGGTCAATTTCCCCGGCAGGGGTCCTCGTCGGTGACTTGGGGGTGTCGCGATGGGGTGCCGGTCACGGTGCGATCAGCCTCCCGGCGCCGGACCCCCCGCCTGCTCCTGGACGTTGAGGCCTCCACCGGAGCCGTCATCGTCCTCACCCTCGGGCTTGGCCAGCGGGTTGTCGTCAGTGGGACGCAGGTCCTCGGGCAGCTGGTCGTCGGAGATCGTCGTCGGGTCGTCGGACCCCTCGAAGGACTCCTCGTCGGTGTGCTCGTGCTTCTGCTCCTCGGTCATGGCCTGTGTCTACCCCGGCTCGATGACGTCAACCGCGAGCGATCAGCCGCCGAGCGACCTCCTCCCCGCTGCGGACCGCTCCCTCCATGTAGCCGTTCCACCGCGTGGCGTGCTCGGCTCCGGCCCAGTGCACCCGGCCGACCGGCTCGCGCAGCGCCGCGCCGTACGACGTCCAGACACCAGGGGCGAAGTGGGCGCCGTAGCACCCGCGGGTGAACTCCTCGGCGTTCCAGTCCCGCTCGAGGTACTCGCGCGGCTCGGCGGCGTCCTGACCGAAGTAGCCGGTGAGGGCGGCGACGAAGGCCGCGCGACGGTCGGCGGGGGTGGCGCGCAGCCAGGCCCGCGCCTCGGCCCCTTCGAAGAAGCCCATCAGGATGCCCGGCGTGCCCTCCGGCGGGGAGTTGTCGAACACGACCTTGACCGGTCCGCGGTCGCTGGCCACCTGACCGTTCAGCCCTCGGGCCCGCCAGAAGGGCTGGTCGTAGACCGCGCAGGCCTTGATCACGGTGCCCGCCGGAACCCGTTGGGTCAGCTGGTCCCGCCACGCCGGCAGCGGCGGGTCGTGCTCGAGGCGCCCGGCCAGGGTCGGCGGCAAGGTCACGATCACGGCGTCACCATCCACCCGCCGGCCGGCGCGGGTCTCCACTACGACGCCCTCGGGGGTCTGCTCGATCCGCCGGACCGGTGAGGACAGCGCCACGCGCTCGCCGAGCGCGTGCGCCACGCGCTCGCTGACGAGGACCGAGCCTCCGACGACCCGGTCCTGCTGCCCGCCGCGGTCGACGGCCAACAGGGTCTCGAGGTCGCCGTTTGACCGGGTGTAGAAGAGCGCGTGCAACAGGGACATGTCAGCGGGCTGGGCAGCCCACACCGCCTCGCACGCGCCGTGGAAGTAGGCACGTCCGGCGGGGGTGCGCAGGTTGCGCCGGATCCATGTCTCCCAGGTCATGCTGTCCCACTTGGCGGCATCGGGACCTGCCCACGGCTGGGCGAGGTCGACGCGTCGAGCCATCCGTCCGAACCTGGCCACACCCTGAGCGAGGTCGGCGAGCACGAACGGCGAGAGCCGCGGCAGAGCCCCCTTGTGCGAGTCCAGCGTGGAGCGTCGCCCCCGCAGCTCCAGCAGGATCTTGCCCTCGTCGTTCCAGGTCCGGAAGGTGGGCAGCCCCAGCTCGGCGACCAGCTGGTACATCCGGTCGTGGCCCTCTCCCAGCCACTGCCCTCCCAGCTCGACGGGGGTGCCGTCGGAGGTCAGTCCTCCTTCGGTCCGTCCACCGACCCGGTCCCGGGCCTCGAGCACCGTCACCTCGTGCCCGGCCGCGTCGAGCAGGCGGGCAGCGGTCAGGCCGGCCAGCCCGGCTCCCACGACCACGACCTTCATGCCGCCTCTCCTCGGGTCTCGCCGTCCGCGGTGAGCCCGGGGAGCCCGGCATCCCGGTCCCAGCGTCGCCACTGCCGCCGCACCCACCACGGTCGCCGGTCCTGGCCGGCTGCGAGTGCTTGCACCGTCCGAAGCCAGTCCGCGGTACGACGGTCGGCCTCCGCGAAGGCCTCGGACGCGTCCGGGGGGTCGAGGGTCCACTCCCGCTCCAGCCGGTCGCGCTCGTCGGCGTAGCGGGCGAGCGCGACCTCGTGGTCGCGCACCACGAGCCGGTGGAGGCGCTCGTGACGCCACCACGTCGACGCCTCGTCGTACCGGTCGGTGACCCCGGCGCCCACACTCACCGGCGAGTCGACCGTCACCGGTTTGAAGAGGCCGGTGCAGGGAGCGGAGGTCCCGGTCACCCAGTGGCGTCCACCAGGGGGCGTCGCGCTCCGGAGGTCGGCCACCCAGGAAGCCGTCGACTGCGTCGCGGTGAGCAGCCCTCCGGCGTGGGCGCAGGGCGCCGACAGCGCTCCGTTCGCCAGCCGGTAGACCGGCGCGGGACCGCCGTGGTCACGCAGGACCGCGAACAGGTCGCGGGGCTCGGTGGCACCCTGGGCTCCGGCCGTGGTCAGGGCACGGCGCGCCGCACACTGGGCGACCCGTCCTCGCACGGGATCGGCATGTCGGTCGGCGAAGCCCGGGATCGTGAGCCCGTTCGAGATCGAGCGCGCGCCGACGACCTCCTCGGTGGCCCAGCGTCGTCCCGCCGTCTCCACCACGACGGCTCCCCCGGGATCGGCGACGATGAAGGAGTTGTCGTAGCTGAAACGCGGGTGCTCCTTGCTGCACGACCCGCCCTGGCCGTGCTCCTCCAGCAGAGAGACCAGGACGTGCACTGCCTCCTCCCGGTTCGATCCACGCTCCAGTGCCAGCCGCAGCAGGTCCATGCCCAGCAAGGAGCCGCCGTCACCACCGGTGCGACGGGTGAACACCGCCTCGTTGCCGATCACCACCCCGTGCTCGTTGGCGCCCATCTCGGCCCCCCACATCCACCAGGGACGGGACAGCACCACGGCATGGGTCCGCGGCACCTGGGGCACCTCGGCCCAGGTGCAGCGAAGCATGGCGCCCCGCGGATGGTCGCGGGCCGGTTCCCAGGTGAGCAGCTGAGCCTCGTTGACGTCGCGGTCGCTGTTCTTGGCGAACAGGGTGCCGGCGTCCGTGACGCGAACCAAGGTGTCGCACATGACGATGAGCCTAGAATGGAGGCATGCCGGAGGTGGAGTGGCTCAGCGTCGAGGAGCAGACGGTCTGGCGCGCCTGGATCGAGTCGCACGCCCGGCTGCAGTCACGTCTCGCCCGCCGGCTCGCGACGGAGTCCGGGCTGTCGCTGCCGGACTACGAGGTGCTGGTGCTGCTCAGCGAGGAGCCCGAGGGGCGGCTGCGGATGGCGGCCGTGGCAGAACAGCTGCAGTGGGACCGCAGTCGGCTCTCCCACCACATCCGGCGATGGAGACTCGCGGGCTCGTGGCCCGGACCGAGTGTCCCGAGGACGGGCGCGGCAGCTTCGTCGGGGTCACCCCGGACGGACGCCGCGCGATCGAGGACGCCGCGCCCGGCCACGTCCGCGCGGTGCGCGAGTACTTCCTGGACCCGATCGGGTCGGACGGGCTCGAGGCACTGGCCGGCACCCTGCCCAAACTGCCCTGATTCACGAGCCGCCCTGACGCCCGAGCTGATCGGGCGGCTCAGCGCGCCGTCACGGGGCGGGGCAGCACCAGCCTGGTGCGGGTCTCGTCGCCGTCGCAGCTGATCGCCCCGCACAGCCCGGAGGCCAGCACCAATCGCAGCCCCGCCAGGTCGTGGGCGTCGAGGCGGACGTCGAGCTCGTGGAGCCCACGGTCCACCGCGACGGCGGTGACCTCCCGCAGCAGGAGCAGGCCGATGCCCCGTCGCCGCCAGGCGGGGTGGACGTAGACCCGGACGCGTGAGCCGTTGCGCTCGCCGGTCAGCGACGCCTCGCCGACCATCCGGTCCTCGATCTCGGCGATCACACGGTCGGCGTGGACCCGCAGGGAAGGCACCCGCGCCTCCGGCTCGGGCTCCGACACCGGCGGAGGCTCGGGAGGGCTCACCGTGCCTGCAAGCCGCTCGGCAAGCTCGACCACGGCATCGGCACGGGCCCGCTCGGTAGGGGTGAAGGGCGCTTCTCGCACAAGGGCAATCGTCTCTCCCCCGACCCACAACGTGAGGCGATGACACCCGGCGCGTCGCGGTTGATCTTGGTTGCCCGCACGGTCGGCCTCCACCTCGGCATCGAGAAGATCGGCCAGCACCTGGGTCGACGTCAGCGGCCGCTCGCCCAGGCTGCGGATCCCGTCGAGGTGTCGGACGACCTGGTCCGCCAGAGCGGACGTCGGGGCCAGGCCGACGAGGTTGGGGCGGCCCCCGGCGTCCTCCACCAGGTCGACCACCTCGGCGACGCCCCAGCCCGAGGGGACCGCCAGGATGAGCTCGTCGGTCACCACGCCGATGTCAGGCAGCACCTCCATGCCGAGGATGTTGACGCCGCGGGAGCCGCACGTCTGCGCGAGCCGGGCCAACGCTCCGGGGCGATCCGGCAGCACGACCCGCACCCGCCACAGCGTGGTCGCGTCGGCGATCTGTTCGGTGGTTGTCGGGGAGGGACTGGGGCTGCGGCTCGGGGGGCGGCTCGGGGTGCCGGGCAAGGGGACACGGGTCCGGGGCATGGCGACAGCGTGGCGTACCCATGTGTCCGACCCGCGACGCGCGTGTAACGGCAGTGCTACGACGTCCGGCGGCGCGGTCAGCCGCTGAGGAACGAGAGGCGCACGGTGCGCTCGTCGTTGTCGACGTTGAGGTCGACCAGGCACACGCTCTGCCACGTGCCCAGCTGCATCCGTCCGCCGAGCACGGGGACGGTCGCGGAGGGTGGCACCAGCGCAGGCATGACGTGCGACCGGCCGTGTCCGCGCGAGCCGTGCCGGTGGATCCAGCGGTCGTCGGCCGGAAGCAGGTCTCCCAACGCCTGGATCAGGTCGTCGTCGGACCCTGCTCCGGTCTCGATGATGGCGATCCCGGCAGTGGCGTGCGGCACGAAGACGTGGAGCAGGCCGTCGCCCGGACCGTTCTGCGCTGCCACGAACTGCTGGCACTCGCGGGTCAGGTCCACCACCGACTCACGGTCCCCGGTTCGGATCGTCAGCACCGTGCTCTCCATGAGCCGGATCCTGCCACGACGCGGCCCACGGGCGCGGTGTGAGGGGACACGTGGCTGGGTATCAGCCCGCCATGACTGCTGAGGACGAAGACCGGCGCGACGACGACCAGGACGCCCCGGAGGACCAGGACCGCACCGAGGCGGATCGGGACGTCGACGACGAGCGGGTCAAGCAGCGCGGCCAGGACGACCCCGACACCCCCGGCGTCGCCGATGCCCGACCGGGTCGTCAGGACATCGGGGAGAGCCCACATGCCCAGCGACTACCACCAGGCCGTCAAGGAGCGGCCCGTCGAGGTGAACCTCCCCGAGACGCCGGACCTGTCCGAGGACGGACCGGAGGAGGACGGCGAGGACCCGGACGGGGAGGACAAGGCCGGCGACTGACCCCGGGCGGTAGCCGGCTCAACGGCCCTGCCAGACCGGCGCCCGCTTCTCGGTGAACGCCACGACACCCTCGACGGCGTCCTGCGAGGTGACCGCGATCCCGGCCAGCCGGCTCTGCTGCTCGAACGCTTCGTCGACCGACCAGTCCGGCGACTCCTCGACGATGCGCTTGCTCACCTCGACCGAGAGCGGCGCGTTGACGGTGATCTCGTCAGCCAACGTCATCGCGGCAGCAAGCACCTCACCCGGCTCGGCCAGCCGGTTGACCAGGCCGAGCTCGGCCATCCGGGTCGCCGGCATCGGGTTGCCGGTCAGCGCGAGCTCCATCGCGACGTTGCGGGGCAGGCGCTGGGCGATCCGCAGCACCCCGCCGGCGGCGGCGACGAGTCCGCGCTTGGGCTCGGGCAGGCCGAACTGGGAGTCCGACGCTGCGACGATCAGGTCCGAGACCAGCGCCAGCTCACATCCGCCCGCCAGCGCATGGCCCTCGACCGCTGCGATGAGGGGCTTGCGCATCGGACTTGAGGTGATGCCGAGCGGTCCCCCCTTCTCCGTGATCGCGAACTCGCCCTCGGCCGCCGCCTTGAGGTCCATGCCGGCGCAGAAGGTGCCGCCGCTGCCGGTGAGCACGGCGACGCGGATCTCCGGGTCGTGCTCGACCAGGTCCACGACCTGCTCGAGCAGCTCAGCGGTCGCCAGGTCGACGGCGTTGCGGCGCGCCGGCCGGTTCAGCGTGATGACCGCGACCGCCCCGTGCCGTTCCAGCAGGACCGGCATCGGTGGTGGCGGCGGAAGCTCATGACGGCTGCGGTCGGCGACCGTCAGCTGCTGACCCTGCACCTGCACCGCCCAGCCGAGCATGTCGTCGGTGAGTGCGGGCTCGACCACCTCCGCCTGCTCGGTGCGCACCAGCACGCGCGCCCCCTCGGGAGCCAGCAGGCTCACCACCGCCGCTCGGGGACTGCCGTCACGGTCGACGTCGACGGTGTAGGACTCGACGACCGCGGTGCCGTCGTAGGTCGACAGGGCCGGCCGTCTCGGCGTCGGCTCGAGCACGGGGTACAGCGAGCGGTAGGGCTGGTCCGGAGGCGTGGCCGAGTAGATCCCGACCGCGTGCTTGGTGAGGAACCAGCCGAGCGAGGTGGTGAGGCCGTACGCCGCGGGGTCGCGGCGCAGCCGCTGCACCATCGCAGCGATGCCGTGACCGCCGTAGTTGTTGCCGGGGCCACCGGCGAAGGTGAGGCCGCCGGTGACGGTGAGCGGCCGGTCGGGGTCGTCGAGCGGGAGGCCGAGCTCGCGGGCGGCGACCTGGACCGCCGCGGGGAAGCAGGAGTAGAGGTCGACCGGGCCGATGTCGTCGATGGTGAGGCCGGCGTGCTCCAGCGCGCGGCGTCCGATGGTGCGGATGGCCGGCGACGCGCTGAGGTCGGCGCGCTCGGAGAGATGCCACTCGTCGTGGGCTGCCGCACCGGCGTGCAGGAACACCCAACGGTCCTGCGGCACCCCCGCGGCCTCCGCCGCGGCGACGCTGGTCACCACGATGCCGCTGGCCAGGTCCACCTGGAGGTTCGCGCACAGCAGCTTGGGATAGGGCGTCGACACCATGCGGTTGTCCGCGTCCACGGTGGCGAGCCGCTCCGCGTCGAAGGCGCGCGGCATCCAGGCATGCTCATTGCCGGCTGCGACCTCGGAGAACGAGGACCAGAGACCGCTGATGCGGCGCAGGTGCTGTTCGGGTGACTCGTCGGCCCTCCCCCGCAGCGCCTGCTCCACGAGGGCGTAGGCGGTCACGGGAAGGTTGAGCCCCGCCGAGGTCTCGGCCGGGGTGTTGGGGTCGCGCTCGCTGCCGATCACCCGGCCGGGGTGCACGTCGAGGGGCTGTGAGGGCCAGCCGGGGGTGGCTCCCGCCTTCTGCGCCGCCGCCAGGGAGGCGCCCGCCTCGGCGCCACAGACGAGGACGACGTCATGTTCCCCGTCGATGACCGCCTGCCCCGCCTCGTTGACCAGAGCCTGTGCGGCGTCGCCGCCGAAGCGGGCCGACACCACGGTCTCGCGCGCAGTGGCGCCGAGACGTGACGCCACCTCGGCCGCCAGGTCGCGGTAGGCCCAGGAGGCGCTGGCGACGGCGAAGACCGAGTCCGCCGCGGTCAGCAGGGACTCGGCTCCCGCGTCCTCGGCGGCACGACGCAGAGCTCGAACCGCGAGGTCGGCGGGGTCCAGCAGACGGTCCAGCTGCGGCTCGCGCTGCACGACCTGCCCGACGCCCACGATGACGGGCGTCCGAGCGTCGAGAAGCCGGCCGCTGGACTGGTGGCGGACCGTGGTCGCTGTGGGACGGTTGTCGCCGTCGGCCGTCGCCACCTCGTCGTCCGGCTCCTCGAGTCGACCTGCCAGCGCGGCCAGCGACTGCTCGAGGGCTTCCTGGAGGCTTCGCAGCACCGAGGCGCCCATGGGGCCGGTGATCGGATCGCCTCCCACGCCGGCGTCGAGGGCGACCCGAGCGCCGGCCGGGGTGGGGGTGGTCGTGAGCCACAGGCCGAGGGCCAACCCCATGGGGCCGGTTCCGGTGAGTCCCAGACGCCCGTCGGCGACCTCCTCGACCTGCCAGGTGAGGTCTGCCGGGATGCCCATGATCTTGACCCGCTCCACGAAGCGGACGCCGGCCACAGCACGAGACGGCGCCTCGCCGCGCCAGCCCTCGTGGAGGGTGAGCCAGTCGCCGATGCGACCGATGTCCTCGACCACCCGACGCAGCCGCTCCGGCTCGGCAGAGACCTCGAGGGCGGCATGCGCGGTGCGCGGGTAGCCCGCGACCTGGTCCGGGATCTCGTGGTCGGCCACGGCCGGAGCGTCCCTCCTCCTCGACAGCAGGCCCCGCGCCGACCGAATCAGCACCTCGGGGTTGCCGGCGAGCCAGCGCGCGGTGCGGGCGACGCCACGGGCGCGGAGGCCCCACCGACGTACGGGCGAGGAGACTGCTGGTGTCACGACACACCTCCGCGGGACGACAGGTGACGCCATCATGACAGTAGAACTGTCAAGGTAAGTCGCGGTGGGTACGGCACACTAGGAGCATGAGCCTGAACCAGCCCGGCCCCGGCGCGACGCGGAGGCCACTCGCGCTGCAGTACCCGCAGTCCCTGGCGGTCTACGACGACTACGCCGACGCCCAGAAGGCTGTCGACCACCTGTCCGACGTGGAGTTCCCGGTCGAGAACCTGATGATCGTCGGCACCGACCTCAAGCAGGTCGAGCGGATCACCGGACGCCTGACCACCGGCAAGATCGCGGCCGCCGGCGTCGCCTCGGGAGCCTGGTTCGGCCTCTTCATCGGGTTGATCTTCTCCCTCTTCGGCGACGAGAACACGTTGGCGACCGTGCTGGCGACCACCCTGATGGGTGCGGTCTTCGGCCTGGTCTGGGGCCTCATCGGCTACGCGGCGACCCGCGGCCAGCGGGACTTCTCCGCCGTCTCCGCCGTGGTCGCCACGCGGTACGAGGTGCTCGTGGAGCACAAGCATCTCGCCCAGGCGCAGGAGCTGCTGGGCCAACGGGCCGACCTGCGGCCCGACCCGTTCGTCTGATTCCGGAAGGGCCCCCGATGTCGACCAAGGACCCTCTGGCGATCGCCGCTGCCGCCACCCTCGGCGTGGTCGGCGCCGCCCGCCTCACCCGGCTGGTGACGAAGGACCACTGGCCCCCGATGGCGTGGGCACGCCGCAAGTACCTCGAGCTCACCGAGGGCACCGAGTGGTCGGTGCTGGCCGAGTGCCCCTTCTGCGTCGCGCCCTACGTGGTCGCCGCCGACCTGGGGTGGGCGCTGCGCTCGGACCTCGACAAGCGGTGGTGGGTGGTCAACGGCTGGCTCGCGGCGTCCTACGCCGCCTCCTGGATCGTGGTCCGCGACGACGTCCCCGACCAGACCATCGCGGTCAAGGATGTGACGACGCAGGCGGAGTGACCCCAGGCGCCCGGCTGGTCAGCGCGGAGGGACGGTCGGCTGCAGCACGGCCGCCGCCAGCGCCTCGCTGCGCAGGTGGGTGTGCTCCTGGTACGCCGGGTCGCTGACCATCTCCAGGAAGCTGCGCCGGCTCGGGTAGCGCATGAGCAGCACGGCGTCCCAGTCCTCGCCCTCCTCCGCCACCAGCGGAGCCCGGGTCTCGCCGTAGTAGAGCAGCTCGGCGCCATGGGCCTGAGCGGCCGGTGCGGCTGCGCGGAGGTACTCGGCGTACCTCTCGCGTCCACCGTCGGCGTAGCGGAGAAGGTTGAGCATCACCACCGGCTCGTCCAGATCACCACTCGCGAACGTCTTCAGGTCTTGTCCGGTCGGGTCGATCGCCATGGACCGACCCTCTCATCCCGAGGCGTCGAGGATCAGGCGACGTCCAGGATGAGGTCGAGGAAGTGCGCCTCCACCCGCCCGCGGGGTCGCACCGGCGCCAGGCGCGGTCGTTGTCGTGCGCCGGGGGGATCCGGTGGTCGGCTTCGGTAGCGGTGGCCGGTCGGTGTGGTGGTCCGCACCTGGCGCCCGGCCGGGCCGGGCACGGTTCGCGCCGTCCAGCCGGGTGCCTGCTTGGCCTGGTTGCAGGCCTCACACAGCCCCTGGCCGTTGCCCACGTCGGTCTCCCCTCCCTGTGCGGCCGGCGTGACGTGATCGGCGTGGCGGATCGGGGCGTCGCACCACGGCGTGCGGCACCACTGGTCGCGCGCGACCAGCAGCCGCCGCAGCGGACCCTCGAAGAGCCGGCGACGTGCGTCGATCGCCGCCAGCTCGCCGGTCTCCGGGTCGGTGTAGAGCCGGCGCAGCCACACCTTCGCGGTCGCCTCACCGGTCAGCATCAGCCGCCTGACCAGATCCGCCGGCACCGGCCCGAAGCCGTCCAGGTGCGCCGGCTCCTGAGCACCCTCGCCGGTGTTGAACAGCGCCTGGTCAGTCATCACCACCGATACCTCGACCGGCACCACCTCGGCCTGGCTCTGGCCCGTCACCCGCTGCACCAGGGTGTCGGCCATGATCTGGCCGCGGGTCCGCTCATCCCCCTGGGCCTTCAGCGAGTCGGCCTCAGCCTTCAACGCGGCATAGGCCGCCACACCCTGCGCCACCGGCAGGTGGCCGGTCAGGTACGACATCGTCTCCGGCGCCGGGCGCACGGTCACCGTGCGGTCCTCCGCCTTGCCAGCCGAGCGCTCCAGGTAGCCCTTCGGGTCAAGCCGGTAGGCGGCCTTCTTCACCTCGGCCTCCACGCGCCGGTCCCCCCAGCCCTCCAGCTCGGTCGAGATCTCGGCGTCCACCCGCAGCCGGTCCTCCGCAGTGAGCCAGATGGTCTCCCGCGCCACGATCTGCGCACGCCACTCGGTGATCCGTCCGGCCGCCAACGCCCCGAACGTGTGGGGCAGCTCCCGGGTCAAGACCCGCGACCAGCCGACGTACCTGCGCGCACGGGCCGGCGACTCGCGCTTGGCCAAGCCGACCTGCGCGGCCACGCCCTGGCCGACCTTGCGCTCCGGCACCGCTGCGCGACGCTGCGCCTGCTCCTGCGCCGTCGCGAACGCAGCGGCCGCCCGTGCCTGGGCCGCGGCTGCTGCCGACTTCAGCTCCTCCAGCAGCCGGATCCGGTCCACCAGCTCAGCGTCGGGAACCTCGGTGCCCAGCCGCCCGAGGTCCGGCAGCATCGCGCGCAGCTCCTCGGTGGTCAGCGGTGAGGTCGTCTGCGCCATAGGACGATCCTGTCGGCACCCACCGACAGTTCTCGGTGCCCATGCCCATCGCGCCCTCAGGCCACTCGACCCACCAGGGAAGCCAGGTCGCGCCACCACGACAGCCGGTCCGCCCGTCCGTCGTAGTCGTGCCGCTGGTTGGCTCCGCTCGTGCCCGGCAGCACGAAGACCTCGCTGAGTCCGATCCCCCAGGGTGCGGGTCCGAGCCCTGGCTTGCGGTGTCCCAGGGCGCGTGGGTCCCACCAGCCGACGAGGTCGGTGAGACCGAGACCGTGCTCGACGATGCTTGCGTCCTGCTCGGGCCGCAGCTGCCTCGGGGTCAGCCCGGAGCGGTACAGCATCGTCCAGAAGTTGTTGCCCGGGGAGTCGTCGTAGTGGTCGCGCACCTTCGTGCTCTCCGCGCCGGCCAGCCCGCAGAAGACGACCAGCGGCTCGGGTCCGACGATGTCGGGGAGCACCTCCATGCCGCCGATTCTCCCGGCTCCACGCCACGCAGTCCGCGGCGCCGTGGTTGTCCGTTGCTGCTCGGGGTAGGACGTGCACGGGGGCCAACCGCGAACGCCCACGAGAGGTCATGACATGAAGGTCTTCCAGATCGGTGCCGCAGGCGGCATCGGACGACGCCTGTCCACGCTGCTCGCCGAGCGCGGCGACGAGGTCACGGGCATGCACCGCAAGCCGGAGCAGGCCGAGGTGATCCGCGACTCCGGGGCGACTCCGGTGTCCGGCGACCTCATCGAGGACGGCGTCGACGCGTTGGCCGACCGGATGCAGGGTCACGACGCCGTGGTCTTCTCGGCAGGCGCGCACGGCACCGGCGCCGACCAGACCACCCTCATCGACGGGAAGGGGCTGGAGAAGGCCGCCGCGGCAGCAGAGCAAGCAGGCGCCCGCCAGTTCGTGCTGGTCTCCGTCTTCCCCGACGCCGGGCGAGACCTCGAGCCCAGCGAGGGCTTCGAGCACTACATGCGCGTGAAGAAGTCAGCCGACGTCCATCTCACCCAGACCGATCTCGACTACATCATCGTGCGCCCCGGGACCCTCACCGACGAGCCTGCCCAGGGCTCCGTGAGCGCCGGCCCGGCGCTGGAGTACGGCGACGTGAGCCGCGACAACGTGGCCGCCTTCATCGCCGCCGCACTCGCCGAACCTGGGCTCAGCCGCGCGGTGGTGGAGCTGACCGACGGGCCGGTCCCGGCAGAGGACGCCGTACAGCGCCTGGCCGAGGGGCGGAGCGCGGCGGGCTGACCTCCCGCAGGTGCCATGGCGGCCAGGGCCGACGCCCTCGAGAGCAGCCACGTACAGGACACAGGCTGAAAGCCGACCAGCGGGGGTGGTGCGAGGTGTCAATGGCCGCCGGCGTGTTGAAGGCCTGGGCGGCGAAGCAGCGTCACATCTTCCAAAGAGCAGTGCCGGGCTTCTCGTTGCGAGGAAACCCGGCACGACTGTGCACCTGCCGAGTTACCCGAAGAGGCGGCAGGCCTGGGGGATGTTGACCCGCGCGCCAGTCGCGCGTCCCGAGTGGTAGTCACCGATGCTGTTGCCGTCGACGACAGTTCCGTCCGCCTCGGTCTTCTTGGGGCCAGGCGACTGACTGGGCACGACGTTGCCCTCTGCATCTCGGTTGGGCTGGTTTCCGTAGAAGACGTCGCTCACGCAGTAACCGACGTTGTCGCGCGGCTCGTCGGGAGCGGCCTGAGCTGGTGCCGCGAGGCCAATGGTGCTGATCGCGACGACAGAGGCCGCGATGGCGTACTTGCGCACTGATGTTCCCCCTTCGGGTTGTAGTTTCCGGCACAAACCGTACCTGTCAGCCCACACCGTTCCTAATCGGTCAGGAGTGACTCCTGCAGGCGCTCTCATGCTGGCGTTGTTGGCGCACACGAACACGAGGGTGAGTCCGGGGCAGGAAGACGATGAGGATTGACGCGAACCGCTGGGAGTAGTCACCGCTACCCGGGCAGAGTGCTCCACCGGCGAGGAGGTTGTCTGCCTCATCGGGCACGCGGAAACTGGGAGTCCGCGACTTGAGGGAGGCGCGCTCGACCAATGCCGAACTACTTCTACCTGCGTGACGCGCCGAACGGTCAGCGGGTGATGGACGGCCTGCAGCGGCTGCGTGAGCAGCTGGACGCACAGATCCCGCCTCGCTCGCTCGACAAGACGTTACGGTTGGCGACATGGAACATCCGCGAGTTCGACTCCCCCGCCTACAGTGAACGAGTTCCCGACGCGTACTACTACCTCGCCGAGATCATCTCGCGCTTCGACCTCGTCGCGGTGCAGGAGGTCCGTCGCAGCCTGGACGCGCTCAAGACCTTGATGCGCCACCTGGGCTGGCAGTGGCGCTACCTGGTGACCGACACCACCGAGGGTGACCCAGGCAACGACGAGAGGCTGGCATTCATCTATGACAGTCGCGCAGTCCGCTTCTCCGGACTCGCTGGCGAACTGGTCCTGCCCGATGTCAAGAACGAGGACGGCGAGACCGTCCCGGCCAAACAGATAGTCCGCACCCCGTTCACAGCTGGCTTCCAAGCCGGATGGGTCCCGCTGCAGCTGGCAACCGTCCACATCCTGTACGGCGCGAGCAAGGCCGACGACCCGGATCGCACCCGAGAGATCCAAGGGCTGGCGACGTTTCTCGCGCAGCGGGCGGCTGATCCCGACTCCGCCTCGCCCAACCTCGTTCTGCTGGGCGACTTCAACATCTTCGACCGCTCCGACACCACCATGACAGCGTTGACCGACGCTGGCTGGACCGTGCCAGAACCACTCCAGTCCCTGCCCGGCAGCAACGTCAAGAAGGACCGGTTCTACGACCAGATCGCAGTCCTTCCGTTGGCGAACCAGTTTCAACCCGCCGGCCCCGCTGGTGTCTTCGACTTCTACACGAGCGTCTTCCGGATCGAGGACCGCGAGCTGTACATCCCCGACATGGGCGAGGCCTACGAGACCAACTCAAAGGGCGAGCCTCGAGACGAGGACGGCAAGGAGTCCTACTTCAAGACCTACTGGCGCACGTACCAGATGTCAGATCACCTGCCGATGTGGATGGACATCAAGATCGACTACTCCAGCGAGTACCTCGCCGGCCTCGCCCCAAGGCCCCCACACCTCGACCCGCAGGACCTCACCTGAGCCAGCTAGGTAGTCACCTCACACGGGCTCACCCGCCCCCAAGACAGCGATCGGACATGGTGTCGGATCGCCTTCGCGTTCCGCCCAGCGGTAGCGTTCGTCAGTCGCAGTAGCCGCACTCGCCGGTCTTCGAGAGGACGTGACCCATCGCGCAGGTCTCATACTCGTCGTCGGATCGGTGTCGGTGCCCACCTGATGCTGCGACGCGAGACAGGTGGATGACGGTCAGGTCTTCACCGTCGACGGCAACGTCGATGGCTCCCGCACGGATCCAGAAGAGGGGCTTGCCGAGGGCGTCACGCCCCCAGAGGCAGGAGCCCGAGGCCACCTCGTACATGTGGTCGAGTCGATCAGGTATTGCTGCGATGGCGGCGTCAATCTCGCTGCGTCGGTGTCTGACCTCGTCCTTGTAGACGAGGGCCGCAACCCTGCCGTCCGGGAGCGCCTCGATCTGCATCCGATCCCGGTCGTTCCACCACCGATTGAAGTCCACGGCCGCAGTTCGGCCCACTCGCTTCCCGCTCCCCATGCACCAAGCTCCTCGTAAGGCCGGCAGCCGCCACCGCAAGCCCAAGCATGGCCTACCCGCTGCAGCGTACGCCCGGCTGCGATCGGGGCGGGATGCCGCAGCCCCTTCGGCCATCGGGGCGCCCTGTCCACCGAAGCGCACTCGCAGCCGATGAGCGGGTGTCTTTGAGCTGAGCAGCACGCTGGTCATGGCCGCCGCGGATCGTCGTGGCTGACCTGCGCGCTACCGCAACCGGGAGGGCTGGATCGCCGCGGTGACCGCCGCCGTGTAGGCCTGGTAGCCCTTCGCGTTGGGGTGGAAGCTGCCGGGGCCGGGGCCGAGGATCCACGGGTCCGGGGCGTTCACGCCGTGCCCGTCGAACCGTCTGGTGACGTCCACGAACTGGAACCCGTGGTGGGCAGCCGCGTCGGCGATGACGGCGTTGAGCTGGTCGGCACCCTCGTTGAGGGCCTGCTGCTCGGCGGTCGAGGCGCCGAAGTAGGGCCCGAACTTGGGCGAGAACAGGTGCGGGTAGCCGGTGACGACCACGCGGGCCCCGGGCGCTGCCTCGGCCACCTGCGCATACAGCGAGTCCAGCAGACCCGGGAGCTGGTCCTGGATCAGGCTCCTCGTTGCGGCCAGGGCCCCGGCGCACTGCGCGTCGCCACCGCCCAGGCAGGCGGCGACCGCCGTTCCCCACCCGATGTTGTTCCCGCCGATGCTGAGTGTCACCAGGTCGGTGTCACCGTCCAGGGCCTCGAGCTGGCCGCCGAGGACGAGCGTGAAGGTGGTGGCGCCGGCACAGGCTGCGAAGTCGTCCAGGGCGATCTTCATCCTGCCGTCGAGCTGTACGGCGTACGCCGTCTCGGAGCGGCCGCAGTCCCCGTACGGCGGCACACCGTAGCCGGAGGCATACGAGTCGCCGAGCGCGTCGTACTGCACGGACCGGCGAGGCGCAGCCGATGCAGACGCGCCTGCCACGGCGGCGGGGACGACCAAGGCAAGAGCGGCGACGGCGGCGCCCGCCGCCCAGGAGCGAGACTTCATAACTTCACACTAAGTCCCCGTGCGCCGACGAACCAGAACCTGTGGACTGCGATCCCCATGCGCATCGCTGCCACACTCTGTCATGAGCAGCCCGTCGAAAGCCCCGTCCGAGCGCATCACCCGACAGCGGCGGGTTCGGTGTTGATCGCGGAGCAGTAGTCGCCCCATCACCCGTACGGCATGGCGTAGTAGGGCGATCGGCCGCGGCCATCGCGGTCCTGATTGGCGAACGCCACGAGCGATCCGACAGCCCCGCGGGAGCGTGCTGAAGCCCCCCGAGACTTACCGGCTCGGGGGGCCTTCTCTCACAGCTCTCACGGACTGCACGTGCGAGGTGACCCCGCGGAATGGCGTGCTCCTCGCCGTCGCCAAGTCTCGCGCGTGGGTCGCTCGGCGACGTTTGGACGTGGTGCCGCGACGTCAGTCCGGGACGTAGTCGAAGGTGTCGGGGTTCGGGCCCCGACGACCGCTCTCTCCCTTGTCGAGACCGTCGATCCGGCTCATCTGCTGACCGTCGAGCTCGAAGTCGAAGATCTCGAAGTTCTCCTTCATGCGAGCCGGGGTGACCGACTTGGGGAACACGATGTCGCCACGCTGCACGTGCCAGCGCAGTGTCACCTGGGCCGGGTCCTTCCCGACCTCCTCGGCGATGGTGGTGATGGTGCCGTCGTCGAGCACGTCACCCTGGGCGATCGGTGACCAGGCCTCGACGGCCACGTGGTGGCGGTGCGAGCCCTCGCGGGCCGCTTCGTTGCCGAAGTAGGGGTGCACCTCGATCTGGTTGATCACCGGGGCTGTGCCGGTCTCCTTAACGAGCCGGTCGAGGTGGGCGGGCTGGAAGTTCGAGACTCCGACGGAGGCTGCGCGGCCGTCCTCGACGAACTCCAGCAGCGTCTCCCACGTGGACACGTAGCCGCCGTCGTACAGCGTCGGCAGCGGCCAGTGGATGAGGAACAGGTCGATCTTGTCCAGGCCCAGCGCGGACATCGTGCCGTCGAAGGCGCGTCGGGCGTCGTCGGGCCGGTGGAAGCCGTTGTTGAGCTTGGAGGTGACGAAGAGCTCGCTGCGGTCGATGCCGGAGGAGGCGATGGCCTCGCCGACGCCCTTCTCGTTCTGGTACATCTGCGCCGTGTCGATGTGGCGGTACCCGATCTCCAGCGCCTGAGTCACCGCTTCGGCGGTGCCCTCGGGCGGGATCTGGAAGACCCCGAAGCCAAGCTGGGGGATCCGGTTGCCGTCATTCAGGGCGATGGTAGGGATTGACATATCAATCACGTACCCGACAGGTCGAGCCTGCTAAACCCGACGGGCTGAACCATGGGTGCTTGCCATGACAGGCTTTGAGCAGAGACATTTCCTGTAGGCAAGCAGCACAGGGGTCGGCTATCGGGGCAGCCGTGTCTTGCCGCGAGGTCGCCACAGACTGGTAGGTGTTCCACTCAATGTTAGCCACTAACATTTGGCGATGACGGTCGCGGCCCCCAGCAGGACTGCGCGCACCCGTGCGCTGCTGCAGGCGGCCGCACTCAGGTTGTTCTCCGAGCAGGGGTACGACGCGACCACGGTCGAGCAGATCGCGCGGGAGGCCGGAGTCAGCCACATGACGTTCTTCCGGCATTTTCCGACCAAGGATGCGGTCGTTCTCGATGACGGCTTCGATCCGGCCATCGCGGCTGCGGTGGCCGCTGCACCGGCCGGCCTCGCGCCTGTGGCGCGCGCGTGCGCGGGACTGCGGGCCGCGCTTGCCCATGTGGATCTGCCGGGGCAGGAGGAGGTGCGGATGCGGGTCAGGATTGCCGCGGGGCACCCGGGTCTCCGGGCCGGGACGTACGCTGCGACGGAGGCCACTCAGGAGGCGATCGCTGAGGTCTTGGTCGCGGACGGTGTCGGTCCGTTCGAGGCTCGCGTCGCCTCGGCTGCGGTGCTGGCCGCGCTCACTGTCGCTCTGCTCGAGTGGTGCCGCAGCGACCAACACGGCCTGATGTCGGGCCGGCTCGGCGCCGCACTCGACGTGCTCGAGGGATCGGCGAGTCGATGAGCGCGCTGCAGATCGGTGGCCTCGCGCACCGCTACGACGACGCCGACGTGCTGCACGGCGTCGACCTCACCGTCACTTCTGGCGAGGTGCACGCGCTGGTCGGCTTCAACGGGGCCGGGAAGTCGACCCTGATGCGTGCCGCTCTGGGGATGATCCGGCCCGAGGGTGGGGTGGTCCGCATCCACGGCGTCGAGGTGGCGCACCTCGACAACGTGGGGTGGGGCCGCGTGGGACACCTGATCGATACCCCGTTCGTCTACCCCGAGCTGACGGTCCGGGAGAACCTGTGGGCGGCGGCGCGTCTGCATGGCGTGCCCGCCTCCGCGGCCCGGGCCCGCGCTGAGCGCACCCTGTCCGACCTCGAACTCGGAGCGTGGGCAGACCGCCGCGCGTCAGCGCTCTCGCAGGGCAACCGGCAGCGCGTCGGCTTGGGCAGCGCGTTCGTGCATGACCCGCGGCTACTCCTCCTGGACGAGCCCACCAACGCGCTCGACCCGGCCGGGGTGTTGCTGCTGCGCGAGCAGCTGCTGACGCGCGCCGCCGCCGGGGTGGCCGCGCTGGTCTCCAGCCACCACCTGGACGAGGTGGCCCGGATCGCCGACCGCGTCAGCGTCATCCATGCCGGCACCATCGTGGGCGAGCTGGACCCGCACGGTGTCGATCTGGAGCGGGCGTTCTTCGCGATGGTTCACGCCGCCGACGAGGCCCGGCGCGAGGCGAGGGTCCGATGAGCGCGGCCCATGCCGTCGAGACGCTCAAGCTTCGCCGCTCCCGAGTGGTCGTCGTGGCGACGGTGGCCTTGCTCCTGGTCCCAGCCGTGCTCGCCAGGGGTTTCCTGATCGCCGCCGAAAGCGGCGGCACCGACCCGATGAGCGCCAAAGCCTCACTCCTGCTGCCGGGCGGCGGCTGGTCCGGCTACCTCAGCGGCCTGATCCAGATCTACGCCACCGCCGGCATGATCGGCTCCGGCATCGTGGTCGGCTGGTGCTTCGGACGAGAGTACGCCGACCGCACGGTCGTCTCGCTCTACGCCTCCGCGACCCCCCGCACCTGCGTTGCACGAGCCAAGCTGGTGCTCCTCGCGGCGTGGTCCATCGCGGTGGGCATCACTGCGGCCGCGGCCGCCTGCGTGATCGGGATCGCCTCCGGCCTCGGGCTCCCCGACGCGGACGAGGGACGGCTCCTCGGGCGGCTCGCGGTGCTGGCGGTCCTCTCCGGACTCCTCGCGCTTCCCATCGCATTGCCCGCGAGCATCGGTCGCGGCTACCTGCCAGCCGTTGGCGGTCTGTTGGTGCTCGTCGTCGCCGCCCAGGTCGCCATCGTGGCCGGCGCCGGCACCTGGTGGCCCTGGTCGGTGGCCGCCGTGTGGGCCATGGGCAGCGACGCCGGGATGGACCCGGTGGCTCCACTGTGGCTGACGGTGGTGCCGTTGGTTGCAGCGCTGGGTGCGGCCGCCACGGTGGGGTGGTGGCGGCGGGCCGAGGTGGTCTGACAGTTCACACGGCCGCGCGGTGCGTCCGGTCCCTCTCGGCACGCACGGTCATCAGCACCCTCACAGGATCGATTAGGTGTTGCGACCACGGCGAGAACCCAGGGATCCCGTTGTGGCACTCTCCGGGTGGCCATGGTCACGCGGGCCGCGCTCACAGCGGGGGTTACCTCTCGCGCCCGCTCCGCGACCTATGCACTGATCTTGGGCTACGGATCCGCATGTCCTCAGCGCGTCGTTGAAGTCGGTGAGGCTCAACGTTTGGCGCCGTAGTCCTTGAGGATCGGCTCGATGGTCAGCAGCGCGTCACCCCTCGATGCCTTTGGCTCCGGGATCGAGGTGGACGACAAGAACTCGGGGGAACTTCGTCGACGCCATGAAGCTTCGTCACCGGAGCCGGCCTCCACCCAGCCGAGATCCCCAAGACCAGCACTGCCCCACGATCTAGAACGACATGAGTAGGCTCAAATAGTGACGAATCGAGATCCGATCTCCGTCTTCGACGGCAAGACCATCAGCTACACCTACGACAACGGTTGGTCATTCACCAACACGTTCGACGGCCATCTGCGGATCTCCCAGGTGCCCCGTGGTGAGCTGCGAGAGCACGTCGAGATGATCGAGCTTCGTGATGGACTGTTCTTCGTCTCATGGATCGACGACGAGATGGGGCTGCTCGCTCAGATCATCGACTGCGAGACCGATACCGTGCTCGCGGCAATTCCGGATGATGGCGAACCCCGTACCCAGATCCTGACCGGACGACTGACCGACCGTGGGGAGTAGCCAATAGTTGCCTCATGGCCCATCAGGGCAGCCCCCATTCCCAGAGGCACCAAGCCCGCCGCGACGGGCAGGTACACGACCATGACCCAGACTCGGTGAGCGGTGAGCACATGTCCAGTCCGGGGTCGTGGTCACCGCTGACGCCCCTCACTGCCAGCGCGACACCGCGACGTGGCTGACCGAGCGGCGCCCGCTCCCTACCTCACACCGGCTCACCCGTTCGCAAGACAGTGATCGGACATGGTGTCCGCTGCCTGCTGTAACGCTCTTGGGGACGGAAGGGTCGCGGGGTCGATGCCGAACCAAGTCATTGACTTTCACGGGACTTTCCACGGGAACTCGAGACGAGCAGCCCCCTTCCCTCCAGAGAAGCTATGCATTGCTGCAGGTCAGACCGTCTGCATGGAGCCGCCTGTCGGAATCGAACCGACGACCTATTCATTACGAGTGAATCGCTCTGCCGACTGAGCTAAGGCGGCGAAGTCGGCCCGCAGGGGCCGACCACGGCTGACGAGTATAGGGGCCCGCGAACCACGCCCGGCAATCGCGTCGCCCGGCTAGCAGTCGATGGTGCCGCCGGGCACTTCGCCGGCCACCAGGTAGGACTCGACCACCTCGTCGACGCACTCGTTGCCGGCGTTGTAGCCGGTGTGGCCGTCGCCGTCACGGCGCACCAGCACCCCGTTGTCGAGCTGCTCGGCCAGCCCCTCCGCCCACACCAGCGGGGTCGCCGGGTCACGGCTGGTGCCGACGACGAGGATCGGGTCGGAGCCCTCGGCTCGCAACGCCGAAGGCTGCTTGCCGCTGTGCACGCCCCAGTCGCCGCAGGAGGTCATGCTGAACGCCATCACCCGGCCGAACGTCGGCGCCTCCTGCACGAACCGACGTTCCACCTGCGGCACCTGATCGGGCTCGATCCACTCGTCTCGGTCGAGGCAGTTCACCGCGAACAACGCCTCGATCGAGTTGTCGTTGAACCCGTCCGGCCCGCGGTTGACATAGGCATCGGACAGCCCCAGCAGACGCCCGCCGTCGCCGGCGAAGGCTTCGGCGAGAGCCGCGTCGAGCAGCGGCCACAGGTCCCGGTTGTACAACGGCGCCCACAGCCCCAGCACCGCCCGCCCCTGGGTGAGCTCCCGCTCGGTGCCGGTAGGCAGCGGCTGTGCGTCCACGTCGCTCAGGAACTCCTGGATCCGCGCCACACCGTCGTCCACCGACCCCTGCAACGGACAGTCCCCGGACTGGACGCACTGGGCGACGTAGGCACGGATCGCGGTCTCGAAGGACTTCGCCTGGGTGAGGTTGAACTCCTCGAACGAGACGGTCGGGTCGACGGCGCCGTCCAGCACCATCCGGCCGACCTTGTGGGGGAAGAGGTCGGCGTAGGTCGCCCCGAGGAAGGTGCCGTACGACGCGCCGAAGTAGCTCAGCCTCGGCTGGTCGAGCACCTCCCGGATGATGTCCAGGTCACGCGCCGCCTCCTCGGTCGAGACGTGGCGGGCGATGTCGCCGCTGGCCTCCAGGCACCCCCGTCCGAACCGCTCCATCAGCCTCTCGGCCTCGGCCACCTCCGAGGAGTCGTCAGGGTCGGGGTCGGCGCCGATGAACTCGTCGAGCTGGTCGTCGGTGAGGCAGTCGATCGGGGAGCTCGCGGCAACGCCCCGCGGATCGAACCCGACGATGTCGAAGTGGTCGGTGACCGGATCGCCGAAGTAGAACGACGCGCTGGCGGCGTACTCGACGCCGGAGACGCCCGGCCCGCCGGGGTTGACCAGCAGCGCCCCCACCTTGTCCTGGGAGCTGCCGGCGGGGACCCGGATGACGGCGATCTCGATGGTGTCGCCGTCAGGCTCGTCGTAGTCGAGGGGCACCTCGACCTCGCCGCAGGACGCCTTGCTGCGGCAGTCCTCCCACGCAACGTCCTGCTCGTAGTAGCGAGCCAGATCGCCGCTTGCCGTCGAGGTGGTCGGGGACGAGGCCGCCTCCACCGGCGCCGGGGTCGGGGCGTCGGAGGAGCAACCGGCCAGCAGGGCGGCGCCCGCCATCAGCGCCACGGCCGGGCCGGTGCCCCTCACCGGCGTACCGCGAGCGACAGCATCAACGACTCCAGCGCCAGCAGGGGCGGGGTGTTGAACTCCAGCATCCGCTCCCTGGCCTCATAGATCGCGTCGATCCGTCTCAGGTTGTCCTCCGCGGTGGTTCGTCGCGCGAACTCCTCGAGCTCGCCACGGATGTCGTCGTTCACCAGCGCCAGCGCTGCCCCCTGCTGAAGCATGATGACGTCGCGGTAGACCGCGACGAGGTCCATCAGGACCCGGTCGACGGTGTCGTTCACCGCGCGCTTCTTGCGTGCCTTCACCTCGTCCTCGAGGTGCTTGACCGCCGCCTTGCCGGACCTGCTCGCCCTGGCTCTGCGGTCCTCGCCGTAGACCGCGTCGATCGCGGTCATCCCCTGCTCCCGGTAGTGCTCGTTGGCGGCCTCGCTGTCCTGCTTCGCGAGGTCGGCGATGTCGGCGGCGGCCCCCATGCAGTCACCGAGACTGCGGAGCCGCGCCGGCAGCGTCACCACCTCCCGGCGGCGGCGTCGCGCCTCCTCGTCGGTGGCCAGCGCCCGGGCCCGCCCGATATGACCCTGGCTCGCCCGGGCGGCGTGGGCCGCCAGGGCGGGGGCGACCTGGTGGCGACGGACCAGGAAGTCACTCACGTCCTCGACCGACGGGGTTGCCAGCCGCACCGTACGCGAGCGCGACCGGATCGTGGGGAGGACGTCGTCCACGTGGGGGGCGCACAACACCCACACGGTGCGGGGGGTCGGCTCCTCGATCGCCTTGAGCAGCGCGTTGTTGGCCTGGTCGTTGAGCCGGTCGGCGTCCTCGACGATCATCACCTGCCAGCGCCCGCGCACCGGCTTCAGCGCCGACTTCAGCACCAGCTCACGCGCGTGCTCCACGGTCAGCACGCTGCGCTCGGTCGCGGTCACGATGACGTCGGGATGGCTGCCCGCGATCGTCGTGCGGCACGCCTCGCACGCGCCGCACCCCGCGTCGTCGCACTGTAGGGCGGCGGCGAACGCGATGGCCGCGTTGGACCGCCCGGACCCCGGCGGACCGGTCATGAGCCACGCATGCGTCATGCCCTCGCCACGGGCGGCCCGGTCGAGCACCTCGATCACCCGGCGCTGACCCACCAACCCCTCCCAGACGCTCAACGGGCACCGCCCAGGCGCGCCTGCGGCACGTCGCGCCGAGGCAGGTCGGCGAGCAACGGGCGGAGCCGGGCCCGGATACGCTCCTCGATGTCGTCCGGCGCGAGCCGCGCATCGACGACGAGGTAGTGCTCGGGGTCCGCGGCGGCCAGCCGGAGGAAGGTGGCGCGCACCCGGTCGTGGAACTCCACGGACTCGGCCTCGATCCGGTCACGCCCCTCGAACCGCGTCAACCCGTCACCGGGGGCCAGGTCCAGCAGCACGGTGAGGTCAGGCCGTACGTCGTGGGTCGCCCAGCGCGCGACCCGCTCCACCTCCTCCGGGGACAGGTCGCGCCCGCCGCCCTGGTAGGCGATGGTCGAGTCGACGTAGCGGTCGGTGACCACGACGGCCCCCTGCGCCAGCGCGGGCAGCACCACGTGGTCGACGTGCTCAGCCTTGTCGGCGGCGTAGAGCAGCGTCTCGGTGCGCGGGGAGATCTCACCGGTGGCCGGGTCGAGCACGATGCTGCGCAACAGCCGCCCCACCTCGGTGTCACCCGGCTCGTGGGTGAGGACCACGTCGTACCCCGCGTCCTCGAGCCACCCCCGCAACCGGGAGGTCTGCGTGGACTTGCCGGCGCCCTCCCCGCCCTCGAGCGCCACGAAGCAACCGCCACGCGTCGCACGGGTCACGGTGTCCGCCCTTCGTCACTGTGCATCAGACGGTAGGACACCACACCGACGCCGACCAGGAGTAGGGCCGCACCCAGGATGGTGACAGCCGCGCCGGAGTACGTCCCCAGGCCACCGATGGCGCCTGCGGCGAGCGGAGCGATCGCGAGCACCAGGCCGAGCACCAGCCGCACCGCGGATCCGACGAAGGCGAACGTCCGCCCACGCAGGTTGTCGGGCACCTCCAGGCCCAGCATGGTCATGCCGTTGATCCATGCGGTGCCGGCGAGGAACCCCACGACCACCGCGAGCACGGCAACCACCTCCAAGTGGGGCACCAGGGCGAGCGGGACCAACGTCGCTCCGCACCCGGTCAACGCCGCACCGAAGACCTCGCGGCGGTCGAGCCGGCCGAGCAGCGCGCTGCCCCGCCAGATCCCCAGCCCCATGCCGGTGAACACCGCCCCGAACAACAGGCCGTACCCGGCGTCCCCACCACCGAGGTCGGCGACGTAGGTGCGCGCGAGGCCGACCACCACACCACCGGCGGCGAACGCGCCCATCATGCCGACCACCAGTCCCCGCACCAGCCTGGTCCGGGCCACGTAGCTCCAGCCCTCCAGGATCACCCGCACCACGTTGCTCTCGCCGTCGGTGTGGGCCGGCCCGCGCGGGATGTCGTGAAGCGTGGCGATCACCAGTCCGGAGACGATGAACGTCGCCCCGTTGAGCAGCAGCGCCACGTCCACGGCGCCGCCCGCCCAGCCGAGCAGCCCAGGCGCCAGCCGGTCGAGCGAGGTGAGCGCGGCGAAGAACGCGGCCGCCGGCACGGCCGAGCCGTACGTCGCTGCGGTGCTCACGGCGTTCGCGCTCTCGAGCAGGCGGGGTGGCACCAGGTTGGGCACGGTGGCGTCCTTGGCCGGCCCCCAGACCAGGCTGACCGCCTCGACCAGCACGGTCACGACGAAGACCCACCACAGCTCCCCGACCACGGGGATGGAGAGGAACAGCAGGCCGCGCGCGTAGTCACCCCACACCAGCACCGTGCGACGGTCCAACCGGTCCGCCACGTAGCCGGCGAGCGGGCCGATCACGAGCGCCGGCATCACCCGCAGGAACAGGACGCCGGAGATGGCGAAGTTCTTGGCCGCGTACCCCTCCACCATCTGGTTGGCCATCGCGGTCAGCGCCAGCAGGCCGAGCCAGTCGCCGAGGCTCGACGAGGCCAGGCCCAGCCAGAGCCGCCGAAAGGACGGCAGGCGCAGCGGGGAGGTCGGCTCCGCCGGTGTTTCTGCCGGTGTGGTCACCGAAGGCCTCACCGCTTCTTCGCGGCCGTCTTCTTCGCGGTCGTCCGCTTCGCGGTCGTCTTCTTGGCCGTCGACTTCTTGGCCGTCGACTTCTTGGCAGTCTTCTTCGCAGTCCGCTTCCTCGGAGCCGGCCCCTTGGCCCGCTTGTCGGCGAGCAGCTCGGCCGCGCGCTGCAACGTGATCGTCTCGGGGTCGTCGCCCTGGCGCAGCGTGGCGTTGTACTCACCGTCGGTCACGTAGAAGCCGAAGCGGCCGTTCTTGAGCAGCACCTTGCCCCCGTGAAGGGGGTCCTCGCCGAGCTCCTTGCCCGGGTCGGCGGCGCGACGGCCACGCTGCTTGGGCTGCTGGTAGATCGCGAGGGCCTCCTCGAGCGACATGGTGAACAGCTGCTCCTCGGAGTCGATCGACCGGGAGTCGGTGCCCTTCTTCAGGTACGGGCCGTACCTTCCGTTCTGCGCGGTGATCTCCTCCCCCGAGTCCGGGTCCACCCCGACGACCCGTGGCAAGGTCAGCAGACGGACCGCGTCCTCGAGGCCGAGGGTGTCCAGCGACATCGACTTGAACAACGACGCCGTACGCGGCTTCCGGTTCTTGGGGGCATCCTCGGGCAGCACCTCGCTGACATAGGGCCCGTAGCGACCCGCCTTCGCCACGATCGCCAGACCCGTCTCGGGGTGAGCCCCGAGCTCCAGGTCTCCCCCGGACTGGTCGGCGACCAGCTCGCGGGCCCGCTCGACGGTCAGCTCGTCGGGCGGGAGGTCCTCCGGCACGTTGCCCCGGTTTCCGTCGGAGTCCTCGACGTAGGGCCCGTAGCGCCCCACGCGGAGCACGACACCGGAGTCCTTGTCGCCCACGGGGAAGGTCGAGAGTTCGCGGGCGTCGATGTCCCCGAGCTCGGTGACCAGCTTGTGCAGCCCCTGCACCTTGTCGGAGCCGAAGTAGAACTCGGCCAGCTCGCTGACGCGGTCCTTGCGGCCACCGGCGATCTCGTCGAGCACGTCCTCCATGGTGGCGGTGAACTCGTAGGAGACCAGCCGGGCGAAGTGCTCCTCGAGCAGCCGCACCACCGCGAACGCGATCCAGCTGGGTACCAGGGCGGTGCCCTTCTTGTAGACGTAGCCGCGGTTGAGGATGGTGCCGATGATCGAGGCGTACGTCGAGGGCCGGCCGATCTCGCGCTCCTCCAGCTCCTTGACCAGCGTGGCCTCGGTGTAGCGCGCCGGCGGCTTGGTCTCGTGACCCGCCGCGGTGAGGCTGGCGGCGGAGACCAGGTCACCCTCCGCGACCGCGGGGAGCCGGGCCTGGGAGTCGTCGGCCTGCTGGTCGGGGTCGTCGGAGCCCTCGACGTAGGCCTTGAGGAAGCCGTGGAAGGTGATCACGCGGCCGGACGAGGCGAACACCACGTCCTCGCCGGTGTCGGCGAGCCCGCCGAGGCGGATCGAGACCGACTGCCCCACGGCGTCCTTCATCTGGGAGGCCACGGTCCGCATCCAGATCAGCTCGTAGACGCGGAACTCCTGGCCTGCGAGCCCGGTCTCGGCGGGGGTGCGGAAGCGGTCCCCGGCCGGCCGGATCGCCTCGTGCGCCTCCTGGGCGTTCTTGACCTTGGAGGTGTAGAGCCGCGGCTTGTCCGGGAGGTACTCCGCGCCGTACAGCTCGCGGACCTGGTCGCGCGCCGCGGTCACCGCCGACTCCGACAGCGTGGTCGAGTCGGTGCGCATGTAGGTGATGAAGCCGTTCTCGTAGAGCCGCTGGGCCACCGACATCGCAGCCGATGCACTCATGCCGAGCTTGCGGGAGGCCTCCTGCTGCAGCGTCGTGGTGCGGAACGGCGCGTAGGGCTTGCGGGTGTAGGGCTTGGACTCCACCGAGCGCACGTCAAGGTCGGTGTTGCGCAGCGCTGACACCAGCCCCTCGGTCCGGGAACGCTCGAGGTGGACCACGTCGGCGGACTTCAGCCGGCCCTGGGCGTCGAAGTCCGACCCCCGGGCCACGCGCCTGCCGTCGAGGGAGTGCAGCCGACCGGGGAACAACCGGTCGTCGTGCTTCTCTCCGGCGTCGAACTGGCCCTCGATGTCCCAGTACGACGCCGCACGGAAGGCGATCCGGGCGCGCTCGCGGTCGACCACCAGTCGCGTGGCGACCGACTGCACCCGGCCGGCCGAGAGCTTCGGCATCACCTTCTTCCACAGCACCGGGGAGACCTCGTAGCCGTACAGCCGGTCGAGGATGCGGCGGGCCTCCTGCGCCTCCACGAGGTCGAGGTCGAGGTCGCGGGGGCTCTGAACCGCCGCCTGGATCGCCGGCTTGGTGATCTCGTGGAAGACCATCCGGTGCACCGGCACCTTCGGCTTGAGCTCCTCGCGCAGGTGCCAGGCGATGGCTTCGCCTTCGCGGTCCTCGTCCGTGGCGAGGTAGAGCTCACTGGCCCCCTTGAGCAGGCCCTTCAGCTTGGTCATGTGCGGCTTCTTGTCGCGGCTCACCACGTAGTACGGGGTGAAGTCGTTGTCGACGTCGACGCCGAGGCGCCCCCAGGACTCGCCCTTGATCTTGGCGGGCACGTCGGAGGCGTTCTGGGGCAGGTCGCGGACGTGACCGATCGAGGACTCCACGACATAGCCCGCGCCGAGGTAACCGGCGATCGTCCTCGCCTTCGCCGGTGACTCCACGATCACGAGCTTGTGCCCGGCGCTTTCGTCTGCCACGCCTACCTCTTCCTCGCCGTTCCGGTCAGCTCCGCATCCCCAGACGCCGTGCCGGCTCGAGCGGCGACCGGTGAGAACCGTAACCCGACTCGTCAAGCTGTCCGGCCGCGACCCGGGTCGGCGGCCGGAGATCAGACGAGGTAGCCGTCATCGATCAGCTCACGCAGCAGACGGGCGGTGTCCGACTCCGGCACCGGTTGGCCGACCAGCTCGGCGACGGCGCGCGCGATCCGGCCGGCGGGCACGGCGCAGCCCCCGCTGCTGCCGCAGCACGATCGCCTCGGGGTCCTCGGCCCCGGGTTCCCCCAACGTCTCCTGCCGCACGTCGGGTCGGCGGCGCCAGGCCGTGCCGAGCAGGTCGTCATCGGTGGCGGCGGCCAGCCGGTCGCAGCGCTCGGTCCACGCCGCGACCTCCGGGCCCAACGGCCGCTCCACCTCGTACGGCCAGTCCTCGAACCGGACCACCGGGGTCTGGCGTCCGGCTCGACGCAGCACGACCCACCCCATGCCGACACCGGTGATCCGCTGCTGCTCGAACCAGTCCAGCCACGCGTCGTACCGACGGACGTAGTCGGGGCCGCTCTCGACCCCGGCGTCGCGCAGCCAGAGCTCGACGTAGCGGGCCGGGTCGGCGACCTCGCGCTGCACCACCCACGCGTCGCAGGCACCCGTCCACCGCGCCACCCGGTCGACCAGCCGGCCGGAGTCCATCGCCGGGACCGTCCCGGGCGAGACCACGAAGGGCGGGTTGCTCACGATCAGGTCGGGAGCCACGTCGCTGGCCAGCCACCACCCCCCGTGCTCGTCGTTGGCGTAGGGACTGAGGCCCACCAGCGCCCGCACGTCGCTGCCGTCGCGCCGCAGCACCCCGCCCTCGCACAACGGCGCGAGCAGACCGGGCAATGCCCGGTCGACCCGGTCGACCGGCACCGGGAGCCCCAGCGGCCACAGCCGGATCAGGGTGTCGAGCCCATCCCCGGTCCGGGTCGCACGACGGGCCGGAGTGGTCTCGTTGCGTCCGAGCGCCGCCTGCGCGACCTCCCCCAGCCGCTCGGCAACCCCGTCGACGGTGTACTCCGCGTGCCCCATTCTCTCGGTGAGTCGACCGATGGTCAGGTGGTCGAGGTCGGGGTCGGAGGCCATACCTCGCACGCTACCCACCGGACGCCGCAGCCCCCGCAGACCTGGGTCTGCGGGGGCTGCGGACGGGACGGCTCAGTTCATGCGGTTGATGTGACCGTCCGGGTCGTGCACGTGCGGTTGGGGCGTGGGGTCGTCCCCGATGACCACCGAACGACGCTTCGACACGTACACCGCTCCCACGATGATCGCGGTCGCCCCGAGGGAGATCACGTATCGCAGCACGGTGTTGGCGTCCTCGCCGTAGGTCATGGTCACCACCGCCGCGGCGATCAGCAGCGCCACCAGGTTCATCACCTTCAGCAGCGGGTTGATCGCCGGGCCGGCGGTGTCCTTGAACGGGTCACCGACGGTGTCGCCGATGATCGTGGCCTCGTGGGCCAGCGATCCCTTGCCCCCGTGGACCCCGTCCTCGACCAGCTTCTTGGCGTTGTCCCACGCCCCGCCGGAGTTGGCCAGGAAGACCGCCATCAAGGTGCCGGCGCCGATCGCGCCGGCAAGGTAGGCCCCGAGCGGGCCCGGGCCGAGGCCGAAGCCGACCGCGATCGGAGCCATGATGGCCAGCAGGCCCGGAGTCGCCAGCTCCCGCAGCGAGTCGCGGGTGCAGATGTCGACCACCTTGCCGTACTCCGGACGGCCGGTGCCCTCCATGATCCCGGGGATCTCGCGGAACTGGCGCCGGACCTCGAAGACCACCGCGCCGGCAGCGCGGCCGACCGCGCTGATGGCGAGCCCGGAGAAGAGGAACACCACCGCGGCGCCGAGCAGCAGCCCCACCAGGTTGGCGGGGTCGGCGATGTTGAGCACGCCGAGCAGGCCGAGGGTCTCGTTCGCCGACAGGTCGCCCGGGTTGTCCAGCTCCAGGGACGCGGTGGTGACCGCATCGGTGAAGGCACCGAAGAGCGCCGTCGCAGCGAGCACCGCGGTGGCGATCGCGATCCCCTTGGTGATCGCCTTGGTGGTGTTGCCCACCGCGTCGAGCTCGGTGAGGATCGCGGCGCCGTGCTCGTCGACGTCACCGGACATCTCAGCGATGCCCTGGGCGTTGTCCGAGACCGGTCCGAAGGTGTCCATCGCGACGATGACGCCCACGGTGGTCAGCAGGCCGCAGCCGGCCAGGGCCACGGCGAACAGCGACACGGTCACCGAGGCTCCTCCCAGCAGGAAGGCACCGAAGACGGCGGCGGCGATCACCACCGCGGTGTAGACCGCGGACTCCAGGCCCACCGAGATCCCCGACAGGATGACCGTTGCGGCACCGGTGAGCGAGGTCTTGCCGACGTCCTGCACCGGGCGGTGCTCGGTGCCGGTGAAGTACCCGGTCAGGGCGAGGATGACCGCCGCCAGGACGATGCCGATGATGACCGCCAGCGTGCCCACCAGCGCCGGGTTGACGTCGGTGGTGCCGTCGACCTGCATCAGCTGCTCGATGACGGAGCCGCCGCCCTCCAGGCCGGTCAGGTCAGCGCTGTCGGTGGGGAGGTAGACGAAGGCCGCGACGGTGCACAGGACCGCGGAGATTCCGGCGCTGATGTAGAAGGCACGGTTGATCGTGGTCAGGCCGCTCTCTCTGGCGCGTGGACGGCACAGGTAGATGCCGATGATCGCGGTGACCGCGCCGATCGCGGGGACGATGAGCGGGAAGACCAGGCCCTCGGCACCGAAGGCGACCTTGCCCAGGATGAGTGCGGCGACCAGGGTCACGGCGTAGGACTCGAAGAGGTCGGCGGCCATGCCGGCGCAGTCGCCCACGTTGTCACCGACGTTGTCGGCGATGGTCGCGGCGTTGCGCGGGTCGTCCTCGGGGATGTTCTGCTCGACCTTGCCGACCAGGTCGGCGCCGACGTCGGCGGCCTTGGTGAAGATGCCGCCACCGACACGCATGAACATCGCCAGGAGTGCGGCACCGAAGCCGAAACCTTCGAGAACGGCCGGAGCGTCACCCTCGTAGATCAGCACCACGCTGGCAGCACCGAGGAGGCCGAGCCCGACCGTCCCCATGCCGACCACGCCGCCGGTGCGGAAGGCGATCCGCATCGCCGGGTCACGCCCCTCGTTCTGAGCCGCAGCCGCGACGCGCACGTTGGCGCGCACCGCGAGCCACATGCCGAGGTAGCCGATGGCCGCCGAGAAGCCGGCGCCGACCAGGAAGAAGATCGAGCGGCCGATCCGCACCTCGGTACTGTCCGCGGGCAGCACGAACAGCACGGCGAACGCCACCACGGCGAACACGCCGAGCGTCCGGAACTGTCGTCCAAGGTAGGCGGCGGCGCCCTCTTGGACGGCCTGGCCGATCGTCTTCATGTTGCTGGTGCCTTCACCGGCGGCAAGCACCTGGGACCTGAACACCATCGCCATGGCCAACGCGATCACCGCGATGACACCGACGACGGCGACCAAGGACAGGTTGCCTCCGGAAAGGTCCATGGCCTCAGCGCCTGAGGCGCTGTGGGAGACCGGGGACATGCATTTCCTCCATAATCGGGCTTCTCGCCCTCCGATGAGTCGAACCGGCCCCGGGCGGCTCGGCGGTGAGGCCGGCAGCTCGAGGGTCGGTGCGGGAGCGGTCAGTGACCTGGCTCACTCGAACGGTTGGGGAGTCTACGTGTCGACCGCGCCGCGGCAGAGGCGGGACACGGACCGAGACAGTTGCTGGCGAATTCGTCCCCACCGGCTGGACCGCGGAGCGGTCAGCTCACCCAGCTCAGCCGAACCGTCGCGTCGCTGCCGTGCTCCTCGACGGAGCCGTCCTCGAAGAGCCCCCGCAGGACCGACCACGGGTCGAGGCCGAGCTCGGCGAGACCCGGCTGCTGGACGCCGGTGCTGCCGCTGACCTCCACGTGCAGCGCTTCGTCGCGGGCCAGCCGCACTTCGAGGTGCCCCTGGAGCGGGCCCGACTGGTCGGCCTCCGTTCCGACCATGACCGCACACGCCTCGCCCACGGCGAGCCGGACCTCTTCGACGACGTCCTCGTTCATGCCGTGACGACGCGCGAAAGCGGCGGCCACCAGCCGCACCGTGCGGACCAGCGCCGGGTCGGGCGCGATCTGGAGGACCACCTCGTCCTGTCCGGCGCGAGGAGGTTGCAGCGAGGTCGTCATGTCGGACTGGATCCGGGGGCCGTGGTCAGACGGCCGGCGCGCCGGGGGAGCCCAGGGCCTCGGACTGCGAGGAGTGGATCGCGAACACCTTGCCCAGCCCGGTGATGCGGAAGATCTTCAGCAGGCGCTCCTGGGTGCACACCAGCGACAACGAGCCGCCCTTGGTACGGATCTTCTTGAGCCCCCCGACGAGGACGCCCAGGCCGGTGGAGTCCATGAACTCGACCTGCTCCAGGTCGATGACGATCTCGAGGTTGCCCTCGTCGACCAGCTCGGTGATGCGCTCACGCAGCTTCGGAGCGGTGTAGACGTCGATCTCACCACCCACCTCGAGGACGGTGTGCTCGTTCTCCTGCCGAGACTCCAGAGACAAGTCCACGAAAGCGCTCCTCCAAGTTCTGAGCAGGGCACAGGTCTCAGCCCCTGCTCAAGTGGGCCCATGCACGTGCATTGAACCATGCTTGCGACACTGGCGTGGTGACTCCGTCCACCTCCCGCTCGGAGGAGCTGCTGGACCTGCTCCTCCGGCACCCGGAGCGGGCGGCACGCGTCACCCACGTCAGGAAACTCCCCGCCCGACCAGGCCGAACGGTCGCATGGCCGACGTGGGTCCACCCGGACCTCCTGCACGCCTACGGGCGACGCGGCATCGCGCGGCCTTGGCAGCACCAGGTCGACGTGGCCGAGCTCGCCCGGGCGGGCCGGCACGTGGTGGTGGCGACAGGGACCGCCTCGGGCAAGTCCCTGGCGTTCCAGCTGCCCGCCCTCAACGCGGTGCTGGATCGACGTCGGGGGCGGCGTCGCGGCGCCACGGTCCTGTACCTCTCCCCCACCAAGGCCCTGGCGCAGGACCAGCTGGCCGCGCTGTCGTCCTTCCAGGTGCCGGGGCTCGCGGCGTGCACCGTGGACGGCGACAGCTCACCGGAGCAGCGGGACTGGGCGCGAGACCACGCCGAGTACGTCCTCACCAACCCCGATGCCCTGCACCACTCGATGCTTCCGGGCCACCACCGCTGGGCACGCTTCCTCTCCGCCCTGGAGTACGTCGTGGTCGACGAGTGCCATCACTACCGCGGGGTGTTCGGCGCTCACGTCGCGCTCGTGCTGCGGCGGCTCCGGCGGATCTGCGCCCGCTACGGGGCCTCCCCGACGTTCGTGCTCGCCTCGGCGACGGTGGCCGAGGCATCGCTGTCCGCGGGAAGGCTCGTGGGGGCCGAAGTCGAAGCGGTCACCGAGGACAGCTCGGCCCGAGGAGCCCTCACGCTGGCGCTCTGGGAGCCCCCGCTGGTCGAAGGCACCGGGGAGCAGGGCGCCCCCGTGCGCAGGTCCGCCCTGGCCGAAGCCTCGGACCTGCTCACCGACCTGGTCAGCCACGACGTCCAGACCCTTGCCTTCGTCCGCTCGCGCCGTGCTGCCGAGGTCATGTCGCTCGAAGCCGGAATCCGCGTAGCGCGCCAGCGCCCCGACCTCGCCGGCCGCGTCGCCGCCTACCGCGGGGGCTACCTCCCGGAGGACCGACGGGCGCTGGAACGCGACCTCCGGGAGGGCCGGGTCCTCGGCATGGCAGCCACCAACGCCCTCGAGCTGGGCATCGACGTCTCCGGCATGGACGCGGTCGTGCTCGCGGGCTTCCCTGGGACGCGTGCCTCGTTGTGGCAGCAGGTGGGCCGGAGCGGGCGACGTGGCGCTGAGGCGCTCGCGGTGCTGGTGGCGCGCGACGACCCGCTCGACACCTACCTGGTCCACCACCCGGAGGTCCTCATCGACGGCGAGGTCGAGGCGACGACGTTCGACCCGTCGAACCCCTACGTGCTCGGACCCCACCTGTGCGCGGCCGCCGCCGAGCTTCCGTTGACCGAGCCCGACCTCAGGCTGCTGGGCGACACCGGCGGCGCGGCCGTCCTCGCCCTGACCGAGGCCGGCATGCTGCGACGGCGGACAGCGGGGTGGTTCTACACCGGCATCGGCCGGGCCTCCGACCTCGCCGACCTCCGTTCGAGCGGGGGGTCCCCGGTGCAGCTGTGCGAGTCGGGCTCCGGACGGGTCGTCGGAACCGTCGACGCGGCGTCGGCGCCGGCCGCGGTCCACGCCGGGGCCGTGCACCTGGTGCAGGGCGTCAGCTACCTGGTGGACGAGCTGGACCTCGACGGCTCGGTCGCGCACGTGCAGGCCGAGGATCCGGGCTACTCCACCCATGCCCGGGAGGTGACCCAGATCGAGGTCCACGCCACCGCTCACCGGGAGCAGTGGGGTGACTGCTCGCTGTCGTTCGGCGACGTGCAGGTGAGGCGCCATGTCGTGGGCTACCTGATGAGACGGCTGCGGGACGGCGCCGTGCTGGGCGAGATGGCCCTCGACCTCCCCCCGCAGGAGCTGGTCACCCAGGCGGTGTGGTGGAGCGTGCCCGACGACGTGTGGCGGTCCGCCGGCCTCGAGGAGCAGGAGCTGCCCGGGGCTGCCCACGCCGCCGAGCACTGCGCCATCGGGCTCCTGCCCCTCATCGCCTCCTGCGACCGGTGGGACATCGGCGGCGTCTCCACGGCGCGGCACCCTGCCACCGGCCAGCTCACGGTCTTCGTCTACGACGGGCAGCAAGGGGGCGCGGGTTTCGCCGAACGGGGCTTCCACCTCGCCCGGCGCTGGCTCGGCGCGACCCTCCAGACGATCGAGTCGTGCGAGTGCGAGCACGGCTGCCCGTCGTGCGTGCAGAGCCCGAAGTGCGGCAACGGCAACAAGCCGTTGGACAAGTCGGCGGCCACGGTCCTGCTGCGTGCCCTGCTGCACGACGCGCCCCTCAACCACGGCGAGGACCGGCCCGCCCCCGCGCCGAGACCCTGAGCGGCAGGCCGGCGACGTCGCCCAGCTCGACGCGCACCACGACGCGGACGTCCTCGCCGACCACGGCGCAGTGGGCGAGGGCTGCGCGAGAGCGAGCCACCAGCTCCTCGGTCGCGGCACACGGGTCGTCCCCGCGCTGCACGGCAACCGCCCCGGCGAGCGCTGCCAGGTCGGCGACAGCAGCCGCGCGGCGCTGCGATACCAGGACCCCTGCCCCCGCCACGAGGGCGGACGTGAGGAGGAGAAGCACTGCCAGCACCACCACAGCGGCGCTGGTCGCGGCACCTCGCTCGCCCTTCCTCGACGGAGCTCCCCGGCTCCGGCTCCGGGTCCGGGTCATCCGGGTTCCTCGGCTGCCACCGCCGTGGAGCTCACGGTCACCCCCGGCAGCATCCGGAAGAGGCCGCCGGGCCCCGACACCTCGGCCGAGACCACCGCGGTGACCATGCCCCCTCCGCGACGCAGCCGGACCGAGGCGCCGCCGGGCGCGACACGGACCGCGGCTGCGCGAGCCTGCGACTCCTGCTCTCCCCGGGCAGCGGCTCTGGCGGCCTCCCGAGCGCCGTCGACGACACGGACCTGCGCCACGGCGAGCCCGAGGAGCCAGACGAGGCCGAGACAGACCGCCACGAGCACGGGCAGGACGACCATGGCCTCGGCCGTCACCGCCCCGCGCTGGCCGCGGGACCGGGACGCGGAGGCCCGCATGCCTCCGCGCACCTCCGCGTCCCCGCTCATCAGGAGACGCCCACCATGCGGAGGAAGGACTCCAGCAGCATCTTGAGCAGCTCCTGCCCGAAGTCGCTGGTGAGCAGCTTGATGAGGATGGCCCCGATCCCGACGCCCGCCGCGGTGACCACCGCGTACTCGGCGCTCGCCGCGCCCGTCTCGTCGTGCGCACGACGGGCCGTGTCGTGCCGCGCGACTCGGGTCTGACGGCTCTCGGGTGGCTCGATCCGGTCGGTGCTGGTCATGGCGTACCTCCTGGGGTCTGCCGAGCGGGTGCCCGGCTGGTTGGTTGACGCCTGGACTCTCGTCGCGGCGCGGGCTCGCCGCGACGTGCCGATCGCGGATCGGGGACAACTCCGGAATCGCCCGTACTCGGCACGACTTCGGGCGCGCTCACCCCCACGCCAGGTTCGTGGCAGCGCCGGCCACGAGGGGCACGATCCCGACCAGGACGAACGCGGGCAGCAGGCAGGCACCGAGCGGCGCCGCGGCGCGCACCTCGACCTGGCGCAGTTTTCGATGCACCTCGGCGCGCTGCCTCGTCCGCAGGTCCTCGGACAACCGGCGCAGGGCGTCGGCCACCGGAGCGCCGCTGACCGAGGCGCGGTGCAGCGCGCTGCCGAGCCGACCCAGCTGGGGGTGCCGGGTCAGGTCGGACCACACCGCAACCGGGTCACCTCCCAGCAGCAACCGACCCACCCAGGGACGCAGCTCGGCCGACGTGCCGTCCGGCAGGACGTCGCACACCGCGGCGAGGGCACGGTCAGGGGACGCGCCGGTCGCCACCTGCGCCGCGAGCAGGTCGACCACGTGGGGCAGGTCGCGCTCCATGGCCTCGCGACGACGCCGGGCTGCGCCTGCCTCCAGGCGCGCGGTACGACGCCAGACGAGCACGCCGGCCGGCACCGAGCCCCACGCCAGCACGCCAGGGGCCAGCAGCAGCACCGTGACGCCGGCCGCCAGCCCGACCAGCACGGCAGTCGTCTGTCGTCGGTCGGGCGTGGGCCCCTGTCGGCCGGCTCGCACCCTGGGGATGACCCGGGAGCCGGAGCGCATCGGGAGGACGCCAGGTGCACGGCCAGGGCGGCCGCCGCGGCCGCGACGAACGCACTCACGCCCCCTCGCCCCTGGCCTCGTCGGCGATCCGCTCGATCCACAGCACCCCGGCCAGCGCAAGACCGACCCCACCGAACAGGCAGAGCAACCCCGGGGTCGACGACAGCAGGAAGCCGACGGGGTCCGCGCCGATGCCTTGGGCTGCCGCGAGGACCAGGGCGGGAAGCACCGCCAGCAGGCGCGCTGTGGCGCGCGCCGAGGAGAGCTCAGAGCCGATGGCGAGGCTCACCTCATGGTCCGCACGCACCGTCGCCAGCACCTGCTCCAGAGCCGTCGCGAGTCCGGAGCCGGTGGAGTGGCAGAGCTGCCAGGCGCCGGCGACCCGGGTGAGGGCTCGCGCGCCGGGGGCCTCCCCGAGGCGGCGCAGCGCTGACGGGACGTCACCACCGAGGCGGGCTGACGCTGCCACCGGAGCGAGCTCGTCCCAGACCAGCGCCGACCGGTGCAGCGCCTCGAGGGGAGGGCAGCCGGCACGCAGCTCGCCCAGCATCGCCTCACCGGCCTCGATCACGCGTTCCCTGCGTCGGGCAGCGTGCCTCTCCTGCCTCGCACGACCTGCCAGCGACACTGCCGCCCAGGAGACGACCGCCACCGTCGGCAGCAGCAGCAGTGGCGCACCCACCACGAGCCCGGCCGTCGCCGCGACGGCGACCGCCACCGAGGGTGGAGCCTGCCCGGCCAGGGGTCCGGGGGCCCGTCGACCCTCACGATGCCTGACGGCGCTCGGGCGCCACCACGCCAAGGCGGCGGCCGACGCCGCCAGGGCTGCGCTGACCGCCGGGGTCACCGGACCGTCCGCTGCAGCAGGTCTGCCAGCTGCTCGGCCCCAGGGCCCTCGCGGCTGCGGCCGCCGGTGAAGTGCACGGCCGTCGAAGCGACGCAGACCGCCTCTCGGCGCTCCAGCACGGCCACCTCCTCGACCCGGCGCAACCCGTCGCGGTCGCGGGTGCAGTGGACGACGACGTCGACACCCGCAGCCAGCTGGGCGTGCATCGCCGGGGAGGCCAGCCCCGCAGCCAGGCAGAGGCCCTCGACCCGACTGACCACGTCCGCAGCCGAGTTGGCGTGCAGGGTGCCGCAGCCACCGCGGTGGCCGGTGTTGAGGGCCGCCAACAGGTCGGTGACCTCCCCGCCCCGCACCTCGCCGACCACGAGACGGTCGGGTCTCATGCGCAGCGCCTGACGCACCAGCGAGCGCATCCCGACCTCTCCCACCCCCTCGACATTGGCCGGACGAGACTCCAACCCCACGACATGAGGGTGAGCCGGCCGGAGCTCCGAGGTGTCCTCGACGAGGACGAGGCGCTCGTCGGCCCCCACGGTCGACAGCAACGCCGCCAGCAGAGTCGTCTTGCCCGACCCGGTGCCCCCGCTGACCAGGAAGGCCAGCCTGGCGTCGACGACCTGCTGGAGCAGGTCGGCGCCGTCCTGCGGCAGGGATCCCGCGGAGACCAGCTGGTCCAAGGTGAAGGCCCGCCGGTGCGGCACCCGTAGCGAGATCACGGTGCCAGGACGGGCCAACGGCGAGAGCACGGCGTGGAACCGGGTGCCGTCGGCCAGGCGCACGTCGGCGTACGGCGTGGCGTCGTCCAGACGCCGACCCACCCGGGCCGCCAGCCGCTGCGCCAGGCGTCGCACCGAGGCGTCGTCCTCGAAGCTGACGCTGGTGAGCTCCAGCCCTGCTCCGCGATCGACGTAGACCGCCTCGGGCCCGTTGACCAGGACGTCGGTGACACCCTCGGCCCGCAGCAGGTCCTCCAACGGGCCGGCTCCCACGGCCTCGCGCCGCAAGGCATCCAGCACAGCCAGCACGGTCGCGTCGCCGACCGGGTTCCCCTCCTCCCGCAGGGCACGGGCCACCCGGTGTGGCGCGAGCGCGTCGGAGCCGTCGGTGTCACGGGCAAGCCGCTCCCGCACGCGTTCGACAAGGACCCGGTCGGGAAGGACGCCGGTCACGAGCCACGGCCGATCGCTGCGAGGATCTGGGTCGCCGACCGCGCCAGCGGCGCCCGCCGTCGACGGACCGGCCCCAGGCCGGCCGACAGGTGGTCGTCCAGCCCCCGCTGGTGGGGGACGACACTCCACAGCGGCAGCGCCAGCGCGCGAGCGACGTCGCGTCCCCATCGGTCCTGTCGCGCCGACCGCACCGCGAGTCCCACGGGGACCCCACCCGGCAGGTCCGCAAGTCGCCGCCGGGCCGCCGCCACCCCCGGCACGGTTCCCGCCACCACGAGGATGACCGCGTCGCAGCCGGTGGTCGCAGCCGGCGTGCCGGCGTCGACCACCACCCAGTCGTGGCCGCGGCGCGCCGCTGCCAGGGTCTCGGCCACCACCGGCGCTGACGGGAGGAGCCGTGAGGACCCGGAGGCCCACCCCAGGACCGCGCACCCCGAACCACCGTTCCCTGCCTGCCCGGACAGCGACTCCCGCAGAGCGCGGGCATTGAGCCGGCCGGACCCGGACGCCAGTGCGTCCCACCCTGGCGCAGCCGGCCCCAGGACTCGGCCACCGTCACCGGCCGCGTCGTCGCCGAGGCCGGCCAGAAGCTGCAGGCCCGCCCCGTCGGGGTCGAGGTCCACCACCACGCAGCGTTGGCTGGTCGAGGCCACGGTCGCCACCGCGACGCTCAGGACGGAGGCGCCGACCCCTCCGGACCCGCCCACGACTCCGACGACGTGTCCGGGCGGGTGGTCCCGCTCGGACACCTCGCCCAGCAGCCCAGCCAGCTGCGGCGCTCCGGCGGGGAGCTCGACCACCGCCTCGGCGCCCAGCGTCAGGGCGGCGCGCAGCACGCTGTCGTCGAAGGTGCCGCTGCCGACGACGTGCACTCCGGGCCGTCGCGGCAGACCCGACATCGCCAGCTCGCCGACCAGGTCACGACCCACGACCACGGCACTGCCGAGTGGCCAGCAGCGACGCACCTCCTCGAGGGTCTCGCACGGGTGCAGCCCACACCCGGCCCCCGCCGCGAGCCGGGCGACATCGGCCCGCAGCACCGGGTCACGGCTGGCCAGCAGGACGGTGCCCTCTCCAGGAGGGCTCGACGGCGGTGTGCTCATGCCCGGCACGATGGCCACCGACGGCGACCGGACCGGCGTGCCCGTAGCCGTCGGTGGATCACCGGGGGGTTACCGGACATGGGAGCCAGATCCGGCCCGAGGAATGGGATGGGCCCCTGGCGAGGGGGGACAGCCAGGGGCCCATGTCGTCCAGGTCGAGGGGGGATCGACCCGAACGAGTCCAGCGGGTGGGCTGGAGAAGAACAGGCGCCATGCTAGCCGCTGCACTCCGCCACCGGTAACGCGCCACTCCGAGCCGATCCGCGGACGCTTCCCGACCGGGAAGCCCGTGACCGAGTCGCTGCCGTCCAACCGCGGGATTGGCACACTGGGCTCATGACCGAGCCGACCAGCGTTGCCTCTCGCCCCCGACGGCTGGGGCGTCCGGCGGCGTTCTTCGACCTCGACAAGACCATCATCGCCAAGAGCAGCGCGCTCGCCTTCAGCAGGTCGTTCTACGCCGGCGGCCTGATCAACCGCCGCTTCGTGCTGCGCAGCGCCTACGCGCAGTTCATGTTCATGATCGGTGGCGCCGACCACGACCAGATGGAGAAGATGCGTGCCTTCCTCTCCCAGATGGTCACCGGCTGGCCCGTCGACAGCGTGCGCGAGATCGTCGCCGAGACGTTGCACAACATCGTCGATCCGCTGGTGTACGACGAGGCGGTCACCCTCATCGAGGACCACCATCTGGCGGGCCGCGACGTCATCATCGTGTCGGCCTCCGGGTCGGAGATGGTGGAGCCGATCGGCCGGCTGCTCGGGGCCGACGCGGTCATCGCCAGCGAGCTCGAGATCGAGCACGGTCGCTACACCGGCAAGGTCGAGTACTACGCCTACGCCGAGAACAAGGCGAGCGCGATTGAACGGCTCGCCAAGCGGCGCGGGTACGACCTCCCCCGCAGCTACGCCTACTCCGACTCGGTCACCGACGTGGCGATGCTCGAGGTGGTCGGCCACCCGCACGCGGTGAACCCGGACAAGGAGCTGCGACGGATCGCGGCCCAGCGCGGCTGGCCGGTCCTGGAGTTCAGCCGGCCGGTCGCCCTGGGGTCGCGGATGAAGCTCCCCAGTGGACGCTCGACGATGGCGGCCCTGGGTCTCGGAACCGCCGCCGTCGTGGGTGGCGCGATCTACCTCAACCTCCGCAAGCGGGGCGACCTGGCCGGTCTCCTGGGTCGGGCCTAGCCCCTCGTCAGGACCCCGTCAACCCCGGTCGAGACCCCCCTTGCCGGACCGGCCCGAGCGGCGTACAACTACAGGTAGAACGGCACGTGAGAAGCCAGCACCGAGGTCGGGTACCCACGCGGTGACCGCCCTTCTTGAGGGAGTCGACCCAGGGGTTCATCCCCAGGCGACAACAACAGGAGCACGCCTGGTAGCCGGGACCGCGGTGTCAGCAGCGGCACCTCGCCACAGCGAGGTGCCGCTCGCCTCGTCCGGACCCGTGCGCAGTGGTCAGGCCGAGCGCAGCGGACTCGCCTCGGCACCGGCGGCGTAGGCCTCGGCGCAGTAGAGCAGCCACGCTTGGACCCCCCGCTGCCCTCCCTCGGCGTACGCGGTGAGGTTGGACTCGTACTCCGGTCGCAGCGCCAGGTGGCCCGCCTCGGGCACGGTCAAGGACGTCGGGTCGACTCCACGGGCGACCAGCACCAGGCGCTCCGCGGCCCGCGCGACGATGTCGTTGTGCGAGCCGAAGGGGGCCAGCGTCGCCAGCTCGGCGTGGACGACCGCGGCCAGCACCAGCGCCGGCGCCTCGGACCGGCGGGTGAGCAGCCCGGCGAGCGCGGTCAGCCGGCCGGTGTCCACGCCGGGGCGGGGCCGGCCGAGGTCGGCGTCCTCGAGGTCGCCCTTGGCCGCCAACGTGTGCAGTCGGGCCACTGCCCGCTGTGGGGAGTGCGCGAGCACCGGGACCAGCGAGAGCAGACCGGTGGAGACCCGCACGCTCGCGCGCGCCGGAGGGTCGACGTCCCCGGCCCTGACCTGCTCCACCGTGCAGGCGGACCCTGCCAGCACGGCACTGGCGTGCGCACCGGTCAGCAACGACTCACCAGTCAGCTCGGGAGCGGTTCGGCGCAGCCCTCGGTCCCGCAGCAGCGCATCGATCCCGTCCCGGGTCGCCGCCATCGCCGACCCGACCCCTTCGAGCCTCGACAGTGCCTGCAACGGGTCGGTGTCGAGGGGAGCGGGCACAGCCAGCAAGGCTACCGGCAGAGGTAGATTGGGCCCGATCATGGACCCCATCCCGCGCGCGCTCTCCTTCGGCTCGGTCGCAGACGCCTACGACCATGCCCGCCCCTCCTATCCCCGCGAGGCCGTCGAGTGGCTGGTGGGGCGACGCAGCTCCACCGTCGTCGAGCTCGGCGCCGGCACCGGGAAGCTGACCGACCTGCTTCTCGCCCAGGGCCACGACGTCCTGGCCACCGACCCGCTCGACGAGATGCTGGCCCACCTCCAGCTCCGCCACTCCGACGCCCGCGTCGCCACCGCGCCCGCCGAGCAGATCCCGGCGGCGACCCGCAGCGTGGACGTGGTGGTCGCAGCGCAGGCGTTCCACTGGTTCGACGCCCCGTCCGCCCTCCGGGAGGCGGCCCGCGTGCTCAAGCCCGAGGGCCGGATCGCCCTGGTGTGGAACGTGCGCGACGAGCGGGTCCCGTGGGTACGCCGGCTGGGCCAGATCGTGGGAGGCAGCGGCCCGGAGGAGGATCCCACTGACACCTTGGTCAGCTCCGGTCACTTCGGCTACGTCGAGCACGAGACGTTCCGGCACTGGCAGCCGCTGCGCAAGGCCGAGCTGCGCGACCTCGTCGCCTCCCGCTCCAACGTCGCGGTGCTGGACCCGATGGCGCGCGAACGTCTGCTGCGCAAGGTGGACGAGCTGTTCGACGAGTACGACCGGGGCCCCGACGGGCTGCTCCTCCCCTACGTGACGAGGTGCTACCGAGCGGTGGTCCGGCCGCGGGGGCTCATCGACGAGCCCGAGCACAGCCGCGACCTCACCGAGGCCGCAGAAGCGGTGCGGCAGCAGTCACGTGGCCGGGCTCCCGGCGCCGGGGCCGAGGAGGACGACCCGGCCACCACGCTCATCGACTTCCGCTGACCTAGCTGGTCGACGTCCGCTGACCGTCGGCCCGCGAGGCGGGTGCGGTCACGTCTCCTCGGGCAGCCACCCGCCGTAGACGTCGACCATCGCGACCAGACCGTCGTCGTACGGCGTCACCCGCACCGCCCACGTCGCCCGGCCGGGCCCGTCGCACGTCCGCTCGGAGACGTCGTACCCCTCGGCCCGCAGGGCATCGGTGAGCTCCGCGGCGTCCTCCCGGTCGAGGAAGTACACCGGTCCGCTGTCGTCGCTCACCACCATGGCCCCACCCTACGAAGCGCCTCCCCCACGGGTGCTCTCCCGTCCCTCTTGCTGCCCCCTGTTTGCCCCCCGACCGCGTGGCTATGGTGACGAGAGACGCACGTCACATCACCCGGGCCGCCCGACCGACCTGCCGAGGAGCACCACGCATGTCCCAGCAGTCCTCCGAGACACTGTCCAACCTGTCGCGGGAGGAGCGGACGTTCCCGCCCTCCGACGAGTTCGCGGCCCAGGCCAACGTCACCCAGGAGACGTTCGACGAAGCGGCCGACGACCGGCTCGCCTTCTGGGAGAAGGCCGCCGAGCGCCTCGACTGGACCGAGCGCTGGGACCAGGTGCTCGACTGGTCCGAGCCACCGTTCGCCAAGTGGTTCGTGGGCGGCAAGCTCAACGCGGCACACAACTGCGTCGACCGCCACGTCGACGCCGGACACGGGGACCGGGTCGCCCTCCACTGGGAGGGCGAACCGGTCGGGGAGAAGCGGACGCTCACCTACGCCGATCTCCAGGACGAGGTCTGCCGGGCCGCGAACGCGCTGACCGGCCTCGGCGTCCGCCAGGGCGACCGGGTCGCGATCTACATGCCGATGATCCCCGAGGTGGTGGTCGCCATGCTGGCGTGCGCTCGCCTCGGGGCGATCCACACCGTGGTCTTCGGGGGGTTCTCCTCCGACGCGCTGGCCTCCCGGGTGCTCGACTGCGAGGCCAAGGTGGTGGTCACCGCCGACGGCGGCTACCGGCGGGGAGCGCCCTCCTCGTTGAAGCCCGCGGTCGACGAGGCCGTGGCCAAGGTGGACGAGCAGCGTGCGGGCCTGGTGGAGAAGGTCGTCGTGGTGGAGCGCACCGGCCAGGAGGTCGAGTGGGACGAGGCCCGCGACGTCTGGTGGCACGACGTGGTGGGAGGTGCCTCACCCGACCACGAGTGCGACTTCTTCGACGCCGAGCAGCCGCTCTACGTCATGTACACCTCCGGGACCACCGGCAAGCCCAAGGGCATCCTGCACACCACGGGCGGCTACCTGACCGGCACCGCGTGGACCCACTGGGCGGTCTTCGACCTCAAGCCGGAGAGCGATGTCTACTGGTGCACCGCCGACGTGGGCTGGGTGACCGGGCACTCCTACTTGGTCTACGGACCGCTGGCCAACGGCGCCACCCAGGTGATGTACGAGGGGACCCCGGACTCCCCCGAGAAGGGCCGCTGGTGGCAGATCATCGAGGAGTACGGCGTCACCCTCTTCTACACCGCCCCCACCGCGATCCGTTCGTTCATGAAGCAGGGGCGCGAGATCCCGGACTCCTGCGACCTGTCCAGCCTGCGGCTGCTCGGCTCGGTCGGCGAGCCGATCAACCCGGAGGCCTACGTCTGGTACCGCGAGGTCATCGGCGCCGACCGCTGCCCGGTGGTGGACACCTGGTGGCAGACCGAGACCGGCCAGATCCTGATCAGCCCGCTTCCCGGGGTCACCGCCGGAAAGCCCGGCTCGGCCATGGCCGCCATCCCCGGCATCAGCGCCGACGTGGTCAACGACGAGGGCAAGTCCGTGCCGGACGGCTCGGGCGGCTACCTCGTGCTCACCGAGCCCTGGCCGGCGATGCTGCGGACCATCTGGGGCGACGAGGAGCGGTTCCAGGACACCTACTGGTCTCGCTGGGGCAAGGAGACGTACTTCGCCGGCGACGGAGCGAAGAAGGACGAGGACGGGCACATCTGGGTGCTGGGCCGGGTCGACGACGTCATGAACGTCTCGGGCCACCGCCTCTCCACCACCGAGATCGAGTCGGCGCTGGTCTCGCACCCCAAGGTGGCCGAGGCCGCGGTGGTCGGCGCCAAGGACGAGGACACGGGTCAGGCGGTGTGCGCCTTCGTCATCCTGCGCGACGAGTTCACCCGAAACGCCGACGAGGAGGGGGAGGGCGACGACATCGTCGAGGAGCTGCGCGCCCACGTGCGCAAGGAGATCGGGGCCATCGCCAAGCCACGGCAGATCATGATCGTCCCCGAGCTGCCCAAGACGCGGTCGGGCAAGATCATGCGCAGGCTGCTGCGCGACGTCGCCGAGCGCCGGGAGGTGGGGGACGTGACCACCCTGGCCGACAGCTCGGTCATGGACCTCATCACGCACGGCATGGGTGACGGCGACAAGGGTGAGGGGTAGCCCGCTAGGTTGTCCCTGGTGTGCCGGGAAGCCTGGTCGGCGTCGGCGTGGACGGCACGCCGGCTGACGACACGCCCGGAGGCGACGAAAGGGACCCGTGACACCTGACCCGACCCACGGACCGACCGGCGAGTCGAGCTCGCTGCCCACCTTCCCTCGCGCGCTCCGACGCGAGGAGGAGACGTTCATCGGACGTCTCCTCCGTCAGGAGACGGTAGGAGGCGCGGTCGTCCTCCTCGCCGCGGTGATCGCCGTGATCTGGGCGAACTCGCCGCTGGGTGACGTCTACGAGACGGTGCGTGAGTTCGAGCTGGGGCCGCTGACGATCGAGAAGTGGGCCGCCGACGGTGCGCTGACCCTCTTCTTCTACCTCGCGGGCCTGGAGCTCAAGCGTGAGTTCCTGGTCGGTTCGCTTCGTCGTCCCTCCGACGCCCTCGTCCCCGTGGTGGCGGCCGTGACCGGCGTCCTGGTGCCCTCCCTGCTCTACGTGGCGCTCAACGTGGGGATCGTCCCGGGGCTCGACGACGGGTCGCTGGCCGGGTGGGCGATCCCGTCCGCCACCGACATCGCCTTCGCCCTGGCGGTGCTTGCCGTCGTGGGCAGCGCCCTGCCCTCGCAGCTGCGGGCCTTCCTGCTCACGCTCGCGGTCGTCGACGACCTCATCGTCATCATCATCATCGCGGTCTTCTACACCTCCTCCCTCAACCTCCTCTCACTGCTCGTCGCCGGTCTCCTGCTCGGCGTCTTCGCGCTGCTCCAGTGGTGGCGCGGCGAGTCCTGGCTGTGGTACGTCCCGCTGTCGATCGCGATCTGGTGGTTCACCCACGAGAGCGGGGTGCACGCGACCATCGCCGGTGTGGCCATGGGTCTTCTCACCCGGGTCATCCCGGACGAGGGCGAGGCAGCGTCTCCCGCCGAGCGCCTGGAGCACACCCTGACCCCGCTGTCGGTCGGCGTCGCGGTCCCGTTCTTCGCGCTGATGGCCGCCGGTGTGACCATTGGCACCGACGGGGGGGTCAGCGGGTTCTTCAGCGACCCCGTCGTGCTCGGTGTCCTGGCCGGTCTCATGTTCGGCAAGCCGGTGGGCGTCCTGCTCGGCGCGCTGCTCACCGTGAAGCTGACCCGGGCCGAGATCAGCGACGAGCTGTCCTGGCGCGACCTCACCGGGGTTGCGGTGCTGGCGGGGGTGGGGTTCACGGTGGCGCTGCTCGTGGCGGAGCTGTCGTTCCGGGACGCCGAGAGCGAAGCCGCCAAGACGGCGGTCCTGCTCGCGTCGGTGGTCTCCGCGGCGTTCGCCGGTGCGCTGCTGCGGCAGCGTAGCCACGTGCACGCGAAGCGCGAGGACCAGCGCGACTGACGACCGACGCATCCTGGGTAGGCTGCGGACTGGCCGCGAAGAAGGCCGCGAAGAAGGAGAGCCGCATGTCCGACCACGCACCCGCCCGCGCCACGGGCGACCACGCCCGCGACGCCGAGAAGCCGAGCATCGGCGAACTCGTCGCAGCCGTCCAGCGTGACCTCTCCCTGTTGGTCAAGCAGGAAGTCGAGCTGGCGAAGTCCGAGCTCAAGATCAACGTCAAGGTGGGCGGGCTCAGTGTGGCCCTCTTCGGCGCTGCCGCCTTCCTGCTCCTCCTCGCCGTCATCATGTTCTCGGTCGGGCTGGCCTACCTGATCAACCTGACCGGCCTCGACCTGGTGTGGTGCTTCCTCCTGGTGGTCCTGATCTACACGCTGACCGCCGGCCTGCTGGGCTTCCTCGGCTACCGCAAGGTCCGTCAGGTGAAAGGACCGCAACGCGCGATCCATCAGGCCCAGGAGACCAAGGAGACCCTGCTGCACCGGGACTGAGGACTCGGCCCCAGGAGGCAGGACCCGGAGTCAGGACCAGCCGAGCTCGTGCAACGTGTCGTCGTCGATCCCGAAATGATGGGCGATCTCGTGGACGACGGTGGTGCGAACCTCCCCCACGACCGCGTCGTCGCTGTCGCACAGCGCCAGCGTCGGGTTGCGGTAGATCGTGATGCGGTCGGGCACGGAGAGCGTGTAGGTGCTGTCCCGCTGGGTGAGGGGGATGCCGTCGTAGAGGCCGAGCAGCGAGGGGTCCTCGGGGGGCGGGTCGTCCTCGACGAGCACCACGCAGTTGTCGATCATCCCCAGCAGCTCCGACGGCACCGTGTCCAGCGCCTCGGAGACCAGCTCCTCGAAGCGTTCCCGGGGCATCTCGACCATGCCGGCCATTGTGCCGCCGGACACCACGGGGACGCCTGACCGGGCCCGGTGACGGTTCGACTACGATGGCGCCGGTCCCGTCGCGGGACTGGCCCCCATCGTCTAGCGGCCTAGGACCCCGCCCTTTCACGGCGGTAGCACGGGTTCGAATCCCGTTGGGGGTACCTCTCCGAAATGCGGCTCTGCCAGCGGGAACGCTCGGCGGGGCCGCTTCTTCATCCACGGTGGTTGAGCTTGTCGAAACCGCTCGGGCAACGCTGGGGCAACACGAGGTCCAGGTGTTGCCCGGGATGACCGTCCGCGACCACAGTGCCGAGCAGGGCCTGACCTGCAGCTTCGTCGATTGCCCATGTCAGGCGATCACCACTCGATCCCCAGTTGATGTCGGCGGTTACGCCGGTTCGAATCCGGTTAGGGGTACCCACACCAGCACGCGCGGCACCGGATCGGGCCGATTCGGACGAGCTCCCGACCGGCTGTTAGAGTTCCCCCGTCGCTCGCGAGAGCGACGTTCACCTGGCCCCGTAGCGCAGTTGGTTAGCGCGCCGCCCTGTCACGGCGGAGGCCGCGGGTTCGAGTCCCGTCGGGGTCGCTGACTGGAGGGTTCCCCTCCGGCACGGCCAGGTAGCTCAGTTGGTACGAGCGACCGACTGAAAATCGGTAGGTCGGCGGTTCGACCCCGCCCCTGGCCACCGGCGCACGACGACCGCGGGCCCTGGGGTCCGCGGTCGTCCTCGTTCCGGCGCGGGCAGTCTGTGGCCCTCAGGCCAGCCCACACAGCGCGACTCCGCCGAAGCCGACCAGCCAGCTGGCGAAGGAGCCGATCAGGAAGTACTCGGTCATGTCGCTGGCCCCCGAGCGCGCCCCGCGTTGCAGCTCGGGGAACCGCAGCAGCCCCTTGGCCGCCACCACGATGCCTGCCGCGGCGAGCTCACCGGCCAGACCGAGACCCACCACCACGAGTCGCTCCATCGGGCCGAGCAGCCGACCACCCTTGAGGGTCTTCTCGTTGTCCGAGGCGGGCACGCCGACGGCGTCGAGGACCAGCCGGACCAGCACGTTGGCGGTGGCCAGCTGAGCAAGCAGGACGCCGGTGGTCACCAGCAAGGTCGCGGGCTCCAGGTCACCCAGCGGACCGGGGAGCAGCCGCCCAGGTGCGGGCACCTGGTCACCGGCGAGCAGGGAGCCGACGACACCGAGCACCATGCCGGCGAAGGCCACGGCACGGGTGAGGGGCTGGTGGCCGACCAGGGCCGCCGCCGAGCCGAGCACCCACATCACCAGGCCGGCGAGCCACACCAGCAGCACCCACCAGGAAGGCTGGAGCGCCACGGCAGCACCGACCAGCAGAACGCCGCCCAGGACGACCAGCAGCAGGCGCCGGGGCCACGGCGTCGCGTCCCGCGCGGCGCGCACCAGGTCGCAGGCGCCCACCACGACCAGCCAGGCCCCCACTGCGGTCATCGCTCGTCTCCTCCTCTCAGCAGATCCTCGCCGTCTCGTACCGCCGCGATCCCTCGGGAGAAGGCCTGCGAGACCGCCGACTTCGTCACCCCCTCGAGCTCGGCGATCTGCTGCTGGGTGTGCCCCCGCAGGGACAGCGCCAGCATCCGCAGGCTGCGTTCGCTGAGCCGGTCCACGAGTGCGTCCCGGCAGACCAGGCGTGCGTTGACATCGTCGCTGCCGGCACCGACATACCAGGTTCGCAGCGAGGAGCGCCGGGGAGCGCCCATCCACTCCAGTGCCTCTCGGGCGTGCCACCAGGCCGGCCCGTCCTGGAGCCGGGGCCGCCGCGCGGCGTCGTAGGTGGTCACCTCGCCCTCCCCGATCCCGCAACGCAGGTCGACCAGCGGCAGCATCGCCAACCGGACCAGGAGCGCGACCCGGGCCGCCTGGTGGACGTCGTCGTAGGCGCCCTGGAACTCGTCGCCGACCGTCGGCTCCAACGCCTGCACGCCGGGCTCGACGGTGTCGACCTGGCGCAGCACCGTGTCGAGCTGCTGGTGCGCGGCTGCGCGGTCGGGCAGGAGGCGCGAGCCCACCAGGTCGCCGATGACCGCAAACATGAGCAGATCATAGCTGAACTCCGACGAAGTTCAGCCAAGAACTTTACTGCGCGCCTCCTCCCCCAGCACCGCTCCCGGCTTGCCCCGGTCCAGTACCTCGGTCGACTCGGCCCCGGTCGGTAGCCAGGATGCGTTGTCGTTCTCCTGCGCCCCGGTGAGCTTCCCGGCTGCCTCCACCGAAACCGCGGCTGCCACCAGCCACAGGAGCAGGACGACCCAGGAACCGACCTGACGGCTCGGCAGCCAGGCAAGCCTGCCGACATCTCCCAGTCTGGTCTCGACCACTTCGCACCGCTCTCCGTCACGTGGCGGCCCGCCGCTCGCCCCGGGCTGGTGGGACACCACGACCGGGTCAACCGCGATTGGTCCTGAGACGCCCACGTCGATCTGAGTAGCCGGGCTCAGCTCGACTGAGGAGGGTGGCGCATCCGCACCGCGTCTCCGTGTGGCTAGATGATTCCGTGACACCGCTCGCCGACCCCTACCGCTGCCCCTCGTGTCGCCGGCAGCTGCCCCCGGACCGACTGGTCTGCCCGTCCTGCGGGCTCGACCTCCGGGGCGAGCCCGGGATGCGGCTGTTCCAGCTGCTGACCGACGCCGACTCCCTGATCGCCCAGATCCGAAGCCGCCCCGCCGCCCCGGCCCCGGCGCCGCTCGCGCACCAGCCGATGCCGCGGGCCGACAGCGGCCCGGCAGGACGCAGGGGTCTTCGGCTCTCCCTGGTGCCCAAGCTGCTGCTCGGGCTGGGCGCGCTGTGCGTCCTGGTGGCCGCCGCCCTCTTCCTGCCGTTCGCCTGGGAGCTGCTGGGGGTGGTCGGGCGGACCGTGGTCCTGATCCTGCTCACCGTCGCTGCCGGCTTCGGCGCCCACGCCGCGGGCACCCGCTCGCTTCGCGCCACCAGCGAAGCGCTCGGCGTGGTGGCGCTGGGACTGCTCGCCTTCGACCTCCTCGGCGCCAGGTCGGCAGGATGGCTGGACGCGCCGAGCGGGCCGGGCTTCGCCGCTCTTGTGGGAGGGGTGCTGATCAGCGCCGGCACCGCCATGACCCTGTGGCTGCGCCGCACCCGCGTCGCTGCCTTCGTCGGGGGCGAGGTCGCCGCCGGCCTCGGCAGCCTGGTTCTGCTCATGGGCGTGGCCGCGCAGCAGTGGGGCACCGCGGGCCAGCGCCTCGCGGTGGTGGTGCCGATCATCGGGGCGCTCACCGTCGCCTCGGCGAGACTGCGTCGGCCCGGCCCGGGGCCGCGGAGCATGCAGGTGGCGACGCTGGCGCACGGCGTCGTCGCCCTGGTCTCCTGGCTGGCGCTCGTGCTGGCGGGCCTGGGAGCCCTCGTCGACGTCGGCCTCGGCGACGGCGCGCTGACCTGGACCTCGCTCTGGCCGACGGGCGCTGGTCTCACCCTCGTGCTCGCCGGGCTGTACGCCGCGGTGCCCGCCGCCGTCGGCTCTTTGGCCCAAGGCGTCCGCGTGGCCGCGCTCGCGACCGCCGTCCTGCCCTGGACCGTGGCGCTGACCGCCCCGGCCTACGACGAGGGCCCGGACGCAAGGCTCCTGGCTGTGCTGGCCGTGCTGCTCGCCGGTCTCGCCGTGACCCAGGTGGCGCCGCGGCCCTGGCGCAACGCGGCCGTGCCCACGGGGGCGGTCGCGGCGATCGCCGTCAGCGCCCTGGTCGCACCGCTCGCCGTCACCGCCGTCGCGACCTTCGCCGAGACCGCCGTGCCGACCTGGGCGGGCTCACCTGGCGGGCGTGCTGTTCCCTCCGTCGGCGCTGACGACCTCGGGTCCCCTTGGCTACTGCCCCTCGTCGTGGCTGCGCTGTCGCTCTCGGTGCTGCTGCTGGCCCGATCCGAGCGTGCCGAGCTGGAGCTGCGTCCGTACGCCGCCCTTGCCGCAGCCTTGCTGCTGCTCGCCGTCGTCGGGGCCCTGCTGCTGCTGGGGGCGCTGGTCTGGATCCTGCTCGGGATCCTCCTCGTGGGGGCGGCCGGCGCGGGTCTGCTCGCCTGGGTCGGCCCACGGTGGGAGTGGCACGTCATCGCCGTGTCGCTCGCCGCCGTCGCCCTCGTCCTCTCGTGGTACGACGAGGTGCTCACGCTGGCAGCCGTCCTGACCCTGCTGGTCGTGGCGTCGCTCCACCACGCGCGGGGGCCGGTCCCCGCACGCCAGGTCGCGGGACTCCTCCTAGGTCCTCTGCTGGCAGGCGCCTGGTGGGCGGGAGGAGCGATCATCGACGCTCCACCCGAGTGGACCGCCCTCGGCGCGCTGCTCGTCCTCGGGGCCGGACTGCTGGCTCGCGGCCTGCTCGAGGAGCGCACCGGCATCGGCGGCGTCGAGGTGGGAACCGCCCTGGCGGCGCTGGCGACCGCGGCGCTCGGCCTGGACCGTGCGCCACAGGTCCAGGCCCTGACCTGGCTGGCGGTCTACCTGACCGTGGCGGGCACGGTGGCCACGGTGGCCGCCCTGACCCGGCCCGACCGCCGCTGGCTCGGGTGGCTCGGCGGTGTCCTGCTGGCCGGTGCCACCTGGGCCCGGCTGGGCGACGTCGGGGTCACCACGCCCGAGGCCTACACGCTCCCCGCGGCAGTCGCGCTCCTGGTCACCGGCTGGTGGCACACCCGACGAGACCTGACCGCGAGCACCCTCGCGGCGTGGGGCCCCGGCATGGCGCTGGCGCTGACGCCTTCCTTGCTGTGGTCGCTGGCAGACCCGCTGTCGTGGCGCGCGCTGATCCTGGGTGCTGCCTGCCTGGCACTCGTCCTGGTCGGGGCGGGGCAGCGACTGGCCGCGCCCTTGGTATGGGGTTCCGCTGTCGGCGCCACGCTGGTGCTCTGGGAGGTCGTGCCGCCCGCGTTCGAGATGAGCGCCTGGCTGGTGATCGGTGTCGCCGGAGCCGCGCTGCTGATCATCGGCGCGTCGTGGGACGCCCGACTCCGGGACACGCGGACGGCGTGGGGCTACGTCCGCAGGCTGCGCTGAGCGAAGGGCCCTACTCCAGCTCGGCGCCGCGTCGCTGGGTCGGCATCATGCCGGCCAACAGCTCGCGCACCTCGGACTCCCGGTAGCGGCGGTGGCCACCCAGGGTGCGGATGGAGCTCAGTTTTCCAGCCTTGGCCCAACGGGTGACCGTCTTCGGGTCGACTCGGAACATGGCGGCAACTTCAGCCGGCGTCAGCAACGCCTCGGACTCTGTGGGTCGCGCGGTCATCTCACGCCTCCATATGATCTCGTGCGGTCCGTTGCGTATCCCTCGCAACGGTCCCGTCGCCCCATAGTAGGACACAAGTCATTCGTGCCACAGGGGGCAAACTGGAACCAATCGGAAGTCAGGCCCTTTTAGGTTCCATGTGGGTCTAAGTACCCGGACTAATCGGGCCTCCGTCCCCCCACTGATCACCCTCGCCCCATCTGCCCCACCTCGTATGATGTGACCTAGGTCGCACACCCAGCGGCCGTCGTCCGAGTCCAGCCGCCCCACCGGGCGCCGCGACCCCCGCAGGAGCAGCCATGAGCACGCCCCAGACCTCGTCCACTCCCCCCGGTGTCTTCGGCTCGATGGACGGCCACGAGCAGGTGGTCTTCTGTCACGACGAGCCCTCCGGGCTCCGCGCGATCATCGCCATCCACTCCACCGCCCTCGGGCCGGCGCTCGGGGGCACTCGCTTCCGCCCCTACCCCGACGAGCAGTCGGCCGTCGTCGACGCGCTGCACCTCGCCCAGGGGATGACCGCCAAGGCCGCGGTCGCCGGGTTGGACCTCGGCGGCGGCAAGGCGGTGATCATCGGCGACCCCCACGCCATCAAGAGCGAGGCTCTGCTCCGGGCCTACGGCCGCTTCGTGGAGTCGCTCGGCGGGCGCTACATCACCGCCTGCGACGTCGGCACCTACTCCGAGGACATGGATGTGGTCGCCCGCGAGTCGCGCCACGTCACCGGACGCACGGTCGAGCGCGGGGGTGCCGGCGACAGCTCGGTGCTCACCGCCTATGGCGTGCTGCAAGGCATGCGCGCCGCCGCCGAGCACGCCTGGGGGTCGCCGTCACTGACGGGACGGACCGTGGGTGTCTCGGGGGTGGGCAAGGTCGGTCGCCACCTGGTCGACCACCTGGCCGAGGAGGGAGCTGAGGTGGTCGTCACCGACATCGACGCCGACGCGGTGGCCGGCGTCGTGGCTGACCACGGGGTGAGGGCAGTCGCAAGCACCGCCGAGCTCGTGGCGTGCCAGCTCGACGTGTACGCCCCGTGCGCGCTCGGTGGCGCGCTCGCCGACGACGTGGTCGACGTGCTGAGCGCCCGCGTGGTGTGCGGCGCGGCGAACAACCAGCTCGCCCACCCCGGCATCGCCAAACGGCTCCTGGACCAGGGCGTGGTCTACGCCCCCGACTACGTGGTCAACGCAGGAGGGCTCCTCCAGGTCGCCGACGAGCTCGAGGGCTTCTCGTTCGACCGCGCCCGGAGTCGGGTCGGCGGCATCTTCGAGACCACCGGCCTCATCCTGCGCACCGCTGAGGCCGAGGGCATCTCCCCGGCGCTGGCGGCCGACCTGGTGGCGCAGCGCCGGATCTCGGCCGTCTCGCGGCTGAGCACGATTCAGCTGGGCAAGATCCAACTGGGCTGAAGACGGCCGCCGTCTCAGCAGCGAGGGCTCAACGGTCGCGGTCGGCGTGGTCCGACCACTCGTCCTGGTCGTCGAGGCTCTCGTCGGAGTCCGGCTCACCGGATTGCCCGTGCAGCTCCCGAGCCAACGCGCTCAAGTCCGTCTCGTGAGTGCGGTACTTGAGGTCGCGAGCGACCTTGGTCTGCTTTGCCTTTGCACGGCCGCGCCCCATAGGGTCGACCCCCTCGCGATTCGGCCGGACCAGCGTCCGGTCTTCCGTCAGTCTGTCTCGTGCGGGCAACGTTACCTGGCCGCTGGTCGATCCCGCACCTTGACGTCACCGACGAGGGTGGTTCCCCGTCAGCTCGACCCGGGCGGACTCGTCCGCCGTGGCAGCCAGGCGCACCTCGCCGCACACCCAGGCGTCGACCTGGTGCTCGGCCAGGGTGGCGAGGACCCGGTTCACGTCGTCGGCGTCGACCACCGCCACCATGCCCACCCCGCAGTTGAGGGTCTGCTCGAGCGCCTCCCGCTCCACGCCGCCGACCTGGGCCACCAGGTCGAAGACCGGCTGCGGCGACCACGTCGAACGCTCGATGGTGACCGTCACCTCGTCGGGCAGCACCCGTTCCAGGTTGCTGGCCAAGCCACCGCCGGTGATGTGGGACATCGCGTGGGTCTTGGTGTGCCTGGCCAGGTCGAGGCACGCCTGGGCATAGATGCGGGTGGGTTCCAAGAGCTCCTCGCCCAGGCTACGGCCCAGCTCGTCGACGTGGCGTTCCAGCGCCCAGCCGGCTCGGTCGAGCAGCACGTGACGCACCAGCGAGTAGCCGTTGCTGTGGAGCCCGCTGCTCCGCATCGCCACCACCGCGTCACCGGGCCGCACCCGGCCAGGACCCAGCACGTGGGTCGCCTCCACGACGCCGGTGGTGGAGCCCGCGACGTCGTAGTCGTCAGGCCTCAGCAGGCCGGGGTGCTCCGCGGTCTCCCCGCCCAGCAGCGCGCAGCCGGCCAGGACGCAGGCCTCAGCGATGCCCTGCACGATGGCCGCGATCCGCTCCGGGACGACCCGGCCGGTGGCGATGTAGTCGGTGAGGAACAGCGGCTCGGCGCCACAGACGACCAGGTCGTCCACGAGCATCCCGACGAGGTCGTGGCCGATGGTGTGGTGGACACCCATCGCCTGTGCGACCGCCACCTTGGTGCCGACGCCGTCAGCGCTGGTCGCCAGGAGCGGACGCTCGTAGGCCTTGAGGGCGCTGGCGTCGAACAGGCCGGCGAAGCCACCGAGTCCGCCGATCACCTCGGGGCGGCGGGCCTTGTCGACCCAGACCTTCATCAGCTCCACCGCGCGGTCGCCGGCCTCGATGGACACCCCCGCCGACTCGTACGTCGTGGGCTCGTCGGGCAGCCGTTCGGTCACGCGGGGTCCTTCGGTCGCAGTTCGGGCCGGCTCACGGGTGGTCGAGGGCCCCGGGTGCGCCCCCCGACAGTCCCACACCGACCCCTTCCACATCCCGGTGGACCGCGGCGGGTGGTTGCTCCACGACCGGGAGCGCGCGCTCGAGGAGGTGCTTGCCCAGCACTTCCTCGTCGGGGAGGTCGATCGGGTAGTGACCGTCGAAGCACGCGAGGCACAGCTCGGAGCGGTCCTGGCCGGTGGCCCCGATCATGTCGTCCTCGCTGATGTAGCCCAGGCTGTCGGCGCCGATCGCGGCGCGGATCTCCTCGACCCCCAGCCCGGTGGCGATGAGCTCGGCGCGGGTCGCGAAGTCGATGCCGTAGAAGCAGGGCCACCTCACCGGAGGGGAGGAGATGCGCACGTGCACCTCTTTGGCTCCGGCCTCGCGCAGCATCCGCACCTGGGCGCGTTGGGTGTTCCCCCGCACGATCGAGTCGTCGACCACGACCAGGCGCTTGCCCGCGATGGCGTCCTCGAGCGCGTTGAGCTTGAGCCGGATGCCGAGCTGTCGCAGCGTCTGCGACGGTTGGATGAACGTGCGCCCCACGTACGCGTTCTTCACGAACCCCTGCCCGAAGGGGATGCCGCTGGCCTCGGCGTAGCCGGTGGCGGCGGGGGTGCCGGACTCCGGTACCGGGATCACCATGTCGGCGTCCACCGGGAAGGCACGGGCCAGGCGCCGCCCCATCTCCACCCGGGCCGCGTGGACGCTGCGACCCGCGATGTTCGCGTCGGGTCGGGCGAGGTAGACGTACTCGAACACGCACCCCTTCGGCGCGGGCTCGGCGAACCGGTGGCTGCGCAGGCCGTCCTCGTCGATGACGACGAGCTCTCCCGGCTCCACCTCGCGCACCGTCCGGGCGCCGACCGTGGCCAGCGCCGCGTCCTCGCTGGCGATCACCCAGCCGCGCTCCAGTCGGCCGAGGACGAGCGGCCGCACCCCTTGGGCGTCACGCGCGGCGTAGAGCGTGTGCTCGTCCATGAACACGATCGAGAACGCCCCGCGGAGCGTCGGCAGCACCTGCAGCGCCGCCTCCTCGAGAGTCTTGTCGGGGTCGGCCGCGAGCAGGGTGGTGATCAGCGTCGTGTCGTTGGTCGCGATCACGTGGTTGGACTGGCGCGAGGGGATGTCCAGCTCGCCGCCGATGCTCTTGAGGTGGTCGACCCGGTCAGCCAGCTCACGGGTGTTGGTCAGGTTGCCGTTGTGGGCCAGGGCGATGGACCCGGTCGACGTGGGCCGGAAGGTGGGCTGGGCGTTGTGCCAGGTGCTGGCACCGGTGGTCGAGTACCGGGTGTGGCCGATGGCGAGGTGGCCCTGCAGCGTCTCCAGCGTCGACTCGTCGAAGGCCTGCGAGACCAGGCCCATGTCCTTGTAGACCAGGATCTGGCGGCCGTTGCTGACGGCGATGCCGGCCGACTCCTGCCCCCGGTGCTGGAGCGCGTAGAGCCCGAAGTAGGTGAGCTTGGCGACGTCCTCCTCGGTCGCCCAGACCCCGAAGACGCCGCAGGCGTCCTGCGGACCCTTCTCGTGCGGATCGAGGTCGTGCGTCAGTCGTCCGTCGCCGGGGCGCGTGCGTCGGGTCACCGCTCGAGTGTACGGCCGCAACGGGTGTGTCGACACGTCCGGGCGCTCAGGGCGCGAGACGGTTGAGCAGGAGGGCCTCGGCGCGGCAGACCCGCGCGAACTCCGCCAGGTGCAGCCCCTCGTTGACGCCGTGGGCGCGGGTGTCGGGATCCTCGACGCCGGTGACGAGGACGGCGGCGTCGGGAAACGCCTCACGGAAGGCCGCGATGAACGGGATCGAGCCGCCCACCCCCATGTCGACAGGCTCGGTGCCGTCCCAGGCGTCGCGGAAGGCCGAGCGCGCGATGTCGTACGCCGGCCCGGTCGCCTCGATCAGGGTGGGCTCGCCCGAGCCCCCGAAACGGACGTCCAGCTCCACGCCCCACGGCGCCCGCTCGCGGAGATGGCGTTCGAGGCACGCCTCGCCGTTGGCAGCAGTGTCCCCGGGCGCGAGTCGCACCGAGACCACAGCACGTGCCGAGGGGATCAGCGTGTTGCTGGCGTCGGCCACCCGGGTGGCGTCCAGGGCGATGACGGCTGCCGCGGGCTTGGTCCACAGCCGTTCGACCGCGGTTCCGGTGCCGATCAGCTCGACCCCGTCGAGCACTCCGGACTCAGCGCGCAGCCGGCCCTCGGGGTAGTCGAGGTCGGCAGCCCCGGTGGCCAGCAGGCCGTCGATCGCGACGTCGCCGGCGGCGTCGTGCAGGCTCGCCAGCAACCGGCACAAGGCGGTCAGGGCGTCGGGGACGACGCCTCCCCACATGCCCGAGTGGACCCCCTGCCGCAGGGTGCGCACCTCGACCTCGGCCTCCACGAGCCCGCGCAGGCTGGTGGTCAGGGCCGGGACGCCGATGTCCCAGTTGGCGCTGTCGGCGATCACGATCACGTCAGCGGCCAGCCGGTCGCGGTGCTCGACGAGGAAGGGGGCCAGCGTGGGCGATCCCTGCTCCTCCTCCCCCTCCACGAAGACCGTGACGCCGACCGGGAGGTCGTCGCCGTGGGCGCGGACCGCTGCGAGGTGGGCGGCGATGCCCGCCTTGTCGTCGGCGGCACCCCGGCCGTAGAGCCGGTCGCCACGCTCGGTCGGCTCGAAGGGCGGGGAGTCCCAGTCACCCGGGTCACCGACCGGCTGCACGTCGTGGTGGGCGTAGAGCAGCACCGTGGGCGCACCGGGTGGTGCAGCCTTCGACGCGACGACGGCAGGTGCGCCACCCTCGACAACCAGGATCTCCACGTCGAACCCCTCGGCCTCGAACAGCGCCGCAGTCGCCTCCGCGCTGCGGCGCACGTCCTCGGCATGGGCGGCGATCGCCCCGACCGAGGGAATGCGCACCAGGTCCTCCAGGTCGGCTCGCACCGACGGGAGCACCGCCTCCACCCGTTCCGCAAGAGCCACGTCGTCCACGCGGTCACTCTAGGCCGGACGGGACACCTGCCACACCTGGACACCGCCTGTGTCGGCAGGCGTAGGTTGAAGGCATGTTCGAGGTCAGGATCCACGGCCGCGGCGGACAAGGGGTGGTCACCGCCGCCGAGCTGCTCTCCGAGGCGGCGTTCGCCGATGGGTTCCACGCCCAGGCGTTCCCCAGCTTCGGATCCGAGCGGACGGGCGCACCCGTGGTTGCCTTCTGCCGGATCAGCCAGACCCCCATCCGGGTCCGTGAGCCCGTGGTCGCGCCCGACGCGCTGATCGTGCAGGACTCGACCCTCATCCACCAGGTTGACCTGTTCGCAGGGCTGAGCCCAGAGGGTTACGTGGTGGTCAACTCCTCACGCAGCATCGACGAGCTCGGGCTCGGCGACCTGTGCGAAGGGCGTGCCCGCCGGGTGATCACGGTGCCGGCGACCGACTTGGCCAAGGAGCACATCGGCCGGGCGCTTCCGAACGCGGTCCTGCTCGGTGCCCTCGCCGCCCTGAGCGGCCTGGTCCACCTGCCCTCGCTCGGCGAGGCGCTCCATCGTCGGTTCCCCACCCAGGTGGCGGACCGCAACATCGCCGCGGCGGCCGCCGCGCACGATCTCGTGACGAAGCTGCAGGAGGTTCCCGTTGCTGGAGCAGATCGAGGGTAGTCAGGCCGTGGCCCGGGCGGTCGGTGCCTGCCGGCCCGAGGTGATCTGCGCCTACCCCATCTCCCCGCAGACCCACATCGTCGAGACCCTGTCGCGACTGGTCAAGGCGGGCGAGGTCCCCGGGTGCGAGTTCTTGAACGTCGAGTCGGAGTTCGCTGCCATGTCGGTGGCCATCGGTGCCTCGGCAGCGGGCGCACGGGCCTACACCGCGACGGCCAGCCAGGGCCTGCTGTACATGGTCGAGGCGGTCTACAACGCCAGCGGCCTCGGGCTGCCGATCGTGATGACGGTCGCCAACCGCGCCATCGGCGCTCCGATCAACATCTGGAACGACCACTCCGACGCGATGAGCCAGCGAGACTCGGGCTGGATCCAGCTGTACGCCGAGACCAACCAGGAGGCCGCCGACCTGCACGTCCAGGCCTTCCGGATCGCCGAGACGCAGTCCACGCCGGTCATGGTCTGCATGGACGGCTTCATCCTCACCCACGCCGTGGAGGAGGTCGACGTGCCCACCGTGGAGCAGGTGCAGGAGTGGCTGCCGCGGTTCGAGCCGCGGCAGGTGCTCGACCCCGCGGACCCGGTCTCGATCGGTGCGATGGTCGGGCCCGAGGCGTTCACCGAGGTGCGCTACCTGGCCCACGAACGGCAGATCCAGGCGCTCGACCTGATCCCCGAGGTGGCGGCCGACTTCGAGGCACACTTCGGCCGAGTAGCCGGCGGGCTTGTCCGCCCCTATCGGATCGACGAGGGCACGGAGCGCCCGGACACCGTCGTGGTCGCGCTGGGCTCCGTGCTCGGCACGATCAAGGACGTGGTCGACGAGCGCCGCGAGCGCGGCGAGTCGATCGGGGTGCTCGGGATCACCTCGTTCCGGCCCTTCCCCATGGCGGCGGCCCGTGAGGCGCTCGAAGGCGTGCGTCGGGTGGTGGTCCTGGAGAAGGCGTTCTCCCCCGGGATCGGCGGGATCGTCACCTCGAACATGCGAGACGCCTTGGCCGGCCTCCCCGTCGAGATCCACACCGTCGTGGCAGGGCTCGGCGGCCGACCGATCACGAGAGGCTCGCTGCACGAGATGCTCGACCGCGAGGAGCTGCCACACCTGGAGTTCCTCGACCTCAACCACGAGCTCGTGGATCGCGAGCTGGTCCGCCACCGGTCCGAGCGCCGCAGCGGCCCGATCGCGGAGAACCTCCTCAAGGACCTCGGTGTCGTGGCAGCACGACCCCACTGACAAGCCAGCGCCAGGAGCACACGTGGCCACCAACCCAGCAAGTCCCCCGGTCCCGGGCGTCCCCCCGCGCGGCGAGGAGGAACCGGCTGACCGCAAGGCCTACCAGGTCGGCACCTTCGCGGTGGGCAACCGGTTGCTCCCGCTCGAGGCGCGCACCGAGCAGGCCAACCCCCAGCGCAGCAACGCGCTCACCTCCGGCCACCGGGCGTGCCAGGGCTGCGGCGAGGCGCTCGGCGCCCGGTACGCCGTGGACGCCGCGATGCGCGCCACCGACGGCAACCTGGTCGCGGTCAACGCGACCGGCTGCCTGGAGGTGTTCTCGACCCCCTATCCCGAGACCAGCTGGCGCATCGCCTGGCTGCACTCCCTGTTCGGCAACGCCCCGGCGGTGGCCAGCGGGGTCGCTGCCGCGATGAAGGCCAAGGGCCGCGACGAGGTCCGGGTGATCGGTCAGGGCGGTGACGGCGGAACCGTCGACATCGGCTTCGCCTGCCTGTCGGGCATGTTCGAGCGCAACGACGACGTGCTCTACATCTGCTACGACAACGAGGGCTACATGAACACCGGGGTGCAGCGCTCCGGCGCCACCCCGCCCACCGCGCGCACGCAGACCACCCAGGCGGTCGGGGACGAACCCGGCAACCCCTTCGGGATGGGCAAGGACGTCCCCCGGATCGCGCTGGCTCACGAGATCCCCTACGTCGCCACCGCCACCATCGCCGACCTGCACGACCTCGAGGACAAGGTCACCAAGGCCATGGAGTACCGAGGCGCGCGCTACCTCCACATCCTGGTCTCCTGCCCCCTCGGGTGGGGGTCGGCGTCGGCCGACAGCATCAAGATCGCGCGGGCGGCGACCCAGAGCGGCCTGTTCCCGGTGTTCGAGGCCGAGGGCGGCGAGGTCACCTCGGTCAGCAAGATCCGGCGGCAGGTGCCGGTGGAGGAGTACCTGAAGCTCCAGAAACGCTTCGCCCACCTCTTCGAGCCCGGGCACCAGCACGCCATCGACAAGCTTCAGGCACGTGCCGACCGCAACATCGCCCGCTACGGCCTGCTCGACCCCGGTCCGGACGAGCGGCTGCGGCAGGACCGTGCCGAGGTGCCCCGTGGCATGGACCCCGTGGGCGGCCCGAAGCCGACCACCGGCCCGCACCAGACGATCGTCGCCGGGTTCAGTCCCGACGACATCGACGTCCACGATGAAGGAGCGCAGGAGTGAAGGACAAGCCGTTCGCCATCACCCTCGACGTCGGGTCCTCACTGGCCAACCACACCGGCAGCTGGCGCAACGAGCGTCCGGTGTACGTGCACCTGATGCCTCCCTGCAACGACGCCTGCCCAGCCGGTGAGAACGTCCAGGCGTGGCTCTACCAGGCCGAGGAGGGCAGCTACGAGCAGGCGTGGCGGGTGCTCGTCGAGGACAACCCGTTCCCCGCGATCATGGGCCGGGTCTGCTACCACCCGTGCCAGACCGCCTGCAACCGGGCGGAGCTCGACGAGGCGGTCGGCATCAACGCCGTGGAGCGCTTCCTCGGCGACAAGGCGATCGAGCAGGGCTGGCGGTTCGAGCCGCCCACGCAGGAGTCCGGCAAGCGCGTCCTGGTCGTCGGGGCCGGGCCGAGTGGCCTGTCCGCGGCCTACCACCTGCGTCGGCTGGGGCACGCCGTCACGATCCGGGACGCCGCGGAGCTGCCCGGCGGGATGATGCGGTTCGGCATCCCCTCCTACCGGCTGCCGCGCGACATCCTCGACGCCGAGGTGCGCCGCATCGAGGACATGGGGGTCCAGTTCGAGCTCGGCCGCAAGGTCGAGACGCTGGGCGCCGAGCTCGAGGAGCACGACGCGGTCTTCCTGGCGGTCGGCGCCCAGGTCGGCAAGCGCGCCTACATCCCCGCTGGCGAGACCGCCAAGGTCGTCGACGCCGTGGGACTCCTGCATGACATGGAGGGCGCCGAGAAGCCGCAGCTCGGCCGCAGGGTCGTGGTGTACGGAGGCGGCAACACCGCCTTCGACGCGGCCCGGACGGCGAAGCGGCTCGGCGCCGAGGACGCGATCGTGGTCTACCGCCGCAACAAGGACAAGATGCCGGCGCACGACTCCGAGCTGCGCGAGGCCGTCGAGGAGGGCGTGCTGGTGCGATGGCTGTCGACCATCAAGCACATCGACGCCGGGGAGATGCTGATCGAGAAGATGGAGCTCGACGAGAGCGGGTTCCCCCAGCCCACCGGCGAGACCGAGGTGCTGGAGGCCGACTCGCTGGTGCTCGCGCTGGGGCAGGACACCGACCTCTCGCTCATCGACGACGTCGACGGCGTCGAGGTCGAGGGCGGCGTGGTCCAGGTGGACCGGCGGATGATGACCGGGCGGCCCGGCCTCTTCGCCGGTGGCGACATGGTCCCGGACGAGCGGACCGTGACGACCGGCATCGGGCACGGCAAGCTGGCCGCGAAGAACATCGACGCCTGGTTGCGGTCCTTGGAGTGGGAGCACCCGGAGCGCCCCACGATCGCGTCCTACGACCGGCTGACCACGTGGTACTACTCCGAGGCGCCGCACCAGGTGCGCCCCCTCATCGAGCCGTCACGTCGCCAGGGGACCTTTGACGAGGTGGTCCAGGGCCTGACCGAGGACAGCGCGATGTTCGAGGCCCGCCGGTGCATGTCGTGCGGCAACTGCTTCGGCTGCGACAACTGCTTCGGGGTCTGCCCCGACAACGCCGTGCGCAAGCTGGGCGACGGGGCCTACGAGTACGAGTTCGACCTCGACTTCTGCAAGGGCTGCGGGCTCTGCGTCGAGGAGTGCCCGTCGGGGTCCATCCTCATGATCCCGGAGCCCGACTGACCGACGAGCGCCGGGCCTGCCGGTTCCCCGCCGTGGCTCAGGTCAACGGGAGGAGGGCAGAGAGGTCGGAGCGCTCGCCGGAAGCGGCCACCTGACCGGCTTCGACCGCCTCACCCCACGTCCGCGCGCCCAGGGCGATGTCGAGCCAGGTCTCGGGGCTGACCTCCACCACCGCGGGCGGGGTGCCTCGCCGGTGCGTGGCGCCGCCCACCGCCTGGACAGCGGCAAATGGCGGCACGCGCACCTCGACCGCGGACCCGGGGGCCCGCTGGGTCAGCAGAGCGAGCGTGTCCTTGACCAGCAGCCGCACGTCGTCGCGGTCGGCCTGGTCGCGACGCCAGCGCTCGTACGCGGCCGCCACCAGCTCGGGGTCACCGCGTCGCACTGGAGACGGCACCAGGGTCAGGCCCCTTCGCCTTCGCAGCAGCGGTCGTAGCGGGTGAGCAGCTCACGCATCCGGCGGGCGAGGCCCTGGGTGAGGATCTCCTCGAAGACGTCGCCGCGCAGCTGCCAGGCCCAGTTGTCCCCGGGGCGGCCCGGCACGTTCATCCGTGCCGCGCTGCCGAGCCCGAGCAGGTCCTGCATCGGGATCACCGCGAGGTTCGCGACCGAGGCCAGGGCCGTGCGGGTGAGCGGGCAGGGCATCTCGTCCTGTGGCCCGACGAGGTACTGCCGCACCCGGACCCGGGTGCGGTCGTCGAGGTCGCCGGCCCAACCCACGGTGGTGTCGTTGTCGTGGGTGCCGGTGTAGACGACGCAGTGTCGCTCGTGGTGCTGCGGGAGGTGCGTGTTGCTGGGGTCACCGTCGAAGGCGAACTGCAGCACGCGCATGCCGGGCAGCCCGAAGTCCTGGCGCAGCCGGTCGACCTCCTCGGTGATGACACCCAGGTCCTCGGCCACCAGACGTCCCGGCCCCGCCTCGTCGACGAGCGCGCTCAACACCTCGCGGCCGGGGGTGGGGACCCAGGCGCCCTCGACCGCGGTCTCGGCGCTCGCGGGGATGTGCCAGGAGGACTCGAAGCCGCGGAAGTGGTCGATCCGCACGAGGTCGAACAGCTCGCGCTGGCGCCCGATCCGACGACGCCACCAGGCGAAGTCGTCGGTCTGCATCTGCTCCCAGGAGTAGTGGGGGTTGTTCCACCGCTGGCCGGTCGCGGAGAAGTAGTCGGGCGGCACCCCGGTCACGGTGGTGGGCCGTCCCTGGTCGTCGAGCTCGAAGAGGTCGCGGTGCGCCCACACGTCGGAGCTGTCCAGCGAGACGAAGATCGGAAGGTCGCCGAAGGTCAGCACGCCTCGTTCCGCGGCGTACTCGGTGAGCCGGCGCCACTGGCGGTCGAAGAGGTACTGCTCGAACTGCAGCACGCGAAGCCGGTCCTGCAACGGAGCCAGGGCCTTGTCGAGGGCCTGCGGGTCGCGGTCACGCAACCCCGGCTCCCAGTCCGGCCACGGTCGTCCCTCCGCCTCGCGCAGGGCGACGAACTCGGCGTAGTCGACCAGCCAGTCGACCTGTTGCTCGACCCAGGTGAGGAACTCCTCCAGCTGGCCCTCTCGGCGCCCGGCCTCCACCTCCGCGAGCCAGGTGTGGACCGCGCGGGTCCGGGCCTCGCCCCTGGTCATCTCGCCGTCGCGCACCTGGTCCAGCTGCGTCTCGGTGAGCAAGCCCCGCTCGGCCAGCCAGTCCAGGCTGATCAGCTCGGGGTTTCCGGCGATCGCCGAGACGCCGTTGTACGGCGAGCGGTCCTCGACGTGAGTGGGCACCAGCGGGAGCAGCTGCCAGAGGCTGAAGCCGCCCTCGACGAGGAAGTCGACGAACCGGTAAGCACCGCTGCCCAGGTCGCCGGAACCGTACGAGGAGGGGAGCGAGGTGACGTGGAGCAGAACCCCTGCCCGGCGTTCGTGGAGCGGACCCGAGTCAGTGCTCTGCATGTCTCCACAGTGACACAGCAGACTCGTCGTGCCGCCTCTGGGCCACAGCCGGTGGCGGCCGCCGAGCGTCCAATCCGAGGTTTTGGCTCGCTTCCTGTCTAGGGTGGCCGACTGTCGTCGACCGAAGGGGACCGCCCATGGCCACCCGAGGGCCCGAGGGGCCGAGGGGACACCGGCAGCTCGCGCTCGCGACCGTGCTGGCGCTCCTGGCGAGCCTCGCCCTCGTCACTCCTGCCGCGGCGCGTCCCGATGCCGTGCAGCGCAAGGGTCACGGCTTCGACCGGTGCGATGCGCCGTCGCAGCGGGCGATGAACGCCTGGCGCCGGTCCTCGCACTTCTCGGCGGTGGGCATCTACATCGCCGGGATGAACCGCGCCTGTCCCCGCCAGACCCACCTCGACCGCCGATGGGTGCGGACCCAGCGGGCGAAGGGGTGGCGACTGCTGCCGATCGTGGTCGGCCGACAAGCTGCCTGCAGCCCTCGGGGGTGGTACCGGGGCCGTCGGATCAGCGCCAAGGTCGCCGGCGACTACGCCAAGGCCAAGCGTCAGGGCGTCGCCTCGGCACGCGGGGCCGTGCGCGCGGCCAGGCGGCTCGGGATCCCCCGCCGGCACGTCCTGTGGTACGACCTCGAGGCCTTCGACACCCGACGCACCCACTGCCGCCGCTCGGCGCTGCGCTTCGTGAGCGCCTGGACCAAGGAACTGCACCGTCATCGCTACCGGGCGGGCCTCTACTCCAGCGCCTCGACGCTGGTGGCCTTCGACCGCGCTCGCCGGCTCGGCGTCGGCAGGGCACCGGACAGGATCTGGTTCGCCCACTGGAACGGCAAGGCCACCGCAGCCACCCGCTACCTGTCCCGCGGCGGCTGGAAGCACAAGCGTGTCCACCAGTTCCGCGGCCCGCACCGTGAGCGCCACGGCGCTGTCCGGCTTGCCATCGACAGCAACTACTTCGCGCTGGGTCGTCACGCTCCAGGCAAGCGGTTGCGCTGCGGACTGCGCATCTCCTTCGCCGACTACCGCAAGCTGCGTCGGGGAGACCGGGGACGGCAGGTGCAGGCGGCACGCTGCCTGCTCGGCCATTACCCCCGGGGCAAGGGGCGACCCTCGCGAGCCGCGATGCGCCGTTTCGTGGCGCCGTACAACGCCAGGCTCGGCAAGGCGGTCCGCACGATGCAGCACCGGCATCCGCGGCTCCGCGCCACCGGTGTGCTGGGGCCGCGCACCTGGGTGGTGCTGCTGAGCCGCGGATCACGTCCCTTCCTCAAGTACGGCGCGTCGGGCCCCGCTGTTCGACGCGCCCAACGTGCGCTCAACGTCGCTCTGGTCCGGCCGGTGCGGGTGGACGGGGTCTACGGCAAGGCGGACGTCAAGGCGACGCGGGCCTACCAGCGTCGGGTGGGCCTGCGCCGGACCGGCGTCCTCAACCCAGCGACGTGGACGGCGTTGCAGCGAGGCCGGCTGTCACGGCGGTGACGACCGTCCCGCTCGTCACAATTCCTCCGTTCCTGTGACAGGTGTGAAACCTGTGACTACGTTGAGTTCCGTTCGACCAGCGAGGGACGGGACCACATGCGCCACGACCAGACCACCGCACGCCGCCGTATCCGTATCCGTAGCCGAGCTCGCGCCGTCACCGGCCTGCTGGCCGGTGCCCTCGTGCTCGCCGGATCGGTGTCGGCGCTCCAGGCGGGGACACCGCAAGCCGCTGGCTCCCCAGCGGTCCGCACCACGCTCGTCGCGGCCGCCACGACCACCAACAAGCCGACTCCGCGCAACTTCACCGGCTACGGCTTCGACCAGTGCGTGGCCCCGAGCCAGCGGGCCATGGACGCCTGGCTGCGCCACTCACCGTTCTGGGCCGCGGGCATCTACATCTCGGGCAAGTCCAGGGCATGTCGCTCCCAACCGAACCTGACCCCCCAGTGGGTCCGCACCCAGCTGGCCAAGGGATGGCGACTGCTCCCGATCACGCTCGGCCCCCAGGCCTCCTGCAGCACCCGGTTCCCCCGCTACGGCAACGACCCGACGATCAGCCCCGACCCGGCACGCAACTACGCGAGGGCCCGCGCCATGGGCCGCGCCGAGGCGAAGGACGCCGTCGCCGCTGCCAAGCGGCTGGGGATCGTGCCGAAGAGCACTCTCTGGTACGACCTCGAGGCCTTCGACATCCGCCAGACGCGGTGCCGCGAGTCGGCGCTGCGGTTCGTGCACGCGTGGACCAACAAGCTCCACCGGCTGGGCTACGTCAGCGGCTACTACTCCAGCGCCGCCTCCGGCATCCGCATGCTCGACGACGCCCGGGTCAGCCGCCCCGGCAGGTTCTCGCTGCCCGACCGCATCTGGATCGCGGACTGGAACGGCCGGGCGAACGTGGAGTCGAAGTACATCCGCAGCGACGGGTGGAAGCCCGGCAACCGGATGAAGCAGTACCGCGGTGGCCACAACGAGACCTGGGGCGGGGTCACGATCAACATCGACTCCAACTACCTCCAGCTGGGCGCCGGCTCCGTGGCGCGCAGGCGGGCGAGCTTCTGCGGCGGCCTCGGCATGGACCGGATGCGGTGGCCAACCCTGCGCAACGGTGCGTCCGGCCCGATGGTCACCCGCCTGCAGTGCCTGCTGTCGCGGCAGCAGCACTACTCCGGTGAGCTCACCGGCACCCTGGACGGGCCCACCACGCGGGCGTTGCGCCAGCTGCGCGTGGCTCACGGGCTGTCGTCGCGTGCCGTCGCCGGCACCCGGGTGTGGCTGATCCTGCACACGCAAGGCCACGGCTACCTGATGAAGTACGGCGCAGCCAGCGAGGCGGTGCGGCGTCTGCAGCGCGGCCTCAACGCCGTCTTCCCGCGGGCTGTGCCCGTCACCGGCAGCTTCGCCGCAGCGACCACGACGGGGGTCAAGCGCTACCAGGCCCGGCTCGGCCTGCGACAGACCGGTGTGGTGACACCGGAGCTGTGGACCGCGCTGCGCGCCGGGAAGACCTGACGACCGCGACGTACCCCCGGAAGGAGTGGTGGTTCGCCCGATGATCCTCCAGCGGCTGCTGCTCGCCCTCGCCATGGGCGCGGGGGCCCTGCTGCTCGGCGCCGGCGCCCTGCTGGGGTCGGCGGCGGCCGCATTCGGGGCCGAGACGCCGGCTGAGGCCGAGCCGGTCGAGCTCGTCCTGTTCTGGGGGGACGGGTGTCCGCACTGCGCGGACGAGAAGGAGTGGCTCGCCGAGGCCCAGGAGACCTACCCCCAGCTCGACGTCGTGCTGTACGAGGTCTGGTACGACGAGGACAACCGGGAGCTCTTCCAGCGGACGGCTGAGGAGGCGGGGTTCGAGGCCAGCGGCGTCCCCACGACGATCATCGGCGACCGGCACTGGGTGGGCTGGTCCGACCCGGTGCGCCAGGAGATCGAGGCCGTCATCGAGCTCGGCGGCGACGCCCCGGGCGGAGAGGGCGCAGTCGGCCGTACCTCCAGCGTGGAGGTCCCCTTCCTCGGTGACGTGACGGTGAGCAGCGACTCGCTGGTCTTCTCCACGCTGGTGATCGGCTTCGTCGACGGGGTGAACCCCTGCTCGCTGTGGGTGATCTCGGTGCTGCTGGCCATCGTGGTCCGCACCGGAAGCCGGGGCCGGGTCTTCGCCGTCGGGCTCACCTTCCTCACCGTCACCGCCGCCATGTACGCCGTCTACATGGCCGGCATCTACTCCGCGATGAGCGTCGTGGGGCACCTCGCCCTGATCCAGCTGGCGGTGGCGCTGGTCGCAGGTGTCTTCGGCGTGGTCAGCATCAAGGACTACTTCGCCTTCAAACGCGGCATCTCGTTCACGATCAGCGACTCGGCCAAGCCCGGCATCTACCGCAGGATGCGCTCCGCCGCGGGACAGGAACGTCTGCTCCCCGCGCTGGCGGCGACGATCGTGCTGGCCGTCGGGGTATCCCTGCTGGAGACCCCCTGCACCGCGGGATTCCCGGTGCTGTGGACCGGCCTCCTCAGCGCCCACGGCGTGAGCTCCGGCGAGGCCGCCGGCCTGTTCGGGCTGTACATGCTGCCCTTCCTGCTCGACGAGCTCCTCGTCTTCGGCGTCGCCGTCGCGACGATGCGTGCGGCCAAGATGCAGGAGCGGCACGGGCGGGTGCTCAAGCTGGTCGCGGGCACGATGATGCTGGCGCTGGCGGTGACGGTCGTGGTCAGCCCCGAGGCCATGAGCAACCCGCTCATCGCGATGGCGGTCTTCGGGGTTGCGTTCGCCGCCGCTGCGGTGATCCATCTGGTCACGCAGCGGGTCGAACGGGACCGCGAGGGGCAGACCCGGACGACGTCCCACTCCGGCTCACGCTGAGCCGAGAGGGCGCTGCCCTTCAGGACAGCGCGGCGGGCAAGGTGTCGCGCCAGGCGCGGCCGAGCTCGTCGAGCGGGATCACGAACTGTCCGGCCACCTCGAGCGCCGCCGCGTCGTCGGCATCCGTGGTCGAACCCAGCCGAGCGCAGGGCACGTCGTACGCCGCAGCGAGCTCCACCAGCCGACCCTCGTCCTCCGGCGCCACCGTCACCACGACGCGGCCCGCGGACTCGGAGAAGAGCTCGACGAACGGGTCGCCGGCCAGCTCGACGCGTGCGCCCACGCCGTGGCGCAGGCACGACTCGACCAGCGCCTGGGCCAGCCCGCCCTCGGACAGGTCGTGCGCAGAGCCCATCAGGCCCTCGGCGGCCGCCCCCGCGAGCAGCCCGGCCAGGCGCCGCTCTGCCTCCAGGTCCACCTCGGGCGGAGTGCCGCCGAGGTGGCCGTGCACCACGTGCGCCCACTCCGAGCCCGACAGCTCCTCACGGGTGCTGCCCAGCAGGAACATCGACGTGGCGGCTCGGAAGCCGCTCGGGACCCGCCGCCGGACGTCGTCGACGACCCCGAGCACCGCCACGACCGGCGTCGGGAGGATCGCGGTCGTGCCGGTCTGGTTGTAGAGGCTGACGTTGCCACCGGTCACCGGGACGCCGAGGGTCTGGCACCCGTCCGCCAACCCGCGGACCGCCTCGGCGAACTGCCACATCACGTCGGGGTCCTCGGGCGACCCGAAGTTGAGGCAGTCGCTCACCGCGAGCGGACGGGCGCCGGTGGTGGCCACGTTGCGGTGGGCCTCGGCCAGCGCCAGCTGGGCGCCGCCGTAGGGGTCGAGCTTGGCGAAGCGGCCGTTGCAGTCGGTCGCCAGCGCCACACCCAGCCCGGACTCCTCGTCGACCCGGATCATGCCGGCGTCCTCCGGCTGGGCGAGCACGCTGTTGCCGAGCACGTAGCGGTCGTACTGGTCGGTGATCCAGGACCGGTCACACAGGTTGGGGCTGGCCGCCAGGCCCAGCAGCGTCTCACGAAGCGCCTCGCCGCCCTCGGGTCGCGGCAGCCGCTCGGCGGCGTCGGCCTGCAACGAGTCCTGCCACTGCGGCCGCGCGAAGGGACGCTGGTAGACCGGGCCCTCGTGCGCGACCGTCCGTGGCGGGACGTCGCAGACGACCTCCCCCTGCCACTCCACCACCAGGCGTCCCCCGCGCTCCTGCTCGGCATCGCTGACCTCGGTCACCTCGCCGATGACGGTCGCCTCGACCTCCCACCGGCCGCACACCTCGAGGAACCGCTCGACCTTCGCCGGCTCCACGATCGCCATCATCCGCTCCTGCGACTCGCTCATGAGGATCTCCTCCGGCGTGAGCGTGGAGTCGCGCAGCGGGACCTCGTCGAGCCGGACCCGCATGCCGCCGTCCCCTGCCGAGGCCAGCTCGGAGGTGGCGCACGACAAGCCGGCGCCCCCGAGGTCCTGGATGCCCGTCACGAGCCCCTCGGCGAAGAGCTCCAGCGTGCACTCGATCAGCAGCTTCTCCTGGAAGGGGTCGCCGACCTGGACGCTGGGCCGCTTGGCCGGCCCGGAGCTGGTCGACCCCGTGGAGGCCTCGAACGTCTCGCTGGCGAGCACGGAGACCCCGCCGATGCCGTCACCCCCGGTGCGGGCGCCGTACAGGATCACCTGGTTGCCGACGCCGGAGGCCTTCGCGAGGTGGAGCTGCTCGTGCCGCATCACCCCGACGCACAGCGCGTTGACCAACGGGTTGCCGAGGTAGGCCTGGTCGAAGACCGCCTCACCGCCGATGTTGGGAAGGCCCAGGCAGTTGCCGTAGCCGCCCACGCCGGCGACGATCCCCGGCAGCACCCGCCGGGTGTCGGGGGCCTCGAGCGGCCCGAAGCGCAGCGGATCCATGACCGCCACCGGTCTCGCCCCCATGCTGAGGATGTCGCGGACGATGCCGCCGACCCCGGTCGCGGCCCCCTGGTAGGGCTCGACGTACGAGGGGTGGTTGTGCGACTCGACCTTGAAGGTCACCGCGTAGCCCTGCCCGATGTCGACCACGCCGGCGTTCTCGCCGATTCCCACCATCAGGTGGGCCCGCATCTCCTCGGTGACCTTGTCCCCGAACTGCCGCAGGTGCACCTTCGACGACTTGTAGGAGCAGTGCTCGCTCCACATCACCGAGTACATCGCCAGCTCCGAGCTGGTGGGCCGGCGGCCGAGGATCTCGCGGATGTTGAAGTACTCGTCCGGCTTGAGACCCAGCTCCTTCCAAGGCTGCTGGCGATCGGGATCGTCCTGGGCGCGGGAAACGGTGTCGAGGCCAACCACGGGAGCAATCTACTTCGCGTCGTCGAAGGCCCACGCGGCAGCGGTACGCCGACATACGCTGTGCCGGTCGACGCCCCGCCCAAGACTCGGAGAACTCCGCATGATCACTCGCCGTTCCGTCCTCGGTGGCGCGGCAGCCGGCACCGCCCTCACGCTGCTGACCGGCCGGGCGGACGCGGCCCCGGTCCGCACCAAGACCCTGGCGCGACGACTCGTGGTGCCCTGGGGCCTCGCCTTCCTGCCCAACGGCGACGCCCTGGTCACCACCCGCGAGTCGGGCAACGTCCATCGGGTCAGTCGCAACGGCGGGCGCCGCAAGGTCGGCACCATCACCGAGGCCGACGGCCGGGCCCGCGGTGAAGGGGGGCTGCTCGGGGTGGCGGTCTCGCCCACCTTCGCCTCCGACCAGTTCGTCTACCTCTACCTGAGCACCGTGTCCGACAACCGCGTGATCAGGATGCGGTTCTCCGGTGGTGGGCTGTCCGACCAGACCACGCTGCTCTCCGGGATCCCGGCCAACAGCAACCACAACGGCGGGCGGCTCGTCTTCGGACCGGACCACAAGTTGTACGTCACCACCGGCGACGCGGGCGTCGGGGGCCTGGCACAGGACCCCGACTCCCTCGCGGGCAAGATCCTGCGGCTCAACCAGGACGGATCGGTGCCCGACGACAACCCGTTCGGCAACGCGGTGTGGACCCTGGGGCACCGCAACGTCCAGGGCCTGGACTGGGACCGCGACGGCCGGATGTGGGCCACGGAGTTCGGCGAGCACACCCGCGACGAGCTCAACCAGGTCGTCAAGGGTCACAACTACGGCTGGCCCGAGGTCGAGGGCGGTGACGGGCCGGGGGCCTTCCACGACCCCTTCGTGACCTGGTCGCCCACGTCCGTGTGCTCCCCGAGCGGGCTGACGATCACGCGAGGGCGGGCCTGGGTGGCCGCGCTGCGAGGCGAGGCGCTGTACTCGGTTCAGCTCTTCGGCAGGCGCCGGCGTCGCAAGGTCCGCTACTTCCACCACAAGCTGGGTCGGATCCGCACCGTCGAGCGCGCGCCAGACGGGTCGCTCTGGCTGATGACCAGCAACCGCGACGGCCGGGGAAGGCCCCGCCGCGGCGACGACAAGATCGTGCGCGTCGCCTTCCGCTGAGCGAGAGCGGTCGGTTTCGCCAGTGATCGTGGGGAACCGATGCTTCCCGGACGTCGCATCGTGCGGGGAGCGCCAGTTTCGTGGGGGAAGCACGGCCCAGGGCCGTCCCCCAGGCCGGGGCTAGCGCGTGAGGGCGTAGACCGCAGCGGCGGCGCGGAGGTTGCCGCCGACGCGGGCATGCATCAGCCGGCCCCGCTCGTCGAGCAGCAGGCGGCGGTCGACCCGCCAACCGGTGCTGGCAAACAGGTCGTCGAGGTCCGGCAGCGTGGCGAGGTGGATGTTGGGGGTCTCGTACCACTCGTAGGGCAGCGCGCTCGAGACCGGCATCCGTCCCCGCAGCAGCAGGAAGGCGCGGTGCTTCCAGAGCCCGAAGTTCGGCACCGACACCACGCACCGGCGACCGACCCGCCGGATCTCGGAGAGCACGTCGGCGGGCCGGCGTAGCGCCTGGAGGGTTCGGGAGAGCACGACCACGTCGTAGGTGTCGTCGGCGAACTCCCCGAGCTCGCGGTCGACGTCGAGCTCGATCACCGAGACTCCGGCGCGGATCGCGGTCAGCACCGCGGACTCGTCGGTGTCGACGCCGATGCCGCGGCACCCCATTCCGGAGAGGTGGGACAGCAGCTCTCCGGCCCCGCACCCGAGGTCGAGCACGCGGCTGCCCTGGGGCACGAGGTCGGCGACCACCTCGAGGTCAGGACGCATCACGCCGCCCTCCTCGAGCCTCGGCAGTCGAAGGCGTGGTCCAGGAACGCCGTGATGGTCGGGTGGTAGCCGGGCGGTTGCAGCAGGAAGGAGTCGTGTCCCCAGGGCGAGCGGATCTCGCGGAAGGACACCGGTACGCCGGCGTGCTCCAGCCTGCGCACGATCTCTCGGCTGTGGGCGGTGCTGAAGCGCCAGTCGCTGTCGAAGGACAGCACCAGGAAGTGCGTGCCGCCGTCCACCACCCGGCGGACCGCGTCGACGGAGGCGAACGGGTCGAAGTAGTCCATCACGCGCGTCAGGTACAGGTAGCTCATCGCGTCGAACCGGTCGAGGAACGTCTGCCCCTGGTGCGCCAGGTAGCTCTCGACCTGGAAGTCCACGCCGAAGCGGAAGCCCGGCGCTCCCCCCTCCTGAAGGCGTCGGCCGAACTTCTCGGTCATCGCCTCGTCGGAGAGGTAGGTGATGTGGGCCATCATGCGCGCGATCGAGAGCCCGATCTCGGGCTTCCTGGCGGACTCGAAGTAGTGGCCGTCCTGGAAGTCCGGGTCCCGCATGATCGCCTCCCGCGCGACCGCGGAGAACGCGATGTTCTGAGCCGACAACCGTGCGCTGGCTGCGATGACCACGGCGTGCTCGACCTGCTCGGGGTGCTCGACGGCCCACTGCAGCACCTGCATACCGCCGAGGGAGCCGCCGATCGCGGCCATCACCCGCTCCACTCCGAGGTGGGCGAGCAGGGCGCGGTGGACAGTGACGAAGTCGGTCATCTGCAGGATCGGGAAGTCGCGACCGTAGGAGCGCCCGGTCTGCGGGTTGGGCGACGACGGGCCGGTGGTTCCCTGGCAGCCTCCGAGCAGGTTGGGAGAGACCACGAAGAAGCGGTCGGTGTCCACGGCCTTGCCCGGACCGATGAGGTTGTCCCACCATCCCTGGCGTCCGTCGTCCGGATGCTCGCCGGCCACGTGGGCGTCGCCGGTCAGGGCGTGACACACGAACACGACGTTGTCGCGCTGAGGTGACAGCTCGCCGTAGGTCTCGAAGGACACCTCGACCGGGCCCAGCGTGCGGCCCGAGGCAAGGCGCAGCGGGTCGTCCTCGGAGAAGAGGACGACCCGCTGCGGCTCGGTGACGCCAACGGAACCCACGGCGTGGAGGCTATCGGCCGGTCATGGTCAGCCGCTCACGAGGCGACCAGAGCCTGGTCCAGGTCGGCCAGGAGGTCGTCGACGTGCTCGATGCCGATCGACAGCCGCACCATCTCCTCCGGCACACCGGCCGCCTCCAGCTCGTCGGGAGTCAGCTGCGAGTGGGTGGTGGTGGCGTTGTGGATCGCCAGGGACTTGGCGTCCCCGATGTTGGCGAGGTGGCTGAACAGCTGGAGCGCCTCGATGAACTTCGTGCCCCCGTCGCGGCCGCTCTTGAGGCCGAAGCTGACCAGGCCGCCGTAGCCGTTGCCGCCGTTGAGGGTGCGCTGGGCGACCCCGCGGTAGGGGCTGGACTCCAGTCCCGGGTAGGAGACCCAGGAGACCTCGTCGCGCCCCTCCAGGAACCTGGCGACCGCCAGCGCGTTGGCGCTGTGCCGCTCCATCCGTAGGTGCAGCGTCTCCAGCCCCTGGAGGAACAGCCAGGAGTTGAGCGGGGCGATCGCGGCTCCGGTGTTGCGCAGCAGCACCGTGCGAGCCCGGATGATGTAGGCGAGGTTGCCGACGGCCTCGGTCCACACCACCCCGTGGTAGGCCGAGTCCGGACCCGTGAGCCCCGGGAACCGCTCCGCGTGGGCAGTCCAGTCGAAGCGACCCGAGTCCACGATGACGCCCCCGATCGAGGTGCCGTGGCCGCCGATGTACTTCGTGGCCGCGTGCACCACGACGTCCGCACCCAGCTCGAAGGGGCGGCACAGCATCGGCGTCGGCGCGGTGTTGTCGATGATCAGCGGCAGACCTTGGGCGTGGGCGGCCTCGGACCATGCCTGGACGTCGATGACGTTGATCTTCGGGTTGCCGACGGTCTCGCCGAAGACGAGCTTCGTGCGCTCATCGACCTGCCCGGCGAGGTCCTCGGGGTGGTCGGGGTCCACGAAGCGCACCTCGATGCCGAACTGCGGCAGCGTGTGGGCGAAGAGTGCGTAGGTGCCGCCGTAGAGGGTGGAGAGCGCGACGATGTTGTCGCCGGCGCCCGCCAGGTTGAGCACCGAGTACGTCACCGCGCTGGAGCCCGACGCCGTCGCGAGGGCGCCGACGCCGCCCTCGAGCTGGGTCATGCGCTCCTCGAAGACCGACTGCGTCGGGTTCATGATGCGGGTGTAGATGTTGCCCGGCTCGGCCAACGCGAAGAGGTTCGCGGCGTGCTCGGTGTCGTTGAAGACGTAGGAGGTGGTCTGGTAGATGGGGACGGCCCTTGCGTTGGTGGCCGGGTCGGCCTCCTCCTGGCCGGCGTGCACCGCCAGGGTCTCGATGCGACGTGACATCGCGCTTCCTCTCGGGGTCGTGGGATTGGCGAGAGCCTACGGAGCGTGCCGCTGTGCCTCGGCGCGTCTTGCGATGCGGGAGCGGTGGACGGCTCCGTAGGATGCGGGGATGGCTGACAACCCCGGCGACACCCTCTACCTGGTCGGCACGAGCGGGCACCCCAACTACGGCGACGAGTTCATCACCGCATCGTGGCTGAAGTACCTCGCCGAGGCTCGCCCCGACGCCGAGGTCTGGCTGGACTGCCCCAACCCAGGGCAGGCCTCTCACCTCTTCGGCACGTTGCACCCGCGAGTGAACTTCACCGACTCCCTGTTCCGCCTGGTGTGGGAGACCCGCGACATGGCGCGAGACGAGGCGGACGAGCTGATCCGCCACCGGATGCACCACCTCGGGAGTCCGCGGTTCGACCTGGGTCTGCTCGGAGTGCGGCGGGCGACCTCGGTCCACGTCCTCGGTGGCGCCTACATCAACGACCACTGGCCCTTCCACGTCGGACTGCTGCGGGCGGCTGCGACGCTGCGGGAGATCACTGACGTCCGGCTGGCTGCCACCGGTCTGGCGCTGACTCCCGCTGCGAACGAGGACCGCCTGCTGGAGGCGCTGAAGGCCTTCGACCACGTGAGCGTCCGCGACACCCCCAGCGCCGAGCTGACGGGCGCCACCCTGGGGCCCGACGACGCCTTCTTGGGAGTCCGCGAGCTCCCGGGCTTCGGCGGTGAGCCACAGCAGACCCAGGACGGCGAGGTCTGGGTGTGCCTTCAGCAGGACCTCTCCTCACCCGATGCCTTCGACGCAGCGGTGGAGGCGACGCGCAAGGCGCTGACCAGCCCCGAGCTCGAGGGGCGCGAGGTCCACTACCTCGAGGCCATGCCCGGCGTGGACCGCATCGCCTACGACCGGCTCTCGGACCTGATTCCGGAAGAGAACTTCTTGTCCTTCGTGCGGGTGTGGCACGGTTCCTTCCCCGCGCGGTCCGGGCAGACCTGGATCACGACCCGGTTCCACCTGCACCTGCTCGCCGCCGCGAGCGGCGCCTCCGGCACGGCGCTGGCGATCGACGAGGACCAGCACCCCGACACCCACCGGTCGCTGGTCGAGGCAGGGACCGGGTGGTCGCTGACCCCGGTCGGCGCCGACGAGCTGTCACCGGCATCGGTCTCGAAGGGCTTCCCCTACAGGTCCCGCATGGTCTCCCAGGAGAAGATCGACGAGGCCAAGCAGCTCTACCCCGCAGCGCCGAAGCCGAAGCCGGAGCCGGAGCAGCCGGCCGCAGCTGCCGCCGCCGAGAAGCGACGGGGCTGGCGCAGCCGCTGGTGAGGGCCTTGGCCCCGCTGAGGGTGGAGGCTGCTCAGGGGGTCGGGTGAGGCCATGATTCAGGCTGCCTGAATCATGCAGTCAGTGCCCGCAGCGCGCTGGTGAAGAAGGGCAGGCCGTCGGTCCCGGAGCCGCAGAGGTCCTCCACCGAGTGCTCTGGATGCGGCATCAGCCCGACGACGTTGCCGCGCTCGTTGGTGATGCCGGCGATGTCGCGCATCGAGCCGTTCGGGTTGACCTCCAGGTAGCGCGCGACCACGCGCCCCTCGCCTTCGAGCTGGTCGAGGGTGCGCTCGTCGGCGACGTAGCCCCCTTCGCCGTTCTTCAGCACGATGGTGACCTCGGCACCCTCGTCGTAGTCGGAGGTCCAGGTGGTGCGGTTGTTCTCGATCCGAAGCCGCTGGTCGCGACACACGAAGGCGCGGTGGTCGTTGCGGATGAGAGCCCCGGGGAGCAGGTGCGACTCACAGAGGATCTGGAAGCCGTTGCAGACACCGAGCACCGGCAGGCCTGTGCGGGCGCCGTCGATCACCTCGGCCATCACCGGCGCGAACCGCGCGATCGCGCCACAGCGCAGGTAGTCGCCGTACGAGAACCCGCCGGGCAGCACCACGGCGTCCACACCGCGCAGGTCGTGGTCCCCGTGCCACAGCCGCACCGGGTCGCCGCCGGCGATGCGCACCGCGCGTGCGGCGTCGACGTCGTCGAGCGACCCGGGGAAGGTCACCACACCGATCTTCACGCCGAGGTCCCGTCGGGCCCGTGGTGGACCTGCTCGTCCTCGGCCATCACGTCCTCGTGCACCACGACGGTGAAGTCCTCGATCACCGGGTTCGAGAGCAGCTTCTCGGCGAGCTCGTGGATCTCCTGCAACCGCTGCTCGGTGAGGTCTCCGGCGAGCTCGAGCTCGAACCGCTTGCCCTGCCGGACGTCGGTGACACCCTCGAACCCCAGCTTCGGCAGCGCGTGGTGCACCGCCTTGCCCTGGGGGTCGAGGATCTCGGGCTTGGGCATGACGCTGACGACGACACGGGCCACGCGGGGACTCCTAGGGCGAGGGGACGGCACCGCCGAGTCTAGGGCTGCCTCATACGAGCTCGCGCTTGAGGATCTTGCCGGTGGCGGTCATCGGCAGCTCGTCGCGGAACTCGATGGTGCGTGGGTACTTGTAGGACGCCATCTGCTCCTTGCACCACGCGACCAGCTCGTCCTCGGTGATCTCGGCGCCCTGGTTGCGGATCACGAACGCCTTGACCTCCTCGCCGTGGCTGTCGTGCGGCACGCCCACCACCGCGACCAGCGAGACCGCCTCGTGGGTGAGCAGCACCTCTTCGATCTCGCGCGGGTACACGTTGTAGCCGCCGCGGATGATCATGTCCTTGGCGCGGTCGACGATGAAGTAGTAGCCGTCCTCGTCGCGGTAGGCGAGGTCGCCGGAGCGGAACCAGCCGTCGTTCATGACCTCGTCGGTGGCCTCGGGCCGGTTGTAGTAGCCCTTCATGATGTTGTGCCCGCGGATCGCGATCTCACCGACGGTGTCCGGGCCGTGACCCTCGACGGTCTCCCAGTCGTCCTTGATCAGCTTCACCTCGACGCCCCAGATCGGGTACCCGATGGAGCCGGGCTTGGCGGGGCGCTCCCTCTGGTTGAAGGTCGCCACCGGCGAGGTCTCCGAGAGCCCGTAGCCCTCGAAGATGTCGACGCCGAAGCGACGCTTGAACTCCTTGATGATCTCGACCGGCAGGCTCGCTCCTCCGGCCACCGAGATCCGCAGGTTGCGGGCGATCTTCTCGACGTCCGCACCCTCCTCCAGCGCGCCGATCAGGCCCCAGTACATCGTCGGGACCCCGGCGAAGAAGGTGATGTCCTCCTCCTCGAGGAGCTTGACCGCGGCCTGCGGCTCGAAGCGGGGGATCAGGACGAGGGTGGAGCCGGAGGCGAAGCCGGCGTTCATCTGCACGCTGGACCCGAAGGAGTGGAAGAGCGGCAGGGTGACCAGGTGTCGCTCGCCCATCGGCGACGCACCCAGCATGCGGTTGGACTCCAGCGCGTTGAGCACGAGGTTGGCGTGGCTCAGCAGTGCGCCCTTGGGCTGGCCGGTGGTGCCGCTGGTGTAGAGGATGACCGCACCGTCGTCGGCGTCGGTCAGCGCGGAGGAGTAGGTGGGCTGCTGGCCGGCCACCGCTGAGCCCATCGTCTCGGCCCCCTCGATCGGGGAGTCCGCGGCCGGGTCGGCGGTGATGAGGAAGAAGTGCTCGCAGGCCTCGGCGTCACCGAAGCCCTTCCAGCCCTCCTCGCCGATCGGCAGCTCGGGCGTCCCCTGGAAGCAGAAGAACGCCTTCGCCTCGGAGTCGCCAAGGTGATAGGCGACCTCGCGGCCCTTCAGCAGCACGTTCAGCGGCACCACGACGGCGCCGGTCTTGAGGATCCCGTGGTAGACGATCGGGAAGTACGGCAGGTTGGGGCAGCTCAGCGCAACCTTGTCGCCCCGGCCGATCCCTCGCTCGGTCAGCAGGTTCGCGACCTGGTTGGCGGCCGCCTCGATCTTGGCGTAGGGGTAGCGCTGGCCGTTGAACACCACGGCGTCGCGATCGGGGTGCTTGCGGGCGCTGTCCTCGAGCAGGACGGAGAGGTTGAGCACGAGAGCCTCCGGGGTCGGTGAAAGCCCCAACCTAACCCCACCGCCACAGCCCCGGCGTCTGCTCAGACGTGAGGCGCCTGGAGCAGGGCCGGTGAGGCGCCTGGCGTCTGCTCAGACGTACGGCGCCTGGAGGAGGGCCGGGGAGGCGCCTGGCGTCTGAGCAGACAGCCCGGGGCGGTGCCCTCAGACGTACGGCGCCTCGGACGGGGCCCAGTTGGCGCCCGGCGTCTGATCAGACGTGAGGCGCCTGGTGAGCGGTCGGAAGGGCGCCGGGCGTCTGCTCAGACGTGAGGGCCTTGGCGGGGCAGCACCCGGGCCGCGCGGGCGAGGTCGTTGCGCACCAGCACCGCCGCCACGAGCATCGCCACCGGCGCGAGGAACCGCGCCGGCCCGCGCCCGGTCACCCGTGCGATGCACCGCACCACCGTGCCGGGCACCCCGTCGCGCTCGGCGTCCTCGAAGAGCAACGTCCCGTACGCCGTGAAGGGGCCCGACGTGCCAGTCTCGGCCCACAGCCGGCCGGCGTCCATCCGGGTGATGTGCAGGTGGAAGGGCGGGGCGCCGTACACGTGGTCGGTCCAGCGGGTGCCGACCCGCGGCCGCCCCTCGTCGCGCACATCGACCCGTCGCAGGCTCGCCTGCCACTCGGGCCGGTTGTGCGGGTCGGCCAGGTAGTCGTAGGCCCGCTCACGCGCCACCGGGACGAACACCGCGGGGTCCCAGCGACGCAGGTCGTCGTGGGTGTAGACCCGCTCCGGCGACTCGCTCACCGGTCGAAGCTCTCGCCGGTGAGCCGCTCGTAGGCCTCGACGTACTTGGCGCGGGTCTGCTCGACGACGTGGTCGGGCAGTGGCGGAGGCTGCTCGCCGGAGGCTCGGTCCCAGCCCGACTCGGCCGAGGTCAGCCAGTCGCGCACGTACTGCTTGTCGAAGGACGCCTGCGGCCGACCCGGCGCCCATCGGTCGGCGGGCCAGAAGCGGGAGGAGTCCGGGGTGAGCACCTCGTCGGCGAGCACCGTGGTGCCGTCGGCGCGGGCACCGAACTCCAGCTTGGTGTCGGCCAGGATGATGCCGCGTCCGCGAGCGACCTCCTCTGCCCGCGCGTAGACCGCCAGGGTGAGGTCGCGCAGCTCCGTGGCCCGGTCGGCGCCGATGGCCTCGACCACCGCGTCGTAGGAGACGTTCTCGTCGTGGTCCCCGAAGGCGGCCTTCGTCGCCGGGGTGAAGATCGGCCGCTCCAGCCGGCTGCCGTCCTCCAGGCCGGCCGGGAGGGCGACGCCACACACCTCGCCGGTGTCGCGGTAGTCGAGCAGGCCGGAGCCGGTGAGGTAGCCACGGGCGACGCACTCGACCGGGAACATCTCCAGCGGCTCGCACCGCAACGCCCGTCCCTGGAGCTCGTCGCGCAGCTGCGACGGCACCTGCTCGGGTACGTCGGCAGAGATCACGTGGTTGGGCACCAGGTCGGCCAGCTGATCGAACCACCACAGCGACATCCGGGTGAGGATCTCGCCCTTGTCGGGGATCGGCGTGTCCAGCACGAAGTCGTAGGCGGAGATCCGGTCGCTGGCGACCATGAGCAGGCTGCCGTCAGCAAGACGGTAGAGGTCCCGCACCTTGCCGGAGTGCACGTGCTCAGCACCGAGGACGTCGAGCGGGGCCGGAGCCGTGGAGCGACCGATCACCATGTCGGCGAGCCTATCGGCGCCCGGGTGGGCCTCGGCCCGGACGCCGACCGGGAGGTGGCCCCCGTCACACGAATACCGACGGTATGGGTATGGTCAGGTCCGCACCTGGGTACCGTTGGCAGTGTCCGTTGGGAGCGGGCCGAGTCCGTCTGGCTGGAGTCTGGCCGGCCGAGTCTGGGAGGGGCGAGGACGCATGATCGAGCACCGGATCGGCACCACCCCACGATCCGAGGTCGTGCACGCGATCTCCAAGCTCGTAGTCCGCCCCGCCCTTCGCTACGCCCCGATGACCAGCCACGTCCCCCACTTCCTGCGCCTGGTCGACCGCGCCGCCGACGTCATCCCCCGCTCGGGTCGCTGCAGCCACCAGGAGATCATCGCCAAGACCTGGCGCGGCGAGCTGGTCACGCCGATCGACGGGACGACGTCCGACGGGGTCATCCTGTACGCGCACGGCGGTGCCTTCATCTCCTGCGGCATGGCGACCCACCGGCGCATCGTGGACCGTCTGGTCCGGCGCACCGGCATGGCCGTGCTCAACATCGACTACCGACAGCTGCCGACCGGCACCGTGGAGGACGCGATCGCCGACTGCATCGACGCCTTCACCTGGCTCAACCGGCAGGGCTGGTCGGCCTCGCAGATCGTGCTGTGCGGTGACTCCGCCGGCGGCCACCTCTCGTTCGCGACCGCGCTGCGGCTGCGCGAGCATGGCCTGGGGCCTCCGGCGGGCATCGTGGGGCTCTCCCCGTGGCTCGACTTCGACCACCGCGCCAAGATGAGCCACCACAACGCCAAGCGCGACGCCTACCTGCCGATCCGCAAGTTCCGTCGCGTCGGGCAGATGGCTCTCGGTGGCCGCGTCGAGGAGCACCACTCGCCCGTCAACGCCGACCTGGCCGATTTTCCCCCCACGCTCATCATCTGCGGCGAGGACGAGGTGCTGCGCGTGGACGCCGAGATGATGGCCGAGCGTCTGCTCGACGCGGGCGTCCAATGCACGCTTCAGGTGTGGGAGCGGCAGGTGCACGCCTTCCCGGTGCTGGCCGAGCTCAACCCCGAGAGTCTCGCCGCGATCGAGGAGGTCGCGGTCTTCGCGACCGACGTCACCGCGAGAGCTGCCTCCACCCGGCCGATGAGCCGCCGGCGCATCGGCGTCGCCTGAGCGCGACCATCCGGGTCCCGACGAGCTCGAGCGTCGGCAGACCGTGGGCTCGACCGGCGAGAAGGGCCTCGACGCGGGGCCGGTCATCGGGCCACACTGACCCGATTGGTCGTTGACATCAGATCTGTCAACGTCGCCGGCACCCGAGGAGTGCGATGAGCCAGACCCAGGTCGCGTCGTCCAGTGGCAGCGTGGAGGCCCTCCAGGGTCTTGCGGAGCGGTTGCGAGCCACCTACGCCAGTGGCCGTACGCGGCCCGAGGAGTGGCGTCGCGAGCAGCTCCGGGCGCTCGGTCGTCTCGTCGTGGAGCGGGAGGACGAGCTGCTCGACGCGCTCGCCTCCGACTTGGGCAAGCCCCGCTACGAGGCGTGGCTCACCGACCTCCGGGCGACCGGACGCGGGATCGAGCTCGCCGAGCGCGAGCTGGGGCGATGGATGGCGCCGCAGCGGTTCAAGGTGCCGATGCTGTTGCGCCCGAGCAAGGCGTCGGTGCAGTACGACCCTCTCGGCGCCGTGCTCGTGGTCGCGCCCTGGAACTACCCCGTCCAGCTGGTCCTCTCCCCCCTGGCGGACGCGATCGCGGCCGGCAACACGGTGGCGTGCAAGCCCTCCGAGGTCGCGCCCGCGACGTCGGCGGCGCTGGCCCGGCTGATCCCCCAGTACCTCGACCCCGACGCTGTCGCGGTCGTGGAGGGCGGCGTCCCGGAGACCACGGCCCTGCTCGCGCAGCGCTGGGACCACATCCTCTACACCGGCAACGGGGCGGTCGGGCGGATCGTCGCCGAGGCTGCGGCCAAGCACCTGACACCCGTCACCCTCGAGCTCGGCGGCAAGTCGCCGGCGATCGTCGGCTCCGACGCCAACCTCAAGCTCGCCGCCAGCCGGATCGCCTTCGCCAAGTGGACCAACGCCGGTCAGACCTGCGTCACCGTCGACCACGTGTGGGTGCATTCCGACGTGGAGCAGGAGCTCCTCGACCTGGTCAAGAAGGAGCTCCGCGTCCGCTACGGCAAGGACCCCCGCTCCTCCCCCGACTACGGCCGGATCGTCAGCACCGGTCATGCCCAGCGGATCAAGGACCTCCTCGACGACGGCGGCTTCGAGCTGGTCGTCGGAGGTGAGACCGACGTGGCCGAGCGGTACATCGCCCCGACCGTGCTCCGCGGTGTACGGCAGGACGCCGCGGTCATGGGGGAGGAGATCTTCGGCCCGGTCCTGCCCGTGCTGACCTTCGACGACATCGACCAGCCCATCCGCATGATCAACGCCGGTGACAAGCCGCTGGCGCTCTACGTCTTCGGCGGCCAGGACACCGCCGACCACGTGCTGGCGCGGACCTCCTCCGGTGGCGCCTGCGTGAACGATGCGATGGTGCAGGTCGGAGTCAGCGAGGTGCCCTTCGGAGGCGTCGGTCAGAGCGGCTACGGCGCCTACCACGGCCAGTGGGGCTTCGAGACCTTCAGCCACCGCAAGTCCGTCATCCGTCGACCGGCGTGGCTCGGCGACGCCCCGATCATGCGGCCGCCCTACGCGGGGTGGAAGAGGGCGGTCGTGCGAAAGCTGTACTGACATGCGCCTACCCTCGCTGCGGTCGCTGCCGTCGCTCGCGCACTACCCGGGCGACCGTTACCTCGAGCGGGTGTTCCGCAGCACCCACGGTCGGGTGACCACGCTGGCCGACCCCCCTCCGGGCTCGGGTCTGCAACCGACCTGGGGCGAACCGGGACCACCACTGATCGGCAAGACGCTGATGTTCATGCGCTACGGCCCGAAGCTCTCGCTGGAGCAGCACGACCGGTTCGGCCCCGTCTCGTGGACCTCCATCTTCGGCATGAAGGTGTGCGCGGTCATCGGGCCCGACGCCGCCCAGCGGGTGCTGGTCAACAAGGACAAGACCTTCTCCCAGAGCGGCTGGGAGTGGTTCATCGGCCCCTTCTTCAACCGCGGCCTGATGCTGCTCGACGGCGAGGAGCACCGCTACCACCGGCGGATCATGCAGGAGGCGTTCACCCGGCCCCGAGTCGAGGCCTACACGCGTCACTTCGCCGCGATCATCGACGACGAGGTGCCCGCCTGGCCGACCGATCGACCGGTCCGCATCTATCCGATGGTCAAGGACCTCTCGCTGCGGATCGCCACCGAGGTCTTCATGGGAGCCGAGCCGACCGAGGAGTCCCAGCGGATCGCGAGCGCCTTCGAGGACTGCGTGCGGGCCGGCCTCTCCGTCGTCCGGTTCTCCGTCCCCGGGCTGCGCTGGCACAAGGGGCTGCGCAGCCGCCGTGTGCTCGAGGGCTACTTCCGCTCCCGCATCCCGGAGAAGCGAGCCTCGGACGACGAGGACCTCTTCGCGGCGCTGTGCCACGTCGAGACCGACGAGGGCCACTCCTTCAGCGACGAGGACGTCGTCAACCACATGATCTTCCTGATGATGGCGGCCCACGACACCTCCACCATCACCGCGACCGCGGTCTGCTGGTTCCTGGCGCGGCACCCGAAGTGGCAGGAGCGCTGCCGCGAGGAGTCGCTGCGCTTCGGCGACGGCCCGATGGACCTCGCCGGCACGGAGAAGCTCGAGACGCTCGACCTGGTGTTCCTCGAGGCGTTGCGCCTGGTCACGCCCGTGCCCGGGATGGCACGGCGTACGACCGAGGACACCGAGATCTGCGGCCACTTCGTCCCCAAGGGCACGATGGTGACCGTCGGCGCCTGGGCCTCCCACCTGCTGCCGAGCATCTGGGCAGACGCCGACTCCTTCGACCCGAGCCGCTTCGACGAGCCGCGACGCGAGGACAAGCAGCACCGCTACGCCCACCTGCCGTTCGGCGGCGGCGTCCACAAGTGCATCGGCATGCACTTCGGCCGCGCCGAGGTGAAGGCGCTGGTGCACCGGATCCTGCTGGAGTACCGCCTCGAGGTGCCCGCCGACTACGAGATCACCTGGGACATGACCTCGCTGCCCACCCCCGCCGACGGCCTGCCCGTCACCCTGCGACCGCTCAGCAAGCACCACCACCACAACCCGACGACGAAGGGAACTCCATGACCCGGTCCCCAGCTGGACGGGTGGTCGCCATCACCGGCGGCGCCCGCGGCATCGGCGCCGCCACGGCCACCAGGCTCGCTCGTGACGGGGCCAAGGTCGCGATCGGCGACCTCGACCTCGACGTCGCCGAGGAGACCGCCGCCCAGATCGGCGACGGGACGCTGGCAGCGAGCCTCGACGTGACCGATAAGGCCAGCGTGGTGGCCTTCCTCGACCGGGTCGAGGCGGAGCTCGGCCCCGTCGACGTCTTCGTCAACAACGCCGGGATCATGCCCCTGAGCCCGATGCTCGACGAGGACGACGCGATGACCGCTCGCTTGATCGACCTCAACCTGCGCGCCGTCATCGTCGCGGCCCGGGAGGCGGCCCGCCGAATGGTCGCCCGCGGCCAGGGCGGCCACATCGTCAACGTCGCCTCGACAGCCGGCAAGGCCGGCATCGTCGGAGCATCGACGTACTGCGCCTCGAAGGCGGGGGTGATCGCCTACTCCGAGGCGATCGAGCAGGAGCTGGACCAGCACGGCGTCCACGTCTCGGTGGTGATGCCCGGCATTGTCCAGACCGAGCTGTCGATCGGCGTGCCCGACCTCCCCGGCTTCTCCGCGGTCACCCCCGAGCAGGTCGCCGACGGCATCGCCGACGCGTTGGCGAAGCCTCGGCTCGAGGTGTATGTGCCGAGGTCGGCCGGCGCGATGCTGCTGTGGCCCCGCCTCGTCCCTCGCCGCGCGGCGCTGTGGCTGGGGCGGAAGGTGGGCGCCGACACGGTGCTGCTCTCGGCGCTCGACGACCCGGACCGCAAGCGCTACGAGGACCGCGCCGCCCGCCAGGACACCAAAGCGGAGGAGTCCGCGCGGCGCACCTGAGGACGGCTGGCATCCTGTCGCCATGACCTCCTCCGAAGACCGGCCAACGCGACGGCCCCCCGCCGTGGCCGGCCCTGGCGGGGTGCGAGCCCTGGAGGACCGGGACGTCGCGGACGTGCTCGCGCTCAACCAGCTCGAGGTGGAGAAGCTCGCGCCGATGGACGAGGCCAAGCTGTGGGCGATCCACGCCGTCGCCGACCGGTTCGACGTGGTGGAGCTCGACGGCGAGTTCGCGGGCTTCGTGATCACGATGCGGCCGGGCAGCGGCTACTGGTCGGAGTTCTACCGCTGGTACGCCGACCGCTTCGACGACCAGTACTACTACCTCGACCGAGTGGTCATGACCGCGGCGACGCGGGGCCGGGGCCTCGGCACCCAGGTGTACGACGGCCTCGAGGCCCACGCCGCGACGTACGGTCGGCTGGCGCTCGAGGTCAACGTCGAGCCCTTGAACGAGCCGTCGCTGGCCTTCCACCTCTCCCGGGGCTACGAGACCGTGGCCGAGGTGACCGACGACGTGGGACACCGTCGCGCGATGATGGTCAAGGAGCTGCGGTGAGCCAGCGCCCTGGCGCCCGCGCCCTGATCGACCTCGTGCTCGACCCCGGATCGTGGGAGTCGTGGGACACCCCGCCGGAACGCGACGGCGTCGACAGCGACTACGCCGAAGCCCTCGCCCGCGCCGAGCAGCGGTCGGGTGTGGACGAGGCCGTGGTCACCGGGAGCGCCACGGTCGGCGGACGACGGGTGGCGGCCGTCGTCGGCGAGTTCGAGTTCCTGGCCGGCTCCATCGGCGTCGCCACGGCACGTAGGTTCGTCGCGGCGGTCCGCAGGGCAACGGCCGAGCGGCTGCCCCTGCTGGCGGCCCCGGTGTCGGGCGGTACCCGCATGCAGGAAGGCACCCCAGCCTTCGTCTGGATGGCGCGTATCGCCGCTGCGGTGGGTGAGCACAAGGCCGCCGGGCTCCCCTACCTGGTCTACCTCCGCCACCCCACCACCGGCGGAGTGATGGCCTCGTGGGGTTCACTCGGTCACGTCACCATCGCCGAGCCCGAGGCCCTGCTGGGCTTCCTCGGGCCCCGCGTCTACGAAGCCATCCACGACGAGCCGTTCCCCGCTGGCGTCCAGACCGCCGAGAACCTCTACGCCAACGGGCTGCTCGACGCCGTCATGGCACCCGATGCACTGCGCGAGGCGGTGGGCCGGACGCTGACCGTCCTCGACCCCGCCGGTGAGGACCGGCTGCCCACCCAAGCCGCGGCGGTGCCGCCACCACGGCTGCCTGCCGTGTCGGAGGTCGACGCCTGGGAGTCGGTCACCCGTTCCCGGCGTGCCGAGCGGCCCGGGGTACGCGACCTATTGCGCTACGCAGCAACCGAGGTGGTCCCGCTCAGCGGCACCGGTCAGGGCGAGCGAGGGCGGGGCATCATGCTCGCGTTGGTGCGTTTCGGCGCCACCGCCTGCCTGCTGGTCGCACAGGACCGCGCTGCTCAGACACCGGAGCGCCCGATCGGGCCCGCCTCGCTGCGACTCGCCCGTCGAGGCATGCACCTGGCCGAAGAGCTGCGGCTGCCACTGGTGAGCGTGGTCGACACCCCCGGCGCCGACCTGTCGGTGGAGGCCGAGGAAGGCGGGCTGGCCTCGGAGATCGCACGCAGCCTGGCCGACCTGATGCGCCTGCGTACCCCGACCCTCTCGGTGCTGCTCGGAGAGGGCACCGGCGGGGCTGCGCTGGCACTGCTCCCCGCTGACCGCGTGGTCGCCGCCCAGCACGCCTGGCTCTCCCCGCTACCCCCGGAGGGAGCCAGCGCGATCGTGCACCGCGACGTCGACCACGCCCCCGAGATGGCGCGGTCCCAGGGCGTGCGCTCCGCCGACCTGCACCGGTCCGGCGTCGTGGATGTCGTCGTCCCCGAGCTTCCCGACGCCGCCGACGAGGCCGACGCGTTCTGCCACCGGCTGGCCGAGGTGATGCGCCACGAGCTCGACCAGCTGCGCCAGCGCGACGTCGACGAGCTCGTCACCACCCGGATGGTGTTCGACCGAGCTGACGCCGCCGGTCAGGGAGAGACCTGATGGGCGCCTACGTCGTCAGCGGAGCTGCGTCCGGCATCGGCGCAGCCACCGCCGGGGTACTGCGCGACCGAGGCCATCGCGTCATCGGCGTCGACCGGGAGGAGTCGCACACCGACGTCTCGGTCCTCGCAGACCTGAGCACGGACGAGGGGCGCCGCTCGGCGCTGCGCGACATCGACGAGGCCCTCGGTGAGGGTCGGCTGAACGGCGTCGTCCCCTGTGCCGGCATCGCCGGGCTCACCGGCGTCGACCCCGAGCTGCTGGTGTCGGTGAACTACTTCGGCGCCGTCCGGCTGGTGACCGGGCTCCACGACCGGCTGCGCAGCGCCGCCGAGGAGGGCGAACCGGCTGCCGTGGTGCTGCTGTCGTCGAACTCCACCACCTGTCAGCCGGGCTGGGCTCTCGACGTGGCGCGGGCGTGCCTGGGCGACGACGAGGAGAAGGCCCGCACCACTGCGCGGCGAAGGGACTCGGTGCTGGTCTACCCGTCGTCGAAGGCCGCGCTGGCCTGGTGGGCCCGCAGCGTCGGGACGGGCCGGGAGTGGGCGGGCGCCGGAATCCGTGTGAACGCCGTGGCCCCGGGCCTGATCGCGACACCGATGACCGACCGGTTGCGGGAGGACCCGGTGCTCGGCGGCTTCGCGGACACGTATCCGACCGCGTTGAAGCGACCTGGCCGGCCCGAGGAGGTCGCAGCTCTGATCGCCTTCCTGCTGTCGGGCGACGCCAGCCTCGTCGTGGGGGCCGTGGTCTTCGCCGACGGCGGGACCGATGCGCTGCTGCACCGCCACTGGCCGAGCACCCGCTGGGTCCCTGCGCCGGTGATGGCGCTGGTCCAGAAGGCCCTCCCGCTGGTCGCCAGGCGGCAGGCGGGGCGCACGACGTGAGCGACCGCGACAGCGCCCCGGCGCCGACCTCCTCAGCGGCCGTCCACCGCCATCTCTCGGCCCGGCTGCGGGAGGCGGGGTGTGTCTTCCCGGAGGAGGAGGCGCAACTGCTGCAGCGCGAGGCCGGCTCCGCAGCGACCCTCGACCGTTGGCTGCTACGCCGGTGCGCAGGTGAGCCGCTGGAGATGCTGCTGGGCTGGGCCGAGTTCTGGGGGCTGCGCATCGCGGTGGCGCCGGGCGTCTTCGTTCCCCGCCGTCGCACCGAAGGGCTGGTGCGAGCCGCCCTGCAGGCTGCACCGGAGGGCGGTGTCGTCGTCGACCTCTGCACCGGGACCGGCGCGGTGGTCCGGGCGCTGGCTCACGAACGCCCTGACCTCGAGCTGTACGCCGGGGACCTGAACCCGGCCGCCGTACGCTGCGCCCGGGAGAACCTCACCGGCCGGGCGCAGGTCGTGCTCAGCGACCTGTTCGACCAGCTGCCCGCGGACCTGCGAGGCCGGGTCGCCCTGGTCACCGGGAACCTGCCCTACGTGCCGACCGGCGACCTCGACCTGCTGCCCGTCGAGGCCCGCGAGCACGAGCCCACCGCGTCGCACGACGGCGGTCACGACGGCCTCGAGGTGGTGCGCCGGGTCCTGCGCGAGGCCACCGAATGGCTGGCACCCGGCGGGGAGGTGTTGCTGGAGATCAGCCGCCACCAGCTGGCGGCCGCCCGCTTCGCGATCGCCACCTCGGGTCTGCGCGCGCGGGTCGCGGACACCGACGACGACGGCACCGTCGTCGTCGCCGCGACGCCACGCTGACGTCGAGCCTCCGGGTCCACCCTCGACGCAGAGGGGAGGATGGAGAGATGAACCAGCCCGCCACCGTCTCCGACGTGGTCATGCGGATGCGCCAGATCGACAACGAGCTGCCCGAGGACGACGGTGTCGCGGTCTTCAACCGGGTCTACCTCGAGGTCACCGAGCAGATCGAGGTGCTGCTCGCCGAGGGGAAGGTGCCCACCTTCGCCGACCCGGACCTGCTGGCCGACCTCGACGTACGCTTCGCTCGGCTGTGGCTGAAGGCCTATGACGCGGATCGGCAGGGTGGCTCGGTACCCGCGGCGTGGCGACCGCTCTTCGAGAGCCGCGGCGGCGGCCCGGTCCCGCTGCAGTTCGCCCTCGCCGGCATGAACGCCCACATCGAGCACGACCTCCCGCTGGCCGTGGTCGAGACGTGCACGGCCCGCGGCCTCACCCCCGACGACGTCCACGGGGACTACGACGCGGTCAACGACGTGCTGGCCTCCGTCGAGTCGCGGATCCGCCGGTCCTTCCTCGGCGGGGCCGGCCAACGCCTGGACGACAGCGTGGGGCCGGTCGCGCACCTGGTCAGCGCCTGGAACATCGAGAAGGCCCGCGACCTCTCCTGGGTGACCGCGGAGACCATCTGGGCGCTCCGTGACACCCGGCTGCTGCTGGGCCGCTTCCTCGCCGGCCTCGGGCACACGATCGGGATGGGGTCCCGGACCCTGCTCACGCCGCTGGCCCCTCAGTAGGTCAGCGCCCGCGCCGGTTCCTCCAGCATCGCGGCGACATCGGCCAGGAACTGCGAGCCCTTTGCCCCGTCGACGAACCGGTGGTCGAACGACAGCGCCAGGGTGGTGACGTCTCGCGCCTTGACCTTGCCCTTGTGCACCCAAGGCTGCTTGCGGACCGCCCCGAAGCACAGGATCGCCGACTCGCCCGGGTTGATGATGGGAGTGCCGGCATCGACCCCGAAGACCCCGACGTTCGTGATCGTGAACGTGCCGGCGGACATGTCCGCCGGCTGCGTCCTTCCCTCCCGTGCGGTCCCGGTGAGCTCGTTGAGGGCGGCGGCCAGCCGCACCAGGGACAGCGACTCCGCGCCCTTGACGTTGGGCACCACCAAGCCGCGCGGGGTCGCCGCGGCGATGCCCAAATTGACCTGCGACTTGAACACGACCTCTTGGGAGTCGTCGTCCCAGTGCGCGTTCACCTCGGGAGTACGCCGCATCGCCAGCATCGACGCCCGCGCGAGGACCAGCAGCGGTGAGACGCGGACGTCACGGAACTCCCGGTCACCACGCAGCTGCTCGACGAACCGCATCGTTCTTGTCACGTCGACAGTGACCCACTCGGTGACGTGGGGAATGCTGAACGCCGACTGGACCATCGCCTGGCCCATCATCTTGCGCACTCCCTTGATCGGTTCGCGTCGATCCTCGAGGGCCGGGCTCTGGTCGGCACCCGCGGTGGCCGGGCGCGGAGACGCCGCTCTCCGACGCACCGCCGACCGCCGCCGCTCCACGTCCTCGCGCGTCACCACGCTGCTCTCCCCGGACGGGCTGAGCGAGGCCAGGTCGACCCCCAGCTCGCGCGCGAGCTTGCGCACGGGCGGCTTGGCGAGCACCTTGCCCACCGACCAGACGCCCTTGGGCCTCTCACCGTGGTGGCTGCGCGCAGAGCGGGCCGGGACCGTCTCCTCGTCGCCCGACACCACCTCGGAGGTGTCGCGCTCCCCGGCCGCGAAGGACCCCTGCACCTGCATCTGGGCCGCCGAACCGGCCAGCGTCTTCGCGGTCGCCGGTCCCCGGCGGGCCCGGCGCATCGCCGAGCCCGACTTCGGGCCGTAGCCGACGAGGGTCTTCTGCTCCGGCTCGGTGTCGACCTCCGGCACGTCCGTGGTCTCGCCCGCTGCGGCACTCTCGTGCGCCGCCGGCGCGTCGGACTGCTTCGGGGCCGGGCCGCCGTCCTTGCCGTCGTCGATCGCGATGATCGGCGTCCCGACGTCGACGGTGTCGCCCTCCTCGGCGAACAGGGCGGTCACGGTGCCGGTGAAAGGCGAGGGCAGCTCGACCAGCGACTTGGCGGTCTCCACCTCGACCACGACGTCGTTCACCGTGACGGTGTCGCCGACCTTGACCTTCCACGACACGATCTCGGCCTCGGTCAGGCCCTCGCCGGGGTCGGGCAGCTTGTACTCGTTGACAGCCATGCGCTCTCTCCTCAGAAGGCCAGCGACCGGTCGACGGCGTCGAGCACCCGGTCGAGGTCGGGCAGCCACTCCTCCTCGATCCGGGACGGCGGGTACGGCGTGTCGAACCCGCCGACCCGCAGCACCGGGGCCTCGAGGGAGTAGAAGCACTCCTCGGTGACCCGCGCCGCGACCTCGGCGCCCATGCCCAGGTTGACGTGAGCCTCGTGCACCACCACCGCCCGGCCGGTCCGGCGCACCGACTCGTGCACCGGTCCCATGTCCAGCGGCGACAGCGTGCGCAGGTCGATCACCTCGATGTCGATGCCATCGGGCCGGGCGGCCTCGGCGGACTGCAGGCACAGCTTCACCGTCGGTCCGTAGGCGAGCACGGTGACGTCCGCACCCTCGCGCACCACGCGGGAGGTGAACAAGCCGTCGGGCTCGGCGTCCAGGTCCACCTCGGCCTTTCCGGCGTGGTACTGCCGCTTGGGCTCGAGGAAGACGACCGGGTCGTCGTGGGCGATCGCCTGCTGGATCATCCAGTAGCCGTCCACCGGGTTGGAGCAGGCCACCACCTTCAGGCCGGGGGTGTGGGCGAACTGCGCCTCAGGGGACTCGCTGTGGTGCTCCACCGCGCCGATCCCTCCCCCGAACGGGATCCGGATCACCATCGGCATCGGCACCTTGCCCTGGCTGCGGAAGTGGATCTTGGCGACCTGGCTGACGATCTGGTCGTAGGCGGGGTAGACGAAGCCGTCGAACTGGATCTCGCACACCGGCCGGTAGCCGCGCATCGCCATCCCGATCGCGGTGCCGAGGATGCCGGACTCCGCGAGCGGGGAGTCGATCACCCGGCCCTCGCCGAAGTCCTTCTGGAGGCCGTCGGTGATCCGGAAGACGCCACCGAGCTTGCCGACGTCCTCCCCCATCACGAGCACCTGGTCGTCGTCCTCCATGGCCCTGCGCAGGCCGGCGTTGAGCGCCTTGGCGAGGGTCATCTTCTCGGTGCTCATCGGGCGCCTCCCTCGTTCCCGGTGGTCGAGTCCTCGTCCTCGAAGGTGTCGAGGTACGCGGCGAACTCGTCGCGCTGCTGGGCGAGCTCCTCGGTCTGCTCGGCGTAGACGTGGTCGAAGACCTCCAGCACGTTCGGGTCCGGCATCGAGCGGCAGCCGTCCCGCAGCCGCGAGCCCAGCTCCTCGGCCTCCTCACCGACCTGGTCGAACCACGCCTGGTCGGCCAGTCCCCGACGGCGCAGGTAGACCCGCACCCGCTCGATCGGGTCCCGCAGCCGCCACGACTCGACGTCGGAGGACAGTCGGTAGCGGGTGGGGTCGTCGGTGGTGGTGTGGGCACCCATGCGGTACGTGTAGGCCTCGACGAAGGTCGGGCCCTGCCCGTCGCGGGCCCGCTGCAGCGCCGCCTGGGTGACGGCATAGGTGGCCAGCACGTCGTTGCCGTCGACCCGGATGCCCGGGAAGCCGAACCCGAGGGCGCGCTGGTAGAGCGGGATCCGGCTCTGGCGCTCGATGGGCTCAGAGATGGCCCACTGGTTGTTCTGGCAGAAGAACACCACGGGGGCGTTGTAGGAGGCGGCGAAGATGAACGCCTCGTTGACGTCGCCCTGGCTGCTGGCGCCGTCGCCGAAGAACGCCACCACCGCGGCGTCGCGGTCGGGGTCGCCGGTGCCCACGTGCCCGTCGCGCTGGATCCCCATCGCGTACCCGGTGGCGTGGAGGGTCTGGGCTCCGATCACGATGGTGTACAGGCCGAAGTTGTTCTCGTCGGGGTCCCAGGAGCCCTGGTCGACCCCACGGAAGAGGCCCAGCAGCTTGAGCGGGTCGAGACCGCGGCACCAGGCGACCCCGTGCTCCCGGTAGGTGGGGAAGACGTAGTCCTGCGGCCGTAGCGCCCGTCCGCAACCCACCTGCGCCGCCTCCTGGCCGAGGAGCTGGGCCCAGATGCCGAGCTCGCCGTGCCGTTGCAGGGCGGTGGCTTCGACGTCGAGCCGGCGGATCAGCACCATGTCGCGGTAGAACCCCTTGACCGCCTCGTCGTCGAGGTCGAAGGAGAAGTCCGGGTGCTCGACGCGCTCACCCTCGGGCGTCAGGAGCTGGACGAACATCGGTCCGGAGGCAGACTGGATGAGGGTGGGACCGAAGTGGCTGGCGATCACGTCGGGCTGGCCAGGCATGGGCAGCACTCCTTCGTCTGGACGGCCGGACGGGGTCTCCGCGGCCGTGCGGGTGGAGCGGGTGGAACGGCCACGACCCGGCACGAGTGGTGACTCCAGCCGGGGTCGAGGCGTGACCGGCGTCACACCGGTCAGAACCCAAGGTACACAGTCCGGCCCCTCCGCTCACCTCGGTGCCGGCATCCTCGTACGGTCCCCCAGCCGCTCCTCCACGGCCGGCGAGGCGCAAGCCCCCCGCGGTCGTTGAGGTGCGACCCCCCTGCGGTCGTTGAGGTGCGAGGGGGCCTCAGTGGCGGGCTTTGGGCTCGAAGGCTTCGGTCACGGCGAGGAAGACGTCGTTGGCCTCCGGCTCGCCGATGGTGACGCGGACGCCGTCGACGCCGTAGGGACGCACCATGATCCCGGCTGCCTGCGCGTCGGCGGCGAAGCGGGGAGTCTCCTCGCCCAGCGGCAACCAGACGAAGTTTCCCTGCGTCTCGGGCACGCGCCAGCCCTGCTCGACCAGGGCGTCCATGACCCGCTCCCGCTCGACCACGATCGCGTCCACCTGCTCCAGCAGCCGGTCCTCGACGCGCAAAGCGGCCACCGCGGCGGCCTGCGCCACCGCCGAGACCCCGAACGGCAGCGAGCAGGCCCGGACCGCCGCGGCGATCGGCTCGGGCGCGACCAGGTAGCCCACCCGGAGCCCGGCCAGCCCGTAGGCCTTGGCGAAGGTGCGCATCACCACGACGTTGGGCGCCCCCAGGCAGCGTCGAGCGCGTCGAAGCGAGCCTCGCCACGCACGAACTCGCGGTAGGCCTCGTCGACCACCACCACGACGTGGGCCGGCACCTCGTCGAGCAGCCGCTCCACCTCGGCGCGGGTGACGGCGGGGCCGGTCGGGTTGTTGGGAGTGCAGACCAGGAGCACCTTGGTGCGCTCGGTGACGGCCGCCGCCATCGCTGCCAGGTCGTGGCGGCCGTCCGCCATCACCGGCACCTGGACCGGGACGGCACCGCACACCGCGGTCGCGATCGGATAGGCCTCGAAGGACCGCCAGGCGAAGATCACTTCGTCGCCTTGCTCGCAGAAGGCCTGGAGCAGGTGGTAGAGCAGCGCCACCGACCCGGTGGCCGCCGCCAGCCGCTCCAGGGAGACCCCCAGCCGCTCGGCCAGCGCGTCGTACAGCGCGGTGTTGCCCATGTCGGGATAGCGGTTCATCTGCGCCGCCGCCTCCTCGACGGCGGCAAGCACCTCCGGCAGCGGCGGGTGTGGGTTCTCGTTCGAGGACAGCTTGTAGGTCCGCCGCCCCTCGACGGCGACGGCAGGCTTGCCCGCCACGTACGCCGGCACCGCCGCCAGCGCGGCACGCGGGACTGGGCCGGCGCCTTGGGGCTCGGCGGCGTGGTCGTCGGGAGAGGGGTCGGGGGTGGCACTCACGCGTTCAGGCTACGCGCGGCTCAGGCCCCGTCCCGACCGCGTCCCTCCCACCGCGATCGGGACGAGGCCCGATGTTCCCCCGTGCTTTGCTGCCCCTTCTCCGACACTCCCCCGCCGCCTCGGATGAAGGGTGCCGGGCCGGCCCGCGCCCCCACGGGCCGCCCGGCTAGGGCGCTCGATCCCCTCCCACACCCACCATGAAGTCCGGTTCACGAGCGTGGTTCCACCATAGCCCCAGAATCGGACAAACCGCCTCAGGCTGTTGGTCACACGTCCAACTCCAGACAGCCGGAATCGCCTAGCCCGAACGGGCCATCTCGCATGGTCCTTCCGGGCCAGGGGAGGCTCACGTGGCCGAGAACGGCGCCGGCTCGTGCGGCAACGGCCCCGGCACGGCCCGCCGCGCAGTCTGCGCCAGCAGCACCCCGGCCAGCACCAAGGCGCACCCCACCACGGCCACGGACCCGAGCTCCTCGCCGAACCACACCCACCCGAGCGTCGCCACCCCCACCGGCTCGAGCATGGCAACCGTGGTGACGGTCGACGCGGACAGATGGTTCATCGCCATCAGCGCGACACCGAACGGCACCAACGTGCCGAGCACGACGACCCATGCCAGCAGCACGGCCGCCGACACCGACCAGCTCTCGAGCCGGCCGAGCATGGACACCTGGTCGCCCAGCACCCACCCCGGGAACTCCCACAGCGGGTCAGCGATGTTCATCGCCACCGCGCCGATGCCGAACGCCCAGAGCACGACCCGCACCGGGTCCAGCTCGGCGACCCCGTGCTCCCCCACCAGGAAGTACGTCGCGAAGCAGAGCGCCGCGCCGAGGCCGGCGAGCACCCCCCAGCCGTCGAACCGCAGCTGCCCCTCCACGACTCCGGTCGCCATCGCCAGCCCGGTGAGCGCCAGCCCGAGCCCGACCCAGGCCCGCCTTCGCAGCTGCTCGGCCTGCACGAAGCGCGCCCACAGGGCCACGAGCACCGGCGCGAGATACTCCAGCAGCAACGCCATCCCGACCGGCAGCCGGTCGATCGCGATGAAGAACACCCACTGCAGCGCTGCCACCCCGATCACGCCGTGCACGACCAGCAGCCAGCGCAGGCGCCGAGGCGGTGGACGCAAGGCGGATCGCCGTACCCCGAGGCAGACCAGGAGAAGCACCACCGCGGTGCCGGTGATCCGTGCCGTGGTGAGTGAGGCGGCGTCCACCCCGCTGCGCAGCAGCACCCGCGAGACGCCGGCGTTGACGATGAAGAGCAGGGCGCCGAACACGACGAGGGCGTAGCCCACGCCCGGACGTCGCTGCACCACGGACGTCAGTGTGCCCGAGCGGCAACGGGCCGCCGGCTACCCCTACCCTCGGTGCCATGGGGTTCTTGCTGCGCATCGCCGTCAGTGCCGTGGGCCTCGCGGCGGCCGCCTGGCTGCTCGAGGGCATCCGTTTCACCGGCCGCGAGGACCGGGTGCTGACGCTGCTCGGGGTGGCGCTGATCTTCGGCGTTGTCAACGCGATCGTCGCCCCGGTCATCAAGCTGCTGTCGCTGCCGTTCATCATCCTCACCCTGGGGCTGCTGCTCTGGGTCATCAACGCGCTCATGCTGCTGCTGACCAGCGAGATCGCGGACGGCCTCGGTCTGGGCTTCCAGGTGGAGGGGTTCTGGGCCGCCCTGATCGGCGCGCTCATCATCAGCGTGGTCACTGCCCTGCTCGGCGGGCTGACCGATGACTGAGTCCGTCTCGTCTCGGCTCCCCACGCCCTCGGCGCCGGGCCGCTACCGGGTTGCGCTGGTGTGCCTGGGCAACATCTGCCGGTCTCCGATGGCACAGGTCGTGCTGGAGGCAGCGGTCGCCGACGAGGGTCTCCAGGACTCGGTCGAGGTGATGAGCGCCGGAACCGCGGACTACCACGTCGGCCGCCCGATGGACCGCCGCGCGGCCGCCACCCTGACTGCGGCCGGCTACGACGCCAGCCGACACCGGGCCCAGCAGCTGCCCACCGAGTGGCTGCACGACTGCGACCTGGTGCTGGCGATGGATCGTGACAACCTGGCCGAGATCCTCGAGGCCGCGGACGGAGCCGACGCTCTCCCGTCCGGCCGGGTCCGCCTGTTCCGCGAGCTCGACCCCCGGGCCGGCGACGAGGGCCCCACCCAGAGCGCTCCCGACGTGCCCGACCCGTACTACGGCGGCGACGACGGCTTCGAGCACGTGCTGGCCATCGTCACCCGCACCTCACGCTCGCTGGCCTCCGAGCTCAGGACGCTGCTCGCGACCTGAGTCTCCCCACGATTTCTGGTCGGTGGGACAGTGGTCCCGTGGAGAACCAGCCCATCCCGCCGCGCCCCCGCGTCCTCGTCGTCGACGACGACCAGGCCGTGCGCGAGTCCCTGCGCCGGTCGTTGCAGTTCAACGGGTACGACGTCACCCTGGCCGGGGACGGGGCCGAAGCGCTGGCCTCGATCGCCTCGACCGCACCCGACGCCGCCGTGATCGACGTGATGATGCCCCGCCTCGACGGCATCGAGGCAACGCGCGCGTTGCGGGCAGCAGGCAACGACCTGCCGATCCTTGTGCTCACCGCGCGCGACAGCGTCGGCGACCGGGTCGAGGGCCTCGACGCCGGGGCTGACGACTACCTGGCCAAGCCGTTCGCGCTGGAGGAGCTGTTGGCACGGCTGCGCGCGCTGCTGCGGCGGGCGGTCCCTGCCACCGCCGACGACGACCTCACGGCCGAGGAGCTGACGTTCTCCGACCTGACGCTGAACCCGGTGACCCGCGAGGTACGCCGCGGCACCCGGGAGATCGAGCTGACCCGCACCGAGTTCGCGCTGCTGGAGATGTTCCTGCGCCGGCCCCGGCGAGTGCTCGACCGGGCGTTCATCCTCGAAGAGGTCTGGGGGTACGACTTCCCCACCACCGCCAACTCCCTGGAGGTCTACGTCGGCTACCTGCGCCGCAAGACCGAGGCGGAGGGTGAGAGCCGGCTGATCCACACGGTCCGCGGCGTGGGCTACGTGCTCAGGGAGGGGTGAGCGGTGAGCGAGGAAGCCGCACCTGAGGCGACCTCCACTCCGGTTCGCTTCCGGGGGACGCTGGCCAGCCGCGTCGCCCTGCTGGCAGCCCTCGCGGTGACTCTCTCGGTCGTGTTCGGCTCGGTCGCTGCCTACGCCGTGGTGCGCCACCAGCTCTACGCCTCGCTCGACGGCTCCCTGCTCGAACGAGCCGAGGCCGCGTCGACGACGTCGGCCCTGAGCGAGTTCACCCAGCGCGACTTCCCGGCCTGGATGCTGGGCGCAGCCGACATCCGGGTCGCGGTGCTGCACGCCGACGAGAGGGTCGACTACGCCAGGGACCCCGGGGACTCCTACCGGATCGAGCTGGGCAGGGCCGAGCTGGCGGTGGCGCAGGGGAGGGCGTCCTTCTCGACGCGCACGTCCGCCACCGACGGCGACCGCTACCGGGTGGCTGCGGTGCCGGGCCACGAGCCAGGGACGGCCCTCATCCTCGCCCAGTCGCTCGACCCGACGTACGACGCGCTGGGCAAGCTGGGTGCGGTCCTCACCCTGTTCGGGTTGCTCGGCATCGGCTTGGCGGGGGTGCTCGGCTGGCTGGTCGCCCGCAACGGGCTGCGGCCGGTGCGTGACCTGACCGGCGACGTCGAGGAGATCGCGCAGACCGAGGACCTGCGACCGATCCCGGTGCGCGGCCACGACGAGGTGGCACGGCTGGCAATGGCGTTCAACCAGATGCTCGAGGGTCTCGACCGCTCGCGGACCCGGCAGCGGCAGCTGGTCGCGGACGCGGGACACGAGCTGCGCACGCCGTTGACGTCGCTGCGGACCAACCTCGACCTGCTTCGCCAGGCTGACGACCCGGCCAACCCGGGAAGGCTGTCGGACACCGAGCGTGCCGACCTGATGGAGGACCTCCGCTTCCAGATCGACGAGCTGACCCAGCTCATCGGGGACCTGACCGAGCTCGCCCGCCAGGACGCCCCCGAGGTGCACGTGGAGCCGGTCGACCTCGCAGAAGTGGTGGACCGGGCCGTCGACCGGGTGCGCCGCCGCGCCAGCACGCTGCACTACGACGTCGACGTGACCCCGTGGCTGATGCACGGCGACCCCACCTCGCTGGAGCGAGCGGTCACCAACCTGCTGGACAACGCGGCCAAGTGGAGTCCCCGGCTGGGGAAGGTGACGGTGCGGCTGCACGACGGCGTGGTCGCGGTGCTGGACCAGGGCCCCGGCATTCCCGAGAAGGACCTGCCCCACATCTTCGAGCGCTTCTACCGCTCGGTGGAGTCGCGCACGATGCCGGGCTCCGGGCTGGGCCTCGCCATCGTGGCGAAGGTCGCCGAGTCGCACGGAGGCTGGGTGCGCGCCGGCACCTCACCCGAAGGGGGGGCGGCGTTCTGGCTGGGCCTGCCGGGCGCCGCCGCGCCCGACAGGCCCGGCGAGACCGGCGCGGGCGCCCGAGGCAGAGTTCTTCCAGACCCTTCCCACGCCCCTCTCAGTCCTACTTCAGCAAACCGACGCACCCTGGACCCATGAGCGAGAACGACCGTCCCGACCCCTGGCCCGACGACGCGACGTCACCCCGCCACCACCGCTTCCCCGCCGACGACGAGCACACCGCACGGATCCCGGCGTCCCCGGAGACCGCACACGACGACACCTCCGGCTTCGAGTCGTTCACGTTCCAGGAGCACTCCGGCGGTGCCCCCGCGCGCACCCGGTCGCGCACGGCCGGAGTCCTGGTCGCCGCGCTGCTGCTGGGGGCTGCGGGGGGAGTCGCCGGGGCCGCCGGGTTCGACGCCGCCTCGGACGACACCGGCGAGCCGGCCCCCGCGAGCACCGCCTCCGACCGCCAGGTCTCGGCCACCGCCAGCCCCCAGGAGCGGCGGACCACCGAGGAGGACGACGGCTCCGGCCCCGGACCGAAGGAGGGGTCCCCCGAGGCCGTGGCCGACCAGGTCCTCCCGAGCGTGGTCAAGATCAACGTGGCCGGCGCCCAAGGGCAGGGATCCGGCTCGGGCGTGGTGCTCAGCGAGGACGGTGAGATCCTCACCAACGCCCACGTGGTCGAGGTCGCCGAGCAGGGCGGCGAGATGACCGTCGACTTCAACGACGGCTCCTCCGCGACCGCCGAGCTCGTCGGGACCGACCCCATGACCGACCTCGCCGTGATCCGGGCGCGCAACGTCTCCGACCGGGTGCCGGCGCGGATCGGGAGCTCCGACGAGCTCGGCGTGGGCGAGGCCGTGGTGGCGATCGGGTCGCCCTTCGGCCTCACCGCGACGGTGACCAGTGGGATCGTCAGCGCGCTCAACCGCCCGGTGTCGGTCGGCACCAGCAACGCCGACCGGACGACGTACCCGGCGATCCAGACCGACGCCGCGATCAACCCGGGCAACTCCGGAGGGCCCCTGGTCAACCTCGCCGGCCAGGTCGTCGGCATCAACTCCTCGATCCGTTCGAGCAGCTCGTTCGGGGGCGAGGCAGGTTCCATCGGCCTCGGGTTCGCGATCCCGATCAGCAAGGTCCTGCCCGTGGTCGACCAGCTCCGCAACGGCGAGACACCGACCCACGCCCGGCTCGGCGTGACCGTCTCCCAGCCCGGCAACCCCGACGACCCCACGCGTGGTGGGCTGGTGACGGGTGCGGGCATCGAGCAGGTCGAGCCGGGCTCGGCAGCGCAGAAGGCCGGGCTCCAGCAGGGAGACATCGTCACCCGCGTCGACGGCGACGTGGTCTCCGGCATCGATTCGCTGGTCGCGACCATCCGCGGCTACCGGCCCGGCGACGAGGTCACGCTGACGGTGCTGCGCGACGGCAAGACCACCGAGCTGAAGGCCGAGCTGGACAGCGACGACGAGGGCGGGAGCTCCTGACCCCGGGCCGACCCCGGGCTCACTCCTGGGCCGACTCCTGGGCCGACTCCGGGGCCGACTCCGGGGCCGCTCCAACGCCGCCCGGAGACGGGCCGCCTTCCAGCAGGTCTCGGCCCACTCCTCCTCGGGGTCGCTCTGCACGGTGACGCCTCCACCGGTGCCCCACTCGTAGCGCCATCCGCCGCCGCCGTGCTGCGTGGCCACGAGGGACCGGATCACCACGCTGAGGTCGGCGCGCCCGTCGCCGGAGACCCAGCCGAACGCACCGGCGTAGACCCCCCTCGGTGTCGCCTCCACCCGATCGATGATCTCCATGGTGCGGCGCTTCGGCGCGCCGGTCATCGACCCCGCCGGGAAGAGCGCCCGGAGGGCGGCGATGGTGCCGACCTCGTCGCGCAGGCTCCCCCGGATCGTCGAGACCAGCTGGTGCACCGCGCGGTAGGACTCGACCTCCATCAGGTGCGGCACCGTCACGCTGCCCGGGACGCAGACCGTCGCGAGGTCGTTGCGCAGCAGGTCCACGATCATCAGGTTCTCGGCCCGGAACTTCGGGTCTCGCGAGAGCCGGTGGCGCTGCGCCGCGTCCTCCGCGGGGTCGCCGGCACGGGGGGTGGTGCCCTTCATCGGCTTCGCCTCGATCCGCCGATGACGGTCGATGGTGGCGAAGCGCTCCGGGCTCGAGCTCAACAGGTGCACCCCCTCGTGGTGCAGGTAGCCGGAGTACGGCGCCGGGTTGAGCTGGCGCAGCCGCAGGTACGTCGCGACCGGGTCCAGGCTGGAGAGGCACCAGTCGCGGTAGGTCAGGTTGACCTCGTAGGAGTTGCCCCAGCGCAGCTGACGCTGCACCTCGTCGTAGGCGGCGGCGTAGCCGGCAGGCATCGGCGCCTGCTCGCCGGGCACCGCCGGCGCCTGGCCGCCGGTCGACTGCGGCGCTGCCGGTTCCTCGATGACCAGCGGGTCGCGGAGGCGCATCCACACCGCGTCGGCTACGCCGGTGGCCGGGCGTCCGGGCAGGTCGCGACGGCAGGCGTAGCCGAGGTAGCCGACCCAGCTGACCCGTGGGTCGCCACGGTCCTCGGCGAGGTGGTCCTCGAGTGCCGCGAAGATGTCGTCCCCGGCCGGCTGCCGGCGCCCGGCGGCATGCCGCAGGACGGTGCGGGTGGTGGCGTCGTAGGTGAGCGAGATGTCGTCGGGATCGAGGACACCGATCACAGACCGCCGACCGGACCAGGGCGTGGCGCCACCCCCGTCGAGCCAGAACACCCGGTCCGACGAGGCCGCTGCTCGCCGGAACTCCTCGACGGAGGTCATGATCGTCGCCCTGCCGGTTCCAGGAAGTTGGCGACCAGCGCAGCGCCGTGCTCGCTGAGCACGGACTCGGGGTGGAACTGCACGCCCGACAGCGGCAGCCGACGATGCTCCACCCCCATCACGGTTCCGGGGTCGTCGTCCACCCAGGCCGTCACCCGCAGGCAGTCGGGGACGTCGACCACGCCCAGCGAGTGGTAGCGCACCGCGCGCAGCGGCGACGGGAGACCTCGGAAGAGCCCGGAGCCGTCGTGGGAGACCGCGGCCACGACCCCGTGCGCGGGGGTCACCTGCCTGACCTGGCCGCCGTAGGCCGCGACCAGGCCCTGCATGCCGAGGCAGACGCCGAGCACCGGCACAGCGGCCGCTCGGAGCACCTCCCGCCCGACGCCGAAGTCCTCCGACCGCTCCGGCGTGCCCGGGCCCGGAGCCAGCACCACGTGCGTGAAGCCCGCAAGGTCGGCGACCGTCACCTGGTCGTGCTCCACCACCACGGGCAGGGAGCCCGTGACCTGGGCCACCAGGTGCACGAGGTTCCACGTGTAGGAGTCGTAGTGGTCGACCACCACGACCCGCCGACCGTCCACCGGGTCAGCCGATCAGGTCGAGGATCACGTCGCGCAGGAGGTCGGAGCCCTGCTCGGTGAGGATCGACTCGGGGTGGAACTGCACGCCTCGGTAGTGGGGTCCGGCGACCATGTGCACGTCTCCGGTGGCGTCGTCCACCACCACGCGCACCCCCTGCGGCAACGGGGCGGACGGGCGAGCGACGAAGGTGTTGTAGAAGCCGACCACCTCCTCGCGACCGCCGAGCAGGTCGCCGAGGCCGACCCGGTCCTGGGTTCCCTGGAAGACGATGTCCTTGTAGGCCAGCTCGATGCCGAGCCGCTCGCAGAGCACCTGGTGGCCCAGGCACACCGCCAGAAATGGTTGTTCGACCGACAACAGATGGTCGACTGCCCGTCGGAAGTGGGCGATCTTGGGCTGGGCTCCGTCACGCGGGTCGCCGGGGCCGGGCCCGACGACGACGAGGTCGAAGCCGGTGAGCGCCTCCGGCGTCGCCTGCTCGTGGGGGACCACCTCCGACTCCATGCCCAGCACGGCGAGCACGTGGCGCAGCATGTTGACGAAGTCGTCCTCACCCTCCACGATCACCGCGCGCATCCCCTCGAGCCCGGAGACGTGCGGCGCGCCGCCCTGGTCGGTCAGCCAGAAGCGGCTCAGCCGCTGGTTGCGGGACCCGAGGGCGATCAGCACGTCCTCGTCCCGCGCGAGCTCCTCGACGCCGTCGGTGGGCGCCTTCGGGGCATCGGTCAGCCCGAAGGCGGTCAGGATCCCGCCCGCCTTCGCCCAGGTCTCCGCGACCTCGTGCTCGGGGTCGGAGTCCCGCACCAGCGTGGCGCCCGCGGTGACCTTGAGCCGACCGTCGGGGCTGACCTCGGCGGTGCGGATCACGATGGGGCTGTCAGCGGTGGGTGCGCCGTCCTGGTCACGGCCCAGCAGTGCCAGGGCGGCCCCGTAGTACCCACGTCCTTCGTTCTCGTAGCGGGTGATGAGCCGGCAGGCGTTCTCGACCGGGGCTCCGGTCACGGTTGCGGCGAACATGGTGTCGCGGAGCACCTCGCGGACGTCCTTGCCGGACCGTCCGGCGAGGAGGTACTCGGTGTGCACCAGATGGCTCATCGGCTTGAGGAAGGGGCCGAGCACCTGCCCGCCCTCGTGGCAGACGTCGCACATCATCTTCAGCTCCTCGTCGACGACCATGAAGAGCTCGTAGATCTCCTTCTCGTCGGAGAGGAACTCCAGCAGCCGGGTCTTGCGCTGCTGCGGCGGCACCCCGCGGAGCCGGAACGTGCCCGAGATCGGGTTCATCCGCACGTCGCCGCCGTGCACCGAGACGTGGCGCTCGGGGCTGGCGCCGACGAGGTAGCGCTCGCCGGTCCAGAAGGCGAAGGTCCAGTACGCGCCCCGCTCGCGTTCCAGCAGACGGCGCAGCACCGTGAGTGCTTGCCGCGGCCCCCAGTCGTCGAGCTGGGCCCGGTAGTGCCGGCCGACGACCAGGTTGGCACCCTCGCCGCGTCCGATCTCGTCGGCGATGATCGAACCGACGATGTCGGCGTACTCCGCATCGCCGGTCTCGAAGCCGCCGGGGTCGGCGAAGCGGACCTCCTCGTCGGGCAGCGCCGCCAGCAGGTCGGCGTACGGCACCTCCAGTTCGGTGGTGATGTCGACCACCGTCAACGGGGCGCCGTCGTCGCGGACCTCGAAGCCCCGCTCGGCCACCTGCCGGAACGGCACGGCGAGCAGCCGGTCGAACCGACGCCCGGGAGCCGGAGGTCCCTCCGCCAGCGGTACGTCCATGAGGGAGGCCACCTCGCTGCGGGTGCCGGAGACCACCGTGGCGGTCGGGGAGTCCTTCACCCGGATGACCGCCCATGCCTCGGCCGTCACCAGCGCGTCGAGAGCCGCGTGGACGTCAACGCCGTTCGCGTTCATGGGCGAACGCTACCGAGCGGGGGAGGTGGCTAGGAGACCAGTGTCAGCTGCTGGGTCGCTCGGGTGAGCACGACGTACAGCGTGGCGCGCCCGGTCGGGGACTCCGCCTCGATCTCCTCGGGGGCCACGACGACGATGCCGTCGAACTCCAGGCCCTTGGTCTCCAGACCGGTGAGGACGGCGAGCCGAGCACTGTCACCGCCCTGGGTCTCCTGGTGGTCGGCGAACCACTCCGCCACCTGGGCCCGTCGTGCCGCGGCGGCGACCACGGCCACCGTGCCCTCGAGCTCGGCCAGCATCCGCTCGGCCTCCTTGACGGTCCGGCCCCGGACATCACCGGTGTCGCTGAGCACCGAGGGTTCGGCGCCCGTGGAGCGCACTGCCGTGGGCAGGTCGATGTCGATCCCTGCTCGGTCCGCGTAGTCGGCCGCGAACCGGTAGATCTCGGCGCTGTTCCGGTAGTTCGTCTCGAGGTGGTAGCGGTACCGGGGCTTCGAGCCGAGCGCCTCGTCACGGCCGCCCTTCGCCTCCGCGGCGTGGGGCCACGACGACTGCGCGGGGTCGCCCACGATCGTCCACGTCGCCGTCCGCCCGCGACGTCCGAGCATCCGCCACTGCATCGGCGTGACGTCCTGGGCCTCGTCGACGAGCACGTGGGCGTAGGTCTCGTCGTCGGCGCGGCGGGCCGCACGTGGCCCGGAGAACTCGCGGTCGCTCACCGTGGTCAGCTCCGGGAGGTTGGCGTCGACCAGGTGCCCCAAGGGGTCGTCGACCGGCTCCGGGTCCTCGGGCGGCTCACCGAGCAGGTGACGGAGCTCGTCGAGCAGGGCGACGTCCTCCACGGAGAGATCGTGCGGGTCGACCCCCCAGGCGTCCGGTCGCGAGAGCGTCTCGACGTCCTGCGCCGACAGCACGCCCTCGCCGACCCGGGCCAGGAGTGCCGGGTCGCGCAACCAGCCCAGCACCTGGGCTGCGTGCAGCGGCGGCCACCACTCCCGCAGGAAGAGCAGGAACCGGTCGTCGCCGGCGATGGTCTCGCCGAAATCCTCACGGGTTCGCTCCAGCGCCCGCTCGCCGTCGACCTGCCGCCAGAGCAGGTCGGCGAGCAGGCTGGCGGCCCGCGTGCTCGAGACCGAGTTGCGTCGGCCGTGTGCGAGCAGGCTGCGTCGCGCCTGCGCCAGGTCACGTCGCGACAGCCGCAGCACGTCGTCGCGGTAGAAGTAGCGCAGCTCCTCGGGCGCGCCGGGCACCGCCTGCCGGGCAGCGCGCCGAAGCAGCTCGGCCATCCTGGCCGAGCCCTTGACCGCCGCGACCGCAGGATGGTCGTGCCTGGCCGCATCGATCCCGTCGAGAACCTCACCCATGGCGCGCAGCGCCACCGACGTCTCCCCCAACGACGGCAGCACGCGCTCGATGTAGCGCATGAAGACCCCCGAGGGCCCGACGACGAGCACGCCCCCGCGCTCGTAGCGCAGGCGCTCGGTGTACAGCAGGTAGGCCGCGCGGTGCAGCGCCACCACCGTCTTGCCGGTGCCGGGCCCACCGCTGATCTCGACCACGCCGATCGTCGGGGCGCGGATCGCCTCGTCCTGCGCGGCCTGGATGGTCGCCACGATCGAGTGCATCGAGCGGTCTCGCGCGCGGGAGAGCTGGGCGAGCAGCGCTCCCTCCCCCACCACCGGGAGATCACCCGCCGCGTCGGCGTCCAGGAGGTCGTCCTCCACGCCGATCACGAGCTTGCCGCGGCAGCGCAGCACCCGTCGACGAGCAACTCCGCGGGGGTCGGTGGGCGTGGCCTGGTAGAACACCGAGGCCGCCGGCGCCCGCCAGTCGATGAGCACCGACTCGTGGTCGTGGTCGCGCAGCCCGATGCGGCCGACGTACCGCGGCGCCTCCACGTCGTCGGCGAGGTCGAGCCGACCGAACACCAGCCCCTCGTGGGCCGCGTCCAGGGTCGCGACGCGCCGCGCCGACTGGTAGACCATGGCGTCCCGCTCCACGAGGCCGCCCTCGTGCCCCAGACGGGCCCGGTCGTGGCCCTCCTTCGCCAGGAGGGTGGCATTGCGCGCAGCCCTGTCGAGCTGCTCGTACACCGTGTCCACGACGGCCTGCTCGTGGGCGATCTCGCGAGACTCCAGATCACCCGAGGTCTGGTCGTTCACGTGGGCCGCTCCTGCCTGCGCGGTCGGGCCCTGTCCTGGGGCCAGGGGAAACAAGCCTTCAATCCTAGCGCCTCCGCAGACCAGGAGGAGACGCTCACACCCCGTGGTCGCCCTCGGAACGGTCGCGCAGCCACGCCGGCCAGTCCCACGCGGCCGAGGAAGTCGCGCGCGGCCTCGGCTCCCGCGAGGCGGAGCGCTGCTGCTGCGCCCGGTCGAGGTCGAAGTCGACCGGACTCACCTCGTCGGTGGTGACCATGATGCTGCGAGCCAGGTTCTGAGGGGTCAGCACGTGCGCGGCCTGGCAGGCCTCGATGGCGGTGGCGACGATCGCGACCCCCATCGCGGCGGCGCCGCGGACGCGCTCGGCTGGGTCGGGTCCGTGCACAGGCCGAGCGCGTCGAGGCGGATGCCGATCGTGGGCCAGCGAGGGGTGAGCCGCGTCCTCGCGGTCGAAGATCGAGATCGGGTAGTTGGAGATCAGGCCCCCGTCCACGAGGGTTGCGGTGCCACGGGGGCCACGCAGCTGCACGGGCTCGTAGAAGAAGGGGATCGAGGCCGAGGCCCTGACCGCGTCGACGACCAGCTGCTCGTCGGGGTCGAGGTCGTAGTCCGGGTACTCCCACGGCAACCGGATCAGGCGGCGGCGGGAGATGTCGCTGGCGGTGACCACCAGGCCGTAGCGGTGGTGGACCCCGCCGTCGCCGTCCTCGTCCTCATGCCGCAGATCGCCGAAGGTGCTCACTCCCAGGTCCTTGAGCACGCCGCCCAGCCAGTCCCGCAGGTAGTCCCCCTCGTAGGCCCCGTCCTCGATCACCACCGCGATCGCGTCGGCCAGGAGGCCCAACGGGCCAGGTGGGTCGATCGGCAGGCCACGGTCACGGAACTTGCGGTAGTCGAGGGTCAGGGCGATGTCGACGAGTCGCTGCAGGTCCTCCCCGCGTCGCTGCATCGCGGCGACGACGGCACCCACCAGGGCGCCTGCGGAGGTCCCGGCGATCCGGGCGAAGGTGTAGCCGGCCTCGACCAGCACCTCGAGGGCTCCCACCAGTCCCAGCCCTTTGACGCCCCCTCCCTCCAGCACGAGGTCGGCCGTGGGCAGCGCAGTCCGGTCGCTCACCCAACCTCAGGCGATGACCGCGCTGTGCTGGACCACGACCTGACCGTGAGGTGCCGCCCGCCGGACCAGGGACGGCAGTTGCTCGAGAAGGTCGCCGCGGTCGAGCAGCGGTGGCTCCACGCGCGCCACGTCGATCGCTGCCCGCAGCCGCTCACGACGTTCCTCCTGCTCGGGCCACACCAGGATCTCCAGCCACTCGGCCGCGTCACCGTCGGTGGGATCCACCGGGTTCAGGTCGACGCCTCCACGCCACGTCACGTCCGGATGGCGAGCCGGCACCGGGACCGCGCCCGTGGTCGCGCAGTGCAGGGTGGGACCGCCGCTGCCCGCAAGTCGGCCTGCGGGGTGCCACTCGTAGTCGTACCGGTCGGGGTAGAGACACAGCCCTGCGCTCGCCCCGACCTCGACGAGAGCGAGCGGCCGATGAGCCTCACCAGCCACCTGCGCCAGCACCGGGGTCAGCGTGGCCAGGCGACCTACCTCGTTGGTCTGGGTCCGGCGCTCCACGATGGGGGCAGCGCAGTCCGGTCGTCCATCGTCCCAACCTACGGCCACCAGGGCTGGGCTAGCGTTGCGGAGGTGATGATCACGCCCCCCATCGCGTCGCCGATCCCGGAGCCTCCGTCCGACCTGCCCCGCACGCTGGGGGAGCTCAGGAAGGCCGGCCACCGGCAGAGACACCTCCGCGACGAGGTCCGCGACAACCTGTTGGCCAAGCTGCGCGGCGGGGAGGACCCGTGGCCAGGACTGCACGGTTTCGAGGACACCGTCATCCCGCAGCTCGAGCGGGCACTGATCGCCGGACACGACGTGGTCCTGCTCGGTGAGCGCGGGCAGGGCAAGACCAGGCTGCTGCGTGCCCTCGCCTCGCTCCTCGACGAGTGGTCACCGATCATCGACGGCTCGGAGCTGGGTGAGCACCCCGAGGATCCGATCACCCACGTGGGCCGCCGACGAGCCCAGGAGCTCGGAGACGACCTCCCCGTGGCATGGCGGCACCGCAGCGAGCGGTACGCCGAGAAGCTCGCCACCCCCGACACCTCGGTCGCGGACCTCATCGGCGACGTCGACCCGATCAAGGTCGCCGAGGGCCGGTCGCTGGGCGACCCCGAGACCATCCACTTCGGCCTGATCCCGCGCAGCCACCGGGGCATCGTCGCCATCAACGAGCTGCCCGACCTCGCCGAGCGCATCCAGGTCGCGATGCTCAACGTGATGGAGGAACGCGACATCCAGATCCGCGGCTACGTGCTGCGGCTCCCGCTGGACGTCCTGGTGGTCGCCTCGGCCAACCCCGAGGACTACACCAACCGCGGTCGGATCATCACCCCGCTCAAGGACCGCTTCGGCGCCGAGATCAGGACCCACTACCCCACCGAGCTCGAGGACGAGGTCGCCGTGATCCGCCAGGAGGCCCGGCTGGTGGCCGACGTCCCTGACTACGTGCTCGAGATCCTCGCCCGCTTCACGCGCAACCTGCGCGAGTCCAACGCCGTCGACCAGCGTTCCGGTGTCAGTGCCCGTTTCGCGATCGCCGGAGCCGAGACCATCGCGGCCGCGGCACTCCACCGGGCCACCACGACCGACGAGGAGGCGGCCGTGGCGAGGCTGGTCGACGTGGAGACCGCGGTCGACGTGCTGGGCGGCAAGGTGGAGTTCGAGAGCGGTGAAGAGGGCCGCGAGCACGAGATCCTCACCCACCTGCTGCGGACGGCGGTCGCCGAGACCGTCCGCGCTCACCTGGCAGGCATCGACCTCGCCCCTCTCGTCTCGGCCATGGAGCAGGGCCGGGTGGTGACCACGGGCGACCAGGTCTCGGCACGCGACTTCTTGTCGCAGCTACCAGTTCTGGGCGAGGCTGACACCTACGAACAGGTCATCGATCGCATGGGCGCCACCGACGACGGCGAGCGGGCAGGGGTGATCGAGCTGGCACTCGAGGGACTCTTTCTGGCCCGACGCATCGGCAAGGAGTCCGGCGGCGGCGAGACCGTCTACGGCTGACCATGAGCCACCCTCCGGAGCCCGGGAGGCGACCGACCTCCCGCCGCGGCACCCACCACCACCGGTACCACCGCTACGACGGCGGGCCGGACCCGCTTGCCCCGCCCGTGGACCTCGCCGAGGCGTTGGACGCCATCGGCGAGGACGTCATGGCCGGCTACTCGCCCGAGCGCGCGATGCAGGAGTTCCTGCGGCGGGGCGGCCAGCAGCAGACCGGTCTCGACGAGCTCGCGGCGAAGGTGGCCAGGAGACGTCGCGAGCTCGTGGAGCGTCACTCGCTCGACGGCACGCTCCAAGAGGTGCGCGAGCTCCTCGACCGGGCGGTGCTCGAGGAGCGGAAGCAGCTTGCCCGCGACGTGGACCTCGACGACACCGACCGCGCCGTGCGAGAGATGCAGCTGGAGAACCTGCCGTCGTCCACGGCAGCGGCGGTGACCGAGCTCTCGGCGTACGACTGGCAGAGCGCGCAGGCAAGAGCCGACTACGAGAAGATCAAGGACCTCCTCGGCCGGGAGCTGCTCGAGCAGCGCTTCCAGGGCATGAAGCAAGCCCTCGAGGGAGCCACCGAGGCGGACCGCGAGGCCGTGGCCGAGATGATGCAGGACCTCAACGAGCTGCTCGACAAACGCCGCCGAGGGGAGGACACCGAGCAGGACTTCGCCGACTTCATGGACAAGCACGGCGACTTCTTCCCGGAGGACCCGCAGGACCTCGACGAGCTGCTCGATGCCCTTGCGCAGCGTTCGGCCGCGGCGCAGCGGATGCTGAACTCGATGACCCCCGAGCAACGCGAGGAGCTGATGCAGCTCTCGGCGCAGGCGTTCGGGTCGCCCGTGCTGATGCAGCAGATGGCCCAGCTCGACGACAACCTGCAGTCGCTGCGCCCCGGGGAGGACTGGGACGGATCGCAGCAGTTCGAGGGTGAGGAGGGGCTCGGCCTCGGCGACGGCACCGGCGCGTTGCAGGACCTCGCCGAGCTGGACGCGCTCGCCGAGCAGCTCTCCCAGGCGTACGCCGGGGCGAGGCTCGGCGACATCGACCTCGACCAGCTGGCCCACCACCTCGGCGAGCAGGCGGCGGTCGACGCCCGGACCCTGGCCGAGCTCGAACGAGCCCTGCAGCAGACCGGATACCTCAAGCGAGGGGGGGACGGCCAGCTCAAGCTCTCGCCCAAGGCGATGCGCCAGCTGGGCAAGGCGCTGCTGCGCGACGTTGCCGACCGGATGTCAGGGCGTCAGGGACAGCGCGACCTCAGGCAAGCCGGCGCGGCGGGTGAGCTGTCCGGCGCCACCCGGTCCTGGGCCTTCGGCGACACCGAGCCCTGGGACGTCACCCGCTCGATCACCAACGCCGTCACCCGCACCGCCGCGGAAGGTGCCCGGCCGACGAGGGGTGTCAGGCTCACCATCGACGACATCGAGGTTGCCGAGACCGAGGCCCGCACCCAGGCGGCAGTCGCGCTCCTGGTGGACACGTCGTTCTCGATGGCCATGGACGGGCGCTGGGTGCCCATGAAGCGGACCGCCCTGGCCCTCCACACCTTGATCCGCAGCCGCTTCCGCGGCGACCACCTCCAGCTGATCTCGTTCGGTCGCGCCGCCAGGGTGATGGACATCGAGGAGCTCACCGCGCTGGACCCTCGCTACGACAAGGGAACCAACCTTCATCACGGCCTGCTGCTGGCGAACCGGCACTTCCGCAAGCACCCCAACGCCCAACCGGTCCTGCTCGTGGTCACCGACGGTGAGCCGACCTCACACCTCGAGGCGAACGGCGAGGTCGCCTTCTGCTACCCACCCCACCCGCTCACGATCGCGCACGCGGTGAGCGAGCTGGACAACGCACAGCGGCTCGGGGCCCAGACGACGTTCTTCCGGCTCGGCGAGGACCCGGGGCTGGCGCGCTTCATCGAGTCGATGGCACGCCGGGTGGACGGGCGGGTCGTCGCACCCGAGCTCGACGACCTCGGCGCGGCCGTGGTCGGGTCCTACCTCGGGTCCCGCGGGCCCGGCGGCGGCTCGACCGGGCTGGGTGGACGCCTCGGTGAGTGGGACGGCGGCCGCGGCTTCTGGGTCGGCTGACCCTCCTCCGCGCCGCGCCCCGCGGTTCACTTTGGCGCAGAAGACCGGTCTTGCACGCGGATTGCCCGATCCGCGGTTCACTTTGGCGCAGAAGACCGGTCTTGCACGCAGGCGCGGGCGTCAGAGCGCAGCGGCCATCGCGTCGAGCGTCTCCTGCGCGGTGTACCTCGGCTCCCAGCCGAGCTCGCGCTTGGCCGCCGAGGTGTCCATGACCACCGGGGTCCTGGCGACATGGATCCACTCCGCCACCGCCGGCACCCAGGGCAGCCGGGCGACGACCTCGGACGCCGTTACCGCGGCGGCCTTGGGCACCGGCACCGCGACGGCTCCGAGCGCCGCAGCCACGTCGGAGAAGGTGATGGTCCCGTCAGCGGCGAGGTTGTAGGCGCCCGGCGTCCCCGAACCGGTGGCTGCCGCGGCGGTTGCCGTGGCGACGTCGTCGTGGTGGACCAGCTGGACCGGGCCCCCGGGGTCGGGGACGACGGGGCGCAGGCCGGGGACGGCTGCGACGACCGCGCGCACCCGGGCGGGAAGCGCCTCGGCGAGCTGCCGCCAGGGCATGCTGTCGGCGAGGGCGGTGGCGCGTTCGCCCGCCACGATGCAGGGTCGGAGGACGTAGACCTCGAGGTCGGAGCCGTCCGTGACCTCGGCGAGCACCTGCTCGCACTCCGCCTTCTGGGCGGAGTAGTAGTGCTCCACCGAGCCCCGGGGGGGCACGTCCTCGGTCAGCGGCTGCGGGTTGTCCGGGTGGTAGCCGTAGGCGGCGACCGAGCTCGTGTAGACCAGTCGGTGCGGGCGTTCGGCTGACACGGTTGCCTCGAAGACGTTGCGGGTGCCGGTGAGGTTGATGCGACGGCTCTCCTCGCGCGAACCCATGATGAGGTACGCCAGGTGGACGACCACGTCGGCCTGCTCGACGAAGTCGCGCACGGCATCGGCGTCGAGGATGTCGCCCTGGCGGTACTCGGTCTTCTGCCAGCCGTGGCTGGACGGGTCGAAGGGCCGGCGTGCCATCCCGAGGATGCGGTCGACGGACGGCTCGGCCTCCAGCGCCTCGACCGCGGAGATGCCGATCTCGCCGGTGGGCCCGGTGACTGCGACGGTGAGTCCCATGCGGTGACGACTACCCCCGCGCGACCGGCCTACGCCGGGGGACCGGTGTGACCGGCACGACTGCTTGGCTGCCGTCGCCCCGGGGACGGTGGGCCCATGTCGCGGTTCGCCGGGCCTGACCCTGCCCGCACGCTCCTCCTGCGCTCGCGCTGACGGTCGGCGTGATCGTCATTGTCGGCCAGGTGGTCCAGCGGTGGGGTGACGCCACCTCGGGCGAGCCCATCCCCGTCGCGGGCGCCGTCGCGAGCGTGGCGTTCTGGGTCTGGCTGATCTTCTTCCTGCCCCGCCTCTCCCCCGACGACATGGACGACGCCGACAGGATCCGCGACAACAACCGCAAGGTGATGCTGCAGTCGGGCTCTGGGTGGCGGTCTCCGCCGGGTTCATCGCCTGGGCCTCCTGGCGAGCGAGGCTTCGACGTCCGGATGTTGTGGAGTCCCCTCCTCCCCGGTCTGGTCTTCCTCGGAGCGTGGTTCGGCCGGGCGAGGGCCGACACGGCCGCGGCGAAGACCTCGGAGCCTCGCGCCAGCCGCGCCCAGGGGACCTGAGCAGCGCGTCGCCCTGCCCGCGCCCTCGGCTGGTTCGGACGCCGCGCGGACTAGAGTTCGAGCTGTGTCACGGCCCCGTGTCCTGCAGATCGTGGTCGTGCTGGTGTCCCTCGCGGTGCTGGGTGGCCTGGTCGCCGCCGGGATCTCCTCCCAGCTCGGCCTGCGCACCGAGACCAAGAACGTGCCGGTCGAGCAGCTCGACGTCGCGCCCGCCCGCCGAGCGGTGCCGCCACCGCGGATCACCACCGTCGAAGCCGCCGACACCCTGCGCACCCGGACCGCGGTCGACGAGCTGAAGGACGCGGTGGCCGATGCCGAGACCACCCGCGGCACCATGGCCCTGACCGTCCGGCACGGAGACGGCGACTCGGACGACGACACCTACCGCGTCGCCGGAACACCGGACCGCGTCCTCGTCACGGCACCGAGCGAGACCGGCGCGGTGCGCGGCATCTACGACCTGGCGCTCGACGCACATGAGGGCCGGGCGCTGTCCGACCGGCTCGGCCGGACGGTGACCTCCCGGTTGCCCTTCCGGATGGCTGACTTCGGAGCCGCCGGAGTCGTGCCCGATCCCGAGGAATGGTCGCAAGGCGACGACTACTCCCACAACTCCCAGGCTTTCGAGGAGGTGATGCTGGAGGAGGCGCCGTACGTCGACCAGGAGGCGTTGGCCACGGCCCGCGCGGAGATCCTGACCTACGCCGAGCACGTGCTGGCCAAGGGCTACAACGCGATCGCGGTGCCAGGGTTCCTCGAGTACGTCACCTTCGCCGGCGTGCCCGGGGTCTACGGCGAGGGGGACAGCCACGTGGCACGCGCAGAGGCGCTGCGTGCAGCCTTCGGGCCGATCTGGCGCCGCCTCCACGAGCTCGGCCTCCAGGTCTTCATGCGCACCGACATGCTGGCGCTGAGCACGCCGCTGGAGGACCACCTGATTCGCGAGCACTCCCTCGACACTGAGGACCCGGCGCTGTGGGAGGTCTACGCCGAGGGCATGCGCGAGGTCCTTGCCGACATGCCCTACGTCGAGGGAGTACTGGTCCGCATCGGCGAGGCCGGCAAGATCTACGACTTCGAGGGCTGGGACTACTACTCCACCCTCGCCGTCACGACAGTGCCCGCCGTCCAGGCGATGCTGCGGGCGTTCCTCGACGTGGTCGAGGAAGCCGACAGGACCCTCATCTTCCGGACCTGGAGCGTGGGCGTGGGCGCCGTGGGCGACATGCACACCAACCAGGAGTCCTACCGCGAGATCCTCGACGGCATCGACTCCGACCACCTGATCGTCTCCACCAAGTACAGCCTCGGCGACTTCTACTCCTACCTCCCGCTCAACGACACCCTCGACATCGGCGACCACCGACGCATCGTGGAGCTGCAGAGCCGGCGGGAGTTCGAGGCCTTTGGAGCCATCCCCAACGACCTCGGCGACCTCTACCGGCAGGCGCTGCGCCACTTCCTCGACGCGAACCCGGACGTCGAGGGGATCTGGACCTGGACGCAGGACGGCGGACCGTGGCGTGCCGGTCCGATGACGCTGTATCTCTCCACCGGCTTCTGGCAGCTCTACGAGCTCAACACCGTGCTCGCCGTCCGGCTGGCCCGCGACCCCGGGGCCGACCCGGCGGCCATCGCTGCGGACTGGGCGCGTCGCTGGTTCTCCCCTGACCCCGTGACCATCGAGAGGATCTCGCAGGCGATGGCGCTCTCTCGCGAAGCCATCACCCAGAGCCTCTACATCGCGCCCTTCGCGGAGAAGCGCGTGTTCGCGCTCGGCCTGGAGCCACCACCGATGATGTGGATCTTCGAGTGGGACATCCTCACCCGTGACAGCGCCGTCCTCGACAGCATCGCGGAGGTCTCCCAGGGACGACTCGACGAGGCGATCACGGAGGGGGAGGAAGCCATCGCCACGGCCGAGCGAATGCGCGACCTCGTCGCCGGAACGGAGCCCGACAGCTGGCGCGACCCCGAGCTGCGGGAGCACTTCCTCGACACCCTTGACTACCAGGTCGACCTGCTCGAGATGCTGTCCTCCTACCGCACCATGGTGCTGAGGCATGCCCAGTGGCTCGACACCGGATCGGCGGACGCCCCGGCGGAGTGGGCGAGCGCCAAGGACCGCTTCGAGTCCGCGGCCGACGGCCACGAGCAGCGGTACGCCGGCGACGTGGACCTGCCGGCGTACAACCTCACCGCCGCCCGCATCGGTGTCGAACGTGCCGAACGCGACCTGACCATGGCGTCGCTGGCCAGGCGCGGTCTGCTGCTGATCGTCGGCCTGCTCGCGCTGACGCGCGCCGGCCGCACGCTCGTCCGGACCGCGGTGACGCCCTGGCGCGAGCCCAGGTCGAGCAACCCGTGGCTCCTGGTCGGGATACCCCTGCTCGCGCTGGTGGGGAGCCGGCTGGTGCTGACCTGGTTCCTGGCCCCCGCTCATCTGCTGCTGGTGGGCATCGGCTGGGCGGTGCTCGCCCTCGCCGTCGTGCTGACTCGCTCGTGGTCGGTCGCGACCGCGGTCGGAGGCGCAGTCGCGCTGCGGGCGTTGCTGCTGCTCGCCGTGCTCTCGGTGAGAGGCCCGGGGGGCTACTGGTTCGTCTTCTCGACCGAGCCCGGATGGCGCACCGCCTATGTCGTCGTGTCGTTCGCGCTCGTCGCTGGGTGCTCGCCTGCCTGGTGTGGTCGGCCGCGGCGTTGCTGGGACGCCGCCAGGCCGCGGCGCTGGGATCGGCGTGGTGGGCGCGACGCTGCTCGCTGTCGGCTCCCCGCTCGCGGCGTCGGCCTCGAGGACGCCCTCTCCGTCCGGAACCACCAGCCCGCGCTGCTCCCGTGAGGACTCTCGCGGATCCTCGGAATCACCACGCACTTCGGCATCCCCACCGTCGTCTCGACGTACGTCCTCGGTGCCTGTGCGCTGCTGCTGGCTGCTGCGCTCGCGCTGGGACTGCTGCCCGATCCCTCAGCGGCAGGTCGCGGCGAACCCGGCCAACAGGTCCGTGACGGCGGCGGGCCTCTCCATGCTCGGCAGGTGACCCGCCCAGGGCAGCTCGACGTGCTGGGCCTCCGGGATGGCCGCGACCAGGTGCTGTGCGACTCGCCGGAAGTGGTCGAGATCGCGACCACCGCTGACCACCAGCGTCGGCGCCGAGATCGCGCGGAGGTCCACCTCGAGCGCCACCGGCTCCGGTGCAGGTTCGAGGTCATCGGCGGCGAGCTGGACGTCGAAGGCGCGCCGCTGCATCTCCCGGACCAGGTCTCGGGTGCGCTCATCGGCGTCGGGGCCGAGCCACGTCGCGACGTTCAGCTCGACCGCGGCATCGACGTCCCCGGCCTCCAGCAGCCGGTCCTCCTCCTCGCCGAACCGTCCGGACGTCGGGGCCCGGCGGAAGGCCGCGGAACGCCGGGCACAGCAGCACCAGTCCCGAGACCAGGTCCGGCCGGGTGGCCGCGACCTCCAGCGCGACCTGGCCCCCCATGGAGGAGGCGACGAGCACGCAGCGCTCCACGGCCAGGCGCTGGAGCCACGCGATGACGTCCTCGGCGAACGAGAACTCCCCCGGCGGCAACGGCGTCTCACCGAAGCCGCGGAGATCCGGCCGCAGCACTCGGGACGACGCCGAGAGCGCCGCGGCCTGCGGCTGCCACATCCGCCGGTCGCAGACCCCCGAGTGCAGCAGCACGACCACGTCGCCCGCACCTTCGTCGTCATACGCCATCGCGACCGGGGCGGCGGGGCAGGGCGGCCATCGGTCAGCCCGCCATCTCTGGCTCAGAGCGAAGCAGGCAGAACTCGTTGCCCTCCGGGTCGCGCAGCACGACCCACCCGGTGCCCGCGCCGTCCTTGCCCCGAAGATCGGCAATCTCCGTGGCGCCCAGCTCGAGGAGTCGCGCCAGCTCGTCCTCTCGAGTGCCGAGGCGCGGTCGCAGGTCCAGGTGGATCCGGTTCTTCACCTGCTTCTCATCGGACACCTCGAGGAAGAGCAGACCATGCCCGGTGGTCGGGTCGAGGATCATGCACTCCTCGTCCCCTGCGGAGTTCGGGTCGTCCTCGACGTCGACGTACCCGAGCACCTGCTTCCACCACTCGGAGATCTCGTCGGGGTCGCGGCAGTCGGTCGCCGTGTGCGAGAAGAAGGCGGTCATGCCCGCACTTTCGTCACCCCGCTCGCAGAACTCAACGGGTTTCCGGACTCGGAGCACCGGGCCGCCTCTGGCGGGGGCACGCATCTATGGCGATGATGGCGGCATGCAGGCAGCCATCAGCGTGCGCGGCCTGACCAAGCGGTACGGCGCGAAGGTCGCCGTCGACGACGTCAGCCTCCTGTCGACGGGAGAGATCTTCGGCCTGCTCGGGCCCAACGCCGGGGAAGACCACTACGGTCGAGTGCGTGCAGGGCCTGCGCCGACCGGACGGGGCAGCATCGACGTCCTCGGCAACGACGCGCTGCGCGACCGGATGAAGGTACGGCGGCTCGTGGCAGCCAGCTGCAGGACTCAGCGCTGCCGGACCGGCTGCGCGTGGGCGAGGCGCTCCAGCTCTTCTCCTCCTTCAAGGAGGGCGGCACACCGTGGGAGCGGCTCCTCGACGAGTGGGGGCTGACCGAGCGCCGCGACGTGGCTTTCGGCGACCTCTCCGGCGGGCAGCGGCAGCGGCTCTTCGTCGCGCTCGCGCTCGTCGCAGACCCGCTGCTGGTGGTGCTCGACGAGATGACGACCGGCCTCGACCCGGCGGCTCGGCGCGTCGCGTGGGGACTGGTCGAGGCGGTCCGGGACCGCGGCACGACGTGCTGCTGGTGACGCACTTCATGGACGAGGCCGAGCGACTGGCGACCGCGTCGGCGTCCTCGTCGATGGCCGCCGGTCGCCGGCGGCACCCCGCGCAGCTCATCGCAACCCACCAGCCGGAGCAGCGTCGTCCGCTTCACGGTGGCACCGGACACCGAGATGGAGCTCCTGCGCGGCTGCCAGGTGTGACGGGCCTCAGGCGGACCCACGTGGTCGCGTCGTCGTCACCGGGACGGGGCCGCTGCTGGCGCAGGTGGGACATGCCCTGGTCTCGCACGGGCTGCTAGCCCACGGATCTCAGGGCCGACCGCGCCACCCTCGAGGAGGCCTTCCTGGCCATCACCGGCGGCGCCGGCGACGAGTCGGGCAGCGGGAACCGGTGATGGGCGCCTACGGGTCCATGACCAAGGTGGAGCTGAGGCTGTTCGCTGCGCGAACCGCTCTCGGTGGTCTTCGTGCTGGTGCTGCCCGTCGTGCTGCTCTACGTCCTCAACGGGGTCTTCGGCAGCACACCGGACCCGACCGTCTGGGAGGGGCGGCCCCGGTCGACTTCTACACCTCCGCCTACGTCGCGCTCGTGGCCGCGACCGCCGGGGTGCTGTCGCTGCCGGTGCACCTCGCCGGATACCGCGAGAAGGGAGTGCTGCGCCGCTTCCTCGCCTCGGCCGTGTCGCCGGCAGCACTCGTGGGGGCCCACATCACGGTGACGGTGCCTGATGGCGACCGCGGGGGCCGCGCTGCTCGTGACCGTGTCGGTCCTCGGCTACGACATCACGCTCCCTCGCTCATGGGTCGGCGTGCTCGCGGCGTACCTGCTGGTCAGCACGACCTTCGCCGCACTGGGGTCGGTGCTCGGCCTCGTGCTGCCCACGGCTCGGGCAGCTCAGGGGCTGGGGATCCTGCTGTTCTTCGTGTTCATGATGCTGGGCGGCGCGGGACCTCCGCGTGAGGTGCTTCCCTCCGCGCTCGACACCATCGCCGGCGCGGTCCCGGTGACCTACGGTGCCGAGCTGGTGCGCAGGCCGTGGCTCGACGGCGGGTGGGACCTCGGCGCGACCGTCTTCATGCTGTCGCTGGCGTCGGTGAGCCTTGTCGTGGTGGCCTGGCGGTGGCGCCGCGACGACGCCCGCTGACCAGACCAACCACACGTGTTGCCCCGGGGAGAGAGCTCCACGGTCCGAGCAGGTCGTACCGCAGCGGAGCAGCCGCCGTCGGGGCCTCGGGAGAGCGCCGGCGGGCGCAACGCGCCTACAGTGCCGCCATGGACCACAGCCCTGGTGCCGAGGGTCGGGACCGGTGGAGCCGTCACGACTGGTGGGGTGTCGTGCTGGACGCGCCCGACGTGGCGGTCCTGGCCAGGTTCTACGCCGAGCTGCGCGGGTGGACGATCCACCACCTGGACGAGGATGACGCCTCGCTGGATCCGGGCGAAGGGGTGGCCTACCTGAACATCCAGCGCAACGCCGAGTACGTCCCTCCGACCTGGCCCCCTGGCAACGGGAAGCAGCAGATGATGCTGCATCTGGACTTCGAGGTCACCGATCTCGAGGCCGAGACTGAACGCGCGGTGGCGCTCGGCGCAAGCCTCCCGGGGCACCAGCCGCAGGACGACGTACGCGTGCTGCTCGATCCCGCGGGTCATCCGTTCTGTCTGTACGTCGGGTGAGGGCGGCGTCAGACCGAGACCGGCGAGCCTGGAATCTCTCCACAGGTGACCGTTCAGGTCGGAGTTTCTGCCGGTCGTCCCCGGATGCGCCCGCGGCTCTTGATTCGTACCAGGCGGACGTGAGCGATGCAGCGCTACTTCTTCTTCGACGACAAGAAGGCGAGCATCGCCTCGCGTGCCGCTTCCGACGCCGAACAGCCGGCCGGACAGCTCCGCCATCTCCTGGCCGCGAGCCTCCAGGGTGGCGAGCAGGTCGGCGTTGAGGACGCGCTTGGACTCGCGCAGGCCCTGCGGGTGCCCCTTGAGCAGGTCCGAGACCACTCGGTCGACAGCGCCGCCGACGTCGGCGGCCACCTCGGTGATGAGTCCCCACTCGGTCGCGGTGGCGGCGTCGAAGGTCTCCCCGGTGAGCACCGCACGGCTGGCCGATCGGCTGTTCATCCGGTGGAAGACGGTCAGCGAGATCACGGCCGCTGCCAGCCCGAGCCGTACCTCGGTGAGCGCGAAGGTGGCGCCCGACCCCGCCATGGCGATGTCAGCGGCAGCGACGATCCCGATCCCTCCGGCTCGCACCGGACCGTCGAGGCGGACGACGACGGGCTTGGCCGACGCGACGATCCGCCGCTGCAGCTCCACGATTCCGTGGGCACCTTCGACCATGCCCTCCGCGGAGGCCTCGGAGAGGTCGGCACCGGAGCAGAAGACCCGGTCGGCCGACCGGAGCAGCACGACTTTCACCGCGTCGTCCTGCTCAGCCCGGTCGAAGCAGTCGAAGAGCTCAGCGACCAGCTGCCGGCTCAACGCGTTGCGGTTGCGGGGGCTGTCGAGCGTGATCGTGGCCAGCCCGGCGGGGCCGGACTTCACGTCGAGGTGGACGAGCTCGGTCATGGTGCTCCTAGGCGCGAGAGGAATCGACTCAGTAGGACTTGGGCAGGCCGAGGGAGTGCATCGCGACGAAGTTGAGGATCATCTCCCTCGACACCGGCGCGATGCGGCCCAGCCGAGCCGCCAGCAGCAGGTTGCCGAGGCCGTACTCCGACGCCAGCCCGTTGCCCCCGTGGGTGTGAACGGCGACGTCAGTGGCGTTGCACGCCAGCTCGCCGCCAGCGTACTTGGCCATGTTGGCGTACTCCCCCGCGCCGAAGTCGTCCCCGACGTCGTAGAGCGCAGCCGCCTTCTGCTGCAGCAGCTTGGCCTGCTCCAGCTCGACCTTGATCTTGGCCAGCGGGTGCGCGATGCCCTGGTGCGCCCCGATGGGCGCGCCCCAGACCTCGCGCTCCTTGGCGTAGGCGACGGCCTTGTCGAGCGCGTAGCGCGCCATCCCGATCGAGAAGGCCGCGCCCATGATGCGCTCGGGGTTGAGCCCGGCGAAGAGCTGCATCAGCCCGGCGTCCTCGTCCCCCACGAGCGCGTCGTGCGGAAGGTGGACGTCGTCGAGGAAGAGGGTGAACTGGTTCTCCGGCGCCACGATGTCCATCTCGATCGGCTGGGCGGTGAAGCCGGGGCTGTCGGTCGGCACCACGAATAGCGCCGGCTTGAGCTTGCCCGTCCGTGCGTCCTCCATCCGGCCGACGATGAGCACCGACTGCGCCTCGTCCACACCGGAGATGTAGGTCTTGCGCCCGTTGAGGACCCAACCGTCGCCGTCCGCGGTAGCGGTGGTCACGATGTTGTGGGAGTTGGAGCCGGCGTCGGGCTCGGTGATCCCGAACGCCATCGTCAGGGAGCCGTCCGCGATCCCCGGGAGCCAGCGCCGCTTCTGGTCCTCGGTGCCGTAGCGGGCGATCACCGTGCCGCAGATCGCCGGCGAGACCACCATGAGCAGCAAGGGGGCCCCCGCCGCGGCGGCCTCCTCCAGCACAGCCGCGAGGTCGGCGATGCCACCGCCACCTCCGCCGTACTCCTCGGGGAGGGAGACTCCGAGGTAGCCGTGCTTGCCCATGTCGAGCCAGAGGTCGGTGGTCTTGTCGCCGTTGCGGGCCTGGCGCTCGATGTACTCGCGTCCGTAGCTGCCGGCGAGCTTCGCCACCGCCTGCCGCAGCGCGACGCGCTCCTCCGGTTCGGTGAAGAGGGTGTCGGTCATGCGTCGGCTCCGTCCGTCGGGGGTGGGGTGTCATGGGGTCGAACGACAGCCAACACGTCGCCTGCGTTGACCTGGCTGCCCTCGGCGACCGCGACCGTGGCCACGAGACCGTCGTGGGGCGCCACGATGGTGTGCTGCATCTTCATCGCCTCGAGGACCAGCACCGTCTGGCCTGCGGTCACCGACTGGTCGGCGGCGCAGCGGACGGCCACGACCGCGCCCGGCATCGGCGCCAGCAACGAACCCTCCGCCACCTGGTCGGCCGGGTCGACGAACCGTGGGACGGCGCGCAGGCCGAGGTGGCCGCCCGCCCAGTCGACGTCGGCACGACGGTCCGACCCGCGTCGGGAGACGACGACGAGGAAGCGGATCCGCCGCCCGGCGTGCTCGACCTCCACCCGGGTCCCCTCGTCGGAGGGCAGCATCCCGGCGCAGCGGGCGTCGAACGCCTCCCCGTCGACGGCGTCGAGGGCGTAGCCCTCACGCCCCCCGGACCACGCCACCCGGACCTCGCCGTCCTCGTCCTCCAGCATCGTCTGGTGCGGCGCCGAGGGGACGTTGCGCCAACCTGCCGGGACACCTCCCAGGACCGTCCGCTCCGAGGCCGCCTGCTCGGTGAGGGCCACCGCGGCCGCGAAGCACGCCAGCGGCCGATCCGGCTGCGGGCTCGGCGGGCCCCCGATCGCCGCCAGTGGCTCAGTCGCCAAGAAGGCCGTGCTGACCTCCTCGGCGAGGAAGCGGGGATGGCGCAGTACTTCGACCAGGAGGTCACGGTTGGTGCGCAGGCCGTGGATCCGGGCACCCGAGAGCACAGCAGCGAGCCGCCTCGCCGCGGCCGCCCGCGTCGGCGCCCAGGCGATCACCTTGGCCAGCATGGCGTCGTAGTGGGTCGACACCTCCGACCCGGCGACGAAGCCGGCGTCGAGCCGGACTCCCGCCTGAGCCAACGGGCCCAGCTCCGAGTCGACCCCGGGCAGCTCGAACCGGGTCAACCGACCCGACTGAGGCTGGTAGTCGGCGGCAGGGTCCTCGGCGTAGAGGCGCACCTCGATGGCGTGGCCGGACATCGTCACGTCTCCCAGCGACGACAGCGCCCCGCCCTCGGCCACGGTCAGCTGGAGCTCGACCAGGTCGAGCCCGGTCACGCACTCGGTGACCGGGTGCTCGACCTGGAGCCGGGTGTTCATCTCGAGGAACCAGAACCGCGACGGGTCGCCGGCATCCACCAGGAACTCCACCGTCCCGGCGCCGACGTAGCCGATCGCCTCGGCCGCGGCCCGGGCCGCGTCGTGGAGCGCGGTTCGCGTGGCCGCATCGAGACCGGGCGCCGGCGCCTCCTCCACCACCTTCTGGTGGCGACGCTGGAGCGAGCAGTCCCGCTCTCCCAGCACCCGGATCGTGCCGTGACTGTCACCGACCACCTGGACCTCGACGTGGCGCCCGTGCTCGACGTAGGGCTCCACGAAGACGGTGCCGTCGCCGAAGGCGGACTCCGCCTCCGCGGAGGCCTGTGCGACGGCGTCCGCGAGCTCGTCGAGGTCTCGGACCACGCGCATCCCGCGCCCACCGCCCCCGGCGCTGGCCTTGACCAGCAGGGGGAGGTCACTCTCGGCGGCCGCGTCCTCGGTGAGCTCGCCGAGCACCGGGCACGCCGGCCTTCTCCATCAGCTGCTTGGCGCCCACCTTGGAGCCCATCGCCTCGATGGACTCCGGGGACGGGCCCACCCAGGCCAGCCCGGCACCGAGCACGGCGCGCGCGAAGTCGGCGTTCTCCGACAGGAAGCCGTAGCCGGGGTGCACCGCGTCGGCGCCCGCGACCCGCGCCGCCGCCACGACGAGGTCGCCGCGCAGGTAGGTGTCGGAGGGGGCGCTGCCGGCCAGCGGGACCGCGATGTCGGCCTCGGCCACGAAGGGGAGCCCGGCGTCGGCGTCCGAGTGCATCGCGACGGTCTCGATCCCCAGCCGACGACAGGTGGCGAAGACACGACGCGCGATCTCGCCCCGGTTGGCGACAAGGAGGCGGTTGATGGTCATGTGCTCACATCCTGAAGACGCCGAAGCGGTCGGTGCCTTCGACCGGCTTGTTGTGGATCACCGACAGGCAGATGCCGAGCACGGTGCGGGTGTCGCGGGGGTCGATGACGCCGTCGTCGTAGACCATCCCGGAGAGGAAGAACGGCAGGCTCTGCTCCTCCACCTGCTGCTCCACGAATGCCCGCATCTGCGCGTCGCTCTCCTCGTCGTACGGCGTGCCCTTGGCCTCGGCAGCCGCCTTCGCGACGATGGACAGGACGCCGGCGAGCTGGGCCGGGCCCATCACGGCGGACTTGGCCGAGGGCCAGGTGAAGAGGAACCGCGGGTCGTAGGCGCGGCCGTTCATGCCGTAGTTCCCCGCGCCGTACGAGGCACCCATGACCACCGACAGGTGGGGCACGGTGCTGTTGCTGACCGCGTTGATCATCATCGCGCCGTGCTTGATGATCCCGCCCTGCTCGTAGTCCTTGCCGACCATGTAGCCGGTGGTGTTGTGCAGGAAGAGCAGCGGCACGTCGATCTGGTTCGCCAGCTGGATGAACTGCGCGGCCTTCTGGGCCTCCTCGGAGAAGAGGATCCCCTGGGCGTTGGCGAGGACGCCGATCTGGTGTCCGTGCAGCCGCGCCCACCCGGTCACCAGCGAGGGCCCGTACAACGGCTTGAACTCGTCGAAGGCCACCTCGTTCCCGGGCCCCGCGCCGTCGCAGACGCGGAGAATCACCTCGCGCGGGTCGAAGGGCTCCTTGAGGTCGCTGGGGATCAGGTCGAGCAGCTCCTCGGGATCGAGGTCCGGCTCCGCGACGGGCGTCCCCCCGCCGACACCGGATGGCTTGCGGTGGTTCAGGCGGGCGACGATGCGTCGACCGATGCGGATGGCGTCGACCTCGTCGACCGCGAGGTAGTCGGCGAGGCCGGAGACCTTGGCGTGCATCTCGGCTCCGCCGAGGCTCTCGTCGTCCGACTCCTCCCCGGTGGCCATCTTCACCAGCGGCGGACCTCCGAGGAAGACCTTCGCACCCTCCTTGACCATGACGACGTAGTCGCTCATGCCGGGGATGTAGGCGCCGCCGGCGGTGGAGTTGCCGAAGACCAGTGCGACGGTGGGGCGCTTGGCGGCGCTGGCCCGGGTGATGTCACGGAAGACCTTGCCGCCGGGGATGAAGATCTCCTTCTGGGTCGGCAGGTCGGCGCCTCCCGACTCGACGAGGTTGATCGTGGGCAGGTCGTTCTCAGCGGCGATCTGGGCGGCGCGGAAGGACTTCTTCAGCGTCCACGGGTTGCTGGCGCCGCCCTTCACCGTGGGATCGTTCGCGACGATCATGCACTCGACGCCCGAGACCACCCCGATGCCGGTGACGATGCTCGCCCCGACCGGGAAGTCCGAGCCCCAGCCCGCCAGGGGCATCAGCTCGAGGAAGGGTGCGCCCTCGTCGAGCAGCAGCTCGATGCGCTCGCGCACCAACAGCTTGCCGCGCGCCCGGTGCCGTTGGTTGTAGCGCTCTCCGCCACCGGCGACGGCCTGGGCGTGCTCGCCCTCGAGCTCGGCCAGCTTGGCCAGCATCGCCTCCCGCCGGGTGCTGGTTGCCGACTCGGGCTCGGTGGCCGTCATGAGGCGTACCCCAGCAGCTTGGCGGCGAGGTCGTCGAGCACTTCGTTGGCGCCGCCGCCGATGCCCAGGATGCGGGCGTCGCGGTAGTGCATCTCCACCTCGGTCCCCTTCATGTAGCCGGATCCGCCGTGGATCTGGACGGCTTGGTCGACGCAGTACGACGCCGCCTCCACCCCGAGCTTCTTGGCGTGCAACGCCTCGACCAGCGGCTGCTCGCCGGCGTCGAACCGGCGCGCCACCTCGCGGGTGTAGACCCGGGCCGCCTCGATCCGCCGGTGCATCTCGACCAGGGTGTGACGCACCGTCTGGCGGTCGATCAGCGGCTGGCCGAACGTCACCCGGTGACGCGCGTGCTCGACGGTGAGGTGCAGGCACCGCGCGGCCGTGGAGTAGCCCTGGACGGCGAGCCCTACCCGCTCGGTCACGAACGCCATGGCGATCCGGGCGAACCCGCTGCCCTCCTCGCCGACGAGATTCTGGGCCGGTACCCGGGCGTCGGCGAAGGAGAGCTCGGCGGTGTCGGAGCAGTGCCAGCCGAGCTTGTCGAGCTTGCGGGTCACCGTGAACCCGGGGGTCCCGCGTTCGACGACCAGCAGGCTGATGCCCTGGTGCCCGCGCTCGCCCGTGCGGACCGCGGTGGTCACGAAGTCGGCGCGCACCCCGGAGGTGATGAAGGTCTTGGAGCCGTTGACGAGGTAGTGGTCGCCGTCGCGGACGGCCGTGGTGCGGATTCTCGCCACGTCGGAGCCGCCCTCGGGCTCGGTGATGCCGAGGGCGCCGATCTTCTCGCCGGCGAGCGTGGGACGGACGAACCTGTCGACCAGGCCGGCGTCGCCGGACATCACGATGTGGGGCAGCGCGATCCCGTGGGTCAGCAGGCTCGCGATCAGTCCACCCGAGGCGCCCGCCTCCATCATCGCCTCGGTCAGCGCCACCGTCTCCAGGAGACCGCCGCCCTGGCCGCCGACCTCCTCGGGAAACGACACCCCGAGGATGCCGTGCTTCGCCGCCGTCAGGTGCAGCTCCCGGGGGAGCTCCTGCTGCTCCTCCCACTCCGGGAGATGAGGCAGCACCTCCCGCTCTACGAAGGTGCGGCAGCTTGCCCGCAATGCTTCTTGTTCTGCTGACCAGTAGCTCACAACAGCCCTTCCGGGATCTGTACGAGGCGCGACCTCGCCCACTCGCCGAGGCCCTTGGCCTGCGGGTCGAACCGGCCGCTGGCGGCGACCCCGAGGCCCAGCAGCCCTTCGATGACCACGTTCACGGCGTCCAGGTTCGGCAGCGGGTGCACCTGCACCTCGAGGTCGGCCGCCTCGGGCAGGAGCCCCCGCACCCAGTCGGGTGTGACCACGGAGAGCAGCCACGCGGCACGCTGCTCCGCGCGGGGGTCACGGGCACTGACCCACAGACCGAGGTTGGCGTCGCCGCCCTTGTCCCCCGAGCGTGCCTGCACGAAGGTGCCGAGGGGCAGGCTCCGGGTGGCTCGGGCATGACGGGGCAGGGCGGCGTCTCCCTCCGCGAGCACCGGGTCCGGGTCGGCGGCCGTCGCGCTGGGGGCCGCGACCGAGGTGGTCGAGCCGTCGTGGTGGTGGACCATCTGATCCACCGCCTCCTGGGGCACGTACGCCGCACGGTGGACGCCGTACGGCATGGCCGGAGTCGGCGGCGTGGTGGCAGCGAAGCCGGGGTAGGAGGCCAGCGCCAGCCCGATCAGCGGCGCGGTGAACCCCTTGCCGACCTTGTCGGCGGACGGGTCCCGCACCACCAGACGCAGCCGGGCACTCGCGGTCTCCTCGGTGGTCGCGTCGGGTCGGTCCGTCCGGGCGAGCGACCACTCCATCTCCGCCGGACGTTGCTCCCCGAGCGTCGCCTCGACCTGCGCGCGAACCCACGCGGACTTGGCATCGATGTCGAGCCCGGTGAGCACCAGCTCCATCTGGTTGCGGTGGCCACCCAGCTCGTTCACCCCGACCTTGAGTGTCGCCGGGGGCCGCTCGCCCTTCACACCCGAGACGCGCACCCGGTCCGAGCCGTCCTGGGTGAGCTCGATGGTGTCGAGCCGTGCGGTGACGTCGGGGCCGACGTAGCGACACGACTGGATCTCGTAGACCAGCTGGGCGGTGACGGTGTCGGTCGTGACCACGCCCCCGGTGCCGGCGTGCTTGGTGATGATGCTCGAGCCGTCCTCGGCGACCTCGGCGATCGGGAAGCCCAGCGGGGCGTCGGCTCGCCCGGTGTCGAGCAGCTCGCGGAACCCCGACCAGTTGCCCCCCGTCGCCTGGCACCCGCACTCGATCACGTGGCCTGCCACCACCGCGCCCGCGAGCGCGTCGAGGTCGTCGCGGTCCCACCCGAAGTGGTGGATCGCGGGCCCGACCACCACGGACGCGTCGGTGACCCGGCCGGTCACCACGATGTCGGCACCGTGCTCCAACGCCCGCGCGATGCCGAAGGCCCCGAGGTAGGCGTTGGCCGTCAGCGCCGACCCACCGAGGCCCAGCTCCTCCGCACGCGGCATCAGGTTGTCTCCGTCGACGTGGGCCACCCGGACGTCGAGGCCCTGGTCTGCGGCGGCCTTGCGGACCTGCTCGGCCAGCCCAGCCGGGTTGAGCCCACCGGCATTGCTGACGATCCGGACCCCTCGCTCGCGTGCCAGCGCCAGCGAGTCGGTGACCTGGGTGAGGAAGGTCCGCGCGTATCCCGCGGCGGGATCGCGCAACTGGTCCTTGCCCAGGATCAGCATGGTGAGCTCGGCGAGGTAGTCGCCGGTCAGGACATCGAGCGGGCCGCCTTCGAGCATCTCCCGCATCGCCGAAAGACGGTCGCCGTAGAAGCCCGAGCAGTTGCCGACCCTCAGCACGCTGCTCGTTGCTGGGCTCGTCCCTGGGCTCATCCCTGGGCTCGTCCCTGGGCTCATCGCCGGTCCTGCCGGGGTCGGCCGCCACCGCTCGGCCCGGCGAAGCACTGCGCGATGGCGAGCCAGTGGTCGGCCCCGGCCCCCTCCGCGCGGACGTCGAGATCGGCGCGGTGCCGCCGCTGGGTCACGAGCAGCGCGAAGTCCCAGGCGGGCCCGGTCACGCGCTGCGCCGCGTCCTCGGGACCCGAGCTCCAGGTTTCGCCGGACGGGGCGGTCAGCTCGACCCGGAACTCCTCTCCGGGTGGCTCCTCACCGTGGTTGAGGAAGGAGAAGTCCCGCGTTCGGATGCCGATGTGGACGACGTGGCGCACCCGGTCATGGGGCGTGACGTCGACCCGCAACGCGTCGGCGGCGTCGAGACCGTGGGCCCAGGTCTCCATGTAGCGGGCGGTTGCCATGGAGGTGGCACTCATCGCCGGCCCGAACCACGGCAGCTTCTCGGACTCGGGGTGCTCGGCCAGGGCCAGCGCGAGCTCCTGGCGGGAGTGGCGCCAGCGGGCCAGCAGCTCCTCGGGGGTGGCGCGGCCGCCACTGCGCGCCTCGGCGTCCACGAACCCCTCGGGATCGGCGAGCGCACGGGTCACCAGCTCGTCCCAGTGGGCCTTGTCCTCCGCGCTGCTGCCGGCCCGAGCTGCCAGCAGGGCACACGCGTCGGTCCAGGCGAGGTGGGCGATGGTCGTAGCCACGTCCCACCCCTCGGCGGGAGTGGGGCGGCGCCAGTCCTCCTCCGGCAGATCGATGACCAGGGACTCCAGCCAGTCGCCCTCGTGGGCCAGGTCAGGCAGGACACCCAGGATCTTCGCCGTCTGGTTCGTGCGGTCGGTCATGCGGTGCGTCCCTTCGTCCCGACGAGCTCGGCGTCCAGGATGCGCGACCAACGGTCGAGGATGCTGGTCCGACGTGCGGTGTCATCGGTCAGCGTGCTGGCAAGCCCGAGGCCCCGGAGCAGGTCCAGGGTGGCCTGCACCAGCTCGCGGTTGCCCGGCACCGACTCGTCGATCGCGAGCGCATCCACGGTGCGCCGATGCGCGTCGCGACCGAGCTTCGCCTCCAGCCCGACGACGGCGTCGCGCAGCGTGGGGTCCGTCCGCGCCGCCACCCACAGCTCGAGCGCCGCGCTGAAGGTCGGCCCTGTGAAGAGCTCCGCGAGCTGCTCGAGCACGCGCCGGGTGCGGGCGGCCCCCTGCCTCGGCAGCTCGTCCTGGCGGGTCGCCTCCTCGGCGCGCAACGAGGTGAGGTGATCGATCGCGGCGAGGACGAGGGTGGCCTTGGTCGGGAAGTGGTGCAGCTGTGCGCCACGGCTGACCCCTGCCCGGTGGGACACCAACGTGGTCGACGTCCCGGTCCAGCCGTGCTCCACCAGGCACCCGATGGTCGCCTCCATGAGACGGGCACGGGTCACCCGGCTGCGCTCCTCCTGGGAGACACGTTCACCCTCGGCCACGCGCCGACTGTGGCACCGCGACAACAAACAGTCAAGCCTGCTTTTCTATGCTCGGGCCGCCACCGCCCCTACCCACGCCTTTGCGGAAACGCCTGATGCGCACGGTGATGACAACTAAGGTGTGGCACGGCTGTGTGCTGCACACACTCGGCCGACGAGGGAAGGACGGGGCTCCGATGGACATCCTGCTGCACGACGCGCGGCTCCGCGTCGTGCTCAGGCAGCTCCCTCGGTTCTTCTCCACCTCGGTCCCCCTCGGCGACAAGCTCGAGGACCTGTGCGAAGCAGCCGTCGAGGTGCTGAACGTCGACAGCGCGGCCGTCGTGCTCTTCGACGAGATCCTGAAGGACGTCATCTCCACCTCGGGCGCCCAGCCCGAGATGATCGAGGCCCTGAGCGACTCCGCGGCGGTGCACGCGGCACTCGAGCGGTCCGAGGTCGCCGCCCACGGAGGGCCTGGCTGGAGCGGACTCCTGACGCCGCTGCGCGGGGAGCGAGGTGACTTCGGGGCGCTCCTGGTCGCCCGTCACGGAAAGGGCTCGAAATTCACCCCCGACGACGCCTCCCTGCTCGACCTGTTCACCCAAGCCGTCGGCCCCTCGATCCACCACGGCATCCGCATGCTCAGCACCGAGCGCGCCGAGAGGTGGGGGGCGGCCTCGGTCCAGCTGGTCGAGCAGTTCATGGCCGAGGAAGACGTCGACCCGTACACCGCGGTGGTCGACGCGGTCTGGGGGCTCGCGGAGGCCGAGGCGGTGGGGATCGTGATGCCCCGTGAGAACCGCCTCGACATCCACAAGGTGCGCGGGCTGGGAATGGACGAGCTGAGCGGCCAGTCCCTCCCCTTCACCGCGAAGTACGCCCTGGAGATCATGCGGCGCGGTCGCGGCATGATCGCCGACGACGAGCTGATGCGCTCGGCCTGGCCCAGAGCGGCGATGCCTGAGGCGCAGTTCGGCCCTGGGATGGCGGTGCCACTCAAAGGCACCGAGGGTCCGCTGGGGGTGCTCTTCGTGGCGCGTCGCTACGGCGGACCGATGTTCCTGCAGGACGACCTGCAGACGGCGGAGACGTTCGCGGTCAACGCCGCCGTGGCCATGCAGTGGCACGCCGCCCGTCAGTCGCAGGAAGAGCTGCGGATGCTGCAGGAGCGCAACCGGATCGCCCGCGACCTGCACGACAACGTCGTCCAGCGGCTGTTCGCCACCGGCCTCTACCTCCAGCAGGCCTCGCGGACCCTCGAGGGGGAGGAGCGGGAGCGGGTGCTCGACGCGATGACCGCCGTGGACCAGACCATCCGGCAGATCCGCAACACGATCCTGGTCCTGCGTAGCACCGCCGCCGACCGGCTCGACCACATGCTCACCACGATCGTCACCGAGACCACCCCGCTGCTCGGCTTCTCGCCCCGGGTCGCCATCGCCGCGGACGTCGACCAGGTCACCGGCCCGTTGGCCGCCGACCTCGCGCTCTGCCTACGCGAAGCGCTGTCCAACGTCGTCCAGCATGCGAAGGCGACCAAGGTCGACCTGCGGGCAGGAGTGGAAAACTCCCACGTGGTCCTGGCCCTCACCGACAACGGGGTCGGCATCCAGGCCCCCCCGCGCCCCGGCGGCGGCCTCGAGAACCTCGACGAGCGCGCCCGGGCCCATGGCGGCACCTTCACCTACTGCAGCGACAGCGACTGCGGTACGACACTGCAGTGGCGCATGCCGCTCGTCCCCGACTGACTCCCTCGAGGCTCACCCCTGGGCTTACTCCTCGGGCTCACTCCTCGGGCTCACTCCTCGGGCTCACTCCTCGGGGCCGGCCCCTTGCTGCGCAGCCTCGTCGCGCGCCCGGCGTGCCGCATCCCGGATCTCGAACACCTCGGTGGCGAAGCCGCCCATCGCATCGATCACGTCACGAACCGCGCCCGCGACGATCCCGGTCACCGAGGCGACCGTGTCGGCGCCGGCACTCAGGGTGTGCTGCACGGCGTCCTTGGTGATCTCGCCCTTGCTGAGTCGTTCCTTCATCGTCCCCCCTTCGTCTCGAGAACCGGACGACGCCGGCCCGCACAGTCAATCAACCTGCTCCAGCAGCGTCTCGCCGGTGTTGTCGGACTCCGCACCACTGGAGGTGAACCGGGTGGTTCCCTCCGCCGCGACATCGCCGCGGGGATTGGCCGAGGTCTTGAAGTACTCCACGCGCAGGCGCGGGTTGTCGGTGTAGGTCTCCTGGGCCAGCGCGATGAGCCCGGCCGGGCCGTAGGCCCACGCGTCGAGGTCGGCGTAGTGGGCGACCATGCGCTCTAGCTCCTCGGTGCAGTAGACCGGGTCAACGCACTCGGGGTAGAGCAGCCGGACGCGGACGTTCGGCGGTAGGTCGGCGAGCTCCTCGGCGTAGATCTGGTGGTCCGGGGACTGCGCGTCGTGCACGAAGTTCGTTCGGCATCGGATTGGGCAGCGTGAACTCGCCCTGGGCCTGAGGAAGGTAGAGGACGCCCCCCCGACGAGCGTCGTTGACGAGGTGCTTGGACACCACCCCGTCCGGATTGGCCCGCATGGTGAGCGTGATCGGGTCGCCCGGCCTGGACTCGGGCGAGGAGACGGTGAAGGCGCGGGTGCGGCGTCGGCCGTCGACCGCGATGCCGACCTGGACGAACTGGCCGGCCTGGTGGCCACACCACGCGCGGGTCTGCTCCAGGGTGACAGTCGCGACCGGCTCGTCGGCCCGGGTCTCCCGGGTGACGTCGACGACGCGGGCACGCACCTCGTCGACGACCGACAGCAGGTGGACGAGCTCGAGGTAGCGGTCGATGCCGTGGGGCCTCGCCAGCGCCGCAGCCGCAGCAGGGTCTGGGTGAGGGACACGGCGTTTGCCTTCTGTGACATGATTTCAGTCTCGGCGGCTGGGCGGCGGGCCACAGACGAGACGACAGCGTCGGGCCGAGAGCGGGGCGACCGCAGGGAGAGATGCAGACGACGCTGCGACCCTCCCCGTCGGGGAAGGTCGCAGCGTCCGAGAGGTCGGGAGAGGCGGGCCTCAGTCCGAGTCCCCGGGTCGAGCCGTGCGAGCTGCCGCCGGACTCCACGTGGCCCTGCGCCTCGGCGGCTCTCTGCTGGCCGCGCTCCTCGCCCAGCTTCATGTCGCGGCGCGCCTGCTGCCGGGCGGTCGTCCTGACCCTTGCGGTACGCGTCATCGAGCATCCGCTCGGCCACGCCACGGCCACTGAGCCCAAAGGCCAGCGCCAGGCCGAGCGCCAGGGCGAACATGATTGCCGCGAACGCGACCCGGTGATCTCCGGCGCGATCTGCAGCTGCTCCGGGATCATGAACATGGCGATGACCATCACCACCGCCGGCAGGACCGCCGCGACGATCCTGCCCGTGGGGGTGTCCCCCATCATCTTGCCGACGCCGCCGGCAACCGCACCCGAGACGATGGCGGCCACGACGAAGATGAGCATCGCGACGAGGATGTTGGGCAGGTAGGCCAGGACGTCGTTCATGAAGCCGGTGAGCGCCGGGATCTTGAGGGCCCCGATCGCACTGACGAGGAAGAACACGAAGATGATCCAGAAGATCAGCCGCCCGACACCGTTGGCCACCGACGCGTTCGGCATCACCTTGTCGACGTACTTGTTGGCCTCGGAGCCACGGACGTGGCGATGTCGTAGCCGACGAGGAGGATGAGCAGGAACCCGATGAGATTGGGCAGGAATGCCACGACTCGGATACCCGTCCTCCAGGGTCTGGGTGAGGTTCACGTGACCAAATCCTTTGGCCCGCAGTGAACGGCCCCGAGACGGACCGGCATTGAGTCGTCACCCTCGCCGGCTCGGTTCACTCCGGCATGATGAGAATTAATCCTCAGACGGGTGCACGGCCGTTCTCAGTCCTAGACTGCGAAGATGTCCGCCCCCACCCGTACCGAGCGCAAGGAGGCGACCCGGCAAGCCCTCATGGACGCCGCGCTGCGCCTCAGCGCCGACACCGGGCTGGCCGGGCTGTCGCTGCGCTCGGTGGCCAAGGAAGTGGGCATCGTCCCCACCGCCTTCTACCGCCACTTCGCCTCCATCGAGGAGCTCGGCCTCGCCCTCGTCTCGGAGTCTTTCGCCTCACTACGCCGGGTGCTGCGCGACATCCGGCAGGACATGGACATCACCAGGGTCATCCAGGACTCGGTGGCCATCCTGCAACGCAACGTCACCGAGCGGCGGGGACACTTCGCGTTCATCGGCCGAGAGCGCATCGGTGGTCTGGCCAGCGTCGGAGCCTACGGCACGCTCGACTTTTCGAACGGGGCTGGCCCTCGACGTCGCCCGGCTCCAGAGGTCTCCCACTGGACGTCGGAGGACCTGCACGTGCTGGCCAACCTCATCGTCAAGCTCATGGTGGAGACCGCCACCGACCTCGTCACCCTGCCGCCCCACCGCCCCGACCTCGAGGCGGAGGTGCGCCGGATCGCCGAACGTAGCTGCGCATGACCGTTGTCGGGGCCGCCAACTGGGGATGTCCGCCCCGGAGTGAGCCGCGGAGTGAGCCCCTGAGCGCGCCCCGGAGTCACCCGGGGTGCGCCCGCCTCACATCATCCGGCGGGCCAGCGGCAGCGGCAGGTGGCCGAACACCAGCCCGACCGGCGTCCAGGGCCAGCCCGGCACCCTGGCCGAGGCCTTCTCCTTCTCGATCGCGCGGACCATCGACCTCACGCCGGCCTCGGTGCTCCGAGGAGCCGCGCTGCCTCCGACCGGGGGTTCATCTCGGACTGGATGTAGCCCGGGTAGAGCACCGTCACCTTGATCGGGGTTCCGGCCAGATCGGCCCGCAGACCCTCGGCCAGGTGCGCTACCCCTGCCTTCGTCGCGGCGTACGTCGTCACCGCGCGCTGATGCCGCGCACCGCGGACACCGAGGAGATCATCACGAAGTGGCCGTGGTTCTGCGCCCGGAGGATCGTCGCGGCCGCCTCGGTTTGGGCCAGCGCGCCGACGAAGTTGGTCTCCGCGGTCCGCCTGTTGGCCTCGAACTTCCGGTGCCGAGCGGCCCCTTGCCGAGCCCCGCGTTGACGACGAACGGGTCGATCTGGCCGAAGTCGGCCGCGAAGGCGTCGAAGACCTCGAAGACCTGGTCGTGGTCGTTCACGTCGAGTCCGCACCTCCACCCGGCGGCCGGGGGGGGCGGCGATGATCTCTCCGCGCAGGGCCTCCAGCCGGTCCATCCGGCGAGGCACAGCGCGAGATCGTGACCGAGAGCAGCGAACTGTCGAGCCATCTCTGCTCCGAGCCCTGAGCTGGCGCCGGTGATCAGGACCGTCGTGGCCATGCGTGACCTCCTTGGAGGTGGGGGCCGTCCCACGGTACTGGAGCCAGTTCATCGCTCCCCGCCCGGGCGCGCCGGGCCGGGTCATCCGGTAGGTGACGTGATCGGGTTCGAGGCAGTGGGAGTGGTCGTTGAACGAGACGAACGTGAGGCCTCGGCTGCCGAGGACGCGCTTGGTCACCGACGCGTTCACGGGCACCGGGTTGAGCCGCGACCATCTCCACGCCGGCCCCAGGGCGGGCCGCGGCCCAGGAGACCGGGCCGCCGCTGGTGCACACCACCGCGACGTCGCCCGAGCCCAGCTCGTCGGCCGCCCGGCGGAGCCCTCCCTCGATCCGGCCGGTGAAGGTTGCCTAACCACTCGTCGTAGTCGGCGTCGAACTCCCCTGAGGTCCAGCGCTTGGCGGCGGCGGCGAACCAGGCGTCGAGCTCGCGGGTCGGGGCCTCCTCGTCACGACGTCCTGCTCGCGTACGGAGCATCTGCACATGGTCGAACTCGTCCCAACCCTTGTCCACCGTGACCTCTCGGGCCCAGCCCGACCCCTCCAGGAGCCCCGCAGCGGTCTGGCGGTGGCGACGCATCGAGCCGCTCACCAGGCGGGTTGGGATGACCCCACGAGCGATCAGCGCCCTGCCCAGCGCCCGGGACTGGTCGTGCCCCCAGGGCGAGCCCCGTCGTAGTCAGCGGCGCCCCAGGATGCCTGGCCGTGGCGGACCAGCAGGATCACGGCCACAGCAACTCCTCCACGCGGCGGTCGACCAGATGCACCGCCGGACCGAACCCGGCGAACAGCCTGTCGCTGGTCTGGCCGTGGAAGTAGCGGTAGTAGATCTGCTGGGAGATCACCGCGAGCCGGAACAACCCGAACACCTCGTAGAACGCCCACTGCTCCGGGGTCAGGGAGAAGCCCATCCGCTCGCAGTAGCGCTCCACGACTGGGGGCCTTCGTGAGCATCCCCGGCAGGTGCGTCGGCACGCGACGAAGCCCCTCCAGCTCGGTGTCGCCCGCGTCGATCCAGAACGCGAGGTCGCCCCCGAGGTCCATCAGCGGATCGCCGAGCGTGGCCATCTCCCAGTCGAGGACACCCACCACCCGGGTCGGGTCCTCGGCGTCGAAGACCAGGTTGTCGAGCTTGAAGTCGTTGTGGATCACGCAGTTTGCGGACATCCTCGGGCTGGTGCTCGGCCAGCCACTCCATCGTCTCCTCGAACGACGGCGCGTCGTCGGTGCGCGCGGCCCGGAAGCGTGCCGACCATCCCTCGACCTGGCGGCGCACGTAGCCCAGCCCCTTGCCGAGGGACTCCAGGCCGGCCTCCACCGGGTCCAGCGAGTGCAGCTCCACCAGCACGTCGACCATCGCCAGGCACATCGCGCGGGCCTGCCTCGGGAGTCCAGCGCATCCCCGCCGGCTTTCAGATCGCCCCGCGGCACGGTGCCCGCGATGCGCTCCATGACGTAGAACGGCGCTCCGATCACCTCGGGGTCCTCGCACAGGCCGACCATCCGCTGGACGTCGGGGAACACCGGCGCCAGGGCTGCCTGGATGCGATGCTCCCGACCCATGTCATGGGCACCCTTCGAGCCTTCGTGCTCGCGGAGCTCGTCGCAGGATCAGGTCGCGGTCGGGGAACCGCAGCAGGAACGTGAGGTTGGAGGCGCCGCCGCTGAACTGCCGCACCTGCGGCGTCCCCGTCATGACCGCGGCATCCTGCGGCGAGGTGTGCTCCCGCAGCCAGGACGTCACCGCCTCGACGTCGAAGGTGTCCTCGTCGCGTACGCCGCGAGCCCCTTCGGGCTCCGGGCCGCGGCTGTGCTCCAGAGCTCGTCATCGGACTCCTCCGTGCACCTCGTCGCGGTCTTGGCCGCGGCCTCGTCGCAGCTCGCGCGCCTGCGCCCGCATGAGTCTGCCCGGACGCCGCCCGGTCGCTGCGCTTGAGCCCGTACGCCTGGCGGGCGGCGGCATCGGGCAGGATCTGGCCTCGCGGCCCTGCCTCGAGGCCCTCGAGCACGGCCGCCGCGATCTCGTCGGCGCCGAGCGGCGCACTGTCCACGAGCCCGGCGATCACCCGCCCCACCGCCTCGTCGGCCCCCTGCATCGACGCCATCAGGTTGGTGCGGAAGTACGAGGGGCAGACCGCGGGCGTGACGCCGCGGCGCCGGCGTTGCCACGGTCTCGGTGAACGCCAGCAGCGCTGACTTCGCCGCGTTGTAGACGCCATCCCGGCCGGGTGTACCAGCGCCGCCAGCGAGGCGACGTTGACGACGAGGCCCGATCGCTGCTGCTTGAACATCGGGGTGAAGGCGCGGACCCGCGGACGGCGCCGTAGAGGTTGACCTCGGTGACCGCCGCCACTCCTCGAGGGGCAGCATTCGATGCGGCCACCTCCGGCCACGCCGGCGTTGTTGACCAGGACGTCGAGGCCGCCCAGCTCACGCTGCACCCACCGCGCCGCGTCGGCCCAGTCCAGTTCGGAGGTGATGTCGAGCCGGCGGACGGCGTCCTGGGGCACCGGGTCGCCCGACTCGTCCCACCCGACCTCTCCCCGGACGTCGGTGGCGAGCACACGGGCGCCTCGTCGTCGCATCTGGTCCCGGAGAGAGGCACCGAGCCCGGACGCAGCGCCGGTGACGAGCACACGGGTGCCCGGGCCGATCGGGGGAGGAGGTGCCGCGGTGGTCACCGTACCGAAGCCCTCACCAACACCGGGCGCCCGTCCGTGGGGCACCGCCACCGAGCAACGTCGGTATGCTGCCCCCAACCGGGAGGGCTCAACCAGAGAGGGACGGGGCAGCGAGGGGGAGAAGGGGCCGCGCGTTGGCGCACGCCCTCGCACTGGCCATGGCTTTGGCGGCCTCACTGACGGCCTGCGGCAGTGACCCCGACGAGGAGCGCGCCGCCGCTGCGCTCAAGGCGGAGATGGTCTGCAGACCAACGCCCTATGACGACGGGCAAGGCCCTCGACGACGAGCAGACGTAGTGCGTCGCACAGGATGCCGTCGATGCCCGCGGGGTGCAACAACTACCAGGCCTACGACCTGCTCACCCAAGACCTACGCGCCGGGGAGTCGCTGCAGGACGTGACTCTCCAGGCTCGTGACGCCGATGCCTTGGCGAAGGTCTTCGCCGGCTGCATGAACGTCGAGAGGCTGATGGAGCGCCAGGTCGTCTCGGGGCTCGACCTGCCCCGGCACCAGCGCCGCAAGGCCGCCAAGTGTGTCCGGACCAAGGTCACCGCCGAGCAGGTGACCCGCACCATGTCGCTGGAGTTCCAGGGTGCGGACAACCCCGTCTTCGCCCAGCTGCGCGACGAGCTCGAGGCGTGCCTGCGCTGACCCGTCGGCGCGTGACCGCGCGCCGCCATTCCCACGAAAGGCTCGAAACATGAAGAAGCTGCTGGTCGTCGGCGCTGTCACGGTGTTGTCGCTTGGTCTCGCCGGTTGCGGCGGTCAGGAAGACGAGGCGAAGACGTCGCTGTCCGCGAGCTTCCAGGAGGAGGACCTGGGCGGTCTGGAGGTCAAAGAGGAGCAGGCTGACTGCATGGCCGGTGACATCGTCGACGGCGTCGGGGTCGACCAGCTCAAGGAGTACGAGATCCTCGACGAGGACGCCAAGGTCAACGAGGACCTCGAGAGCGCCGAGCTGTCGGAGGAGGACTCCGACACGGTCGCCGCAGCTCTGGTCGACTGCATCGGGAGCGAGACGATCGTGGAGAAGCAGATCATCCAGGAGGGCATGACCAAGGAGCAGCAGGACTGCGTCAAGGAGACGATGTCGGAGGAGAACCTCAAGGGACTCATCTCGGCGGGCTTCAGGGGCGCGGACTCCAGCGACGACGCGGTGCAGCAGCTCCAGGAGGACATGACCACCTGCCTGACGAAGTAGCCTCAGGCACTCCGGCGTCGAGCCACCACCGTGCGAGGAGCACTCATGACAAAGATGACCGTGACCGTTCTGGCCACCCTCAGCCTGCTGCTCACCGGGTGCGGCAGTGACGACGGGAAGCAGGCCAAGGAGAACATCAAGGCCAGCATCCTCGATGAGCAGGAGATCGCCGGCACCGAGGTGACCGAGGACGACGCCACCTGTCTGTCCGACGGGATCGTCGACGAGATCGGCACCGAGAAGCTCCAGGAGTACAAGCTGCTCAACGAGGACCTCGAGGTGGAGGAGGAGGTCGGTGACGTCACGATGGACAAGACCGACGCCGACGCCATGGCCGGCGTCTTCGTCGACTGCGTGGACGCCGAGAAGATGCTCGAGGACCAGTTCTCCAGCATGACCAGCAGCCTGTCGAAGGAGCAGCAGGAGTGCATGAAGGACGTGCTCGACGAGGAGAAGGTCAAGGAGATCATGTCTGCGACCTTCCAGGGCGACACCGCCGGCATGCAGTCCTCACTCCAGGAGGACTTCATGACCTGCATCCAGCCCGGAAGCTGACCAGATCCTTCTGACCAGGCCCCCCGGCCACCCCTCGGATGAAGGGCCGATACAGCCGGACCACGTCCCGTTCCCTTCACCCGGGTCCCGTCGTCGTCCGGTCCATGACGACTGTCGATATCGTTCCCAGTGTCCTGGGCGAGCCCGATGGCCCACCGACGTGGCAATGAGGAGGTGGGAGGAGTCGTGGTGGTAGTCGCCAAGGTCCTCACGGACCGCTGCCGGCCGTGCGCTTGGCTCCGAGCGTCGGCGTGACCGGAGAGCCGATGCTGCGTGGACGGCAGGTCGTCCTGGTGCCTGTTGCCGACGAGCACGTGCCGGAGCTGCGTCGCATTCTTGACACCCCGCAGGTGCGGGCGCGCTGGCCAGTCGAGGCCCCATCGACGCGGTGGCCCTTCGACGACGGGTCGGCCGTCCACTTCGCTGTCCTGGTGGAGGGCGGGGTGCGAGGGATGGTGCAGTACAGCGAGGAAGACGACCCCGCCTACCGGCACGCCTCCCTTGACGTCTTCCTCGACCCCGCCGTGCACGGACGCGGTCTCGGGCGCGACACCGTGGCCACACTGGCCCGCCACCTGGTGCGCGATCGCGGCCATCACCGGCTGGTGATCGACCCAGCAGCCGACAACGAACAAGCCATCCGTTCCTACACGGCGGTCGGCTTCCGGCCCGTGGGGGTCATGCGCCGCTACGAGCGTGACGCCGACGGGGTCGGATGGCACGACGGGCTGCTCATGGACCTCCTGGCCGAGGAACTCGACCAACATCCCTGACCCCCGGACCGCCTCCGGGGCACTGCCGGGAGCGGCGGGCTTCCCGGGTCAGTCGCGATGCTGCACCACGTTGAGGACGTTGCCGTCCGGCGCCCGGACGAAGAAGCGGGTCACGCCCCACTCCTCCCTGGTCAACGGATGGACGATCTCGTAGCCGCGCTCCTGCGCCTGGGCATAGGCGGCCTCGACGTCGTCGACCTTGACTGAGATCACCGGGTCCTCAGGCGCGGTGGCGTCGCGGGTCATCAGCTGGAGGTTGATCCCGGTGTCCGGGGAGGTGTAGCGAGCCACCCACCCCAGGTTGAACTCCTCCTCGGCCAACCCGAGGTAGTCGGTGTAGAAGCCCTTGGCTGACTGGAGGTCGGTCACGTGAAGGTCGGCGATGATCTGCGTGACGCGCATGCGTTGCTCCTGGGTCGTGGTCCTGACCGTGGCCCTGTTGGTGCCGCGACGTGGGGGGACGTTCAAGCACCCTACGAGCACTGATGGTGCCACTGTCGCCGAAGGCATCGGGTCGACGAACGACGGCTGCGCGACCGGGTCACGCGAGCGCGGCGCCGAGACTTCACGCGGCGGGCTTCCGCCTAGGCTGCTGAGATGGTGCACCTGGAGAACGTCGTCGTGGACGCCGTCGACCCGCAGGCGCTCGGCCGTTTCTGGGAGTCAGCGCTGGGCACGGAAAGGTTGACCGATGAGCCCGACGTGTTCGAGACCCGACTGACGGTGCCGGACGGCCCCGTGATTGACCTGTGCTTCCAGCGCGTGTCGGAGCTACCCAGGGAGCCGCAGCGACTCCACCTCGACCTTCGAGGTGGGGAGGAGCAGGATTCGGTGGTCGAGCGCCTGCTTGCCTTGGGCGCCGGCCCCGCAGACATCGGCCAGGGACAGGTGCCGTGGGTGGTGCTCGCCGACCCCGAGGGCAACCCGTTCTGCGTGATGGAGGGACGAGCGGCCTACGTCGACACCGGCCCGGTCGCGGCGCTGCCGCTCGATGTGGCCGACCCCGATCGAGACCTGGACCTGTGGATGTGGCTGACCGGCTGGGTGCCCGCAGCGGGGAGTGGGCTGCTCAGCCTTCGGCACCCCTCGCAGCGTGGCCCCCTGCTCGAACTGTGTCCCCAGGCGGCGCCCAAGCGGCCGGGCAAGAACCGGATGCATCTGGACGTCCGGCTCGGACCCGGTGACGAGGCCGACGCCGTAGCGGGGGGGATCACCGCTCGCGGCGGTCGCGAACTCAACCTCGACTGGGGCGACCTGCCGTGGCGGGTCTTCGCGGACCGCTCCGGCAACGAGTTCTGCGTGCTGCCGTCGCTACCAGCGTCCGGACGAGAGGCACCCACAAACCAGCCGAGTGAACCGGAGTAGGTTCCGGTCGAGAGCCAGTCCGACCCGCTCGGCGAAGCGCGGCCGGCGTAGCCGGAGGCCACCCCATCGCGGTGGTCGGGTACGACGACGCGAAGGGCGTGCTCAGCCCGGGGACGGGTCGGGATGGGCTTCGACGATCCGCTTGAAGGTCTCGTACTTCCTGCTCACCTCTCGTCGCAGGAACAACCGAACCGACCACATCGGTGGGGTGTGGACCCTCAGGGGGCCACCCACACCTGCGGCGTCGAGACAACACCCGCCGCCTGCATGGCCTCGCCACGTTCGGGGTCGCCCATCATCGGCTCGATGATCGACTCGTCTGCCTCGATCACGATCCACACCGAGGTGGGATCGTCTGCGTCCCGCAGCACCGCGACGTCCCGCGCCCCCCCAGCCTCGCGCGCAGCCTTGTCGTTGTCGAAGTGTGGTCGCCACGCGTCGTAGTCATCGACGTGGTGTTGCATGAAGACGTGCGCCATGATCGGGTTCCTCTCGACGGGACGGGGTGGGCCTAACCCCGAGACCGAACGCGACCCGCTGCAACCCACTGTGGCGGGGCTAGCACTCTCGAAGCGGGCGCCGAGTCGGTCGACGACGGCTGACAAACCCGGTCGCCGCGAGGCGTCGCCGTCCCAGCGAATCACCGGTCCCGTGTTCCGACCCGTCCCGGCACCAGCAAGGGATCTCAGCTGGCGACGGTGGCGACCACGCGGGCCCGGGTCTCCGGGTCGGTCCAGCGCCGTCCCGTCCGCACCAGCCGGGCCGCGGAGAACAGCAGGAACGGCACCGCCACCAGCACCGACCACTCCCATGACACCCGCGCCATCAGCGAGAAGAACATCCCCACCAGCGTCGTGCTCAGCGCCAGGCGAGAGGAGTAGGCAACCATCACCAGCGGGGGGGCCGGGGTCGCTCGTGCCGAGCTGAGGTCGACGGAGAACGGACGGCGCACCGACCAGCGCAGCGACGCCGATACCACCTGCGTCACCACGACAAGAATGGCCACACACACCGCGGTGAGCTCGTTGGCCGAGGGCACGCCGGCCCGGAGGCTGGCGAGCACCATGGTGCCGGCGCTGGCGACAACCAGCACCTCAGCGAGCACGTAGGCGCGCGCCACGAACACCGTCCGGGCGGGGACCGGCAGACTGTCGCGCCAGAGCGCGCCGCGCCCGTCGAGCGACCAGCTGTTGACCCCGAAGAGCAGCGCGCCACCCGAGGCGACCAGGCCAGGCAGGATCGGCAGCATGGACCACTCGAGGCCGCCGGCGATCGCGACCAGTCCCGGCATCACCATGAGCACCGCGAGGCCGCGCCGCAGCGGAACCGAGCGCCAGATGCCGACCCGGTCGGTGCGCACCATCGCCATGAAGTCCGAGCGTGGGCTGCGACCGGGGCTGGTACGACGCGGTCTCCAGGCGCACCTCGTCGCGCGTCGGTCGACCGGCCGCCGCCCCGGCGACGAGCACGCCGCACCGCCATCGCCGCCACGGTGATGACCACCAGAGTGAGCGTGACCAGGGCGTAGCGGAGCCCGACGTCGCCGGGCGCCCCCAGGGAGGCGATGGTGACCTGCAGCGTCGGGCTGCGCTCCAGCAGCGGCACCAGCCGGTCCGACGCGATCAGCCACGCCAGCAGCAGCGCCGAGGTCAGGGACACGGCCCGGATGACCCAGAGGCCGGCGGGGCCGCGGCGCACCCACTCCATGCCCCAGCCGATCACCTGCGCCAGAGCGGTGGCGCAAGCCAGCCAGAGCACGATCGGCAGCTGGGCCAGCAGCAGCCGCCAGGTCGGCCCCACGACGTACGCCGTGGCGCCCAGGAGCGCCCAGGTCTGCATCAGCCAGGCGATGTTGAGGGGAGCCATCAGCAGCGCCCCGACATGGTCGGTCAGTGGGGTCACCGGGTAGGCCACCGCCTGGTCGCGCGGCAGCAGCTCCCGGCCGCCGGCGGAGGCTGCGGCCGAGATCACAGCGATCACGAGGATGCCGATCATGGCGCTCGGCAGCAGGGTGAGGACGTCGCTGCGTCGGCCGTCACCCGTCGGCAGGTACGCCGGCAGCCAGGCGGCGGCGAGGCTCAGCAGGAGGATCGCCGAGATGCCGGCGGCCGCGACGCGGCGGGACCGCCCACGCAGCGACGCTGCCCGGAAAGCGAGCAACGAGCGGGTGTCGGCCAGCCCGCGACGGAGCTCGCTGCGGCCGAGGACGGCGAGCCTGGGCGGCGGGGGCGCCAGCGACTCAGTCGAGGAGAGCCCGGTAGGCATCGGCCCCGGCCTCCCCCCTCATCTCGTGGGCGGGCATCTCGGCGACGGCCGAGCCGCCGCGGAGCACGATGGCGGCCTGGCAGGCGTGGACCGCCAGCTCACGCAGGTGGGTCGAGACCAGCACCGCCGACCCCCGAGCGCGGGCGTCGGCGATCACGTCCATGGTGGCCTCGACCCCGAGCGGGTCGACCCCGTCGAACGGCTCGTCGAGCAGCAGCACCTCGGGCTGGTGGAAGGCCGCGAGGATCACCGACATCCGGCGACCCATGCCGTGGCTGAAGCCTGCGGTGACCCGGTGCGCTGCCGCGCCGAGGTCGAAGCGCTCCAGCAGCTCGCGGGCCCGGTCCTCCCACCCCTCGATGCGACGCAGCCTGGCGGCGAGCTGGAGATGCTCCCAGGGGGTGGCGCGAGGCACCAGGCCGCCCACGTCGGGGCAGTACCCGGTGAGGCGCTTGACCGCGAGGGCGTCGGTGCGCAGGTCGTGGCCGAGCACCCGCACCTCGCCGCCGGAGGCGGGGATGACGCCCGCCAGCACGCGCATCGTCGTGGACTTTCCGGCGCCGTTTCGTCCGAGCAACGCGGTGGCCGCACCGGGGGCGACCGCCAGTGAGATCCCCCGCACCGCGTCGACCTGACCGAACCGGACCCAGAGGTGGCGGACGTCGACGACGGCGTTCACGGCAGCCTGGCCGGAACGTGGCTCGGGGGGCATGGGGAAAGTCTGACAAGTTTCGGCGACGATGGGTCGCGGATTGCACAAAACGGACCGGGTAGGACCCCGTCTGGGACCCACCCGGTCCGTCAGTGCCTGGAGCAGCCGGTGATCTGCTCCGATCTGCTGGGCTCAGACCTTGAAGGGCTCGCCCTTCTCGGCGCGCTCGACCAGACTGGCCGGCGGCTCGAAGCGGTCGCCGTACGCCGCGGCCAGCTCCTTCGCCCGGGCGACGAAGGCCCGGACGCCGTTGCCGTGCGCGCCTTCGTAGCCGTTGATGAACTGGGCCGCACCCCCGGTGTTGGCCGGGAACCCGATGCCGAAGATGGAGCCGATGTTGGCTTCGGCGGTGGAGTTGATCACTCCCTCGTCGAAGCAGCGCACGGTCTCGATCGCCTCGATGAAGAGCATCCGGTCCTTCACGTCCTGGAACGGGGACTGCTCCTCGGCCGGGGGGAACTCCTCGGCCAGCCCCTGCCACAGACCCTGGCGCTTGCCGGTCTCGTCGTACTCGTAGAAACCGGCGCCCTTGAGCTTGCTGGACCGACCCAGCTCGATCATCCGGTCGATGACGCTCTCGGCCGGGTGAGGGGTGTACTCCCCGCCCTCCCGCTCGACCGCGGCCTTGGCGGCGTTGCGGATCTTGACCATCAGCTCCATGTTCAGCTCGTCGGAGAGCTGCAGGGTGCCCACGGGGTAGCCGTCCTGCACCGCCGCTCGCTCGACACTGACCGGGCTCACGCCCTCTCCGACCATGGCCAGACCCTCGTTGACGAAGGTGCCGATGACGCGGGAGGTGTAGAAGCCCCGGCTGTCGTTGACCACGATCGGGGTCTTCTTGATCTGCTGCACCACGTCGATCGCCTTGGCCACCGCAGCCTCGGAGGTCTTGCCGCCCTTGATGATCTCGACCAGCGGCATCTTGTCGACCGGCGAGAAGAAGTGCAGCCCGATGAAGTCCTCGGGGCGGTCGACGCCCTCGGACAGCTCGGTGATCGGTAGGGTGGAGGTGTTGGAGCACAGCAGCGCGTCGGGAGCGACCGCGGGGATGATCTCGCCGAAGACCTTGTTCTTCAGGTCGGGGTCCTCGAAGACCGCCTCGATCACGAGGTCGGCGTCGGCCGCGGCCTGCGGGTCGGCGGCCGGGGTGATCCTCGCCAGCAGCTCCTCGGACTTCTCCGGCGTCAGCTTGCCCTTGGCCATGGCCTTCTCGTTGATCTTCTGCGAGTAGGCCTTGCCGCGCTCAGCCGCCTCGAGCGAGACGTCCTTGAGCACGACCTCCATGCCGGCGCGGGCGCAGACGTAGGCGATGCCCGCACCCATCATGCCGGCGCCCAGCACGACCACCTTCGTCAGCGCTTGTACTGGTCGTGGCCCTTGGGTCGCAGCGAGCCCGAGTTGATCGCCTGAAGGTCGAAGAAGAACGCCTGGATCATGTTCTTCGCGTTCTGGCCGGTCGCCAGCTCCACGAAGTAGCGGCTCTCGACCCGCTGGGCGCCCTCGAAGTCGAGCTGAGCACCCTCGACCGCGGACGCCATGATCGCGCGGGGGGCCGGGTAGTCGGCACCCTTGAGCTGCTTGCGCAGCGTGGCGGGGAAGGCCGGCAGCATCTGGGCCAGCGAGGGGTGGGACGGCGTGCCGCCGGGCATCTTGTAGCCCTTGCGGTCCCAGCGCTGGGTGGCGGCCTCCTCGTCGTCGCGGTGCTCGAGCACCCATCGCCGGGCTGTGTCGAGCAGCTTGTCGGGGGCGACCAGCTCGTCGACCAGGCCCTTCTCGCGGGCGGCGTCGGGCTTGTAGCGCTGCCCCTGGAGGAGAACCTCCATCAGCGCGGTCTGGATGCCGAGCATCCGCACCGTGCGGGTCACGCCGCCGCCGCCGGGCAGCAGGCCGAGAGTGACCTCGGGCAGACCGATCTCGTAGCGGCCCTCGGCCGCGACGCGACGGTGGCACGCCAGGGCGATCTCCAGGCCGCCGCCGAGCGCGGCACCGTTGATCGCGGCGACGACCGGCTTGCCCAGGGTCTCCAGGCGACGCAGGTCGGCCTTGATCGACATGCTCTCCTCGAAGAGGCGCTGGGCGTCGGCCGCGGTGGCCTGGATCAGCATGTTGAGGTTGCCGCCGGCGAAGAAGGTCTTCTTCGCCGAGGTGACGACGACACCGACGACGTCGTCCCCCTCCTCGTACAGCCGGTCGATGGCCGCGGCCATGCCGTCCTTGTACGCCTCGTTCATGGTGTTGGCGCTGGCGCCCGGGTCGTCCATGGTCAGGGTGACGACGCCCTCGGAGTCACGCTCGTAACGCACCGCGCTCTGCCCGGCGCTGTTCTGCTCAGTCATGTGTTCGCTTGGTCCTTGCTTCTCGGGAGTTCGGGTGAGGGTCAGACGCGCTCGACGATGGTGGCGATGCCCATGCCGCCGCCCACGCAGAGGGTGGCGAGGCCGCGGCGCAGGTCGCGCCGCTCGAGCTCGTCGATGAGCGTGCCGAGGATCATCGCCCCGGTGGCGCCGAGCGGGTGGCCCATCGCGATCGCGCCACCGTTGACGTTGACCTTCTCGTGATCCAGGCCCATGTCGCGCATGAAGCGCATCGCGACGGCGGCGAACGCCTCGTTGATCTCGAAGAGGTCGATGTCGTCCACGCTCATGCCGGCCTTCGCCAACGCCTTGCGCGAGGCGGGGGCGGGACCGGTCAGCATGATCGTCGGGTCCGCCCCGGAGACGGCGGCGGCCACGATGCGGGCGCGCGGCTCGAGGCCGAGGTCCTTGCCGGCCTGCTCGCTGCCGACCGCGACGAGGGCAGCGCCGTCGACGATGCCCGAGGAGTTGCCGGCGTGGTGGACGTGGTCGATTCCCTCGACCCAGTGGTACTTCTCCAGCGCGACCGAGTCGAAGCCGAGGTCACCGTGGAAGGCGAAGGACGGCTTGAGGCCCGAGAGGCTCTCGACGGTGGTGCCGGGCCGGATGAACTCGTCCTTGTCGAGGATGGTCAGGCCGTTGCGGTCCTTGACGGGGATCAGCGACCGGTCGAAGTAGCCGTTCGCCTGAGCCTTGGCGGCTCGCGCCTGCGACTCCGCGGCGAAGGCGTCGACCTCCTCACGGCTCCAGCCCTCGATGGTGGCGATGAGGTCCGCGCCGATGCCCTGGGGCACGAAGGCGGTCTCGAAGGCGGTGTGGGGGTCAGAGGCCCAGGCGCCGCCGTCGGAGCCCATCGGCACGCGGCTCATCGACTCCACGCCGCCGGCGAGGATCAGGTCCTCCCAGCCCGAGCGGATGCGGCCCGCGGCCTGGTTGACGGCCTCGAGGCCGGAGGCGCAGAAGCGGTTGAGCTGCACGCCGGCCACCGTGTCCGGGTAGCCGGCGGCCAGCGCCGCCGTCTTGGCGATGTCGCCGCCCTGGTCGCCGATCGGCGAGACCACGCCCAGCACCACGTCGTCGACACGCTCGGGGTCGAACCCCTCGTTGCGCTCCTTGACCTCGTCGAGCAGCGTCGTCACGAGGTCGACGGGCTTCACCTCGTGGAGGGAGCCGTCCTTCTTGCCCTTCCCCCGCGGGGTCCGGATCGCGTCATAGACATAAGCCTCCGGCGTTGATGTCACAGCCATGGTCCCTGCTTTCCAACCAGACAACCGCGGCCGGGCGGCCGCGGAACATGAGGTGTCGATTGTGACACCTTCACTGTCACGCTCAACGAGCGACCACCGGAGCGCTACTCGGTCTGGACCGCGGCTCCGCCGGCCAGCAGCTCGTCGACACCAGAGACGCCCCAGGCCTCGAGCACGGCACGGGTGCCGTCACCCGGCTTCGACGGTCCGGTCGTCAGGCTCGGTGAGGTGCGGGAGAACCTCGGAGCCGGCGCGGGCTGCAGCAAGCCGTCGCGCTCGACGTAGACCTCCCGGGCCGCCATGTGCGGGTGCCTGGCGGCCTCGGTGAGCGGCAGGATCGGCGCTACGCAGGCGTCGCTGCCGTCGAAGACCTCGGCCCACTCGACCTGGGTCCGCTGCTTGAAGGTGTCGGTGAGCAGCTGCTTGAGCTCCCCCATCCGGGAGAAGTCGTGGCGGTCGGGCACCGCGTCCTCGAGCCCGAGGAGCCGGACCATCTCGTCGTAGAACTGCGGCTCGAGCGCGCCCACCGACATGTGCTTGCCGTCGGAGGTCTCGTAGATCTCGTAGTAGGGCAGCCCGCCGTCGAGCAGGTTGGTCGCCCGCTGCTCCTGCGCCCAACCGCTGGCGAGGATCGCGGCCCACATCATGTTCAGGTGCGCGGCGCCGTCGACGATGGCCGCGTCGACCACCTGTCCCTCACCGCTCACGCGGGCCTCGAGCAGCGCCGCCAGCACACCGATCACCAGGTACGCCGATCCGCCGCCGAAGTCGCCCACGACGTTGCTCGGGAAGTGCGGCCGGGACCTGTCCTGGCCCAAGCCGTGCAGCACGCCGGCAATGGCGATGTAGTTCATGTCGTGACCCGCGGTCTGGGCCAGCGGCCCGTGCTGACCCCACCCGGTCATCCGGCCGTACACCAGGGCGGGGTTGAGCGCGAGGCAGTCGTCGGGGCCGATGCCGAGGCGCTCGGTGACACCGGGGCGCATCCCCTCCAGGAGGACGTCGGCCTCGCCGATGAGCTCGCGCAGAGCCCGCAGCGCGTCCGGGTTCTTGAGGTCCATGGCCACGCTGGGCCGGCCTCGGGTGAGCAGGTCCGCCTCGCGGGGGCCGGCGCTGGCGGCCCCGCCTGGCTTCTCGACCCGGATGACGTCGGCTCCGAGGTCGGCGAGGATCGTGCCCGCGTGGGGACCGGGGCCGATCCCGGCGATCTCGACCACCTTGATGCCGCGCAGCGGCCCGGTCCCCTGGTTCAGCGCGTAGTCAGCCATGGGCGGGAGTCTGGCAGCAGCGCCGCGGAGGTCGACGGTGTGATCCCGGCGAGAGCCTCGGTGCAACTCGTTGCACACGTCGTGCAACTCGTTGCATACTGCCGCCATGGCCCTGGAGCACGCGATCCTCACCTCGCTCAGCGAGCGCGCCGGCTCGGGTCTCGACCTCACCCGCAGGTTCGACCGCTCGATCGGCTACTTCTGGACCGCCACCCACCAGCAGATCTACCGCGTGCTGGCGCGGATGGAGGCCGACGGCTGGGTCACCGCCACCGCCGTCCCCCAGGTGGGCCGCGCCGACAAGCGGGAGTACGCCGTCACCGACACCGGGCGCGCCGAGCTGCGTCGCTGGCTGGGGGAGCCCCTGGTGCGCGAGAGCCACCGCAGCGACCTGGCGGTCAAGCTGCGCGCCGCCTCGTACGGCGACCGTCCGCGGCTGCTGGAGGAGCTCACCTCGCTGCGGGCCGAACACGCCACCCGGCTGGCGGCGTACCAGCAGATGGCGGCGACGCAGTACCCCCGCCCGGAGAAGCTCGAGGACGACGACCTCGACCGCTATCTGGTGCTGCGCGGCGGCATCCGGATGGAGGAGTTCTGGATTGGCTGGCTCGGGGAGTACCTCACCGCGCACGGCCGGCTCGACCCCCGTCCTGACGGGACCGGTCGTTGAGGTGCGAGCGCAGCGAGCCACGAAACGCCCCGACTACGAACGCCACTACCTGGAGGACGAATGAACCCCTACCCCACGCTGCTCTCCCCCCTCGAGGTGCGCGGCGGCACGCTGCGCAACCGGACGGTGATGGGGTCGATGCACACCGGGCTGGAGGACCGTCCGTGGCACGTGGATGAGCTCGCGGCGTACTTCGCGGAGCGGGCGCGCGGCGGCGCGGGCCTCATCGTCACCGGCGGCTACGCCCCCAACGTGCGCGGCTGGCTGCTGCCGTTCGGCTCGCAGATGACCACCCGGCTCAACGCAGCCCGCCACCAGCGGGTCACTGAGGCGGTGCACGACGAGGGCGGCAAGATCGCGCTGCAGATCCTGCACGCCGGCCGCTACGGCTACACGCCGTTCTCGGTGAGCGCCTCGGCGAGCAAGTCGCCGATCACCCCCTTCAAGGCCTCCGGCATGAGCAGCCGCGGCGTCGAGCGCACCATCGACGACTTCGTCCGCTCTGCGCGGCTGGCGAAGAAGGCCGGGTACGACGCGGTGGAGATCATGGGGTCGGAGGGCTACCTCATCAACCAGTTCCTCGCCGCTCGCGTCAACCAGCGCACCGACGCGTGGGGCGGCACGGCGGCGAAGCGGATGCGCTTCCCGGTCGAGATCGTCCGGCGGATCCGGGAGGAGGTCGGTGACGACCTCATCATCTTGTACCGGATGTCCCTGCTCGACCTGGTCGAGGACGGTCAGACCTGGGAGGAGACCCTCGAGCTGGGTGGACGCATCGAGGAGGCCGGCGCCTCGATCATCAACACCGGCATCGGCTGGCACGAGGCACGCATTCCGACGATCCTCACGCAGGTTCCCCGCGCCGCGTTCGCCTGGACGACCAAGCGACTGCGCTCGGAGGTCGGGATCCCGGTCTGCGCCTCCAACCGGATCAACACCCCGGAGACGTGCGAGCGGCTGCTCATCGACGGCACCGCCGACCTGGTCTCGATGGCGCGCCCGTTCCTGGCCGACCCCGACTTCGTCGCCAAGGCCGCCCAGGACCGGGCCGACGAGATCAACACCTGCATCGCCTGCAACCAGGCCTGCCTCGACCACACCTTCGCGGCCAAGCGGGCCTCGTGCCTGGTCAATCCGCGCGCGTGCCACGAGACCGAGCTCGTGCTGCTGCCCGTTCCGAAGGCCCGCGCCAAGCAGGTCGCGGTCGTGGGCGGCGGGCCGGCAGGTCTGGCGACAGCCCTCAACGCCGCCGAGCGCGGTCACGAGGTGGCCCTGTTCGAGGAGCACGACGAGCTGGGAGGTCAGTTCAGGTACGCCATGCGCGTTCCCGGCAAGGAGGAGTTCGCCGAGACGCTGCGCTACTACCGGAGGCGCTTCGAGGTTCTCGGCGTCGACGTCCGCCTGGGTCGACGGGTCACGGCCGACGACCTGGCCTCGTACGACGACGTGGTGGTCGCCACGGGGGTCGAGCCGCGGCGCATCGAGCTCCCCGGCGCCGACCACCCGAAGGTGGTCGCCTACGACGACGTGCTGGCCGGCGAGGTCGAGGTCGGCGCCCGGGCCGCCGTCATCGGAGCGGGTGGCATCGGGGTCGACATGAGCGTCTTCCTCACCCACACCGAGGAGGACCTGGACGAGTGGCTGGCCCACTGGGGGGTTGGCGACCCGGCGGTGGACCGCGGCGGCCTGACCGCGAAGAAGGACCGCACACCCGCCCGTGAGGTGTGGCTCCTGCAACGCAGGACCACCCCGATCGGCAAGGACCTGGGCAAGACGTCGGGCTGGGCCCACCGGCTCGTGCTCAAGGACTCCGGGGTCCACCAGATCTCGGGCGTGACCTACGAGCGGGTCGACGACGCGGGTCTCCACCTCACCGTCGACGGTGAGCCGCGGACGCTCGACGTCGACCACGTCGTGGTCTGCGCGGGGCAGGAGTCGGTGCGCGGCCTCTACGACGAGCTGGTCGAGCTCGGCGTCTCGGCCCACCTGGTCGGAGGTGCGGACGTGGCGGCCGAGCTCGACGCGAAGCGGGCTATCAAGCAAGGCACCGAAGTGGCCGCCCAGCTCTGAGCACGGGCGGGGTCCAGGTCAGGGGTGAGGGCGACCCAGCTCCTCGTGCTCGCGGTGGGAAGCCGGCTCGATCTGGAAGGTGGTGTGCTCGAGGTCGAAGTTCTCTCCGACACACGCGCAGAGCTGGTCCAGCGTCTGACCCAGTCCCTGGGAGTCGGCCACGGCGTCCTCCACCACGACGTGCGCCGTGAGCGAGGGCAGGCCGCTGGTGATGGTCCACACGTGGAGGTCGTGGACAGCTGTCACTCCGGGAATCGACTCCAGTCGCTGCCGGATCTCGTCGGAGTCGAGGTCGCGCGGGACCGCCTCGAGCAGCACGTCCACCGCCTCGCGGAGCAGCAGGAGTGCGCGCGGCAGCACCAGGGCTGCGATCGCGAGCGTCGCGATCGGATCGGCCTGGTTGAATCCAGTCGTGATGACAAGAATCGCGGCGAGAACGACGGCGAGGGAGCCGAGCCCGTCGGTCAGCACCTCGAGGTAGGCCGCCCGCATGTTCAACGTGTTGTCCTTGCGGGTCCGCAGCAGGAGGAGCGCGACGGCGTTGCCGGCCAGGCCCAGGACCGCGACGGCCAGCATCAGCCCGCCCTCGACCTCATGCGGATCGCTGAGCCGACCGATCGCCGAGACCACGAGGTAGACGCACAGCACGACGAGCACCACCGCGTTCACCAGGGCCGCGAGGATCTCCGCGCGGTGGAGGCCGAAGGTGCGGCGGTCGCTGCTGGGCAGGGACGCGAGGTGGCTGGCCACGAGGGCGATCGCGACCGCGGCCGAGTCGGTCAGCATGTGCCCGGCGTCGGCCAGGAGCGCGAGCGACCCGGACAGCAGCGAGCCGACGACCTCGATCACCAGCACCGTCAGGGTGACCGCGAGCACCGCCCAGAGGCGTCGCCGGTCCTCGGCGCGCCCTGCCTGGAAGCCGTGTCCGTGTCCCTGTCCCACGGCCGCCACTGTAGGGCGTGGCCGGGGAGCTCGGGCTCTGGTGACGCCTCGCCAGGGGTGCACCCCTCGTTGCGCGACGGTGACCGCGATCTACCTGCGGGGGGTGAGGGCGGGTGGCGGGAGGGGCCACCCGCCCTCGACACCGAGCGGTCCTCCACACCGCTCGACGCCAACAGCGTCCGTCACGGGAGGCGACGGCCGCCGCTCGTGCGCCGGGAGGACAGTGCCGGACTGGAGTGGTGGGAGACTCCGGCACCGCTCACGACCGTTCGTCGACACAGGGGGCAGCTGGGACTGCGCCGACTCCTCGGTCGCTGCGAAGGGCGTGTCCCGGTGCACGATGACCACGCCCCCCACGCTCTTCATCGACTCGCGACGGCAGTGCGCGCGGCAGCCATCCGGCCGGCGCCCGCATCCGTCTCTCGAGCCCCGTCGCTGTAGGCCAGCGCCCCCAGCACCCAGAGGACCGCCACTGGCATGGCGAGCAGGAGCGCCGCCGGCTCGAGGGCGACCCAGACCACGGCCGCCAGCGTCAGGGCCATGGCCACGACCGCCGCGACCTCGCGGTCCCGTCGCTCGAACGACGACGCCTGCCGGACCCCGAAGAGGGTGAGGCCGAAGACCGCCACCCCGTGGGCGATGCCCATCGGCGAGCCGCTCACGGTGAGCACCGTTGCCTCGACCATCGCGACGATGGAGCCCATCGCCACGAAGGTGTCCCCGAAGGAGGTCCGGTCTGCCACCTCCCCGCGACGCAGCGTCAGCACTGCGACGAGCAGCGTCAGCGTCACGGTCACCAGGGCGAAGACCGCCAGTCCGCCACTCACCACCTCCTGGGTGCTGCACGTGGTACGGCTGGCCCGGCCCAGGACATCGGGGCAGGTGCCGGAGCGCGCCAGCGCCAGCACGTACGCCGCACCGGCGCCGAAGCCGACCCCCGCCGAGACGAAGCTATGGGTGAATGTCCGGTTCATGGTGTCCCCTCCCTCAGCCCTGTGGGGACGTGGCGGTCGCTCACCACGAGCGTCCCCCCGAGACTCAGAACAGGGCATAACGGACCATATCAGGACGAAAGTCCTAAAGCCATGCCTCTCCGGCAGCGGCGGCTCAGGGCAGCAGCATGGAGAGCGCGCCCGGGAGCACCCGCGCCGTGAGCGGCAGCGGCGCCAGGCGCTCGCCGTCGCCGTAGCCCACGACGTCGTCGGCTGCCACCTCCACGACCGAGCCACGCAGCACGGTGACCTCCGGCAGCTGCACGTGCGAGCCGTCGTAGACCTTCGGCAACCGGCGGATCATCGAGAGCCGTGAGCCCGCCGGCAGCACGACGACGTCGAGCGCGCCGTCGTGCACGTCGGCCATCGGGGCGATGTGCATGCCGCTGCCGTAGTAGCCGGAGTTGGCGACCACGACGTTGAAGGCGTCCTGACGATGGGGAACTCCGTCGACGGTGACGGTGAAGGTGCGCGGGCGGTAGGTCGCCAGCGCGCGGATCGCCGCGCTCGGGTACTGCAGCGCGGCCGGCATCCGGCGGGAGCGGTCGACGATCTGCGAGGCGAGGGAGTCGACGCCGGCATAGAGGCTGCCGAGCACCACCGTGCGCAGCGCGCGGCCGTCGGTCACCTCGATGGCGTCGACCGCGGTGGGCTCACCCTCGAGCAAGGCGTGGGCGATCCCCTCCGGATCACCGGGAAGCCGAAGCATCCGGGCGAAGTCGTTGCCGCGCCCGCTCGGCACCACGCCGAGGGTTCCCCCGGCGTCGATCACGGTCCCGGCCAGGGAGGCGAGCATGCCATCGCCTCCGGCGGCCACCACGACCTCGCCGGCGGCCATCGCTGCGCGGGACGACGCGCGTCCGCCCTCGGCGGACTCGCTGCGTTCGACGGTGACGGTGGCGCCCGCCTCCTCGAGCAGCTGGGCGACCGCGGAGACCTTCGCCGGGGCCGAGCCGCCGCCGGACAGTGGGTTGACCAGGATCCGGAAGCTGCGGGTCACGGCACCATCACCCCGGGGTTGAGGACGCCGGCCGGGTCGAGCCGCGCCTTCACCGCGCGGAGCACCTCGACCCCGACCGGGCCGACCTCCTGCTCGAACCAGGGCTTGTGGTCCCTGCCCACCGCGTGGTGGTGGGTGATCGAGGCGCCGTGGGCGATCATCGCGTCGCCGGCCGCCGTCTTCGCCTGCACCCACTGCGCCAGCCCGTCGTCCAGCTCCTTCGCCGCGACCGTGAAGTAGAGCGAGGCGCCGGTCTCGTAGACGTGGGAGATGTGGCAGAGCACCAGCGGCGGCGTGCCCTGCTCGGAGAGCGCTTGCTCCACGCCCTGCTTGACCGCGGCGTACAGCTCGGAGAGCCGGGACCAGAACGTGACGGTCTCGAAGGTCTCGGCCAGCACGCCGACGTCCAGCAGCGCGTCACGGAGGTAGGGGCCGTCGTAGCGGCCGGCCACCCAGGCTTGGCCGACCTCGCTGCCCAGCGACTGGCCGCCCGCGTCGCCCAGCACGCTCGTCACCGAGTCACGCGAACGCCGCACCTGCGCGGGGGAGCCCTCGTGGCCCACGATGAGCAGGCAACCTCCGGCGCCCTCGCCGCCTACCGCGTCGGGGCTGGCGAGGTTGACCGAGGTCTCGGCCTCGTCGGAGAGACGCAGCACGGCCGGGAGCACCTTGCCCTGGGCCAGTCGGCGCATCGCCTCCGCCCCGGCGGCGAAGGACTCGAACCGCCACCCCTCGTAGGCCGTCTCCTGGGGAGCGGGCTTGACCTTGACGGTGAGCTCGGTGATGACGCCGAAGGCGCCCTCGGACCCCATCACCAGCTCGCGCAGGTCCGGGCCGGCGGCGTTGGCCGGGGAGTTCCCCACCTCCCAGTCGCCGAGCGGGGTCGCGACCTTGAGCCGCACCACCATCGAGTCGAACCTGCCGTACCCGGCCGACGACTGCCCGCTGGAGCGGGTCGCCGCGAAGCCCCCGAGCGAGGCGTAGCGGAAGGACTGCGGGTAGTGGCCGATGATCAGCCCGTGCTCGGCCAGCAGGTCCTCCGCCTCGGGGCCGAGCAGTCCGGCCTCGAAGGTGGCGGTGCCCGAGACCACGTCGACCTCGACCAGGCGTCTCATCCGCCGCAGGTCGAGTGCCACCACGCCCTGCAGGCCGTCGCGACGGGCGGCCAGGCCTCCGACCACCGAGGTGCCGCCGCCGAAGGGGACCAGGCCGACCCCGCGGTCGGAGCACCACCGCACGACCGCCGCCACCTCGTCATGGTCGGCGGGCCGGACCACGACGTCGGGGGCGTCAGCGGCATCGCCCTGCCGGATGCGCAGCAGGTCGGGGGTCGACTTGCCGCGGGTCCGGGCGATGCGCCACCCGTCGTCGGTGTGGACATGGTCTCCACCGACCAGGCCGCGCAGCTCATCGAGAAGGGCGTCCCCGACGCCCACCTCGGGGAGACGCACCTCCTCCGGCGCCACGGCCGGACGCTCCTCGATCTTCCCCGACGAAGAGCTCGATGAGCTCGCGCATCGAGGACGAGATCGGGTGGGCCTTGTCCGGGTCGCCCCACCGGGACCAGTGCATCTGAGAGTCGAGGTCGATCGTCATGCGATACAGTGTGACAGATGATGTCAATGCGTCACACCGACGGGGCGGCCGGAGTTCCCGCTCCCACCGCCGGCTCCGAAGTGCCCGATGCCGTGCTCGACGCCGCCCGGGAGAGCATCCTCGCGGTCGGGTGGCGCCGCACCACGCTCACCGACGTGGCCCGCCGGGCCGGGGTGTCCCGGATGACCATCTACCGCCGTTGGCCCGACATGGGCTCCCTGCTCGGCGACCTCCTCGTGCGGGAGTGGGACACCACGCTGCAGCCCGCCCTGGCGGCGGGCACGCAGGTCTCGCCGCGGACGCTCGCCGAGAGCGTGGTCGCCGTGGTGGCCGCCCTGCGCCACGACCCGCTGCTCGTCCGCATCGTCGAGGTCGACCCCGAGCTGCTGCTGCCCTACCTGCTCGAGCGTCGGGGCCGCAACCAGGACCGGATGCTGGACCTCGTCGCCGAGGGAGTGCGCAAGGGACAACGAGCCGGAACCATCCGCGAGGGCGACCCCGACCTGCTGGCACGGACGCTGCTGCTGGCGGCCCACGGGTTCGTGCTGTCCGCACCCACCATGACCGATGACCGGATCAGCGCCGCAGCTCTCGACGCCGAGCTCCGCCACCTGATCGAGAGGCACCTCACGCCATGACCAACCACGCATCTTCCGTCGCCGGTCCCGCTGCCGGCCACGGGCTCCCCCGACCTGAACGCCGCCCGGCGCAGGCGCGACCTCGAGACGCTCGCCGACGGCGCCGAGGTCGACGTCCTGGTGGTCGGGCTGGGGGTGACCGGCGCCGGTGTCGCCCTCGACGCGGCGGCCAGGGGACTGCGCGTCGCCGCGGTGGACGCCCACGACCTCGCCTTCGGCACCTCGCGCTGGAGCTCCAAGCTGGTCCACGGCGGACTGCGCTACCTGGCCAAGGGACAGGTCGGAGTCGCCCACGAGTCCGCGGTCGAGCGCGGTGTCCTCATGACCAGGACGGCGCCGCACCTGACCCACGCGATGCCGATGGTGATGCCGCTGACCGACGCCCTGAGCCGACCTCACGCCGCACTGGCGATGCAGGGGCTCCGTGCCGGAGACGCGCTACGGCGGGCCGCGCGCACCCCTTCGACGCTGCTGCCCCGCCCCCGCCGGCTCTCGGCAGAGGAGACCCGACGGCACGCGCCTGCGGCGGCCACTGCGGGCCTCCGCGGCGGCCTGCTCTCCTACGACGGCCAGCTCGAGGACGACGCCCGGCTGGTGGTGGCGCTGGCACGCACCGCTGCCGCCTACGGCACCCAGGTGCTCACCTACGTCCGCGCCACGGACCTCACCGGGAACGGGGCCACCCTCACCGACGAGCTCACCGGGTCCACCTTCACGGTCCGTGCCCGCACCGTCGTCAACGCGACCGGGGTCTGGGCGGCCGGGCTGGTGCCCGGGCTCAGGCTCACGCCCAGCCGCGGCACCCACCTGGTGCTCCGCTCCAGCTCGCTGCGTGACACACCGGTCGCGGTGTCCGCGCCGGTGCCCGGATCGATGAACCGATTCGTGTTCACCCTTCCGCAGGCCGACGGACTCACCTACCTCGGGCTCACCGACGAATCGACCGCCGAGATCCCTGACGTGCCGGTGCCCGAGGAGCACGAGGTCGACTTCCTGCTCGACACCGTCAACCGGGTGCTGGCGACTCCCCTGACCCGCGCCGACGTCGTCGGCCGCTTCGCCGGCCTGCGTCCCCTGCTCCAGGCGGAGGGCAGCACCTCCGACCTGTCCCGACGCCACGTCGTCCTCGTCAGCGACACGGGGGTGGTCACGATCGTGGGCGGCAAGCTCACCACCTACCGCCAGATGGCCCAGGACGCGGTGGACGAGGCGGTGCGCGTGGGCTCGCTGGCTGCCGGACTGTGCGTGACCGCCGACCTCGGGCTCGTCGGCGCCGCCCCGCGCGAACGTCTGGGGCAGGTGTCGGCCCCGGCGCGGCTGGTCCGCCGGTACGGCGCCGAGGCGCCACGAGTGCTCGACTGGGCCAGGACCCGGACGGGGCGGGGAGACGACTTCCTGGTGTCACCGCCGGCACCCCGTGTGACCGCCTCCCGCGCCGAGCTGCTGTGGGGCGTCACGCACGAGGGCGCCCTCGACGCGGCCGACCTGCTCGACCGGCGCACCCGCATCGGTCTGGTCGAGGCCGACCGGGAGCAGGCGCAGGAGGCCGCCGCGTGGGCCCTGTCGGTCGGTGCGGAAGGTCAGTAGGGTCGCCGGATGGACAACGCCAATGCGCTCTCGATCTCCCGCATCGTCGCCGGCGCCGCCGCCTGGGGCCTTCCGGAGGCTTCCCTCAGGGCCGGGATGCTCGACCCGGCCGCGCCGCAGTCGCCGTACCTGCTGCGGCTGTTCGGGGCCCGCGACGTCGCGCTCGGCACGATCACGATGATGGCCAAGCCGGAGCACAAGCCGGCGCTGCTCAAGGTCGGGCTGGCCGTCGACGCCGCCGACGGCGCCGCCGCCGTGCTCGCGTTGCAGCGGGCCCAGGTCAAGCCACCCGCCGGCGTGCTGCTGTCGGTGATGGCAGCGTCGGCGATGGTGGCAGGCGCCGTCGCCCTGCGGGAGCAGAAGCGGTAGCGCAGCTCAGCGCCCGAGCTGCTCGACGATCTCGGCTCGAGGGAGCTCACCCAGTGACGAGCCGGGCAGCAGCAGCTTGGAGTGCCGCACGCCGCTGCCGATCACGACCATCGGCAGACCCACCAGGGACGCGTCGACGAACAGTCGCCAGTGCTTGGGCAGCCCGAGGGGCGTGATCCCCCCGTACTCCATGCCGGTCTCGGCGACAGCCTGGTCGGTGCCGAGGAACGACGCCTTCCGCACGTCGAGACGGCGCTTGACGAGGTTGTTGACGTCAGCCCGGGTATCGGCCCGCACCACACACGCGGCGACACGTTCCTCGCCCGCGCGGCGCCCCCCGACCACCACACAGTTGCCGTTGCTCTCCATCGGCAGTCCGAAGGCCTCTGCCAGGGCTGCAGTGTCGGCCAACGCGGGGTCGATCTCCGCCACGCCCACCTCTGCGGCCCCGCCCCAGCCGAGCAGCGCCTGCCCCACCGGCGTAGCCGTCAGGTCGAGGCGGTCCAGTGCCCTGACGGCGACGAGGTTGCCGACCTGCCACTGGGAAGGGGTCACCCCTCCTCCGCGTCATCGGCCCCCGACGAGCCCTCGGGGTCGTCCGAGCCCAGGCCACTGAGGTCGTCGGGCACGTCGACCGCGCAGGCGCGCAGCGCCTCGAGCGCCACCACGTCGAGGGCCCGCTCGTGAGTCGCGGCGAGCACCACCGGCGCGGCCACCCCCGCGACGTAGGACTGCAGCCACCGGGCGGCCAGCACGCACCACCGGTCACCGGGGGTGAGGCCACCGAAGCCGTGCTCGAGCTGCGGGGTGATCAGGTCGTTGCCGACCGAGGCCTGGTGCTCGAGGAACTCGCGTGTCATCACCGCCGCGACGGTGTGCCCGCCGTGCGCCGGACCGCCGGGACGACAGCGCCCGTCGCGGAAGAAGCCGGTCATCGGTCGGGTGCCGCAGATCTCCAGGGGCCCGCCCAGGACATTGCGGTCGAGGACGAGATCAGGCCGCGCTCCGCGTCCGGCAGCACTCATGAGGCCAGGTTAGCCGCGGCTCACCCGGGCAACGGGGGACCTCGGACTCTGCCGTGTCGCCGCAGGTGCGGGAGTCTGGAACGATGAAGCGACTGGTGATCTGCTGCGACGGCACCTGGAACCGTGCGGACAGCAAGACAGTGACCAACATCGAGAAGATCGCCCGTACGGTGCAGCTGGAACCCTCAAGCGCTCGTGGCGTGCACCAGATGGTCCTCTACCTCCCCGGCGTGGGGACTGCTGGTTATCAGGCTGACAAGATCTTGGGTGGGGCGTTCGGATTCGGGTTGTTCCACCAGATGCTCAACGCCTACCGGTTCCTGTCGATCAACTACCAGCCCGGCGACGAGCTCTACGTGTTCGGTTTCAGCCGCGGCGCCTACACCGCGCGGTCCCTCGCCGGGATGATCGGCAAGGTCGGGCTGCTCACCCGGGACGCCTTGATCGCCGGGGCGATGCACGAGGCGGCGGAGCGCTACCAGCACGATCCGGACGAGCCGATGCCGGCCGGGTGGGCCACAGCAGAGGACTTCCGCAGCCAGCACTGCCACCCGCAGGTACCGATCCACTTCCTCGGCGTCTTCGACACCGTCGGAGCCCTCGGGGTGCCCGGGCCGCTGAGCCGCCGCCACAGCTTCCACGACGTCCGGCTCGGGGACGCGGTCGAGTTCGCCCGACAGGCACTCGCCGTGGACGAGCCTCGGATGAAGTTCGAGCCGTGCCTGTGGTTGAACCCCGACGGCTCGTGCCCACCGGACCGCATCAAACAGGTGTGGTTCGAGGGAGCCCACTCCGACGTGGGCGGCGGATACGCGGAGTGCGGGCTGTCCGACACTGCCCTGCTGTGGATGGTGACCGAGGCCCAGGCCTGCGGCCTGGTGTTCGACTGCGGGCTCTTCCGGGCCCAGCTGGGTTCCGGTTCGCCGACGATCCGACACGATCCGTCCAAGCCGGTCTACGCGGTGCTCAACGCCGCGATCCGGCTCAAGCGCAGGTTCGGGAGCGGGGACGCGACCTTCGCGGGCAGCCGGCGCCGGCTGCACCGAGAGGAGTGTGCCGGAGTGCGGCTGGCCAAGACGACGGCCGAGCGCTATCAGGCACCCGAGGGCGGCTATCGACCGGCGAACCTCGACCAGTGGACCGAGGAGACCCGGGGGCTGGACGACATCCTGGAGGACACGATCGTGAATCCCAGCGACGCCTACGACGGGCTGCTCGACCGGTTCGAGGCGGAGTGCCGCGCCACGACGCAGGACGCGGCTGCAGGGCCGGCGCAGGCCTCGTCGAGCCCGACCGTCGAGACTCTCCCCCACTGATCCGCCGCCCCGGCCGCCCCGAGAGGCCCGGCAGGTCCGACAGGGCCCGACTGCCGCGCGAGGTCACAGCCGGCCGAGCGCTCGGAGCCCCCCGATCGCGTCGCGGAGGGTCTCGCGTGGCGGCCGGAACTCCACGCCCAGCTCGCGCGCCAGCGGGCCGTTGTCGGCCTCGGGCATGCGGGTGTAGTACTCCATGCGCGACCCGGTGAGCGGGGTGCCGAGGTGCAGCCGGTCCTGGAGCCGCCCGAAGCCGCGCAGCACGCGGTCGGGTAGCGGCAGGTGGAGCATCCGGCGGTCGGCGGACTCCGCGAGCAGCGCCGCGATCTCGCGGGCCTCGATGCGCACGCCACCGGCGGCGTACCGCCGTGGGCCCCGTCCCGGTTCCAGGGTCGCGGCGTGCACGCGTCCCAGGTCCCGGACGTCGCACACCGTCCACGCCGCGCGTCGTCCCGGGATCACCCGAAGCTTCAGGCCGCGCTCGATCCCCTCGGTGGCCTCGCCGGTCTGCGTGCCCGCCGGCGGCCCGAGCACCATCCCGGGGTAGACGGTGACGACCGGTGAGCCCCCCTCTTGGAGCTCTCGGGCATAGGTCTCGACCTGGGCCTTCGAGACGCCGTAGTCGTCCAGGCCCGGCGCGACCGGCAGGTCGGCCGTGAGCAACGCCAGGCTCGGGTCGAAGACGGCGGCGATGCTGGAGACGTGCACGACTGGGTCGAGACCCAGCTCAACCGCCTGCCCCAAGACGTGGCGTGCCCCCTCGAGGTTGGTCCGCGCCATCTTCTCCGCTGCCCCGGGCCCGAAGGCGACGACGGCCGCGCAGTGCACCACGGCATCACAGCCCGCCAGGGCAGTCCGGACGCTCCCGCGGTCCGTGATGTCCCCGACGACGTGGTCGGAGGTGTCGAGCCCCAGCGCCCCTGCACTCGTGGTCAGCCTCTCCGGCCTGCGCACCAGGAAGCGCACGTCGTGCCCCGCGTCCGCGACCGCCTTGGCCGTCCAGGCGCCGACGAAGCCGGTTCCGCCGGTGACGAGGACCCTCATCGTGCCGACTCCTGCGCTGTCGCTCCTGGGCCCTGGTCATCCCCTCGTACGGCGGCGTGGTCGCGCAGCCGTGCCAGTCCCTCGGCCACGGTGACCACGGGCCGGTAGCCCAGCTCGCGCCGGGCCCGCTCGTCGTTGACCGTCACCTCCTGGGCCCCCAGGGCGATCGCGGTCGGTGAGACCGGGGGCTCGCCCTCCCGCCGCAGCACTCGGTGGGACCCTGCCGCGGCTCGCGCCGCGGCTCGCGCGACGCTGCGCGGCACCGAGCGCGAGGGCATCTCCACCCCGTACGCCGCGGCGAGGTCGGTGATGAACTCGCGGAACCCCACCGGGGGACCGTCGGTCACGAAGTACGCCTGGCCCGACCGGTCGGACTCCGCGGCGAGCACGATCGCCTCGCACAGGTTGTCCACGTGGCACGTCGAGGTGAAGTAGTCACCGCCGGACACCCACGCCCAGTGGCCGTCGCGGACCGCGTCGATGATGACCGGCATGACGGTCGTGTCCCCGGGCCCCCAGACCAGCCGGGGCCGCACCACGATCGTGCGCAGGTCGTGACCGTCGGCGGCCAGGACGATCTGCTCGGCCAGTGCCTTGGTGCGCGGGTACTCCCCCACGTGGCGTTGCGGGTACGGAGCGTCCTCGTCGACGTAGCGCAGCGGGTTGCCGTCGGCCAGCACCGCCTCGGTGCTCACGTGCACCAGTCGCGGGACACCCGCCGCACGGGCCAGGTCGAGCACGGCCCGGGTTCCCTCGACGTTGTCCTCGTGGAAGTCACCGCGACGCGCCCACTGCCCGGTGGCGGCCGCCGCGTGGACCACGACGTCGGTGCTGCGGAGCCGGTCCGCCTGCTCCCGCACACTGCTCAGGTCGCCGAGCATCGGCTGCGCACCCAGCCCCGCCACCACCTCGGCGGCCCCCTCGGAGCGCGCCAGGGCGAGCACGTCGTGGCCGTCGCCCACCAGCCGGGCGAGCAGGTGACGGCCGACGAACCCCGAACCACCGGTGACGAAGCACAGCACGAGGCTCAACCTAGTGCGAGCCGCGCCTTCGGCGTCAGGACAATCGGCCGAGGGCGCTGTCGTCGAGTGCGTCCAGGAGTGCGGCCGGGTGGTGGTGCACCTCGACGGCGCCGGCCTCGCGCAGCGTCGGCTCGTCGATGCCGCCACAGGTCACGGCGATGCAACGCACCCCCGCCCGCGCAGCAGCCTCGATGTCCCACACCGTGTCCCCCACGACGACCGTGCGCTCGGGGTCCAGGCCGTTCTGCTCCAGCGCGCTCGTGAACGGGTCGGGGGCAGGCTTGGACCCCTCCACGTCGCTGGCCGTGACGACGCCGTCGAGAGTCTCCCGCCCCACGCCGATCGCAGGCAGCATCCACTCCAGGTCCGACTCCTTGCCGCTGGTCGCGATGACGACGCGCAGTCCGCGACGGTGGCACTCCAGGAGCAGGTCGGCAGCCCCCGGCAGGGGGCGGACCTCGTCGCGGAAGGGCTCGTACTCCTCGCTGTGGGCTGTGGCGGTCGCCTCGTCCGGCTTCCCCAGGACGTGCTCCACGAGCTCTTCGCTCGCGATGCCGACGGCTCGGTGCAGTTCGGCCATGGTGACGTCGTGGCCGTGACGCCGCATGGCGCGGGCCCACGCCACGGCGTGCAGGTAGGTGGTGTCGAGCAGGGTGCCGTCGACGTCGAAGATCACCCCTGCCTGGCCGTGGTGGCGGGTCTCCCCGTCCGGGTGCTTCTCGACGTCCCGCTCGCTGTTCATGCGACTCCCTCTCGTGATGTGACTGCCACCGGTGACCTACCCGCCGCAGCCTCCCCCTATCCCTGGGCTGCGCCCGGCGCTGGACGTCCACCGCGTTCACCATCAGCGGCGGTGAGGGCCCTCTAGCCTGACGGGGTGGATGACTCCCTTGCCTCCTCTCAGCCGCAGCAGCGGACCCTCGGCGTGACCAGCGAGGTGGGCAGGCTCCGCACCGTGCTGTTGCACCGTCCGGGCCCCGAGCTGGAGCGCTTGACCCCCCGCAACAACGATCGACTGCTGTTCGACGGCATCCCCTGGGTCCGTCGGGCCCAGGAGGAGCACGACGCCTTCGCCGAGGCGCTCGCAACCCGGGGCGTGGACGTGCTCTACCTGACCGACCTGCTCACCGAGACCCTCGCCGAGGAGGAGGCGCGGGAGGCTGCCATCGCCGCGACCGTCGAGGACCTGCACCTCGGCGACTCGCTGCGTGCCTATCTGGCCGCCATGATGCGCGACCTCGACCCCGCGTCCCTGACCTTGGTGCTCAGCGCCGGTCTCCGCAACGACGAGCTCCCCGGCGCTCCCCGCGGCTTGGTCACCAGCCTCCTGCCCGAGGACGCCTTCCTCGTCGACCCGCTGCCCAACCTGCTGTTCACGCGCGACTCCAGCGTGTGGGTGGGCGACCAGGTGGCGATCACCTCCCTGGCGATGCCGGCACGTCACCGGGAGACCCAGCTGACCGGCATGCTCTACGAAAGACACCCGCTCTTCCGTGGCGTCGCGACCATCCCGAGCGCGGCGCACGAGTTCGTCGAGGGGGGCGACGTCCTGCTGCTCGCGCCGGGTGTGGTCGCGGTCGGGATCGGCGAGCGGACCACCCCGGCGGGCGCGGAACGCCTCGCCAGGCGCCTCTTCGCGGCAGGGCTTGCCGAGACCGTCCTCGGCGTCCCGATAGCGCAGGAACGGGCGACGATGCACCTCGACACCATCTGCACGATGGTCGACACCGACAAGGTGGTGATGTACCCGAACGTCGCCGACCAGCTGCAGGCCTTCACCGTGCAGCCGGCCGGAAGCGGCGACGAGGTCGAGCTGAAGGTCGGGAAGCCGGAGCCCTTCCTGCGGGCGGCCGCACGGGCCATGGGCATCGCCGAGCTGCGCGTCATCGACACCGGACTCGACCCGGTCACCGCCGAGCGCGAGCAGTGGGACGACGGCAACAACACCTTGGCCATCGGTCCCCGGCTGACGGTGGCCTACGAGCGCAACACCCAGACCAACCGACGGCTCGAGGAGGCGGGGATCGACGTGGTCACGATCCGGGGCTCCGAGCTCGGCTCGGGCCGCGGCGGGCCCCGGTGCATGTCCTGCCCGATCCTGCGCGACCCCGTCTGACCACCGGGCGCCGCACGTCTGATCAGACCAGGAGCGCCCCGCACCGGCTCCCCCAGGCGCCGCACGTCTGATCAGACCAGGAGCGCCCCGCACCGGCTCCCCCAGGCGCCGCACGTCTGATCAGACCAGGAGCGCCCCGCACCGGCTCCTCCAGGCGCCGCACGTCTGATCAGACCAGGAACGCCCCGCGGGGGCTGCCTGGGGCGCCGCACGTCTGAACAGACGGAAGGGGGACAGCGGGCAGCGGGACAGCGGGGGGACGGCGGGGGAGGCGGGGGCAGGCAGCGGGGTCAGCGCAGGGTGTTGAAGACGGCGGGGTCCACCTCGAACCAGACGTGCTCGGCGTGGGCGAGCAGGTCACCCGCCTCGTCGTAGAGCGCGCTGCTGGTACGGGCCTTGCGTCCCTCGATGCCGACCTCGATGCCCACCACGACGTACGACGCGCCCGCCTCGGGCAGCCGGAGCACCTCGGCGGTGATCTGCCCGAGCACCATCGGCCGTTCGTCGATGTCGGAGGACCACCCCCCGACGCAGTCCAGCGCGGCCCAGGTCGTCGGCAGGTCCACCTCGTGGGCCCGCCACACCGCAGCCACGCGACCGTCGGGAAGACGACCGGGGAAGATCCGGAGACCGTCGCCCTCGACACGCTCCGGCCCGCAGGCGAGGCAGGTCGGGAACGGGTGCGCGCGGAAGCCGGCGTAGGACTCCGACGCAGCCGCCGCCGGCTCGCGGCGGGACCGGTCCCGGGGGCCGGAATGACTTCGCGTCCCCTGGCGTGGCCGTCGCCACGGGCCGACCCTCGTGCTCCAGCCGCACCCCCTGGCCGTCGTCGATCACGTCCATCGGTGTCTCCAGCGGCGGCGGCTGCATCAGCCTCACCGTCACCGGGACTCCGAGCCCGTACCCAGGGACGCGCTCGGCCAGGGCCCCTGCGGTCCAGCCGCCGTTGCCGGAGGCGCGCGGGCCGTTGCAGCGCGCCGGCACCACCAGCGTGCTCATGTGGGCTGCTCCTGCCACGCGTCGTAGGCCCCGCCGACCTTGAAGGCCCACCCCGGCGCTGAGGACATGGTCCAGCTCGACTCGTAGGTGCGCTCGTAGCCGACGTGGCTGAACCGCCAGCCACCGGCAGTCCGCACGCAGCGGTCGCGGTAGAAGGCGGCGCCCTCGATCGCCACGTCGTACGCCGGCACGAAGACCTTGTCGTGGAGGTACCAGACCGCCGTGGCCTCGTCGCCGGTCACCGAGATCTCGGGATGGTGCGCCTGGTGGAACGTGACCATGTCGGCGCCGAGGTTTGCGCGCATGTAACCGACGAGCTCCTCCCTGGAGCCGAAGTCGAGCCCGGCGTAGGCACCGGTCGCCTCGGGCACGAAGAGCTGCTCGAACTGGTCCCACAGCTTCAGGTCGAGGGCTCGCAGGTAGGCATACTTGAGGGTGGTGACGTCGTGGACGTCAGCCCGGGCGTCGTGGTGCATGCCGTCACCGTAGTCCCCGTCGGCGCCAGTCCACTCGCCCTCATTCCCTCACCGTCGCCCGGGAACGGGCGAAGAGGATCTCGGCCTGAGGTCCCGGTTCCCGCTTGACGGGGCTGCCGGCCTGGTGCCATGGCGCTCTCAGCGCTCGCGGGCATGACGCCACGCCAACCGAGCCGGAGGCCGCCCCTATCCTGGTGCGGTGATCTTCAAGCGCGTCGGCTCCGACCGCCCCTACCCCGACCACGGCCTGTCACCGCGGGAGTGGACGGAGATCACCCCCCAGCAGGTCCGCCTCGACGAGCTCGTCACCACCAAGGACACGCTGCAGCTCGACACCCTGCTGGCCGACGACTCGACCTTCTTCGGCGACCTGTTCGCCCACGTCGTGCGGTGGCGTGGTGAGCTCTACCTGGAGGACGGGCTCCACCGTGCAGTGCGTGCTGCGCTGCAGCAGCGTGTCGTCCTGCACGCCCGCATCCACGACGGGGGAGACGCGTGAGCCACACCCCGGAGGATCGACGCTCTCGCGCCGCCATCACGGCGCTCGTGCTCTGCGCGGTGCTGGCCCTCTTCCTGGTCGTCGGCTGGCGCCAGGTCTCGGCACCAGGACCCTGGAACGGAGACGTCGCGGCAACGGCCGACGACTGCACCGACGGCCTGGCGAAGGGAGACCTGGTGCGTACCACCGACGTCACGGTCAGCGTCTACAACGCGGGCACCCGATCCGGCCTGGCGAGCCGGACGCAGGACGAGCTCCTCGCGCGCGGCTTCCTCCCGGGCGACCTCGGCAATGCGCCGGACGACGTCGACGGGGTGCGCAAGGTCCGCGTCCTCGCCCCGAAGACCGACGACCCTGCCGCTTCGCTCGTCGCCCGGCAGTTCGGCAAGAAGGTGCGGGTCAAGCAGCACGACGACCTGGGCGCCGGAGTCGAGGTCGTGGTGGGCGACAAGTTCAAGGGGCTGGTCAAGGCACCCCGCCGGTTGCGGGCCAAGAGCGACGGCTCCGGCTGCTGAGTCCGGCCCGGGTCTTCACCAGCTCGGCCCGGCGCGGGTCAGTCCAGCCAGTCGGCGAGCCGACCGCGGGTCGAGACCGCTCGGAGCCGCTCCTCGGTGGCGGCACGGCTGGCGCGTGGGGTCACCACCAGCAGCTCGTCCCCGACCCGGAGCACTGTGCGGATGCCCGGCACCGCGGTGTGGCCGTCCCGGACCACCAGCGTCACCGAGGCGTCCTTGGGCAGCCGTAGCTCCCCGACCTCCACGCCATGGATACGCGACCGCTTGGTGACGCGGATCTGCAGCAGGTCGACCGCGATGCGGTCGAGCGGGGCAGCCTCGATCTCGAGGTCGCGCAGCTGGGCGGGCTCGAGGAGCCCGAGCCGCCGGGCAACCCCAGGCAGGGTGGGTGCGGTGATGAGGGTGTCGATGACGACCAGGACGAAGACGACGTCGAACAGGGTCTGCGCACCCGAGACCTCCTCGGCGAGCGGGATGGTCGCGAGCACGATCGGGACGGCACCGCGCAGTCCGGCCCAGGACAGGAAGGCGAGGTCGGTGGGCGCGACCCGTTGCCACGCCAGGCAGGCGACCACGGACAGCGGGCGGGCGACCAGGGAGAGCAGCGCGCCGGCCACCAGGGCCACCTGCACGCTCTCCATGGTGACCTCGGCAGGGGAGATCAGCAGGCCCAGCATGACGAACAGCCCGATCTGGGAGAGCCACCCGAGTCCCTCGATGAACGACCGGCTCGCGGTGCGGTGGGGAAGCTCGGAGTTGCCGAGGACGACCGCAGCCACGTACACCGCGGCGAAGCCGGAGGCGTGCGCCGGGACGGACGCGGTGGAGTAGGCCAGGACGCACAGCGACAGCACCGTCAGTGGGTAGAGACCCGACGAGGGCAGGGCCACGCGTCGCATCGCCCACGCGCCGGCCGCCCCCACCGCCAGCCCGATGAGGACGCCGGCGATCAGCTCGTAGACGATCAGCCCCCCGACCTGCCACCACGGGTGCTCGAAGATCGTCCCCTCGCTCGCGGCCACCACGATGAGCACGGTGGGAGCGTCGTTGAGTCCGGACTCCGCCTCGAGCTGGCCGACAATCCGCTTGGGGAGTGGCACCTTGCGCAGCACGCTGAAGACCGCGGCCGCGTCCGTGGGGGCGGTCACCGCTGCCAGGAGGAGCGCCAGCTGCCGGTCGAGGTTCAGCACGTAGGTGGCGAAGAGCCACATCAGCGCGATGCTCACCACGATGCCGAGGGTGGCCAGCAGCACCCCGCTGCCCATGGTGGGTCTGAGGTCCTTCCACGAGGTGGTGATGCCGCCCTCGGCGAGGATGATCATGAGGGCACCGAAGGCGAGGGCGTGCGCCACGCTGGCGTCGTCGAAGCGGAGTCCGATCACCGATGGCCCGAGCAGGACGCCGATCAGCAGGTAGAACAGCAGGCTCGGGAGGCCGACGCGCACCGACACCCGCACCGCCAGGACGGCCAGCAGGATCAGGGCCGAGGCGCCCAGCAGCGTCGCGTCGAGCTCGTGGACGTCGAAGGTCACGGCACCTCCAGGTCACACCCATGCTAGTGGCGACCTACCCTGGCCGGATGGTCGACGTCCCTCCCGCGCGCCTCCAGGTCGCACAGCGTGCCGCCGTCCCCCCGTTCCACGTCATGGACCTGCTGGCGCGGGCAGCCGACCGGCAGCGCAGCCACGGCGACCTCGTCAACTTCGTGGCGGGCCAACCGTCCACACCCGCTACCGCACCGGTGCTGGCGGCGGCCAAGGCCGCCCTCGACGCCGACGTGCTCGGCTACACCGTGGCCAGCGGGATCCCGGAGCTGCGGGCCGCGATCGCGGCCCACCACCAGCGGATGTACGACGTCGACGTGACCGCCGACGACGTGGTGGTGACCACGGGGTCGTCAGGCGGCTTCCTGCTCGCCTTCCTGGCGGCGTTCGAAGCCGGCGACCGCGTCGCCATCGCCCGCCCCGGCTACCCCTGCTACCGCAACGTCCTCACCGCGCTCGGGTGCGAGGTGGTGGAGCTGCCCTCGGGCCCCGAGAGTCGCTTCCAGCCGACCGTTGCCATGCTCGAGGCCCTCGACCAGCCGGTGGCGGGACTGGTCGTGGCGAGCCCGGCGAACCCCACGGGCACGATGCTGCTTCCGGCCGAGCTCGAGGCCCTGGCGAGCTGGTGCCGCGCCCATGGCGTGCGCCTCATCAGCGACGAGATCTACCACGGCATCACCTATGCCTCCGCGCCGGCGGTGGCCAGCGCCTGGCAGTGGTCTCGCGACGCCGTCGTCCTCGGCTCCTTCTCGAAGTACTTCTCGATGACGGGCTGGCGGATCGGCTGGCTGCTGGCTCCGGCCGACCTGCGCCGACCGATCGACGTGCTCGCGGGCAACTTCACGATCTGCCCTCCGGCGATCGCCCAGCACGCCGCCCTGGCCGCCTTCACCCCCGAGTCCTACGCCGAGTGCGAGGCCCACGTGGGGCGCTACGCGCGCAACCGCGAGCTGTTGCTGACGGGACTGCGGGAGCTGGGCTGGAACCGGCTCGCCCCTGCCGACGGCGCCTTCTACGTCTATGCCGACATCTCCCACCTCACCACCGACTCCATGAGCTTCGCGCTGCGTCTGCTCGAGAGGACCGGCGTGGCACTGACCCCCGGGGTCGACTTCGACACCACCAACGGCGACCAGTTCGTGCGGCTGTCCTTCGCCGGGTCCGAACAGGAGATCAGGACGGGACTGGCCCGACTGGCCGGCCGCGGAGGCCGACTCCCCATAGGGTCCCGATCCGGACTTTTTACCTATTTGCCTACGAAACGCCTCATAAGGCCCCGTCCGGACGGCAGACTGGATTCACGCTGACATCAACACCAGGAGCTACCGAGGGTTCCTCGCCCTGTCTCCCAGCCACGCCGTGAGGCGTCGCTCTGGGCCGAGGCACAACCCGGTGCGGCTGGCGGTCCGGTTGCGTGGGGCACCGGGCCGCAGTCAGGTGGTGGCCGCACCGAAGATGGACGCCCCGGGCGATATCCCCGCCCGGGGCGTCCACACGCGCGACCGGTCGCGACGACGTGCCATCATGCGCTGGCCACGACACGAGCAGTCGGCACCGCCGGCGCGTCAGGAGGGAGCCGAGCGATGGGACGGTGGCTCCTCCTGGTCATGGCGGCCTCGGCCGAGGTCGCGGCGACGCTGTCGCTCAAGGCAGCCCTCGAACGCCCCTGGTTCTACGTGGTCGTGGTCGTGGGTTACGTCTCGGCGTTCGGGCTGCTGGGCCTGCTGCTCCGGATGCGCATGCCGCTGGGCGTGACGTACGGCATCTGGAGCGCGTTGGGGGTCGCCGGCACCGCGCTGCTCTCCGCGCTGCTGTTCGCCGAGCAGCTCACGCCCCTGATGGGTCTGGGTCTCCTCCTCATCATCGGCGGCATCCTCTGCGTGGAGCTCGGCTCGCGCGAGCCGGCACCTCGGGACCACGAGCAGCGGGCGCTGTGATGGCGTGGGTCTTCCTGGTCAGCGCCGTGCTCCTCGAGGTCAGTGGAACCCTCTCGCTGCGGATGGCCTCGACGGGTCGGAGGTGGTGGTACGCCGCGGTGGTGGCGGCGTACGCGACGTCGTTCGCTCTCCTCTCGCTCACCCTCGCGGCCGGCCTGGGCGTGGGTGTCGCGTACGGGATCTGGGCCGCGGGTGGGGTGGCGCTGATCTCGATCGCCTCCCGGCTGCTGTTCCGCGAGCCACTCACCCCCGTGACAGCCCTGGGGATCGGGCTGATCGTGGCCGGCGTCCTGCTCCTCGAGCTTGGTCTCGCCCGCTGAGCGCCGGTCAGCGACGGACCAGGTCGAGCACGCCGCTGCCGCGGATCACCTCGAAGATGAGCTGGGTCTCGGTGTGCCGCACCGCCGGATGGATCTGGACGTGGTCGAGCACCAGGTCACGCAGCTCCTCCGCCGAGGGGACGGCAACGTGGATCAGGTAGTCGTCCTCACCGCCGACGTGGAAGATCGTCAAGGCGCCGGGGAGGTCGGTCAGCGTGGCGTGGAAGCTGCGCACGTGCTCGCGGTTGTGGGACCCCAGTCGCACCCGGATCACCGCCTGGATCCCCATCCCCAGGGCAGCCGGGTCCACGTCGGCGCGGAACCTGGTGATCACCCCCGCGTCGCGCAGCGCGCGAAGCCGGACGGTGCAGGTCGACTCCGCGATCCCCACCCGGGTCGCCAGGGCGGCATTGGTCAGCCTGCCGTTCTGCTCCAGCTCGGTCAGGATCGCCAGGTCGGTGGCGTCGAGCGACGACGCTCGCGCCTTCTTCGCCACGGTGGGGGGGTCCACCCTCCCAGGATGCAGGAAAGCCGGCCAGACGTATCAGATTCCCGTGCCTTCTTCTGGTGTTGTTGTCGTGAGCCGCAGAGAGTTCGACCATCAGAAGATGGACGACTCCGCAGCACTCGCGCTCGACTCGCTGGCCGTCCATGCCGGCCGTGAGGACCTCACCACCCTCGGCGTGCACGCGCCACCGCTCGACCTCTCGGCCACCAACCCGCTGCCTGACGTCGAGAGCGGCGGGCTCTCCTACGAGTCCATGGCCACCGGGGGGCATCCCACGGCCGGCGGCAACGTCTACGCCCGGTTGTGGAACCCCACCGTTGCTCGGTTCGAGGCCGGACTCGCCAGCCTCGAGGGTGCCCCGGAAGCCGTCGCGTTCGCCTCCGGCATGGCAGCGATCACCGCCACCTTGATCGCTGCACGCCAGCGCGGCGGCAGCCACGTGGTCGCGGTCCGTCCGCTGTACGGCGGGACCGACTACCTGCTGTCCTCCGGGCTGCTCGGCGTCGAGACCACCTACTGCTCCCCCGGCGAGGTCGCCTCCCACGTCCGCGGCGACACCTGCCTGGTCATCCTCGAGACGCCGGGCAACCCGACGCTGGAGCTGGTGGACATCGAGGCGGTCGTGGCTGCGGCGGCCGACGTCCCCGTCCTCGTCGACAACACCTTCGCGACCCCGGTGCTGCAGAACCCCTTGCGTCACGGTGCCGCGCTGGTGGTGCACTCCGCGACGAAGTACCTCGGTGGCCATGGCGACGCCGTGGGCGGTGTGGTCGCAGCCGACGAGTCGTGGACCTCGGCGCTACGACAGGTACGTGCGGTCACCGGCGGCATCCTGCACCCGCTGGCGGCGTACCTGCTCCACCGCGGTCTCCCCACCCTTCCGGTTCGGGTGCGCGCCCAGCAGGCCACGGCCGAGAAGGTCGCCTGCTGGTTGGGCAGCCATCCGGCCGTGGCCGAGGTGCACTACCCCGGCATCGCCGAGTGCGACCCTCACCACCTCGTCGGCCGGCAGATGCGGGGCCCGGGGGCGATCCTCGCGATCCGGCTCACCGGCGGCTTCGAGCAGGCGTCCCAGGTGGCCGAGCGGCTTCGTCTCTTCACCCACGCGGTGTCGCTGGGCGGCGTCGTCTCCCTGGTCCAGCACCCGGCCGCGTTGACCCACCGCCCGGTCCCACCCGAGGCACGTCCGGGCGCCGACCTGCTGCGCTTCTCGATCGGCCTGGAGGACGCGCGGGACCTGGAAGCCGACCTGGCGCAGGCCCTCGAGCAGGCTCCGAAGCAGGCCCCGGAGCAGGCCCGAGCAGTCGAAGGGCTGAGATCGGGCCCCACGCCGGTCCGAAGCGCTCAGTGGGTGGCGAGCTCGCCGGTGAGGCGACCGTGGCGCTCGGCGCTGGCCTGGTTGAGTCCCACGATCTCGACCGCCTTGCCCTTGCGGGCGTACTTGGTGACGATCGCGTCCAGCGAGGCCACCGTGGAGGCGTCCCACACGTGGGAGTCGGTGAGGTCGATGACCACGCGGCTCGGGTCCTCGGCGTACTCGAACTGGGTGTAGAGGTCGTTGCTGGAGGCGAAGAAGAGCTCCCCGGTGACGGTGTAGACCGCAGTGACGGAGCCGTCGGTGTGCTCGACCAGCTCCCGGTGCGTCTCGGTGAGGTGGGCGACCCGGCGCGCGAAGAGCGTCATGGCGACCAGGACGCCGGCGATCACGCCGATGGCGAGGTTGTGCGTGGCCACCACGACGACCACGGTCGCCACCATCACGCCGGTCTCGGACTTGGGCATCCGCCGCAGCGTCGCCGGTTGCACGCTGTGCCAGTCGAAGGTGCTGACCGCGACCATGACCATGACCGCGACGAGAGCAGCCATCGGGATGACGGCGACCACGTCGCCGAAGCCGACCACCAGGACCAGCAGGAAGACACCCGGCGAGGAACGTGGAGATGCGGGTACGGGCACCTGAGGCCTTCACGTTGATCATCGTCTGGCCGATCATGGCGCAACCGCCCATGCCGCCGAAGAACCCGGTGATGACGTTGGCGGCGCCTTGCCCCCAGGCCTCACGGGTCTTGTCGGAGTGGGTGTCGGTGATGTCGTCGACCAGCTTCGCGGTGAGCAGCGACTCCAGCAGACCGACCAGCGCCATCGCCAGCGCGTAGGGGGCGATGATCCGCAGGGTCTCGAGGGTGAGCGGGACATTCGGGGTGAACAACGACGGAAGGCTGCTCGGCAGCTCGCCCTCGTCACCGACGGTCGGCACGGTGACCGCCGCGAGCACGGTGAAGCCGGTCAGCGCCACGATGGCGACCAGCGGCGCCGGCACCACGGTGGAAACTCGGGGCAGGCCCACCATGACGGCGATGCCGATCGCGATCATCGGGTAGACCAGGAGCGGCACATCCACCATGTGCGGCACCTGGGCCAGGAAGATCAGGATGGCGAGCGCGTTCACGAAGCCGACCATGACCGAGCGTGGGATGAAGCGCATCAGGCGGGCCGCACCGACCAGCGCGAGGAGCACCTGCAGCACTCCGGCCAGCAGCACGGTGGCGATGAAGTAGTCCATCCCGTAGTCGCGGGCCACGGGGGCGATGACCAGCGCCACCGCCCCGGTGGCGGCGGAGATCATCGCCGGACGGCCACCGAGGAAGGAGATGGAGACCGCCATCGTGAAGGAGGCGAACAGGCCGACCCGCGGGTCGACCCCGGCGATGATCGAGAACGCGATCGCCTCGGGGATCAGCGCCAGCGCCACCACGAGTCCGGCGAGCACCTCGGTGCGCAGCATCCTCGGGGAACGCAGCGCGTTGCGGACGCTCGCCTCCACTGGCGCCAACGGCTGGTCGGACTGGTCACGAGAGGGACGGGGGGCAGGCGCGTGCGTGCTCAGAGGTTTCTCCGTTCGCAGCAGCCCACCGGCTGCTCACTGCTTCAGGAGCGACCTGGCATTTCGGCTGCACGGGGTGAATGGTGCGCACCTGGGTGCGCCTGCCGGCGCCGTTGCCGACGGAAGTCTGCGCACCACGCTAGGGGCACACCCGCGTCCGGCGGTAATCGTGACCGACCCTCTGCCGCCTGCGGCGTCAGCAAGGTCACACCCGTTGCCTCAGCCGCATCCATGCACCCGTTCGCCGGGTCCTACGACAGCTGGGTCCCTCAGGACCCAGCTGTCGTCGATGTGCTGAGACATCACCCGCAGGTGGCTGGCTGGCGGTGGCGGAGGGATTTGAACCCTCGGTGGGCTTTCACCCACAAACGCTTTCGAGGCGTTCTCCTTAGGCCGCTCGGACACGCCACCGCCGACGAGGGTACTAGAGCGCCCAGACGCCTAGGAACCGAGGTCGCGGCCGCGGTGCCGCTCGAAGAACGTTTCCAGCAGCGCTGCGCACTCCTCCTCCAGCACGCCTGCCACGACCTCGGGGCGGTGGTTGAGCCGTCGGTCCCGCACGACATCCCACAGCGACCCGACGGCGCCGGACTTCGGGTCGAACGCCCCGAACACCAGCCTCTCCACCCGGGCCAGTCCGATCGCCCCGGCGCACATCGTGCACGGTTCCAGCGTCACGACCAAGGTGCAGCCGCTCAGCCGCCACTCTCCCCGAGCGGCAGCCGCCTGGCGCAACGCCACGACCTCCGCGTGGGCGGTGGGGTCGCTGTCGAGCTCGCGCCGGTTGCGCCCTCGCCCGATGACCTGGTCGCCCTCGTCGAGGACGACCGCGCCGACCGGGACGTCGTCACCAGCGGCCCGCGCCTCGGCGACGGCCAGGCGCATCGCGGCCGTCCAGTGCGCACGCTGAGCCGGCGGCAGTGCGGTCACGGGCCAGCGTCAGGCGCTGACGCCGACAGTGTCGTCGTACAGCGCGCCGAAGCCCAGCTTGTGCGCGATCTCGCCGAGCAGCTCGTCGGGGTAGAGGTCGTCCTGGTCATCGAGCAGCGCCCCCATCTCCATCGCCGGGACACCGAGGTCGGCCAGGACCGCCAGGTCGCCGGCCGGCTCCGGGTCATCCTCCTCGTCGGGCATCGGCAGCTCGAGGGTCTCGATGACCGACCGGGCCAGCGGCCACTCCGTAGCGGCGGTGACGTCGGAGAGCAGCAGCCGGACGCGAGGTCCCGCCACGCGTGCGATGACGAAGAAGTCCTCGTCGATCGACACCATGCCGATCGAACCGAAGTCGCCGGGCCAACGCCGCAGCTCCTCCGCCAGCGCCTCCACGTCGTGCAACGGCTCATCGCCGATCTCGTCGAGCAGCCACTGGTTGTCCTCGCGATAGACCACCAGGGCGAAGTCGACGCCTTCGATGTCGTCGTCGTCCGGCATCGGCTTCGTCCTCTCTGCTGAACGGGCTGGTGGGCCCACCGATCATGACACCCCGGCCACCCCTCTGCCCAGGGGCGGTCCCCGCCGAGGGCCCGGGGCGGCGACCGTCCGGGTCGACCGGGGAGGCGTTGGCTACCGTGACGCCATGCGCGTACACGTCGTGGACCACCCACTGGTCTCGCACAAGCTGACCGCCCTGCGTGACCAGCGCACCGACTCCCCGACGTTCCGCCGCCTCGCGGACGAGCTCGTCACCCTGCTGGCCTACGAAGCCACCCGCGACGTGCGGGTGCAGGAGGTGACGGTGCAGAGCCCGGTCGCCGCAGCCCACGGCGTGCACCTGGCCAGCCCCCCACCCCTGGTCGTCCCGATCCTGCGCGCTGGCCTCGGCATGCTCGAAGGCATGGTGCGGCTGCTGCCCTCGGCCGAGGTGGGGTTCCTCGGCATGGTGCGCAACGAGACCACGCTGGAGGCCACCACGTACGCCGAGCGGCTGCCGGCCGACCTGTCGGGACGGCAGTGCTACGTGCTCGACCCGATGCTGGCCACCGGGGGCACCCTCGCGGCCGCGATCGGCTTCCTGACCAGTCGCGGCGCCGACCACGTCACCGCGATCTGTCTGCTCAGCGCCCCCGAGGGCTGTGAGCGGCTCGAGCGCGAGCTCGCGGGGCTCGGCGTCCCGGTCACCGTCGTGACCGCAGCCATCGACGAGCGCCTCAACGAGAAGGGCTACATCGTGCCGGGCCTGGGTGACGCCGGGGACCGGCTCTACGGCGTCGCCCCCTGACCCGCGCCCAGCTCCTGCGTCGGTGACCGGTCACAAGACCGGTCATCGACGCCTGTCGGCCAGGTCTTGGTTCAGGATCGGTCACAAGACCGGTCTTTCGCGCGGCGAGCAGGGGCCCCTGTGGACGACGCATCCGCGCAACGCGACGGCCGTGCCACTCTCTGCCCGATGTACGACGACCACGTCCCCTTCACTCGCGCCCAGGCCCACGCGCAGGGCATCACCGACCGTCAGCTCGCGGGTCCGCGCTACCGCAAGGTGCTGGCCGGCTACTACCTTCCCGCCCAGGTCCCACCCAGCCCGATCCACGCCACCAGGGCTGCGTTGCTGGCACACCCCTCGGGTGCGGTCGCCAGCCACTTCAGCGTCGTGCGGCTCCTGGGCGCACCGGTGCCGGACCAGCCCGAGGAGCACGTGACGGTGGCCGACCCTCGTGACCGCCGTCAGCGTCGCGGCGTCCGGTGCCACGCCTTGCGGATCGAGCCCGGCGACGTCCGCCGGATCGCCGATGTGCACGTGACCGGCCCCGAGCGCACCTTCGTGGATCTCACCGCCCACCTCAGTCTCGTCGACCAGGTGGCACTGGGCGACTGGATGGTCCGCCGCGAGCACACCACCGCGCCCAGGCTGCTGGCGTACTGCCGACGGAGCCAGGTGCGCCGCGCCTTCGACGCCAGCCTGAGCGCCGCCCACGTGCGCGCGAGGGTCGACTCGCCGCGAGAGACCCGGGTTCGCATGCTGCTGACCCTGGCCGGGCTCCCCGAGCCCGAGGTGAACCGGGAGGTGCATGACGCTGCCGGACAGGTCGTCGCCCGTCTGGACCACTGCTACCGAGAGGTGAGGCTGGGAGTCGAGTACGACGGACGCCACCACCTGACCGATGCCGACCAGTGGGAACGCGACGTCGGTCGACGGGCTCGGCTCGAAGAGCTCGGCTGGCGACTGATCGTGGTCACCGCCCAACAGCTGCACCGTCGTCCTGGGCAGGTGGTGGACCAGGTGTGGCGTGCCCTGCGCGAGCGCGGGATGGCGGGGCTGCGGCCGCCCACCGACGACTGGCGCCCACACTTCTCGGGGTAGCCAGGGTCCTCGGCGCGAAGACCGATCTTCTGCGCGAAAGCGCACCTCAGATCGCTCCGAAAACGCGAAAGACCGGTCTTGTGACCGGTCTTTCGCGGAGGGCGAGGAGCCGTGGCGGGACTAGAGCGCCTCGACGCCCTTGAGCACCTTGCCGAGCATCTCCTTGGCGTCGCCGAAGAGCAGCGTGGTCCTCTCGTCGAAGAGCAGCTCGTTCTCGATGCCGGCGAAGCCGGGACGCATCGAGCGCTTCATGAAGACGACCTGCTTGGCCTCGTCGGCGTTGAGGATCGGCATGCCGTAGATCGGCGCCCCCGGCGAGGTCTTCGCGGCCGGGTTGACGACGTCGTTCGCCCCCACCACCAGCACCACGTCGGTGTCCTTGAAGTCGCTGTTGATGTCGTCCATCTCCACCAGCTGCTCGTAGGGCACCTGGGCCTCGGCCAGCAGCACGTTCATGTGGCCCGGCATGCGACCAGCGACCGGGTGGATGGCGTAGTCGACCTTGATGCCGCGGCCCACCAGCAGGTCGACCAGCTCCCGCAGCGTGTGCTGGGCCTGGGCCACGGCGAGCCCGTAGCCCGGCACGACGATGACACGGCCGGCGTAGTTGAGCATGATCGCCACGTCCTCGGCACCGGCCGACTTGACCGGGCGGTCCGAGGCCTCCCCGCCTCCCAGGGTGGAGCCGCCCTTGAAGGCCCCGAAGAGGATGTTGGCCACCGACCGGCCCATCGCCCGCGCCATCAGCAGCGTCAGGAAGGTACCGGCCGCACCGACGAGCGTGCCGCCGACCAGCAGCACCAGGTTGGACAGGATGTAGCCGGAGGCGGCCACGGTGAGGCCGGTGAAGGCGTTGAGCAGCGAGATCACGATCGGCACGTCGGCGCCGCCGACCGGGAGCACCAGCAACGCGCCAAAGACCAGCCCCACCACCAGGAGCAGGACCCCCACCAGGATCGACGGCGAGGCCACGGTGAGGACCGACAGGACCACACCGGTCAGCAGGAAGACCCCGAAGACGATCGGCAGGCCGGGGAAGACCACCGGTCGCGAGGTCATCAGCTCCTGCAGCTTGGCGAAGGTGACGGCCGAGCCGGCGAACGAGACCGCGCCCACGAAGACGGTGAAGGCCGTGGCGGCGTAGACGAACCAGCCGTAGACGTTGTCGCTGCCTCGGACCGACGCCTCGATCTCGAGGATGTGGTGGAGCTCCAGGAGTGCGACCAGTGCCGCTGCGCCGCCACCGACACCGTTGAACAGCGCCACCATCTGCGGCATCTGCGTCATCCGGACCTTCTGGGCCCCGAAGACACCGCCGGCCCCGCCGAGCAGGATCGCCAGCAGCATGAGCGGGATGTGCCTGAGCCCGTCGATGTAGAGGAAGGGCAGGATGCACGCCACGGTGGCCGCCGCCGCACCGATCAGGTTGCCGCTCCGGGCGGTCTTCGGCCCCGAGAGCCCCTTGAGGGCGAGGATGAACCCGACGGCGCAGAGCAGGTACGCGACTTGGACCCAGGTGGGCATCAGGTGGCCTTCCCCTCGTTGGTCGCAGCAGCGGGCTTCTTCTTGCGCGTGAACATCTGCAGCATCCGGTCGGTCACCACGAAGCCGCCGACCATGTTGACCGTCGCCAGCACGATCGCGAGCAGGCCCACGGTGGTGGCGAACCAGTGCTCGGTCGTGCCGGTCGCGATGATCGCGCCGAGCAGGATGACACCGTGGATCGCGTTGGCTCCCGACATCAGGGGCGTGTGCAACGTGGAGGAGACCTTGGAGATCACCTCGATGCCCACGAACACGCTCAGCACGAAGATCGTGAGCCAGATGACGCCGTCACTCACCGGTCTTCTCCTTCGTCCGGGGCGGGCATGGCGATGGTCGGGTCGGGATCGGAGGTCGCGCGCGGCTCCTGGACGGGAGGCTCGGCGGCAGGAACCCCCGACGCGCCCGACGGCTGGCTCTGCGGGGGCGGCGGCTCGGTGACCACGGTGGCCTCGGGATCCACCCCCTCCTGGCCGGCCGACAGCGGAGCCGACGGCTGCGCCTCCGCCTGGGTCTCCGCCTGGGCCTCCGCCTGGGCCTCCGCCTGGGCCTCCGGCTCGGGGTCGGGCCCCTCGATCGCCTCGCGCGTCGGCTGGTGGTGGATCCGACCCGCATGGGTGACGCAGCTGCCGCTGACGATCTCGTCCTCGAAGTCGGGGGCGAAGGCCGCCGCGGTGGCCGGCTGCTCGTCGTCTCCGGGCCTGGCCGCCACGGTCATCAGCTGCACCAGGTTGATCACGTTCTGGGCGTAGAGCTTGGAGGCCGGGGCCGGCAGCTGCGAGGGCACGTTGGCGCCGCCCCACACCTGGACGTCGCCCAGCCGTACGACCTCACCGGCCACAGCACCCTCGACGTTGCCGCCGGTCTCGGCGGCCAGGTCGACCACCACGGACCCCGGCTTCATCGCCTCGACCATCTCGCGCGTCACCAGCAGCGGCGCCCGGCGCCCCGGCACTGCCGCGGTGGTGATGAGCGCGTCCGCCGCCGCGATGTAGGGCGCCAGCTGCTCCATCTGCCGGGCTGCGCGGTCCTCCGTCATCTCCCGGGCGTATCCGCCCGAGCCCTCGAGGGTCTCGAGGTCGAGCTCGATGGCCTCCGCGCCGACCGAGCGGATCTCCTCCGCCGCCGCCGCGCGGACGTCGTAGGCCTTGACCACCGCACCGAGACGTTTGGCGGTCGCGATCGCCTGCAGTCCGGCCACTCCGGCGCCCAGGACCACGACCTGCGCCGGAGGCACGGTGCCGGCAGCGGTCATGTTGAGCGGGAAGAAGCGGCGCAGCATCCCGGCGGCCACGATCGCGCAGCGGTAGCCCGCAACCAGGGCCTGGGACGACAGCGCGTCCATCGACTGGGCCCGGCTGATCCGGGGCACGAGCTCCATCGCGAAGGACGTCACCCCGCAGTCACGCAGGTCGGTCACCAGCTCGTGGGACTCGTGGGCCGGGAGGAACGACACCGTGCTCGCTCCCGGCTGAAGCCTGCGGACGAGCGAGCGGTCCAGCGGGTTGACCGAGATCACCACGTCGGCGCCGTCGTAGGGGTCGGAGAGCACCTGGGCGCCCGCCTCGGCGTAGTCGGCGTCGGAGTAGAGGGCGTGCTCCCCCGCGCCCTCCTCGACGGCCACCTCCGCTCCCAGCGCGGTCAGCTTGGCGACGAGCTCGGGCACCATCGCGACGCGTGCCTCGCCCGGTCGGGTTTCCCTGGCTACAGCGATCCTCACAGCCGGTGACACTAGTTCATGGCGATGACAGCCACTCAACCGGTGCGCTCAGCTGACGGCGCGGTGCAGCCGGAGGCGGAACTCGGCCCCGCCGCCCTCGGGTGACCTCACCGAGACCGTGCCGCCCTGGGCCTCCATGAACTGCTTGACGATGGCGAGCCCGATTCCCGTGCCCGGGACCGTCTGGGCTGTCGAGGGGACGCGGTAGAAACGGTCGAAGATCTTGGCCCGCTCCGACTCCGGGATCCCCACGCCGTGGTCGCGAACCGACAGCGTGACCTGCTGGTCGGTGCTGCGCGCGCTCAGTTCGATGAGCGAGTGCGGCTCGGAGAACTTCGCTGCGTTGGTGAGCAGGTTCTCCACCACGCGCAGGAACAGGGTGCGGTCGGCGAGCACGAGGGCGCTGTCCAGCTCACAGTCCACGGGGTGGCCCTCGAGGGCACTGGCCGTGTGCTGGAGCGCTTCCTCGACGAGCACCCGCAGGCTCAGCGGAGTCACGCTGACCTGGAGCTCACCGCGCTCCATGCGCGAGAAGTCGAGCAGGTCCTGGATCAGGAAGTCGAGCCGGTCACCGGCGTGGTGGATGCGGCGCAACATGTCGCGCTTGCGGTCCTCGGACGTCATCTCCCACGAGCTCCCCAGCCACTCGGAGAAGCCCTTGATCGCGGTCAACGGGGTGCGCAGCTCGTGGCTGACCGTCGAGAGGAAGTCCGAGCGCATCCGGTCGATCTCACGCAGCCGAGCAACGGCCTCGCGCTCGCGTTCCGCCGCGAGTGCCTGGGCTTCCTCGACCAGTCGGCGCTCACTGACGTCACGGATGGTCGCGCAGGTCAGTCCGCTCCCGGCCTCGTGACCGAGGGGACTGAGCGAGATCTCGATCGCGAACTCGCTGCCGTCCTTCCGCACGCCGGCGAGCTCGAGCCCGGCTCCCATGGGGCGGAGGCTGGCTCGGTCTCCGAAGGCACGGCGATGCCCGACGTGGCGCTCCCGGAACCTCGCGGGGACCAGCATCTCCACCTTCTGCCCGACCAGCTCCTCCCGGGAGTAGCCGAAGAGCCGGACCATCTGCGCGTTCACCAGCTGGATGACGCCGTCGGCCGCCACGATGACCATGGCGTCGGGAGCCGCCTCGACGACAGCGGCGAAGCGTTCCTCGGCACGCTTGCTCTCCGACACGTCGCGCACCGCGGCCACCGTCACCAGGCCGTGCTCGGTCCGGTACGACGTCGTGGTCACCTCGACCGGGAACACCGACCGGTCCTTGCGCCGTCCCCAGGTCTCGACGGGCGTGGAGCGGAGGCTCTCGTCCGACTCGGGAGGGAAGGATCGGCTCGAGCCCGGCCTCCGTGGTGAGCAGCTCCACGGAGCGCCCCACCAGCTCGTCGCGGTGGTAGCCGAACATGCTCTCCACCTCGCGGTTGACCAGGGTGATGACCCGGTGCTCGTCCACCGCGATGATGCCGTCAGGCGCGGCATCCAGGATGCTCTTGAACTGGGCCTCGGCCTGCTTGCGCTCGGTGACGTCACGGACGGTGGCGGCGTAGGAGGCGTCGTCGCCCGACTCCAGGGGGCTCACCGAGATCTCCACCGGGAACTCGGTGCCGTCGGCCCGCAGCCCCGCCAGCTCGTGGCCCGGTCCCATCTCGCCGTAGCCAGGCGCCGCGGCGTAGGCCTGGCGGTGGCCCGGATGGCGGGTGCGGAAGCGTTCGGGCACGAGCTTCTCGACAGACTGTCCGAGCAGCTGGTCGCGGGACCACCCGAACAGCAGCTCCGTCTGACGGTTGACCAGCTCGATGGTGCCGTCTCGGCCGATGACCACGATGGCGTCCGGCGCCTGCTCCAGCAGCTGCTCGTGGCGGCGCTCGGCCACGACGCGTGAGGTGATGTCGCGTGCGATCGCTGACGCCCCGACCACGTCTCCGTCCTCGTCGAGGATGGGGGAGACGCAGAGCGAGACGTGGAGTCGGCGACCCTCGCGGTGCAGCCGCACGGTGTCGAAGATCCTCACGGTCTCGCCCCGACGAACCCGCTCCAGGATGATCGGGATCTCGTCCTCGGTCTCCTTGGAGGTCAGCATGCTGACGTGACGGCCCACCGCCTCGTCCGCGTGCCAGCCGTACAGCCGTTCGGCCCCTGCGTTCCAGTAGGTGATCTCCCCGGCGAGGGTCTTGCAGATGATGGCGTCGTGGGCGCCCTGGATGACACCCGCCAGCCAGGCGCTGTCGCGGGGTGAAGTGTGCGGTGGGTGCGTGGACGGTCGCGCCTCCTGCGACGTCCTGGCGTCGGGAACCCGCGCGTCGAGCGCGGCGGTCCGGACGGCGTCGATGAGCTTGTTGCCGTCGAAGGGCTTGGTGACGTAGTCCGTCACGCCGGCCTTCCACGCCGCGCGCTGGTCCCGTTCGTGGGTGCGGGCGGTCAACATCACCACCGGGATGGCCCGGGTGGCGGGATCGGCCTGCAACCGGCGCATCACCTCGACCCCGTCGAAGTCCGGGAGCGCGTAGTCCAGCAGGATCACGGACGGCAGCTCGCGCTGTGCAGCAGACACGGCCTGCTCGCCGGTGGCCGCCTCCACCACGACGAAGCCGGCGCTCTCCAGCTGAAGGCTGCACACCAGCGCGATGTCGGGGTCGTCATCGACCACCAGGACCACGGAGGTGTCCGACGCCTGCTGAATCCCCATCGCCACGGCCCCCCACCTCCTTCGCGCTGCGCCCCGGGCGTGACGAAAGGCCCGGAGCATGAATCGGCGGTCCACCCCGACCGGCAGGCATCACCCTAGAGCCACCGGACCCACGTCGGCCCCTCCCGGACCCCACGCGGGACCAAGGTCCCCATCAGTGGCGGTCGTCGCCGATCGTGAGCGCAAGCCCGGTCAGGTGAGCAAGCCGGGCGATCTCGGACTCCAGGAGGTCGGGCCCCCCGCGGCGCCCGACCACGACCATCTCGTGGTCGCCGAGCGGCGCACCTGCGACCACGTTGTGGACCAGCTGCGACCACTGCGGGTCGACCTCCAGCCGAGCAGCCCGCGTCAGAGGGAACCAGCCGACCTGCTCCTCGCCCAGGTCAGGAGCCGCGGTGGTGGCATGCACCTGCTTCAGACCGACCTCGGTGGAGCGCAGCCGAGTGGCCCAGTCGACCCGGAACGCGACCGGCAGCAGGTCGACGAGATCGTCGCAGGCCGTCTCGGGGCTCTGCGTGATCTGCTCGACCACCTCGAGGTCGAGGAACAGCTGGCCGCCGGCGGCGTAGCGCGAGACCCAGATGACGTGCACCCCGTCGAGCAGGTTGCAGGCCGAGACCACTGAGTCGGCCATCGCGCCGGGCGCGAGCTCGAGGAGCACGTCGTCCACGGCGGTGCCGTCGGGGCGGTGCTCGACGATCTCGATCGCCTCGATGTCGCCACCGGCCTCACCGATGGCTGTCGCCACCCGACCCAGCGAGCCGGGGACGTCGGGCAGCGAGACACGCAGCAGGTGGGTCACTGCTCGGCCTCCCCGGGGTCACCGGAGTCGCCGGGGGCGGTGACTCCGGTGTTCGACACTAGCGCGGTGTCCAGGCCCGGTCACCCCGTCTCACGGGCGGGTCGGCTGGATCGCCCGCCTCCCGGATGCCCGTGCCCGGCGTCGGGGTCCTCCCGGCCGAGCCTGAAGGTGCCGACGGTCTCGTACCGAGGTCGGCCCCGAGGCCCCTCACCGAGGAAGGAGCGGATCAGCGCGAACTCCTGGACCTGCCAGGTGCGGGACTGGTAGGTGTCGAGCAGGCGGAGCCAGCGCACCACGTCGGTGGGACGTCGCAGCCGCGCCAAGGTGAGATGTGGCCGGAACCTGCCCCCGTCGGTCTCGGCGCCCGCCTTCGCCGCCGCCGACCGGGCCCCCGTGGCGAGGCGGCGCAGCTCCTCGACGTCGGCGGGCTCTGCGGCCGTCCGCAGGACCACCACCTTGGCCGCTGAGGCGTCGGGGAAGGCGCCACCGCCGGCCAGACCCAGCGCGAAGGGCCGCCGGCGGCGGCCTGCCCTGGTCAGGCGTTCGGCCAGGTCGTCGAGCCGGCGCTCCTCGACCTGGGGCATGAAGCCGAGGGTGAGGTGCCAACTCGACGGCAGTGTCCACCGGAACTCGGCGCTCTCCCGGCGGGGGGCCAGGAATTCGTCGAGGTCCTCCACCACGTCGTCGGGCGGGACCACGGCGGTGAACAGGCGCACGGATCCACGCTAGCCGGACCCATCCCCCATCCCCCTCAGAGGATCTCGCCCGGGGAGTACGCCACGGCGTCAGGGAACCGGGCTGCCAGCGCCTCGACCCGCGCCACGACCTCGGCGACCTGGGCGCGTGCGGCCCCGGTGAACTCGATCGGCTCCGCGACGAGGTCGGCGAGGTCGTCACGGCTCAAGCCGAGCTGAGGGTCGGCGCCCAACCGGTCGAAGAGGTCGTTCTCGGTCTGCCCGGCGCGCATGTCGAGGGCGACGGCCACCGCGGCCTGCTTGATCGCCTCGTGCGCGGTCTCGCGCCCCACGCCCTGCCGTACCGCCGCCATGAGCACCTTCGTGGTGGACAGGAACGGCAGGTAGCGGTCCAGCTCGCGCTGAATGACCGCCGGGAAGGCACCGAACTCGTCGAGCACCGTGAGGAAGGTCTGGAAGAGGCCGTCGGTGGCGAAGAACGCGTCGGGCAGGGCCACCCGGCGCACCACGGAGCAGGAGACGTCGCCTTCGTTCCACTGGTCGCCGGCGAGCTCGGAGACCATCGACAGGTGGCCGCGCAGCACCACAGCCAGTCCGTTGACCCGCTCGCAGGAGCGGGTGTTCATCTTGTGCGGCATCGCGCTGGAGCCCACCTGCCCCTCCTTGAAGCCCTCGGTGACCAGCTCGTTGCCGGCCATCAGCCGCACCGTGGTGGCCAGGTTGGAGGGCGCGGAGACCAGCTGCACCAGGGCCGAGACGACGTCCAGGTCCAGGGAGCGCGGATAGACCTGCCCGACGCTGGTCAACACGCGCTCGAAGCCCAGGTGGGCGGCGACCCGGGTCTCCAGCTCGGCCAGCCGGTCCTCGTCGCCGCCGAGCAGGTCGAGCATGTCCTGCGAGGTCCCCATGGGCCCCTTGATGCCGCGCAGCGGGTAGCGGGCGATCAGCTCCTCGAGCCGCTCGACCGCCACCAGCATCTCGTCGGCGGTGGTGGCGAACCGCTTGCCGAGGGTGGTGGCCTGGGCGGCCACGTTGTGCGACCGGCCCGCCATGACGGTGCTCTGGTGCTCGGCGGCCAGCCGGGCGAGCCGGGTCAACGAGGCCACCGCCCGGTCCCGCACCAGCAGCAGGCTGGACCGCACCTGGAGCTGCTCGACGTTCTCGGTGAGGTCGCGCGAGGTCATGCCCTTGTGCACGTGCTCGTGGCCGGCCAGGGCGCAGAACTCCTCGATCCGCGCCTTGACGTCGTGGCGGGTGACCCGTTCCCGTGCCGCGATGCTGGCGAGGTCCACGTCCTCGAGGACCCGTTCGTAGTCCTCGAGGACGCCGTCGGGCACCTGGACCCCGAGGTCGCGCTGCGCCCGGAGCACGGCGAGCCAGAGGTGGCGCTCCAGCACCACCTTGTGCTCAGGCGACCAGATCCGGACCAGGTCGGCGGCGGCGTACCGCGTCGCCAGGACGTTGGGGACGCTCACGGGTGCCTCCGATCGGCGCTGCCGGCCTGGTGGCCGCGGTGGTCGAGATCCGCGATGTCGGTGCGGTGGTGGGCACCTGCGAAGTGGATCCGGCTCACCCCTTCGTACGCGCGGCGGCGCGCGTCGGACACGTCGTCGCCGACGGCTGTCACGGCCAGCACCCGGCCCCCGGCGGTGACCAGGATGTCACCGCGCAGCGCGGTGCCGGCGTGGATGACGTCGACACCGTCGAGCGACCCCGCCGCCGCGACGCCGCTGATCTCGTCACCCTTGCGCGGCGACTCCGGATAGCCCTCGGCGGACATCACGACCGCGACGGCGGCGCCGCCCCGCCACCGCGGCGGTTCGGCCTCGTCGAGGCGCCCGTCGGCCGCGGCCTTCAGCAGCGTCCCCAGCGGGGAGTCCAGGCGCTGCAGCAGGGCCTGGGTCTCGGGGTCGCCGAAGCGTGCGTTGAACTCCACCACCCGCACGCCGCGGCGGGTCAGCGCCAGTCCGGCGTACAGCAGTCCCGCGAAGGGGATCCCGCGGTGCTCCATCTCGCGCACTGTGGGCACCAGCACCCGGTCGCGGACCTCCTCGACCAACCCGTCGGGCGCCCACGGCAACGGCGTGTAGGCCCCCATGCCGCCGGTGTTGGGGCCGGCGTCCCCGTTGAGGGCGCGCTTGAAGTCCTGGGCGGGCTGCAACGGATAGACGGTCCGGCCGTCGGTGATGGCGAAGAGGCTGACCTCCGGCCCGTCGAGGTACTCCTCGATGACCACGCGCTCGCAGGACCTGGCGTGGTCCAGGGCCGCGGCGCGGTCGTCGGTGACCACGACCCCCTTGCCGGCGGCGAGGCCGTCGTCCTTGACCACGTACGGCGCCCCGAACGCGTCGAGCGCCTCCTCGGCCTCGGCGGAGGTCTGGCACACCCGGGCCAGGGCCGTCGGCACGTCGGCAGCGGCCATCACGTCCTTGGCGAAGGCCTTCGAGCCCTCGAGGGCAGCCGCCTCCCGCGTGGGGCCGAAGCACGAGACACCCGCCTCTCGGACCGCGTCGGCCACGCCGGCGACGAGCGGCGCCTCCGGTCCGACCACCACCAGGTCGGCGCCGACCTCGCGGGCCAGCGACGCGACCGCCGCGCCGTCCATCGGGTCGACGGGGTGCAGCGTCGCCGCCGCGGCCATGCCCGGGTTGCCGGGCGCGGCGTGGACCTCGGCGACCTCGGGGTCGCGAGCGAGGGCGAGGACGAGCGCGTGCTCGCGGCCCCCCGTGCCGATCACGAGCGTCTTCACGGACCGCAGCCTAGACGGCACCCACCTGGGCGCTGGAAAGAACCATCGTCGCAATTGGGCCAGAACCCTCCCCGGGACGCCCTCGTGGCTGCCAAGATGAGGCTGGGGCGTGGTGGGTGTGTGCTGGGTGCCAGGGAGGTGGGACTAGTGCGTGTCGTGGTCGCCGACAACGATCCCGACGCCCTTGATCTGGCCACTCACCGACCTGCGGCTGGAGGGGCACGAGGTGCACGGCGTCGGCGATGCCGCCACGGCGCATCGGCTGGTCGACGAGCTCTCGCCCGACGTGCTGGTCCTCGACCACCGGATGCCGCCCGGCCGGACCGGGCTGGAGCTGGCCGAAGAGCTGGTCGCCGCCGGCGCCCCCGTCCGCATCGTCATCTACAGCAACTACCAGTCCCCGCGGCTGCGGTCCCGCGCGTCGAGGCTGGGAGTCCCGTTCCTCGCGAAGGGGAACCTCCGCACGCTCCGAGCCGCGGTGGCCGGATGAGGCGAGTCGACGGAGCGCACCGCGCGGTGGCCGCGACACTGGTTCTTCTCGGCATCGTCGCCGGGATCGCCGTGGTCCTGACCGCTCGCAGCAACGCCGACCTCGAGGCGGACGCCGCGACACGTGCGGCGGCTGCCGACGCCGTCCCGGTGGTCGCTCTCAGCCTGCGGAGCTCGCTCAACGAGGCCGCTGCCCAGGCCCGGTCGGTCACACGCCCCATCCCCTTCGACCGAGCCCAGGCCGCCGGTGTGCCGCTCGACACCGCGGTGCGGGCACGCGACACCGGCGAGGCCCTGCTCGACGACACCGGCGTCGTGGTGGCGGCCACCTATGAGCGCGGTCGACGACCGCAGTCGGTGGCGGAGCGGAGGGAGACCGTCACCGGGCTGTACGTCGCTCCCCTCGACCTGGAGGCCACCGTGACCCGGACCCGCCCGCAGGAGGGCGGGGTCGTCGTCACCGGACCCGAACGGGACGTGGCCGGCGTGCCGGGGAGCGCCCCTCCCGGGGCGGCGTCGTACGCGGTGGAGCTGTCGCCCCTGCTCGCCCCGGACTGGACGGTGACGGTGTGGACCCAGCGCCCCGGGGTGCCGGCACCGGCGTGGACGGTGGCCGCGGCCCTGTTCCTGGCCGGTATCGCCGCCGGCGGCCTCGCCCTGATCCGTTCCAAGGCCGGCGCGCGTACCGCTGAGGAGCTGCGCCGGCTCCGGCAGCAGAACGCCACGACGGCGGGGCTCGCCTCCGTCGCCCAGCGGAGCCTCGACCTCGCCGACGTCCTGCCGGCATTCAGCACCCAGCTGCGAGACGCGCTCGGGCTGCGCGGGCTCCGTCTCAGCACGCCGACGGAGCGGGGCGAGCGCCCCTTCTTCGAGTCCGGGGAGGCACCAGCTCCACCCGCACCGACGTCCGGTCTTCCGGCGGCCGTCGCAGCCGGTGAGTCGGTCTCGTTGCTGCTCACCCGCGGCGGCCGCACGGTTGCGCGGCTGAGCGTGCTGGCCGGTCGCGACCTGGGGCGCCACGAGGTCGCCACCCTGGGCGCCGTGGCCGAGACCCTGACCTCCGCGCTGGCCAACGCAGAGGCCTTCGCCCGACAGCGCGAGGCGCTGCAACGGATGCGGTCGGTCGACGAGCTCAAGACCGTCTTCCTGGCAACCGCCTCCCACGAGCTGCGTACCCCGGTGGGGGTGATGAGCGGCTTCGCGCAGCTGCTGTCCAAACGGAGCGCCCAGCTGAGTCCGGAGGAGATCCGCACCTACGCCGAACGTCTCGACGCCAACGCCCAGCAGCTCAGTGCGCTGGTGGAGAACCTGCTCGACTTCTCCCGGCTCGAACGCGGTGTCGGCCCGAACTCCGAGCAGACCCTGCTGGACCTCGGGGTGGCGGTGGAGCTCATCCTCGACCAGCACCCGGACCTGGCGGCCGAGCACACGGTGACACCTCAACTCACCCCCGGCCTGCGCGTCCTCGGTTCCGCGCACGCCGTGGAGCGAGTGCTGACCAACCTGGTGGGCAACGCGAGCAAGTACTCCCCCGCCGGCACCACGATCTGGGTCCGCGTGGTGGGCCAGGAGGGCCGCGCGGTCCTGCTCGTCGACGACGAGGGCCCTGGCGTGCCCGTCGAGGATCGACCCCACGTGTTCAGCCGCTTCTTCCGGGGAGCGGGGGACGCCGTGGTCAACACCCGGGGAGCCGGGCTCGGGCTGGCCATCGTCGGGGAGTTCGCCGCCAGCATGGGCGGCGAGGTGTCGGTGGCCACCTCTCCGAGCGGAGGCGCCAGGTTCGCGGTCTCCTACCCCCTCGCCTCCCCACCTCCGGCCGGACCCCCTGCGGCAGGACCCCCTGCGGCAGGACCCCCTCTGGCAGGACCACGTGAAGGAGAGTCCGATGAGGCGTCGTGACCACCTGGTGCCGGCGGCTGCCGGCCTGTCCGTGCTGCTGGTGGCGGTCGTTGTCGTGGTGCTGCTGCGCAGCGCAGAGGCCGACGGCACCCGCGCCCTCGAGGACGCCAAGGTCGCCCAGGTGCAGACCACGGCCCAGAGCTTCGACGCCCGCGTCCAGTCCAGCATCGAGTCACTGGCCGGCCTGGGTGCCCGCCCGTGGGAGCTGACGATGAGCAACCCCGCCGACGCGGCCACGTTGGAGACCTTCTCCATCGACCCCGAGGCCGAGTCCGGGATCTTCCTCATCGACGGACAGGACAGGATCGTCAACGGAACCCTGCTACGCCCCGGACAGCTCGGGTCGACCTACGACCCCCCCGGTTGGGCCGAGGCCGAGAAGGCTCTGAAACAGGCCCCTGCCGTCGTCCTGCCCGTGGCGCCACAAGGAGTCACCAGCGAGCTGCCGACCTACGCCTTCGCCGTCGCCATCCGAGGCGATCGGCCGACGAGCCTGCGGGGAGCCTTCGTGTTCGAGGCCGCCCTGACCGCCGAGTCCGCCTTCAGCAAGGAGATCCAGAGCCTCGCCGACACCGGCGCCGACACCGACAGCTGGCGGTTCATCGACAGCCAGGGTCGGGTCGTGGCGACCACGCTCTCCAGCGGCCTCGGCGAGCCCGTGGACGACCCCCGGCTGCTCACCCTCTCCGAGGGCCGTCACGTGGTCGGGGACGACCTCGTGGTCAGCGCGTCAGTGCCCACCGTGGGCTGGAAGGTGGTCTTCGCGCAGGATCAGGAGGAGTTCGCCGAGCCGCTCGCCGGCCCGCTCCAGAACGTCGGTCTCATCCTCGTGCTCGTGCTGCTGGCGATCGGCCTGCTGCTGACCGTGCTGCTGGCGCGCCGGCTGCGGCAGGCCCGCGAGGAACGACGGCGGCTGCTCGAGCTCACCCGATCGCAGGAGGAGTTCATCTCCGTGGTCTCTCACGAGCTGAGGACCCCGGTCTCGGGGGTGCTCGGATTCCTCCAGACCAGCCTCGACCACTGGGAGGCGATGACCGACGAGGAGCGCCACCACGCGGTGCGACGAGCGTTCACCAACGCCCGGCGGCTGCAGGCCATGACCCGTGACGTTCTCGACATCGACAGCATCGAGTCCGGGCGCTTCGGGTACGTGCGGCACCAGATCGACCTGGTCGAGGAGCTGCGGATGGCCGCCGACGGCTTCACCCCCGGTCCCGGCGCCATCGCGCTGACCCTGCCGGACCAACCCGTCGTGGCGGACGCCGATGCCGACCGGATCCAGCAGGTGCTGGCCAACCTCCTCGACAACGCGCGCAAGAACGCCCCCCCGGACTCCCCGGTGCAGCTGACGTTGACCCAGGAGGCCGGCACCGCGCGGATCACGGTCGAGGACCGTGGCAGCGGGATCGAGCCCGACCAGCTGGAGCGGATCTTCGAGAAGTTCGTGCGCGGGCGCGAAGGCAGCGTCTCCGGCACCGGGCTCGGGCTCTACATCTCGCGTCGCATCGTCGAGGCCCACGACGGGCGGATCTGGGCCGAGAGCTCGCCGGGAGGACCCACCCGCTTCGTGGTGGAGCTGCCGTCCGTCACTGCCGATACTCGTAGGATGTCGGCACCATGATGCCCTCGTCTCGACCGACCGTGCTCGTCGCCGACGACGAGCCCGACGTTCGCGAGCTCGCCCGGATCTTCCTGGAGATGGACGGGTTCGACATCGTCGGCGAGGCCGCGGACGGCGCCCAGGCCGTCGCCCAGTACGAGGAGCTCCACCCTCCGCCGGTGCCGTCGGTGGTGCTGCTGGACAACCGGATGCCGAAGCTGACCGGACTCGAGGCGGCCGAGCAGATCCTGCGGCACCACCCGGAGCAGGTCGTGGTTCTCTTCTCGGCCCACCTCGACGAGGTCGTGACGCAGCGCGCCCGCGACCTCGGCGTGCGGGCATGCGTCTCCAAGACCGACACCGCGAAGCTGTCCAGCATCCTGCGAGAGGCCCTCACGGCCTGATCCCCTACGGCCGGAAGCCACCAGAGGAGCCAGGTGGGGCAGCCGGCTCACGCCAAGGTGATGCTCTGCTCGCGTCCCGGCCCCACTCCGATGCCCCAGAACGGCGCACCCGAGAGCTCCTCCAGCCGGCGCACGTAGGCCTGGGCGTTGGTCGGCAGCTCCTCGAAGGTCCGGCACCCCGAGATGTCCGAGCGCCAGCCCGGCAGCATCTCGTAGATCGGAGTCGCGTGGTGGAAGTCCGTCTGGGTCATCGGCATCTGCTCGACGCGCTCGCCGTCGATCTCGTAGGCCACGCAGACCGGGATCTCGTCCCACTCCCCGAGGCAGTCGAGCTTGGTGAGGAAGAACTCGGTCAACCCGTTCACCCGAGCGGCGTAGCGGGCGATCACGGCGTCGTACCAGCCGCACCGGCGCGGACGCCCGGTCGTGGTGCCGAACTCCGCACCCACCTCCCGCAGCCGCTCGCCGTCCTCGTCGTGCAGCTCGGTCGGGAAGGGCCCCGACCCGACCCGGGTGGTGTAGGCCTTGACGACCCCGATGATGCGGTCGATGCGACGGGGCCCGATGCCTGCCCCGGGGCCGACGCCACCGGCGATCGGGTTCGAGGAGGTGACGAACGGATAGGTGCCGTGGTCGACGTCCAGCATCGTCGCCTGAGCGCCCTCGAAGAGCACGGTCTCGCCGCGGTCGAGCGCCTCGTTGAGGACCAGTGAGGTGTCCGCGACCATCGGCCGCAGCCGGTCGGCGTACTCGCCGATCTCGTCCAGGATCTCCTCGACGCTGATCGCGCGCCGGTTGTAGACCTTGACCAGGAGGTGGTTCTTCGCCTCGAGAGCCGCCTCGATCTTGGCGGCGAGAATCCCCTCGTCGAAGACGTCGGCGACGCGGACGCCGACGCGGTTGATCTTGTCGGCGTAGGCCGGGCCGATCCCTCGACCGGTGGTGCCGATCTTGCTCTTGCCGAGGAAGCGCTCGGTGACCTTGTCGATCTCGGTGTGGTAGCTGGTGATCAGGTGTGCGTTGGCCGAGACCAGGAGCCGCGTGGCATCGACCCCCCGTCCCACGAGGCCGTCGATCTCGGTGAACAGCACCCGCGCGTCCATCACCACTCCGTTGCTGATCACGGGGGTGCAGCCGGGGGTGAGGACCCCACTGGGCAGCAGGTGGGTGGCGAACTTCTCCCCGTCGACCACGATGGTGTGGCCCGCGTTGTTGCCGCCCTGGTACCGGACGCAGTAGTCGATGCCCGAGCCCAGCAGGTCCGTGGCCTTGCCCTTGCCCTCGTCACCCCACTGGGCGCCGAGGACGACGATCGCTGGCATGTTGTCAACTCCACTGGATCTTCGGGGCTGGATCGCTGGGGGCTGTCACCCCCACACGACTCAAGCCCCGGCGCACTGGCACCTGGGGCTCTTGCGACCCAACGCTAACACCGCCGAGGGCCGCCCTCCATAATCATCACGTGGAGGGACTACTGCTCATCAGCAACGCAGCAGCGGGCACCCACGAGGAGCAGGCCCTCATCGCCGCCGTCGACATCCTGCTGGCCGACTACGACGTGGAGCAGGTGGTGACCTCCGACGAGGACGAGCTGGCCGAGGCCCTCCGTCAGGCAGAGGAGCGCCCCATCGTGGTCGCCGGCGGTGACGGGAGCCTCCACGCCGTCGTCAATGCGCTGTTCGACCTCGACCTGCTCGGCAAGGCGCGGCTCGGGCTGATCCCGTTGGGGACAGGCAACGACTTCGCGCGCGGGGTGGGGATCCCCCTGGACAGCGAAGGGGCTGCGCGGGTGATCTCCGAGGGCCACCTGGTCCCGGTCGACCTGATCGTCGACGACGCGGGCCGCGTCATCGTCAACAACGTCCACCTCGGCGTCGGCGCGGACGCCAGCCGCAAGGCCGAGAAGTGGAAGCCGCGCTTCGGCAAGCTCGGGCTCGGGCGCCTCGGCTACGTGACCGGCGCGCTGGCAGCCAGTGTGCGCCCCGACTTCATCCACGCCACCGTCACGGTCGACGACACCGACCTCGCGCCGCGGGGACGCATCGCGCAGGTGGCCATCGGCAACGGCTCCCACGTCGGCGGCGGCACCGTGCTGGTGCCGGGTGCCGACCCCGAGAGCGGCAAGCTGGTCGTCATCCTCTCCCGCGCCGCCGGGCCGGTCTCGCGGGTGCTGTACATGCTCCGGCTCCGCGGGGGCAGCCACCACCTGATGCGGGAGGTCTCCCGGGTCACCGGAGGCAAGGCCAGGGTCGAAGGAGACGGCTTCTACGTCAGCGCCGACGGGGAGGTCGACGGGCCCTACACCTGCATGCAGTGGGAGCTGCGCCCGGGCGCGGTCTCAATGTTCATCCCGGCCCGCCCGACCGTGGCCGCCGGCTGAACCCGCGTCGGCTCAGCCCGGTCGAAGCAGCCCCGGTCGAAGCAGCCGGCCGGTCGAAGCAGGGCCGCCGTGCCCGCCGCCACGGCTCTCAGGCCATGAGCTCGGTGTAGCCGGTCTCGCTCGAGTCGCGAAGGAAGTCGGCACAACGCTGCGCCTCGGCGGTCTCCCCGATGCGGTCGGCGGCTCGGCTCAGGGTGGCCAGGCTGCACAGGAAGCCGCGGTTGGGCTGGTGCTCCCAGGGCACCGGACCATGGCCCTTCCAGCCGTTGCGCCGCAGCCGGTCCAGCGACCGGTGATAGCCCACCCGGGCATAGGCGTAGACCGCCACGTCGTCAGCCTCCTCGGCCTCGGCGAGCGCTGCCAGCGCCGCCCAGGCCGACGGGGACTCGGGGTGGCGACGGACCACGTCGGCCGGGGCGTCCCCTCGGGCGAGCTCGTCATCCGCGGGGTCCTCGGGCAGATGGGTGGGGGGTGGTCCGGCGATCAGGTCCATACGCTCCATGCCGCCGTTCTACCCTGCGGGTCGCAGTCCCCGGCGGGCGGGCCGGTCCTGGCGGGCCTGTGGTGCCGGAAGAGCCGCGCCCGAGCGACCGCTGGAGCCGCGGATCCTCAGCAGGCGGCGAAGAGCACCGGACCCTGCCCCAGGTCTCCCATGAGCGTGTCCGTCTCCGGGGTGACCTGCATCCTCACCAGCCGACCCTCGACCACCGACTCCTCGACCGTGAACCGTTCCGTGAAGTCACCGCCCTGGCCCGGCGCAGGACCTCGCGCCAGGTCCGTCCGCGGCTGCAGGTCGTCGCCGGCGTCCTCCTCCGATGCGAACCACATCGCGATGACGGCCGCCTCGGCGTCCAGGCGCGCGAGCAGGAGGCCGTCGAGGCTGTGCACCCCGCCGGCTTCCTCGACCAGACGAGCACCTTCGGTCGCGTCGCCGGGGTCCGACTGCGACATCGCCAGGTCCTCGCACGCGAAGTCCTTCGACCACAGCTGAGCCGAGACCGGGTGCTCGACCGAGCCGACCAGGTCGTCGGTGCCGTCCACCTCCCGCAGCGAGGACGCGTCCCCCGCGATCACCCCGCGGACGTCTTCGAGGTAGTCCGCACTGTCGGAGGTGAGGATCAGCCGTTCGTCGCGCAGCAGCAGCACGTTGATCTGCAACGTGCTCATCGGCACCTCGAACTCCACCACCAGGTCGGAGGTGCCACGCCACACGTCGTCGTCCTCTGCGGGCACGTCGTAGCCCACCGCTTCGAGGTTGTCCGAGATCTCGTCGAAGTCGACCTCGTCCGCCATTCTGAGCACGTCCACGCTCCCCTCGTCGGGCCGGGCCGTAGACCTCCCACTCCACCTGCGAGGGGCCGTAGCCGAAGACGGTTGCCAGCGCGACGATCACGTCGATCATCGTGGAGCCGGTGATCATGTCGGCGTCGTAGGCCGCGTCGAGGAAGTCGTCGACAACCTGCGGGTCGCGGGCCTCCTCCACTGCGGGGACGTCGAGCGCGTCGCGCACCTGCGCCCAGTCGGTGAAGGTGGTCCGCAGGGTGTCGTCAGGCAGGGTGCCGACCGCCTCGGCCATCGCGCCAGCGGGTCCGCGGGAGACCCACCACGCCGCGCCGGCGACGACGAGGAGCAGCGCCAACGCCGGTGCCGCGACCGCCGCGACCCGGCGGCCACGCCCTCCGCGATCCGGGACCGCCCTGGGTCGCGGCGCCGGAGGACATGGGTGTGAGACTAGCCCGCATGGCGGATCGCGACCTGGTCACCGCGGCGGGGACGGTGACCCTGCGGCGCGAGGGCAGCACGACCGAGGTCCTGCTCGTCCATCGCCCCAAGTACGACGACTGGTCCTTCCCGAAGGGCAAGCTCGACCCGGACGAGGACCCCCGCGCTGCCGCGGTGCGGGAGGTCGAGGAGGAGACCGGGCTCCAGGTCCGGTTGGGACCACCACTGCCCCTTCAGGTCTACCTCGTCGGAGACGGGACGGTTCGCGCCAAGGTCGTCCACTACTGGGTCGGCTGGTGCCTCGGTGACGACGACGTCTCGCGCTACCGGCCGAACGCCGAGATCGACGAGGTCCGCTGGGTCCCGCTGCTCAAGGCGAGGCGTCTGCTCGACTACGACCGTGATGTGGAGCTGCTCGACGAAGCCCGGCCGTACCGTCGCCCCACCCAGCCACTGGTCGTGCTCCGTCACGCTCTGGCCCACCCCCGCGGCGACTGGCAGGGCAACGACCGCGCCCGTCCGCTGAGCGTGGCGGGCGGGCAACAGGCAGACGCACTCGTCCCGGTCCTCGGGGCCTACGGCGTACGGCGCGTGGTCTCCTCCAGCAGCGAACGGTGCGCCGCCACCGTCGGTGCCCTACGCCGAGGCCGCCGGGCAACGGCTGAGGCTGACCGACGCACTGACCGAGGAGGGGGCCAGTGACGACTCGGTCCTGGAGGTGATGACCGGTCTCCTCGGACGAGTCGGAGGAGCGGTGGTCTGCGGACACCGGCCGGTGCTGCCGTCGATGATGCGTGCCCTCGGCCTTGCCGCGACCCCGCTGCAGAAGGGGGGAGGTGTGGTGCTGCACCTCCGTCGCGGTCGCTTCGTCGCCGCGGAGTACCTGCCGCCACCCTCCGTCGAGCCCTCCTAGTGCTCGGTCGTGGACGCTCAGGGGACCTCCGAGCAGCACGAAGGTGACCCGAGCCACTGCCGCCCGCCCGCTGGACCCGCGGTGTTCACCGTGCGTTCACCCGCCCTGACGGACCGGTTCACTCCGGCTTCCTAGCGTCAGCAGCGTTGGATTCCACGCCGCCACACGGCGGCCCCACGACACGGAAGGTCGTCTCCACGTGAAGCGACGCACGGTTTCCCTCCGCACCGCCAAGGTCGCTGCCGCCGCACCGGCAGCTCTGGCCCTCACGATGGGCCTGGCCGCGTGCGGCGGCAACAATGGCCCCTCCGCCGAGGGCGGGGTCAGTGGCGAGGTCGTCGTCGACGGTTCGTCGACCGTCGAGCCGCTGACCTCCGCGGCCGGCGAGCTGTTCCTCGAAGAGGCCCCCGACGTCAACGTCTCCGTCGGGACCTCCGGAACCGGTGGCGGATTCGAGAAGTTCTGCAAGGGCGACACCGACATCTCCGACGCCTCGCGGCCGATCAAGGACGACGACGAGGCGCCGATCTGCCAGGACAACGGCGTGAAGTACACCGACCTCGAGGTCGCCACCGACGCCATCACCGTCGTGGTCGCCAAGGACAACGACTTCATCACCTGCCTCACCACCGAGGAGCTGAAGACGCTCTGGGAGCCGAGCGCCGAAGGCAAGGTCACCACGTGGGACCAGGTGAACCCGGAGTTCCCGAACGAGAAGATCGCGCTCTTCGGCCCCGGCACCGACTCGGGCACGTTCGACTACTTCACCGACGAGATCGCCGGCGAGGAGGGCGCGAGCCGCTCCGACTACAACGCCTCCGAGGACGACAACACCCTGGTCAGCGGGGTGGCCGGCGACACGAACGCGCTCGGCTACTTCGGCTACACCTACTTCGAGGAGAACGCCGACTCGCTCAAGGCGGTCGAGATCGACAGCGGCGACGGGTGCGTGGCACCGTCGGCGGAGACCGCACAGGACGGCAGCTACACCCCGCTGGCTCGCCCGCTCTTCATCTACGTCAACAACAAGTCCTACGCGAACAAGGAGCAGGTGTCGGCCTTCGTCGACTTCTACGTCGCCAACGTCGCCCAGATCGGCGAGGCAGCGCAGTACATCCCGCTCAACGAGGAGCAGCAGGGCGAGCTCGAGACCCAGGCCGAGAAGCTCCAGAGCTGACCGCAGCACACCGTCACCCCCGCGGGAGGAAGACGCACACGTGAGCAGCACGACGACGCCCGGGGGCCCCGCCACACGGCGGGGCCCCCGTCCGGGCACCTTCGACGGACCACCGGGGGACCCCGCCTTCCTCTCCACCGGACGCAAACGCCCGGTGGAGAAGGTCGTCTACGCGACGCTGGTCGGCTCGGCCCTGCTCACCATCGGCATCACCGTGGCGATCTTCCTCTCGCTGCTCTTCCCGGCCCTGGAGTTCCTCCGGGAGGTCCGGCTGTGGGACTTCCTCACCGGTACCCGCTGGGCTCCGACCTTCTCCAACTCCGACTTCGGAGTGCTCCCGCTGCTGACCGGCACGCTGTGGACGACGTTCATCGGCCTGCTCATCGCGGTGCCCTTCGGGCTGGGCGCAGCGGTCTACCTGTCGGAGTACGCCGGCGCCCGCACCCGCAAGGTGCTCAAGCCGGTGCTGGAGGTGCTCGCCGGCATCCCCTCGGTGGTCTACGGCTACTTCGCGCTGTACTTCGTCGCCCCCACCGTGCTCAGGGACCTGCTCCACGTCGACGTGGGCACCTTCAGCGTGCTGGCGGCGGGCCTCGTGCTCGGCGTCATGATCATCCCGACCGTGGCCTCGTTGTCCGAGGACGCGATGTCGGCGGTCCCCCAGTCGCTGCGACAGGGGTCACTGGCGCTGGGCGCCAACAAGATGCGCACCACGACCCGGGTGGTCTTCCCGGCGGCGATCTCCGGCATCACGGCCTCGATCGTCCTCGGGCTGTCGCGGGCGGTCGGCGAGACCATGATCGTCGCCCTGGCTGCCGGCACCCGTGCCCAGCTCGTCGGCTCTCCGCTGGCCGAGGGCCAGACCATGACCGGCTTCATCGCGCAGACCGCGACCGGAGAGAGCACTCCGGGCTCCCTCGGCTACAACACCCTGTTCGCGGTCGGGCTCCTCCTTTTCGTGATCACGTTGGTGTTCAACCTGATCGCGGCGGCCGTGGTCCGACGCTTCCGGGAGGCCTACTGATGACCGCCCTGACCTCCGACCCCAGCTCGCCGACCACCACCCCGCGGCTCCGCGCCCAACGGGCCGGTGACCGCAGCGCCGCCTCGATCGGCTTCCTTATCGCGCTCTGGTTCGCGCTCGCGTTCTCCGTGCTCACCCTGGTGGTGCTGCTGGTCGACTCGTTCCTGGAGGGCATGGTGCGCCTCGACCCCGAGCTGTTCACCAACTACTCCTCGCGGCTCAGCCCCGAGACCGCGGGGGCCCGGGCAGCGATCCTGGGGTCGGCGTGGGTGATCGCCTTCACCGCGCTCATGGCCGTGCCCCTGGGAGTGGCCGCAGGCGTCTACCTCGAGGAGTTCGCCGACCCCAAGAAGTGGTACAACCGGCTCATCGAGGTCAACATCAGCAACCTCGCTGCCGTGCCGGCGATCGTGTACGGCCTGCTCACAGCGGGACTCGCCCTCAGCATCGGCTTCCCCCGCCGGGTGGTGCTCAGCGGCGCCATCGCGCTGGCGCTGCTCGTCCTCCCCGTCATCATCATCGCCACGCGCGAGGCGGTGCGCGCCGTGCCGCGCGAGATCCGCGACGGCTCGCTGGCGCTGGGCGCCACACCGCTGCAGACGGTCTGGCGGCAGGTGCTCCCCTCGGCGGTGCCCGGCATCGCCACGGGTTCCATCCTGGCGCTGTCGCGCGCCATCGGCGAGGCCGCACCGCTGCTGCTCCTCGGCGGCCTGGTCTTCGTCACCTACGACCCCGACGGCCTGATGTCCGGCTTCACCGTACTGCCGATCCAGATCTTCAACTGGGCGCAGCAACCGCAGGCCCCGTTCCATCAGGCCGCCTCGGCTGCGATCATCGTGATGCTGGGGCTGCTGCTGATGATGAACGCCGTCGCGATCCTGATCCGCAACCGCTACCAGAAGCGTTGGTGACCCCATGTCGACCTTCACGACCAGCCGCCCCTCCCAGGAGACCCCGATGACCGCGAGCCAGGCGGAACGATCGCTGCCGCCGCAGCCCGACCCGGTGATGTCCTGCGAGCACGTCAGCGTCCACTACGGCGACTTCCGTGCCGTCACCCGCGTCAGCATGGACTTCGGGCGCAATGAGATCACCGCGCTCATCGGCCCCTCGGGGTGCGGCAAGTCGACCCTGCTGCGGTCCCTCAACCGCATGAACGACCTCATCGACGGCGCCCACGTCGAGGGCCACGTGCGCTACCACGGCAAGAACATCTACGACCGTGACGTCGACCCGATCGAGGTCCGGCGCCGCATCGGCATGGTCTTCCAGAAGCCGAACCCGTTTCCCAAGTCGATCTACGACAACATCGCCTACGGCCCCAAGGTGACCGGCATGAAGGTCGGCAACATGGACGACTGGGTCGAGGAGTGCCTGACCAAGGCGGCGCTGTGGGACGAGGTCAAGGACAAGCTCAAGGACTCGGCGTACGGCCTCTCCGGCGGGCAGCAGCAGCGGCTCTGCATCGCCCGGACGATCGCGGTGCAGCCCGAGGTCATCCTCATGGACGAGCCATGCTCGGCGCTGGACCCGATCGCCACCGCGCGCATCGAGGACCTGATGATGGAGCTGCGCGAGGACTACACGATCATCATCGTGACCCACAACATGCAGCAGGCAGCCCGGGTCGCGGACCGGACCGCGTTCTTCACCGCCCTGGCCGACGAGGGCACGGGCAACCGGACGGGTCTGCTGGTGGAGTACGACCTCACCAGCAACATCTTCCGCTCCCCTCGGGACCAGCGCACCGAGGACTACATCTCCGGACGCTTCGGCTGAGCAACGCAGAGGCCCCGACAGAGGCCCTGAGAACAGACGCAGAGGCCCCGAGCGGTCGGTCAGGGAAGACCGATCAGCAGCAGCAACCAGTAGCAGGCCGCCGCGACCGTTGCTGCTGCCGGGAAGGTCAGGATCCAGGCGCCGACGATGTTGCGCGCCACGCCCCATCGCACCGCCGACAGCCGCTTGGTCGCGCCGACGCCCATCACCGAGGAGGTGATGGTGTGGGTGGTCGAGATCGGTGCCTCGAAGACGAAGGCCGTGGTGTAGAGCACGCTCGCTGCCACCGACTCCGCGGCGAAGCCACGTGGCGGGTCGAGGTCGATGATCCGACGGCCCAGGGTCCGCATGATGCGCCAGCCACCGGCATAGGTGCCCAACGAGATCGCCGCGGCCGCGGAGAAGATCACCCACAGGGGCAGGCTGTCCTCGGAGGAGACGTAGCCGCCGGTGAGCAGGGCGAGGAAGATCACGCCCATCGTCTTCTGGGCATCCTGCAGGCCGTGCCCGAGCGCCATCGCCGCGGCACTGACCGTCTGGGCCAGGCGGAACCCGCGGTTCAGCCGGCTGGGGTTGGCCCGCCGGAAGATCCACATGATCCCGATCATCACCAGCGCCGCGGCCGCGAAGCCGAACAGCGGCGAGGCGATCATGGGGATGACGATCTTGTCGAGGATGATCCCCCACTGCACGACGCCGCTTTGTCCGTCGGTGATCGCGAACGCGATGCCCGCCCCCATGAGGCCTCCGATGAGGGCGTGGGAGGAGGAGGAGGGGAGCCCGAAGTACCAGGTCAGCAGGTTCCAGACGATCGCGCCGATCAGTCCCGCCATCACCACGGTCAGACCTTGGGTGCTCTGAGGCAGCGAGATGACCTTGCCGACGGTGTTGGCGACCTCCTGCCCCAGGAAGGCGCCGACGAAGTTCATCACCGCCGCCATCCCCAGGGCGACCCGCGGCGTCAGTGCCTTGGTCGACACCGAGGTGGCGATCGCGTTGGCGGCGTCGTGGAAGCCGTTGGTGTAGTCGAAGACCAGCGCGACCACGACGACCGCGATGATGATCGCGAGATCCACCGGTCAGGACTCCTTGACCGAAATCTGCTCGACGACGTTCGCGACGGTCTCGAAGGCGTCGACCGCCGCCTCCAGCGAGTCGACCACGTCCTTGAGCTTGAGCACCTCGAGGGCCTCGAACTCGCCGCTGAAGAGCTTCGCGAGGATCTTGCGGTAGCCCTTGTCGCCGGCGTTCTCGAGCCGGTTGATCTCGATCCAGAACTCGTCGAGGTTCTTCATCGTCTTCAGTCGCGGCATCGACTCCGCGGTCAGCTCGGCACACCGCTGGATGATCTGCGCCTGCTCAGCGAGCTCGGCGGGAAGCTCGCGAAGGTCGTAGAGGAGGACCAGGTCGACGGCCTCCTCCATGTAGTCCATGACGTCGTCCAGGGCCGAGGCGAGGGAGTAGATGTCCTCGCGGTCGAACGGCGTGACGAAGGTCCGGTTCACCCGCTTGATGATGTCGTGGGTGGACTCGTCCGCGAGGTGCTCCTCCTCGCGCATCCGCCGCCCGACGTCCTCGCGGTCGACGCCGTCGGCGAAGACCTCGTTGAGCACCTCTGCACCCGTGACGAGTCGCTGAGCCAGCTGGGTGAAGAGGTCGTAGAAGGTCTGGTCGACCGGACGGAACCGTAGCGGCACGAGCTTCTCCTCGTAGCGGGGTCAGAGCCGTTGGACATGCTAGGGCCAGCACGACGCGGCCACTAATCGTCCGGGGTGATCTCCGGCACGCGCCACGCGGCCCGACGCCATCCTTTACCGTCCGGCCTCCTGCTGACCGTCCGGCGGCTCGCTCTCGGCGTCCTGGTCGACGCCGAGCAACCGGTCCACCTCGTGCTGGTCCAGGTTCCCCTCGGTCGCCCCGGCCTCGATCATGACGGTCGACAACAGCTCGACCTCTTCCATCTGCTCGGCGTCCTCGAGGGGCACGTCCAGCTCGTCGTCGGCAGGGTGGCCTGCTGGTCTTCCTCGACGCGGTGTGGCGTCGGGGCTCGCGGGTGCCATGCCCTCACAATGCTCGACGCTCTGCTTCGGCAAACACCGAGGAGCACCAGGGCGGGCGCGGGCCCCAAGACGACCCCGAAGACGACCCCGAAAACGACACGATGGCCCCGGCTGTGCCGGAGCCATCGTCTCGGACCTTGCGGTCCTGGAAGTCAGAGGGCGCGAACGTTCTCAGCCTGGGGGCCCTTGGGACCCTGGGTGACCTCGAACTCGACGCGCTGGTTCTCATCCAGGGCCTTGTAGCCCTGCATCTGGATCGCGGAGAAGTGCACGAAGACGTCGTCGCCGCCGCCCTCCTGCGCGATGAAGCCGAAACCCTTGTCGGCGTTGAACCACTTGACGGTGCCCTGAGCCATGCTCGCTTACTCCTCTTTCGGATACTGGACCGCCACTGCGGCGACCCACCCCGGACTTGACGAGCAGCACCCCGTGGGACGACACGCGACGTCGAACGGGTGGGCGTCTCGTGCCAACAAACTCAGCCGAACCATTCACCGACCGGACCTGACGACATCCGAAGCAAGCCCCACCTTACCAACACCGGGCGCCGTTGCGGCCAGCACCGCGGACCGGAAATGTCGCCGGCGTGGCCCCCTGCCGAGGGCTGCCGGGCCGGGCCGCACGACCGCGTCGACCCCCGCGCTCGCGGCCCAGGCTGAAGGTCCCGATCGACATGCTCTTCGCCCCCGTTATGCGGCATATGTCGGTATTAGTGACTTTCTGTGCCTTCCCCGGCGTCCGGACGCCTAGCGTTCGACCTGGGAGCCGACACCGGTCGGCGGGAGTCCGAGCCGCCGAGGCGCTCGCAGGGAGGCACCGATGAGCAGGATCCGGCTGTGGCTGGCGGCGACGGCGAGTGCGCTCGCGGTGGCCGGGGGCCTGCTCGCCGGGCCGGCGGCTCAGGCAGCACCCGGCGCGTCGGCACGTCCGGCCGACGTCCAGCTCGACCTCGGGGCGCTGGGGCGCAAGGCCGCGCTGCGCAGCTGCGCGACCAAGCGGTTCGTCGACGGAAGGCCTCGCCAGGTCCAGGTGCGCTACGGCGTGCGACAGCTGACGTCCACGGTCCCCGGCAGCAGCTTCTGGCTGCGCAACCACGAGGGACGCCTGCTCTTCTGCGACATGTTCGGCCGTGACCGTCCCGCGGTGCTGCCGCTCCCGCGACCGCGACCCGGCCGCGCGGCGGTCCACCTCACCAACCCTCGGCAGGCGTGGTCCTCGTGCGACCGGACGGACCTCGGCGTGCGCTCGAGCACCTGGCTCCGCGTGCGCAAGCCCGTGGCGTCGGCTCGGATGCGCTTCTGGGCCGACGGGGTTCCCGGCCCGTGGTTCGCGGCGCAACGACAGGGCCAGGTCATCCACCTCCAAGCCTGGGTGAGCGACCTCGCGAAGACCGCCGAGCTGAAGCTCCAGACGCACGTGCTCGAGACCGACGGGCGGGTGATGGGGATCCGGGGGCTCCCCCGACGCCCGCAGGCGGTGTCGACGTCGTGCGGTCTTGTCATCGCCTGAGGGACGGGACCGGCGACTCGGACGATTGCCCGACTCCGTTTTGGGGTATTTCTCCGATGTCGCTCCCGCGACCATCACCCCGGTGCCGAGCCGCGGCGCCGCCCGAACGAAGGAGTACTCATGGGACTCGGAGCCGGCGTCTTCCTCATCGTCCTCGGCCTCATCTTCCTGCTGGACGTCATCCCCAACATCCCTGCGGTGGCGGACTGGACCCTCGGCATGATCCTGCTGCTCGCCGGCATCGCCTCGATCGTCCTGGGCCTGATCGCCAGCCGCCGGCGCTCCACGCACACCGTGGAGGAGCGCCGCGTCAGCTGACACCTGACGCCCACGTCTGGGCGCCTCAGCAGCAGTGGGCCTGCTGGGGCGCAGCCGGCTCGTCGCCGTAGAACGTCGCGCTGTCGGCGAGGACGGTGTAGATCTCCCAGCGCTCTCCCTCCGAGGGGCCGTCCACCCAGAACTTGTCCTGCGCGGCGTAGCAGCAGGTGCCGGTGTCCTCGAGGCGAGCCACCCCGAGCGCTGCCAGCCGGTCCCGCTCGGCGTCGACGGCCGCCACGTCGCCGACCTCGACACCGAGGTGGTTGAGCGTGCCGCCCTGCCCCGGGTTCTCCAGCAGCACGAGCTTGAGGGGCGGGTCCGCCACCGCGAAGTTGGCGTACCCGGGCCGGGTCTTGGCCGGCTCGCAGCCGAACAGCCGGGCGTAGAACGCGGTGGCAGCCTCGATGTCGTCGACGTTGAGCGCTAGCTGGACACGGGACATGGTGGGCCTCCTGGATCGTGGAGCAACGACGCATCTATCGTTGTCGATACAGAGGTTGGCACCATCTATCGATATCTGTCAATCTATAGTCCTGCCGTCCCAGGAGGTCCGATGCCACCACGCGAGGTCGCTGCCCCGCTCCCGCTGGAGCCGGCACCCTGCTGTGCGCCCCTGTCCCACGAGCGGCTCGGGGAGTCCGACGCCGCGACCTTGGCGCGGCAGTTCGCGGCGCTTGCGGACCCGGCGCGACTGCGCCTGATCTCCCTGCTGGCCAACGCCGACCAGGGGGAGGTCTGCGCCTGCGACCTCGTCGAGCCGATCGGCCGGAGCCAGCCCACCGTCAGCCATCACCTCAAGGTGCTCGCCGACGCGGGGCTGGTGACCACCCAGAGGCGGGGGCGCAACATCTGGTACGCCACCGTGCCTGGCTCGCTCACCGCGCTGTGCACCGTGCTGGCCCCGCGATGACCTCGACCCCGACGCGACCGACCAGATCCGGAGCACAGGACGTCGTCGGCGGGTTGTCGCGACTGGACCGGTTCCTGCCGTTGTGGATCGGCCTGGCCATGGTCACCGGTCTGCTGCTGGGACGCTGGGTCCCCGGCATCGGCGAGGCGCTCGACGCCGTGCAGGTGTGGTCGGTCTCGCTCCCCATCGCGCTCGGACTTCTCGTCATGATGTACCCGGTGCTGGCCAAGGTCCGCTACGACGAGCTCGGCGAGGTCACCCGGGACACCCGCACGCTCGTGCTCTCGGTGACGTTGAACTGGCTGGTGGGTCCTGCGGTGATGTTCACCCTCGCCTGGCTGTTCCTGCCCGACCTCCCCGAGTACCGCACCGGTCTCATCATCGTCGGGCTGGCCCGCTGCATCGCCATGGTGATCATCTGGAACGACCTCGCCTGCGGTGACCGCGAGGCCGCCGCCGTGCTGGTGGCCCTGAACTCGGTCTTCCAGGTCGTGATGTTCGGCGTCCTCGGCTGGTTCTACCTCGACCTGCTCCCGGGCTGGCTGGGACTGGGGACCACCGGTCTGGAGGTCTCCGCGTGGCAGATCGCCGGCAGCGTCGTGGTGTTCCTCGGGGTACCCCTGGCCGCCGGCTACCTGACGCGGCGCATCGGCGAACGGCGACGGGGACGTCAGTGGTACGAGACGACGTTCCTGCCGCGGCTGGGCCCCTGGGCGCTCTACGGCCTGCTGTTCACCGTCGTCCTCCTGTTCGCCCTCCAGGGGGACGAGATCACCAGCCACCCCTGGGACGTCGCCAGGATCGCGGTGCCCCTGGTGGTGTACTTCGCGCTGATGTGGACCACCGGGCTCCTGGTCTCCCGCGCCCTGGGTCTGGGGTACGCACGTTCCACCACCCTGGCCTTCACCGCCGCCGGCAACAACTTCGAGCTCGCGATCGCGGTCGCCATCGCCGTCTTCGGTGTCACCAGCGGCCAGGCGCTGGCCGGCGTCGTCGGTCCGCTGGTCGAGGTGCCGGTGCTGGTCGGACTGGTCTACGTCAGCCTCTGGGCCCGCCGCTTCTTCGCCGACCAGGTCGTCTCCGCGGGAGCAAGGACGTGAGCGCAGTGCCGCAGGTGGTCTACGCGTGCGTGCGCAACGGGGGCCGGTCGGTCGCCGCGCGCCTCCTGACCGAGCACTACGCCGGGGGGCGGGTCATCGCGCTGTCGGCAGGAACCCAGCCCGGCGAGCACATCCACCCCGAGGTCGCCGTGGTGCTGGAGCAGCTGGGGCTGGACACGTCACGGGAGCACCCGAAGCTGCTGACGCGAGACACCGTGGCCGCCAGCGACCTGGCCATCACCCTCGGCTGTGGGGAGGCGTGCCCCTACGTGCCGGGCGTCACCTACCGCGACTGGCCCGTCGACGACCCAGGCGGGCAGGACCCGGAGACGGTGCGTCGCATCGTGGCCGATCTCGACGTCCGGGTCCGGGCGCTCCTGGTCGAGCTCGTCCCCGACCTCGCCCTGCCGCCGTCGGTAGCCCGCGTCAGTGGACTGCCAGCCCCTTCCGCCGCTCCAGCGCCAGCTCCCGGATCGCGGCGATGTCCTCGGGAGTGAAGACCCCGTTGACGCCGGAGATGGTGGCCAGCTTCATGCCGTGCTTGAGGCCCAGGCGGTAGATCTCCTTGACCTTCTCCCACTCGATGTTGCGACCGACGGTGAACGTCTCGTAGCGACCCTCGAGCGCCAGCACCACCGTCTCGGCCATGCAGGCGTACACCACGCCCGTCGGCAGCCCGATGTTGCGCATCTTGACCTCGCCCGGCAGCTCGATCTCGCCCGACTCCACGACGAGCACGTCCGGCCGCTTGGCCACGTCCTCGGCGGACAGGTCCAGCGGCCGGGCCACGTCGGTGATCACACAACCCGGCTTGACCGCCATGATGTCCAGCACGCGCTTGCCTGCGCCGGAGGTGGCGGTGACGATCACGTCCATCTCCCTCAGATGGCCACCGGGGGTCGCGGCGACGTGGAGCTTGGCGCGCGGGTTGTCCTGCTCGATCTCGTGCTTGAGGGCGAGCAGCTTGGCCGACTCGGGCGAGACCAGCCAGAGCTCGTCGCTGGCCAGAGCCAGCAGCCGGGCGCACACCGAACCGATCGCGCCGGTGGCGCCGACCACCATCGCCTTGCCCCGGATCCGGCCCTCCTCGTCGACCTCGGCGATGCCGAGCTGGTCGATCGCCTCGTGGGCGGCCCACAGCGCACCGGAGGCGCTGTAGCTGTTGCCGGTGGTGACCGGCAACGACGCCTTCTTGGCCACGGTCACGCCGGCGTCGCCGACGACCTTGGTGAACGCCCCCAGGCCCATCACCTGCGCGCCGAGCTTGCGTGCCATGTCGGCGGCCTTGAGGAGCTGGGCGTAGGTGAACTCCGGGTTGTGGGCCATCATCTCCTTCGGGGTGCCACCGACCGAGATCAGCCATCCCTCGGCCTCGGCGCCGGTCGGTGACTTGATGCCGGTCACGTGGGTGTAGATGAACGGCGGCGCATAGGCGAGAGCCTTCTCCATGGCGTCGACGACCGGCGAGGGCGAATGCCTGGCCACCACGCCCAAGGGCTCGACGTTGGAGAAGAACTTCTGCGACAGCGGGTGGATGACGAAGGCGAACCTGCTCTTGCGCCGAGGACCGTTCGGGGAGAGCAGCCGCGGCTCCAGGCCGGCCTCGACGATCATGTCGAGCAGGTCGTCGTTGGTGAGACGCCCTCCCGCCGCAGCGACCGCCAGCATCATCGCCTGCAGGACCGCCGGCGTCACGGTGACGTCGAACGGCTGCGGGGTGGCGTCGAGCACCGTGTCGACCCCGCGCTCGGCCAGCTCGGCCAGCCGCTCGTCGGAGATCGCCGAGCTGACCAGCGTCTTCCCGGCGAGGTCCTCCAGGCCGAAGCCGATCAGCTCGTCGTAGGTGGCCACCACCACGTCGCAGTCGCGGGCCGCCTTGCGGGCCAGGGCGTGGCTGATGCTCTGGCCCGGCGCGTTGATCTGGGCCTTCACCGGGCGAGGCAGCCGCCGTAGGGGCCACATCCCGATGTTGGCGGCGAGCCCGAGGAACGGGTTCTCGTCGAGCTTGGCCGGCACACCCAGCCGCAGCAGCGGGTCGGCGTGCTCGATGTTGGTCGTGAACTCGCCGAGGATGCGCGTGGTCCGGTCGTGGTTCAGGCCACCGAGCACCACGGTGCGGGCGTTGTCGAAGAACCCCGGCATCTCGGTCTGCACATGCCGGATGGCCCACTCCTGGAGCACGTCGCGCAGGTCGTGGCCGTCGGTGACCGGCACGCCCTGCGCCGCGGCCTTCACCTGCTCGATGGCATGCAGCTCCCCGTCGTAGAGGCCGGCTGCCCGAGCCTCCCGGATGCCGGTGACTGCGATGACTGTTGCCTGCTGCGACCAGGTCCGCACCAGCTCCTCGGCGAGCGCCACGTCGCCCGCCGCTCCTCGTCGGACGAGGTGGAAGTCGTGGTGGAGGAACGACACGTGGACGTCGTAGTCGCGCTCCGGGCCGGCCAGGCTGACGTTGACGATGAGATGCGGTCGGGTTGGCGTCAAGGGGGCTCCTCGGTCGTGACGGGTGGGTCGGCGCCGGCTCATGTCATGGGTGCCGAGTCGAACTCGGGGTGCGCGATCATGTAGTCGAGCAGGCGACCGGCGTAGTCGCTGAACACCGGGCACCTCAGCCCGGTCTCCGCGAGGTCGGCGGTCGTGTTGGACGTCGAGTAGGTCGTAGGAGAGGCGAAGTAGTCCAGCGACTCCGCGGGGAGCCCGAGGAGGCGTTCCATCATCGGCACGTGGCCGACTGCGGCTCGCAACGGCTTCAGCGGAAGGGGCACCCGCATCACCCGCTTGCCCAGGTGCGCCGCGAAGACGTCCACCACCTCGCGCGCCGACGGCGGGTTCGGGTCGGTCAACGCGTAGGTGCGCCCCACCGATGCCGGGGACGCCGAGAGCTCGTCCATGGCGTCGACCACGAAGTCCCGGGGCACGACGCACACCTTGACCTCGTCGATGGGCCCGACGACCGGGACCACCGCAACCGGCAGCTGGCGGCGCAGGAAGGCCGCCACGAAGTAGGGGCCGTCGTACTTCTGGGTCTCGCCGGTGCGCGAGTCCCCCACGACGATGCCGGGGCGGTAGATCGTGGCCGGCAGCCCGTCGCTCATGGCCTTGCGGACCAACAGCTCCGCGGCGAACTTCGTCGACTCGTAGTGGTTGCGGAACTCCTGTCCCTTGTCGAGGTCGTCCTCACCGAACTCCCCTTCGTACCGTCCACTGACGTAGCAGGTGCTGACATAGTTCAGTCGTTCCAGGTTCTCCAGGTCGGTGCAGAACGCCACCACGTTGCCGGTGCCGTCGACGTTGACCCGGTGGGCCACCGCCGGCGGCACCGTCAGGTCGTAGACGGCGGCCAGGTGCCAGACCTCGGTGATCTCCGACAGCGTCCCCGCGTGGGCCTCGTCGACACCCAGGCCGGGGACGGTGATGTCACCGGTCACCAGCTGCACGCGGCCTGCCACGTCGGGGTGCTCGGCCTCGAGGTCCAGGACCCGATGGCGCGCGGTGTCCAGGTGCTGGGGCTGCACCAGGCACACCGCTCGGGCGTCGTCGTGCCGCCGCAGCAACCTGGGCAGCAAGGCCGACCCGAGGAACCCCGGGAATCCCGTCATCAACACAACGCTCATGGTCCGCGCCTCTCACGGTGAACGACGAAGTACCGCCCCCGCACCAGCCCGGACTCCGCCCTTGGTGGATACCTCGACCCTATGCCCGATCGGGTTGTTCCCGCCCGGGCGGGCTGTGGTCCTGAGCACACCCGCTCAGGTGAGCCGACGGTACTTCCGGGTGCACAGCAGCCCGAAGAGCACGCCGATGCCCAGCGTCCACAGCAGGGACTGCACCACGAGGCTGGTGGTCCCGGCGCCCCCGAGCAGCAGCTCGCGCTGCTGGTCGGTGACGGAGTCACCGAAGATCAGCGAGCGAGCGGCGTTGATGACCACGCTGACGGGCTGGTGGGTGGCGAAACCCTGGAGCCAGCTCGGCATGGTCTCGACCGGCACGAACGCCGACGAGGCGAAGGTGAGGGGGAAGATGATCGGGAAGGTGGCCGCGTTGACCGCCTCGGGGCTGCGGACCACCATGCCGATCAGGGCGTAGCCCAGGCTGACCGCGAGCGCGAACAGCAGCAGCAGCAGTCCCGCGAGCACCACACCGACGGCGCTCGAGGGGCGGAACCCCACGACGAACCCGGTCGCGATCAGGACCGCCAGGCCGACCGCGTTGTTGAGGGTGTCGGAGGCGACGCGACCGCCGAAGACCGCGCTGCGCGCCATCGGTAGTGAGCGCAGCCGGTAGATGAACCCCTTCTGCAAGTCGTCGGCCAGGGCGAAACCGGTGACACCGGCACTGAACAGCACCGTCTGCACGGCGATGCCGGGGATCAGGTAGTTGACGTAGTTGACGCCCTGCAACCCACCGATCGCGCCCCCGAAGACGTAGCGGAAGAGCAGCACGAACATGATCGGTGAGATCAGGTTGAACATCACCTGCTCGGGCTGCCTCGTCAGCCGCCGCAGGTTGCGGCCCGCCATCGCCCAGGTGTCCTGGAGCGCGGCCCACCTGGGCCGGTCACCGGTTCGCTCCTCCGGTGACGCGACAGCGTGCGCGGTCGTCATCGGTTCGCCTCCGCCTTCTCGGTCTGGTCGCCATCGGTCGCCTCGGCCCCATGGCCGGTCAAGGACATGAAGACGTCGTCGAGGCTGGGTTCGCGCAGCTGCAGCCGGCGCGCGGACACCCCTTGCCCGTCGAGGCGGCGTACGACCTCGGTGAGGGTCGCGGTCCCGTTCTCGGCCGGGACCTGCACCGTGTCGTCGAGGACGGTGACCTCGCCGTCACCCACCTCCGCGAGCGCTTCCCGTACTCGCGTCGCCTCGTCGGCATCGGCGAGCCCGACCTCGATCATCGAGGCGCCCAGCCGTGCCTTCAGCTCGTGCGAGGTGCCTTCGGCGATCACCCGGCCGTGGTCGACCACGGCGATCCGGTCGGCGAGGCGGTCGGCCTCCTCGAGGTACTGGGTGGTCAGCAGCAGCGTCGTCCCGCCGCGGACCAAGTCCTCGATGACGCCCCAGAGCTCGATCCGGCTGCGGGGGTCGAGGCCCGTCGTCGGTTCGTCGAGGAACAGCACCGGAGGACGGGCGACCAGGGCCGCAGCGAGGTCGAGGCGGCGGCGCATGCCCCCGGAGTAGGTCTTGGCCTGGCGGTCGCCCGCCTCGGTCAGGCCGAAGTCCTCGAGCAGCTCGCGGGCGCGGGCGCGCGCCTGCGCCTTCGAAAGGTGGTTGAGGCGGCCTACGAGCACCAGGTTCTCGGTGCCGGTGAGCACCTCGTCGACCGCGGCGAACTGGCCGGCCAGTCCGATGGAGCGGCGGACCGCGGCCGGGTCGTGCAGGACGTCGATGCCCACGACCCGAGCGCGACCCGAGTCGGGCTGGAGCAACGTGGTGAGCACGTTGACCACCGTCGTCTTGCCGGCGCCGTTGGGTCCGAGCAGGCCGAAGACCGTCCCGTGCGGTACCTCGAGAGAGACACCGTTGAGCGCGTGCACGTCGCCGAAGGTCTTGACCAGGTCCTCGGCGAGGATCGCAGCAGAAGTCACGAGGGAACTCTAGGGGTGGAGTGGTCATTGACCCCGGGGGGCTGAGCACCCCACTAGACTCCGGACCCCGGGCCTCTGGTCTATGGAAGGAAGCCCTCTGACGCGAAGATTCATCCAGGGTGGGTGGGTCTTCGCTGAGCGGCGCTTCAGGACGCGTTGAGGGTGACTCGGTAGCCCATGGCCTCCAGTTGGTGGATGGCACGCTTCTTCGCGCGGTCGGGATGGAGGCGGGTGAAGAAGTCGGCGCCCGGGTCGTCGTAGAGGGTGCCGGTGGTGCCCAGGTGCCAGATCGCGGTCAGCATGGAGCGTTGGATCGCGACGTTGGCCTTCTTCGGTCCACGTCGCGATGCGATGCGCCGGTACCGGGCGCCGAGGTAGGTGCTCGGGTTCTGCGAGCAGGCCATGGCTGCTGCCCCCAAGGCGCCTTGCAGGTAGGGGTTGCCGGGTCTGGTCTTGCTGGACTTCACCTTTCCGGCCGACTCGTTGCTGCCTGGTGTCGTCCCGGCCCAGGACGCGAGGTGCTTCGCGGTGGCGAACCGGGACATGTCCGCGCCGGTCTCGGCGACGATCACGTCCGCGGTGAGTGTGCTGATGCCAGGGATCGTGCAGATCAGGTCGTGGAAGCCCTGAAACGGCTCGATCACCACCTCGATCCGCTGCGTGAGCTGGTTGATGGCGGCGGTGTGCTGGTCGATGAGGTCCAGGTGCACCCGGGCAAGGAACGCGTGGTGTTCGGTGAACCGGCCGGTCAGCGCCTCGGTCAGCTCGGGGATCTTCGACCGGAGTCGGCGCTTGGCCAGGTCAGCCAGTCCTGCGGGATCCCGGTCGCCGTTGATGAGCGCTTCGAGCATTGCCCGCCCGGACACGCCCATGATGTCGGAGGCGACCGAGGACAGTTTGAGCCCGGCGTCCTCGAGCAGCTTCTCCAGCCGCTGGACCTCACGCCCGCGCTCGCGGGTGATCGCGGTCCGTGAGCGGGTCAGATCCCGCAGCTGCCGGATCGGTTCGGGTGGCACGAACGACCCGCGGACCAGGCCATGGGCGCCGAGCTGGGCCAGCCACGTCGCGTCCGCGACGTCGCTCTTGCGGCCCGGCAGGGTCTTGACGTGGCGGGCGTTGACCAGCATCACCTCCACGCCGGGCAGGTCTTCGAGGAGGTAGTAGAACGGCTTCCAGTAGTCGCCGGTCGCCTCCATCACCACACACGTCACCTGCTCGGCGGCCAGGTGGTCGCGCAGAGCGAGGATCTGGTTGGCCATCGACGACCAGGTCGTGACGGTCTCGACGGTCTTGCGCCGACCCGCACCAGCATGTCGGACGCACACCTTGGCGTCCTTCTTCGAGATGTCCATCCCGGCACACCGGGCGTGGATCACTTCCATCGCCTACCTCCTCACGACTCGAACGAGGACGTCCGTCGCGGGGAGGGCAGGGAGATTCAAAAGTCTGACGCTCGGGCTCGCTGGCACCAATCCACGGTTCCCGTGGAAGCCCTCCACCACCATGCTGACCTACAGGCTCACAGGCACCACAGAGGATCCGGGGTCGACCACGACGAACCCGCTCAGCATCACCCCGGACCACCGCGTGCCGCAACCAGCAAACGACGCCGAATCTTCGCCCCACCATGGTGCGCCTCGAAGACGACGCAGGGTTGCTGACCTGCGGTTTTCCGCGTCTCGTCCGATACGAGTGATCGGCACAGGTTGGGACGCGGGGCTTCGGTTTCTGGAACACGTTAGCGACTGTGCGGGAATGGCACTCTGCGGCAACTACCACCCTCCGGCCAGCTCCCGCGCGGTAGTGAGGCGCACAGGAGAGCGGTGGTCCGCACCGCACGACAGGATGCGTTCCCAGGATCCGAACTCTTGGCGGGGGTCAGCGCCTCGCGTATGACAACCGATACGCGCTGGTGCTGCTGCACGGCGCCACTGTCGTCATCGAGCGGTCGGCCCGCTGCCCCTCTTGGCCCGGCGGAGAGGAGCAGTTAGTCGGACCCCGGCTCAGGTTGGCGGCTCAACCATCACGTAGTAGGTCGAGGGGCCGTAGGGGAACTCGAGCATGCCTGCCTCCGGCGGCACCTCGTACCCAGCCCAACCCTGCACGAACTGGCCGGCGCCGACAGTGTCCGGCAGCTCCTCGCGGTACTCCGGGTCGCTGGCGTAGTTGCCCATGGGCGCTACGAGCTGCCCGGTGTCCGAGATCAGTTGACCCTCCATGGTCTGGTAGTTGGGATAGGTCGGAACGCCGTAGATGTCGTCGCCTTCGACGTGCTCGATCCGCATCTCGAGCGCGACCAGCACACGACCGCGCGAGAGGGTGTCTCCACCCTTCGGCTTCGGGTAGCTGACACTGTTCAGCGTCACCTCAGCGACCTGTCCCTCGTCGTTCGGGCCCAACGTGGCGGTGTCACCCGGAGACAAGACGGGGTCGCCTTCCCCATCGCTATCCCCGGCTCCCTCGTCAGCAGAGGGTGCGGCGAGCGACTCCGCTACCGGGGACTCCACCCGTTCGCGGGCGGTCTCGATCGCAGCTGGCGGCGCCTGGATTCCGAACACGTCATCGACGGTCAGCTTGCCCGGCCCTTCCTCGGGAGCGCCCCCGAGGGTGGACCAGTCCGTCAGCAAGGCACTGTTGCCGTCGATCTCACATGAGAAGTCGAAGTCATCTCCCGTGTCCTCGAACGTGCCTGGGTCGCAGACCGCTGCGCCGAGTTCCTGGATGGTGCCGAAACTCGCCGCCTCACCACCATCGCCGTCAGACCCACCGTCGCTGCCGCAGCCGGCCAGACCGATGATCATGATCATGGCGGCCGCGGCCACCCCCCGTGGTGTTCGCATGGCAGCAGGGTAACCCCGATGCGACGTCGCACCCTTCTGGTCGTGCCCGACAGCCGTTCCTTACCCCAGGGAGTCTGGCAGTTGCGGGGTTCGGTTAGGCCGCAGCGGATCCGTACTTCTCCCGGTAGCGTGGCGATGCGTCTAGCGAGATGCCCGAAGTCATCTACCGTGATTCGCCCCTGCCAACTCTTCTCCGATGAAAGCTTCCCGTCGATGTACTTCTGGTTCCACACGTTCACGGAGGTGATCTCCTTGTCCGATCCGGACTTGAACTCGACGTTGAAGTGAGCAACGGCGTTCCGGAGCCTCCTCATGAGGTCGCGCAGCGAACCCACTGCGCCGTCATCACCTCGACGAGTTCGTCGACTGCTTCGCTCCAGGCAAGCCTCGGTCCGAGCGCGTTGAGTCGAGCGGTTCATGGCTTTCACCCACGACGAGCTGGTCGCGCGCGACAAGGCCAACCTCGACATCACCTCGCTGCGCGACGAGTCCTTCGAGGACATGGACAACCTTCCGGCACCGGAGATCATCGCCCGCGAGATCGTCGAAGACCTGACTGCGGCGCTGCGGAGTTCGAGGCCGTCGCGGCCGCCCTCGAAGCCGCGGCCGCACCAGGCGAGGAGCCCGACATCGCCACCTGACCTGCGCCGGGATCAGCGTCGAGCACCGGGCTAGGCTGCCGCGGGTACGGAGTTCTTCCCAGGGTTGTTCCTAGCCTTCTTCCCAGGGTTCCTTCCATACGCCGGGCCTCTAGCTCAATCGGCAGAGCAGCGGACTTTTAATCCGCGGGTTCAGGGTTCGAGCCCCTGGGGGCCCACTCCCGGCGATTCGCCCGCACCCGCTCGGGCGCTTACCCTGGCTGGGGCCTGGTTGGCCATGTATTCGTCATCGGGGGCCTTCATGCGTCGCTTCTTCCTCACCGTCGGGCTGTCGCTGCTGTTGGCGGTCACCGTCCTGGTTGCTCCTGCCTCCTCCAGCGTCACCGAACGGGTCGTCCCGGTGCAGACCGACGAGACGTCCGTGGCCCTCGAGCGGGTGCGCACGGTGCCGCTCGACGAGCCGGCGCAGCACGTGGCCGTCTACTGGCGCGGCAACCCCCGCGCCCGGGTCAGCGTCGCGTTCTCGCGCGATGACGAGGGGTTCGGTTCCTTCGTCGACGCCGGGCGGGACGGCGCCGACGGCAGCCACACCGGCCCGGTGACGTACGGCGCGGTGCTCAACGCCGACGGCGCCACCGCCGTCCGGGTCCGCAGCGACCGTCCGATCGCCCGGCTGACGGTGCTGGCCATGCGCGAGGGCACCGCTCGGGTCACGAGCACGCGGACCGTTGGCGCCCGGGCGGACGCCTCGACCAGCCAGCCCTCCGTGCGCTCGCGTGGTGACTGGGGCGCCGACGAACGCCTGCGCAGCGGCCGCCCGTCGTTCGCCCGCATCCGCAAGCTGGTCGTCCACCACACGGCGACACCCAACGACTACGCGAGCCGGGCCGAGGCCGAGAGCTACCTGCGGTCGATGTACCACTACCACGCGGTCACCCGAGGCTGGAGCGACATCGGCTACAACTTCGT
>CAWDDN010000007.1:0-14105 GCA_963801135.1 uncultured Actinomycetota bacterium | reverse complement strand
CATGCCACCCAAGCGAAAGCGCCTCTGATCTGAACTCGACGTTTATCGGTCTGAGCCCTTTGTCGGGGTCCGGCGGGGGTCGGCTGGAACCAGCGGATTGCGGATGGCTGTGCGCAATGCGGGTGCAAGTTCTCGCGCTCGGCTCCCTACTCCGCGCGCCTGGGGTGGATGTCTGAGAGCTCTCCACAGCAGTAGCCCGGATCGCCCCCGGTTTCCCGCGTCAGCCTGGGTCGAGGAGACGACCCGTACCCAGCAGAATCGTCGGTCGTCCTCGCACTCGACACGATTTGTGTGGCGAAAGGCACGTAGCCGGTCGTTGAGACGCCGATCGGCTGTCCGTCCGCAAACAACGCATCTGGTCGACGAGGTCCTGATCCCAGGCCTAGACGAAGCGCACGTACGGGTGGTCGATGTCGAGGGCCGGGAGCAGCTCGACGATTAGTGTCTCGTCGTGGTCCTGCATCATGCTGCCGCCACCAGCTGGTCAACCCGACTCAGCGTCTGGCGGACCGCTGCCTCCCGCCAGCGCGAACTCGATGCGTCGCATGGCGGATCTCGTCGTCGCCCTCGACACACCTGGCGTAGACGCGCAGCACGACCTAGACACTGCCCGCGTCGTGCGTGCCGACGTACACGATCACGTCGTGCTCCTCAGAGCTCAACCGTCCCATGACCTCGTCCCGCCCACACGTCAGCAGACTGAGCTCGACGCCACCCGCGGACGAATCGATCAGCTCCCAAGTGCCTCCGGCGCCCTCCCACCGGAGCAACGTCTCAAGATCTGCAGAAGCCACCCCTCCACCATGCCATGACGGGCGCCTCCCACCGCCACCTTCGACCGCCTGCCCTGCGGATGGCCGCTGGACCGGCCGAGCGCTGGCTTCCCGCGCCGATGCTGTTGGCCGGGGGCCAGCTGAACGCTCCCCGCGGCAAACATCCGGTTGGCCGCAGCGCACTCCAACTGCGGCTACGTGCGGAGGGCCATGAACCCGCTCTCGGACGTCGCCGACTGCTGCCGCCGCGATGGAGCCGATCGTCGCCGAGCAGCTGACCACAATCACGGCCGCCTCGACCCAGGGGCTCAGCCGGCGCGGCGGCTTGGGTCTCGCGCTAACGCTGTGGACGGCGACGACGGCGACGACGGCGACGACGTTCCTCATCACGGCGCTGACCCGCCGCCTACCGCGAGACGGAGACCAGCTCCTTGCTGCACCGGGCGCTGCTCGCCCTCACCTTCGTCCTGGCGGTGCTCAGGACCGTGGTGCTGGCCGTCGGCTACCGGTTCGCCCCCGACCGCAGGCAGGCCCGGTGACGGTGGACCATCTGGTGGCGCGACTGAGACGACCTGCTCTGGCTCTGGATGAGCATCACCCTCATCTTCCTCGGGGCGGTCCTTGAACGCCGAGACCGGACGCCAGATCCACCAGGACACCACCGTGGGTCCGCCGCGAGGGGTGCGGGAGCGGAAGGCGGTGGTCGCCGACAGCGTCCCGCCGTACCCACCCGAAGGGTGAACGGCGGACCGTGGCCGCGCAGATCGCCGGTTTGGCGGTGTCGCGGGGGTCGACGCTCGCGTGGCGGCTGCTTCACTGTCCGCATGGTCGCGCCAACGCCAGAGCCGGACCCGATCATCGACCCGGACGAGCCGGTGCCCGACGATCCGGGCGAGCTGCTGCCCGACACGCCGGACACGCTGCCCGAGGCGCCGGTCGAGCCCAGCCCGGACGACCCCGGTGGCGACCCCGGCGGAGTCCCCGAGCCCGCCTGACCACCTCTGGGGCGGGGGAGCCAGCTGTCTTGCGCTCCCTCGATCGGACGCGACCGAGCGGCGCTGCGAAGCCGCGGGCGGCGCGCTCCCAGACATTCCTGGTCGAGCTCTGCCTGGGTGCGGCTACTGGGGTAGGCGGAGCAGCTGCCCCGAGACGATCACATTGGGGTCATCGAGCAGGTGCCGGGTCGCCTCGAAGATCGTCGGGATGGACACGGTGGCCCGGACCGATGCGAGGACCGCGTGCCGCCCCCGGCGAGCCCCGGGGACCGGCGCTGTGCGGCCGGGGTGGTTTCGAGGCTCGCTGCGCTCGCACCTCAACCACCGAGTGCCCCGAAGGGCAGCCGGTTCGGCCCTCCCGGGCAGCCGGTTCGGCGCTCCCGGACAGCCGGTTCGGCGGGATACTGGCCAGACGCTCCGGGAAGGGGGGCGAATCGATGCGAGTCCGCACCCTCGCTGGGCCCTCGGCGGGCACCACCGGCGACCGGGCGCCGCGCCAGCAGCACGCGGCGCGGGCGCCCCTCGCGTCCCGACCCTTGACCCGGGACTCCGTCCTCGCCCTCCAGGCCACCGCGGGCAACCGCGCGGTCGGCACCATGCTCCAGCGGCACGCCTCCTTCGAGCACACACTGCTGGGCAACACCCCGCCGGCCCGGCTCAGCGATGCCGCGGTCTCCCGCCGCGAGCGTTCCCACCTACTCCACCAGGTGCGGGAGCAGGCGATGTTCTTCCAGAGCAACGCCCTGCGCGACCCGAGATCGCGCTTTCCCGACGTCCGGTGGCTGCAGCTGCGCGAGTCGGGTCTCTGGCTCAGCTACGGCGAGATGACCTCGCTGGCCGACTACCTCCCCGCCCACGTTGACGACCTGCCCCGCGACGTCGTCCTTCCGGTCCTCCAGCGGATGCGCCGGGGGACCGCCGCCCGGTTCTTCAAGGACGTCGGGCTCTACGGGGAGCACGACTTCGTCGGCCAGGCGGATGCGGGCGGCTACGAGGCCATCAACGCGGTCAAGGACGAGAAGGCTGTCGACCGGGCCACCGCGGGGCTCGGCAGCCAACGCTACTTCGGGCTCGTCGCCCGCAACGCGTGCCACTTCGCTCCTGGGAGCTGGCACCGCTGGGCCCGCTACCACGAGGAGGCCAGCGACCTCGCGCTCGCACACCACCGGGGCCGCTCCGAGCGGGTGCCCCTTGCCGACCACGACACTGTCCAGCAGGAACGGGAGCGGCAGGCCTGGGTCACCAACGGCTATGGGGACCACTATCTGCAGGACTCGTTCGCCGCCGGGCACCTGGTCAACAAGACCTTGGTGATGCAGTGGTTCCTCGACTACGTCAACTCGCTGGCCTCGGCGTGGTGGGACCTCCTGGGGCGGGCGTGGTGGGGCGACGACACCGCGCCATGGTGGGGGATGCCCGACGACGCGGTGATGGCGACGATGGGCACCCGGTCCCAGCCCAACATCGCCGGCCAGGGGCTCTACCACCGGCCGACCCACGCAGGTACGCCGGGGATGGACCAGCTGCTCGGCGACACCCCGACCGATCCCCAGACGATGTGGGAACGGGCCGGCCACGAGGGACGCGTCGCCGGCTCGGGCGTGGTGGCGACCCCGGGCCGCACGCGCGAGCAGAACTACCAGGCCTACCTGCGGTTCCTCAACAGCTCGTTCCTCCAGCTGGCCGCGGGAATGACCCACGACTACTTCAACGAGCGCGGGCTCCTGGTCGTCAACGACCGAGGCGACCGGATGCGGGTGGGCGGCGACGCCACGCTGCTGACCGAGTCCGGGGCGCTCGGGGCCCGGCTGGCCGCTGAGGCGGCCCAGATGTCACAGCTCGCCCTGCTGGACCTGATGCGCGCCGGGCGCACGGACAACACCGTGGACCGGATCGCGTCGTTGTGGCCCACGAAGGTCTGGGTGGAGGAGACCACCGGCCGGGTCTGCCGTCCGGGGCGGGCGGTGCCCTTGCAGGACTGGCACGAGGACGTGCTTCACCGGCTGTGTCGCGAGGAGATCTTCCCCGACGTCGTCGACTCCTTCAACAGCAAGGTGGCAAGGGCGGCGTCCCCCCAGCTCGTCGAGGGCGGCTTCAGGGACGCTCCCGACCGGGTGGTGCCGCTGCCGGACGACCTCGGCGACTTCGTCACCCCCCGGGGCAACCCGATGGGGTGAGGGAGGCGACGCTCAGCTGGGTCGAGGGCGCCCGACGTGGTAGCCCTGCTTGAGCGAGACCCCGACCACCACCACTGTCGACGCCTCGCCGGGGGGACGATCGTCACGCGGAGCGTACCGGTGCGGGATCCGCGTCCGGCGATGGCTTTTCGTGGGTGATCTCAGGCCGGTTCAGCTCGGGCTGGTCTGAGGACCTCGGGTGCTGTGGGCGTAGCGCTTGACCAGCGAGGTACCTAGCGTCGCCAGTCGCTCCTGTGCCTCCTTGGGCCCGGTCACCTCCACGGCTGAGCCGAAGGCGGCGGTAAGGCCCGTGAGGGCCTCGGCCGACCAACTTGACAGATCCAGGTGCTGCCAGCCGTCAACCTCCACAGGTCCGGCGACATCGACTGCAATGCCCGGCATCCGCGACAAGATGGCCGGAACCCACGGCCTAGCCCGGGCGGTGACGCGCACGGGTTCACCCTCGCCGCGCAGTTCCGAGGCAATCTCGGCCCAGGTTGCGGCCAGGTTGAATCCGTCTGGTCGCGCAGACCCCTGGTCCAGCACCAGTGGCTCCTTGATCCGATCCACCCGGAAGGTACGCCGCCCGGCGTCCGTGCCCGCGACGAAGTACCACGCTCGCGGCCGCACGACCACGCCCCAAGGATCGGCAGCGCGTCGACTCAGTCGTCCGGCACGGTCGGTGTAGCCGAACTCCAACCGTTTCCCCCGTGCGATCGCCTCCTGGACAGTGCTGAGCGCCGGCGGCTGCGGCGGTCGCCAGTCGCCGTCGACCAGGATCCCCTCGCTGACACGCGCCGCCACATCTCGGAAGGTCCCCGGCACGGCGTTGACGAGCTTGGCCAGAGCGCGGCGTACCTGGTCGGACGGATCGGGGGCCGATGCCACCACCTGGCAGAGGCCGCGGACCTCGGCCGCGGTCATTCCGCTCAGATCGGCGCGTGCCCCGTCCACCAGGCTCCAGCCGCCGCCACGGCCGCGACACGAATAGACCGGCACACCGGCGAGCGCGAGCGCCTCCAAGTCGCGTCGGGCGGTGCGCTCGGAGATCCCCAGCTCCTCGGCCACCCTCGCTGCCGTGACTCGCCCGTGTCGTTGCAGGAGCAGGAGCACCGAAATCAGCCGGTCCGCGCGCATGAGATCAAGATCCACACATAAATAGGCCACTTGATGGCCGCTTTGATGGGTTGGGTGGGGTCATGACCACCTCACCGACTTCGACGTGGCTGCGCTCCTGGCGCACCTGTACGCGGTGCTGATCCGCATCAATGCCGTCCCGAGCGGCAAGGTGCGCGAGGTCCCCGACCAAATCACCAGCGACGACTACGCCCTCGCCTGGGCGGCGGCCGCCGCGAAGACCCGGGAGCTATGGTCCGCGCACGACCCCGACGACCAGACGCTCGTCCCGTGGCGTGAACTCACCATCCGCGAGGCTGCGGGTATGTACGCTGCCGAGGTGGTCTGCCATACGTGGGACCTCGCCGTCGCCACCGGGCAGGACTTCGACGTCCCCGCGGATCTGGCCGGGGTGTGCATCGCCGCCTATCGACACGAGATCCCACCCGAGCCGCGCGCCAAGATCTGCAATGCCGTGCGCGAGGGATTCCCGAGGGCTTGACGCTGGACCAGGACCCCTTCGGAGCCGCTCTCACGATCGCCGAGGATGCCCCACCGGTGGCCCAGGTGGTCGCGATGGCTGGCCGCAACCCGAGCTGGCCAGCGGCGGACTAGCACCACCACGGCCTCATCCCGACCAGGCCGGCCCCCCGCGTAGCACCGGGCCCCCCAGGTCATCGCACCGCTGGGCGCGACAACGCCGTAGGCCGACCACCGGCCCCCGCCCCACATGAGGACTGGCCTGTGGGGCGCGGCGACCTGTCGAAGGCCCAGGCGCCGGCGGTTCCGAGCAAGGATCGTGCTGCGGGACGAGCGGCGTCGTCGGAACCGGACCGGTCTGTTGATGTGTGGGTGTCGCAGCGCTCGCTTGGGTGGCGCCTCCGCTCGGTGACCCGGTCACGTTTCACCGCCGACGTGCGGCTCGTCTCGGGTCCTAGGATTTGCTGGATGGTCGGGACAGAGGATCGGCGTGCTGCTCTGCGCCGCCGATACCTTTCGCTGGGCCTGGGTGAGTTGGCCGCGGTCGTGATGTTCGGCTATGCCGCGCTCACGGTCGTCGTCCCGAGGTTGGCAGCGACCAAGCAGTGGCGAGCTTCCTGGTCGCGGTGGTGCCCCTGGTTCTGATTCTCAGCCAGGCAGTTGCGTACTGGTTGCTGGCGCGCACTTGGGTGGAGGTTCGATCGATGCCTCTATCTGTGGCCCGCCTCTACCGTGCCTTCCAGGTCCTCGACGTCCTCGGCCTGCTGGCGGCGGGTGTCTACATCGCCGTCGATCTCTCCAGCACTGGCTGGGCGGGCACAATGGCTGTGCTGGTCTGGCTCTTCGCGGTCGTGGAATTCACCAACTACTACCTGGTGCGACTGAGCTACCCCTGGGCTACGTGGTTCACCACGGTCGGCCAGTGGCGCACCCCCCCGTTGGTCAAGGACCTACGGGCTGCCGAGGGCACCACTGCGTGACCAGCTCGAACGCCGGCCGACGGACCGCAACGGGATCCTCATCCGGGTTCGTGCGGCATTGCCGCTGTCAGTTGGTGAGCTCGGCGAGCGTCTTGAATCCCTGGGGGTCGACGGATGCGGCGGTTGCTGAGAGGAGTACTACGCCTGTTTGCTGGTCGAGGTTGAGGCCGATCCAGCTGCGAAACCCTCCCGTGCCACCGTTGTGCGACGTGACCTGCCGGTTGCGCTGCGGCATGGTGATCCAGGCGGCGCCGATGGCTACTCGTCGACCATGGAAGCGGGCGACGGGTTCGAGGGCTGTGATGCCGGGCGCGGTGCCGTTGAGGAGTGCCTGAGCCAGTTGGCCCATGTCGGTGATCGAGGCGCGCAGGCCGCCCGCCGGTGCCAGTGCCGCGCCGGTCCACGGCTCGCGGAACCGGCCGCGGCGGCTGCGGCCGATCAGGGCGCTGGGCTGCAGATCCTCGGCCGTGGCGGGCGCGTAGAAGGTGGTCAGTCCCTGGCTCAGCGACGCGCTGGCCGACGAGATCGGGGTAGTCCAGTCCGGCGGCTATGCCCGGGCCATGTCCTAGGAGCTCGAAGCCGGAGTTGGAGTAGTGGGGTCGTGGTCGGCCGACTCGCGTCTGCCGAGCCTGCTCAAGCAGGGCGTCGACGTCCTCGCCGTAGGGGTTCGTGCCGTGTCGCCAAAGCCGGAGGGTCTTCCTCAGGGGGGCGGTCGACCTGGGCAGCCGGGGCAGCCCCGAGCCGTGGGTGCTGAGGGAAAGCAAGCGTGACTGGAGCCACCGGAGTCTCTGCAGGGGCAGGAGGTCGCCCAATGCCGCCGAGGTGTCGCTCTCGCTGCGACTGAGCGCCTCGGCATAGAGCAGACCGGTGATGCTCTTGGAGACCGAGCCGAATCTCGTAGTCCGCCGACAGCGGAGCGTCGATGCTGGCGGTGCGAGCGCCTTCAGCCGTGACCGTCGCAATTGCGGCGGCGGGGTGGCGCCGACCCAGAACAGCACGCAGCCGGTCAGGCAGCTCGGGTTCGCCGTGATCCACGGTCACAGGAGTGATCTGAAGCGTCGAGCGCCTCCGTGCTTCTTGTGCACGGCCTGTTTCGAGACTCCCAACGCGTTTTCGATCTGAGCCCAGCTCGGTCCCTGGTTGCGCGCCCGTCGAACCAAGGCCGCGGTCACTCGCTCGATCTCACTCGTCGCGTCCGCGGTCGCCGCCAGGGCGGTCAGGGCGTCGTCGCTACCGGTCGCGCGAGCATAAGACGAGTAGTTGCTCCAACTCCATGACGTCAACCGTGGTTGACACCGGCCGGGGTCGTCAACCTGAGTTGACGCTCAAATGCGTCCGGTGAACGATTGGTCACACGGAGCGTGAACGCAGCAAGATACCGCTGTGCTCACGCCACGTGTGCCGATCGTTAGAGGGTCGTCCTTGTTGAGTGTGTTTCGTGCGGGCAATGGGGGCCCGCTCGTGCATGTCTTGCTCGCGCTGTTCGACTGGGCATCAGTCGATGGAGTAGCCCATGCCGCGTGCTGTCTTGATTGCCTGGGTCCCGAGCTTGCGGCGCAGGCGGCCGATGAAGACCTCCACGACGTTGGACCCCGGGTCGTAGCCGTAGCCCCAGACGTGGGAGAGCAGTTGCTCGCGTGAGAGGACCTGGCCTCGGTGTCGAAGGAAGACCTCGAGCATCGTGAACTCGCGCGCGGTGAGCTCGACGGTCGCGCCGCGGCTGGTGGCCCGGCGGGTGCGGAGGTCGAGCGCAACCTCGTCGGCTTGGAGGACCGTCACCTCCTGGGTGTGGCTGTCGCGTAGCTGCACGCGCAGCCGGGCGAGCAGTTCGTCGAGGGAGAACGGCTTGGTGACGTAGTCGCTCGCTCCGGCGTCCAACCCGTTGATCTTGTCCGTGACGTCTTCTCGCGCGGTGAGGATGATGATCGGCAATCGGACCCCACGGCGGCGAAGCTCGCCGAGCAGGTGGAGGCCGTCGACGTCGGGGAGGCCGAGGTCGAGGAGCACGAGGTCGAACTCGTCATAGCGCAGGAGGTGTCGCGCCGCGTCACCGGTAGGGGCTGTCGTCGCTGCGAATCCGTGGGCGCGCAGGCCCCTTTCGAGGAACTCGGCGAATCGCACCTCGTCCTCGACGATGAGCACCCTCTTCACGCTGATCCCTCCGGCTCGGGCTGGTCGATCGGCAGGTCGAGGACGAATCGTGCGCCCCCGAGGGGGGAGTCCTCCACGTGCACGGTCCCGTGGTGTGCCTCCGCGATGCGGCGGACGATCGCGAGTCCGAGCCCCGTCCCTGATCCGGGTGTCTCACCGCGGCCCCTGACGAAGTGGTCGAAGATGTGGTCGCGGTCCACGGGCGCCACGCCCGACCCAGAGTCGGCGACCCAGATTCTCGCCCTGCCGCTCTGGCAACGGGCGCCCACCTCGATCCGGTCGCCGGGGGTGGTGTGCCGGATCGCGTTCTCAACCATGTTGCCCACTGCCTGCCTGATGCGGTCGGGGTCGAGAATCACCTTCCCCGCCCCACGGATCTCGACATCCCAGGAACGGTCGGCCAGGTGCTGCGACCTCTCGACAATGTCGGTGACCAGCGTGTCGAGGTCGATCGTCTCGAGCTGCAAGAAGTCCCCCGCCTCGGACCTCGCTAGGATCAGGAGGTCGTCGATCAACCGGCGCATGCGCTGATGCTCCTCGCGGACGACGGCAAGGGACTCACCGTTCTCGGTCGTCTCCGGCACGAACTCGAGGTGCCCGGCGGCGATCGCCAGTGGGGTCCGCAGCTCATGGCCCACATCGCGGAGCAGTTGGCGCTGGGTGGTGAACGCCTGGTCGAGCCGGTCGAGCATCTCGTTGAAGGTGTGCCCCAGCTCGGCGATCTCGTCCTGCCCGGTGACCTCGATGCGCTCGCGCAGGTCGGCGTCATTGATCCGCCGCGCCGTGGCGGTCAGCCGGTTGAGGGGGGAGAAGACCCGCCCGGCCACGACGAAGGTGAAGAGTGTACCCAGGGTCAGAAACCCGACCGTGACAGCGACGGAGATCCAGAGCGCACGCTCGATCTCGGCCGCCTCGTCGGCGATGAAGACCGCGACGACGAAGTGACCTCGCTGCCCGTCAACAGACACCGGCTGCACGGTGTAGCGGACAGGACCCGCCGGCGTCTCTAGGGATCCCGACACCCGACGCTCCGACGAGGCCCACTGCTCGACCAGTTGGCGGTCGGAGGCCAGGTCGTAGCCCGTCGCCGCTGCGCCGGCCGAGCGGTGCAGCCGGCCACCGATGAGCGTGAGGATCTGCTCCCCCGAAGGAGGTGGGTCGATGGCAATGAAGGTTCCGAACACGGATCGCAGGTTGTCGTCCACCTCGACGCCGAGCTCGCCGTCGCCATCGACCTGGTTCCGCAACCGGTTGAACTCGGCGACCTCCTCGTCCAGCGAGGCCTCCACCCGAGCGTCCAGACTGCGAAGCAGAATCCCTCGGACAGCGATCTCGGCGACGACGGAACCGACGAGCAGCAGGACGAAGAAGGCAGCCACGAGCCTGAGTCGCGCGCTGCGCCGCAGGGCGACGATGCCGCGTGGAGACTCGCGGATGTCGTCCTGGTCCACGCGTTGAAGCGTAGGCCGAACACATGACGAAGATGTCATGTCCGTGTCATGAGTTCGTCAGCCCGGCGTCGGAAGGTATCTGTCACAACCCCGATGAAAGGAGACGCAGATGCCTCGCTTCGAAAGGACTCTTCCCGCCCGCCGCCGACGCCGGCGCCGCCGCAACAAGAGCAGGTCGTTCTCGCGCAGCCGCAGCCGCAGCCGCAGCCGCTCGCGCAGCCGCAGCTGAGTCCACGACCGACGTGAACCGCGGCGCCCCCGGATCTCCCCGGGGGCGCCGCACACTGTGGAGGTATCTGTGTCATGAGCCGGATCCGAGACCTGTTCGCCCCCGAGTCCGAGGGTGGGCTCATCGACGCTGCCGCCCCGGTCACGGTACGCCAGCTGGTGCGACGCTTCTGGCCCGATGCCCATCCCTACCGCCGCTGGTTGCCGGTGGCACTGCTGCTGATCGGCGCCGCGACCGCGATCACCACCGCCGAGATCTGGTTGTTCAAGCTGCTCGTCGACGACGTGCTCGTGCCAGGAGACCTGGACGCCCTGCTATGGATCGCGGTGGCCTATCTCGCGTTGACCCTGGTGGGTGGTGTCGTCGACTTCGCCGACAGCTACCTCCGCGAATGGATTAGCAGTAAGTTCGTGCTGAGGCTGCGGTGTCGGCTCTTCGACCATGTGAGGAACCTGCCGCCGACCACGCTCGGCCGCCGTCGGCTCGGCGACCTCATGGCGCGCATCATCGATGACGTCCGCTCCATCGAGACCTTCGTGCTCTCGGGCCTGTTCGACGCCGTCGCGCACCTGTTGCGCATCGTGCTGTTCACCGGTGCACTGTTGGTACTCGACTGGCAGCTCGCACTGCTGGCGCTGATCGTGATCCCGGTGTTCTACGGCTTGGCCAGCCACTTCTCGCGGCTGATGAAGCGCACGGCAGTCGAGTCGCGGCGCCGCTCCGGCTCGATGGCGGCACTGACCGAGCAGAGCTTGGCCAACCTCGCCCTCGTCCAGGCGAGCAACCGGGGGCTGCACGAGTCCGCGCGGTTCCGGCAGGAGGGCGCAGCGATCGTGCGCGCCCGCCTGGTGTCCACCCGGATCCGAGGGGTGTACGCACCCCTGGTCGACCTCGTCGAGCTTGCCGGTGTCGTCGCAGTCCTCGCCGTCGGCGTGACGCGGGTGGCCGGTGGCGACCTCACGGTCGGTGGACTGCTGGTCTTTCTCACCTACCTCACCCAGCTCTACTCGCCCGTCCGCGGTCTGGGCAGCTTGAGCACCGCGTTCTTCACCGCCGCGGCCAGTGGGGAACGCGTCGTCGAGCTACTCGAGGAGAAGCCGTTCGACCACGGGCCTCGCGACCTGCCCACGTCACAGATCTCTGGCACGACGACGGGTGACGTGGCAGGCACCGTATCGTTCGAGGCCGTGTCTGCGACCTATCCCGGGGAGTCCAGGCCGGCGCTCGTCGGAGCGAGGTTCACAGTGGCACGGGGCCAGACCCTGGCCGTGGTCGGTCCCAGCGGTGCCGGCAAGTCCACACTCGTCCGGCTGTTGCTGCGCTTCCTAGACCCCTCGACCGGCACCGTGCGACTCGACGGACAAGACATCCGCGAACTCGACCCTGAGGTGCTGCGCCGCAACGTTGCAGTGCTCCAGCAGGACGCGCCCGTGCTCCACGAGACCGTCTGCGACAACATCCGCTACGCGACACCCGATGCCTCCGAGGAGGAAGTCCGAGACGCCGCCCGCGCCGCCGGTGCCCTCGACTTCATCGAGAACCTGCCCGCGGGGTTCGACACCGTACTCGGCCACCGCGGGACACGGCTCTCCGGCGGCCAGTGCCAGCGCATCGCCATCGCACGCGCGCTCCTGCAGGACGCACCGGTGCTCGTGCTCGACGAGCCGCTGACCGGACTCGACCAGCCGACCGCCACCGCCCTCCTCAAGCCGCTGCACGCACTGGCGGCCGACCGCACCACGATCTGGATCTCACACGACCCCACTGTCTTCGCGGCCAACGCCCGCGTGCTGCGGCTCGAGCCCGGATCACCACCCCGAGAAGTCCCCTTCACCACGCTGCAGCCCCACCGTACGCTCAACGCGGCGGGATGCAGCCCCACGCTGGAGGACGCCCGTGCCTAGCCTGCTCCGCCGCCGCGCAACCACGACCCTTCCCGGCTACGAACTGATCGAGCGGCTGCGCCGCGGCCGCGCCCTCGACGTCTGGGACGCATGGAGCCTCGAGCGCGGCTGCCGCTGCGTGGTCAAGGCGGTGCGACCCGACCGCGTCGAGGACGCAGAAGTCCGCGAGGACTTCCGCCGGGAGGCCGAGCTGCTCACGACGCTGACCCACCCGCACCTAGTCCGCGGCTACGAGTACGTCATGGGCGACCGTCCCGCCCTGGCCATGGAGACCCTGACCGGCGACACCCTCGCCCGCCTCATCGACGACGCCCCGCTCGACAGCACCGAGGCCGCCGAGCTCGGCCTGCAACTGGGGTCCGCGCTTCACTACCTGCACCAGCGTGGCGTCCTCCACCTCGACGTCAAACCCGACAACATCGTGGCCGACGCCGGCAAGGCAAAGCTGCTCGACCTCAGCGTCGCCCGCCCCAAAGGCACCACGGCGCGCGGGATCGGCACCTGGTGCTACCTCTCCCCAGAGCAGGCACGCGCAGAAGAGCTCACCACCGCCGCCGACATCTGGGGGCTAGCAGTCACCCTTCACGAAACACTCACCGGAGAGGACACCTTCTCCGGCCCAGAGAAATACCCCCAACTGCACCGACCAGCACCAGACCTCTCACTCAGGAACAAGGTGCACCCACGACTGGCGCGACTCATAGCCTCCTGCCTCTCACCGCTGGCAACCGACCGCCCCCCACTCCCCGACGTCATGGCCGAACTCGAGGCCCTCGCCCGGGTACCTCGACGCCAACGGAGATGGAACCACGCTCGTGCCTGGCCTCCACCCGGCTACGACATGCCCAGTCATCACGCTCGAAACCGTGAACAGCAAACCCTCAGCAACGTAAGTACCTCATCCGTGGGTCCCGCAAACCCAATTGCCTGAGGGTTCCGACCACGGCGCTGAGACATTCAAGACGACCTCAGGAGGCCAAGCATGACAAAGGTAGACCCTCGTTGGGTGGCGGCGCTCGCCACGATCACGGTCCTGGTCTTGTCGAGCTGTGCTGACGACGACGCCGAAAGTAGCAGCGAACAACAAGGGACACGGAACTCGCCGAGCGAAACCGCAGCCGGTGAGAAGGCCCCCGAGCCCAAGGCAACCGAGGCTGAGGACGGCGAGACCACGGTCGGACCGACTACCCGTGAGCAAGCTGAGGAGATCGCGGTCGACGCGGTCGGCGAGGGTGAAGCCACGTGGAGTGGGCGCGAGGACGAGCGTGGCGCGACCTGGGAGGTCGAGGTGACTCGACCCGACAGCAGCGAGGTCGACGTGCTAGTTGGAGAGGACGGCACCATCGTCGCCCAGATCCCCAAGTTGGCGGACGACGCGACAACCGGCGGAGGTGGTGGCGGCGGCACCGGAGGTGGCGTTGGCGATGGCGACAATCTGTCGCAGCGCCAGGCCGAGCAAGCAGCACTCGCCGCCGTCGGCGAGGGCCGCGTGACCTGGAGCGGCCGAGAGGACGAACGGGGCGCAGCCTGGGAAATCGAGATCACCCGACCCGACGGCAGCGAGGTCGACGTCCTGATCGCAGCCGACGGCAGCGTCGTGGACTGACGCCGCGCAGGTCGCTCACGGGCACTGTCCCAGCGGCGGCATGCACCAAGGTCACGGATTGCCCCCTCTTCCGCCTTCCGTATGAGGAACCGCTTTCGGAGGCGACTGGCCAAGTGGAGCGCTGGGGCGCCGGCGTCCCGCTGGGGGGTGTCGGTTTCGGGACAGTCGGCGCCGTCATCAGTCAGCGCCGTGCTGACGACTCTGCCACGTTGGCCTCTCGCCGCGATGCGTTGCCGTTCGATG
>CAWDDN010000006.1:0-22090 GCA_963801135.1 uncultured Actinomycetota bacterium | reverse complement strand
CCGGTGGGGCTAAGCTCGGCTGGGGCGACGCGCCCCCATCGGGCTGTAGCCCCCCAATGCCGCAGCCGAAGGACTACGACGACGAGCCGGGCGGGCGCTGGTCCGTGAGCTGGTCGCCATGGTCGCGGTCGCGCTGCTGGTGGGGGCGACGGTCGGGTTCGCGCTGATGGCGGCGGCCCGGATCAGCGGGTTCAGCGACAGCGCCACCGCTTCCTCCGACGCCCAGGCGGACAACCCCGCGTCCCTCTACATGCCGTCGTACGAGCCGACCGAGGACGCCGGGAGCGGCTGGGACCTGCCGGGGCCGGAGAAGTCGCCGTCGTCGCTGGGCAGCAGCGACGACGCCTCGTCCCCGAACGGCGGGTCGAAGCCCATCACGCTGTTCGCCGCCCCGCAGCAGGTGGCGCCGGGGGAGCGGATCAACTTCAACGGGGTGTACGACGGCGGCGAGGGGGCGACGCTGCAGGTGCAGCGCCGCGAAGGGGGCTCGTGGAACGACTTCCCGGTGACGGCCAGTGTCCGCGGTGGTTCCTTCGAGACGTGGATCGTCACCAGCAAGTCCGGAGCCTCGAAGTTCCGGATGTTGGACGAGAGCGCCGACCGCACGTCCAACGTCGTCAAGGTGCGGATCGGCTGACGTGACCGCCCCCCGGGGTCGGGCCCGCGTACGACGCGGCGCTTCCCCCGGCAAGCTCCCGCTTCCCGGGCCAGGTTTCGCGAGGGGCGTGACAGCTTGGCGGCATCCCGTGCAAAACCTGCGGCGGGGCGGGTCGGCAGGGAATGGAGGAAGGGGGGCGCGCGTTGCAGAGGACAGGAGTTGAGTTGGATTGACTCAACTTGTTTGACACAATCTGTCCCAGGCCGGCCATTCCGGGTCGGTCGGAACACGTGGAGGTAGGAAGAACATGGCTCGTGCGGTCGGTATCGACCTCGGAACGACGAACTCCGTGGTCGCTGTGCTCGAGGGTGGCGAACCCACCGTCATCGCCAACGCTGAGGGTGCGCGCACCACGCCGTCGGTGGTGGCATTCGCCAAGAACGGCGAGGTGCTCGTCGGTGAGGTCGCCAAGCGGCAGGCTGTCACCAACGTCGACCGGACCATCCGCTCGGTGAAGCGCCACATGGGCACCGACTGGTCGGAGAAGATCGACGACAAGGCGTTCACCGCGCAGCAGATCTCCGCGTTCGTGCTCCAGAAGCTCAAGCGCGACGCCGAGTCCTACCTCGGCGAGACCGTCACCGACGCGGTGATCACGGTGCCGGCCTACTTCTCCGACGCCCAGCGCCAGGCCACCAAGGAGGCCGGCGAGATCGCAGGTCTCGACGTCTCGCGGATCGTCAACGAGCCGACCGCGGCCGCGCTCGCCTACGGTCTCGACAAGGAGAGCGACCAGACCATCCTGGTCTTCGACCTCGGTGGCGGCACCTTCGACGTGTCCCTGCTCGAGATCGGCGAGGGCGTGGTCGAGGTCAAGGCGACCTCCGGCGACAACCACCTCGGTGGTGACGACTGGGACCAGCGCCTGGTCGAGTGGATGATCAAGAAGTTCAAGGACAACACCAACGTCGACCTGGGCAAGGACAAGATCGCCAAGCAGCGGCTGCAGGAGGCCGCGGAGAAGGCGAAGATCGAGCTGAGCTCCTCCACGGAGACCACGATCCACCTGCCCTACATCACCCACTCCCCCGACAGCGGCCCGCTGCACTTCGAGGAGAAGGTCACCCGCGGCGAGTTCCAGCGGATGACGCAGGACCTGCTCGACCGCACCAAGCAGCCGTTCCGCCAGGTCATCAAGGACGCCGGCATCGACGTCAAGGGCATCGACCACGTCGTGCTCGTCGGCGGTTCGACCCGGATGCCCGCGGTCGCCGACGTCGTGCGCGAGCTGACCGGCGGCAAGGAGCCCAACAAGGGCGTCAACCCCGACGAGGTCGTCGCCGTGGGTGCCGCGCTCCAGGCCGGCGTGCTCAAGGGTGAGGTCAAGGACGTCCTGCTGCTCGACGTGACCCCGCTGTCGCTGGGCATCGAGACCAAGGGCGGGGTGATGACCAAGCTGATCGAACGCAACACCACGATCCCCACCAAGCGCTCGGAGGTGTTCACGACCGCCGACGACAACCAGCCCTCGGTGATGATCCAGGTGTTCCAGGGCGAGCGCCAGATGGCCGCGCAGAACCAGCCGCTGGGCAACTTCGAGCTCACCGGCCTGCCGCCGGCCCCGCGCGGGGTGCCGCAGATCGAGGTCACCTTCGACATCGACGCCAACGGCATCGTGCACGTCTCGGCCAAGGACCGTGGCACCGGCCGCGAGCAGTCGATGACCATCACCGGCGGCTCGGCGCTGTCCAAGGAGGACATCGACCGCATGGTCAAGGAGGCCGAGCAGTACGCCGACGAGGACGCCAAGCGTCGCGAGTCCGTCGAGACCCGCAACCAGGCCGAGACGCTGGCCTACACCACCGAGAAGTTCCTCGCCGACAACGACGACAAGCTGCCGGACGAGGTCAAGTCGGAGGTCCAGGCCGACGTCGACGAGCTCAAGAAGGCACTCGAGGACGAGTCCGAGGACGCCGTGGAGGCGATCAGCGCGGCGGCGGCCAAGCTCGGTGAGTCCAGCCAGAAGATGGGGGCGGCCATGTACGCCGCCGGGGAGGCCGACCAGGCCGCCTCGGGCGCGGGTGAGGCCGGCCAGGGCGACGCCGACGAGGACGTCGTCGACGCCGAGATCGTGGATGACGAGGGTGAGAGCCAGTGACGGAGCCCTTCAAGGACAGCGGCTCGCCGGGAGGGGGGGAGACCCCGCCCCCGGCGGACTCCGCTGACGCGGTCGGCGCAGTCGACCTGGAGGAGCCCGTCGAGACCCAGGGCGGTGCCTCGGCGGAGGCCGAGGGTGCCTCGGATGACCAACGCTCCGAGGACGACCTGCTGGTCGAGATGAAGGGCACCATCGGAGAGCTCACCGGCGACCTCCAGCGACTCCAGGCCGAGTACCTCAACTACAAGCGCCGGGTCGACCGCGACCGCGACGCCGTGCTGCAGAACGCCAAGGTGGGGGTGCTCAACGCCCTGCTCCCGGTGCTCGACGACATCGACCGGGCGCGGGAGCACGACGAGCTCACCGGAGGTTTCAAGGCGGTCGCTGAGGGTGTCGAGCGGGTCGTCACGGGCGCCGGCCTGATGAAGTTCGGGACGCCGGGGGACGAGTTCGACCCGCGACTGCACGAGGCGCTGTCCCACAGCTACGCCGACCCCGCCGACGCCATCACCACCACGACCTGCCAGTACGTCGTCCAGGCGGGCTACCGGCTCGACGAACGCGTGGTGAGGCCGGCGAAGGTGGTCGTGGTGGATCCGGCCCCCGCCGGGGACACCGGCGAGACCGCCGCCGAGGTCGAGGACACGCAGGCCTGAGCCGGGTGGCGCGAGGGTCAGGGCGCGGGCGGCAGAGACCGGGAGAGGAGGGGCGATGACCAACGCAGACTGGGCGAACAAGGACTTCTACAAGGTCCTCGGGGTCTCCAAGGACGCCTCGGCGGCCGACATCAAGAAGGCCTACCGCAAGCTCGCGCGCGCCAACCACCCCGACTCCCACCCCGGCGACAAGGCGGCCGAGGATCGCTTCAAGGCGGTCGCCGAGGCCTACGACGTCATCGGCGACGAGAAGAAGCGCAAGCAGTACGACGAGCTGCGGGCGATGGGCGACGCGTACGGGCCGTTCACCGGCCCCGGTGGTCCGGGAGGACCCGGCGGCACCACGTTCGACCTGGGCGACCTGTTCGGCCAAGGGGGCGACGGCGGCTACGGCGGCAACCTTGGTGACATCCTGGGTGGCGTGTTCGGCGGAGGCGGAGGCGGGACGCGCACCCGTCGCCATGCGGCGCGGCGCGGCGCCGACATCGAGACCGCCACCACGCTCAGCTTCAGTGACGCCCTCGAAGGGGTCACGGTCTCGCTGCGGCTCGCCTCCGAGACGCCGTGCCGGGCCTGCCGGGGCACCGGCGCCCAGCCGGGAAGCCAGCCGGTGGCCTGCCCCGACTGCGGTGGGAGCGGCACCCGGGTGGCGTCGATGGGGGGCGCCTTCACGCTCAACGAGACCTGTCCGACCTGCCGGGGGCGTGGCATCCACGTCGAGGACCCCTGCCACACCTGCCACGGCTCGGGGCGCGGGCTGTCCGACCGGACCATCCAGGCGCGCATCCCCGCGGGGGTGAAGGATGGTCAGCGGATCCGGCTGAAGGGCAAGGGCGCGCCGGGGGAGTACGGCGGCCCCGCCGGCGACCTCTTCGTCGTGGTGAACGTCGCCGCGCACCCGTTGTTCGGACGCTCCGGCGACAACCTGACCTTGCACGTCCCGGTCTCCTTCGACGAGGCCGCGCTGGGGGCCGACATCGCCGTCCCGACGCTTGCCGGCGGGCGGGTCACGGTCAAGCTCCCGCCGGGCACGCCGAACGGTCGTACGTTCCGGGTGCGGGGCAAGGGCGCGTCTCGCAAGGACGGCACCCGGGGGGACCTGCTGGTCACCGTCGACGTACAGGTGCCCGCGCACCTGTCCCAGGAGGCCCGGGCGGCCGTCGAGGCCTATCGCGTCGCCACCGCGGGTGGTGAGCTGCGCAGCCGGTTGTTCGAGTCCGGAGGTGTCCGATGAGGCCGCCGCAGCTGCCGTCTCCGCACGGGGCGCCGGGCGCCGAGACTCCCGTGTACGTGATCTCGGTGGCCGCCGAGCTCACCGGGCTCCACCCGCAGACCCTGCGCACCTACGACCGGCTCGGGCTGGTCTCGCCGGGGCGTACCGGGGGCGGGGGTCGTCGCTACTCGTTGCGTGACATCGAGATGCTGCGGGAGATCGCCCAGCTCTCGGCGATGGGCATCGGGTTGGAGGGCGTACGCCGCATTCTCGACCTGGAGAACCACGTCACGGCCCTGCAGCTGCGCGTCGCCGAGCTGGAGGCGCAGCTCGACGCCCAGATCGCGCAGGCCCAGCTCGCGGAGGCCGAGGCCTCGCTCGAGCGTCGCGCCGGCTCGGCGGCCAACCTGCCCGTGCTGGCGTACTCCCCACCCTCGCGCACCGTCGTGGTCTGGCGCCGTCGCAGCCGCTGACGCTTGGTCCCGGTCGTTGAGGTGCGAGGTCCGGTCGTTGAGGTGCGAGCGGAGCGAGCCACGAAACGCCCGGGACGGCTCCTCGGGACCGGACGCAGCCGGGCGAGCTCAGTTGATGTTGGTGACCTGGACTCCGCGGCCGTGCTCGAGCAGGTTCTCGACGTGCTCGCGCAGCTCGATCGGCCCGAAGGGCTTGATGATGTAGGTGTCGGCCCCGGCCTCCATCCCTGCCTGGACGTCGCTGGCCTGGGCTCGAGCGGTCATGAGGATGATCGGGAGGTCGCCGAGCTCGGGGTCGTCCCGGATCTCGCGCGTGACCTCGAGGCCGTTCATGACGGGCATGGTGATGTCGAGCAGCAGGATGCGGGGCTTCTCACGTCGGCACTCGTCGAGAGCCTCGGCGCCGTTGCCGACGGCGATCACATTCAGGTCGAGGCCCTCCAGCACGATCTGGACGAGGTCGCGGATATCGATGTCGTCCTCAGCAAGCACGACGTTCATCGCTGACCTCCTCCTCCACTCACGCCCACATCCTAGCCCCCGGGCGGGACTTAAGTCTTGAGCTTCTCGGGATCATTGCCTACCCCCGAACGGGGGACGCTGGGGTCGGCCGGCTCGACCGGCGGAGTCGCCAGGGGCAGCACCAAAGTCATCGTCGTACCGCGCCCGACCTCGGAGTCGCACCGGATCGTGCCCTGATGACCGTCGATGATCGAACGGGCGACGGTGAGCCCGAGCCCGGCGCCCTGGATCGCGCGGGCGTTGGCCTCACGTGACCGGAAGAACCGGTCGAAGATGCGGGGCACGTCCTCGGGTCGGATGCCGGTGCCCAGGTCCGTCACGGCGAGGACGGCGTTGCCGGCGCCGTCCGGCTGCAGGCTGACCGTCACGCTCGACCCGGCGTCGCTGTACTTCGCGGCGTTGTCGAGCAGGGCCGCGATCGCGCGCTCGAGCTTGTCGCTGTCGGCGGTGGCCGGCAGTGGGTTGTCGGCGACATCCTGCTTCAGCAGCACTCCGGCGATCCCGAAGACGCTGACCTCGGTCTCGACCGCCCGCAGCAGCACGTCGCGAACATCGACGTCGGTGAAGCGGAAGCGCAGGTTGCCCACCTCAATCTCGCTCATCGTCAGGACGTCCTCGACCAGCCCGATGAGGCGCCGGCCGTTGCGTTCCACCCGCGAGAGGATCTGGCGGTGCATGGTCGGCAGGGCGCCGTTCTCGTCGCTCATGAGCAGCTCGGTGTAGCCGAGGATGCTGGTGATCGGCGTGCGCAGCTCATGGCTCACCGAGGCCATGAAGTCGTTCTTCGCCCGGTCGACCTGCTCGAGGCGTTCCACGACCTCGCGCTCGTGCTCCAGCGCCGTCGCGGTCAGCTCCTCCTGCCGGCGACGCTCGGTGACGTCGTGGGCGACACCGAGGTAGCCGACCAGCTCACCGTCGCGGTAGCGCTTGCTGACCCGGATGGAGAGGGTGCGCAGGTCGCCGTCCTTGCGCAGGAACGACCAGTCGTGGCTGAAGGACTGCTCGTGCGCGCCGTCACGCAGGGGGCGCACCAGGTCCCGCAGGGGTTCCCGGCCGTAGGTGCCGTTCGTGGCGACGGTGACCAGGCGCTTGCCGTCGTCGCGCGGCAGCACAGCGAGGGCTGCCTTGCCGACCGCCTCCTCGGTGGTCCACCCCGTCATCTCCTCCGCACCGACGTTGAAGAACTCGATGGAGCCGTCCAGGGCCGTCCCCAGCACGCCCGTGGCCGTCGTCGCGCTCATGATGTTCTCGAGCATGTCGTCGGAGCTGGTCAGGGCATCCTCGGCCCGGGCGGTGCGACCACGCAGCACCATCAGCGGGAGTGCGACCGCGGCCAGCGTCATCAGGAGCGACTGCACCAGGGCGCCCGTGAGCTGACCTTCGGGGCCACCGGTGTTCGCGAACATGCCCCAGCCGGCGAGTGTGATCGAGGTGACGACCAGGGAGGTCAGGAACATCTGCAGCACGACCAGCCGCGGCGCCAGCCGCAGCCCGCCCCAGGCGATCGCGGGGAAGAGCAGGAAGGCCAGCGGCAGGTCCTGGCTGGGCGCGAAGACCGCGACGGTCACGGCGAGCAGGAGCAGCGACTGCATCCAGGTCTCGACCATCCCTGCCCGATGTGCCGTGCGCTCGAGACGCATGCCCAACGGGCTGACGATGAGGATGGCGGCCAGGTGGGAGGCGAAGATGGCAGCAGTGGTCGCGCCCCATGGGTCCCCGTAGACCTGCTGGGCGATCGTGGCCACGAGCAGCGAGATCGTGACTGCGCTCGCCAGTGCGGCTGCGAGCAGCCGGGCCAGGTCCTCCAGGTCGCGCAGCCGGGGCCATCCGCTGACGCCGTAGGCCAGGACGGCCCCCCCGATGAGGGCCTCCACCCCGTTGGCGGCCGCGAGGTAGAGCGATGCCTCCAGGTCGCGCCCGGCGAGGAGCTGCCCCGTTCCCGAGAGCACGCCGACGGCGGCCGAGGTCAGCAGGCGCCGATCGCCGCGCGTGGCGGCGCTGGCCAGCACCCCGGCGCCGGCGGCGGGCCACCAGAGGGCGACATCGCCGCCGAAGGTCGCGAAGGTCACCGCCAGCCAGCTCAGCGGCAGCACCGACAGCGCGATGACCGGCACCCGCCAGCGCGTCGCCCTGCTGCGCGGCAGGAGCACGGGCATGGCATGGAGGCCGACCGGGCGGGCGTGCATCTCGGTAGGCGTCCTTGGGGGTGATGTCTTGGTGCTGACCCGGTCAAGGCTACGCAGGTCGGCGGCCTTCTTGGCCGGAACGAGGACATCGGGGACGTTTGGTCAGAGTTGAGCGGAACAGACTCAACTTTCCGCGTGTTGTGGAGGTGACGCGGTCAGGTCGTCGACGCCGTGCCACCGTGGGCAGGCAGCGAGGCAGAAAGGGGAGCCACATGGAGATCGCCAAGTTCACCACCCGGACGCAGGAGGCGATCGCCGCCGCCGTGCAGCAGGCGACCGGTGAGGGTCACAGCCAGCTGGAGGCGGTGCACCTGTGCGCCGCGTTGCTCGAGCAGGACGAGACGCTGACCAGACCGCTGCTGCGGGCAGCGGGAGTGGACCCGGCAGCTCTCACCGCCGCCGTCCGCGCCGAGCTCGGCCGCCTTCCCGCCGCCTCGGGCACCACGGTCCAGGCCCCGGCCTACTCCCGGGCAGCGCTCACCGTGCTCAACGAGTCCCAGAACGTCGCCGCGGAGATGCAGGACGAGTACACCTCCGGCGAGCACGTGCTGATCGCGCTCGGCACCGTCGACTCCCCGGTCAAGCGCCTGCTCGAGGAGCACCAGGCCGGCGCCGCCGCGCTGCGGGCCGCGCTGCCGCAGGTCCGGCGGCAACGGATCACCACCCCTGACCCCGAGACGACCTTCGAGGCCCTGGAGAAGTACGCCGTCGACCTCACCGCCCGCGCCCGCGAGGGCAAGATCGACCCCGTCATCGGGCGCGACGAGGAGATCCGTCGCGTCGTGCAGGTGCTCTCGCGGCGTACCAAGAACAACCCGGTGCTCATCGGCGAGCCCGGCGTCGGCAAGACCGCTGTCGTCGAGGGCCTGGCCCAGCGCATCGTCGACAGTGACGTGCCCGACTCCCTCAAGGGCCGCAGCCTGCTCAGCCTCGACCTGGCCGCGATGGTCGCCGGGGCGAAGTACCGCGGCGAGTTCGAGGAGCGCCTCAAGGCGGTGCTCACCGAGATCAAGGAGGCCGAGGGGCAGGTCATCACCTTCATCGACGAGCTGCACACGGTCGTCGGCGCCGGTGCCGGGGGCGACTCCGCGATGGACGCCGGCAACATGCTCAAGCCGATGCTGGCCCGCGGCGAGCTGCGGCTGATCGGGGCCACCACGCTCGACGAGTACCGCGAGCGCATCGAGAAGGACCCGGCGCTCGAGCGTCGGTTCCAGCAGGTCTTCGTCGGTGAGCCGTCGGTCGAGGACACCATCGCGATCCTGCGGGGGCTCCAGGAGAAGTACGAGGCCCACCACGGGGTCAAGATCACCGACGCCGCGCTGGTCTCGGCCGCGATGCTGTCCGACCGCTACATCACCGGACGCAACCTGCCGGACAAGGCGATCGACCTCGTCGACGAGGCCTCGTCCCGTCTGCGGATGGAGATCGAGTCCAGCCCGGTCGAGATCGACCAGCTCCGCCGTGCCGTGGACCGGATGAAGATGGAGGAGCTCGCGCTGGAGCGGGAGACCGACGAGGCCTCACGGGCCAGGCTGGAGAAGCTCCAGGCCGAGCTCGCCGACAAGCAGGAGGAGCTGCGCGTGCTCGAGGCGCGCTGGGACCGGGAGAAGGCCGGGCTCGAGGGCGCGGGCGAGATCCGCAAGCAGATCGACCAGCTGCGGGTGGAGTACGAGCAGCGCTTCCGCGAGGGTGACCTCGCGGGCGCCAGCGAGATCCAGTACGGCCGGATCCCCGAGCTCGAGCAGCGGCTTGTGGCCGCCGAGGCGGAGGCGCAGGACACCGAGGACGGCGACACCGAGCCGATGGTGCGCGAGCAGGTGGGCCCCGAGGAGATCGCCGAGGTGGTGGAGGCCTGGACCGGCATCCCCACCGGACGCATGCTCGAGGGCGAGACCCAGAAGCTGCTGCGCATGGAGGAGGTCGTCGGCCGACGCCTGATCGGCCAGCGCACCGCGGTGCAGGCGGTCTCCGACGCGGTCCGCAGGGCGCGGGCGGGCATCTCCGACCCCAACCGGCCCACCGGGTCCTTCCTCTTCCTCGGGCCCACCGGAGTCGGCAAGACCGAGCTGGCCAAGGCGCTGGCGGACTTCCTCTTCGACGACGACCGGGCGATCGTGCGGATCGACATGAGCGAGTACTCCGAGAAGCACTCGGTGGCGCGGCTGGTCGGCGCCCCTCCCGGCTACGTCGGCTACGAGGAGGGTGGTCAGCTCACCGAGTCCGTGCGCCGGCGGCCGTACTCCGTCGTCCTGCTCGACGAGGTCGAGAAGGCCCACCCGGAGGTCTTCGACATCCTGCTCCAGGTGCTCGACGACGGTCGGCTCACCGACGGCCAGGGCCGCACCGTCGACTTCCGCAACGTCGTGCTGATCCTCACCAGCAACCTGGGCTCGTCGTACCTGGTGGACCCGACGGTGGAGGAGGAGAGGCGACGTGAGCAGGTGATGGCCACGGTGCGCCAGTCGTTCAAGCCCGAGTTCCTCAACCGACTCGACGAGATCGTGCTCTTCGACGCGCTGAGCCGCGACGACCTCACCCGCATCGTCGACCTCCAGGTGGCGGCGCTGGCCAGCCGGCTGGAGGTCCGCCGGATCTCGCTGCACGTGACCGAGGCCGCCGCCGAGTGGCTGGCACGCAGCGGCTACGACCCGATGTACGGCGCCCGGCCGCTGCGTCGGCTCGTGCAGACCGCGATCGGGGACCCACTGGCGCGGATGCTGCTGGCCGGGGAGGTCACCGACGGCAGCACGGTGACCGTCGAGGCGGAGCCGGACGCCGCCGGATTGGACCTCACCGTGACAATGGAGGCGTGAGCGATCCTCAACCCCGGCCGACTGCGGCGCGCCCGTCCAAGGTCACGTTGGCCGCGTCGTTGGGGGGCGCGTCGTGCGCGGTGCTGATCTTCAGCCTGTTCGACACGGTGTCAAACCTGCGGGGCGTCGACATGCGCGACTCGGTCACCGAGATGCTGGCCGAGCCGCCGTTCGCGAACCTCGAGGTGTCGGTCGCCGACGTGATCGCCGGGATGCGGGTGATGGCGTTCGTCGCCGCGGCGCTGGCGGCCACGGGGCTGGTGCTCGCGGTGTACGTCGCGCGGCGCCACAGCGGGGCGCGCATCGGCTTCACCGTCGTCGCGGCGCTGCTGCTGCTGACCACGCCGGTCGCGGGCATGCTGACCTTCCTCGTCCTCATCGCGGCGATGCTGCTGTGGAGCGAACCCGCTCGCGCCTGGTTCGCCGGCCGGGAGCCCGAGCCCGCGGGAGGGCCCGCAGGAGGGCATCCGGCGTTCTCGACAGGTGACCCGGGTAGCGACCGGACCGATGACCAGGCCCGCGGTCAGGGGGAGGGACAGGCCGGTCCCCAACCCGGTCCCCAGACCGGACCTCAACCGGGACCTCAGCCCGGATCTCAGCCGGGACCTCAGCCGGGGGCGGGTGAGCGGCCGGCGGACTCGGCTCCACACGGCGGCCCGTTGTCCCCCTGGGCCGCCCGGCCTCCGGCGTCGGAGGCACCCCAGCCGGACGCGCCCCAGCCGCCGCCGTACGCCGGGAACTACGGTGCACCAGCCTGGTCGGCTGATCGGCCCAGCGACGGGCCCACCGCCAGCCCCAGTGACGGGCCCACTGACGGGCCCAGCGACGAGCCGAGCGAGGGGACCAGTGCCCCGCTCGGCGAGGCGCCACCCTCCGGTCCCGAGCACCCCGCCGGCGTCCCCTACGGGACTCCCTACGCCTACCCGCAGCAGGGGCCGGCCACGCCGTACCCCTCGCCGTACGGGATGCCGGGGAGGATGCCCGCGACGGCCGACAAGCGCCCGGGCACGGTGACCACGGCAGCTGTGCTCGCGATCGTCGGGTCGCTGGTGGGGCTGCTGCTCGGCCTCGTCCTGATGGCGGGGCTGAGCCTCGAGTCCGGCACGATCGCGGACCAGGTGCGCCAGGACAGCAACTTCGGCCAGCTGGGCTGGGACGTGGACCGGGTGCTCTCGGCCCTGTGGGTGATGTCCGCCGTCCTGGTGGCCTGGTCCGCGATCGCGATCGTGCTGGCGGTGCTGGTGCTGCGTCGGCAGCGCTGGGCCCGCGTGCTGCTGGCGCTCAGTGCCGGGGCCACCGCGCTGCTGAGCCTGATCGCCATCCTCAGCCTGGTCTCGGCGATCACCCTGCTGATGGCCGTCGCCACGGTGGTGCTGCTGTTCACCGGTGGGGCCAACGACTGGTTCGCCGGGCGCCACCGGCAAGCCCCACCCCCAGCCGGCCCCCAGGGTCCCTTCGGCCCGCCTGGGCCTCCACCGAACCAGCAGTGGAGCGACCGCCCCGGCCCCTGGTGACCGGCGCGCGGGGTCCCGGGGCCGTCAGGCGGTGAGGTCGGCGCGCCCCAGCTGGTCCAGCGCCTGCTCCAGGGTCGAGCGCTGCTTGCAGAAGGCCCAGCGCACCAGCTGGTCACCCGCATCGGAGTCGTAGAACGCCTGAGCGGGAATCGCGACCACGCCCGCTCGCTCCGGCAGGGCGAGGCAGAACGACAGCGCGTCCGGCCAGCCCAGGTGGCTGATGTCGCCGAGCAGGAAGTACCCGCCGTACGACGCCCGCGGCCGTAGCCCGACGTCGCGCAGCCCGGCGGTGAGCAGGTCACGGCCCTCGGCGAGTCCGGCCGCGAGCTCCTCGACGTAGCCCATCTCGTGGTCCAGGGCGTGCGCCACGGCGGGCTGGAGCGGAGCGGCGTTGGTGAAGGTCAGCCACTGCTTCGCGGCGAGCACGGTGTCGATCAGCTCGGCGCTGCCGGTGACCCACCCGACCTTCCACCCGGTGACCGAGAACGACTTGCCGGCGCTGGAGATCGTCAGGGTGCGGTCGGCCATCCCCGGCCTGGTGCACAGCGGCACGTGGCGCCGGCCGTCGAAGGTGAGGTGCTCGTAGACGTCGTCGGTGATGACGATCGCGTCGTGGCGCACCGCGAGCTCGGCGATCACGTCGAGCTCGTCGACCCCCAGCACGGTGCCGGTGGGGTTGTGCGGTGTGTTGACGACGATCGCGCGGGTGTGGGCGGTGACGGCGGCCCGCAGCGCCTCGACGTCGAGCGCGAAGCCGTCACCGGTGTCACGGAGCGCCACCGCGCGGCGCACCCCGCCGGTCATCTCGACGGTGGCTGCGTAGGCGTCGTAGAAGGGCTCGACGAGCACCACCTCGTCCCCCGGATCGACCAGCGACAGCATGCACGCCGCGATCGCCTCGGTGGCCCCGGCGGTGACCAGCACCTCGGTCTCCGGATCGAGGGCTATGCCGTAGTGCCGCTGCTGGTGCCGGGCCACCGCTTCCCGCAGGGCGGGGGTGCCGCGGCCCGGGGCGTACTGGTTGTGACCACCGCGGAGCGCGTCGACCGCCGCGTCGATGATGCCCGTCGGGCCGTCCTGGTCGGGGTAGCCCTGACCCAGGTTGAGCGACCCGGTGCGCATCGCCAGCGACGACATCGTGGTGAAGATCGTGGGTGGTACCTCCCGCAGACGTCGAGCCAGCCGCGGCAGGTCGTGGCGCTCCATCCGGCGAAGGTACCTGAGCGCCCCTGCCCGCTCAGTAGCCTGAGCCGGTGCGCTCACGGTGGCTGACCGGGACCGGTGTGGTCCTGCTCGTGGTGGGCCTGGTCGTGCTCGGCTACGTCGGGTGGCAGCTGTACGGCACCAACTACGTCTCGCGGCAACGTCAGGCCCAGGCGGTCGAGGAGGTCCAGCAGATCTGGTCCCAGCCCCGAGTCAGCCCAAGACAGGCGGAGCCGACGGGGCCGAGGGGCGCCGCGACCGCGCTCATCCGGGTTCCGCGCTTCGGCAAGGGATATGTGATGCCGGTCTTCGACGGCACCTCGGACGACGTGCTGGCGAAGGGCTACGGCCACTTCGAGAACGCCGCCGGGCCGGGCGAGGTCGGCAACTACGCGCTCGCCGCCCACCGGGTCACCCATGGTGAGCCGCTGCGCGACATGCCCAAGCTGGCCCCCGGTGACCTCGTCGAGGTCGAGACCCGCGACCGGGTGTTCGTGTACCGGCTGGACACCGACCCGGACGACCTGGTCGTGCCCTTCACCGAGGTCTGGGTCATCGACCCGCTGCCGGAGAACCCCGATCCCGACGGTGTCGAGCCGAAGCAACGTCCCGGGCAGCGGCTGATCACGCTGACCACCTGTGCCGAGCTGTTCCACACCGACGACCGGATGATCGCCTTCGGTCATCTGGTGCAGACCCGCGAGAAGGAACAAGGAGCCGGGTGACCGCCCCGACGGTAAAGAATCGCGACCTCCGGCCGGGCCGCGTAACCCACTCGCGGCCCCGTCGTTGAGGTAGTCGTCGTGACCGTCTGGCACCGACGGTCACCACACGCAGGACATGTTCGCCGCCCTCCTCCTGGGTCGACGAGCATCGTGGGTGCGACGACCCCTCCCAGTCGACGCACCGCCCCCGCCGGAACCTCCCAGCCGGCAGGGGTGACGGACCCGGGTCCTCCCACCCGGATTCCCGCGTCAGGTCCCCGGCCCTCCCACCGGGGACCTGAAGCCGTTGTGGCCCCGTCTGCCTGCGATCCTGGGGCGCGTGAGCGAGCAGGAGCCGCGGGCGCCGTACGACCCGATGCCGCACGGGCCCGAGGAGGTCGGCGTCGGTCCCTGGCAGGGGGACTGGCCCACCGGCGCGGGCGCCGAGGTGTACGACGAGCAGCTGCTGGCCGAGGGCGACCGGCGCAACGTGGTCGACCGCTACCGCTACTGGCGGATGGAGGCGATCGTCGCCGACCTCGACACCCGGCGCCACGGCTTCCACGTCGCGATCGAGAACTGGCAGCACGACTTCAACATCGGCACGATCGTGCGGTCGGCCAACGCCTTCCTGGCCGCCGAGGTGCACATCGTCGGGAACCGCCGGTGGAACCGCCGCGGGGCGATGGTCACCGACCGCTACCAGCACATCCGCCACCACTCGACCGTCGACGAGCTGGCGGCGTACCTCCACGACCGCGGTGCCGATGACCGGGTGCCGCTGCTGGGGATCGACAACCTGCCCGGCTCGGCGCACCTGGAGACCATGGCGATCCCGCGTCAGGTGTGTTTCCTGTTCGGCCAGGAGGGCCCCGGACTCTCGCAGCAGGCACGGGCTGTGTGCGACGGCACCTTCTCCATCGCGCAGTTCGGGTCGACGCGCTCGATCAACGCCTCGGCTGCCGCAGCCATCGCGATGCACGCCTGGGTCCGCGCGCACGCCGACCTGAGCGACGACTCAGCCTGGCGCGGCTGAGCCCGGGAGACTGAGATGCACGTCCCGCAGCGCGTGCAGGCGTGGTTAGAGTGACGTGGAAGCCGTTTCCAGAGGAGAGAACCCATGCCGATCGCCACCCCCGAGACCTACACGCAGATGCTCGACACCGCCAAGGAGCAGGGCTTCGCCTTCCCCGCGATCAACGTGACCTCGTCACAGACCCTGAACGCCGCCCTGGCCGGGTTCGCCGAGGCCGAGAGCGACGGCATCATCCAGATCTCCACCGGCGGCGCCGACTATCTCTCCGGGCCCACGGTCAAGAACATGGTCTCCGGGTCGCTGGCGTTCGCGGCGTTCGCCGAGGAGGCGGCCAAGAAGTACCCCGTGAACGTCGCGCTGCACACCGACCACTGCCCGAAGGGCAAGCTCGACACGTTCGTGCGCCCCCTGATCGAGGCGTCGACCGAGCGCGTGAAGAGCGGCGGTCTCCCGATCTTCCAGTCGCACATGTGGGACGGCTCGGCGGTGCCCCTGGGGGAGAACCTCCAGATCGCCCAGGAGCTGCTGGAGATGTGCGCCGAGGCGCACATCATCCTCGAGATCGAGGTGGGCGTCGTCGGCGGTGAGGAGGACGGCATCGTCGGCGAGATCAACGAGAAGCTCTACACGACCCCGGAGGACGCCATCGCCACCGTCGACGCGCTCGGCACCGGCGAGAAGGGCCGCTACATCACCGCGCTGACCTTCGGCAACGTCCACGGCGCCTACAAGCCGGGCAAGGTCAAGCTGCGTCCGGAGATCCTGCAGAAGGCCCAGGAGACGGTCGTCAAGCACCTCGGGCTCGAACCCGACGCGCGTCCGTTCGACCTGGTCTTCCACGGTGGCTCCGGTTCGTCGGCCGAGGAGATCGCGGCCGCGGTCGACTACGGCGTGGTCAAGATGAACGTCGACACCGACACCCAGTACGCCTTCACCCGGCCGGTCGCGGCGCACATGTTCGGCCACTACGACGGCGTGCTCAAGATCGACGGCGAGGTCGGCAACAAGAAGCAGTACGACCCGCGGGCGTGGGGCAAGTCGGCCGAGGCCGGCATGGCCGCCCGGGTGGTGGAGGCGTGCGAGAACCTCCGCTCCACCGGCCACAAGCTCTGACCACTCCGTCCGGCTGGCGTAGGGGTCCGGGCGTTTCGTGGCTCGGGCCTCGCGGGCCCTCGCACCTCAACGACCGACCGGCCTGTGCTGGTGGAGGTGCCCGAGGCGCTAGCCGAGGGCCACGAAGCCTGGTGACCTCCCCGCGGGGCTACAGCGTGGGGAGCTTGCGACGGCGAGAGTGCTGGATCAGCCAGGACTGGAGGTCGCACAGCGGCTCGCCGTCGGAGTCGGTCGAGCGGCGCTGCCACTCGCCGTCCGGGCGGAGGTGCCAGGCCGAGGTGCTCTCGTCGAAGGCGATGTCGAGCAGCCGTCCGAGGTCGTCGACCGCCTCCGGGGCGTGGACCGGAGCGAGCACCTCGACCCGTCGGTCCAGGTTGCGGTGCATGAGGTCGGCCGAGCCGATCCAGACGTTCGGGTTGCCGCCGTTGTGGAACCAGAAGATGCGACTGTGCTCGAGGTACCTGCCCAGCACCGACCGCACCTCGATGTTGTCGCTCAGCCCTTCCACACCGGGCCGCAGCGAGCAGATGCCGCGCGTCATCAGCTGCACGGTGACGCCTGCCATCGAGGCCCGGTACAGCGCGTCGATGATGGCCTCGTCCACCAGCGCGTTCACCTTCATCCGGATCCCGGAGGGGCGGCCGGCCTCGTGGTGGGAGATCTCGTGCTCGATACGTTGCACGAGGCCCTCGCGGACGTCCTTCGGCGCGACCAGCAGGTGCTGGTACGACGGCTTGCGGGCGTAGCCGGACAGGTTGTTGAACAGGTGGGCGACGTCCTCGGTGAGGCCGGCGTCGGCGGTGAGCAGGCCGAGGTCCTCGTACATCCGCGCGGTCTTCGGGTTGTAGTTGCCCGTGCCGATGTGGACGTAGCGGCGGATGCCCTCGGGCTCGTCGCGCACCACCAGAGCGAGCTTGCAGTGGGTCTTGAGCCCCACCAGGCCGTAGACCACGTGGCAGCCGGCCTCCTCCAGCTTGCGCGCGAACTTGATGTTGGCGCGCTCGTCGAAGCGGGCCTTGATCTCGACGACGACCACGACCTCCTTGCCGGCCTCGGCGGCGTCGATGAGGGCCTCGATCAGGGGCGAGTCGCCGGAGGTGCGGTAGAGCGTCTGTTTGATGGCGAGCACCGAGGGGTCGGCGGCCGCCTGCTCGATGAAGCGCTGCACCGAGGTCGAGAACGAGTCGTAGGGGTGGTGCAGCAGCACGTCGTGGCGGCGGACGGTGGCGAACACGTCGACCGGGGACGCCGACTCGACCTCGGCCAGTGCGTGGTGGGTGCTGGGCACGAAGGCCGGGTACTTGAGCTCGGCGCGGTCGAGGTCGGCCAGGCCGTGTAGGCCGCGCAGGTCCAGCGGGCCGGGCAGTGAGACCACCCTGCCCACGCCGAGCTCGGAGACCAGCAGCTCGAGGACGTGCTCGTCCATGGTCTCCTCGACCTCGAGCCGCACCGGCGGGCCGAACCGCCGTCGCTGCAGGCCCTTCTCGAGCGCGGCCAGGAGGTTCTCGGCGTCGTCCTCCTCCACCTCGACGTCCTCGTTCCGGGTGACCCGGAAGGTGTGGACCGTCACCACCACCATGCCGGGGAACAGCGGCTTGAGGTGCTCGGCGATGACGTCCTCGATCGGCACGAACCGCTGCTCGTCGAGCGCGATGAACCGGTCGAAGCGCGGCGGCACCTTCACCCGCGCGAAGTGCTCCTTGCCGGTCTTGGGGTTGCGGACCAGGACGGCGAGGTTGAGCGAGAGGCCGGAGATGTAGGGGAACGGGTGGGCCGGGTCGACCGCGAGCGGGGTGAGCACCGGGAAGATGCGCTCCTTGAACAGCTTCTTCAGCCGCCGCTGCTCATCCCGGCCGATGTCGGCCCAGCGCAGCAGCACGATGTCCTGCTCAGCCAGTGCCGGCACGATCTGCTCGGCGAAGCAGCGGGCATGGCGCTGCATCAGGTCCGAGGCCAGCGTCCAGATGTTCTCCAGCACCTCGCGCGGCTGCAGGCCGGAGGCGCTGGGTACGGCCAGGCCGGTGGCGATGCGCCGTTTCAGCCCGGCGACCCGCACCATGAAGAACTCGTCGAGGTTGCTGGCGAAGATCGCGGCGAAGCGGGCCCGTTCCAGCAGCGGCACCGCGGGGTCCTCCGCGAGCTCGAGGACACGCTGGTTGAAGTGCAGCCACGAGATCTCGCGGTCCAGGAACCGGTCGTCGGGCAGGTCGCCGACCGTCGCGTCGTACACCGGGTCGACGTCGAACACGTCGTGGATACGCGCCTCGGTGGCGTCGTCGACCTCGAACGGCTCGGTGAGGGAGGCGTTGGGCCCCTGCTGTGATCGCACTGTCTGCGTCATGCCCCCATGGTGGCACCGCTCGGTGAACGGCGGGTGACGCTGGCTACCCTCGCCCCTATGCCGACCGCCTCCCTCGCCGACGTGGCCCTCCGGGCCAAGACCGCCTTCTTCGTCCGGGTGATGAGCGCGCCGACGCGAGTGCAGCGCCGGCTGGCGGGTCGGCCGGTCACCGTCGACGGCAACCAGCTCTCCACCCAGGCGCAGCTGTTGCTGCGGCTGCAGCGGGTCGCCCGAGAGCCGGCCACCGAGACCCTTGCCCTGCAACAGAGCAGGGTCGCGATGACCCGCCAGGCCGCCATGGCAGGCGGGCGCCACCCGATCGGCGACGTCCAGGAGCGCACCGTGGCGGGGGCGGAGGGCAAGCTCCCCGCTCGGCTCTACGTGCCCCGTGCCCTGGTGGGGTCCGGGCCGGGCCCATTGGCGGTCTTCTTCCACGGTGGCGGCATGGTGCGCGGCGACCTCGACAGCCACGACCCGGTGTGCCGGTTCCTGGCCGAGGAGGCCGGGGTGCGGGTGCTGGCGGTGGACTACCGCCTCGCCCCCGAGCACCCCTTGCCCGCCGGCGTGGACGACGCGTGGGCGGCGTATTCGTGGGTGGGCGACCACGCCGAGGAGTACGGCGCTGACCCGGCCCGGCTGGCGGTCGCCGGCGACTCAGCGGGTGGTCACCTGGCGGCGGCGACCGCGATCCGGGCCGCCCAGGAAGGCCGAGACCTGGCCTTCCAGCTGCTCATCTATCCGATGACCCAGCTGCGCAGCAGCTTCGCGAGCCGACGGCTGTTCGCCGAAGGCTTCTACCTCACTGCCGCCTTCATGGACCAGGCGGAGGACTACTACCTCGGTGACGGGGACCCCATGGACCCTCGTGGCTCGGTGCTGCAGGCCGAGCTCCCGGAGGGGCTGGCCCCGGTGTACCTGTCCACCGCCGGCTTCGACCCGCTGCGCGACGAGGGCGACGCCTACGCCGAGAAGCTGCAGCAGGCAGGGACCAAGGTCGAGCACGTCCGCGTCGGCGACCACATCCACGGCTTCGCGAACCTGCTGGCGGTCGACGGCCCCGCCAAGGAGCACATGCGCCACGCCGCCGCCGCCCTCCGCGCGGCCCTGGGGTGACAGGTTCCCACGGCATGTCGCCAATTCCTCACATCCATCGTGAGCCTAGCGAGGGAAAGCGACGGGTTGCCGGGGGGAGTGCGCCGGCAGCTGGCTCGTGCGCGGGCTCAGCCGCGGGTGTACTGCACGTGCGTGTCCACCGCCGCGTGGGTGAAGCCCACCCGCTCGTAGAGCCGCACCGCCGGGCTGTCGGACTCGACGTAGAGCACGACCTCGCCCAGCCCGCGCGACCGCAGGTGCTCGACTCCCGCCGACAGCAGCGCCGCCCCCAGTCCGCTGCCCTGCATCGACGGCGCGACCGCGATGACGTAGACCTCGCCGTACGCCGGGTCGCCCGGGTGGGCCTTGGTCCAGTGGAAGCCGACGACCTCGCCGCCCCGCTCGGCCACGAGCAGGCCGGCCGGGTCGAACCACTCCTGCGAGGTCCGTTCGGCGAAGCCGGCGCTGTCCAGGGCGCCCTGCTCCGGGTGGTCGGCGAAGGCGGTGGCGTTGACCGCGAGCACTCCGGGCTCGTCATCGGGACGGAACCCCCGCAGCCGCACCCCGTCCGGCGCTTCGCGGCCGGGTAGGTCGCGTTCGGGGGCCAGCCGCATCACCCACAGCGAGCGGGTGGCGACGAAGCCGTGGCGCTTGGCCAACCGGCGTGCCGCCGGGTGGTCGCCGTGCGACCAGGCAGCCCACGGGCCGGGTCGTGACTCCACCGCGACTGCTGCGAGATGGGTCCCGAGCCCCCGTCCGCGGGCCTCGGGGGCGGTGACGAGCTCGAGGTTCGCCGGACCCGTCCCCTGCCCGTGGACCAGCGCGAAGGCGTCATGGCCCGCCCACCACGACGCCGCACGTTCCAGCCCGTGATGAGCGAGCATGAGGAGCACCGCCTCGTCGACCGGGGCCGCGCCGTCATACCGTTCGGAGGCCTCGAGGATCTCCTCGAACGACGCCGCCTCCTCGGGCCCCCATGCCTCGACCTCGCGCACGGCGACGGCCCCGGGGCGATCGGAGGGAGAGTCCGTCACGTGCTGACCGACTCGTCCTCGGTCTCGCTCTGTCGCGGCGGCAGGACGAAGCGGTAGCCGACGTTGCGCACGGTGCCGATCAGCTGCTCGTTGTCGCTGCCGAGCTTGGCGCGCAGCCGACGCACATGGACGTCGACGGTGCGGGTGCCGCCGAAGTAGTCGTAGCCCCACACCTCCTGGAGGAGCTGCTCGCGGGAGAAGACCCGGCCGGGGTGCTGAGCGAGGTACTTGAGCAGCTCGAACTCCTTGAACGTCAGGTCGAGTGCCTTTCCTCCCAGACGCGCGGTGTAGGTCGCCTCGTCGATGGTGACCTCGCCAGAGCGGATCACGTGGGCCTCGGCCTCCTCCGGGTCGCCTGCCCGTAGTCGTTCGACGGCGAACCGCACCCGCGCGTCGAGCTCGGCCGGCCCGCAGGTCGCGAGCACGAGGTCGTCGTAGCCCCAGTCGAACCCCACCACCGAGAGCGCCCCCTCGGTGACGACGAGGATCGTGGGGGTGCTGGTGCCGAGGGTTCGGATGAGTCGGCCCAGGTCGCGGACCTGGGCTAGGTCGGTCCGACCGTCGACGAGGACGGCGTCGACCGGGGTCGAGTCCAGCAGCGCGGCGCCCTCCGCGGGGAGCACCTTGACCGAGTAGGGCAGCAGGCCGAGCGCGGGCAGTACCTCGACCGAGGGTTGCAGGCTGCTGGTGAGCAGGAGTACCGAACGCATCCGCGACGACCTCCTCTCATGGCTGCTTTGGCAGGATAACGGAGGTGGACTCCCGATCTGTTCGTGTCCGGCTGTGGGCTGCCGCTCGTGCCGCGGCCGGTGTGAACGGCTGACCGTGACGGTGCCGGCGCCGGCGACCGTGGCCGACGTACGTCGCGCGGTGGTGGCGGCGCTGCCCGGTCGGCCCGAGGTGCCGCGCGTGCTGGGGGCCTGCTCGGTGCTGGTGGGCGAGCGTCCCCTGGGTGCCGCCGATGCCGAGCAGGTGGTCGTCCCGACCGGTGTCGACCTCGAGTTCCTGCCTCCCTTCGCCGGCGGCTGACCCGGGACTCGGTCCACGCGAACCGCGAACTCCACGCAAAGCGGACGCCTTGCCGTAACGCTCGACGCCTGGACTCGTTCAACTCCCCGTGATGGCAAGGACCGCCGTGGGGGTGCGGTCCATGCCACCGCAACTTGCAGCGAGGCTGACGTAACTGTCGGTCGTTCTCGGTCGTTGTGCAGGCAGCGGACCGTCCCGGCGGGGGATCGGGGCGGTCCGCCTGTGTGCCTTGACCGCCCTTCTGGGCCATTCACCCGTCCTCCTGGCGAGACGACGCCCGCTCGTCGGGGGCGCTCCCTCACCATGGAGGACGATGACCACCGGAGCCTGGATCGCCATCGCCGTCCTGTCTGCCGCCACGGCGTTCGGTCTGTGGCGCCGGCGCACCGACGGGCACTTCCG
>CAWDDN010000005.1:0-16353 GCA_963801135.1 uncultured Actinomycetota bacterium | reverse complement strand
CGGTGACGGTGATGGGTCCGTTGACGTCGGCGCAGTCCAGGTCGGGCGGGCACGGGTGGATGCCCCGCGACGGGGCTCAACAAAGGAACGGCCCCCAAGACCTTGCGATATCGGAGGCCCAGCTTCCTGCCTCATGGCTTGCGCAAAGTAGCACATTCACGCCAAGTTCGAACCGCGAATCTACGGAGTGCCGTCGGCGTACAGCCATTCTGTTTCCCGAGCGGTCAAGCCATACCGTCTAGCGCTTGGCGGAGGAGTTGCCAGCGTGTCTCGTGCTCACCAGAGGACAGAGTGAACAGGCATCGGGTCCATCTTGCTGCCACCAGCGGCACGCGGGTCGGATTGCGCATTCAGGCAGTGCATCCGCCTGGACGGCAGCGGGCAGTCCGGCTTGGTGACGGTCGCGGCGAACCTTGTCAGGGACGTGGCACCGGTCGGCTGCCCAGTAGATGCAGCCAGACGTCAGGCAAGCGCCTGCGAATCGATAGCCGGTCGCGTTGGGGTCGTCCTCGACGAGCGTTTCCAGCATCTCGTCATCGACGACCGGCGCCGACGGTAGGTAGGCCATTCGGCCGTGCGGGCCCATGACTCCGAGAAGAACGGATCCGGCCTTCGGGGGCGCGCTCGGACACATCGGACGAGCACCCTCAAGGCCGGAGCCACCGAAGCTCATCCCATGCGGCCCAGTTCGCGCGGCAGCACGCCCTGTTCCTGCAGGAGGTCTCGCGCTTTCAGCGCGAGCCGGTCACGGATGACCCATCCGCCGTTGATCAGCCAGTTGTCGTCGAGCACGAAGCGCTCCGAAGAGACGGCTACGAACTGGCCCGCGTCGGCCTTGCGCAAGCCGTTGACGGCCTTCAGCCCCGCCGTGAGCACCGCCTGGGAGACCAGCGCGTGCTCACGCTCATCAAGGTCCAGTCCGTCTAGCACTACCCGGAATTCGGCCATGTCAGAATCCCCCTCGTATGGATCGGCGACCATTGCCGATTCGTAGGATCTACTGTCCTCTCGCCCACTGTCGATGTAAACCCGTTGACGCTGGCCTGGCGATCCCGACCACCAGGCATGACCAAGTACCCCACCCCTGCGGGCGATCGCCTCGTCGGACAGTCCTTGAGTCGCGAGTTCGACCGGGCTCGCTCTTCTGCTCCCGGCTTGGGTGAGACTCTCCATCACGACCCCTGCCGTCGGGAGATCTCCGTGACCTAATCGCAGTGCTGGGCTCGGGCGGTGCTGCAGCCGTCGAGGCAGGCTTGGCCGCAAGTGGGGCGTGCCTGGTCACCCTCGTCACCCACCCCCAGCAACGGTCCCGGAAGTCGCAGCACAGCACGTATCAGGATGCCTTTCCCGGATCTCCATATAGCGTCGGAACATCACTCGACATCCGGGAGGACCCTGGAGCTTCGAGGTCGCTTCGGTAGCGCGCTTCGCGGGTCTTGTTGTAGCCGGGCGGCGGCTCGACGGCCTCCGGGTACGCGTCGCTGTACTTCCACTCGACCAGCGCGAGCTCTGTGTGCCGGGTCGAGGTGTGGTACCGGAAAGCGGCGTCGACGCTGGTGCACCTCGATCCGCGGATCCGCTCGCGGCCCTTGACTTAGTTGAAGTAGTCGGTGGGCCCGATGTACTCGAACGTGAGGTAGCGGCTGGGCTCGATTTCGATGTACCAGGAGAAGGTCGCCGCGGAGGTGGACGCCTTGACGGGAACGGCCGCGCCGGGCCGCCAGAGCATCTAGCGTAGTTTGTCAACAGGTCCCGCGCCTGCTCGAGCAAGACCCCGAGCTCGGCGTCACTATGTGCTGAGCCGAGATGCCTCACGATCCGTTGCCGGCCATCCGCGTACTCAGCGATCTGCACCGCCGTCGCGCCCGACGCGGTCCGCACCCGCCGGACGAACGCCACTCGACGACCCTAGAACGACCTCGTTAGTGCGTGAAACCGCCCCAACTCGAAGCCATCAACGCAGGTCAGGGCGCCGCGCCATCCGAGGGCCACGCCACCGTGAGCCAAGTCAGGTCAGTGTCTACGGTCGCTCGGAGAACATGATCACGACGATGTGCACCCTCGACGACCCGCCCACCGCCCGCTCGACCACGTCTGAGGGTGCCGCGGTGAACGGGAGTGAGGTCAGGATCGTCGACGCCTCAACCGGCGTCGAGCTGCCTCGGGGTGAGGAGTGCGACATCGCCTTCGTCGGTCCAAGCCACATGTGGGGCGACTTCAACGACGAGGAGCGGTTCGGGTGGCGGTGCGGTGCTGAGGACCGGTCGAGCATCCCGCCCGGCCCTTATGGCAGCCCTGGCTGTGTACGGCTCTCCGTCGCCGTCCTCACAGTTGCCATCGCACCCGGCCGGCAACCGGCGCGGGGGGAGCGTCGGTGGCGGAACCCCTTTCGGCGTCCATCGGATCAGCGAGGGTCTGAGGCGCGGGCGTCCCGGTCAGGTGTCGGACGCGGGACGCCCGGCGCCAGAAGTGGTCAGTGCCTGGATGGTGTTGCTGCGAGGTCGGCCGTGGCCGCGATCCGCTGGCGTTCGATGGCTCGGTAGACCGTGGAGCGGCCCACGCCAAAGAGCTCGGCGACCTCGAGCGTGCTGTACTCGCCGCTGCGCACCAGCGAGACCAGGTGCGCCTCCTGCTTTCGGCTGAGCTTGGGCTGCTTGCCGCGCAGCCGACCCTTGGCCTTGGCCACCTTCATCCCCTCGCGCGTGCGGAGCCGGATCAGGTCGGACTCGAACTCCGCGACCATCGCGAGGACGTTGAACAGCAAGCGACCCACGGCGTCGGTCGGGTCGTAGGCCGACCCGCCCAGGCTCAGGCTGATTTGCCGGGTGGTGAGCTCGTCGGCTATCGCGCGGGCGTCAGGGAGGGACCTGGCCAGGCGGTCGAGCTTGGTCACCACCAGAGTGTCGCCGGCCCGGCAGGCTGCGAGAGCTTCGCGCAGTCCGGGTCGCGCGCGGTCGGTGCCTGTCAGGCCATGGTCGACATATATCCGTTCGGCCTCGACGCCGAGGGCGAGCAGACCGTCACGTTGGGCGGTGAGGTCTTGTTGATCGGTAGAGCATCGGGCGTACCCGACAAGCAGCGCGCTCATGGCGCACCTCCGATGACTTGGCCCGGCCGCGCCACGGAGTGCGGTCGGCTCGGGCATCGAGCAATGCCCGACCCTGCCAGCGACCGCCTTTCGTGCCGGGTCGGCAAGTGTCGAGACCTCCGGTCTTCCTTCCGCCGCAGCGCTTTTCGTCATACGATTTTAGGCATGGTCAACGAGGAGCAGATCCAGCAGTGGGCAGACGAGGCCGAAGCTGGCTACGACGTCGAGCAGATGAAGGGCCGCGGGCGGGGCCGGCCCGGTCGAGGCGCTGAGCCGATGCAGGTCGTTGCGGTTCGGCTGACCGCTGAGGAGCTTGCAACGGTCGACGCCATGGCTGAGCGTGAGCACATTTCGCGATCCGAAGCGATTCGCAGGGCGCTGGCCGGCTTCGCCGCGTGAAGGTCCACGACAGCGCACTCAAACACGGGGTACTCGCCGAGGATGTCGTCCAGGCAGCCGACTGGCCGCTCTGGGTCGAACCTATCGACCAGGAGGACTGGCCGCATCGCGAACTGCGGCTGGGCTTCGATACCCAAGCCCGCCTGCTCGAGACCGTCGTCCTCATCTTCGAAGACGGCGACGAGATGGTCATTCACGCCATGCCAGCTCGCAAGCAGTACTGGGAACTCCTCCCCTGAGACGAGCGACTTGCGTCCCCCACAAGCCGATCGGCTTGCGGAGCACCTGCTGCCCGCCTCCTCGTGGCCCGAGTCTGGTCAAGGGGACGTCCCTCCGGTCGATTTCGAGCAAGCCCACAACGCTGCCCTCGGACGAGAGCTCCGGGGGCTGTGAGGTCGTCCGCGTCGACCATTCCCTTCCACTCTGTCCGTGGATGCTCAGGACACCCCCATGGCCCCCTCGAACCTCCGCGGACCTTCATCGTGGGGGCGGGGAGTCGGTCACTGCTGAGCGTGGGAAGCCCCACGGTGCGGCGAGGAGTTGCTGACTCAGAACAGCGCAGAGTCGACCGGCGGAGTCGTGGAGCACAGCAGTCACGCGGAGGTGTCCGTCGAGGTCGTATGGCCAAGCGGTGAGGACGTGCTCGTGACCGCTCCGAACCTTTCGCACGTGGGCAGCGTTGAGCAGTCCGGTGACGAGGTTGGTGTGGGCTGGTGGGCGAACGGTCAGCGACCAGAAGCCGGCGCAGTCGAGTGCAGACCACACCGAGCCGATCGGGAGGATTCCGTCCTGGTCCGCTTCGCCAAGTGGCGGAACCCAAAGGTCGGCGGCGACGCCCAGGTCGGGTATGGCGCCGGGCCGGATCCCGAGGCCGCGCCCGGCTGCCACGGGTCCGCAGGCGAAGCAGGTCGGGACGGGTTGCCGATCGACCATCGTTCGGTCGGCAGCACAGGCATCGCCGATGCTCACAGGATCTCGGGCCATGATGCCGCTGGCACCGGGTCGGCCGGAGACGAGCATCCGGCCGTCGGCGTCGATGAGTCCTCCGTCGATGAACTTGACCTCGGCGTGCGGCTTGACCGGAGCGTGGAACGTGACGGTTCCGTCCTGGTCGCCCAGGAGTGCCGCCGCGACGTGTCCGCCGAGTTGCACACCGGGAAAGCCGCAGACTGCGGGGTCGAGCGTAACCAGGTCGCGTTTCGCGGCTAGGCCGGTGGCGTGGGGTCCTCTCGCCGGTGATTGCTCTTGTTCAACCGTTCCGCGGGCTGCACGAGCGCGTCCTCGACGCGGGTCTGCGGAGGTGTCGGAGCCGGGGTCGACGGGGCGGTTGGTGGCGGCTGTGGGGTGTTCGCCCGACATCGTCACCCCTGAGCCGGGTCGAGGTTCGCGGTGGCCACGACGGTTGTTTCGATCTCGACAAGTTGTCCCTGGTGCCCGAGTTGGGGGCTGCCAAGCAGCGTTGCTGGTGGCACCTGTTGGCCGAACCAGTCCGTGACGGCGCTCCAGGCCGCCACCAAGGTGACGCGGGGGCCGACGACGTGGACCCGGAGGTGCCGCACGTCCCCGAGCAAGAATTGATGGACACCCAAGAGCAGCGCGAGGTTGTCCAGGCACTGTCGGGTTTGAAGCATGGGGTCGCCCTGACCGACCAACCTGCCCTCAGCGTCCAGTGGCACCTGGCCAGCGAGGAAGAGTTGTGCGCCCACCCGATGGGCGTAGCGGTAGCCGGGAGTCGGTGCCAGTCCTGCTGCGATCTCGAGGCGGTTCACGGTTCGTCTACTCCGATGCTGGTGTCGTTGCGGTGTCGTGTCGAGTCTCGCGCGGTCGGTCACCCGGTGGTGGCGGCGCCGGCTGGCGGCGTCCGCGGGACGCTGCGGCGTGCATGCCGGCAGGCAGTGGCGTCGCGCGCACCGCGCGGAGCCGGTCGATGGTTTCGAACCCGGTGGGGGCGATGTCGTCGATGTCGCCACGCAGCCGGGTCAGGGCCAGGTCGTCGACAGCTACGGTCAGCACCGCTACCCTGCCGTGGACACCATCGGCCAGGGTGCGTGTCACCGGCCAGCCGTGGGACCGCAGCGCCGACACCTCCGTGCGTCCATCGCCATCGACGACGACTCGCACCATGGACTGGCCGGTCGAGAGGCGATTATCGGCCGCGATGCCGACCAGCGTTCCCAACGCGACCCCTGCTGCGTACCCGGCGATCTGCAGCGGGTCGTCCAACGAGGTGATGACGGTGCTGAAGGCCAGGGCGAACAGGACGGCCTCCACTGCCGCGATGGCAGCGGCCGAGAGGCGACGGCCGGCCGCGGCGACCGCGACACGCAGCGTCCATAGGCTGACGCTACAGGCGGCGAGTCCGGCGAGCGCCAACGCGTCGAGGATCGAATTGCTGGTCATGGCCTTCCTCCTGTGGTCGTTGCACGAGGAGCGGTTGGCACCGGTGGGCCCCCGATCGTGGGGTGGTCGCCGCCGCGGAGTTCATCGGCGGCGGAACTCGACGAACAGCGTGACCCCGAACACCGGTGATCCCTCGACGGTGCGGTCGGGGTTGTTCAGGCCGCGGAGTGACTGGGTCGCGGTTCCCCGGGCGAGGCCCGGTTTGCCGGTGCCGCCGACGATCGCGCGGGTGATCGGGACGTCGTCGGCGCGTTCGTAGCCGGTGGTGACGATCGACCGTTCGCCGAGCTCGTCGCCGAAGTCGTACTGCTGGGTGGTGGCCACGATCGTCCCGCTGGCGGTCGTGGCGGCGTCCTCGGTGTGGGTGCCCCAGCATGTCCACGTGCCGAGGAGGCGGTCGGGGAACTCGGGGGATGGGGTGCCGTCGGCGTCGTAGGTCACGCCGTTGCACACACCGTCGGCGCAGGTCAGCGTCCCATGCTGGTAGATGTAGCCCTCGGTGACGAAGTCGTTGCCGCGCCGCGGCAGGTTGTCATCGTCGACCACGTCGGGGTCGGTGACGAAGCGTGAACCGATCTCGGCGACCTCGACCTTGAGGCGTAGGGGGTTGTCGCCGGATCGCCAGTGGGTTACGGCGGCGTTCGCGCCCGCTGCCGCAACGATGGCGAGGAGGACGACGAGGGCGAGGGTGGTGAGGGTCTTGGTGCGCATGGAGGTTCCTCTCGGGTTGGTGGCGGACGCCGTGGGCGCCGGTGGGAGGTCAGCGCCGGGCGGCGAGGACGAGGTTGAAGCCGCTGTCGACCGCGACGGTGGCGTCGCGGAAGCCCGCCTCGGTGAGCAGCGCCAACCGTCGGGTCGGGCCGCCCTGCGTGCCGAGGCCGTAGGCTCCGGGCTGCGCCAGCGAGCCGGGGGTGCACATGGCCGTCGAGATGCCGAAGTCCAGCCGGGTGCGCGGATCGCCGATCCCGTCCTCCAGCCGGTCCAGTGACCAGGGTTCGACCGCGACGACGATGCCGCCCTCCACGAGCAGGTCGTAGGCACGGCGCAGCGCTGCCAGTGGGTCGCCCATGTCGTGCAGGGAGTCGAAGAAGGTCACCACGTCGAAGGGTCCGGGTCCCACCTGCGTGGCGTCCGCGACCCGGAACGTGAGGTTCGAGGGGTCCCCGGCCTCGATCGCGCGCGCCCGCGCGACGATGATCGAGGGGCCATGGACATCGAAGCCCACCACGCTCGTGCGCGGCCAGGCGGTCGCCATCACAACCGAGGACGCGCCGTGCCCGGCGCCGACATCGGCGAGGCGTGCGCCCCGCTCCAGGCGCTCCACGAGCCCGTCCACGGCGGGGAACCAGTCCGCGACCAGTTCGTGGGTGTAGGCCGTGCGGAAGAAGCGCTCCACGCCGAATCTGGCGTGCTCGCCGAGCGCGTCGTAGATCTCGATGCCGCCGTCGCCGCGGAAGGCTCGTTCCAGCTCGTCCAAGGTGGCGAACAGTCCGCCCACGACAGCGCTCGCCGCGACGAGGTATGCCGGCGAGTCAGGGTCCGACAACACCGCCGCGTGTTCGGCCGGCAGCTCGTAGGTGGCGGCGTCGGGGTCGTAGTGGACGTACTCGGCGACGGTCTGGGCCGCGAGCCACTCGGTGACCAGACGCCCGTGCAGGCCGGTGGCACGGGCGAGCGCATCGGCGGTGATGGGGCCCACGCCCGTCATCGCCCCGTACAGACCAAGGCGATCCCCGACGATGGTCATCAAGGTCGTCGAGGTGCCCGCGAGGTCGCCGAGCAGCCGCTCGACGAAGGCCTCGACGCGTGCCTCATCGACCGCCGCCTCGGAGCCTCGGTCCACCCCGGTCGCGGTGGGTGCGGCTCTCTCGTCGCGGGGTGACATGGCCGGGGTGCTCGATGCGGACGGGTCTGGGGTGTAGGTAGTGGTTTCCATACCGAGCAGCCTGCAGCCGGACGGTTGCCCACCGCTTGCCCCGCGCTTGCCCCGCGCTTGCCGCCTGCGGCGAGGCCGATGATCGTTCGACGACCGGCGGCGAGGATGCCCGGCCCGGCCACGACCGGCGGGGTCTACATGCGACCAGTCAGGGCGTCCAGCGCCAACCGGACCCCCTCCACGCGACCAGACACGGCTACGTCGAGGGGCCCTCCTCCCGCTGCCTCTGCGGCGTGGTTGCGTAGGCGTGCGAGGCGGTCTCCTTCGGCGTCAAGGACGGGCGGGGCGAGCGGGTCCTGATCGGCCGCGTCGAGTAGCGCGAGGGCCAGGCCGGGCGCTCCGCGCGGCGCGAGGAACTCGGCGACCAGGCGCAGCATCATCCAGACCTGGGGCCACATGCCCGCCTCCCTCAGATCGGTCAGGGCCTCCGCGCACGCCGGCACCGCCCCTTCCTGGTCCAGTCGAACGAGCACGCTGGCCCGGCCGACCTGGGCGACCATGCGGTTGTACTCCAGTCCGGCCGCCCGACATCGGGCCTCCGCGCGCTCGAAGGCACGCAGCGCCCTCTCGGGTTCCTCGGCCATCATCAGTTCGCCGCGGGTGTAGTCGACGAAGCCGTCGACCGCGGCGACTCTCTCCAGCAGGCTGGCGTGCCTCACCGCCCACGCGGTCGCGGCGGCATGGTCGCCGAGGAACTCGTGGATCAGTGTCGCCGAGCAGGCCGCGGTCGCACGCAGCCAGGCGGGCGCAGCGGCGTGCTCGAGCACTCGACGCGCGTCCTCCTCGACTCCCTCGACGTCACCGAGCAACAGGCGTCCCATGCAGCGCAGGGACACCGGAGCCCAGGCGTCGGGAAGTAGATCGACGGCTTCGGAGCAGCGCCTCACGCCGCTCTCGGCGTGGCCGCTCAGCCACCATGCTGTTCCCGCGGCGGCCAGACACAGCGCTCGGGTGCGGTCATCGACATCGGTGTCGTCGCCGGTGACACGCGCGAGCTGGACCAGTGGGTCGAGCAGATCCAGTAGCGGGTTGTCGACGACCAGCAGGGCGGTCTCGATGCCCAGTGATGCGGCCTCAGTCCAGGCCGCACCCTCGACGCTACGACGCAGCGCCTGGCGAAGATTGGCCCGCTCTTGTTGCAGCAGCCGACCGGCTGCCGGCGAACGGTCGTCCTGGGCGCGACGTGCGGCTGCCACGTGACGGCGCATCCAGGCCGTGTGCGCGGCCTCGGCCGCCTCGTGGGCGGGCTGGTCGAGGTGACGCTCACCCAGCTGCCGGATCGGCTCGAGAATGCGGTATCTGGGAGGATCCGGGCCGTGGTCTGCGAGCACCATCGAGGCGTCGACTAGCTCTGCGAGTAGGGCGTCGGCCGCCCTCTCCTCCGGCGCAAAGTGGACCAACGCCTCCACCGAGAAGCCACCGGCACAGATCGCCAGCCGGTCGAACAGCGCACGCGAGGACCCGTCGAGCAGCCGGTAGGACCACTCCGCCGTCGCCGCGATGCCACCGACGTCCTCGCCGGATCCGATCGGGTCGAGGATGCTCAAGCCCGCGGCCATCCTGTCGTGAAGCTGGCGCAGCCCGAAGACCGCCTCACGTTGGGCGGCCAGCTCCACGGCAAGGGGGAGCCCGTCGAGATGGCCACAGATCTGCGCCACTAGCCGGCGGGCCTGCGCGGAGGACTCAAAGCCGGGACGCAGCCTGGTTGCCCGCTCGTAGAACAGCTCGATCTGCGCCTCCGTACTCAGCGGTGCCAGTCGCACCAACCGCTCCCCGGAGACCTCGAGGCGCCGCCGCGACGTGGCCAGCACCCGGAGCTCAGGGCAGCGGGCCAACAGCGTCCTCACCAACCGAGCGGCCGACCCGCGCACATGCTCGCAGTTGTCCAGGACCAGCAGACAAGCCTCGCCACAGAGTCGGTCGACCAGAGCATCGATGGTCCCCGCCGGCGCCGCGGTGAGGCCGAGCCTCGCAGCGGTCGCCGCGGCCACCTCGTCGGGGCCGGTGACCGACGCAAGCTCCACGAAGGCACACGCCGCGGCCTCGGGCGCACCACCACCCGGATCGCCCGCCGAGGACAGCAGCTCCACCACCAGTCTGGTCTTGCCCACTCCGCCGGGCCCGACCACCGTCACCAACCGGTGGTCGGCGAGGGCGTCCCGGAGCTGGCGGAGGTCCTCGACGCGTCCCACGAACAGGTCCTCCGGCGGACGCACAGGTGGCCGCGACCGAGCCACCGATGGGACGACCGGGCGCTGCGACCGAATCCGCAGAGCAGGGTCGTCGGTGAGGATCCCCTGCTCCAGAGCAGGCAGGTCGGGACCCGGATCCAAGCCAGTCTCCTTGACCAAACGCAGCCGGTACGCCCTGGCTAGAGCCAGGGCATCGGCAGTCCGGCCCCCGGCGTGCAGCGCCCGCATCAACAGCTCGACACCCCGCTCGCGCAGTGGATCCGCCGCCAGCATCCGTTCCAGATCAGGGATCGCGGCGACAGCCTCGCCCGCGGCAAGCCGAAACGCCGCCCGGTCCTCGGTGAGCTGACGGTGCCAGGCATCGAGATCGGCGAGGTCGGGCGCGAACGCGAGGCGATCGGGCAAGTCCGCGAGCGGCTCGCCCCGCCACAACCCCAACGCACCGTCCAACAGCTCGCCCGCACCCGCCGGATCCCCCGGCAGGAGTGCATGCGCCTGGGCAACCAGCGCTCTCGCCGCTCCCACGTCGACATCGGTGGGCTCGACCACGAGTCGATACCCACCCGGCTCGTGGACCAGCCGATCAGCACCGACCACCCGGCGAAGTCGCGACACGTAGCTGTGCAGGTTCCCCTGCGAGTTCGCCGGGACATCGCCCGGCCACAGCGCGGCGATGAGTCGTGGCACCGACACGGGCCGACCCGGCTCCAACGCCAGGCACGCGACCAGGATCCGCTGCTGCACGCTCGCCAGCCCAACCGGTTCCCGGTCAACCAGCAATCGGACCGGCCCCAACACCGCGACCTCGATCACGCCCACCTCCATAGTGTCGCAGGAGTACCGGATACAGCCCGTGCCAGCCAGAGCGCCCCGTGGATGCTCGCCCGCCCATGGGTCAGGTCGCTCGTGGACCGCAGAAGGATCCTGATCCGGGTCGCTCCGCGAGCCCATGCCTCAAAGGGAACCTCGGTCGGTCCGTGGGTCGGCTGCAGTCGTGGACGGTGTCTGCGAGGACCGATGAGTTCACGCCGCCCGTTCGGTCTCTACTCGTGACGGCGCTCCTCGTGAGCGCGCCCTACTGTGGAAGGACCCTCCGCGACGATGACGACAAGAGTGCTGAGTGTGTCGGTTCCGGCTCCGCGCGCCCGGCCAGACCTCCGCGTCGGTGCGAGTTTCACATCCCAGCACCTCGGTCGTGCCGCCGGGATCAAGCGTCTCCCTGGTGCTCCTGCCGCCGGACAGCCAGATCCCGGTCGCAATCCGGCTGGGTACCCCTGATGCTCAACGAGCCCACGACCAGGTCCGTGAGGCCCGGGTGACCCTGCACAACGAGGAGCTGGTCCGGATCGAGGGGGTACCGGCGATGTTCTCCTTCACCGACCCCGACGGCAACGGCCTGGCCTGGTCTATATGGAGGAGCCCGACCAGAGCGAGTTCCGCTGACCACTGCAACGCTCCGCTCAACAGCAAGGACGACCACAATCATGGCAGACCCACAAGCCTTGGACATCACATTCACCGCCCGTCTGGGAAAGGCTCGTCCAGGAGACACCTGGACCTGTGTCCAGATGCCCGACTCAGCACAGGTCTTCGGTACCCGTGGTCTGGTCAAGGTCGCTGGGACCGTTGACGGGCACCCGTTCACCGGAGCGTTCATGGCCCTGGGCGATGGCACTCACAAGCTCCCGATCGCTGCTCCGATCCGCCAGGCCATCGGCAAGAGCGACGGCGAGGACGTCGAGGTCCACCTAACCGAGCGGCTGAACTGAACCCAGCAGTTCCAGGACGTCCGGCGAACCCATGCGGCTCGCCGCTGTCGTTGCGGCCGCAGCCCCTGACTCGCTTCCTGAGAGGTCGAGCGCTGCCCGATGCCCGAGTCGCTCACGTTCAGTGGCGACCGGGCCCATCGTTGGAGGTGCGCCGTGAGCGTCCTGCTTGTCGGGTATGCCCGATGCTCCACCGATCAACAAGATGTGACCGTCCAGCTGTCATGCTCGATCGACGGTGAGAGCGTCGATGCCTTCCAGCGGCACGATGCCGTTGGCCTTGGCGGCCAATGACGCATCCACCGTGATCAGCGCGTCGGCTTGGAGCTTGGTGACGGCGAGGTACTCCGCGTCGTAGGTGGTGTCCCAGCCCCGCTCGCGGGCAATCTTCCAGGCGGTGCGGCGCGACACCCGGTCGCCGAGCAGCCTCATCTTGAGCTCGGTGAGGCGGTCGTGGTGCTCGAGCGCCTCCTTCTCGCTCAGGTCACCGCGCCGCACTGCCTCAAGGAGCAGGCACATCGCCTGGGAGCGGATGCCGTTCGGGGCCACGAGCTGATGAGCTGCATCGACGTGGATCCCATCGACGACGAGGTGCAGGAGGGTGGGGGCGTCGATCACGTACCGGGTCACGCGGGTCACGCTAACTCGATCCAGGTGGGACCGATTGAGGATCCCGCACCGGGTCGTCCGCGAGCCCGACATCCTGGGCGCCAATCAGGTGATCCTCAACAGCCACTCGTCCACAGTTGACACCCGTCGAACAGCAGGGTGGTAGTAGAAGACGCTCTGGTGGTTGATCGGGCCGACGACAACGACGTGCTCGAGTTCACCGCGCCAAGCCTGCGCGAGGGCGGCTCCGAGCTCGACGAACATCCCCCGTCCGTCGTTCTCGGACGCCACGACCACTACGGCGTCGGCCCTCAGCACGGGTCAACTCCAGATCGCCTGGAACCGCCGAACATCGTGTAGCGGCGAGACCGGCTCCGGTCAGGCGAGGCTCAGTTCCGGCACGGTGGGGCGGACCTCGGAAGTGCGTGGGCCATCGGCGGGGGCCCCGCCCCCGGGACGACCGACGACCAGGGCCGGTAGCACCGTCATCGTGGCCAACCAGCTGAGCGCCATGATGCCGGCGAGCAGGAGCCCGACGACGACGTAGGGCACGAGGTCGGCAAGGAGGAGGGGCAGGAATCCCCCGGCGATCACGAGCGCGTTGCGCGTCAGGGCTCGACCTGGTTCCTCCATGAAGACGGCCACGGCGGCGCGCCGGTCTCCCAGCCGTGCCAGCAGGGATCGGTAGCGGCTGACGAAGTGGATGGCGAAGTCGACGCCGATCCCGAGTGCCAGGCTCGACAGCACGGCGACGGGCATGTCGACGTCGATCCCGAGCCAGCCCAGGGCGCCGTACACGACCACGACGGTGCCCAGGACCGGGAGCATGGCGGCCATTCCCCAGCGGACGGAGCGGAAGAGGGTCATCAGCACCAACGTCAGCAGACCCAGCGCCAGCAGGAACGACCTGGTCATGCCGCTGACCATCTGCTGCTGCCAGGTCAGGTTCACGAAGGCCTGACCCGCCCACTGGGCGGACACCCCCGGGGCAGCCCGCTGCGGGCCAGGGCTTGCTCGGCCCTCGCGACCACCGCGGCCGTCGTGCGGTTGTCGCCGCCGCGCAGCCGGAGCCACACGTTCGCCGAGCGGCCGTCCTGCGTCACCAGCATCCCGCGTGTGGGGTCGCCCGGCGACACCCGGGTGAAGTCCGCGACGGAACCCACCTGCGGCAGGGTGGCCAGCTCGGCCGCCAGCCGATGCACCGCGCGCGTGGTGCGCGGGGCGAACATCGCGCCCGGCTCACCCTCGAGCACGAGGTCGAGGGTCGCGGTCCCGGCCAGCTCACGGTCGAGGAGCTCGGCGTCCTGACGCACCGGGTGGTCGCTGCGGAACCACTGGACGGGGTTGTCGTTGACCTCGAGCCGGGTGACGCCCAGCAGCGCGAGCACGGCGACCACGCCGGCCAGCCCGATGACGCCGCGCCGCCGCCGCACCGCCATGCCGCCGGTGCGCCGCACGAGGCGGGCGCTGAGCGAACCGCTGTGAGCCGAAGGCATCGCCCGGGGGCGCATACCCGCTAGCAGCACCGGGAGCAGCACCATGGTCAGCGCCCAGGCGATCACCACGCCCACGGCGACGAAGATGCCGAAGGTCTGCACCGGCGGGATCGGTGTCAACGCCAGCGATCCGAAGCCCACGGCGGTGGTGAGGGTCGTGAGCGTCAGGGGCCGCGCCAGCCCCTCGTACACCCGCGTGATGGCGTCGCGACGGGAGGTCTCGCCCACCCGCTCGTCGTACTCGCTGATCACGTGGATGCTGTCCAGGATCCCGATCGGCAGCAGGAAGATCGGGATCATGGAGCTCATGATGTGCACCGTGTGCCCGGTGAAGACGAGCAGCCCCATCGTCCAAAGCACGGTCACCATCGAGAGGGTCATGGCGGCCACCACTGGTCGGGCGCGGCGGAAGTGCCACCACACCAGGGCCATGATGACCAGGGCGGCGAGCGGCGCGAACACCGCCATCTGTACGAACATCTGCGCTCCGAACGCTTCCTGGGCGTGCGGCACCCCGCCCAGGGCGAGTCGCATGCCCGAGAGTCGCGGGTCGGCGGCCACCATCAGTCGGATCTCGTCGGCGAGGCCCGACACGTCGGCGTCGTCGGTCAGCGGCACGAGGATCGTCACCAGGCTGCCGTCCGACGACGCGAGTTGGCCGCCGAGCACGGGATGCGCGGCGATCGCGTCCATGGCGGCGCGCACCTGCGTGGTGGTCGAGAGCGGCTGGGACGGCGCCGGCCCCAGCACGCCGTCGCCTACGACGCCGGGCAGTGCCGCGACGTCGTCCTGCAGAGCGCGGGTCGCGGCGAGCTCGTCGGGTGTCACGGCCTGGCGGGAGTCCAGCCCGACGACCAGCTGGCGACCCGCACCGAAGGCTGCCCCGAGCTCCGCGGTCCGCACCCGGGCGGGGTCGTCGGCCGGCAGCATGTTCTCGGGGTTCGTGTCGACCTCGAGGCGCAGCAGACTCACCGGGGCCAGCGCGGTGATGCCCAGCACGAGCAGCGCAACCAGTCGGCGGTGACGCAACAGGAGGGGGACGAGGAGCTGGATCATGGGTTTCTCCTGGGGTTCGTGTGCCGGGCGCGGACCTTCGGCGCACCCACCTGGGCGTGCCGAACACGATGCTCAGTCGGACTCGTATAGGTCCAATGTCAGTTTCCCAGCAATTGCATGCATCGAATCTATGAATGGTCACGCTGATCCAGCTGCGCGTTCTCGATGCCGTTCGCCGCCGCGGGTCGGTCACCGCCGCTGCCGAGGAGCTGCACTACGCGCAGCCGTCGGTGAGCCACCACCTGGCGCGACTGGAAAACGAGGTCGGCGCCCGTCTCGTGCAACGAGTCGGGCGCGGCGTCCGGTTGACCGAGGCCGGGGAGCTGCTGGCAGCGCGCTCCGCCGAGATCGTCGGCCGCGTCGACGCGGCAGGCGCCGAGGTGGCGAGCCTGGTCGGTCTGAAGGCGGGGCGGGTGCGGCTCGCCGGTTTCGGGTCGGTGATGGCCTCGCTGATCCCGCGTGCGATCGGCAACCTGCACGCAGCGCATCCCGGGCTCACCACCGAGCTGGTGGACGTGCATGCTGACGAAGCGCTGCGACTGCTCCGCGCAGGACAGGTCGACGTGGCGGTCGTCTTTCGTGGCGAGACCGACGAGGAGGCCGCCGACGTCCGTCTGCTGCACCTGCTCGATGACCCGCTCCACCTGCTCACGCTGCGCGGCGGGACGCGCCTGCGAGACCACGTGGACAGTGCGTGGATCGGAGGCTGTGACCTATGCCGCGCGCGTCAGGTGGACATCTGCCGGCAGGAGGGGTTCACGCCTCGCATGCTCTGCAGCAGCGACGACATGGTCGTCATGCAAGAACTGGTCGCGGCCGGGCTGGGCGTCACCACGATCCCGGGACTGGCCCTGAAGATGCATCGGCACCCCGGCATCACGGCCACCCGGCTGACCTACTCGCGGCAGATCTATGCCGCCACCTACGGCGACCCGCCCGACCCTCCCCCAACCGCCGCGCTGCTGGCCAGCCTCCGACAGGCCACGGGGGTCCTCGGCTGAGGAGCCCGGGCTTCCGCCGGTCCGGCGCCGACGCGCCGGTCGGCGGGTCAGCGCTCGCGTCCCACCCGACCGCTGGTAGGCCGCCTTCGCACGGAGCGTGCCATGGTCGCAATCACGCCGAGCACGGAGCTGGGCCACGAAGCGTGCCACAAGCCGATGGGCACGCGTGCCACAAGCCGATGGGCTCGCGGAGCGACCCGGTAGCCGATCGTCACGCGGAGCGTGACCAGTGCGGGATGGGGCACGCGGAGGACCCGGGACGGGATGGGCTCGCGGAGCAACCCGATACGCGATGGGCTCGCGGAGCGACCCGATACACGATGGGCTCGCGGAGCGACCCGGTAGCCGATGGGCTCGCGGAGCGACCCGGTAGCCGATGGGCTCGCGGAGCGACCCGGTAGCCGATGGGC
>CAWDDN010000004.1:0-43560 GCA_963801135.1 uncultured Actinomycetota bacterium | reverse complement strand
CTGACTCAGAGGCTACTCCGGTGGGGTGCAGCTCGATCCTCCTCCAGCCGGCGGACCCTGGCCTTCAACTCCCTGATCTTGACCCACTCCTCACTGGTCGCGCCCTGGCGCTGCCCCCCGTCGATCTGGGCCTGGATCACCCACCGGCGCACCGTCTCCTTGCCCAGCCCCTCACGGCGGGCGACGACCTCAGCGGCCGCGGTCACCGAGGAGTACTCCGGCAGGTGCTCCAGCACCTGCCGCACGCACCGCTCCTTGACCTTCGGATCGATCTTCTTCGGCATGGTTCGCATCCTTCCAACTCACAAGGATGCGGCGGGAAACCTCGGGCGCTTCATCCAGCTCCCGGATCCGCTTGGCCTCCGCAGTCGTCACGCCCGGCGCGTGGCCGTCGTCGATGTCGGCCTGCTTGACCCACAACCGCACCGACTCGACCCCGTAGCCCAGCTGGGAGGCCACCCGCCGCACCGTCCCGTGCCCGGTCCCCAGCTCCGCTCGCAGCGCGCGGACCATCCGGACCGCCGCCGCCTTCTCCTCCGGGGTGTACCGCCGCGTCTGCGACTTCCCCGGCACCTGCTCCTTCGGCATGGCTCCATCCTCGTTTCCAAGGTCACGAGCCTCCAAGAAACCCAGTGCGGTTCAGACAGCTACCCGGCCACCAGTGGGGACTTTTTCATGGCCACGGACACCGCGCACTCGCCGAACTCTTCGCCGCGCTGCTAGCCTCCCCGGACCAAGCCGTGTTGCGACGTTGACTGGAACCCGCCCCGAGGATCAGGCGTCAGTTTTCGCCCGACGCTGACAGCCAAGATCGCCCCGAGCTCTGCGACCGAGGCCGAGCTAGCCTCCGCGAGGAGATCCTCACTCATGTCTCGCGTTGTTGACCACCGAGGCAGCCGGCGTGAGCCACCGAGGCCACCAGGCCCGTCGGGCTCCACCTGAGGTAGAGCTCTCTGTCGGTGCCGTTATCTCTCGTTGTCCAACGCCGACTGGATAGCGCTCCCTTCTGCTGGCACGATGACCCAGCCGAGGTCTTGGAGCTCGACACGATCCTCTGGGTAAAAATCGACGTCGACGGCAACGCGGAACTGGGGAAACGAGACCGGTACCGGTAGCCCGTCGTCGGTCTCCCAGCCGAGGTCCGGGTGGGGCAAGCCGGCGGCCTCGATGATCGCCAGTGCGGCGGAGACGCCGTCCTCCTCCGGGGAGGCGTCGGCTCCCGCTACCTGAGAATCCGTCGAGTCACCGAGAAGGGTCTCCAAGACCAGCTTGGCGGCACCACGAGAGAGCAACTCGTGGTGGCGCTGGTTCCCGTAGCTGCGCAGGCAGCCGTAACAGGACGTTTCCTCGCCGCAGTCGCAGTCGGACATCCGCCGCAAGGCTGCATTCAAGATCCGGGGGAGCTCACGCTCCAGGGCCAGCACGTGGCCGGCCCCGCCCGGCACCGTGTCGTGGAACATCAGCGACCAGTTGCCGGGCGAACGCGGTGTCAGGGTTCCGCCGATGTCATCCCGCGAGATCTCCACAGTGTCGCAGGCGGCCTCGAGGATGGCGTACAGCACTGACAGATGGGTCGCCTGGTCTCGGATGAGTCCAGCGGGGGAGACGTCGATGCGCAGGAGGTCCGTCTCGTAGTTGTGCGCGAGGTCGAGGAGCCGCGCCGGGCCCCGGCAGTCGGCCTTCTTGAGCAGGTGTTCGTGCGTCGGCATCCTTTTGGTCGACGCCCGGTCGACGCCCCGCCCACACCACTCACACACCCAGTAGCCGGCCCCTCCGGGACCGTCCGAGATCGCGATGAGCCGGCCACGAGGGCCGTACCTGAGCGAAAGAACCCCTCCGGGAAGCTCGAGCGACTCGTCCCGAGGCTCGTCGGACTCGGACAGAACATGGGTCGCGCCGCTCCATGTCCGTCGAGGTGGCCGACTCCCGGGCCTCGTGGTCTCGCGAGCAGCGACGAAGCCGAACTCCGGGATGGTGAGGGTCCGCACTGCGTTCTTCGCTTCCGTACCGCAGACCGGGCAGTTCGGATCGAGGTCGTCGATGGCGCGGCGGAAGCCGCCGCACTCGGCGCACACGAGGTACTCGAACTCCTGGAGGGCGCGTCCGGGCAGCTTGTACAGGCCGGCCGAGGTCCACACCTGGCCGCCGGCCACGATGCTCGAACCCGGTGCGTACTCGTAGATCGCCTGGGACAGGTCGCGCGAGAGGTCGAGCCGAGCACCGACCGAGTACTCCGCGTCGGCGAAGTTGGTCCGCAGCTCCACAGAGTCCACCGGAAAGCCGTACTTGGGCAGCACGTTGTGGTTGGCCAGGAACCCCAAGAGCTCCCGCTTCTGCAGGGTGTTGATGACCCTCTGGTAGCTGTCAGCCCGTTTGAACTGCCGGTCAGCGGCGGCCTGATCCCGCAGCTCGCCCAAGGTGCCGACATCGTGCTCGAGCTCTGCGCGCACTTTGGCGAGCCGCTCCACCAGGACGGTGACCCATGCGTCGCCCCCCAGACCGACATCGCGCTTGACCTCGCCGGGGAGGACCCGCTCGAGCGACTGCGCGACCGATGAGGGGACGGGGGAGAGGAACGCGCCCACTTGCGTCACCGCCGGGGCATCGCCATCCTCACCTTGCAGGAAGAACTCTCCCGCAGTGCGGTTGATTCGGCTGGTTGTCTCGAAGTACCAGCGGAAGAACTCCGACAACGCGATGGAGTGCGCGTGTCGCCGATCGATCCGTTCGTTGACAAGCGGTACGTAGGGCGCGCGAACCTCGCCGGACATCATCGCGCGGGGGGCAGCGAACTTCGCCAGGTCGTGGGAACGGCGTTGCGCGTACGTCACCACGAGGGCGGCAGCGCCGGCTCGCCGGCCAGCTCGCCCGGCCCGTTGGACGTAGTTCGCAGTCGAGGGCGGCATGTTGCGCAGCATCACCGCCTGTAGCTCTCCGACGTCGACACCCAGCTCGAAGGTCGTGGAGCAGGAGAGGGCGTTGACGCGACCACGAATGAAGTCCTGCTGCACCCGGGCCGCCTCGGTGTTGCGCCACTGAGCGGTGTGCTCCAGAGCCCGCAAAGGGACCGGCAGCATGGAGCGGTAGGTCGTCCGGTAGTGGTCCCGCTCCTCGGCGGATGAAGTCCGCGACTCGAGGGTTCCGCCGCACCCCAGCGCTGGACAGACTCCCCGGATGCTGAAGGGCGCGTAACGGCGGCACGTCGAGCACCGAGGCATCGGGCCGTCAGGCGTGACGAGCTCGAAACGGAGCATCTCGTGGTCGATCTGGTTCACAACGCCCAGGCCCGGCTGGGTCCGCGACCGCAGCCAGTCGTTCGAGCCCACCGTGAGGAACTTCCACACCCCCGCGAGGACCTCTCTCGTAGCCGAGCCCGCCCCCAGCTTCGCAAGCACCTTCTCGGTGTAGTCGATGCGACGGTTCGTCCCACGTCCGGGCAACCACGAGAGGACCTTGCGGCCGGGCTCCGGCCCGTCCTCGCGCGCGAAGATGGGACCCAGGCGCGGGGAGAAGATCTCATGGTTGGGCGGGACGTCGTCGGGCATGGTGAGTGCACCTTGCTGGCGCAGCGTCCGCAGCAGTTCCTGGATGAAGTCCCAGGCTTCGTCCTCGGTCAACCCCAGCTGCAGCAGGGGGGCAGGTGCCACCCACGAGGGGTCTCGCTCGAGGTAGATCCGCACGAGCCCCAGGCCCTCGAGGGAGACCCGGTCATCGACGGCCACTGCTTCGGCCATGACCCACGGGGCCACCTCGCGCTCCTGCTCGCGAGCCGTCATCCTCGCCTGGAACTGGCGTGCCTCTGCTGCGTGGCGGCGAATCTCGAACCGGAGATCCGGAACCCCGATCGGAGCCGATCCCGCCCCGGCCGACTCCAGGGCCTGGACGAGCAGTCGGCGACGCTGTAGCCGCCCGTAGCTGTCCTCGAGATAGGGAGCGAAGTACGCAGCGGCCTGCCTGCTGTCGCTGAACATGAGCAGCTTTCGACCTTCGCCCGGCAGATCCACCGCCCCGCGGTCGTCGTCGGCCGGCAGCCGCTGGTAGAGGGAGGTCGCGATCACCGCGCCGGAGGCGTCCGGCCCCGACTCGAAGAGCCTCACCGTGCCCTCCCCGCGAGCCCCGCAGACCAGGCAGCCAGCGATCTCGTCCCCCCGACGCCCCCTCAACTGAGTCACGATCCTGAGCTCTGACGAGCTGCAGTTCCGGCACGTGGGCGACGCCTCCCCGTTGAGGGACCCGCACCGCGTGCACAGCGAAGCCGACGCCGTGTCGGCTGCGGCCACGCGCTCGAGCGCCTCCTCGTCCTCATCATCCTGCCCAGGGTTGCCGAGGAAGAGCCAGTTCGCCGGCTTGTGAGCTCGGCGCGGGAGCAACTGCGGCGCCTTGCCGCCGCCCTCGATGCGGCCGACCAGATGGACGGCGCCGCACCGCTTGCATGAGCCGACCTCGAACATCGGCGCATTGCAGTCGGGACACAGCTCGTGACGCGCGAGCTGGACGTGGGGCCCGGAGGGCGACAGACAGGTGAACGCGCCTTCGGTAGCCCGGAGGAAAAGGTGGTAACGCGCGGAAAGCACCGTCGTTCCGTCTGCGGCCTGGGTGCTCGAGGCCAGGTCCACGAGGTCGGTCAGGGCCTGCTTGGCGCCTGTCACGTCGCCGAAGACCGTCCTCGCCACCTCGCTGAAGGTCTTCGGTCCGCCGGCGAGCGTGCGCCTGAGAGCGACTAGCCTCTCCTCGCGGCTCAGGGCAGCCGCGGCGTCCTCCGCCGGTGAGCCGTTGCGCTGGGCCGCGGCGACGATGGCCGCGGACCGGTCGGAGACGGCGGCGATCTCGTGGTACTCCTCCGGAGACAAGGGGCCCCACGCGCCATCGCTCGGTGGTGCGACGCGCGTCGCGAGCACGAGGTCCTGGCGATCCGGATCGTCGGCGTTCCACTCGAACTCCTCCCCGAACAGCCGTGAGGCAAAGGCGGTGACGGCGGCAGGGTCGGTGTCGCCCCCGACAGTGGCGGAGGTGGCAATGCATTGGATGCGCCGGTCCGCGGCCACCCGATCGCGGACCCGGCGCATAAGCATCGCGATCTCGGCGCCCTGCGTCCCGTCGTAGACGTGTGCCTCGTCGACCGCGATGAACCGCCACTTGCTCTCGGTGCCGGTGGCGAACAGCTCCATGTCCTGGGCCCGGAGCAGGAGGTACTCGAGCATGGCGTAGTTGGTGAGGAGGATGTGGGGCGGGGTGGCCTGCATCTCTTGGCGGCTGAGGAGCTCGTTGGTTAGGAGCGGCTCGCCGATGTTGAGCTCTTCGAAACGGTCGCGGGCCCGCTTGGGGTCGCTCTCGGTGTCACCGGTGTATCGCCCAAACGTCAGCTGGGGGTACTCGGCGAGGAGACGCCTCAGCCGCTTCATCTGGTCGTTCGCCAGCGCGTTCATGGGGTACAGCAGCAAGGCTCGAACTCCGGCATCCAAGGTGCCCGCGGCGTCCTCGGCGACGAGGCTGTTGAGGATGGGGAGGAGGAACGACTCGGTCTTGCCCGACCCGGTGCCAGTCGCCACCACGACGTTTCGGCCCGCGGCCACCTTGCGGATCGCCTGTTCCTGGTGCACGTAGAGCGGGCGGGCGAGGGGGAGCGCTGGGGAATCGAGTGCGGTGAAGCCGGGCTCCAGGATGCCCTCGTCGATGAGGTCCGAGCACGACTTCCCCGGCAGGTAGGGGGGCGTGGCCTCGAGGTACGGCCCCTTGTCGAGCATCGGGGTCTCAGCGATCCCGCGGTGCAGGGCGTTGTTCAGCTGCGGGTCACGTACCGCGAGAAGCGATTGGAGGTACCGGCGGTACGTGGCCGTGATCTCGCCGGCGGTCGTGACCGCGTCGATGTGCTCGCTCATGAGGCGCTCCTCGGGGCGGGGACGAAGTGGTCGACGAGCAGTTCGGCGATGACGAGGTCGATGGTGACGAGGTCGGGTACCACCTCGGTGAGGTTCTCCCACGCGCGAACGATGGTGGGGTGGAGCACCTGCTCGTCGATCCGACCTCGGGCGACCAGCCGCGCGGTCATCGCCACCGCCATCGACCAGGCCGGGAGGGCCCGCCATCCGTCCGTTCTCGTGGGATGGCGACGCGCCGCTACCGCATCCAGGGCAAACCCGGCGTCCGCCCCCTGCAGGGCGCCGAGCAGGTGGCGCAGGAGGACCTGCGAGTTGCGCCTCAGCCATGTCAGCGTGTCGTTCTTGCGCTCGTCGAGGAGCTGCTTGGCGGCGAGGGCGCGGGTGTCGCTGTGCAGCAGGCCATGGGGCAGGAACCGGGCCTCGGCGAAGACTGCTTCGCGGAGGTCGGGCGGCGCCAGCACGAGGCGGTCGATCGTCTCGTCGAACCTCCCGACCTCCGGGTGAGGGTCGGTGCCGGCACGTAGCTCCTCGAGGATCTCCCCATACACGGCGCGACCCGCATCGAGCCGGTCGTCATCAGCCTCACGCCAGGCGCCGGCCAGCGTCAGGGGGAGCACGGTGCGCCGCGTGACGGCGCTGACCCCTGCTGACGCCTGCCCAGCGTGGTGCCAGGCGAGACCCGACCTGATGAGCACGTGGGGCATCCGGTGGGTGTCGATGTTCGAGCTGGCCAAGGCGGTGAAGGCGGGGCCAGGAGCGGACTGCAGCACAGCCCGGAGGGCGTCCTGGATGGATTCCCCTCGACCTTCGAGGCCGAGCCACCAGAGCCGGTCCAGCGTCTCCCACACCCGCGTGCTCGGGGCATGGCCGTCGGGCAGGTCCGCGACCCCCGCCAGCAGCATCGACAGCTGGACTTCGTCCGGGTCCCCGGCCTCGAACCATCCGTGTTGCTCGACCCGCCGGGAAGTCCGGGGCCTCGGCCAGGACGGCACGGGCTGCGGCACCCATGGGTCATCGATGCGTAGTGACAGCTGGAGCGGCCCCGCGCCGAGGAGGTCCGCCGGCAGCCGCGCGGTGCCATGCTCGACCTGCAGCTTCACGGGCGCTCTCCACGGGGCATTGACGAGGTAGCACAGTGCAGCTAAGCCCTCGATGGGGGCACAGTCGTGGAACGTGAGGACCTCGTCGTCGAGAGCGATGTCGGACGCCAACTGCTGCGGCCGGATCGTCGCCAGGATGAGCTGGCCCTCGGCGTCGAGGCTCAGCTGGAGCGACCGATGTGCCGCGAGGGTGTCGGTGATCTCCCGCATGTCGAACCGGTACGTCTGGTCCCGCCCGGCGCTCTTCGGGTGCATCAGCTGCCGGCCGCCATGGGGTAGCAGCACGTGGAGGGTCGGCTCGGCATCGGCCCCGACGTCGAGGACGAGCGAGCCCGGATCCGCGAGCAGGTCCTCGGTGTACAACCGCAGTGCACGGACGGAGGGCCCCGCAACGGCCTCGTCCGTAACGTGACTGACCGACATGTGCGGCGGCGAAACCGCCATGCGGAAGGCTTGTGGCCCGCAGTCGAGGATCAGGGGTTGAGTCAACTGGTGTGGGCCGAGGGTGAACTCCGCGGGCCCCGGAGTGACGCCCGGTGGCACGTGGACGGCGCCCGCGCAGGGCGCTAGCCCGCGGCCGGTCATCGGTCGCCACGTCGGCGTGAGCTGGATGTCGAGTCTCTCGACGATGGTGAAGCGCCGGGTTGCGCTCCGTCCCCAGGGGCCGCGCACCCGCAGCAGGTACGTCCCGGTGACCGGGTGCTGCAGGGAGCGCCAGATCTCGCAGGCCTCTTCGCTGGTGCACGCCTGGGTGCGGGCGACGATGCTTTCGTCCTCGTCGTGGAGCGAGATGGTCCAGGTCTGGTCGCCGATGTCGGGAAGGTCGATCGTCGGCAGGTGCGAGTACACGGGTTCGCCGTCCATGGTCCGGGTGGCCGTTACGGCTTCCGGGATCACGATCCTGGCGGCGGAGAAGGTCCGCACGGGTCGCGGTGCCCGCCCACCCAGCGCCAAGGAACGGACATTTGAGAGGTCGACGAGGACCAACTGCCAGTCGAGCCATCCGGGCGGCATCGGTGCCGTGGCAATGGTCCGCAGGTCGCCGTCAGCGGTGATGTCCTCCCTGGTCTGGTGGAGCAGCCACACACGGCCCCCAGGAAGGGCTACGCCTGGGCGGAGGGCCCTACCGTCCTCCTCGAACACCAGCAGCGGGTCGGTATCGTCGACGACGGACACGGTGACGACGGCTGCCTCGTGGCGGGCCAGGGCTGCCGAAGCGGTTCTGATCGGGCGAGGGATCGGCACGTCGACCTGAGGTGCCGGCTCGTGGAAGCCAACCCAGAGCGCTGAGGACGTGACGGACTGCTCCCGACCGTCGAGGTTCACCAGCCAGGTCACAGTGCCGTCCGCGGTATCCCCGATCGCCGGGAGGCGCAGGACGAGGCCAGCTCCATGAGTGTCCAGGTAGAGCTGTGGGGCGACGGTCGCGCCGCGGCCCGCAGCCGACGAGCCTCGCGATGGCGGCGAGAGCGCACTGTCCGCATGGAGAGCACGTGCGGCGTCGGCGAATCGACGGGGCAGGGGCACGTCCTCACCGGTTCCGCCACTGAGCACAACATCGAGTAGTTCGAACACTCGATCGGTGACGTCCTGAGCGAACTCTCCTCCGTACCGAAGGAACCGCTCGACGGGCTTGTCGATGTTCGCCAGCTGCCCCTGCTCTGCCTTCGCGGCAGCCCAGGCGACGAAGGCGTCCGGCTGCAAGCCGGGGGTGATCCTGCGCCGCTCGGAGACGAGCGTGAAGTAGTCGCCGAGGCAGAACGTGGGTACACCCGAGTGCATGAGGATGCGTCCGACGAACCTCGCTCCCGGATCCTCGACATCCTCGAAGGTCGGCAGCCCGAGCTGTTCGAGGTTGCTGAGGAAGGCCGTACCCCACTCCTGCTGGATGGGGCCGTTGTTGGGGATCCCGGCGATCTCACACAGAGCACGCCAGAACGATCCGGCCTCGTAGTGCTCGGTCGCAACGTGGGTGGTGGCCAGCACCTGAACGGCCGGGTATCGGGCCAGCAGCGCTCGCCGACCCGCCCCGTATTCGCCGATGAACAGGTGTCCGAGAGCGCCGAGAGCCTGCTCGGTGTGGTCGACCCGTGCCTCGGTGTACTCCGCCACCAGGGAGACGCCCGCGAGCTTCCGACGCCAGGACAAATCACGGATGTGCAACAGCTCACGCCTCGTCACGACACGCCGTTCGGGCACGTCACGTCTCCTTCGAAGCTGCTCCCCGGTCCCGAAAGCACGCTACCGGCAGGGGCCAACACGCGCGGCTGGTTGCACGGTCAGCGTGTGTTGCGGGGGTCAAGTAGGTTGCGTGGCGTGGAGGAAGTAGCACACGTCGGGGTGGACACACGGCTGGCGGTCGCGCCAGGTTCTGTCGTTCTCGTGCGCGACGAGGAATGGCTGGTCACCGGTGTCGACGACACGACGGATGGTGCGTTGCTCACCGTGCAAGGCCTGAGCGAGCTCGTCCGCGACACGACAGCGACGTTCTACGAGAGCCTCGACGAGATCACGCCCGTCGACCCCCGCCTCATCAACGTCGTCGCCGACGACTCGCCGGGCTACCGCCGCACCCGACTGTGGCTCGAGGCCACCCTGCGCAAGAGCGCCCTGCCCATCGACGACCCGAGCATCGGAGTGTCCACTGAGGTCCTGGCGGACCCGCTCGCCTACCAGCACGAGGCCGTGCGCCGCGCCCTGGACCCCTCGAACCTGCGGCCCCGCATCCTTCTCGCCGACGCCGTCGGCCTCGGCAAGACCCTCGAGATCGGGATGATCCTCAGCGAGTTGGTTCGGCGCGGCCGAGGCGAGCGCATCCTCATCGTCAGCCCGCGGCACGTCCTGGAGCAGATGCAGCACGAGATGTGGAGCCGCTTCGCCCTGCCCTTCGTTCGACTGGACTCGGTCGGCATCCAACGGGTGCGCCAGAAGCTGCCGGCGACCCGCAACCCGTTCACCCTGTACAGGCGGGCCATCATCTCGATCGACACGTTGAAGAACGACCGCTACCTGGCCCACCTGCGTCGGCACCGTTGGGATGCGGTGGTCATCGACGAGTCGCACAGCGTCACCAACGTCGCCACCCAGAACAACCGGCTGGCTCGCGTCCTCGCGCCCAACACCGACGCCCTCATCCTCGCCAGTGCGACGCCGCACAACGGGCGCAAGGAGTCGTTCGCCGAGCTCATCCGGCTCCTCGAGCCGACCGCCGTCACGGCTGACGACGAGCTGCGCAAGGACGAGGCGTCCCGCCTCATCGTGCGGCGGCACCGGTACAGCCCGGAGGTGGCCGGGGTGGTCGGTGGCGACTGGGCCGAGCGGGCGGAGCCGGTCAACCGGCTGGTGGACGCCTCTCCCGAGGAGGATGCCGTGGCGGCCGAGCTGGTCGAGACGTGGCTGTACCCGAAGGGGTCGCCCCCGTACTCTGGCAACAACGCCCTCTTCCCGTGGACCTTGGCCAAGGCGTTCCTCTCCTCACCGGCGGCGCTCATCGAGACGTGCCGTTCCCGCATCAAGGGCCTTACGCCCGACGACCCGGACGAGCGGGCGGAGATCGAGGCGCTCGAGACGCTGGCCACTCTGGCCGGGATGCAGCCGCCCCCGGCGCGTCGGCGAAGTACATGGCGCTCCTCGAGCGGTTGCAGGAGATCGGCGTGGGCCGCGGCAAGCCGACTCGAGTTGTCGTGTTCGCCGAGCGGATCGCCACACTGCACTGGCTCAGCGCGTCGCTCGTCCGTGACTTGCGGCTGGCTCCAGAGGCGGTGCGTATCCTCCACGGCGGCCTGTCCGACCAGGAGCAGCAGGAGATCGTCGAGAGCTTCAAGCAGGAGGGCTCTCCGATCCGGGTCCTCGTGACCGGAGACGTCGCGTCGGAGGGAGTCAACCTGCACCTCCAGTGCCACGACCTCATTCACTTCGACATCCCGTGGTCATTGATCCGCGTCGAGCAGCGCAACGGCCGCATCGACCGGTACGGGCAGAAGCATCCGCCCCGGATCGCCGCCCTGCTGCTCACGCCGAGCCACGAGGACTTCTCCGGGGACCTCAGGGTCCTCACGAGGCTGCTCGAGAGGGAACGGGAGGCCCATGAGGCGCTCGGTGATGCCGCGTCGATCATGGGCAAGTACGACGTCAAGGCCGAGGAGGACGCCATCCTCGACGTCCTGCGCGGGCGCAAGGGCATGGACGACGTGCTCATCGCCCCCGACGAGATCGCCGACGCCGACGACTTCTGGGACCTCGTCGACAGGGCCGGCACCGACGACGACACCGCCCGCCCGCCTGCGGCCGACCCGCCGCCGGCGTCGCTTTACCCGGACCACGTCGACTTCCTCGAGGAGGCCGTCCACCAGGCCTACGCAGTCCCGAGCCACTCGCCCACGTCGGGCGGCATCGGGTGGCGCCGCGAGGATGCCCAGCAGCTCGTGACCCTGGTGCCGCCGAGCGACCTCGCCGCCCGGCTCGACGTGCTGCCCCAGAGCTACCTGGCTCAGCGCAGCGTGGACGAGAGCCTGATCCTCGCCACGACCAAGGCTCGCGGTAAGGAGCGCCTCGAACAGGCCCTGGCCGATGGTGGCGGCTCGTCCTGGCCGGACGCCCACTTCCTTGGACCATTGCACCCGGTCCTCGACTGGGCAGCCGACCGGGCCCTTGCCACGCTGTCCCGCAACGAGGTCACGGCGATCCGAGGTGAGGTCGAGGACCCCACGGTGCTGCTGCTCGGCACGCTGACCAACCGACGCGGGCTCACGGTCTCGGCCGTGTGGATGTCGGTCCGCTTCCTCGACGGCTCGCCGCACGCAGCAGTCGTCACCCCCCACCCGAACCCTCAGTCCATGTTCGCCGAGCACGGCATCCGTCCCAAGATGGCGAACCCCGGGGGGATCGACGCCGACCTCACCCAGTACATCCGCCCGGCTGTGGAGCGCGCCGACGCACAGATGGAGATCCAGTTCGACGAGGCGAAGGCTCATGCGGCACGCCAGATCGAGGCGTGGATCACCCGGGTCGACCGCTGGACCCATGAGGCTGACGCGTTGATCCAGCGCAGCGAGATCCGCCAGCGCCGGGTGGGCGTCGAGGAGGAGCGCCGCCTCGCGCTTGAGCGCGAACCCGACCGTCACATCGTCCGACCACTGGTGGTCCTGGTCCCCAGCGACCACCGACCCGCCGAGGAGGTCTGACATGGCGGTCAGCGATGCCTTCGTCATCGGTGAGGAGTGGATCAGCGAGCACTACTTCACCACCGACGCCGCCTCCGAGTCCTTCGCCGGCCGCGCCAAGGCGCGCCGCAAGGAGTGGAACGCGAGCGAGACACCCACCCCGCTCTCCCGATTCAGCTCCGCCAGAAGTGGTCTTGAGTCCGCCTTCACCGCGCTCTCGCCCGAGGTTGATGCCGAGCCTGATGCGGACCAGGTCGGTGACCTGTATCGGCAGCTGATTGAGGTGCTTGGGTACCGCACCGGGCCAGTTCGTCATCGAGACCGACGGGCCGCTCACCTGGGTGTCCACGCCGGGGCTCTCGGATGCCGAGCCAGCGCTCGTTGTGGTCGCGGGCCGCCCGGCGTCCTCCCTCGACGACGCCCTCGCCAAGGACGAGCCCACCTTGCTCACGCCCTACAGCGACGAGGACGGCGACATCACGTCCGCTGCCCGGCATGCTCTCGGCCCTCTTCGTGCGCCCCGACCCGCCCCGCTTCGCGCTGCTCCTCGCCGGGCGCTGGGCGGTCATCGCCGAGCAGGAGCGTTGGCCGGAGGGCCGGTACCTCGGCATCGACCTCCAGCTCGTGGCGGAGCGGAACGACACCAAGAGCGGGGGGGAGGTCGACCGCGCCCTGACGTGCCTCGACGCCGCGTCGCTCGGCCCGGACGCGGAGGGGAAGATCTGGTGGAGCGAGGTCCTCGAGGCCTCCGTGAAGCACACGGTCGGTGTTTCCAAGGACCTCCGCGAGGGCGTGCGCCTGTCGATCGAGATCATCGCCAACGAGGTGGTCCGCCGCCGTGCGGCCCAGGGCCTCGACCCGTTACCCGCCGACCAGGCCCAGCCGCTCGCGGTCCAGTCCCTGCGCTACCTCTACCGGATCCTGTTCCTCCTCTATGCCGAGGCCTCCCCGGAGCTCGGGGTCCTCCCGGTCGGCGCGAGCGAGTACGAGCAGGGCTACAGCCTTGACCGGCTCCGCGACCTCACGCTGGTCGACCTGCACGAGGAACGCAGCCGCGCCGGCACCCACCTGTACCAGTCCCTGGCCGGCTTGTTCCGCCTTGTCGACCGCGGACACGGCACCGGTGCCTCCGCTGGCGATCATGATGAGGACGTCGAGGGCGGTGTTCCCGAGGGCCTGCTCTTCAACCCGCTTCGGGCCGACCTCTTCGCCCCCGCGGCGACGGCGCACATCGATGCCGTCGGTCTCGGCAACCTCGCCCTCCAGCAGGTGCTGCGCCACCTGCTGCTCAGCAAGGAGAGCAAAGGCCGCGACCGAGGCTTCATCTCCTACGTCGAGCTCGGCATCAACCAGCTCGGCGCGGTGTACGAGGGCCTCATGTCGTACACGGGCTTCTTCGCCGAGGAGGACCTGTTCGAGGTGGCCAAGAACGGCGATCCGTCGAAGGGCTCCTGGGTCGTGCCGGTGACGCGCGCGGACCACCTTGCGGCCAAGGACTTCGTCATGGTCGAGGACGAGCGTGGCGTCGAGCGCAAGGTGAGGCACGAGAAGGGCACCTTCGTCTTCCGCCTGGCCGGCCGCGAGAGGCAGCAGTCGGCCTCGTACTACACCCCGGAGGTGCTGACCCGGTTCACCGTCTCCCAGGCGCTCGCGGAGCTGCTCGACCAGGACGGGCACACCACCACGGCGGAGGAGATCCTCGGCCTCACCGTGTGCGAGCCGGCGCTGGGGTCGGGAGCGTTCGCCATCGAGGCGACCCGCCAGCTCGCGGCGGAGTACCTCAAGCGTCGCCAGGACGAGCTCGGCGAGCGTATCGACCCGGAGGACTACCCGGCCGAGCTCCAGAAGGTCAAGGCCCACATCGCGCTCCACCAGGTGCACGGAGTCGACCTCAACGCCACGGCCGTCGAGCTCGCCGAGGTCTCCCTGTGGCTCGACACCATGGTGGCCGGACTGCAGGCCCCGTGGTTCGGGCTCCGGCTGCGCCGCGGCAACTCCCTCATCGGTGCGCGGCACGCCGTCTACAGCCAGGCCCAGCTGAAGGACAGGTCCTGGCTGAAGTCGGCACCCGCCGACCTGCCGCTCTCCGAGCTCGCCGAGCACGCATGACGCTGGTCGGTCCGGGTCGCTCCTCTCGGGAAAGGTGCACCACTTCCTTCTGCCCGCCGAGGGATGGGGCTCCGCCGTCGAGGTTCCCAAGGACGTCGCCGCTCTCGCGCCCGACGCGATCGCTGCCCTGAAGCGGTGGCGAAGCCGTATGAAGGCGAAGCCAAACCCTGCGCAGATCGAGAAACTCGCCAACTTGGCCGAGCGGGTCGAGCGCCTCTGGGGGCTGTCCCTGCGGCGCCTGCGCATCGCGGAGGCGGAATCCAGCCGCACATTGAACCTGTGGGGGCGCGAGACGCCAGCGCATCGGTCGGCCGTGACCCGTGAGCAGATTGAGTCTTCACTCGCGGACGAGAATGGTGCGTACCGCCGTCTTCGCCTGGTCATGGACCTGTGGTGCGCGATGTGGTTCTGGCCGCTCACCGAAGAGGAAGTCGAGCCGCCGACCCTCGAGCAGTGGATCTCGGCTCTGCAGGGCATGATCGGCGTGTCTCCCGCCGCCAAGAACCGATGGATGGACACGTTTGGCGGAGATGCGAGCACCTGGGAGGGCCTCAACGCCGAGGAGGAAGATGACCTCAACTGGGCCGGCGCCCAGTCCATCGAGTCGATCCGCGCGAAGCACCCGTGGGTGGCGGTCGGGCAGCGGATCTCACACCAGCAAGGCTTCTTCCACTGGGAGCTGGACTTCGCGACGGTCTTCGCTCGAGGCGGCTTCGACCTCCAGGTCGGCAACCCGCCCTGGGTAAGGCCCGCGGCCGACGTGGATGCGCTGCTGGCGGAGGGAGACCCGTGGTGGCAACTCGCGGAGCGACCCACCGAGCAGGAACGGAAGGATCAGTGGGGGGCCACCGTCGCGCTTCCGGGTATCGCCGATCTCGTGCTTGATGGCACCGCTGACGTCATCGGGATCCGCGAGTACGTCGGGGGCGAGGTCAACTACCCGCACCTCCAAGGGCTTCAGCCTGACCTCTATCGGTGCTTCATGTCCCACGTATGGGCGCATGGCTCGCCCGCGGGGATCAGCTCCTTGATTCATCCAGAGAGTCATTTCACCGAGGAGCGGGCGGGGCACCTCCGGGCAGCGACGTATCCGCACCTGCGCCGTCACTGGCAATTCCTCAACGAACTGGTCCTATTCGACATCGACCATCACGTCAGTTTCGGCGTTCACGTTTACGGCGACCGCCATGAAATTGGGTTCAAGCAGGCCACCAACTTGTATCACCCTGAAACTGTCACCCGGTCATTGGATCACAATGGTGATGGGCCGGAGCCCGGGCTGAAGGATGGCGATGGGAACTGGGACCGTCGACCTCACCGGTCGCGCATCATCGACGTTGACCTGAATACTCTCGAGGACGTGGCGCGATGTGCTCGAGGCTTCCGGTGCGGCTCCCGAGCGGACACGGATGCTCTATACCGTGAACAGGGCAGCCGCCGCGACGATGGCTCTTTTGGGCGAGCAACCTCGAGTGTCGGGGCTTCGCCTGGCGTTCTCGCCCGGCTGGCACGAACGCAGCGACCGTGCAAAAGGCCGTTTCCAGTTGCGCTGGGGCTCGGCTTCTTGGCGTGACGCGATCCTTCAGGGGCCGCACCTGCACGTCAGCACCCCGCTGTACAAGATGCCCAACGAGTCGATGCGGAACAACCTCGACTGGTCGGCGACGGACTTCGAGGCATTGGAGCCGGACGCGCTGCCGGTGACGGCGTACAAGCCGGCCGGTAACCCGGTGGCCTATTCGCACGGCTACACCCATTGGCAGGACCCGGACGACGAAGACGTCATTTACCCGGCCCGGGATTTCTACCGAGTAGCGTGGCGCCGGATGGCGGCCAACACGGGCGAGCGAACGCTCATCGCTGCCCTCATACCCCCTGGTTCCACACATGTAGATGGAATCTCTTCTGCGGGTCTCCCGACCTCGTCGGTGCGGGAGGTTGTTCACTTGGCGGGATCATTGTCGAGTCTGCTTGCGGACTTCGCGGTTCGTTCGGCGCCGAAGGGTGATATCAGGGGTGGTGTGATCAACCGCCTGGCTTTGCCATCCGAGAGTCATTGCCTCGCCGCTTTGCTTTGGTTGCGGACGCTTCAACTGAATTGCCTGACCGATGCGTACGCAGGCCTGTGGGCTCAATGCTGGGCCGATTCCTTCGCCGACGACGCTCCGGCCCTGGCCCGGCATGCTGCCGCCCGCGACGTCGGTCCAGAATGGACACGCTCGATGACTCTTCGTCGGGCCGTCGACCGGCGGAATGCGTTGGTGGAGATTGACGCCCTCGTTGCGCTGATGCTCGACGTGCCGATCGATGACCTGTGCACCATCTACCGCACCCAGTTCGCCGTGCTCTACGGCTACGACCACCACGACTACACCTACGACGCGAATGGTCGGCTTGTCCCGAACTCTGTTCTCAGGGTGTGGCGCGACAAGGGGGACCGGATCACCGAGGGGGAGCGCACCGCGGTGCACCCCGGCAGTGGCGTCGCGTATGTCTACGAGCTGCCGTTTGGGACCCTGGACCGCGAGGCCGACATGCGCACCGCCTACGCCGAGTTCGAACGGCGGCTCGCCGCCATCGAAGCCCGGGCCACCTGATGCCGGCACTGATTCCCAGTCTCCAGGCCGAGGACCTCCAGCGAGGGCTGCGCGACTACCTGACGACGACTTTCGCTCTCGCCGACCCCGAGACTGCGCAGGCGCTCGACGAGTTCCTCGCCGACCCGGTGAACGGCATCTTCAAGGGCCCCTATCTGCGGCTCCGCCTGCCGTTCCGTCCCGCGGCTGACGACTGGAGGGCGTCGCTCTCCTGGGACCCGGGGCTGACGCCGTACGGGCACCAGGCCGCGGCCTATGCCCGGCTCAGCAGCCTCGACCTGGGTCCGGAGAGGCCGCGCCCCCTGCCGACGCTGGTCACCACCGGGACGGGGTCCGGGAAGACGGAGGCGTTTCTCCACCCGATCCTCGACCACGTCATCCGAGCGAACCGGCGCGGCGAGACCGGGATGAAGGCGCTCATCCTCTACCCGATGAACGCGCTGGCCAACGACCAGGCCAAACGCCTCACAGAGCTCCTGAAGACCCAGCCCGACCTCGCCTCGGTGACCGCCGGCATCTACACCGGCGAGGACCACGGCAGCGAGCGGACCGTCGTCTCCGAGCGCGGCCTCATCACCAGCCGCACGGTGATGCGCCAGTCCCCACCGGACATCGTCCTCACCAACTACAAGATGCTCGACCAGCTCCTCCTGCGACGCGGCGATCAGGACATCTGGCGGCTCAGCGCCACCTCCTTGCGCTACCTCGTGCTCGACGAGTTCCACACCTATGACGGGGCTCAGGGCACCGACGTCGCCATGCTCCTGCGACGTCTCGGCATCGCACTGAAGAGCCACTGGAGCGTCACGGATGCGTCGATCACCGACGCCGATCGGCGGCGGCCGCTCGGGCTCATCACCCCAGTCGCCACCTCCGCCACGCTGGGCGACAAGGGCGACCCCGCGACGATGGTGTCGTTCGCGCACACCGTCTTCGGTGATGAGTTCGACTCCACTAGCGTCGTCACCGAGTCGCGGCTGACGGTGGCGGAGTGGGTGGGGGAGTCTCCCGTCCTCGTCGCCTCCGCGGGCCTGGTGGCCAGGCGTCTCCGCGACCTGACCGTCGACGAGATGCGGCGGTTCGTGCGGATCGGGCAGGAGCTGGGTGAGGAGCCGGAAGAGCTTGCCGGTTTCGTCATCGCCACGCTGTACAGCGCACTCGACGACGAGGGAGACGCGGATCAAGCGCGAGACCGGCTCGACGTGGTGAGCGAGGACCATGGGCTCCTCACCCTGGTCAAGGCGTTGCCGGACGTGCAGGACCTCGCCAGGGCCTGCACGCAGGCCCGCGGCACCGAGCACCTCGTCGACACCCTGTTCCCGGCGACCCGTAGCGACCGGCTCGACGCCGCGACCCTCGGCGCCGCCATCGACCTCCTCATCGCGGCGCTGAGCCACATTCGTGCCGATGCCGGCCGTGCTGCCCTCACGGTCGAGCTGAACCTCTGGGTCCGCGAGCTGACCCGCATCGACCGCGACGCATCGGCCCTCGCCGCGTTCGGCTGGTCCGACGACGGCGAACGCACATCGATTGAGGGAGAGCTCGTCGCCCCCGCTTTCCCCGCGGTCTATTGTCGCCACTGTGGTCGTTCCGGCTGGGGGGTCGAGCTCGCCACCGTGGGGAGCGACCTCTACGCCGACGACCGCGACATCCGCAGGCGCCATGCGATGAAGGAGGGCCGGTTCCGACCGCTCGTCTCGGCGCCGTCGGAGGAGGAGCTGGTGCTCGAGGGTGGTCAGGAGCCGCCACCGGGCCTGGTGTGGTTCGCCCCGACCCAGCGCCAGCTCCTCACGACGGCGCCAGACGCGGACGACGAGGACCGGCGCGCCGGGCTCATCCTCCCCGTGCTCACCCACGTCGGCTCCGAGGCCGACGACCACGCCCGTAAAGACACCTGCCCGTCCTGCCTCCAAGAGGACGGCATCCGATTCCTCGGCTCGGCCATCGCGACCCTGCTCTCGGTGGCGCTGTCGACGATCTTCGGCACGGCCCACCTTGACGCCCGCGAGAAGAAGTCGCTGGTGTTCACCGACAGCGTCCAGGACGCCGCGCACCGGGCCGGGTTCATCGAGGCCCGGTCACACATCCTTACCTTTCGCTCGATGCTTCGGGACGCCCTCGGTGACGACGCATGTACGGTCGATGAGCTCGTCCAGCGGGTCATCGGTCGCGCCGGTGACGACCCGTTCCAGCGATACCGGATGCTGCCGCCGAGCGTCGTCGGGCGACCCGAGTTCGACGCGTGGTGGAAGCCGGGCCCGGCAGGGGCACGTGGGGGCGCCCGCACCCGGGTTCAGCGGCGGTTGCTCTTCGACACCATCTTGGAGTTCGGTCTCCAGTCGACGTTCGGACGAACCCTCGAGCGGGTCGGGTCGGCGGTCGTCGAGGTGATCGGGGGGAGCCCCGCAGCCCTGGCCGGCATGGGTCGAGAGACGTTCACCACCGATGGCGTCGAGCAGCAGCTCGGCGACCCGCTGACCTCGGTGGACGACGCGCTTGTGACGGCGTGGGTCCGGGGCGTCATCGAACACATCCGGGACCGGGGAGGGGTCACCCACGGGTGGCTCGATCGGTACCTGAAGCGTGACGGACGCCGGTACGAGATCTGGGGCGGACGACGGCGGGGGGAGGGGATGCCAGCCTTCCCGTCCGGGCGGGCAGCCCCGGCCTTCCCGCGGGTCGGTGGCACGCCTGTCAAGGACTCCCTGCTCGACCCCGTGACCTCCAACCAGAGCTGGTACGCGGTCTGGACGTCCCGCATGCTCGGCGTCAGCGCCGGTCACGGGGCCGTCCTCGCCCGCCTTCTTCTCGCCCGGCTGGCCAAGGCGGGCGTGCTCACCGAGCGCGCCACCGACGCCGGGGCAACGGTCTACGGCATCCCACCGGAGAACCTGCATGTCGTCCCGGTGACCGACGACGAGGCTGACAACCTGCTCGTGTGCGACGTCTGCCAGACACCGCGCTCCGGCACGCCCGCCGTGGTGGCCCAGCTCGTCGGCAGCCGGTGCCTCGGGCTTCGCTGCCAAGGCCACCTCGTCGCGCGACGTCATCAGCCGAACTTCTACCGAGAGCTGTACGCATCCGCCGACATGCGGCGCATCGTCTCCCGCGAACACTCCAGCGTGCTTCGGGACGAGGAGCGGCTGCTCTACGAAGAGCAGTTCCGCACCGGCGCCGACGACCCCAGCGCACCCAACGTGCTCGTGGCCACCCCCACCTTGGAGATGGGTATCGACATCGGTGACCTCTCCACCGTCGTCCTGGCCTCCCTCCCGCGGACCGTGGCCTCGTACCTGCAGCGCGTCGGCCGCGCCGGACGCCTCACCGGTAACGCGCTCAACCTGGCCTTCGTCACCGGTCGCGGTGAGTACCTGCCACGAATCGGTGACCCGCTCAGCGTCATCAACGGTGAGGTCCGGCCCCCTGCGACCTACCTGGATGCCGAGGAGATCCTCCAACGCCAGTTCATCGCCTCGGTCATCGACTCGATGGCGCGCGACCCGGAGCAGCAGATGCCGGCCCGTGGGACGTCTCCTCTCGCGTCTGCGGAGCCTGAGTCGTTCCTGGGGCGGCTCGTGGCCCTTGCCGAGGACCACGCCGACGAGCTCCTCGATGCCTTCCTCGACGAGTTCGACACGCTGGCGCAGTGACTCGCGGGAGGCCTTGCGGGTGTGGGCTACTCCTGACGTCGGTACGGCCGCGGCATGTCGACCGCGGTACCAGTGGTCTTGCCGGCGCTCGTGTTCGAGGCGGCCCAGCGGTGGCGCGCGCTCGACGAGGAGATGGGCTACCGGCGCCAGGAGATCATCGACGGCCTTCCCGACCTGCGGGCAGCGGCGGAGGGACCCGCAGCCACCGACGAGGAGCGTCAGGACCTGCGATCTGCCGAGGCCGCCCTGCGGCTCGTCGACAAGCAGCTGAAGGACCACCGACGTCCGTTCTGGGTGGCCGCTCTGGAGGAGTACGGGCTCCTGCCCAACTACACGCTCATGGACGACGACGTCGCGCTCGACGTCTCCGTCAGCTGGCGAGACCCGGAGACCAACGCCTGGGAGTCGGAGAGTCGGAGCTTCAACCGGGCATCGAAACTGGCCCTGCGTGACTTCGCCCCCGGCGCGACGTTCTACGCCCGCGGGCTGGCCATGACCATCGACGGTCTCGATATCGGGACCAAGGGCGCCCATGTCGAACGCTGGGCCTGGTGTGACACCTGCGGCTTCGGCATCTGTCTCAGCGAGGCCGTGCCCGCTCCCGACGCGTGCCCGCGCTGTGAAGGACCACAGATCGCGGACACGGCACAACGCATCGACGTCGTCCCCCTGACCCGGGTCCTCAGTGAGGTCCGTCGGGACGAGGCGCAGATCGACGACCGCAGCGATGAGCGCGACGTCGCGCACTTCGTCACGGCGACCGCGGCAGACCTCGACCCAGCGGAGATCACCCGCCAGTGGACTGCCAACGAGGGCACCTTCGGGGTGGCGCACTACCGAGCGCTCACGGTGCGTTGGGTGAACGGGGGGCGACGGGGCACGTCCGCCTCGACGACGTCCATCGCCGGTGTGGCGCTTCCGACGCAGATGTTCCGCGTCTGCGCGGACTGCGGCAAGGCCGACAGCCATGCTGACCGAAACGCTCGCGACGAACACCGTCCATGGTGCCGGCAGCGACACTCCGCCACCGAGAACGCCCGTCTCGTCAGCCTCTCCCGCAGCCTGCGCACCCAAGCGGTTGTTCTGTCGCTGCCGCTCGAGGTCACACTGGGAGACTCGTTCGCCGTCCCCAGCCTCGCAGCGGCGGTGCTGTTGGGGCTCCGCGAGCGGATCGGCGGAGATCCCGACCACCTCGAGGTGACGACGGTGCCCGCACCGGTCGTCGGCGGTCAGCCCGGGGAGGTCCGCGAGGCGCTGCTTCTCCATGACGTCGTTCCAGGTGGGACGGGCTACCTGACCGATCTCTCTTCTCCGGAGGAGATCTGGGACCTGCTCGTCTCGGCCCTCCGCATCGTCGCTGAGTGCGGCTGCCAGGAGGAGGGGCGTCTTGCCTGCCATCGGTGCCTGTTGCCCTTCTCCCAGGGCCTCGGCGCCGAGAACCTGTCCCGTCTTGCGGCTGAACGCCACCTGCGCACCATCCTCGGCGTCACGAGCGAGGACGACGTGCCGGCAGCGGGCCAGATGACCTGGGCGGTCGCCGCCGGGCCGGTGGCCACGCGAGGTGTGGAGTCACACCTCGAGCTGCTCTTCCGGCTCAAGCTGTGCGAGCGTCTGGAGAAGCTGCACGCCACGGTTCGCGAAAAGCCCGGCCCGACCGGCAACATCCTCACCCTCACCCTCGGGCGTGGCCGCGTCTGGACCCTCACGCCACAACAGCTGGCCCACGGCAGCAAGCCCGACTTCACCCTGCGGAGCAATGACCCGAACGTTCCACCGGTAGCGATCTTCACCGACGGCTGGACCTACCACGCGAGCCCTCAGCACAACCGGATCAGCGATGACGCGGCCAAGCGAGAAGTGCTGCGGGCCAACGGTTTCGTCGTCCTGGGCATCACGGGGCAAGACCTCGAGGACGATGGCGCGCATCGCCTCGAGCACGGCTGGTTGACCACGCAAGCCGTGTCGAAGCTCATGCAGCTCCCGCCGGGCACGCCCGGCTACGGCGTGACCCTCGATGCCGCTGACACGCTGAGGGCCGGGCCTCTCGACTGGTTGCTCTCGTGGATCCAGCGACCGCATGACAGTGGACGCCAGGCCCTCGCCGACGGCATCTGGTTCCCGCTGGTGGTAGCCGCCCAGCAGCGCTTGACCATCCCTGAGGGGGAGACCGCCCTCTCGGTTGCCGCCGACCTGATCCGCCGCGAGCCCGAGGCCGCCGCTCAGCGCGCGGCGAAGCCCGATGCCGCTTGGTGGCGGGAGGGGCACGTCGGAGCGATGGTCCGCCTCGACGGCCGAAGGCCAGTTGAGGTGCTCGTTGTGATCGACGACAGGGGGAGTGCTGTCGCCCAGACTGCCCACCCTCAGGCGTGGCAGCGGTGGTTGCAGATGTCGAATGCGCTCGCGCTCTCTGACGTGCCCTTCTCCGTGACCAGCGTGGCGCTGGTCGACGCCGACGCTGGAGACAAGACCTCGGGCCCGCCTCCGGCGCCTACGGTTGCCGAGGGTTCCTTCCCGACGGAGTGGCAGGACGTCCTTGACGGGCTTGATGCCAGCGCCGCAGAGGCGGCCCTGGTCGCCCAGCTCGCGGACGCGAACGTGCCGGTGCCCACGCCCGGCCTCGAGCTGGGCGACGGCATTCCCGTCGACCTCGCCTGGCCCGAGAAGAAGGTCACCGTGATGTTCAATGCCGAGGAGTCCGATGTCGCCGACCTCGCTGCACTCGGTTGGGTCCTCGTGCCGCCGGAGACTGACGCGGTCGTTGCCGCGCTGACAGAGAGGAAGAGCACCTGATGGCCGTGCTCATGAGCAACAAGGCGAACCGGATACCGCCCGAGCTGAAGAAGAAGGCGTTCGCCTTCATCGAGAAGCTCAACGATGATCCAGCCTCTCCGGGGCTGCACATCGAGAAGATCGTCAACTCCGCCGACTCGCGGGTGCGGACCGCACGCGTCGACCAGGGAAATCGCGCCATCCTCTTCAAGCTCACCGGTCGGGGCGAAGTGGTGTTCGTCTTCCACGGAGTGTGGCCGCACGACGAGGCGAACCGCCTCGCCGAGCGCGTGGTGCTCAACGCCAACCCAATCAACGGCGTGCTCGACGTCATCGAGCAGGCGTCAACGGAGCCAGTCTCGCCACCGGAGCACAAGACCCCGGCGCCATCGAGAAGGCCACCTGCCGCGGACGATGCGGCTGACGTCGACTTCGTGGTTCGCGACGCCCCCTCGGAGGGCGGCAGCGACTTTGATGGCCGTGGGCTGCTGGAGCACTACGGCGTCACCCTGGCCGACCTTGTTGACGACCTTGGCCTCGACGCCGACGTCGCCGAGCGGGCCATGGCGGCACGGGACGAGGTCGAGATGACCCGCGTCGTCGTGAGCGTCCGTGCGGACTGGCAGGGACTGGTCCTCATCGACCTCTCAGGCGGGATGCCCATCGCGGAGGTCAAGGAGGTCTACCGACTCGAGCCCGTGGGCCCGATGAGCGACGAAGAGCTCGTCGACCGCATCAAGCGCGAGGATGGCGCACACAACTTTGTCTGGATCGAGTCCAACGAAGAGCTCGAGCGGGTCATCGACGAGGACGACTTCGGGGCGTGGCGTGTGTTCCTCCACCCCGAGCAGCGCGCCTACGTGGACCGCCGCTACGGAGGCCCGGCCAGGCTCAGTGGCGGAGCGGGCACGGGCAAGACCGTCGTCATCCTGCACCGAGCCTGCGCCCTGGTTCGCCGCAACCCCGAGGGCAAGGTTCTCGTGACCACCTACACGCGCAACCTGGCGGACGCGTTGAGGCGGGACCTCAAGCGTCTGGACGCAAGCATCCCCTTGGCCCAGCGCATGAACGAGCCGGGGGCTCATGTCGTCGGAATCGACTCCTTCGCGGCAGCCGTCGTCCGATCGGCCGGTAGCGGCATCTCCAAGGCCGCCGAGCAGGTGCTTGGAGTGGGCACGCACGAGGTCGAAGTCGATCCCACGGCGACCGGGTGGGCTGATGCGATCTCGAGCTCAGGCGCAGACGTGCCTGCTCCCTTGCGTAGTCCGGCGTTCTTCTCCGAGGAGTACGCGGCCATCGTCCTGCCCAACCGGATCACCAGCAAGGACGAGTACCTTCGGGTCCGTCGGTCCGGACGGGGTGTCCGCCTCGACCGCGCCGCAAGGCTCGCGGTCTGGGCGGTGATCGAGGCCTACCGTGCTGCCGGACGTGCCTACGGTCGCGTGGATTTCGACGAGGTCGCCGCCTTGGCCGCTGCCCACCTGGACCTTCGTGCTGAGCAGCATGGCAGGCCCTTCGACCACGTCCTCGTCGACGAGGGACAGGACCTCTCGCCGACGCGCTGGCAGCTCCTGAGGGCCGCGGTCGCCGAGGGTCCGGACGACCTGTTCATCGCGGAGGACTCGCATCAGCGAATCTACGGTCAGCGCATCACACTGGGCCGGTACGGCATCCGCATCGTCGGGCGCTCTCGCCGGCTGCGACTCAACTACCGAACCACGGCTCAGGTCTTGAAGTGGGCCATGTCGGTCCTTGACGGCGCCGACTTCGTCGATGCCGAGGGTGAAGCGGAAGACCACGGCGGCTACCGCTCCGCGCGTTCGGGGCCGGAGGTGTCGGTGCTGCACGCCGAGTCCCCGGCCGGCGAGCTCGATCTCGCCGCATCCACGATCGAGGGCTGGCTCGACGAGGGTGTGGAGCCAGAGACCGTGGCCGTCCTGGTGCGAGACCGCTTCACGCAAGAACGGGTCGTCAACGGGCTCGCGGAGCGGGGTGTCGACGTGCGGGGCGTCGGCAAGGAGGCAGTTCGGCCCGGTGCTCCCGTGGCGATGACGATGCATCGATCGAAGGGCACCGAGTTCGGCCGGGCCCTGCTGTTTGGGCTGCGCGACGGCGCGATCCCCGCCGTGCCCAAGGACCAGCAGTACGACGAGGCTGCTCGGGCAGACGCGGAACTGCGCGAGCGATCGCTGCTCTATGTCGCCGCGACTCGGGCCCGCGACATGCTGGCGATCACCTACTCGGGCGCACCGAGCCCCTTGGTTCCCGGACGGGTCACGGCTGAGACGGGGTGAGCTTCGCTGCCGCCACGTAGTCGGCTCGCACGTCCCGTACGCGGTCTGTATGAGGCCTCTGGTGATGGTTGGTTGATCCAGGCGGCCTTGGGCAGTTTGGGTGCCTGGGGTCGGCGGTTGCCGAACCGTTCGGGGTGGGCGGCGTGGGCTGTGTCGAGGGTGTGCTGACGCTGGTCGCGGATCTCGGTGGCGGTGCCGTGGTGACCGACGCGGGGGTTGCAGCCCGATCCCGGAGTGACGGTGCTCGTGGTTGTAGTAGCCGAAGAATGCCTCGCAGAACGCTCTTGCGTCGGCTAGGGATCCGAAGGCTTCGGGGAAGACCGGGCGTACTTCAGGGTCTTGAACGCGGCCTCGCTGTAGGGGTTGTCGTTCGACACTCGTGGCCGGGAATGACTGCGGTCCACGCCGAGGTCCAGCAGGAGTTGGGCGACGGGTTTGGAGGTCATCGAGGTGCCCCTGTCCGCGTGGATCGCCTCGGGGATCCCGTGCACGCCCATCGCCTGCTCGAGCATCGTCTTGGCGATCTCGGAGTCCTCCACCCGCTGGACGGTCCAGGCCACGACGTAGCGGGAGTAGATGTCGAGGACGACGTAGAGCTGGAACCAGATCCCGCGGCCGGGGCCGCGGAGCTGGTGATGTCCCATGACCAGACCTGCCCGGGACCGGTGGCCAGCAGCTCGGGCTTCTTCTCGGCGGATGCGTGGCCTGGCGGCGCCGCTCGCCGGCCGCACCGTGGGCACGCAGGAGCCGGTGCATCGTGGACATCGAGCACAGGTAGGTGCCCTCGTCCAGCAGCGTGGCCCAGGTCTGGGCCACGGACTTGTCGCAGAACCTCTCCGAGGTCAGCACCTCCAGCACCTGCTTCTGCTCGGCCGTGGTGAGCGCGTTCAGCGGTGTCGGACGTGGCCGGGGTTCACGGACCTGCGGGGGCTGCTGGGCGCGGTAGTGGCTACCCCGGGGACGGCCCAGCAGCTGGCAGGCCTTCTTGACCGAGGTCAGCTCGGCGAGTCGAGACCCGGCCCTCGGGTTGGTCAAGAAGCGGCTTCAGCCGAGTCGTGAGTGTGCGGGCGTCGCGGTCTGAGAGTGGCACGAGAGAGCGGCGTAGACGCACGCTCCAGGTCGCCGGGTCAGGCAGGAAGTCAAGCTGACCGGCGAGCGGTCCCAGCTCGACGCCGTTGTGGACTTCTGCGACACCGGTGACCTCTACATCGAATCCGATTGTGAAGTCCCGGCCTCTGAAGGAAACCGGCGCCTCGAGAGTGCCAGGTGGGGACGAGACGACGGCATGCCCCATCACGAGGCCGCGATCGCGTCCTGGGTTTCGGTAGCAGCCCCTGGTGGTGTACAGCAGGATCTCGTGCCCGACCGGGGGTGCGCTCCGCAGGCGCTCACGTGGGATGGCCCATCGCCGCTCGGTGAGAAGCCAAGCCAACGGCTCTCGGTCCGAGATCACGAGCAGGGACGAAGCCATGAGCGTCATTCTGCCCAACCCGGGCCAGCCACCTGAGCCCGATGGCGGCGTGGGGCTCATGAAGGCATCGGCCGATCGCCGGCGAAGACCAACGAAGCGTCCCAGCGTCGCCTGACTTTACCCACCCGCCGGCGAGGACCGGTCCGTCGAGGTGCTCGGCGAGGTGGCGCAGTGTGGTGAACCGGATGGCGGCGATGCCGCGCCGGTCCGGGCCCAGCCCGCGGGCGAGGAAGCGCCGTGCGACGATGCCGGCGACGTTGTTCGGGACGAGCACGGTGACCGGCGCCATCGGGTCGTCGGCCTTGGCCTCGGCAACGATCTCAGGAGCGTCCCGTGGCGTGGTGGGGATTGAGGCGGTACGCCGAGGCGTCCTGAGGTAGGGGGCCATCGGCGGGACCTTCGGTGTGAACCGCCAAGAACACATCGAAGAGGAGCCCACCGATGGCCTTGTCCCAGTCTGCCGTGTCCGAGTTGCTCGAGGCGTTCCGCACCGGTGAGGGCGTGGACCTGGTCCGCGAGTCCGTCCGCCTGGTGATGCAGGAGCTGATCGAGGCCGAGGCGACCGAGCCGATCGGCGCCGCCCGGTACGAGCGCACCGAGGGCCGGGTGACCGACCGCAACGGGGCCCGGGCCCGGCCGGTCGCGACCCAGGCTGCTCGAGGCAGTAGAACACCGGCTTCCAGTAGGTGCTGGTCGACTCCATCCCCGCCAGGGTCACCCCCGACTCGGCCAGCCAGTCCGCCATGACCCCAACGACCGCGTCATCGTGGGGAACGTGCGGGTGTCCCCGATCCGGCGGCCCCTCGGGCCGGGGGTGCGCACGCACACCGTTACCGACTTCTTCCCGATGTCGAGCCCTGCGACCCGCTCGTAGAGCACGTCCATGGCGGCCTCCTTGATCCGATGAGTGACACCGACAGCGCCGCCCGGAGGGCTCTCCGAATCCAGGACACAGACCCGCGTGCTCACGGCAACACTCCACCACTCCCGAGACGCCCCGCGTCACACACGTCTGGCACCTTCGCGGTGCGCGGCCCGGTGGTGCCCCCGCGGTCGCCGTAGGCCCGGGCATGCAGACGCTCACCGAACCCGGGCTGACGCTCCGCGCTGGGGGCGGGTCGCGGTGACGGTGTCGGTGCGGCGGATGAGCCTGGGGGCGGGGTACCGGTACCTGATGTCGTCGGTCGCCCGGGGCGACGGGGACGGTCGGGCGGTGTCGGCGTTGACGCGGTACTACGCGCAGTCGGGCACTCCGCCGGGCCGGTTCGCCGGCGCCGGCCTGGCCGGCCTCGCCGACGGCGTCGGGGTCGAGGCCGGGGTCGGTGGTGGGGGAGGAGGCGTTGCAGCGGATGCTGGGCGGCCTGCGGGACCCGGTCACCGGCCGCTACCTGGGCCGGCCCCCGCTGCTGCGTTCCCCGTACGTCGACGCGAACGGCGTGGAGCACGCGGCGGCGAAGCCGGTGGCGGGGTTCGACCTGACGTTCAGCGTCCCGAAGTCGGTCAGCGTCGCGTGGGCCCTCGCCGACGGCCCCACCCGGGAGGCCGTGTACGGGGCGCACCGGGCCGCGGTCGAGCGCGTGCTCCGGTTCGCCGAGGAGCAGGTGTTCTGCTCGAGGGTCGGGCAAGGCCGGCGCCGCCCAGATCGACCTGGTGGGTGTGGTGGCGGCGGTGTTCGACCACTGGGACTCCCGCGCGGGGGACCCGCAGCTGCACTCCCACGTCGTGGTCCTCAACCGCGCCCAGGGCGTGGACGGGAAGTGGCGCACCCTGGACTCGCGGGCGGTGTTCCGGTCCACGGTCGCGCTCAGCGAGCTGTACAACGGGGTCCTCTCGGACTACCTCACCGCAGCGTTGGGGTGGGGGTGGGAGCCGGTCGCCCGCCGGCACTCGACGGTGCCGAAGTACGAAGTCGCCGGGGTGCCGGCGATGTTGCGGGAGGAGTTCTCGCGGCGGTCGTCGGCGATCGAGGACGCCAAGAACGAGCTGGTCGACCAGTTCGCCTGGGACCACGGCCGGGAGCCCACCGCCCCGGAGGTCCTGAAGCTGCGTCAGACGGCCACCCTGGCGACCCGCCCCGGCAAGCAGGTCCGCCCCCTGGTCGAGCTGGTCGACGGCTGGCGGGCCCGCGCCGAGATCGTTCCTCGACGGCGTGGATGCGGGGGAGTGGGTGGCCGGGCTGGCGGGTCGCAACGACCTCCCGTTGCTGCGGGCCGGGGACCTGGACCCGGGCATGCTCGCCGACCTCGCCGCCGTCACCCTGACCACGGTGGGGTCGAGGCGGGCGACGTTCACGCGGGCGAACCTGCTCGCCGAGGCCGCCCGCCAGCTCCACGGCGCCCGGTTCGCCACCCCGGAGGACCGGGTCGCCGTCGTCGGTCATGTGACCGACACCGCCGCCGGCCGTGCCGTCCTCCTCACTGGCGCCCCCATCCCAGACCCGGGAGTGGGCGCGCGGCGGGGTCGGCTGCGGGACCCCGTCGTGTTCGCGACGGTGGAGGTCCTGGACGCCGAGACCCGGCTCCTCGACGCGGCCCGCAGTCTCGACGGGCCCGCCGTCGACCCGGCCGTCGCCGAGCAGGCCCTCCGGGACGACGTGCCGGGGGAGGGCCATCCGCTGTCGGGCGACCAGCGGGACGCGGTCCGGGCGGTGGTGACCTCCCCGCGGGTGGTGGACGTGCTGGTGGGGGCGGCGGGCACGGGCAAGACCGCGGCCATGCGCGGGGTCCGGGCGGCGTGGGAGGCGCAGTTCGGGGCGGGGTCGGTGGTCGGGCTCGCGCCGTCCGCGGCCGCCGCCGACGTCCTCGCCGACGCGGTCGGCATCCCCACCGAGAACACGACCAAGTGGCTCACCGACGCCGCACCGCCCCCGACCGGATGGCCGAGCTGGACCGGATCCGGCAGGCCCTGTGGCGGGCCAGCCCCTCCCGGGAGACCCGGGCCCTGCGCGACCGCGCGCGAGTGTTGGCGGCCGAGCTGCACCGGTCCACGCTGTCACCGGGCCGGCTGGTGATCGTGGACGAGGCGTCCATGGCCGCCACCGCCGACCTCGACACCATCACCACCTACGCCCGGGAGGCGGGGGCGAAGCTGCTCTTGGTGGGGGACTGGGCCCAGCTGTCCCCGGTCGGCGCCGGCGGCGCCTTCCGCCTCCTCGCCGCCGACCGCGACGACACCCCCACGCTGCACGACGTGCGCCGCTTCCGCCACGAATGGGAACGCACCGCCTCCGTTCAGCTCCGCGCCGGCGACCCGGTCGCCATCGACACCTACACCGCCCAGGGCCGGGTCGAGGGCGGGGACCGGGAGTCCATGCTCGACCTCCTCCACCACGCCTGGGCCGCCGACGTCCGCGCCGGACGGACCTCCCTCATGGTCGCGTCGGATGCGCAGACCGTGACCGACCTCAACGACCGCGCCCGCGCCCACCGCATCCGCACCGGCGACGTGACCTCCACAGGGGTTCAGTTGGCGTCGGGGTCGACTGCCGGGGTGGGGGACCTGGTCGTCACCCGCCGCAACCACCGCCGCCTCACCACAGGGCGATCGTGGGTGAAGAACGGCGACCCGTGGACCGTCACCGCCATCCACCCCGACGGCGCCCTCGACGCCACCCGCACCGACGGACGCGGCCGCGCCACGCTCCCCGCGGCCTACGTCGCTCGGCACGTCGACCTCGGCTACGCCACCACCGCCCACCGCGCCCAGGGCCGCACCGTCGACACCGCCCACGCCTACGTCACGACCACCACCCTCCGCGAGCCCCTCTACGTCATGGCCACCCGCGGCCGCGAATCGAACCGGCTCTACGTCGACACCACCTACGACCCCGACGCCGCCACCTCCCACACCGACCCCGAACACTCCACCCCGGCCGACGTCCTACGTGCCGCGTTGGCAGCCACCGGCGACGACCGCTCCGCCCTCCTCACCCTCGCCGCAGCCGGCAACCCCGACAACGGCCTGCGGCCGGTCCGAGCGCCACAGACTCGACCACGACCGGCAGCCCCGGCTAGGCCCACGACCACCCCCGCGCCGCCGAGGAAGCCGGAACTGCCGACCCGGGATCTCTGACCATTCGCACCGGGACCCCGCCGCAGAGGCTTCTGCCCGGCTCGCGGCGGAGTGGGACGCTCGGCGGCCCCTGTGCCCGCGTCAATGCGAGCTTGACGCTATGGGCGTGTCAACCTACCCTTGACGCGTGGAGATTCGGCCGTCCGCGCGTAAGCACGGCATCCACGACGCCGATATCGACCACGCCTGGCGCAACGCGACCCGACTGGTCGAGTACGAGTACGAAGGCGAGGAACGACTGCTGGTGATCGGCCCGGACCGGCACGGGCGGATGCTCGAGCTCGTCGCCGTCCCGGCCGGCCAACCGACCCGGATCGTCCACGCCGACCTGCTCCGACCGACGTTCTATGACTACCTGAGGTGAGGTGAGGACACGATGACAGAGACCAAGTCCGACCACGACGCCACGGGCCTGGACCAGCTCGACCCGGCAACCACCCCTGCCCGTGACGCCGCCAACTTCCGACGCATCCTCGCCGCGCGCGCCAACCTCGCGGCCGCCGAACAGGAACTGCGCGACGCCGTTCAGGCCGCCCGCGACGCCGGCGACTCCTGGAGCATCATCGGAGCGGCCCTCGACACCACGCGTCAGGCAGCCCAGCAGCGCTTCGGCGCCTGAACCAACTCCCGCAGCGGCCCGGTTCGCGGCGGAGTGGGGCGCCTTCACTGGCTTCCTATGCCGGCTCCACTGCTTCGAGCGATTGCGGCGGCCGAGACGAGGTCCCTCGAGCTCCTCTGCTGCGTCGTCTCAGCATTTGAAGCAGGCGCGACCGCTTTGCCCGGTCTCCCATCGGAACTCCAGGTACTTGGGGGCGAGGGCGCCGTACTCGAACTTCGGTCCGGGTACCGGGGTCGAGGTGCAGGTCTTGTACTCGAAAGCGCTTCGCTCCCCTGGGGCGATGTACACGTTCAGTACTGCGGGCGCCGGCTTGGCGGCTGCACGTGTGTCGAAGTCGTGCCCATTCCACTCCCCGCTGTAGTCGCCACCGGGGGGTGCCATCGTGATTTGGTCGATCGCGGTGTCGGACTGATTCACAAACCCGGTCCGCCATACGGCGCACCGTCCGTCGGGGAACGACTGCCCAAATCCGCCCTCCGGGCCCGCCTGCACCAGCAGGGTGCCGCGGGGTCTCGCTGGCGGTGGCGGGGTGCTCGCGGGCGCAGCCTTGGCCGGCGTCTGGGTGGGCTGACTGGGTGTGGAGGTCACTGTGACCTTGGCTGTCGTCGTCGAGGTAAGCGTTGCGGTGGTGGTCCTGGTTGCCGTCGCGGTCTCGGTCTCCGTGGCGGTGACGGTGGCGGTAACGCCTCGACTGGCTGCGATGGCTGCTGCGGGGTCTTGCTCACGAGACCCCAGAAGGAATACGCCCGAAACGGCGACCCCGAGCAGGAAGGCGGCCGCAAAGGCGCCCACGGCGACCCAGCGAATGCGCCTGCGAGGGATCGCAGCACCGCACTCCGGGCAAGGGTCTTCAAATGCCTGCGCGCCGCAGGAGTCACATCGCACCAAGACCCCCTCGTGGCCCACCGACCCTACTTCAGCTCCAGCATTGCGGCCGGTGGTCCAGCAACGCTCTGGGCAGTGTGCCGCCGTGCCCCGGTCTGCGTGGGGGAAATCGACAATTTCACTGAGTGGCTTAGCGCTCAGCGGGCGAACACGACCCCCGCTGGTAGACGCCAGGCGCTGCCATGGTCAGTTGCCAGAGTGAATTTCGACCCCCCACGGTCATCACGCGGCGAAGTGGGGCAGGTGCGCTCGGCTGTCCGGTTCCGTTTCGGGGGCATTCGCGTGGAGTTCGGGAGGCTTGGGAGGGCAGTTCAGCCCCGGTCTATGACTCGTAGACCGCGCTCGGCGCGTTCGGCCCACCACCCGACCCGGTCGGAGGGGCGGTTGGCGGAGCTGCGTTGGGTCTCGCCACGGACGACCGCGGCGGCCATCATGGCGAACACTGCTGCGAAGCAGACGTCGACCTGTTCCTCCCACCATGCCCAGTCTTCGGAGGCGCCCATCGACGATCTGAGGAACCTGTTGAACTCGCCGACTGCCGGGTCCGGGGCGCCGGTGCCCTCCGGCGACATCATCAGCAGGTAGGCCAGGTCCAGTGCGGGGGGCCCGAGGCAGGGTCTGGCCCAGTCGACGAGCGTGGTCCGTTGACCGTCCCAGGCCGCGTTGGGCGGTCTGACGTCGCCGTGGACGAGGGTCTGGGGGTAGCCGGTCAGGGCGCGGACCGCGGGGGTGGGCTCCGTGGCCAGTGAGCGCAGCCTGTCGGCCAGTTCCCGGCCGACCAGTCCGGGAAGGGTCGTCCATCCTTCGTCGATCAGGTCGATGATGAAGTGGCCGGGTACCGCCTCCCCGAGCAGGGGCAGCACCGCGGGCCCCAGGTGCATCAGCAGACGCCGGAGGTCGCACATCGCGGGCTGGTGCGGGCTGAGCGGCGGCCGCTTCCAGAACGCGGCGCCCATGAAGGCCAGCGAGCGCAGATGCCCCGACAACCGCTCGGGGGTCACGTCCTCCCCGTCGGCCAGGAAGTGGTGCTCGAGGTTGCGCATCAGCACCGCCGAACCTTCCCGGAATCGGGCGCCCGCGACGACGGCGTGTCCCATCTCGTGCGGCAGCCGGTCCAACAGGCCCGTCTCCCAGGACGCGATCTCCCTGTCGGTCGTGTCCCCCGTGGCCACCGCCACCCAGTCCGTGGCCCGCCGGGTCGTCTTGACGACCAGGCTCGGTGCCGCCTCGTCGTCGACCCTGACGGCCAGGAAGCCGGCGCCGGTCGACGAATCTCCCTTCGGGTTCATGGGTTCTACGACGACGGTCCGGACGTTGCTGCCGAGTAGTCGCGACAAGGCACCTGGATCCAGCATCGCCTCGACGCTGGGGAAGGTTTGGCGCACGTGCTACCCCCTCTCGCGTGCGCGGCGTGCTCGAGCCCAGTGCCCGGCGGCGCCAGGACAGAGGTGAAATGGACGGTCGGCGTCAACCGGCGTGCCGCCAGTGCTCGCGTATTAGGTCCGCGGCCTTCTCGGCGATCATGATCACTGGCGCGTTGGTGTTGCCGGAGCAGATCTGAGGCATGACGGAGGCGTCGACGACGCGGAGGCGGTCGATGCCGCGAACTCTGAGCTCGGGGTCGACGACGGCGTCCGGGCCGCGGCCCATGCGGCAGGTCCCGACGGGGTGCCAGAGCCCGGCGGCCTCTTCGCGCAGGAAGCCCTCCAGGTCCGCGGTTGAGGTCACGCCCGGACCGGGGGCCGTCTCCTGCAGGTCGAAGGGCTTCACCGCCGTGGTCTGGCCGATCCGGCGGGCTGTCACCACGGCGGCGGCGAGCTGGGTGAGGTCCTTCGGGTCGGTGAGGTAGCCGAACTCGATCGCGGGAGGCACTTCGGGGTCGGTGGAGCGGAGGGAGACCCTGCCGCGGCTGCGGGGGCGCAGGAGCGTGACGGGGACCGTGGCGCCGGTCACCACCTGGCCCTCGGCTTCGACGACCAGGTGTAGCTGGATGTCGGGGGCGGGCTCGTCCACCAGCCCGGTCCGTAGGAACGCGCCGCCGAAGGCGTACTCCAGCGGTCGGGGCACCGGCGAGGACGTGGTCCAGTTCAGGAACGCCGTGGGATGGTCGTGGAGGTTCCCGCCGACCCCGGGCAGGTCGGCGCGCACCTCGATCCCGTGCTCGCGGAGGTGCTCGGCCGGGCCGATGCCCGACAGCATGAGCAGCTGGGGCGAGTTGATGGTCCCGGCGGAGACGATGACCTCCCGCGTCGCCTCGACGTGCACGGCGGCACCATCGGCGGCGTAGGACACTCCGGTGGCCCGGCCGGCGTCCACGTCGACTCGGGTGACGAGGACGTCGGTGGTGACCGTCAGGTTGGGCCGGGTCGCGACCGGCCGCACGAACGCCGCGTACGCGCTGTGCCGCCGGCGGTCCTTGATCGTGTACTGGTAGTAGCCCGTACCGTCCTGCCGGTCACCGTTGAAGTCCGGATTCCGCGCGAGCCCGACCTCTTGACACGCCTCGACCAGGGCCGGGAGCAGCGGGTGCATCCCGACCGGGTCCGACACCCGCAAGGGTCCGCCGACCCCGTGGAACGCCGACTCGCCGCGCTCCTGGTCCTCGGACCGGGTGAAGTACGGCAGAACCTCCGAATAGCTCCACCCGCGGCACCCGAGGGCGGCCCAGCGGTCGTAGTCCCAACGGTTCCCCCGCACGTACATCATGCCGTTGATCGAACTGGTGCCACCCAGCACCTTGCCGCGGTTGCAGTCCAGCTGCCGCCCGCCCAGGCCCGCCTCCGGCTCGGTCTGGTACCCCCAGTCGCACTCGCTGCCCAGCAGCGACGGCCAGCTGTCAGGGTCGTGGATGTTCGGGTTGGCGTCCTCCCCGCCCGCCTCCAGCAGCAGCACCGAGACGGACTCGTCCTCACTGAGCCGTGCCGCCAGGACACACCCCGCCGAGCCCGCCCCGACGACGACGAAGTCGAACCGTTCCATCACCTGCCCCCAGTTCCGCCCGCCGGCCCGCGAAGGACGCGGCCACCCCGCGGACCGCTCCCCGCTACCGCATGAGCAAACCAGATTCCCGGACGCCTTGCGTCCGGCAATGATGCCGCGGCGACGACGGAGGTGTGAAGAGTCAGTCCTCGCCTCTTCACCGAGCCGTGCTGCAGCCTCCAGACAACTATGACGAGAAACCTCTCAGAGCAGCCTTTGTCCGATACGGCAGGCCCTCAGCGCCAACAACCGCAGTCCGCGCTACGAGAGACTTGCCGCAGAAGGGGACGGGTTGACACCCTAACGGGCTCGGGTCGATCTTTGGGGTCGTGGCGGCCCGCCAGCACCGGCTGCCGGGCCCTGGGGAAAGGGGCACGTCGTGGACTACACAGGTCGCAGTCAGTGGTCGCTCATGTTCGTCTGTCCGGCCGACCTCGAGACCGAGGCCGATCGCATCTTCGACTCTCACGCGCAGTTCATGCAGCGCACCCATTATCGGGACGGCGACAAGGCTCTACTCCAGTACACGGTGACGAAGGGGCCGCGCGAGGACGGGGCCGTCATCTACGCAATCACTGAGGTGTACCAGTCACCGGCGGGTCCGGAGGATCACCTCGCGCGGTCGCACGACTGGGAGGACATCTCTGCCTGGAGGGCGCTGATGGACAAGAGCGAGGGACCCTGGGTCATCAACGGGATTGTCCAGCACTCCCTGTGGTGATCGCGCACGTACGCGCGCCCATTTGAGCGATACGCGGCGAAGGTCTCAGAGCGAGAAGTGGCGGATGTCTCTGACCGAGCATCGCCGTAAGCCTCGGGTCCCAACAATCAGGTAGCTGGGGGCGGGCCGGTCGACTGCCCGTTGCGATCGCGCCAGCAGCGGTCCGTCGCTGCAAAGCTCGGCTGGTTGACGGTCTTACCGGGCTGGGCAACCATGGACTGGGCCAAGGGGGCGGCGATGAGCGGGACGGACAGCTCGGGGAGGACCGGGCTGGCGTATGCCCTGAGCGATGCCACGGCGGAACGCCTGCCGTTCGCTGGCATGGAGTTTGTGATCCGAGCATCGGCCGCACTGACGGGTGGCTCCTTCTCCATCGTCGAGGAGGTCAACGCCGTCGACGCCCCGCCGCACGTCCACGGCAGCGAAGACGAACTGTTCTTCGTCCTAGAAGGTCGCCACGTCTTCACGTACGGCCAGACCGAGTTCGAGGCGGGTCCGGGCGACACCGTCTTCGTGCCGCGGGGTCTCCGACACGCCCAACGGCGGGTGGTGCCACGGCGCGGGCGGACCCTCTCGATGTTCTCCCCCGCAGGCTTCGAGGAGTACTTCCGGGAAATCAGCGCTGCCGACGGGGCTGGACTCTTGGATGCTGCAGAGATGCAGCGGATCACCCAGAAGTACCACGCTCGCTGGGTCGAGTAACCCCCCCCCCGGCTGCGGACCTCGGACGGCCGTGATGCCGGCGCGAGGCAGTCGCCTGGCGGCGGAGTGGGCAGGTCAGGCGGAGCGTTCTCGGTCGAGTCGTTCCAGGATCCAGGACCTGACCAGTGTTGACGCAGGCAGGTGCTTGGCTGCGGCGACCTTCTGGACTTCGGCTGCTTCGTCGGCGCTGAGCCGGACGGAGTACACCTTCTGCCGGTTCGGTCGCCGTCCGGTGGTGCCTGCGGGGAAGGCGTCGTCCTTGGTCTGCTCGGACTCGCGGCGGAGCCGTCCAGCGTGTGCCGGGTCAATCGTCTTGGCCATCATCGTCTCCTTGCTGACACAGCCTCAGATCCGCTCCGGTCGCGGGCCAGGCGTTGATGCCGTGCAGGTCACCGTCGAGGTCGCGGTAGGCGATCACCACGATCGCCCTCCCCGCGGAGCGGGAGTGGCCGATGACCCGGGAGGCACCCATACGGGTTCATTTTCGGCCGACGTTGACGCACGCCTCACTCGAGCTCGAGTTGTAGACGGTAGGGTCGAACAGCGACGTACGACCACGACGACGGCGGGACTCCCGATACCGATGCCACCGGTGTTCGCGCCGCACTGTTCTGTGCCCGCGGGTGTCGCGCAGGGCTGCAGACGGCATTTGCCCAGCGGCGATGAACGCATCGGGAACAGCACACCCGCACCGGGTGCTGCCAGCACAACAGCGCCCCGACACCGGTGACGGTGCCCGTCGACAGGGCGAGCTTGCGCTGGTGGTGCAGGACGACGCTTCTCAGCGACCGATCGATCGGGGCAGCAGCACGGGTTCAACGGCCGGCACGCCGGTATCGGGGTCGAAGAAGATCGTGTCCTTCCACGCGCCGGTCAGCCGTGCCCGGAGGCCACGGCGAACGAGGCCAGAGGCGATCCTCCAGCCCTTCCGGTGACGGCCCTTCTCATCGCCGCTCCCCACGTAGGATTCGCCGACGACCGGGCCGAACGGCTCCATGTCGTCGACGTTCTCGAGGACGACGCCCACCAGTGACGACCGTACCTCCACCGGGGTGATGAACAGCAACGTGTCGCAGCAGCCGGCGACCCACCGAATCATGTCGTTCGGTGAGACCTTCACGGCAACGAGGTTGTCCGCTCCCTGGAGCACCGAGAGCTTGTCGGGCGTCGTCTGGAACAGCTCGACGCCCTCGGCGCGCGTCCTGGGCCCGCTGTAGTGGCTCATGGCCCGGTTGCACAGCACACAATGGCATCGCGTATGGGTGCCGGTGTTCCTGCCGACCCTGACGTCGCCCGCGGTCGATCCACAGGTGCAGTGAAATGCGACGGATGTCAGGGCAGACGGCATGGCTGTCAGCTCCTTCGACGGCTCGACGCCACGTTACGGGTAGTGCGCTTCCCTGCCCACCCGGCGGGCCACGATGCTTCTGGCCTTCCAGCCGGCCTCGATGACGCCCGCGCGGTTGGCGGCGGTCTCGTTCCTGGCCCGCTACTCCGGGCGGACGCACCGCCTGGACGCGTTCCAGCTGCGAGAGTGGTTCTCCTGGTGCGAGTCGCATAACGCCGCGGCCGCGGGCGCGGCTGGACCCACTGGTCGGGGTCCAGCGAGCCCACGTCGAGCTGTACATCCGCGAGCTCGGCGAGCGGGGACTGCGGGATTCCACAGTGGTGACGATGATGCACGTGGTGCGCGGCTTCTTCCGGTTCGCCCACATCGACGCGCTGACCGCTGCCGACCCAGCGGTGTACGCCCGGCTGCCGAAGGTCCACCGGGACGAGTCCCGCACCCAGGGGCTGGACCGGCTCGAGCTGATCCGCTTCCTCCAGGTCGCCCGGCCCATCACCGTCCACCACGGTGCGCTGGCGTACCTGCTCGGCATCAACGCGCTGCGCGCCTCCGAAGCTGCCACGGTCCGGATCGAGGACTATGCCGACACCCTGCGCGGGCACCGGGTGCTGCGTTTGGTCGGCAAGGTCAACAAGCCCGCCACCATGCCCGTGACCGTTCCCGTCCTCCGCGTGCTCGAGGCGTGCCGGGGTGAACGGGCCGACGGGCCGCTGATCCTGCGACCCAGAGCGGCAACCCGAGCGACCGGCGCGACGTGTACCGGATGGTCGCTCGCGTGGCGAAGGCGGCCGCATTACGTCGCCGGCATCTGAGTCCTTGAGGCGCACAAACCACAGCGCGCGTACTACATCGTGCAACGTTGACGTACACAGATGAGGGTGGGCGAGGAGATCCAGTGGGACCCCGAGGCCATCGACGACATCCGCTCCCGCGGCAACCGCTACACCGACGGTGTGGGCATCGAACCGGCATGGACCGAGGAGGTGATGGCAGATGTCGACCTCCTCGCGCTCGAGCCCGACCCGAAGTCACGAATGGGTGCCTCCGGTTCATCGGCCACTCCCGCTCCGCGGGGAGGGCGATCGTGGTGATCGCCTACCGCGACCTCGACGGTGACCTGCACGGCATCAACGCCTGGCCCGCGACCGGAGCGGATCTGAGGCTGTGTCAGCAAGGAGACGATGATGGCCAAGACGATTGACCCGGCACACGCTGGACGGCTCCGCCGCGAGTCCGAGCAGACCAAGGAGGACGCCTTCCCCGCAGGCACCACCGGACGGCGACCGAACCGGCAGAAGGTGTACTCCGTCCGGCTCAGCGCCGACGAAGAAGCCGAAGTCCAGAAGGTCGCCGCAGCCAAGCACCTGCCTGCGTCAACACTGGTCAGGTCCTGGATCCTGGAACGACTCGACCGAGAACGCTCCGCCTGACCTGCCCACTCCGCCGCCAGGCGACCTCTAAGCCTTGGCAGATCGGTGCGCCTCCCCACTCGCGAGGCCCCGCTGCACAGCAGGGCGGAACCCGCTCCGGCCCTGCCGCCGCGCCGGTGAACATGCCGTCTCCCGAGGAGCTACCCGGGCAGTCCCTCGAAGATGTCCGTGAGGCGAACCGCGTGGGGCACGCGTGGCGGCCAGGCCACGACGTGCCACTCCCGGCTCATGATCCGCTGCCACCTGTCGATGTCGTCCGGATCGTCGATGAAGACGTGGTGCTGGCTGCGGTGCTCGCGCAGACCGTCGACGACCCTGTGCGCGACGGGTCGGCAGTCCACGACCACACCGATCTGTTCGTCCGGTACCCCGCGCATCTGGTATAGCGCCTGAGGGTCGAACACCGGCAGCCCGAGCTGCGCGCGCTGGGTGTTCCACCGGTGGAACACCGACTCCGGGATCGCGCCGTGGAGGAGCCTGCGGAACGCCGCGCCCTCCGTGGCGGCACCGCGGGCGAACGCGGAGTCGGTCGCAGCGCCGATCGCGATGTGGTCCGGGTGGCCGAAGATCCCGTCCGGTCCGAAGGTGAAGACCACCGCGGGCTGCTCCTCGCTCAGCACCGACCACACGGCATCGACGAGCTCTGTGAACGGCACACGATCGACCTCGCCGTCGGGGTAGCCCAGCCACACGTGGCGATCCGGCGGCCGCCCGACCGCCTCCCATCCGGCGGCGTCCTCGGCCCTGCGCACCCTCCCCAAAGTCGACCGGGTCGCCGGGAAGCCGGGTCGGAGGTCGCCGGCGCCGCCGTCGGTGGCATGGATGAGAACGAAGCGAAAACCCTCGTCGGACGCGTGCAGGGCAACGCTGCCTGCCACCCCGTACGCATCGTCGTCCGGGTGGGCCACGACCACCGCGAACGTCCGCGCCCTGCCTTCCCCGGGCCCTGAGCTAGGCACGGACCCCGTCCGGGGCCGCGGGGTCGTCGATGCCATGGTCCATCATCGCGGCCTGGAGCCAGCAGGACCAAGCCCACAAGTTGCGCGAGCCCTAATCTTGGCGATGGTCCTGCGCCCGTCTTCCACGTGGCCGCCCTGGTCCGGATCCGGCGCCACGACCAAGGAGTGCCCATGGCGAAGCCGACCGTCACTGCGGCGCCGATCCCGACCCACACCGCGTACGCCGTTCCGACGGGCAGGGACTTCATCGCGTAGGCGAGTCCGACCATGCTGAGCAGGAGCGCGACACCGAAGAGGGCCGACGGTGTCGCCCGGGGTGAACCCCTCGGAGCGCGACAAGGCGGTGGCCCAGACGGCCTCGAGACCGCCGGAGACGACGAGAACGAGCCAGGACATGACGATCTCCTCGGCACCGTCTTGTCGCTGATCGGGTACGGCACCCCTCGCCCGGAGACCCATGCGGGCCCTCCGACGAGGGTCTCAACAGCATGCGCCAGACACGACAGCCGGGGCTGGTGGTCTTCATCTCCACGACCAGGCCGCCCAACCGCAAGGCGAGCCGGCCGAGGCCGGGTGACGTGCACGATGCACTCAATTGACAGATGATTCAGCAATGTGCGCCATTGGCGCCGTCGGGCTCGGCTCCTACGTTGACCGCCAACGAATCGCGCCCCGGATGGTCCACCGGCGTCGGCGGACCCTTGCGGGTGTCGGACCCGGTCGGGATGCACCCGCTGCTCCCGGCCCTGGTCGAGGCGTGTCAAGAGGTCGGGCTCGCGCGGAATCCGGACTTCAACGGTGACCGGCAGGACGGTACGGGCTACTACCAGTACACGATCAAGGACCGCCGGCGGCACAGCGCGTACGCGGCGTTCGTGCGGCCGGTCGCGACCCGGCCCAACCTGACGGTCACCACCGACGTCCTCGTCACCCGAGTCGACGTGGACGCCGGCCGGGCCACCGGAGTGTCCTACGCCGCCGATGGTGCCGCCGTGCAGGTCGAGGCGACGCGGGAGGTCATCGTCTCCGCCGGGACCATCAACTCGCCCCAGCTGCTCATGCTGTCGGGCATCGGCCCGGCCGAGCACCTCCGCGAGCACGGGATCGAGGTGCGCGCCGATCTGCCCGGGGTCGGCGGGAACCTCCACGACCATCCCACGGCGTTCCTGAACTGGACCACGTCCTCGCCGGTGCCCCGACCGCTGGAGTACGCCTTCGGCGGCGCGTTCCTACGGACCGGGCTGGTGGACCAGCCCGCCCCCGACATCCAACTTCACCTGGTCGTCGAAGCCGAGGGCCAGGTGGTGACCGGCGCCACGGTCCCCGTCACGCTCCTGCGGCCCCGCAGCCGCGGCAGAGTCTCCCTCCGCTCCACCGATCCCGCCCAGTGGCCGGCGATCGAGTTTGGCTACCTCACCGACCCGAAGGACCTCACCCAGCTCGCCGCCGCCGTGGTGACAGCCCGCCGGATCGGCCAGACCACGGCGGTGAAGCCCTTCGACCTGCAGGAGACGGCCCCCGGTCCGGGCGTGACCTCAACCGCGGACCTGGAGGGCTTCCTGCGCCGACGAGGCCGCCGGGCTCTGGCACCCCGTCGGGACCTGCCGCATGGGCCGCGGCCCGGACGCCGTCGTCGACCCCGAGCTCAGAGTTCGCGGCATCGACCGCCTCCGCGTCGTCGACGCCTCCGTCATGCCTCTGATCTGCTCCGGCAACACCAACGCGCCCGCAATCATGATCGCCGAAAGGGCCGCCGCACTGATGCGCCACGGCTGGCAGGAAGCCGGCTGACGCCGACCGTCCGCCGGCCTGCCTCACTTCGCCGCGAGCTGGGCGTTGGCTGATACCGCACGGAGGGCAGGGCCCGGCTCATACAACGGCCTGGGAACGGGTGGATGGGCGCCTGGGGGTGGAATGGCGGATGGCGGCTCCGGGCCCTGCCCGAAGCCGCCATCAGGAGAAGAGATCAGAGAGCGCGGACGTTTTCCGCCTGGGGCCCCTTGGAGCCCTGGGTGACCTCGAACTCGACGCGCGAGTCGTCCTTGAGGGACTTGAAGCCGGTACCTGCGATGGCGGTGTGGTGGACGAAGACGTCAGCGCCTCCGCCGTCCTGCGCGATGAAGCCGAAGCCCTTGTCGTCGTTGAACCACTTGACGGTTCCCTGTGCCATGTTTGTCATTACCTTCGGTGAATCCGGCGCGGACGACCTGTCCAGCGCCATGCTGAAGACATCCGTACTGCGCCTGATGTCCAGCGGAACCGAAGATCAAGATCGTTGAGATGACTCGCGACCGACGGTCGCGTCGAGCGCCCGAAGCGCTCCTCCAACGCGTGTCAGCCTAACAGCGCGCGGCCTGCGCTCCGTCATCGTCGCCCTTGGCCGGACCCGGGACGGCTCGCGGATCACCGGTCGGCCCGTCGTGGGAGACCGGTGCCGCTGTGCTTGTCAGTGCGCGGGACGCCCCGCTACAGCTTGGTCATCTTGCGGAAGGGCGTCGCGATCCGTGCCGTCGCGCTGCTGAAGTCGACCGTCACCCCACCGGAGTCGACCCCGATGACCCGGCCCAACCCGTGGGCGTCGTGCGAGACGCGGTCGTCGAGTGCGTACTGCTCGACGACCGGGTCGACGTGCGGTGCGAAAGGACTGCTGGCGAGATGCGGGCGCCTGCTCCCTGGAGAAGCTGCCATTGTGGACCCAGTATGCGCCCTCCCTCCGGGGCGTCCTCGCTCGTGCGGCCCCGGAGCCAAACGCGCCGGTTAGGCGACGGGTGGTAGCCCCGTGCGTACCCGCGGCGTTCCGCCGCGAGCTGGGGCA
>CAWDDN010000003.1:0-15363 GCA_963801135.1 uncultured Actinomycetota bacterium | reverse complement strand
CACCAATGCCGCAGATCAGCGACGTGCTGGTCGTTCTGACGCCGACCCAAGAAGGAGCGGCAGGACACATGACAGGACACATGTCGCTCATTGCCCGTCCCGACGACGGGGTTGCGGCCGCTGATGGTCGTCCAAGGACTCGAGCGCCTCGGCGAGTTCGGCCGACACCGCGCGCCGACCCATGTAGACGTCCTGGGTCATCGAGACCCTCGAGTGGCCGAGCTGGTCGGCGATCATCCGGGCGCTGGCTCCCTTGCTGTCCAGCAACGTCGCGACTGTCTTGCGGAATGTGTGCGGCGTGACCCACTCAAAGCCCGTGCCGGTACGAACTCGCCGGAACGCGGCTCCCACGTTGTTGCGGTCGCGGTAGCCACCGAGCGAATCAGCGAAGACCGGGCCTCCTGCTACGCCGAGGCGAGCCCGGCGGGCCTGGAGCATCGTGAGGCACCACCCCGGCAGCACGAGCACTCTCTGCGAGGAGTGCGTCTTGGGCCGCGACGCGACGAGACCCTTTCCCTTGACGCGGACGATGGTGCGCTCCACGCACAAAGAGCCTCGATCAGGGTCGATGTCGCTCCACCTCACTCCAAGCGCCTCGCCGAGGCGGAGGCCGGTTGCGAGGATGAAGCGAGCCAGCTCAGGTAGGTCGTGACGGCGAGCGAACTCGTCAGCATCGAGGATGTCGAGCCATTCTCGGACCTGGGCCGGCGTCATGGCTCTGGCCGTCCGATCTCGGTCTAGCTCGAGGGGCGCGGTGTCGCGCACCGGGTTGAACGGAAGGCCCCCCTGCCGCACGAGCCACCGACAGATGCCGGACAGCACGGTCCGGCAGAGCTTCGCGGTCGAGTAGCCCTTGGTCCGGAGCACGCGTTGAAGGAAGCGGTCGACCCTGGGAACAGTCAGCTCGCCGAGGCGCAATTCGCCGATCCCGGGGCGGATGTGCTTCTGGACGGCGTGCCGGTATAGGTCGAGCGTCGTGGCGCTACGCGTGCCCCGTTCGACGCGCTCCTCGAGAACCTCCAACCAAGCGTCGGCCGCCATAGCGAGGGACGACGAAGCCGTGAACCCAGGCTCGTCCCCGACGGTCAACGCGAGTTGTAGAGCCGTCATCACCTCGCGTCGCGCAGCGGCTCGCGTCGGCGCGTTTCGCCGGATCCGACGTCGCCGGCCGGAGTAGTCCCGGTAGTAGAGCATCGCGACAACGCTGCGGCCCTCCTTGGAGTAGGCGACGTCGCCGTACTCCCCCAGCCCCAGGCGCCTCATGACGCGACGTCGGTCGAGAGCCCAGCCACCCAGGCCTTAACGTCCTCCGGGCGGTACCGGAGCCGTCGGCCGACCCGGCGCCCGGGGGGTCCGACGCCCTGACCACGCCACGAGTACAGGGTCTGGACCGGGACGCCGAGGTAGTAGCTGGCGTCCTCGACGCTCCAAAGTCGGTCCTCTGCCAGTGCCTGGTCGCTCATCCTGCTGCCCTCATCGCTCGTGTGCCTGCAGTTGCCGAACGACTGTCCACAGGGGGATCTGCTCCAGCGAGGGACTTGGCGTACTCGTACTGCTCCCGCCAGCGGCGCCGCTCGAGCACCGTCTCCATGAGCACGGTCGGCCGAAGTTCCCCCGTGACTCACCACCGCGGCCCATACGAATCGCTCCCCGCCGTCGGCTGCTTCGACTTCGGCTGCCATCCGACGGGCCGACTCCACTTCGATCCCCGCCGCCTCGAGTGCCTCGCGGACCACGGCGGCCCGGTCAGCCTTGTGATCGGCCAGAGTCTTCCCGGACCATCCGCGCGAGACCAGCACCCGACGGCCTCCGACGCCGAGATGCTCCCTGTCGTGCGCCTTGCTCGGGCACCACTTCCGGCAGGGCCCCCAGAGCATGGAGGTCATCATGACCAGCACCGACGCCACTAGCAACATCACCATCCCGGTTCCGCTGGAACGCACCGCCGAGTTCTACCAGTTCTTCGGCCTGTGGCTGGCGGGGGACCTGAGCCTCCCCAACCTCGGTCTCAAGGGCTCCCGTAGCCTCCCGGAGCCCCAGGAGGCTGCCGCCGACATCACGCCGTGGGGTACCGGAGACGCCGACCTCCGGGACGCCACCCTGCTGTGGGAGAAGTTCTCGATCCGCGCCCGCACGATGTTCAGCCTGCTGATCGACAACCCGCAGCGGAAGTTCACCGGCGAGGAGATCGCCAAGGCGGCGAACATCCCTAACGGCGCGCACGGCGTGGCGGGAGTCCTCGCGTGGCCCGGCCGTCACGGCTACACCGTCGGCCGGCCCCTGCCCTCGGAGTGGAGGGAGGACCCGGACACCCAGGAGAGTCACTACTGGATGCCCAAGGAGCGCGCAGACCTGTTCCGGGCTGCCCGCGAGCGGGTCGAGGGCACCGACGCGTGACCGAGGCGAGGCCCCGCGCCCGCTCACCTGACGAAGCACCCGCTGATCGCGACAGCGGGTGCTTCGCTGTGTCCGGTCGGTGCGTGGCCGGGGGGAGACGTTGTTCGACAACGCCGGTCTTGGGAGTCGAGGCCTGGACAGGGACTGCATGACGACCAGCACGGAGCGCGCTATCGTCGCGTCATGGGGAGGATCGACTACGTCGAAGACCCGGCGGCACCGGAGGCCAACAGCGTCGTGCCCTCGGTCGTCGCGATCGTGCGTGACGATGACGGGCGCATCCTTCTGATTCACAAGACCGACAACAACCTGTGGGCTCTGCCTGGCGGTGGTCATGAGATCGGGGAGTCGATCGTCGACACGGTCATTCGCGAGGTCAAGGAAGAGACCGGCTACGACGTCGAGGTCGAGACCATCACCGGGACGTACACGAATCCCCGTCACGTCATGGCGTACGACGACGGCGAAGTGCGGCAGCAGTTCTCGATCGCCTTTCGCGCCCGGCTCGTTGGCGGAGAGGCTCGTACGAGCAGCGAGAGCAGCGAGGTCGTGTGGGTGCGTCCGGAAGAGGTCGAGGCCTTGGACATGCACCCCTCCATGCGCATGCGGATCCAGCACGCCCTCGAGGAACGCAACGTCCCGTTCCTAGGCTGACAGCACCCTCTGCGCGCGGCCGCAGCACGCCTCGAGGTACGGCCGCGACCTCAGCACAGCTCGATGGACCGGGTCGCCAGGGGGGTACCTGGAGACGATCTCGTCCAGGCGTGGCCCGACAGCCACTGGATCACCCGCGGGTGAGACGGTGAGGTCGCACAGGATCAAGGCATCCAACAAGCTCTGATCGGGTCGTGGGACCGTTGCCAGTTCGCCCGCCAGCCCTCGCTCTTCGGCCTCGAACTCCGCCCCTGTGTGAAATGCGACCAACGAGACGACGATGGGGGAAGCTCCCACACCCATGAGGTACCTGGCCCCGTCGAGAGCGTGGAGACCCGAGTCCTGCGCCACCGGGGCATAGCCCACGTCGTGGAGCCAGGCCGCACTGACCACCGGGTCTTCGGCATCGTCGGACTGCGACATGGCAATGGCCCGCGCGGCAACGCCCTGCACGTGTCGCCACCGCTGGGGATGCGATGTCGCCAAGCACTCCTCCGCGAGTCGCCGAGCGTCATCCGTCCTCATGAGGCACAACGCTACGTGCTCGCCTTCCCTTGCGGCTTCGCTCTGATGACGTTGCAGGGCTCACGATGCGGCAACCGGGCGACCAGCGACGACGGTGTCCCCCCAGGGGTGATCAACCGTCAGGTCAATCGGCTTCACCTCGACGGTTCGGCCGGTCGTGGGCGCGTGGATGATGTTGCCGCGCCCGTCGTACAGGCCGACATGGTGGAAGAAGCCGGGCCGATCTCGTGGGTCGTGGAAGAACAGCAGGTCACCGGCTCTGATCTCCCCCAGCGACACTGGGGTCACCGCGGCGGCTTGATCGCTAGCAACGCGCGGCAGAGTGACCCCGGCGGCCTGGAACCACACGTACCTCGTGAAGCTCGAGCAGTCGAAGCCGATCGTTGATGCGCCCTTGCCGAATCCGCGCCCTGGCCCGCTCAACGTGCCACCGCCCCACGAGTACGGGATGCCCAGCTGAGACAAGGCGACCTCAACGACCTTCGAGCCGGCACCTCCCTCGCCACCTGACGCGCAGGCTGCCGCGGCGATGCTAGGGGTGCCGGCCAGTTGGCGAGCGAGACCCTCCCACTTGGCGTAGGCCTCTGGGAACGCACTCACCTGCACGGCCTGCGCGGCCCTGGTCACCGGGAGGCTGAGGTAGTCCGGAATGGACAGCAACCCGCGCTGGCCGCCTCGCCCGCCCGTGAAGAACATCCTGGACGACGTCGCCGGATCAAGTCGGTCGGCTCGACTTCCCCAAGCGTCGCGCTGCTGGAAAAGCCCAATGGAATCGCGGTCGCCGTACGGGAGGTTGCGCAGTGTCGACTCCTGTAGTGCCGTGCTCAGCGCGATGACCCACCCCTTCGAGGGCACGCCGAGCGCGCGCCCGACCGCGACGATCGTCTGCGCGTTCGCCAGCTGCTCGGCATCCAGCGATCCGATGTCGACAGCTGCGGGACGCGCAACGACCGCGCAGCCCACGGGGGCACTCTCGCCGTCCCCACTAGCGTCGCCTGCGAAGAGCGCCGATGTGAAGACCCCCATCGCCAAGACGCCTACGAGAAGCACCGGCAGAACGACCGCAAGCACACGTCGTAAGACCCGCCAGAGACGCCTCTTGAGTTCTGCAGCCGCAAGCGCGGTCACCGGATCCACGGTCAGCCCCTCGACGCCGATGTGACGACGGAGAGCTCCTCCGGCTCGATGCCGTCGACGCGCCATCCGGCCGGCGTCTGCTGCAGAGCGACGTGCACCGCTCCGCCGTCGGTTGGCACCCGTACCGATGCTGCGCCATCGCTCCGGCGGAGGACCTCGGTGTCCCCGTCAACTCGGGATGCCGGCACGGCGGCTGAGGTCGCGGCATCCAGCGCCGACGCGAAGCGTGTCGTCGACAGGGCTTGGCAGCTCGCCTGCCACTCCTCATCCGCGGCATCGGGTCGGGCCCACACCCGAACGAAGGCGACCGCGACCTCCTCCGGCGACTCCGGAGTCACGGGGGTGGTGCTCGGCGTCGGCAAGGCGGACGCAGTCGACTGGCGAGGGGATGGGGACGAGGCAATGGATGCCGTGTCCGCCGTTTCAATTGCGGCCGGCTCTGCGGCCACCGACTCCGACCCGCCTCCTTCTGAGAGGCGCCCGACACCAGCCACGAGCAGGGCGGCGCCGATGACCGTGACAGCCAGGTTCCGCCAGGACCACAGCGGCCATCGCCACCATCCGACCTCCCGAATGGCGTTCATGACGCATCAGCGTCCTTGGAGTCGGCCCCCGCGCTCCGGTGCAGCATGGCGCCGGTCCGCGGGTCGTAGACGAAGTAGCCGACACCGTCCTCGGCCACCTGCGCATTGCCGTCGTGTGCCGGGACGACCGAGGGCAGGTGTCCGCGATCGACTGAGTCTTTGAGGATCTGGCCCTTCACCACGCTTCCGGTCGCCTCGGGGACGTGCACGACGCCGGAGGTGGCCCGAACCCCGATACCGTGCTGCGGGGCTACCGGTGGTTCAGGCGCTCTCCCGACGCCTGAGCTCTGATTGGGGAGCTCGGTGCGAGCGGGCTCGTTCCTCACACCCGGCGGACGATGGCAGGACGCGCCGCGCGGTCAGGGCGCCTTGGTCGACGCGCGAGACGGGTACAGCTCTTGTCTGGCCCAGGCCGCCGTCGCTCGTCACGTCCCAGACCACCTGGTCCCTGGCGAAGGTCTCAGCCCGGGGTCGGGAGTCCGGAGTGGGGTGTCCCCCTGTGTCCGCGGGGACGGTTGGCTCGGGATCCTGATCCTGCGATGTCCTCGATCGCCCGCTTCGTGCCGTCGTTGACGCCTTGGCGGGTGACCACGTACCTCGTGAGCTGTCGGCCGAGGTGATGACGTCGCATCCGCCGGCCCGAGTGGCCGAAGATGCGGGTGAACGACAGCAGCGGTGCCATGAGCACGAATGCGGCCAGCGTGATGACCAGGCACAGGACGAGCGCCATGATCCCCATCCCGGAGTCATTCGCCGTGCTCAGAACCGCCGAGATTGCTGCGGTGTAGACGACCGAGCCCGCCGAGAACGCGACGACGTTGACCACCGCGGCACCGCCGATATTTGCCATCTGCTTGACGACCCCTGACAGCGGGGCGAAGACCCCGATGACCGCGGCAGCCGGGAGGAACATCACGAGGAGCCGAAGCATCACGAGCCCGGCAAGCAGGAAGACGTCGGCGACCAACCTGAACAGGTCGACGAACACGGCGCCGAACAGGGCCATCACGCCGTTGCCCATCCGCCCGCCGGCCTTGCCCTGCAGGACGGCGTAGGTCGCGGGGTCCTGCTCGGCGATCTTGTCGGCGGTCTCCTTCCATTGACGCGCCTTCTCCTCGTTGAGCTGGTTGGTTGCTTCCGGCGTCGAGGCCGCCGCCGACTCCGACCAGCTCACTGCGCTGGCTCGGAACAGGGCCGGTCCCCAGCGGTTGGCTGCCGGTGAGTCGGAGGATCCGATCTGTCCGCGCAGCCACGCGTCGTAGAGGACGCGGTCGACCGTGAGGGCACCTTGGGCTCGAGCGCTCGACTGCCCTGGCTGGGTCGAGGAGTCGACACCCGCGGTGTGTGCCTGGATCGAGCCGATGCTCGAGGTGATGGTGCCGTCGAAGAAGCCACTCGCCCGCGAGGGGTACTGCGTGATCGCCGCCACGACCGCGAGCACCAGCGCAGCCCAGGCGGCGCCCGCGACGACGGAGGGCAGGTCACCGCGCATCGCTTGGAACAGCAGCAGGGCCGCGACGCCCAACACGGCGACCGCGCCCCAAGGGCTCCAGATCGACTCGTACAAGCGGGTGGTCACGGTCTCGACGACACTGTCGAGCGGGCCCATGTACGAGGCTGGGTCTGCCACCTTGTTGTGCAGCCCGTTGGTCGCCGCGGTGAGCCACACCGCACAGGACAGCAGGACGTTGCCGATCATCGTGTCCGTGGCCGCCGCAGGGTCGCGCACCGATCCTCCGCATCCCAGGTCGTACGTGTGCCAGGTCAGGCCGGCGTAGCCGTACTGCTCGTAGACGCTCGTTGAAGGGTGCTGGGCAAACGGGTCACCGGCGGCCGGGAGCGGGTCCGGTTCCGGATCCAGGGCACCCGGCAGGCCGGTCCCCGGACGCTCCGGAATGGGGGCGTCCTTGCAGTCCGGGATCCCCGGGATGGCGGGCAGGGACCGGACTGTAGCCACCCCGCTCGGCGGTGTTGCCGAGCCGGTGGGAGCAGTGACCACACCGAGAACGCCGAGCCCCATCGCGACGCCGAGGGACAGGAAGGTCCGTGTGCGCGCCCTCATGTCAGGCGCTCTTTCGCACAGCGCCATTGAAGGCGCGCTCCACGGCAGGCGCTGAAGGATGCCCGCTGCCGTGGGTACGGGTCTTCGTCGGGTCGGCCGTCGTGTCCAGCGCCTCGAGCACCTCGGGGTGAGCGGACAGGTCCATGCGGATCCGTTCCACCCCGCCCGATCCGTCGCTGAACACGAACTCGCGAGGCCCTCTTCGACCCGTCGCGGTCGGACGCGAGAGGGACTCGAAGATCGCCTCGTATCCCTGCCCCGGCTGGATGCCGGGGATGAACCGCAGGGCGTCCTGCTGCGCCGTCTCATCGGTGAGCCGACCGATGAACGCGGCCGACACGAGGTTCGCCAGGTCCAACCGCAGCAGGTCGGAGGGGTTCTGGCTGGCCATCAGCACCCGGGTGTTGTGCTTGCGGCTGTCGCGGCCGGCGCGTTCGATGAACCGGCGGCCCGTCGTGAAGGTCGACAGCGCCCAGGCCTCGTCGATGAAGATGCCCTTGCGTGCGTGGACGTCGCCGAGGTACATCGCTCGCTGGGCCAGCCACGCGGCCATGTAGAGGACGCACATGCTCAGCCGCTCGTCGAGGTCCTCACTCCCCTTGGCCTTCTCGTCGGGGAACGTCAGCCCGCGAAGGGAGTACACGGTGAGGAGCGACTCCTCGGTGTCGTAGTCGTTCCGGTAGCCGGGCGGGAAGAGCAACCGCCCATGGCTGGTCCGGGCGGCTTCGGCGAGGAAGTCGTGCATGTAGCCGGCGTGACGCTGCAGCTCCGGGTCACCCTCGACCCGCCCCAGCGCGGTGACGACGTCGGCGAGGCTGGACGTCACCGTGGCCGAGACGCTGCCGACCGCGCGCATCAGGGCCACCTCGGTCAGCACGTGGTCCTGCATCTGCCTCGGGAGGACGGACCGTAGGACGCTGCTCGCCAAGAGCCGCCGCGTGGCCTGAGCGTTGACCTGGGCGACGCGCCACTCAACCTCACCGAAGTAGTGCTCGCGCCGAGGTTCCGCGATGACCCGGTAGGCGCAGAGCGCTCCCGGTGCGGCGTCGAGCAGGTCGACCGCCTTGGACACGGCGGCCAGCTGCGGCAGCCGGCACAAAGCCGTGAGCCGGCCGGAGGGGTCGAGGACGGTCCACGACACTCCTTGCATCACCGTGCGGTAGATGATGTTGCCGCCGGCGGTCGACTTGCCGCCGCCCAGACCGGCACAGATCACCGCGAGCCCGGACTCCTCGGCTTGCTCGGTCGCCTCCCACGGCTCCCAGGTGACCACCCGGGAGGACGTGCCCGACGTCTCGCCCAGGTGGATGCCGACACGGTCGCCGACCTTCGCGGTGGCGGTCGGGACCGCTGCCGCCAACGTCGTCACCGGCATCCGGCGCTTGTATGCCGTCGTCCCCAGCTTCTCTCCCGGGATGAACTCCCGGGCCACGGCGTACTGGTCGGCGGGCCGGGAGATCGTCACCTGCGGCGCGAAGAGCTGCCGCACCGCGGCGGCCCTGTCCAGTGCCTCTTCCTCCGAGGCGCCCGATACCGCGATGCGGTACCAGCCAGCGGTCCGCGTGCTCAGGCCGGACAGGCCGCTCGAGAGCTCGTCCTCCACGACCAGTGCCTTCGAGGCCTGCCGGTCCAGAGCCCCGGGCGCCGGCTCGGCATGCTCGTGCTCGTAGTGCTCCTTCTGCGAGCGGATGCGCTGGATGTTGCGCCTCATCGCCATACCCACGCGACCGGCATCCTCGATCGTCACCCTCGCCGACCACTCGACCGGGAACGGCAGCTGGTCCGTGCGCTGGATCCACGGCACGCCGGGCGGGATGTCGAGGTCCGTCATCCGGCCCACCGAGAGGACACACACGTGCCGCTGGATCTCGGCGCCGTTCGCCTCGCCGCGGACCAACGATCGTTCGTCCGTAGGGCACGGCGGTCCAGGTGACGTGGTCGGTGAACTCGGCCAGGTCGTCGCGCTCCCACTCCGCGTCCTCGGCGGCCCCAAGCGTCAGTGGCGCCGGCAGTCCGAGTGAGCAGGATCGGTGGAGCAGCCACTCCAGTTGCCGAGGCGACGCGGGCGTCCCCTCGAAGCCCGGATGCCGGAGCAGCTCGTCCACCTCACGGATCGGCTTGGCCATCGCGGCGACCTCCCGGTCTGCGGCTCTGCCAGCCAACCCGCTCAGGGCGTGCAGCACTCGCCGCGACGTTCCGAGGTCCACGCCGAGGTAGACCTCCTTGTCCGCCATGCTGCGGCTGGCGAGCTGCACCTGGTCGCGGATGAGGTGCTCGGGCCAACCCGGCAGCGGTGCAGGGGCATTCGCGTCATGCGCCTGCGCCCACCTCGAGACTGGGTACGGGCGTGTCGTCACCCGCAGGTGGAGGTTCCGCTTGGTCAGCTGCGCGAGGGCGTCGGCGGTATCGACGATGAGCCGCTCCCGCGCGTTGTCCGGCCGGAACGACCAGCCCTGTGGCGCGAGCAGGTACCAGGCGGTGACCCGGTCACCCGCCACCGTGCAGTGGCCGGTGATCCGCCGCAGCGACAGGCCTCGGCTGCTCATGGCGCGTCCCCGTGGCTCGCAGCCGCGGCGGCGGCGTGGCGTCCCCGTCGGCGGGTCCGGCCCGGGCGCGGGGGGACGGCGCGGACCCGGGCCGGACGGAGGGTGGAGGTCATGCCTCGCGTCTGAGCGCGCGGTGCGTTGACCTCGTTGACCAGCCCGCGCAGGACCGCGCCGAGCGGCCGGTCATGGTCGACCACTCGCAGGATCACCTTCGTGACGCCGACCGTGACCAGGAGCGTGTAGGCCAGCGCGAAGAAGCCGAACCCGATCCCGAGCCGGCGCTCGACGATCTGGAGCAGGACGAAGACCGCTGCCCCGACGCCGTAGGCGACGTAGCGGGCGCGGAACGGCAGGGTCTTGCCCGGAGGGCCGAGCCAGACGGCGTTGACGTTGTAGATCTCGTCGTCGACGGGGAGGCGCATGGCTCAGCCCGTGACGAGCGACGCGAGCCAGGTGCCGACCTCGTCGGCGCGACCCTGCGTGGCGACGCCCAGGACCGCAAGCGCGACGATCACGCCGGCGACGACGCGCATCGCCTTGGCGTTGTCTCCGCGCTGGGCGAAGACGAAGAGCATGACGGCGATGAGCAGGAGGAGCAGCGGGATGATGTTGCCCTTGATCCACGACTGCAGGTTGGCGGTGTCCCCGGTGGCGCGCGCGAGCGCAACGAACTCGTTCATGGTGTCCCCTTGATCGAACGGCAGAGGCCGGAAGGTCCTCTGCCACCAGTCCGCCAAACGGCGACGCGCTCGCTCAAGGAGAAGTCGAGATCTTTACGAACTCCTGGACCTTCGTCGCAGGCCTCAGGCCGTTGCAGTGCTCGCGCAGTCGGCGCGGTCGTGCGGCGGCTGGCTCCCCCGCTCCCCATCATCCGGGCCCGGCGGAACGCGTCAAGGGCGCCTACGGCGTCACTGCGTGATGGCCTTCGGCCACCCTTGACCCAACCCGCCGAGCCCTACAGATGCTCCGCTAGAGGGAACCCGCCCATGAGTCGGTCCCCGAGGGACTGTTGTGGCCGTGGCGACTAAGTTCTACTCCTGCAATCCGGCGGACGGTGGTCCCGCCAGCCGAGTCATCCGCTCCAAAGCGTCCTCAATGGCGAGCGTCGCGGCCGAGGCCCTGTCCTCGATTGACTGCGGCTGATGCGGCCTAGCCGCAGCAGCGACGCCGTAGCCCCCGTAGGAGCGTTGCTGGTACTCCTGAGCCTTCACCTCCCGTTCGAGCAAGAGTTCGTCGCGTCGAAGTTCGAACTCGATACGCGCGGTTTCGGTTTCGGTGCGGCGGACCTGGGCAGCCGCCTGCCGAATGGACAGCTCATGCGCCTCGTTCTCGCGCCTGGTCGACTCCCGGAGCGCCACGAGTTGCTCATGCACCATCTCGCGTCGGTCCCTATACGTGCTACCTGCAAAGAACGTCTCGGTCCAGGCGTTCAGGAGCTTCGGCAGCCATTGCACTGTCGCTACCGCACCCGAAGCAACCACCAAGCCACCGCTCATCGCGCCCCTAAGCACCTCAGGGTCGAGGGTGAGCACCATTTCGAGGGGTGAGCCATAGGTCAACCTCTGGACGCGGAGGCGGTCATCAGACGCGAGCCGTGAGGTCCTGCGTGGCCGCGATTGGGAGGGAACGTAGGCGGTCTCGTAGCCACCAACGGTGGCAAGGACGGAGACTTCATAGACCCCGTTGAGATCAGACAAAACGGTGGGGACGTCGCCCGCCTCCATCTCTGGTAGCGCTTCCCTGAAGCTGACAACCAACCGCGGCCATTGGTCCGAACCAGCCACTATCGCCTCCCGCCCTAGCCAACTCCTTGAGGTGAACGTACTAGCCAGGCCACGCAATCGATCGAAGCGAGAGGGTGAGTCGAGCCGCGCATCCAGGCCGGGCCCAGTGTCTTGACGCAGTAGATCCTTGACGGATTCGTGTCACCTGATGCTTGACACTCTCGGCTAGGACACTGAGGTGGCAGCGGTCCGCGGCCGCTGTCCTTTGATGCTACGCACGGGTTGGTCGGTGGTGCGCCTCACCACGCGGGTGTCGTTCTCGGGCAGCTCGATCGCCAAGGTGGTCTCGGCGACGTGCACGGTCACGGTGGTTCGGGCGTGCTCGCGGCCGAGGGCGACCTTCTGTCCGGCGACCACGATGATGCCGGAGTTGGAGGCTCGGCGTTGCACGGTGACGGGTTCGCTCGAGGGCCGCGGCGGTGTCCCGGGCGGGCGGGAGCGTTGCAGCCGGACGGCCTCACCGGGGGCGAGTGGGTTGGGCCGGGTGCGCAGCAGCTCGCGGGTGGCGGGGTCGAAGAACAGCAGCGGCGCACCGTCTTCGATGTAGACCCCGACCCGGCGGCCGGCCAGGATCTCCGCGGCGAGGACGACGTGGCTGCCCAAGGAGATGGTCCCGGACCTGGCGACGGTGCGCTCGACCTCGACCACGGTGCGCCCGGCGCGGCTTCCGGGCCCGGGTCGTGAGCTCACTGGTGCCGGGCCTGCGGTGACGGCGCCGCCGTGGAGCAGGAGCCAGGCCAGGTCGGCAGCACTGAACCGGGAGCGCAGCGTCTTGATCCGGGCCCCGCCGGTGGACAGGTGCACCCAGTCGCAGTCGAGCCAGAACGTGATGACCTGCCCGGCGCGGGCCTGGCCGAGCCAAAACTGCTGCCCCCGGATCGCCAGGTTCCCCGACGCCGGGACGGTCCGCTCCAGCTCCAGAGCCAGCGACGCCTCGATCGTCGGAAGCGGTCCGACGGCCGGCGACGCGGCGACGTCGGGAGCCTGAACGGTTGCGGTGATCTCCAGCGCGGGCGGCAGCCACAGCTCGATCTCGGTGCTGCTCGCCGGGGTGAACCGGTCCGCGGGCACCACCGGCACCTGCTCGTCGAGCCCTTGGTGCGGGCGGTCGCGGTTGTAGGCCTCGACGATGACGTCGACCCGGGCCTGGGCCGCCTCGATCGAGGTGAACGGCCCGGCCGCGGTGAGCTCGGGGCGGAACGTGCCGTGGAAGCGTTCGACCTTGCCGTTCTGGTTCGGCGAGGCCGGCGCGGTCAGCCGGTGCCGGATCCCGTTCTTCCGGCAGATCTTGTCGAACAGCACCTCCCCGCGGTTACCCGCGTACCGGCTGAACCGGTCGGTGAACTGCTTGCCGTTGTCGGTGATCACCTCCTCGGGCACCCCGTACCGGGCCAAGGCCCGCGCGAAGGCCAGGCACACCGCCCGCGCGGTGGCCCGCTCCACCACCACCGCCATCACGCAGTACCGCGAGTGGTCATCGACGCCGGTGACGACCTTGGCCTCACGGACCTCCCCGGTGACGGTGTCGACCAGCTCGACCCCGCCGACGATGTCGATGCCCCACAGCTGCATCGGCCCCGGCCGCTCGAACCGGATGTAGGCACTTCGCGGCTTCCTCCGCGGACGCGGCTTCACCAGGTCGTGGCGGCGCAGGATCCGGTTGATCGTGGCCACCGACGGCACCGGCGGCAGCGCCTCACCGCCCTCGACGTCCCCGTTGTCCCGACCGCGCAGCAGCTCCAGCCGGATCCGTTTCGCGCCCCACCGCGGATGCTCGCGCCGCATCTCGCACACCGCCACCGCCACCGACTCCGGCGCCTGATGCGGGCACCCCCTCGGACGATGCGACCGGTCGGCCAGGCCGGTCACCCCCTCCACCAGATACCGACCCAGCCACGTGTGGACCGACTGACGCGACACCCCGAACGAGGCCGCAACCTCCGTCACCGACGCACCCGCCAAGACCTCCCGGACCGCGTCCAACCGCTGCTCGACGACCGACAAGACAACCAGCACCGATCTCGGCCTCCCGGCATCGACGACATCCGCGGAACATCGTCGAGCAAGGCGCCGCACCACGCCCGGTGTCAAGCATCAGGTGATACCGCACTGTCAAGCATCACCCGCGACAGGACACATACGGGCGGAAGACGCCTGACGGCAGTTTCACCACGGCATCGAGCTTCTGGTCCTCGACCAGCATCTTGCGCAGCGCCTTGTGCGCGGTGCTCGAACCGAAGAGGACACCGTCGGGGACGATGACAGCCGCCGGGACTGTCCGATTAACGGTGTTTCTGGCGTTCATCTTAGAGGTTCTCGGCGGCCGGCATGCGGTCGGCGAAGGTGACGGCGAACGCGTTCAGGGCGGGCTTCCACCGCATGGTCCATCGTGCCTGCCCGGGGCCTTTGGGGTCCATGCACCGGGTGACCAGGTACAGCGTCTTCAGCGCGGCCTGCTCGGTGGGGAAGTGCCCCCGGGCACCCACGGCTCGGCGGTAGCGGGCGTTGAGGGACTCGATCGCGTTCGTGGAGAACAGCACCCGGCGGATCTCGACGTCGTAGTCCAGGAACGGGATGAACTCCTCCCACGCCGAGCGCCACAGCTTGGGGATGGCCGGGTAGGGCTTGCCCCATTTCTCCTCGAGCTCTTCGAACGCCGCCCAGGCAGCCTCCACACTAGGCGCGGTGTAGATCGGGCGCAGGTCGCGGGCGAGCTGGTCCCAGTACCGCTTGGAGGCGTACCGGAGGGTGCCGCGGATCAGGTGGATCATGCAGGTCTGCACGATCGCCGCCGGGAACACCGCAGCAACCGAGTCCGGCAGGCCTTTCAGCCCGTCACAGACGACGAAGAACACGTCCGCCACGCCGCGGTTCTTGATGTCGGTCAGCACGTTCATCCAGAACTTCGCCGACTCCCCGCCACCACTGTGCCGGCCCACAGGCCCAGCACGTCGCGGCGGCCGGCCAGGTCGACCCCGATCGCGGCGTAGAACGGCTGGTTGCCGACCTGCCCGTCGCGGACCTTGACCATGATCGCGTCGATGAAGATCGCCGCGTACACCGCCTGCAGCGGCCGGGAGGACCAGGCCTGCATCTCCTCGATGACCTTGTCGGTGATCCGAGAGACGGTGTCCTTCGAGACCTACGCCCCGTACACCTCGGCGAAGTGCGCGCAGATCTCACCGGTGGTAAGTCCCCGGGCGTACAGGGAGAGCACGACCGCGTCGACATCATTCAGTCGCCGCTGGTGCCTCTTGACGATCACCGGCTCGAACGTGCCCGCCCGGTCCCTCGGCACGGCGATCTCGACCTTCCCGGCGTTGTCGGTCAGCACCGTCTTGGTCCGGGTCCCGTTGCGGAAGTTGCCACCGTTGCCGCCCTCGGCGGCGTGCTTGTCGTACCCGACGTGCTCGCTCATCTCCTCCTCCAGCGCGGACTCCAGCACCTCCTTGGTGATCGTCTTCAGCAGCCCCTCCGGGCCGGTCAGGTCATCGCCTCGGGCACGAGCGGCCTTGACCAGCTCAGCACAGCAGCCCGCTCGACCTCCGCCGGCGTCGTGGTCTTCTTCGGTTCCTTCGGCATCGAGCTCACGCTCCAGTTTGTCTCGGTCATCAGTGACCAGCCTTCCTCGCCAGCACCGCTGACGTGTCAGGCCAGAAACACCGGAATCCGGA
>CAWDDN010000002.1:0-128845 GCA_963801135.1 uncultured Actinomycetota bacterium | reverse complement strand
TCCAGCCGGTGAAGGCCGAGGCCGACGTGGTCATCGACACGAGCGACCTCAACGTCCACCAGCTGCGGACGCGGGTCCTCGACCTGTTCGCCGCCGAGGCGCCGGCCGGCGGCATGCAGACGACGGTCACCTCGTTCGGGTACAAGCACGGCCTCCCCCTCGACACGGACCTGGTGATCGACTGCCGGTTCCTGCCGAACCCCTACTGGGTCGAGGACCTCCGGCCCCTCACCGGCCTCGACGAGCCCGTCCGCGACACGTGCTCGGCCAGCCCCTCACCGGCCGGTTCCTCCAGCAGATCGACGACCTGCTCGCCATGCTGCTGCCCGCCTACGTCGCCGAGGGGAAGTCGTACCTGACCGTCGCGTTCGGCTGCACGGGCGGCCGCCACCGTTCGGTCGCCATCGCCGAGTCGGTGGCCCGGTCACTGCGCGAGAAGGGCTTCGATCTGCGGGTCGCCCACCGCGACGTCGACCGCTGAGGTCGATCCGACCGGCGACCCTCCACAGTGGCCACGAGCCGGCTGACCTGATCGAGCGCGATCCCGGCGGGCGGCGCGGCAACTGGCAGGACCGGCCGGGATCTGATCGGATGGAGAGCGATCTACGTCCATGGCGACCCCAGGAGGCAACACCCCTATGACCATCCGCGTCGGGATCAACGGCTTCGGTCGCATCGGCCGCAACTTCTTCCGGGCGGTGAAGCAGTCGGGTGCCGACATCGACTTCGTCGCCGTCAACGACCTCGGCGTCGTCGACGAGATGGCCCACCTCCTCAAGTACGACTCGGTCATGGGCCGCCTGCCGCTACGACGTCGAGGCCGCCGAGACGGCATCGTCGTCGACGGCGAGACCATCAAGATCCTCGCCGAGCGCGACCCGGCGAAGCTCCCTGGGGCGACCTCGGCGTCGACGTGGTCGTCGAGTCCACCGGCTTCTTCACCGCTCGCGACAAGGCGGCCGCCCACCTCGACGCCGGCGCCCCGGTCGTCATCGTCTCGGCCCCCGCGACCAGCGCCGACGCCACCTTCGTGATCGGCGTCAACGACGACACGTTCGACCCGGCCAACCACAAGGTCGTGTCCAACGCCTCGTGCACGACCAACTGCTTCGTGCCGATGGTCAAGGTCCTCGACGACGCCTTCGGCGTCGAGAAGGGCCTGATGACCACGGTCCACGCCTACACCGGCGACCAGAACCTGGTCGACGGCCCGCACAAGCGACCTGCGCCGGGCCCGCGCCGCGGCCATCAACATCATCCCGGCGTCGACCGGTGCCGCCCGCGCCACCGGCCTGGTGCTCGAAGCCATGCAGGGCAAGCTCGACGGCACGTCGCTCCGGGTGCCCGGTGCCCGACGGATCGATCACCGACTTCACCGGCGTCCTCGAAGCAGGACGTCACCGTCGACGAGGTCAACGAGGCGTTCAAGGCCGCCGCCGCCTCGGGCCCGCTGGCGAAGGTGCTCGACTACACCGACGAGCCCTCGTCTCCTCCGACATCGTCGGCTCGCCGGCGTCGTGCACGTTCGACTCCCAGCATCACCATGGCCATGGGCAACCTGGTCAAGGTGCTCGGCTGGTACGACAACGAGTGGGGCTACTCGAACCGCCTGGTCGACCTCGTCGCAGATCGTCGGCGCAGCCAACTAGCGGACCGCCAGCCGCATGAGCGTCCCCACGCTGGAGGACCTCGGCGACCTCGACCGGTCGCGCGGGTCCTGCTCCGCGCCGACTTCAACGTCCCGATCGCCGACGGCGAGATCACCGACGACCTGCGGATCCGGGCCGCCCTGCCCACCATCGAGTGGCTGCACGAGCGGGGGGCCACGGTGACGGCGTGCACCCACCTCGGCCGCCCCAAGGGCACGCCCGGACCCCAGTACTCGGTGGAGCCCGTGCGCGCGCCGCCTGGCCGAGCTCGCGCCCGGCGTCGAGCTGCTCGAGAACCTGCGCTTCGACCCGGGCGAGACGGCCAACGACCCCGCCTTCGTGCAGACGCTGGTCGAGGGCCACGACGCCTACGTCAACGACGCGTTCGGCGCGTCGCACCGGGCCCACGCGTCGATCGTCGGTCCGCCGAGTACCTGCCGTCGGCCGCCGGGCGGCTGCTGCCAAGGAGGTCGAGGTCCTCGCTGCCGCTGCGCACCGACCCGAAGCGCCCGTTCGTGGCCATCCTCGGCGGGTCGAAGGTGAGCGACAAGCTCGGGGTCATCCAGGCGCTGCTCGAGGTCGCCGATGCACTGCTCATCGGCGGCGGCATGTGCTTCACGTTCCTGGCCGCCCAGGGCCACCACGTCGGCGCCTCGCTGCTCGAGGACGACCAGGTCGACAACTGCCGGCGCCTGCTCGACTCCGACGTCGTCCACCACGTCCCGCGCGACATCACCGGCCTGGGCCCGGGCGGCGAGATCGGCGACCCGGCCGCCGGTGGCGAGGTCCGCCAGGTGGGCACCGACGTGCCCGACGGCTGGATGGGCCTCGACATCGGTCCCGGCACCGCCGCCGAGTTCGGCGACCTCATCGCCGAGGCCCGCACGGTCCTCTGGAACGGTCCGATGGGCGTGTTCGAGGACCCGCGGTTCGAGGCCGGCACCCGGGCGGTGGCCCAGGCGGTCGCCGACACCCGCGGCTTCACCGTGGTCGGCGGCGGCGACAGCGCCGCCGCGCTCGCGCAGTTCGGCCTGGACGCCGAGATCGACCACGTCTCCACGGGCGGCGGGGCCTCGCTCGAGCTGCTCGAGCAGGGCGACCTGCCCGGGCTGGAGGCCCTCGCGAGGAGCACCCAATGCCTGACGCGACCGCAAGCCGCTGATCAGCGGCAACTGGAAGATGAACCTCAACCACTTCGAGGCCACGGCCCCTCCAGAAGCTGGGGTACCTGCTGACCAAGGAGGACTACGAGGCAGTCGACGTGTCGGTCCACCCGCCGTTCACCGACATCCGCACCGTGCAGACCTTCATCGAGAGCGAGAAGGTCGCCGATCGCCATCGGCGCCCAGAACTGCCACTGGGAGGAGAAGGGCGCGTTCACCGGCGAGGTGTCGCCGGCGATGCTGGCCAAGCTCAACGTGGCCTACGTGATCGTCGGGCCACTCCGAGCGGCGCGAGCTCTTCGGCGAGACCGACGAGAGGTCAACCGCAAGGTGAAGGCCGTCCTCGCCCACGGCATGACGCCGATCCTGTGCTGCGGCGAGACGCTCGACGAGCGCGAGGCCGGGCCACCGACGCCAAGGTCGACCGGCCAGATCCCCGCCGGTCTCGACGGGCGTCACCGCCGACCAGGTCGGCGGCGATGGTCATCGCCTACGAGCCCATCTGGGCGATCGGCACCGGCCGCACCGCCAGCGCCGAGGACGCCCAGGAGGTTGTGCGCTGGATCCGCGCGACGGTCGCCGACGATGAAGGGCGCCGACGCCGCCGCCGCGGTGCGCATCCAGTACGGCGGCTCGGTCAAGGCCGGCAACGCCGCCGAGCTGATGGCGCAGCCCGACATCGACGGCGCCCTGGTCGGCGGTGCCGCCTCGACGCCGACGAGTTCGCCCGCATCGTCCAGTACCGCCTCGCCTGATACCCTTCGCCACCGTGTTGATCGCTGTCCTCGTCCTGCACATCGCGGTGAGCCTCGGGCTCATCGTCCTCGTCCTGCTCCACAGCGGGCGCGGCGGTGGCCTCTCCGACATGTTCGGTGGCGGCATGGGTGCGGCGGCAGCCGGTTCGACGGTGGTCGAGAAGAACCTCGACCGCCTCACCATCGTGGCCGGCGTGATGTTCACCTTCACGTCGATCACGCTTGCGCTGATCATCGACAAGTAGGTCGGCAGGGTCGCGCCCCGATGGGCACGACCGGGCCGGTCGCCCCAAGGCTGCGCTCGGCGTCGCCGTCGACCGACGCGGCCGGCCCCGCCCTGGAGGCCGGTAGCGTCGCACGTCGATGCCCGAGCCCGACCCGATGCCCCCTGCGCTCCGCCTGACCGATGTGACCCTCGTGCGCGAGGGACGGCGGCTGCTCGACGGTGTCGACTGGAAGGTCGCGGCCGGCGAGCGGTGGGTGGTGCTCGGCCGCAACGGCTCGGGCAAGTCCTCCCTGCTGCGCATCGCCTCGCTCTACCTGCACCCCAGCGAGGGCGTGGTCGAGGTGCTCGGTGAGCGCGCTGGGACGTACCGACGTGCGTCGGCTGCGCACCCGCATCGGGGTGGCCAGCTCGGGCATGGCCGACATGCTGCGGTCCGACCTCACCCCGCTCGACGTGGTGATGACGGCGAAGAACGCCGCGCTCGAGCCGTGGTGGCACCGCTACGACGCCGCCGACCGGGAGCGGGCCCGGGCCTGCCTCGAACAGCTCGGCATCGGGCATCTGGCCGAGCGCAGCTTCGCCACGTTGTCCTCGGGCGAGCGCCAGCGGGTGCTGCTCGCCCGCACCCTCATGCCCGACCCGGCCTCCTGCTGCTCGACGAGCCGACCGCCGGGCTCGACCTCGCCGGGCGCGAAGACCTCGTCGCCGGACTCGCCGATCTGGCCGCCGATCCGTCGACGCCGGCCACGGTGCTCGTCACCCACCACGTCGAGGAGATCCCGGTCGGCTTCACCCATCTGCTCCTGCTGGCCGAGGGCCGGGTGATGGCCGCCGGGCCGCTGGAGGAGGTGCTCGACGAGGAGCGCCTGTCGACCTGCTTCGGGCTGCCGCTCGGCCTCGAGCACCGCACGGCCGCTGGTGGGCCTGGTCGACCCGCTGAGTCAGGGCCGCCGGTACGATCGGCGGCACCGCCGCAGCGTCGGTGGTCGTTCCTACCGGCCAACCGGAGATCTCTCCTCATCAGCACCGCGCTCGGACTTCTCGCCGTCGTCCTGCTCATCCTGGCCAACGGGTTCTTCGTCGCGGCCGAGTTCTCCCTGGTTGCCGTCGACCGCAGCAGGGTCGACCACGCCGCCGAGCAGGGGAGCCGTCGGGCACGCATGTCGCGGGCTCCTGCGTCACCTCTCGTTCCACCTCTCGGGTGCCCAGCTCGGGATCACCGTCACCTCGCTGATGATCGGCATCCTCGCCGAGCCGGCGGTGGCCAGCCTGCTGGAGCCGGTCCTCCAGCCCCTGGTCGGCGAGAACGCGGTGAAGGGGGTCTCGCTCGCCGTCGTGATCCTCCTCGCCACCGTGGTGCAGATGGTGGTGGGCGAGCTGGTCCCCAAGGGCCTGGCCATCGCCCGTCCCGAGCGCACCGCCTTCCTGCTCGCTCCGGCGGTGCGGGTCTACGGGCTGGTGTTCGGTCCGGTGATCCGCTTCCTCAACAGCGCGGCGAACGGCACCGTGCGCCTCCTCGGTGTCGAGCCGACGGAGGAGCTGTCCAACGTCGGCACCCTCTCGGAGCTCCAGGTGCTGGTGCGCACGTCGAACGAGGAGGGCACGCTCGACGACTCGGCCTCGGCGCTGCTGACCCGGTCGATCCGGTTCCAGGGGAAGACCGCGGGCGACGTGCTCGTACCCCGCACCGCGGTGAAGTCGGTGCAATCGGAGGGCACCGTCGCGGATCTCGTCGCCCTCTCGGCCGACAGCGGCTTCAGCCGGTTCCTGGTGCACGGTGTCGACCTCGACGACATCCTGGGCATCGTGCACGTGCGGTGGGCCCACACCGTGCCGCCGGCCGAGCGGGCCACGACGCCGGTGACGTCGATCATGCAGTCGGTGGTGGCCGTCCCCGAGAGTCGGACCCTCGACGACATCCTCGTCGACCTCCGCCGGGCCCAGTCCCACCTCGCCGTCGTCATCGACGAGTACGGCGGCACCGCCGGGATCGTCACCCTGGAGGACGTGCTTGAGGAGATCGTCGGCGAGATCGACGACGAACACGACCCGCTCCGGCCCGACTGACCCGACCCCGGCACACCGGTGAGTGGGTGGTCCCCCGGCACGCTGCACCCCGACGAGGTGCTCGACCAGACCGGGCTGGAGGTTCCCGAAGGCGAGTACGAGACCATCGCCGGCTTCGGCATGGACCGCCTCGGGCGCATCCCCGAGGTCGGTGACTCGGTGGAGCACGGCGGGTGGTCGATCGAGGTGGCGGCCATGGACGCCGACGGGTGGCCGAGGTCAGGCTCCGGCCCCGAGACCCAGGGTGAGGCCCGCACCGAGACCGACCCGGTCGATCCCGGTCCACGGAGGTCGCAGCGGTGACCGCCTGGCCGTTCGTCGCCATCGTCGTGCTGTTGGCCGTCAACGCCTTCTTCGTGGCGCTCGAGTTCGCGCTCGTCGGGCTCCGGCGGAACCGCCTGGAACCGCTGGCGGAGGCCGGGGACAGGGCGGCCCAGCGGGGCCTGGACGCCATGCGCGACCTGAGCATCCAGCTCGCCGGCGCCCAGCTCGGCATCACCATCGCCTCGCTGATCCTCGGCCTCGTCGGTGAGCCGGCGATGGCCCATCTCCTGGAGAAGCCGGTCGACCTGATCCCGGGCATCCCGGACGGATGGGCGCACCCCGTCGCCGGCGTGGTGGGCCTGCTCATCGTGGTGTTCGCCCACATGGTCCTCGGGGAGATGGTAGCAAGACCAACTGGTCGAAGCGGCGGCAAGGGGCGCGACGTATTGCTCCGTTCGACGGCGCGGCGGCCGAGAGCGTCGGGAATGTAGCGCGACAGCACCTTGTGCGCGCGCAGACTGCCGGCCGTGGTCGAGAGGAGCGCGGTACCGACGACGCGGGTGCCGAAGTACTCCGGGTTCTCCTCGGCCAGCGCGAACAGCGTCATGCCGCCCAGGGAGTGGCCGACCACCACCACCGGGGCCTCCGGCGAGAGGGCGTCGATGACACGACAGAGGTCACGGCCGAGCTGCTCGATGGTGGCGTCCTCGGTCGGCGAGACGTCGCTGCGCCCGTGCGAACGCAGGTCGTAGAAGATCATCCGCCGCTTGCCCCGGAAGGCCTCGCGCTGGAAGTGCCAGCAGTCCTGCGTCATCGCGAAGCCGTGCACGAACACCACGGTGGCACGGTCGTGCGACCTTCCCCGGTGCCGCGTACGGCGCCATCTCGTCGACCTCGGTGTGCAGCCGCACCCCGTCGTCGGCAACGAGGGTGGCCTCCGTGCCTCGCAACGACCCGAACGGTTCTTCTCGGTCGAGGGCAGCCGCGCGCATCCGCCGCCCCACGAAGCGCTCGAGGTAGAAACCGGTCGCCCCGGCTCCCGCCATCCCGAGGGCGAGCTTGCCGATCCGCTGCGCCCTGCTCATCGTTGCTCCCCCCGGTAGCGGCGGATGAACCTGCCACCGATGCGGGTGACGATCTCGTAGGAGATGGTGCCGCACGCCTCGGCCCACTCCTGCGCGGTCGGCTCGCCCGACGACCCGTCCCCGAAGAGCACCACGTCGTCGCCCGCAGCCACACGACCGTGGGGACTCGTCGTCGTTCCCGACGTCGAGCACGAACTGGTCCATGCAGACCCGGCCGGCGATCGTGGCGCGCCGCCCCCCGACCAGCACCTGCGCCCGCGACGAGGCCGACCGCAGCACGCCGTCGCCGTACCCCACGGGCACCACCCCGACCGTGGTGCCGCTGCCTGCCTCGGGCACCCGGTAGGTGTGGCCGTAGGAGATGCCTGCCCCGGCAGGAGCCGGCTTGACCAGGGCCAGACGGGCCCGTGCGGTCATCGCCGGGCGCAGACCGAAACCTGCGGCGTCGTGGACGGTGGGCGCCGGCGAGAGCCCGTACATCGCCAGCCCGCAGCGGACGAGGTCGAAGCGGGCCGAGGGACGGGTCAGGGTCGCAGCGGAGTTGGCCAGGTGGCGCCACCGGGGTCGCAGACCACCGTCGGCAGCGGCGCGGAGAGCCTCGCGGAAGACACGTTCCTGCTGGTCGTTGGCGGGGTGCTCGGGCTCGTCGCTGCACGCGAAGTGCGACCAGATGCCGGTGACGCGCACCTGTCCGGCCTCCTCGGCCTTCCGGGCCGCCTCGACCGCCTCGGACCAGTCCTGCAGCGCGACGCCACCGCGGGTGAGGCCGGTGTCGACCTTGAGCTGGAGCGCTGCCGGCCGGCCGGCCGCGTCCGCGCAGGCCGCCACCGACTCCACCTGTGCCACCGAGTACGCCGCGAGCTCCACGTCGGCCTCGATCGCCGGGGTGTGGTCCTCCCCGGGGACCGAGAGCCAGGCCAGGATCGGCTCGGTGTCACCCGCGGCCCGCAGGGCCAGGGCCTCCTCCATCGTGGCCACGCCCAACCAGCCGGCACCGCCCTCTCGCGCGGCACGAGCGACCTCGACGATCCCGTGGCCGTAGCCGTCCGCCTTCACCACCGCCATCACCTCGGCAGGCGCGGCGACCTGCGCCAGGTGTGCGACGTTGCCGCGGATCGCGTCCAGGTCGACGACGATCTCCGCGCGCGGCATCGAACCGGCGTGAGCACTCACGTTCCCATCGTCCCAAACCCTGCGGTGCTGCCGGCTAACCGGCACGCAGCAGCCGGGCACAGACCTCGGGGACCATGCGAGCCACCTCGGGCGCGACGACCGGGCCCGCAGGTCGCACCAGGGCAGCGGCGGCGCCGTGCAGCCAGGAACCGACCGACGCGGCATCGAACGGCTCCAGCCCTGCGGCCAGGAGCGCGCCGACCAGCCCGGCCAGCACGTCGCCGGCGCCGGCCGTGGCGAGCCATGGTGGACCCACACTGGTGACCCGCACCCGCCCACCGGGCTCGGCGACCAGGGTGTGCCGGCTCTTGAGCATGACGACGCATCCGTAACGCTCGGCTGCCTGGCGGGCCCGGCCGAGCTGCTCGGCCTCGACCACCTCGCGGGGCAGGTCCAGCATGCGCGCCAGCTCCCCGGCGTGCGGGGTGAGGACCGCGGGGCGTCCGGCCACGCCGCCGCAGTCGGCCACCACCGCGAGGGCGTCCGCGTCCACGACGAGCGGAACCTCGTCAGCGAGCGCGGCGCGCAGCTGGCGCTCGGCCGACGAGCCGGCCCCCGAACCGACCACCCATGCCTGGACCCTGCCGGGCCCGAGCACGGTCTCGGGGTGCATCGCCGGCACCAGCGCCTCCACCGGAGCCCGCTCCTCGCCCTCCTCGGGGTCGCTGGGCACGTAGCGCACCATCCCGGCCAGCCCGGTCGAGGCGCCCGCCACGCACAGCAGCCCGGCGCCCGGGTACTGCGCCGACCCGGCGCGGACGCCCACGACTCCACGGGTGTACTTGTGGGCGTCCGGGGCCGGCGTCGGAAGCAGGGCAGCGACGTCCTCGGCCTGGAGGGCCTCCACTGGCGCCTCGGGCAGCTGGAGGCCGATGTCCACCAGGTGCACCGCACCGCAGGCCTGGGCCGCCGGGTCGACCAGCAGCGCGGGCTTGTGGGTCCCGAAGGTGACCGTCACCTCCGCGCGCACGTGCGCCCCGGTCACCTCACCGCTGTCGACCTCCACCCCCGACGGGACGTCGACCGCGATCCAGGGCACGTCTCGTGCCGCGTCCATTACGGCTTCAGCCGCAGGACGCAGCGGCCCACTGCCACCGATGCCCACGATGCCGTCGACCGCGACGTCGTAGTCGACGTCGTAGTCGTCGCCGGGGGAACCGTCGACCACCCGGCCACCCGCGGCACGCAGCGCGGCCAGACCTGCTGCGTGCGCCTTGTCGGGCACCAGCAGCACGGCGTCCACGTGCGCGCCACGTCGGGCCAGTGCCGCACCGGCGAACAGCGCGTCCCCCCCGTTGTTGCCCGCCCCCACCACCAGCAGCACCCGGGCGCCGTACACGCGTCCCAGGAATTCGGCCACCGCGTGGGCCAGCCCGGTGGCCGCTCGCTTCATCAGCGCCCCCTCGGGAGTGGCCGCCAGCAGCTCCTCCTCCGCGGCCCGCACCTGGGCGACGGTGTGGGCGTACCTCATGGCGCCACGCCTTCAGACGCGTCCTGGGCGGCATCGCCCTCCAGGACGACGAACGCGGTGGCGATCCCGGCGTCGTGCGAGAGCGACAGATGGGTGTGCCGGACGCCGATCGCGGCGGCGGCCTCGGCCACGGTGCCGCGCAGCACGAACGCAGGACGGCCCCGTGCGTCGCTCACCACCTCGGCGTCGTGCCACGCCAGCTCGGCCGGCGCCCCGAGCGCCTTGGCCAGGGCCTCCTTCGCGGCGAAGCGGGCGGCCTGGGACTCCATCGGCAGAGCGCGTTCGGCCGGTGTGAGCAGGCGCTGAGTGGTCGCCGGGGTACGCCGGGCAGTCGCCTCGAACCGGCCCACGTCGCAGACGTCCACGCCGACACCCCGGATCATCGAGCGCGCCTCCCCGTGGTCGCTGGTGTCGTCACTCGACGGTGACCGACTTGGCGAGGTTGCGCGGCTGGTCGACGTCGTGACCCATCTGGGTGGCCAGCTCGCAGGCGAACAGCTGGAGCGGCACCACCGCCGTCAGCGGCTGCATCAGGCTCGAGGTGCGCGGCAGCTCGAGGAGCACGTCGGCGTACTTGCCGGCAGCCTCGTCCCCCTCCTCGGCCAGGACGATGGTGCGGGCGCCGCGGGCGCGGATCTCCTGGATGCCACTGAGCATCTTGTCGTGCAGCACCTCGCGGCCCGGTGGCGGGACCACGCAGAAGACCGGCACGTCGTCCTCGATGAGGGCGATCGGGCCGTGCTTGAGCTCGCCGGCGGCGAAGCCCTCGGCGTGGATGTAGGCGAGCTCCTTGAGCTTCAGGGCTCCTTCGAGGGCCACCGGGTAGCCGGCGTGGCGGCCGAGGAAGAACACCGAGGGGGTGCCGACCGCCTGGAGCTCGCGGGCGAGCTCGTAGACCTGGTCGGCCTTGTCGAGCTGCTGCTGGATCTTGTCCGGCAGCTCGGCCAGCTGGTCCATGATGCGGGCGATCTCGTCCCCCCAGCGAGTTCCCCGCACCTGGGCGAGGTAGAGCCCAAGCAGGTAGCAGGCCACCAGCTGGGTCATGAAGCCCTTGGTCGAGGCGACCCCGATCTCGGGTCCGGCGTGGGTGTAGATCACCGCGTCGGACTCGCGCGGGATCGTGGCCCCGTTGGTGTTGCAGATGGCCAGCACCTTCGAACGCTGCTCCCGGGCGTGGCGGACCGCCATCAGGGTGTCGGCAGTCTCCCCCGACTGGCTGATCGCCACCACCAGGGTGTCGCGGGTCAGGATGGGGTCGCGGTAGCGGAACTCGTGAGCCAGCTCCACCTCGCACGGGATGCGGGTCCAGTGCTCGATGGCGTACTTGGCCACGAGTCCGGCGTAGAAGGCGGTGCCGCAGGCGGTGATGACGATCTTGTCGACGCCGCGCAGCTCTCCCTCGCTCATCCGCAGCTCGTCGAGCTGCAGCCTGCCGGTGCCGTCGTGGCGGCCGAGCAGCGAGTCGGCGACCGCGCGCGGCTGCTCGAAGATCTCCTTGCGCATGAACCAGTCGTTGCCGTCCTTCTCGGCCGCGGTGAGGTCCCAGTCGACGTGGAAGGGCCGGCCCTCGACCTGGTTGCCCTCGAAGTCGGTGACCTCGATGGAGTCCCGAGTGATGGTGACCACTCGGTCCTGGCCCAGCTCCACGGCGTCCCGGGTGTGCTCGATGAAGGCGGCGACGTCGCTGCCGAGGAAGTTCTCGCCCTCTCCCACCCCGACGACCAGCGGCGAGTTGCGGCGCGCCCCCACGACCCGCTCAGGATCGTGAGCATCGACCGCCACCAGGGTGAAGGCGCCCTGGAGCCGCCGGCAGATCTGCTGCATCGCCTCGGTGAGGGAGCCGCCGTTCGCCAGCGCCCGCTCGAGCAGGTGGGCGGTGACCTCGCTGTCGGTGTCGGAGGCGAAGTCGACGCCGTCCCGCTCCAGCTCAGCCTGCAGGGCCGAGAAGTTCTCGATGATGCCGTTGTGCACGACCGCCACGCGATTTTGGCCGCCGTGGTGGGGGTGGGCGTTGCGGTCGGTCGGCGCGCCGTGGGTGGCCCACCGGGTGTGTCCGACGCCGGTGTGGCACTCCGGCAGCGGGGTCTCGGCCAGCGCCTTGTCGAGGTTCGCCAGCTTGCCCTGCCGCTTCTCTCCGACGAGCACGCCGTCGTGGACCAGCGCGATCCCGGTGGAGTCGTAGCCTCGGTACTCCAGGCGCCGCAGCCCCTCGACCACGACGCGCTCGGCCGACTGGGGGCCGATGTACCCGACGATTCCGCACATGGGCGTCACTCTAGCGACGGTCGTGCGGAACAATGCCGACATGGCTTCCCGACGCGGGACCGAGCCGGTGTCGCCGCCGGCGGAGCTCGCCTCCCTCACCTCAGCGGTGCGCGACAGTGACGCCTCGCCGTACGTCGAGCTCGACCGCAGCGCGTGGTCGGCGCTGGGGGCCGCCACCGAGCAGCCGCTGACCTCGACCGAGATCGACCGCGTGCGCAGCCTGGGCGACCAGCTCGACCTGGCCGAGGTCGAGCAGGTCTACCTGCCGCTCTCCCGTCTGCTCAGCCTCTACGTCGACGGTGCCACGCAGCTGCACCGGGCGCAGGAGTCCTTCCTCCAGCTGCCGCAGCCACCGCGGACGCCGTTCGTGATCGGGGTAGCGGGCTCCGTCGCGGTCGGCAAGTCGACCACCGCCCGTCTCCTGCAGCAGATGCTGGCCCACTGGCCGGAGCACCCCCAGGTCGCGCTGGTGACCACCGACGGGTTCCTGCTGCCCAACGCCGAGCTGGAGCGCCGGGGCCTGCTGGACCGCAAGGGGTTCCCCGAGTCCTATGACCGCAAGGCCCTGCTGCGATTCGTGATCGACATCAAGTCGGGCAAGGAGGTGGTGGCGGCTCCCTCCTACTCCCACCTGACCTACGACGTGCGCCACGACCAGCCCGTCGTGGTCAACCAGCCCGACGTCGTGGTGATCGAAGGGCTCAACGTGCTGCAGCCCGCCCGGGTGCGAGGCGACGGCCGCACCGGCCTCGCCGTCAGCGACTTCTTCGACTTCTCCATCTACGTCGACGCCGCGACCGGGGACATCAAGCGGTGGTACGTCGACCGGTTCCGGCGGCTGCGGGAGACCGCGTTCCGCGACCCCACGTCGTACTTCTCCAAGTACGCCGACCTCACCGACGCCGAGGCCGACACCGAGGCCAACCGGTTGTGGGACTCGATCAACGGGCCCAACCTCAAGCGCAACATCGTGCCCACACGCAGCCGCGCCAGCCTCGTGCTGCGCAAGGCACGCGACCACTCGGTCAGCTGGGTCCGGCTCCGCAAGCTCTGAGCGCGCCCGCGTAGCGAAGGTCACCTCGAGCTGCCCCCTCCCGAGGCGTGTCGCCGTCGCTGTGCTGGGTATCCAGACCGCATGACCAGGTTCACCGCCACCACCGAGAGCCAAGCCGTCGTCACTGCCGATCGGGCCAAGGTCTGGGAGCTGCTCACCGACCCCGAGGCGGTCGCCCGGATGACGCCCTTCCTGCGGCGCATCGAGGTCGACGACGACCTCTGGATCTGGCACATGAGCAACGTTCCCGGGCTGCCCGTGGCCTTCGAGCCCACCTTCACCGAACGCATGACGTTCGAGCCGATGGAGCTCATCGACTACGAGCACGCCCCTCGCGGCGGACGGGAACCTGCAGCCGTCACCGGCTGGTACCGCCTGGCGGACCACGACCAGGGCACCCAGCTCAGCATCTACCTCGAGGTCTGTGCCGCGTTGCCGCTGCCCAAGATGGCCGGCGGCATGGTCACCCGGGTCATGACCCAGGTCATGGAGCGCATGGGCGACCGGTTCTCCCAGAAGATGCTGCAGGAGCTGGACGCCCGCGAGGTCCCTGCCTGAGGGCTGACGGCGCCGTCAGAGGCCGAGACGCTCCCGCACCACCCCGGCGAGGCGTTCCGCCACGTCCTGAGCGCGTTCCCCCGAGGGGGCCTCCACCATCACCCGCACCAGGGGCTCGGTGCCCGAGGGACGCAGCAGCACGCGCCCGTCGTCCCCCAGCGCCTTCTCCTCGGCAGCGACGGCAGCGGCGAGCTCCTCGTCGGAGTCGGCCCGCGACCTGTCGACGTCGGGCACGTTCACCAGCACCTGCGGCAACCGCGTCATCACCGAGGAGAGGCCGGCCAGCGTCTGCCCGGTCTCGACCATGCGGCTCATGACCATCAGCGCGGTCAGCGTGCCGTCTCCGGTGGTGGCGTGGTCGCTGAGGATGACGTGCCCGGACTGCTCGCCGCCCAGCGAGTGTCCCTCACGCTGCATGGCCTCGAGCACGTAGCGGTCGCCGACCTTGGTCTGGCGCACAGTCACGCCCGCACGCTCCATGGCCTGGACGAAGCCCAGGTTGCTCATCACCGTCGCCACCACGGTGTCGTTGGCCAGCCGACCGCGGTCGCGAAGGGTGAGGGCGAGGGTCGCCAGGATCTGGTCACCGTCGACGACGTTGCCCTCGGCGTCGACCGCCAGGCACCGGTCGGCGTCGCCGTCGAGGGCGAACCCGGCGTGGGCACCGTGCTCGACCACGGCTGCCCGCAGCGGCTCGAGGTGGGTCGACCCACAACCGTCGTTGATGTTGCGGCCGTCGGGGGCGGCGTTGATCGCCACCACCTCGGCACCGGCCGTGCGTAGCGCCGCCGGGGCCGAGGCGTACGCCGCGCCGTGGGCGCAGTCCACCACGACCTTGAGCCCCTCGAGACCGGTCGGCAGCGCACCGACGAGATGGGCGACGTACTGGTGCATGCCCTGGTAGTAGCGCTTGATCCGGCCGATGCCGGCGCCGGTGGGTCGCTCCCACGGCTCCTGCAGCCGGTCCTCGATGACCCGCTCGACGTCGTCGTCGAGCTTCACCCCGCCACGCTTGAGGAACTTGATGCCGTTGTCGGGCATCGCGTTGTGGCTGGCAGAGATCATCACGCCCAGGTCGACGTCGAGCGACTGGGTCAGGTAGGCGACCCCGGGGGTCGGCAGCACCCCCACCTGCAGCACGTCGACACCTGCCGAGGCGAGACCGGCGACCACGGCTGCCTCGAGAAACTCTCCCGACAGCCTCGGGTCGCGGCCCACCACGGCGCGCGGCCGGTGCCCCTCGAAGGCACCGGCCTCGCCGAGCACGTGAGCGGCCGCGACGGACAGGTCCAGGGCCAGCTCGGCGGTGAGGGTGTCGTTGGCCAGGCCTCGGACCCCGTCGGTGCCGAAGATGCGGCCCGAGGCGCGACCCATGGGCGACTCAGCGCTTGCTGTACTGGGGCGCCTTGCGGGCCTTCTTGAGGCCCGCCTTCTTGCGCTCGATGACGCGGGCGTCACGGGTGAGCAGGCCGGCGCTCTTCAGCGGGGGCCGGTTCGCCTCGAGGTCGATCTCGTTGAGCGCGCGAGCCACACCCAGGCGCAGCGCACCGGCCTGTCCGGTGATGCCGCCGCCGTGGATGCGGGCGATCACGTCGAAGCGGCCCACGAGGTCGGTGGCCACGAAGGGCTCGTTGACGACCTGCTGGTGCAGCTTGTTCGGGAAGTAGGAGTCGAGCGGACGACCATTGACCGTCCACTGGCCGCTCCCGGGCACGAGCCGGACGCGGGCGACCGCCTCCTTGCGACGTCCGGTCGCGGCGGCGGGGGCAATGGTGGCCGGACGTGGCTCGGCGTCGGGGGCGGGGGCGCTCTCCGAGGAGTACGCCACGCCCTGCTCGTCGGCCTGGTAGGTCTCGGTGTCCTGCTCGGCAGTCGTGTCAGTCACGAATATGTCCTTCGGTGTGCTCTCGCTGGGGGGTCAGGTGTCGGGGGGCTACTGGGAGACCTGGGTGATCTCGTACGGCTCTGGCTGCTGAGCCTGGTGCGGGTGGTTCGGGCCCGCGTAGACCTTGAGCTTCTTCAGCACCTGACGCCCGAGGCGGTTCTTGGGGAGCATTCCCCAGACCGCCTTCTCGATGGCCTTGCGCGGGTCCTTCTCCAGCAGCTCGCCGTAGGCGACCGCGGACAGGCCCCCCGGGTAGCCGGAGTGCCGGTACGCCATCTTCGAGGTCTTCTTGGTCCCCGTCAGGGCGACCTTCTCGGCGTTGATGACGATCACGAAGTCGCCCCCGTCGACGTGGGGGGCGTAGGTCGGCTTGTGCTTGCCGCGCAGGAGGGTCGCGGTGTTGACCGCGAGGCGTCCGAGCACCACGTCGGTGGCGTCGATGACGTGCCAGCTCCGCTGGATGTCAGCGGGCTTGGGGCTGTAGGTACGCACGTTGACTGCTTTCTGCTCGTTCGTGGCCCGACCGACGTCCGACGTCGACGTCGAGGTCGGGTCGGGGTCGGTCGGCGGGATCCGCGACCTTTGACGAACACTGCCCGGAGTCCGACCTGGGTGGTCGGTCACGAGTCTGCGTCCTCGCGCGTGCGGGAGCGAGGACGCGGCAAGGGCCGCAGCGAGAGACTCTACCGGCGCGCCGCGCAGAGGGTCAAAACGGTCGGCTCCCGCCGGCCCGGGACGGTGTGCCACGGGAGGCGTTTCCGCGGTTCCCGCAGGGGCACTAGGTTGGTGACGACAGGGGGCGCGACCGTCTGTCACTTCCAGAGCCGACACCCGTGAGATCGAGGAGCCGACGTGTCCGACGCCGAGCAGAACGACCAGACCCTGACCGTGCGGGACAACCGCACCGGCAAGGACTACACGCTCGAGATCACCGACCACGCGCTGCGAGCCTCCGACTTCACTCAGATCCGGGTCGACGACGAGCAGCCGGGCCTGGCGCTGTACGACCCTGGGTTCACCAACACCGCCTCCTGCCGCTCCGCGGTGACGTTCATCGACGGCGAGAAGGGGATCCTGGAGTACCGGGGATACCCGATCGAGCAGCTGGCCGAGAAGTCCACCTTCCTCGAGGTCGCCTACCTGCTGATCTACGGCGAGCTGCCCACCAAGGACCAGTACGAGGCGTGGGTCACCGAGATCACGTACCACACCTATGTGCACGAGAACGTCAAGAGCTTCATGCAGGGGTTCCGCTACGACGCCCACCCGATGGGCATGCTGATGGCCTCGGTGGGCGCCCTGTCGACGTTCTACCCCGAGTCCGGGGACATCAAGGACCCGATGAACCGCCACATCCAGATCGTCCGGATGATCGCGAAGATGCCGACGCTGGGGGCCTGGGCCTTCCGCCACGCCCAGGGCAAGCCCTACATCTACCCCGACAACGAGCTCACCTACACCGAGAACTTCCTCTCGATGCTGTTCAAGATGAGCGAGCAGAAGTACGTCGCCGACGAGCGCCTGTCCCGGGCCCTCGATGTGCTCTTCATCCTGCACGCCGACCACGAGCAGAACTGCTCGGCCAACGCCGTGCGCTCCGTGGGCTCCTCCCAGGTCGACCCCTACTCCGCGGTGGCCGCCGGGGTCGGTGCTCTGTACGGGCCTCTGCACGGCGGGGCGAACGAAGCGGTGCTCAAGATGCTGCGTCGGATCGGGTCGAAGGAGAACATCCCCGACTTCATCAAGGGCGTGAAGGACGGCAACGAGCGGCTCATGGGCTTCGGCCACCGCGTCTACAAGAACTACGACCCCCGCGCCAAGATCATCAAGAAGGCCGCGGACGACGTCTTCGAGGTGACCGGGGTCAACCCGCTGCTCGAGATCGCCCTCGAGCTGGAGAAGATCGCGCTCGAGGACAACTACTTCATCGACCGCAAGCTCTACCCCAACGTCGACTTCTACTCCGGCCTCATCTACGAGGCCTTCCAGTTCCCGCCCGAGATGTTCACGGTGCTCTTCGGGATCGGTCGCACCCCCGGATGGCTGGCCCAGTGGCTGGAGCTGGTGATGGACCAGGAGCAGAAGATCGCCCGGCCGAAGCAGATCTACACCGGTGACCGCGGCCTGGACTTCACCAGACGCGAGGAGCGCTGGGCCCAGGGCTGACCGCCCGACGCCCGGGCCGCGTCGAGACCGCTCAGCCGAGCGCGGCGCCCACCACCTCGCGGGCTTCGGCCTGCACCTGAGCGAGGTGGTCGGGGCCACGGAAGGACTCGGCGTAGATCTTGTAGACGTCCTCGGTGCCGGACGGGCGAGCAGCGAACCACGCCGACTCGGTCGTGACCTTGAGCCCGCCGATGGGCGCTCCGTTGCCGGGCGCCTGGGTGAGCTTGGACTGGATCGCCTCACCGGCGAGCTCGGTGGCGCTCACATCGTCCGCGGCCAAGGCCGCGAGCCGCGCCTTCTGCTCGCGGTCGGCGGGGGCGTCGATGCGCGCGTACGCCGGTTCACCGTGCTGGGCGACCAGGTCGGCGTAGTGCTCGCTCGGGCTCCGGCCGGTGGCAGCGATGATCTCGGAGGCCAGCAGGGCGAGGATGATGCCGTCCTTGTCGGTGGTCCACACAGACCCGTCACGTCGGAGGAACGATGCGCCGGCCGACTCTTCCCCGCCGAAGCCGAAGGAGCCGTCGACCAGGCCCGGCACGAACCACTTGAAGCCCACCGGCACCTCGACCAGCGCACGGCCCAGGGAGTCGGCGACCCGGTCGATCATGGACGACGACACCAGCGTCTTGCCGATGCGGGCCCGCGACGGCCAGTCGGGACGCGCACCGCCGAAGAGGTGCTGGATGGCGACCGCGAGGTAGTGGTTGGGGTTCATCAGGCCGGCGTCCGGGGTCACGATGCCGTGCCGGTCGGCGTCGGCGTCGTTCCCCGTGGCCACCGCGTAGTCCTCGCGGCGACGGATCAGCGAGGCCATCGCGTCGGGTGAGGAGCAGTCCATCCGGATCTTGCCGTCCCAGTCCAGCGTCATGAAGCGCCAGGTGGGGTCGACCAACGGGTTCACCACGGTGAGGTCCAGCCGGTGGCGGTCGGCGATCGCCGCCCAGTAGTCGACGCTGGCGCCGCCGAGCGGGTCGGCGCCGATGCGGACCCCGGCCGCGCGCACGGCGTCGAGGTCGAGGACCTGCGGCAGGTCGTCGACGTACCGGCCGAGGAAGTCGTGCTCCCCCGCGGTGGCACGGGCACGCGCGAACGGCACCCGGCGCACCTCACGCAGACCCCCGGCGATGAGCGCGTTGGCCCGCTTGGCCACCGCAGCCGTGACGTCGCTGTCGGCGGGTCCGCCGTGGGGAGGGTTGTACTTGAACCCGCCATCCGCGGGTGGGTTGTGCGACGGAGTCACCACGATGCCGTCGGCCAGCCCTGAGCCGTCCTCCCCCGCCATCACCTGCCGCAGCCGGGAGCGGTTCGCGGCGAGGATCGCGTGAGAGATCGCGGGAGTCGGGGTGTAGCCGCCGCGGGAGTCGACGAGCACGGTCACCTCGTTGGCGACCAGCACCTCCAGGGCCGTGGTCCACGCAGGCTCCGACAGGGCGTGCGTGTCACGCCCGAGGAACAGCGGGCCGTCGTACCCGCGCTCTCGGCGGTGGTCGCAGATGGCCTGGCTGATCGCCGCGATGTGGGCGTCGTTGAAGGACCCACGCAGGCTGGAGCCTCGGTGGCCGCTGGTCCCGAAGGCCACCTGCTGGTCCACGTCCTCCGGGTCGGGCTGCTCGGCGTAGTAGGCGGTCACGAGTCGCGGGACGTCGACGAGGTCCTCGGGGCGGGCAGGCTGGCCGGCACGGCTGTCGCTCATGAAGGCCATCATGCCGCGCCCGAGAAGCCCGTCGTCGGCAGGCGGGACGCTCAGCGGACGCGGTCGACCCGCTGCTCGTCCCAGACCGGCTCGGTGGACTCGTAGACCGTTCCGCCGGCTCCGAAGACCAGGAAGCGGTCGAACCCGCGCGCGAACCACCGGTCGTGGGTCACCGCCAGCACCGTCCCCTCGAAGGACGCCAGACCCTCCTCCAAGGCCTCGGCCGACTCCAGGTCGAGGTTGTCGGTCGGCTCGTCCAGCAGCAGCAGCGTGGCTCCCGAGAGCTCGAGCAGCAGGATCTGGAAGCGCGCTTGTTGTCCCCCTGACAAGGACTCGAAACGCTGCTCCGCTGCGACGGCGAGCTCGTAGCGGTCCAGCGCGCGTGACGCTTGCTCTCGCGGCATCCCGGCACGGTGCGCATCCCCTCGGTGCAGGACCTCGAGCAAGGTACGGCCCGCCAGCTCGGGGTGGGCATGGGTCTGCACGAACCAGCCCGGACGCACCCGAGCCCCGAGGCGCGCCACCCCGTCGTGCGCCACCGCCTCGACGGGGAGGTCCGCAACAGGCAGGTGGCCGGGACCGGGGTCGGTGCCACCACCGGCGAGCAGTCGGAGGAAGTGGGACTTGCCCGAGCCGTTGGACCCCAGGACGGCGACCCGCTCGCCGTACCAGACCTCCAGGTCGAAGGGCCGCATCAGCCCGGAGAGCTCCAGCTGCTCGCAGATCACGGCCCGCTTGCCGGTGCGGCCACCTCGCAGTCGCATCGAGACCTGCTGCTCCCGCGGCTGCCCGGTGGGCGGTCCGGCCTCCTCGAACTTGCGCAGCCGGGTCTGCGCGGCCTGGTAGCGCGAGGCCATGTCGGAGTTGTAGGCGGCCTTCTGCTTGTACATCAGCATCTGGGCGCGCAGCTTCTTGCGCTGCTCCTCCCACCGCTTCGTGAGCTCCTCGAAGCGAGCGAAGCGGTCGTGGCGCGCCTGGTGGTACGTCGTGAAGCCGCCGGGATGGGTCCAGACGGTGTTGCCGGCCGGTCCGAGCTCGACGGTGACGATGCGGGTGGCCGTGTTGGCCAGCAGCTCCCGGTCGTGGCTGACCATGAGGATGGTCTTGGGTGACTGGCGGATCCGGGACTCCAGCCACTCCTTTCCGGGGACGTCAAGGAAGTTGTCGGGCTCGTCGAGCAGCAGGACGTCCTCAGGGCTCTCGAGCAGGTACTCCAGGACGAGCCGTTTCTGCTCGCCTCCCGAGAGCGTGGCGACGTCGCGGTACTTCACCCGCTCGTACGGCACCCCCAGTGCTGCGGTGCACACCACGTCCCAGGTCACCTCGATCTCGTAGCCGCCGGCGTCACCCCATTCGGCCAGCGCCTCGGCGTACCGCATCTGGGTCGCGTCGTCCTCCGACTCCATCAGCGCCAGCTCCAGCCGTGCGATCTCGGCGGCGGCCCGACGGACCCGCGTCGGCGCGACCGACAGGAGCAGGTCTGCCACGGTGTCCGACCCCCGGCCGACGAACTGGCTCATGACGCCGAGCTCTCCCGAGCGGGTCACCGACCCGGCATGGGGTGGGACGTCGGCGGTGACGATGCGCAGCAACGTCGTCTTGCCGGCGCCGTTGGCCCCGACCAGCGCGACCTTGGCGCCCTCACCCACGCGGAAGCTGACGTCGTCGAGCAGCACCCTCCCGTCGGGAAGCTCGTAGCGCACCCCGGAGACGTCGACGTGACCCATGCGCCCGATCCTCCCGCGCGCAGGCCACGGACGTCGAACGGATTCGCGCCGGCCGGGGCCACGTCAGCGAGAGGTGCTCGGCGACGCCGCCATCGTCGAGGTCACCGAGGTCCCCCACCGCGGGTGCGCCGCCGAGTTCGTGCAGCGCTACGGCGAGGACGCGATGCGTTTCGTCAACGGCCGGACCGGTCGCTCACTCAACCTGCGGGGGGGTGAATGCCCGGGTGCTGGCCCCCGGCACCGTGAGGTTGGGCGACCGCGTCGCGAAGCTCGAGCGACGGCCCGGTCAGCCGCCCTCCATGAGCGAGGCGCGGCCCGCCTCGAGCCGTGCCACCGGCACCCGGAACGGCGAGCACGAGACATAGTCCAGCCCGACCTCCTCGAAGAAGTGGATCGAGTCGGGGTCGCCGCCGTGCTCTCCGCAGACCCCGAGGTGGATGTCGGGCCGCGTGCGACGTCCGAGCTCCACGGCCCGGAAGATCAGCGAGCCGACCCCCAGGCGGTCGAGGCTCTCGAACGGCGAGACCCCGAAGATGCCGCGCTCGAGGTACTGGCTGAAGAACGCCGCCTCGACGTCGTCCCGGGAGAAGCCCCACGTCATCTGGGTCAGGTCGTTGGTGCCGAAGGAGAAGAACTCCGCCTGCTCGGCGATCTGGTCCGCGGTGACCGCGGCCCGGGGCAGCTCGATCATGCTGCCGACCTTGTAGGGCACCGAGACCCCGGTCTCCTCTCCGACACGAAGGGCCACCTCGTCCACGTCGGCCTTCATGTGCTCGATCTCCTGCACCGTGGCAACCAGCGGGATCATGATCTCGGGCTGCGGGTCACCGCCGGCCCGCACCCGTGCAGCGGCAGCCTCGAGGATCGCGCGTGCCTGCATCGCGAACAGACCGGGGATGACGATGCCGAGCCGGACGCCGCGCAGACCCAGCATCGGGTTCTCCTCGTGCATCCGCCTGACCGCGGCCAGCAGTCGCACGTCCCGCTTGTTGGGCCGACCGGCGGCCTCGGCGACGGCCACCTTCATCGACAGCTCGGTGAAGCCGGGGAGGAACTCGTGCAACGGAGGGTCGATGAGCCGGATCGTGACCGGGAGCCCGTCCATGGCTTCGAGGATCTCCTCGAAGTCCTGCCGCTGGAGCGGCAGCAGGTCGGCCAACGCGCGCTCCCTGCCGTGGTCGTCATGGGCCAGGATCAGGTGCTCCACCAGCTCGCGGCGGTCCCCGAGGAACATGTGCTCGGTGCGGCACAGGCCGATGCCCTGGCTGCCGAACCTGCGCGCACGGCTGGCATCGCCAGGGGTGTCGGCGTTGGCTCTCACTGCCATCCGGCGCGCCGTGTCAGCATGGTCCATGATCCGGGCGACGGCAGCGACGACCTCGTTGTCGTCGACCGAGCTGTCGCCCTCGAAGTGACGCACCACGAGGGAGTCCATCACCGGCATCTCGCCGCGGAAGACCTCGCCGGTGGTGCCGTCGATCGAGATCACCTCGCCCTCGTGGACCTCCACACCCCCGGTGGTCCGTATCCGCCCCAGGCGGACGTCGACGTCCAGCTCGTCCGCTCCGCACACGCAGGTGCGGCCCATGCCCCGGGCCACGACGGCCGCGTGCGAGGTCTTGCCGCCGCGCGAGGTCAGGATGCCGGTGGCGGCCACCATGCCGTGCAGATCGTCGGGGTTGGTCTCGCGACGCACGAGGATGACTCGCTCGCCCTTCTCGGCGAGCTCGACCGCGGTGTGGGAGTCGAAGACCGCCTTTCCCACGGCCGCTCCCGGCGAGGCGTTCATGCCCGTGGTGAGCAGCTCGCCGTCGGCGTCGTGGTCGAACTGGGGGAACATCAGCTTCGCGAGCTGGGTGCCGCGGACGCGGCGTACGGCCTCGTCCATGTCGATGAGCCCCTGGTCGACCAGCTGGATCGCGATCCGGAACGCCGCTTCGGCCGTGCGCTTGCCCACCCGGGTCTGCAGCATCCACAGCTTGCCGCGCTCGATGGTGAACTCGATGTCGCACAGGTCGCGGTAGTGCTCCTCGAGCCGCTGCATGATGCCCATGAGCTCGTCGTAGGAGCTCTTGTCGTAGTTCTCCAGGTCGGCGAGCGGCACCGTGTTGCGGATCCCGGCCACCACGTCCTCGCCCTGGGCGTTCTGCAGGTAGTCGCCGTAGACGCCTTGGTCACCGGAAGCGGGGTCGCGGGTGAACGCGACGCCGGTGCCGGAGTCCATGCCCAGGTTGCCGTAGACCATCGAGCAGATGTTCACGGCGGTCCCGAGATCGGCAGGAATGCGCTCCTGTCGGCGGTAGAGGACGGCACGCTCGGTGTTCCAGGAGTCGAAGACAGCGCGGATCGCGAGGTCGAGCTGACGGCGGGGGTCCTGAGGGAACGGGACGTCGCTGTGCTCGGCGATGAGGAACTTGAAGGTGGAGGTCAGCTCCTTCAGGTCGTCGGCGCTGAGATCGAGGTCGCCCGAGACCGCCCGGGTCACCTTGAGCTCGTCGATCGCCTCCTCGAACAGCGCTCCCTTCACCCCGAGAACGGTCTCGCCGAACATCGCCAGGAGCCGGCGGTAGGAGTCCCAGGCGAAGCGGGGGTCGTCGGACTGCTTGGCCAGGCCCTGGACGGACTCGTCGTTCATGCCGACGTTGAGGACGGTGTTCATCATCCCGGGCATCGAGAACTTGGCCCCCGACCGCACCGAGACCAGCAGTGGGTTGACCGGGTCCCCGAGCCGCTTGCCCATGGCCTCTTCCAGGGTGGCCAGGTGCTCGTCGATCTCATCCTCGACCCCCGCGGGCATTGCGCCCTGGGCCTCCGGCGCAGTCTCCAGGTAGACACGGCAGGCCTCGGTGCTGATGACGAAGCCCGGCGGCACCGGGATCCCGAGGTTGGTCATCTCGCAGAGGTTGGCGCCCTTACCCCCGAGAAGGTCCTTCTGGTCCTTGCCGCCCTCGTGGAAGTCGTACACGTACTTCGTCATGCCACCCATTCAATACCCGGCCAGGTACATCCGTGAAGGCAGGTCGGGCGACGGGGCGGCTCACCGTCGAGACGCCACCTCGAGGACCCGGAAGCCCTTCGCGCTGGCCAGCCGGCTGGTCGGGTAGCCGTGGTCGCCCAACCAGCGCTGGAGTGAGTCGGCCCCGAGGTTCTTGCCCACGACGAGGACCGCCCGGCCGTCCGGCCGCAGTCGCGGCAGCCACGCCAGCAGCAGCTCGTGCAGGGCCTGCTTGCCGACGCGGATCGGTGGGTTCGACCAGATCTCGGCGAACTGCAGGTCGTCGGGCACCTGGTCGGGGGTGTGAGCATGCACGCGACCGTCGACGCCCAGGGATGCGGCGTTCTCGCGCGTGAGCAACACCGCCCGCTCGTTGACGTCAACGGCCCAGACCTCGCAGCCGGGCCGACTGAGCGCCAGCGAGCACGCGATCACGCCGTACCCGCAGCCGAGGTCGAGGAAGGGGCCGTCAGACGCCGGTGGCTCGGCCTCCCGGAACAGCACGGCTGTGCCCGGATCGAGCTTGCCGCGGGCGAACACCCCGCTGCCGGAGGTGAGCTCGAGATCGTGGCCCCAGACGCTTGCCTGCACCGGCACCCGCTCGAACGCAACGGTCGGGTCAGCGCTGAAGTAGTGCTCCTGCTCGCCCACCCGCTCATCCTCCCCTCCCGCGGTTCGAGCCCGTCGAGACCCCTGCCCCATTGGTCGAGCTTGTCGAGACCCCCCTCCGCCGTTGGTCGAGCCCGTCGAGACCCCTGCCCCATTGGTCGAGCTTGTCGAGACCCCCTGCCCCGTTGGTCGAGCTTGTCGAGACCCCACCGTTGGTCTGCCCCTCCACCGTTGGTCGAGCTTGTCGAGACCCCACCGTTGGTCTGCCCCTCCACCGTTGGTCGAGCTTGTCGAGACCCCACCGTTGGTCTGCCCCTCCGCCGTTGGTCGAGCTTGTCGAGACCCCGAGAGATGCTCGTTCGTGTTGGGGACGCTGGCCTGGGGAAACGGCCCCGGGAAGTGTCGGTGCAGGTCCGTAGGTTTGCGGGCATGACGACGCGTACGAGGCGTACCGCACGGGGTTCTCGGGCGGCGGCGCGTGTGGCCGGGATCGCCGCCGCGGCCGCTGAGTGCGACCAGGTCGACGTGCTCGGCCTCGACGACGAGGCGACGCTCGCCACCATCGCCCAGATGCGCCGCCAGGCCGAGCAGGCCCAGGTCGTCGAGCTCCGCGCGGTCGCCCACTGGGCCGACCAGCACCGGGTCAGCGACCCCGGCCCCTGGCTGACCCACGGCAGCGTCTCGACGATGGCCGAGCATGACCGAAGCTCGCTGGCCGGCCGCAGGCGGCCGCCCGGCTGGCCGGTGTGCCGGGCGAGCTGGGCACCGAGGGCATCCTCCGCCTGGCCAGCGAAGGCGCGTTCTGCGTCCGGGAGTTCGCGGTCACCGACCTCGCGGCCTTGCTGGCGATGTCGGAGCAGGCCGCACGGTCCTACGTCGCCGCAGACCGTGGAGCTGCGCGACCGGCTGCCGCGGCTGTGGGCCCAGGTGATGGCCGGGCGGCTGCCGGTGTGGAAGGCTCGCCGCATCGCCGAGGCCACCGTGCCCCTGGGCGCGGCGGCGGCAGGCTTCGTCGACGCCCAGCTCGAGACCCTCGCGCACCGGCTGTCGCTGACCCGGATCACCCGCTGCGTCGAGGCCGCGACCATCCGGTTCCACCCCGACCTGGCCGCCAACCGCGCCGAGGCCGCCGCCGACCAGCCAGGCGTCTGGCTCGACGACGACACCACCGACGCCACCACCCAGATCCACGCCGTGGTCGACTCCCCCGACGCCCACGCCTTCGACCGGGCCGTCGAGGCCACCGCCACCGTCCTCGGTGCCCTCGGCGACGGCTCGAACCGCCAGACCCGCCGGGCTCGGGCGGTCGGGGTGCTGGCCGACCCCCAGTACGCGCTCAATCTCACCGCAGCCGCCACCACCCCCACCGTCGACGGCCCGGCCAAGGTCACCAAGACCGCCGCCTCCCCGGTCTTCCACCTCCACCTCCACACCGGCTGCACCTGCGATACCCGCGGGAGCGACATCGCGACTACCGCACCGAGGCCAGCAGCCCGTTCGGGCCGGTCACCCGCACCGCCGCCGAGGGCCTCTCGTCGTGGCGGCCCGGGCCGGTGCCCACCCCCGCGGTGGCAACGCTGGCTCGACAGCCTGACCCCCGGCACCCGCCTCACCGTGACCCCCGTGGTCGACCTGGCCGACCAGATCGCCGTCGACGCCTACGAACACCCCACCCGGCTGCAGCGCCAGGTCGCCGAACGCGACCACACCTGCCAGTTCCCCTGGTGCGGCCGAGCACGGCGCCAGCCTACGACCTGGACCACATCGAGCCCCACGCCCCGCCCGACCACGGCGCGCCCCCCGGCCAGACCCCAGCCCAGACCTCCACGGCCAACACCGCCCGCCTCTGCCGCTACCACCACCGAGTCAAGACCCACGGCGCGTGGACCTACCGAAGAACCGGACCCACCACCCGTCACCTGGACCAGCCCCCAACACCGCACCTACACCGTCGACCACACCGGCACCCACACCGGCTGACGACCGAACTGGGCGAACTGCCACTTGCCGGCTCAGGCACGTCCGGCCCGCGCCTCACTTCCGTCGCACCGCAGGAGAGCAACGACCCGGACGTCGCCCCACCGACCCACCAGCTCCCAGGTGCCACCGAAGTCCTCCCACCGGCTCAGCTCCTCGAGGTCGCTCACGGCTCCTCCTCGCACGCGACGCGCACGCGCCGCGTGGCAGTGGCCCGCCCTGCCAGCTCGCGTCCGGTCGGGTACGCGACCTCCTCCAAGGTGAGCCCGCGCGCCGGCATCACCGTGACCGCGGGGTCCCGTTGCCGGCCCGCCAGCACCGCCCCCGCCCACTCCGGCGTACGCCGCCCTCACCGATCGCCACCAGGCAGCCCATCAGTGCCCGCACCATGGAGTGGCAGAACGCGTCGGCGCGCACGGTGGTCTGGAGACCGACGGCCGTCCGGTCGACGCGGAGCTGGAACAGCTCGCGCACCGTGGTCGCCCCTTCGCGGCGACGGCAGAACGCGGCGAAGTCGTGCTCGCCGGCGAGCAACAGCGCCGCGTGGTTCATCGCCGCCTCGTCGAGCCGCCTGGGCCACGCGACGACGTGGCTGCGGGTCAACGGGTCGAGCGCGGCCGGCCCGTCGCAGATCCGGTAGACGTAGCGCCGCCACAGCGCGGAGAACCGGGCATCGAAGCCGTCGGGTGCCGTGGCCACCGCTCGTACCCGGACATCGTCGGGCAGTACGCCGTTCAGCCGTCTCCCCAGGGCCTGATCGGGAGGGGCGGAAGACCTGCCCGCGGCGACCCGCAGCAGGTCCAGCTCGACGTCGACGTGGGCGACCTGACCACGCGCGTGCACCCCGGTGTCTGTGCGCCCGGCGCAGGTCGTGGCCGCCGGCGAGCGGAGCACCGTCGCCAGCGCCGCCTCCACCTCGCCCTGCACCGTACGCAGCCCCGGCTGCGCCGCCCAGCCGTGGAAGCCGGTGCCGTCGTAGGCGAGGTCGAGACGCAGCCGCACCGACACATCCTCTCAGCCGTCTGCCACCTAGGGTGACCGCGTGCCCATGCCCGCTCGTCTGCTCCAGCTGGCCGGCGGGTGCGTGGTCCTCGGCATCGGGGTGACCCTGCTGCTGCTGGCACGGCTCGGCTCCGACGGCTTCTCCACCCTCGTCTATGGACTCACTCTCAGCAGCGGCGCGGCATTCGTCGCCGTCAACGCCGTGGTCTCGGTGGCCTTCCTCACCATGGCGTGGGCGCGCCGGATCCGCCCAGGGGTAGGGACCCTGGTCCAGATCCTGCTGGTCGGCGCAACCGTCGACGTCGGGCTCTCGACCCTGCCGTCACCGGACGCGCTGTGGCTCCGCCTCCTGCTGGTCGTGGCGGCCCTTCCGGTTCTCGCCGTCGGCATCGCCCTCTACCTCGGCACCCATCTCGGAGCGGGCCCGGTCGAGGCGGCCGCGCTGGCATGGGACCCGCCGCTGCGGTTCGCCTGGAGCTACAACATCATCCAGCTGCTCAGCGCCGTGGTGGGCTACTGCCTGGGAGCGCCCATCGGAGTCGGCACCGTCGCCGTCGTGGTCGGGCTCGGCCCGTTCGTCACGATCGCCGAGCGGCTGTTGCACACCGACGTGCACCAGCGACCTCCCGAGCCGCTGGTTCAGCCTCGCTGAGACCGCGCCGACCGGCCCGAGAACGCCGCAGCCCCCGCAACCGAGCAGTCGGTTGCGGGGGCTCGCGTGAGTCCAGGGCCCAGGCTCAGGCCTTGTCGTCCCCTTCGTCCGCCGCAGCCTCGTCGGCGGCCGGGGTCTGCTCAGCAGGCTCCTCGGCAGCAGGCTCCTCGGCCTCGGGCTCCGCCTCGGCCGCCGAGGCTGCCTCCTCGACCCGGCTCCGCCTCGGCCGGAGGTGCCTCCTCGACCACGGCCTCACCAGCACGCGCCTCGTCGGCGGCGGCCGGCTCCTCCACTGGCTCGGCAGGAGCGGCAGCAGAAGTCGACGCGGCGCTCGACCGGCTGTCGCGCTGCTTCGGCTCGTAGGGCTCGGTCACGAGCTCGATCACCGCCATCGGCGCGTTGTCGCCCTTGCGGGGGCCGATCTTGGTGATCCGGGTGTAGCCACCGGGTCGCTCCGCGTACTGCGGGGCGATCGAGGTGAACAGCTCGTGCACCACGCTCTTGTCCCGGATCGTGCGCATCACCAGGCGACGGTTGTGCAGGTCGCCCTTCTTCGCCTTGGTGACGAGCCGCTCGGCGAGCGGGCGCAGCGCGCGCGCCTTGGCCTCGGTCGTCGTGATCCGTCCGTGCTCGAACAGCGAGGTGGCCAGGTTGGCCAGCATCAGCTTCTGGTGTGCGGGGCTGCCGCCGAGGCGGGTCCCCCTCTTGGGAGCGGGCATGTGTCCTTCTCTCTCCCAGGCCGTACCAGGTACCCGGGTAGTGCCGGAGGCTCGCCTCCGTCTTGTCTTCTCGGTCGCTCTCCGTCCGCAGTCGGGACCACGGTCGGGGGCCACACGGGGGGCGGCGCCCCCGTGCGTCAGTACTGCTCGTCCTCGACGAAGGTGCTGTCGTCGTCCTCGTAGGCCGCCAGGGCTGCGGTCGGGTCGAAGCCCGGCGCGCTGTCCTTGAGGCCCAGCCCCATCTCGTGCAGCTTCAGCTTGACCTCGTCGATGGACTTGGCGCCGAAGTTGCGGATGTCGAGCAGGTCCTGCTCAGAGCGGGAGATCAGCTCACCCACGGTGTGGATGGCCTCGCGCTTGAGGCAGTTGTAGGAGCGGACGGTCAGGTTCAGCTCCTCCACCGGCAGTGCCAGGTCGGCGGCCAGCTGCTCGTCGACGGGGGAAGGACCGATGTCGATGCCCTCCGCCTCGACGTTGAGCTCACGAGCCAGGCCGAACAGCTCGACGAGGGTCTTGCCCGCCGAGGCGATCGCGTCGCGCGGCGGAATCGACTTCTTGGTCTCCACGTCGATGACCAGCTTGTCGAAGTCGGTGCGCTGCCCGACTCGGGTCGCCTCGACCTTGTAGCTGACCTTGAGCACCGGGCTGTAGATCGAGTCGACCGGCATCCGGCCGATCTCGTTGTCCATGCCCTTGTTGAGCGTTGCGCTGACGTAGCCGCGGCCACGCTCGACGACGAGCTCGAGCTCGAGCTTGGCGCCCTCGTTGAGGGTCGCGATGACCAGCTCGGGGGTGTGCACCTCGACACCGGCCGGGGGCGCGATGTCGCCGGCGGTGACCACGCCCGGGCCCTGCGAGCGCAGGTACATCGAGACCGGCTCGTCGTGCTCGGAGGAGACCACGAGCTCCTTGAGGTTGAGGATGATCTCGGTGACGTCCTCGGTGACGCCCTCGATGGTGGAGAACTCGTGCTCCACGCCTTCGATCTTGATGCTGGTGACGGCGGCACCCGGGATCGAGGAGAGCAGGGTACGGCGCAGCGAGTTGCCGAGCGTGTAGCCGAAACCGGGCTCCAGCGGCTCGATCACGAACCGGGAGCGGTAGTCGTCGACGACCTCTTCGGAGAGGGCGGGGCGCTGGGAGATCAGCACTGGTGTGTTCCTTTCCGAGACCGACCGCTATTTGAAGGTCTCGACCTGAGGGGATGGACGGCGGTGGCAGGCACGCAACCACCGTCCGGGGGGTATCCGGGGGGCGGAGCCCCCCGGAGGGCTACTTCTTGGAGTAGAACTCGACGATGAGCTGCTCCTGGATGGGCATCTCGATCTGCGCACGAGTGGGTACCTGGTGGACCAGGATCCGCATGCGGTCGATCACGACCTCCATCCACGCCGGCACGATGCGCTCGCCGAAGGTCTCGCGGGCCACGATCAGGGGCGTCATCTCCAGGGACTTCTCACGCACGTCGATGACGTCGTACTGGGTGACCTGGAAGGACGGGATGTCGACCTTCTTGCCGTTGACCAGGAAGTGGCCGTGGGTGACCAGCTGCCGGGCGTGGCGCCGGGTCCGGGCGAACCCCGCGCGGTAGACCACGTTGTCCAGCCGGCACTCGAGGAGCTGCAGCAGGTTGTCACCGGTCTTGCCGGGGCGACGGGAGGCCTCGACGTAGTAGCGACGGAACTGCTTCTCCAGCACGCCGTAGGTGTAGCGGGCCTTCTGCTTCTCGCGGAGCTGGAGCAGGTACTCCGACTCCTTGATGCGGCCGCGGCCGTGCTGGCCGGGCGGGAAGGGACGGCGCTCGAACGCCATGTCGCCGCCGACGAGGTCGAGACCCAGTCGACGCGACTTCTTGGTCATGGGGCCGGTGTAACGGGCCATGTCAGATGTCTCCTGTTCGCGATCGTCGGGGTCAGACGCGGCGGCGCTTGGGCGGCCGGCATCCGTTGTGGGGGGTGGGCGTGACGTCCTGGATGGTGCCGACCTCGAGGCCGATCGCCCCCAGGGACCGGATCGCCGTCTCGCGCCCCGAGCCCGGGCCCTTGACGAAGACGTCGATCTTCTTCATGCCGTGCTCCATGGCGCGACGCCCCGCGGCCTCGGCGGCCATCTGCGCCGCGAACGGCGTGGACTTGCGCGAGCCCTTGAAGCCGACGGTGCCGGCCGAGGCCCACGCGATCACCGCGCCGGTCGGGTCGGTGATCGTGACGATCGTGTTGTTGAACGTGCTCTTGATGTGAGCCTCGCCCTGGGCGACGTTCTTCTTCTCCTTGCGGCGGACCTTGGTCTTGCCCGCAGCCTGACGGCTCTTGGGAGGCATGCGATTACTCCTGTGTCTGCGAGGTCTGGGTGAAGTCGGCGGGCGATCCGGCGGGAGCCGCCGGGATCACTTGGACTTCTTCTTGCCGGCGACGGTGCGCTTGGGACCCTTGCGGGTGCGCGCGTTGGTCTTGGTTCGCTGACCCCGGACCGGGAGGTTCATCCGGTGGCGGCGACCCTGGTAGGAGCCGATCTCGATCTTGCGGCGGATGTCCGCCTGGACCTCACGCCGGAGGTCACCCTCGATCTTGTAGTTCGACTCGAGCTCGTCGCGCAGCCTCACCAGCTCCTCGTCCCCGAGCTGGTGCACCCGCATGTCAGGGCTGACACCGGTGGTCTCGAGGATCTGTTGGGCGCGGGTACGGCCGATGCCGTAGATGTAGGTGAGTGCGACCTCGATGCGCTTGTCACGCGGGAGGTCGACACCGACAAGGCGTGCCATGTGGTGGCCCTTTCTGTGGAGGACGGTGTCCTCCGGTTCGGCTGGAGGTTTCGTCTTCGTGTCGCGTCCCGCCGGCGTCCGGGTCGAGCCCGGAGCGGGCCCCGGCCTCCAGACCGGGGGTGACGCCTCCCCAGTCACCTGGGTCGACGAGCGATCACGATGCAGTGATTCGATTCAGTTGTTGTTCAGTTGGTGTTGACTTGGTATTGAGTTGTGCGCTTGAGGTTCCCTAGGTTTCGAGGCCCTCGCCCAGCGGCTCGGGCACCTCAACCTTGTGCCCTGCGGGCATCAACCCTGGCGCTGCTTGTGGCGAGGGTTGGAGCAGATCACCATGACGCGGCCGTGGCGACGGATCACCTTGCACTTGTCGCAGATCGGCTTGACGCTCGGCTTGACCTTCATGACGGTCTTCCTTCTGGGTCGGCTGGTTACTTGTACCGGTAGACGATGCGGCCGCGAGTCAGGTCGTACGGCGAGAGCTCCACGACGACCCGGTCCTGCGGAAGGATGCGGATGTAGTGCTGCCGCATCTTGCCGCTGATGTGCGCGAGCACCTTGTGCCCGTTGCTCAGCTCGACTCGGAACATCGCGTTGGGGAGGGCCTCCACGATGGTGCCCTCCATCTCGATGACGCCTTCCTTCTTCGGCATGTCCTCCGCAATCTGTGTGTGATGTCTACCGGGTGGCCCGCGAACCTCCCGCACGAGCGTCTGACTCGGCGGTGGACCTCGTGGACCGCCGAGCACCTCGACTCACCGGACCACCAGAAGGAGGGAAGGGCGAGCAGCCGCGAGGCAGCACGGAACGAGACCACGTTGGGCCGACGCACCAGTGTAGGAGAAACCACCGGTGGAGCGTTAATCGGGGCCGGGTCGCTGCGCGGCCCCGATCGGGACCGCCGTGACTCTTGAGTACCGTAGGGCGGGTGGCTGACTCGGGGGTTCGCAAGCTCGCCGCCGCCGCTGCGTACGGCGGGGGCGGCCTCTCCCTGCTCGGAGGGTCGCTCTACGGGCTCATCATGGCCGAGGTCCAGCTCGCCAAGCACGCCATCGGAATGGCCGAGGGAGCCCCGCCCCTCTCGTCGGGCTGGTACGGCCACGGGCGCCCGGGCCCCGCGATCAAGATCGCCCTGCTCGGCGACTCCTCCGCCGCCGGCTACGGCGTCGAGTCGGTCGAGGACACCCCGGGAGCCCACCTGGCCTCGGGGGTGGCGGAGGTCGTGGACCGGCGTGTCTACCTGACCTCGGTGGCCAAGGTCGGCGCGCAGACCGCTGACCTTCGCGAGCAGATCGACCGGGTGCTCCCGGTGGAGCCGCACCTGGCCACCATCTTCATCGGCACCAACGACGTCACCCATCGCGTCAGCACGAAGACCTCCGAGCGACTGCTGCGAGAAGCGGTCTCGCGGCTCAAGCGCTCCGGCGCGGAGGTCGTGGTCGGGACGTGCCCGGATCTCGGCACGATCGAGCCGCTGGCTCCTCCGCTGCGCCAGTACGCCCGCCTCCTGTCCCGTCGGCTGGCCCAGGCCCAGGCCCGCGCCGTCGTCGAGTGCGACGGTCGCGCCGTGGCGCTGGGGTCTGTCCTGGCCGACGAGTTCAGCTCCTTCTCCCACCTGCTCTTCGGCCCGGACCGGTTCCACCCCTCGGCTGCCGGCTACGCCCGCATGGTCGCCGCGGTGCTGCCGACCGTGCTGGCCGCTCTCGGCCTGTCCGAGGACGAGCTGCCCGAGTCCCTGCGGGGCGAGCGGGTGCTGCCGATGGCCCGGGCCATCCACGAAGCCGCCCAGCACCCGGGGGCTTCGGTCGAGCCTGTGGGCGCCGAGACCGACCCGAAGCGGTTCGCCCTGCTGCGCCGTCGCCGCCACCGGCCGCAGGGCAGCGTCACCGCCCCCGAGGACCACGAGTACGACCCGGAGGCCGAGGGGGACGCCGACACCTCGGCGTGAGCCCCCGGCAGGGCTCACCGGCAGGGCTCACCGGCGCAGGGCTCACCGGCAGGGCTCAGTCGCTGCCCCGCAGGATCGCGAGGATCCGCAGGAGCTCGATGTAGATCCAGATGATGGTGACCGCAAGGCCGAACGCCGCGCGCCACGACTCCCGCTCGGGGAGTCCTGCGGCGATCCCGCGCTCGACGAAGTCGAAGTCGAGGATCAGCATGAGCACACCGAGGCCGAGGCCGATCACGCTGGAGACCAGGCCCATCGGGCCGTAGCCGTTGAAGCCGAAGTCAGCGCTGAAGAAGCTCAGCACGAAGTTGAGCAGCGAGACCGCCACGAAGCCGAACATCGCCGCCACGACCCACTTGCGGAAGCGGTTGGTGACCTGGATGTCGAAGTACTTGTACGCCGCGAGGGTGCCGCCGACCGCGCCGAAGGTGCCGATCACGGCGCCGACGACCAGGCTCATGCCACCGTCGTCGCCACCGAACATCGCGACGATCACCTTGGAGAAGGCTCCGACGAAGACCCCCTCGAGCACGGCGTAGGCGATCACCAGGCCGGGGCTGACCATGCGCTTGAAGGAGTTGACCATCGCCAACGCGAAGCCACCGAGCGCGCCGACCATGGCCAGGGTGTAGGTCAGGCCGAGCGCGGCCTCACCCTCGGAGCCACCCGCGCGGATGTCGCCGGTGAGGATCCAGGTGATCGCGGCGAACACGACGACGACGCCCATGGTGACGGCGGTCTTCTGCACCACCGAGTCGATCGTCATCCGGTCCTGGTCCACGTAACCGGTGGGGGTGCCCGAACCGCCCTGCCACGTGCCCCCGGGGGTGCCGTACGTCGGGTAGCCCACGCCGTCGCCGGCGTAGGTGGTGCCGGCGCCTTGACCGCGGGGGTGCTGGGAGCCGCGCCCGTTGAAGCCCTCGGACCGGTTGAAGACCGGGTTGCTGCTCTGCATGCTGGCGTTACCTCGCTTCGCTGAAGTCCCTCGTCAGGGTCGACCTCGGGTTCGCCGCAATCCTAGGGACCCAACCTGAATCGCGGCTGAGACCGCGGCGTCACTCGGGGTGTCGCAGCCCCGTTTCCCAGCAGCCGCGTTTCCCAGCAGCCATGCGGGATCAGCTCAGAGCGGGATCAGCTCAGGGCGTGCCGGCCGAGGTCGGCGCAGCCGATGAGGCCAGCCTCGTTGCCGAGCTCGGCCAGCCGCAGCGCGGGGACGGGCCGCCGGGAACCGCCGCTGATGTCGGCGTGCAGGGCCGTGGTCAGTGGCTCCATCAGCAGGTCTCCTGCTGCGCTGACGCCACCTCCGACGACCACCACGGTGGGGTCGAGGATCGCGATCAGGGAGGAGACCCCTGTCGCCAGGGAGGCAGCGAGCTCTCCGAGCAGGGCGATCGCGTCCGGGGCACCTTGCTTGGCCAGCTCGGTCACCATCAGCCCCGTGATGGCCGAGACGCTGCCCGCCTCGTCGAGCAGGTGGGGCGCCTCCCCGCGCGCGGCGGCCTCCTGGGCGTCGCGCTGGAGAGCCGAGCCCGAGGCGTACTCCTCCCAGCAGCCGCGTCGACCGCACTCGCACTGCCGTCCGCCTCGGACCAGGGTGAGGTGCCCGATCTCCCCCGCCATGCCGCCACCACCGCGGTACAGCTCTCCGTCGAGCACCACCCCGCCGCCGATGCCGGTCCCGACGGTGAGCATCAGGGTGTGGTCGTGGTCCCGACCGGCGCCGTAGACGTGCTCCGCCCAGGCCGCGGAGTTGGCGTCGTTCTCCACCACGGTCGGCAGCCCGACCCTCTCGGCGACCTGCGTGGCGACCGGGCCGCCGCCCCACTCCAGGTGCGGCGAGAAATGGATGTGGTCACGGTCCGCGGCCACGGCGCCGGCAGCGCCCACCCCCACGCTGCGGACATCATGACGCTGCTGCAGCTGTGCCACCGCGTCCACGACGGCACCGATCAGGTGCTCGGGGTCGTGGGAGGGAGAGTCCAGCCGAGTGCGGTCGAGGATCCGCCCCTCGTCGTCGACCACGCCCGCCGCGATCTTGGTGCCACCGACGTCCACGCCCACCGCTCGACTCATGCGCGACACCTTGCCACAGGGCCCCAGGGCGCCACGGACCGCGCCGGTCAAGGTGGAACGAGGCCCCCGGCCGGGAGGGGCGCTCCCCCGACGCGCGTCACCCCCGGTCGTCGTCGGCGGCCACCGCTTTGGCCCAGGCGAGCTTGCCGGCCATGGGCACCAGCCGGAACCCCTCCGCCAGCGCCTCGAGGTCACGGCGCTCCACCACGAACATGACCGGCCCGGCCACGTCGAGGAGCAGCGCCTGGGCGCCGTCCTGAAGCGCAGCCTGCGCCGCTTGCGGCACCGAGACCGGCACCGGGCGGCTGTCGGGGCGCCAGCGCCGCATGGTGTCGAGACAGGTGAACGCCATGAGGGCGGTGCGGCCCGACCGGCTGGTCATCAGGACGGTGGCCATGTCCGAGGTCTTGTCCCGAGCGAGCCCGGCCGAGTCGTGCTCGACCTCCCCGACGACTGCGACCACCGGCACCAGCAGCCGCGCGTCCTGCAAGACCAGCAGCGTCTCGCGATGGGTGGATCGCTCCCCCTCGTACGCCGCCAGCGCGTCCGCGACGTCCGGGGCGACGCGGCCGTCGTCGTCCCCGAACCCGGTGTCGAGGAGCTCTCGACGCAACGGCCGGCCCCCCTTGCCGCCAGAGGGAGGAGAAACGCTCATCGCAGCATCCTGGCACCGCGGTCGTAGGCTGGACCGCATGGGGACCGGGTACGTGCTCGACCAAGGCATCGACGCCACCACATGGCAGGCGCTCGGACTCGTGCTGACCCTGACCGGCCTGCTGGTCTCGGTGCTCGTGTGGCGCCGGGCCGGACCGGCACGCGGGCTGCGCCTCGTCGCCTGGAGCCTGGTGCCGCTGGCCGCCGCTCTCACCGGGCTGCTGCGCCTGGGGTGGGAGATCCTCGACTCCGTGCTGAGCTGGGCGGCCCGACTGGTCTTCAGCCCGATCGTGTGGCTCGGCCTGGTGGTCGCGGTGATCGCCCTGGTGCTGTACCTGGCCAGCGGAATACTGCTCCGTCGGTCCGCACAGCGCCCGTCCGGGTCATCCCGATCAGCCGCTCCCGGCGAGCTGTCCAGCTCCTCACGCCCGACCGGCGACCAGCCCGGCGGCCGCTCCCCCGGCCGTTCCCGACGCCAGCAGGGCGAGCTCGTCGAGGACCAGGACGACATCGAGGCCATCCTGCGCAAGCACGGCATCAGCTGACCGGCGTGGCTGACCCTGCGGGGACCGCCTCGGCCGCCGCCCACGTGGTGGACGCCGTCCGGCGGCGCCGACCAGCTCTCCGGGGGCAGGCCCGTGTCGTCGGCATCGACGGGCCCGCGGGATCGGGCAAGACCACCCTGGCCGCTTCGGTCGAGGCGGCGGCACGGGCCCGCGGGGAGCACGTGGTGGTGCTCCGCATGGACGACCTCTACGAAGGCTGGAGCGGCGCGCCCGCCGTGGGACCCCGTGTCGAGGCGATGCTGGCCTCCCTGGACACCACCGGACGCACGAGCTACCGGCGCTACGACTGGCACCTCGGGCAGTTCGCCGAGGAGCACGAGGTGACCCTGCCCGACCTGCTGGTGATGGAAGGGGCCTTCAGCTGCCCTCCAGGGGCGGATCCCTGGGTCTCACTGCGCGTGTGGGTGGAGGCGCCGCGCGCGGTTCGCCTGGCGCGGGGGCTCGAGCGGGACGGCGAGCACCTGCGCTCGGAATGGGTGAGGTTCATGGCCGACGAGGACCACGTGCACGCCCGGGACCGAACCCGGGAGCGGGCCGAGGTCCTCGTGGACGGGGTGACCGGGGAGGTCATGCGTCGGGCTCCTGAGCCGCCCGAGCCTCGATGAGCCGGCGCAGCTGGTGCACCTGACGCCGCGCCCGCGCCCCGTCCGAGCCCTGGATGCCCATCGCCGACAGGCTGCTGCCGTCGGCGAGGTCGAGGCTCGCCCAGGGGTCGCCGGGCCGCAACCTCACCGCCACCACCTGGGGCCAGGCCAGCCGATGGGTGCGGTAGCCGTTGACGATCTTGACCCCCTCGTCACGGGCCTCCACGCGACAGCGGCCCAAGGCATGGCCGACCGCGACCACCCCGAGGAACATCGCGATCACGGTGGATCGCTGCAGCCAGGTGAACGCCTCACGCGTCTCCGGCGGGAAGGCGATCCACACCACCGCGCCCACCACGAGCAACGCGATGCCGAAGAGCCAGCCCGCCATCCGTACCCCGAACGGCCGGAAGCGGTGCGGCAGGTCGGGCGCTGCGCCCTCAGAGTCGGCAGGCATGGATGTCGGTGGTGAGGATCGCGCGGGCGCCCACCTGGTACAGGGCGTCCATGACGGCCTGGGCCTCGTCACGTGGCACCATCGAGCGCACCGCCACCCAGCCCTCCCGCGCCAGCGGTGACACGGTGGGGCTCTCGATGCCCGGGGTCATGGCCAGCGCCTCGTCGATGCTCGCCTCGGGGAGGTCGTAGTCCATCATCACGTAGGCGCGCGCCACCAGGACGCCCTGGAGCCGCCGCAGGAACACCTCCCGGCCGGCGTGGTCGCGGGTGGCGGGCTGACCGATGAGGACCGCCTCCGAGACCAGGATCGTCTCGTCGCCCACCTCGAGCCCGGCCTGACGCAGCGTGCTCCCGGTCTCGACGACGTCGGCGATCACGTCGGCCACCCCCAGCTGGATGCTGGTCTCGACCGCCCCGTCGAGCCGGATCAGGCTCGCTTCCACACCCAGGTCCTCGAGGTGACGGGCCACGATTCCGGTGTACGAGGTGGCGATGCGCTTGCCCGCCAGCGCCTCGTTCGAGCCCAGGACCCCCACAGGTGCGGCGAACCGGAACGTGGAGCGACCGAAGCCCAGCGGCAGGATCTCGTCGGCCTTGGCGCCGGAGTCGAGCAGCAGGTCACGGCCGGTGATGCCGAGGTCGAGCGTGCCCTCGCCGACGTACAGCGCGATGTCGCGGGGACGCAGGTAGAAGAACTCGACCCCGTTGGCGGCGTCGGTGATCGAGAGCTGCTTGGAGTCGGAGCGCTGCTTGTAGCCGGCCTCGCGCAGCATGTCGCTGGCCGCCTGCGACAGCGCACCCTTGTTGGGCACGGCGATCCGCAGCGGGGTCGCGTCGGGGACGGCGCTCATCGGTGGTTCCTCACAGGTGCTCGTAGACGTCGTCGAGGGAGAGTCCGGCCGCCAGCATCATCACCTGCGCGTGGTAGAGCAGCTGGCTGATCTCCTCCGCCGTCCGGGCCGGGGTCTCGTGCTCGGCGGCCATCCAGACCTCGGCGGCCTCCTCGACGAGCTTCTTGCCGATGGCATGGACGCCGGCGTCGAGCTCGGCCACCGTGCGCGACCCCGGCGCACGGGTCGACGCCTTCTCGCCGAGCTCGGCCCACAGCTCCTCGAACGACTTCACCGGCTCAGCCTATCGACGCAGGTCGCGCAGGGTGCGGGCGGTGAGCAGCGCCGCCACGGTCGCCTCGTAGCCCTTGTCCTCCTGGGACCCGTCGAGGCCGGCTCGGTCGATCGCCTGCTGCTCGTCGTCACAGGTGAGAAGACCGAAGCCGACCGCCACCCGGTGGTCGACCGCGACGCGGGTGAGGCCGTCGGTGGCCGAGCGACAGACGTAGTCGAAGTGAGGGGTGCCGCCGCGGATCACCACTCCGAGCGCGACCACCGCGTCGTGGGACTCGGCCAGCTCGGCCGCGACCACGGGGAGCTCGAACGAGCCCGGGACCCGGACCACCTCGGCGGTGGCGGAGAAGTCCGCCATCGCCCGCTCCGCGCCGGTGATGAGGCCCGCCATCACGCGGTCGTGCCAGCTCGAGGCCACCACGGCGACCCGGAGGTCGCTGCAGTCGACTGGCTGGGACCCGTAGCGCAGCGTGGGGGAACCTGGTCCGCTCATCGATGGTCTCCTGGTGACTCGGTGCCGGGTTGGGTGGTCGGGGCCGGGGACGGCGCGATGTGGCTGAGCGGGTCGTCCGGATCTTCCGGGGCCAGCAGGGCATCGGTGACACCAGGCTCGAACCCGGGCTCGAACCGGGGCCCGGCGGCGGTGCGCTCGGGCCCGGCGGAGCCCAGCACCGAGTCGGGCAGGTCGTGGCCCATGCGCTCCCGCTTGGTGCGCAGGTAGGCGATGTTGTGGTCGTTGGGGTGCGGGGTCAGGGCCATCCGCTCGACCACCGGGACGCCGTAGGCCTCCAGACCCTCGGTCTTGGCCGGGTTGTTGGTGAGCAGCCGTACCGCCCGCACGCCGAGGTGCTTGAGGATCTGGCTGGCCGCGCCGTAGTGGCGGGCGTCCGCGGGGAGACCGAGGTCGAGGTTGGCGTCCACGGTGTCGCGACCGCCGTCCTGGAGCTCGTAGGCCTGGAGCTTGGCCAGCAGACCGATCCCCCGACCCTCGTGGCCTCGCAGGTAGACCACGACACCGCTGCCTCGGGCAACGATGCGCTCCATCGCCTCCTCGAGCTGAGGCCCGCAGTCACAGCGTGAGGACCCGAAGACGTCACCGGTCAGGCACTCCGAGTGGACGCGGCACAGGACGGCGTCCTCCTCCCCCAGTCGTCGCGGGTCGCCGTAGACCAGCGCGACATGCTCCGACCCGTCGATCTCGATGCGGTAGCCGAAGGCGGTGAAGTCGCCGTACCTGGTGGGCAGGCGGGTCTCGGCGACGCAACGCACGTGGCTCTCGGTCCGCCGCCGGTGGTGGACCAGCTGGTCGATCGAGACCAGCCGAAGGTCGTGCTCGTCGGCGAACTCGCGCAGCCCCTGCCCCCGCTTCATGCTGCCGTCGTCGTTGACGACCTCCACCAGCACCCCGACCGGCGTGAGTCCGGCCAGGCTCGCCAGGTCGACGGCGGCCTCGGTGTGGCCGCGCCGGGTCAGCACCCCCCCGTCGCGGTAGCGCAGCGGGAACACGTGCCCGGGGCGGGTCAGCTCTCGCGACTCGGTGGCCGAGTCGGCCAGCGTCTTCACGGTGTGGGCGCGGTCCGCCGCGCTGATCCCGGTGGTGACGCCGTCGCGGGCGTCGACGGAGATGGTGTAGGCGGTGCGCATCCGGTCCCGGTTGTGCGGGGTCATCAACGGGATCTCCAGCCGGTCCAGCATCGCCGCCGGCATCGGTACGCAGATGACCCCCGAGCTGTGCCTGATCGTCCACGCCATCAGCTCCGGGGTGGCCTTGGCGGCGGCGAAGATGATGTCACCCTCGTTCTCGCGGTCCTCGTCGTCGACGACGATCACCGGCTTCCCGGCAGCCACGTCGGCGACGGCGTCCTCGACGGAGTCGAGCCGGACCTTGTCCTGCGCGGACATCAGCGCTCCTCCCCGGCCTGGCCCAGCAGCCTGGGGGGCAGCAGGCGCTCGACGTACTTGGCGATCACGTCGACCTCGAGGTTGACCGGGTCCCCGGCCACCTTGGCCCCGAGGGTCGTGCGTTCCAGCGTCTCCGGGATGAGCGAGACCGTGAAGGTACGGCGATCGTCGTCGACCCGCACCACGGTGAGCGAGACGCCGTCCACCGTGACCGAGCCCTTGTCGACCAGGTAGCGGCCGAGGCCGGGAGGCAGCGAGATCTCGACGACCTCCCAGTGCTCGCTCCGGGCGCGGTTGACGATGTCGCCCACCCCGTCGACGTGGCCCTGCACGACGTGGCCGCCCAGGCGGGTGGACAGGGTGGCGGCGCGCTCGAGGTTGACCTGGCTGCCGAGTCGCAGCGCCCCCAGGCTGGTCTTGTCGAGGGTCTCCTTCATCACGTCGGCGGTGAAGCTCTCTTGCGCTCGCGAGACCACGGTCAGGCAGCAACCGTCCACCGCGATCGAGTCGCCGGGGGTCGCGTCCGAGACGACCAGGGGGCCGCGCACCGTCAAGCGCAGCGCGTCGGGCAGGTCCTCGATCGCCTCGACGGCGCCGAGCTCCTCCACGATTCCGGTGAACATCAGGACTCCTCCTCGTGACGGCTCTCCCGCCGGACGGCATCAGAAGCGGTCGTGCTCGGTACCCTCACCGACGCCGGGGAAGGCCGGGCGTGCGGGCGCAGGACCAGGCGGACGTCGAGCTGTGGGGGCTCCCCGAGCGGGGTCACCTCGAGCACGTCGAACCGCTGGGCGTCGCCGATGGTGGCGATGTCGAGCCCCTCGACGGCATGGACGCCGCCCCCCATCAGCAGCGGCGCGACGTAGGCGACGGCCTCGTCGACCAGCCCCGCGGCCACGAACGCTCCCGCCAGTCCGGGGCCGCCCTCGAGGAACACGTGGCGTCGGCCCTGGTCGAACAGCCGGTCCAGCACCCGGGGAAGGTCGCGAGTGCCGGTCACCCAGGTCTCCGCCGCCTCGTCCAGCACCCGCGCACGCGGCGGAAGTGCTCGCTCGCCCACGACGACTCGCAGCGGTTGCTCCTGGCGCGGCAACGGCTGCTCACCGTGGCGGACGGTCAGCCACGGGTCGTCGACCAGGACGGTCCCCGTGCCGACCATCATCACGTCGGCCTGCGCCCGCCGCCGATGGGTGTCCTCCCGGGATGCGCCGTTGCTCACCCACCTGCTGGTGCCGTCGGCCGCGGCGCTGCGCCCGTCGAGGCCGGCCGCGAACTTCCACGTCACGAAGGGACGCCCGTGCTGCAACCCGAAGAGCCAGTGCCGGTTGAGCGCCTCCGCCTCCGCCGTGGCGAGCCCGCGGACCACGTCGACTCCGTGACCTCGCAGCGTCGCCGCTCCCCCTGAAGCCTCCGGGGTCGAGTCGTCGAGGGCGTAGACCACGCGGGCGACCCCCGCCGCCATGAGCTCCTGGGTGCAGGGACCCGTACGCCCGGTGTGGTCGCAGGGCTCGAGCGTCACCACCGCGGTGAGCCCACGGGCATCGCCACCCGCGCCCCGGAGCGCCGCCAGTGCAGCGACCTCCGCGTGCGGCGTCCCGGCGCCCCGGTGATGACCCTCGGCCAGCTGCCGGCCCTCGGTGTCGAGGAGGACGCACCCGACGCGCGGGTTCGGCCCCAGCGGGACCCCGGGGGTCGCTGCGACCGCCAGCGCACGCCGCATCGCGGCCCTCTCGGCTTCGCTGAACCCGCTCATCTGTCCTCGTCCGTCCCGCCTTGGTGCACTCGCGGCGCCGTGCGCTCTCGGCACGGGGGAGGAAGGGACCGGCGGTCGCGGCGCACGCACTCGTCGTACGCCGTGACGCCGCGTGCGCTTCCCATCCGGACTTTGACCGTCGGTCCAGGAGTTCCACCTGGTCAACCGGCCACCGCAGTGGCCGGGTCGCGGGCTGTCACCGCCGGTTCGGACTTCCACCGACCCCAGAGCACGCGAGCACGTCGCTCGTGGTCCAAGCCTGCCACAACGGCCGCGGCACCGTCGCGCAGGTGCGACCAGCGTCACCTCTCCCGCGTCGACCGAGTGCGCCGACACCCGCTCCGACGCCGGTCCTCCCGGTCACCCGTTTGCAGTGGCTGCCACGCTTGCCGGGTGAGCCCTCCACCACTGCAGCGGCTGCTCGGCGTGTACGACGCCGACGGGTCGCTGCGGGGCGAGGTCAGCTACGTCGTCGGCAAGCTGCTGGGTCGGAGGCACTGCTCGCTGTGCGACATCACCCACTCCCCGCTGCGACGTCGCCCCGCCTGGGACGCGCTGGTGGCCTCCCTGGGCGTCCGGTTCGACCTCCGCCACCGGGACGAGCTCGACACCGCCGAGGCCGAGGCCGTGCGTGTCCTGCGGCTTCCGGTGGTGCTGGTGGAGCGGCGAGGGAGCCTCGAGGTGCTGCTGGACGACGGGGAGCTGGACGGCTGTGGGGGTGACGTGGACCGGTTCGGGCAGCTGGTGCGAGCCGCCTTGCGCTGACTGCACCGGAGCCGTCTCAGGACGCGGCGGCCGCCTCGCGGAGCCGATCGACCATCGCGCCCGGGTCGTCGGCGGCGAAGACCGCCGATCCGGCGACGAACATGTCGGCGCCGGCCTCGGCGCACCGCTCGATCGTGTCGAGCGAGACCCCACCATCCACCTGTAGCCAGAGGTCGAGACCGTGGCGATCGATCAGCTGCCGAGCGCGACGGATCTTGGGGAGGCACAGGTCGAGGAACTTCTGGCCGCCGAAACCCGGCTCGACCGTCATCACCAGCAGCATGTCGAGCTCGGGCAGCAGATCCTCGTAGGGCTCGACCGGGGTGGCGGGCCGCAACCCCATGCCGGCCCGCGCACCAGCAGAGCGCAGCTCCCGGGCCAGCCGCACCGGCGCGGTGGCCGCCTCGACGTGGAAGGTCACCGAGCGTGCCCCGGCCTCGACGTACGCCGGCGCCCACCGGTCGGGGTCCTCGATCATCAGGTGCACGTCCATCGGGGTGTCGACCGCCCGGCCCAACGCCTCGACGACCGGCACCCCCACGGTGAGGTTCGGCACGAAGTGGTTGTCCATCACGTCGACGTGCAGCCAGTCGGCGTTGGCGACCCGCCCGGCCTCGTCGGCGAGGTGGGCGAAGTCGCACGACAACAGGCTAGGAGCGATCTGGATACCCATGGTGTCGGCATCCTACGCAGCGCCGCGGTTGCCGCCGTCCCCTGCTGGGTACACGAGGAGCAGACCGCACCGGAGAGAGGGAGCCCCCTGTGGACACCATGACCATCGTGATCATCGTCGTCGTCGCGATCGTGGTCCTTGCCCTGCTGGGGCTTGCCCTTCAGCAGGGCGGCAAGCGCCGCAAGGACAGGCACGCCGGCCAGGCCGAGGAGCTGCGCGCGCAGGCACGCGAGCAGGTCACCGGCCTCGGCGACGAACGAGCCGCGGCCCGCGCCGCCGAGGAGCAGGCGGAGCAGACGCGTCTGGAGGCCGATCGCGCCGAGCGCATGGCGCGTGAGAAGCGCGGGGTGGTGGACGCCCACGAAGCCGAGACCGAGGACCAGGTCCGGGCCGCGGACAAGCTGGATCCCGAGGTCGACCACAAGGCCGACGACTACTCGCCCCACTACGATCGCGCCCTCCGGGACCCCGAGCCCGACGCCGCCGCTGGGCACGTCGACTCGGGCAGCCACGAGCGCGGGCAGCGCGACACCTGAGGGCGCGCTCGGGCTCGCGGCCGGATCAGCGGCGTCGCAGCACCGCCAGGAACATCGCGTCGGTGCCGTGCCGATGCGGCCACAGCTGCACGGTCCCCTCGAGCGGGCCCACACAGTCGGGCACCTCGACCCCCGCGGCGGCGGTGAGGCTGGCCTGAGCGTCTTCGAGCTCGACGTCGGTGCGCTCGCTCATGACCGCGCGGACGACGTCCGCGGTCTCGGCCAGCACCGGTGAGCACGTCGAGTAGGCCACGACCCCGCCGGGACGGGTGACGTCCAGCGCCCGGTGCAGCAGGTGACACTGGAGTCGGGTGAGGTCGGCGAGGTCCTCGGGACGGCGGCGCCACCGCGCCTCGGGACGCCGACGCAGCGCGCCCAGCCCGGTGCAGGGCGCGTCCACCAGCACCCGGTCGAAGCTGCCGTCCCGCCACGGGGGCCGGGTGCCGTCGGCCACGACGACCCCGAGGCACCCGGCCCCGGCTCGCACCGCGGCGGACACCAGGTCAGCACGGTGCTCGGAGCGGTCGGCCGCCACGAGCCAGGCGCCGTGCAGCGCTGCCTGGCCCGCGAGCAGCGCGGCCTTGCCGCCAGGTCCCGCGCACGCGTCGAGCCAGAGCCGGTCGGGGTCGACCTGCGCGCCCAGCAGAGCGAGCGCCACGAGCTGGGATCCCTCGTCCTGGACCCCGGCCTGGCCACGGGCGACCGCGCCGATGTCGGACGGCGCCCCCCCGCCCAGCGTCACGCCGTACGGCGACCACCGGGTCGCCGACGCCTCCGGCAGCCCCGCCGCGAGGTCGTCGCGTCCGACCAGCCCGGGTCGGGCGGCCAGGGTGACCCGGGGGGCCTCGTTGTCTGCCGCCAGCAGCTCGTCGAGCTCTCCCACGCCGGCGACCGACGACGCGGCGAGCGCGTCCACGAAAGCGTCGACGACCCACCGCGGATGGGCGTGCTCGACGGCAGCGAAGCCTCGCGGGTCGCCGCCCGGATCCGGAGCGAGCCGGCGTACCCACTCTCCCCAGTCGGCCTCCCCCACCCGTCGCATCACGGCATTGGTGAAGCCCACGGCGCGGTGCCCCACCTCGGACCGGACGAGCTCGACGGTGGTGTCCACGGCGGCATGCGCCGGCACCCGCATCGCGAGCAGCTGGTGCGCCCCCAGCCGCAACGCGTCGAGGACCGCGGGGTCGATCGAGGCGACCGGACGGCGGGCGCCGGTTGCGATCACCTGGTCGTAGGTGCCTCGGCGTCGCAACGCACCGGAGGTCAGCTCGGTGGCGAAGGCCGCGTCGCGCCCCGAGAGACCATGGGCTCGCAGTCGTGTGGCCAGCAGCAGGTTCGCGTAGGCGTCGTCCTCGCTGACTCCTCGCAGCACCTCGTAGGCAACCCTCCGCGCCGGGTCGACCTTCGTCCGTGCCGCCGGTGGCCGGCTCGGTCGTCGTCGCTCCGATCGGCTCACGCCGTCGGCTCCGGCGGGTCGACACCGAGGCGGGCCCCGTCAGCGAGCCGAGTGCCGCGCGCCCAGTCGGCTGCCGGCATCTCCTTGCGGCCGAACGGGCGGACACGTCCCAGCAGCACCGGTTCACTGCCGGTGCCGACGTGCACGGTGTGCTTGGTGACTCCCACCTCGCCGGGCTCCAGCGGGGGACCTTCGGGGTCCACGGAGACCGGGGCGAGCTTGAGCCGTTGACCGGCGTGGGTCGTCCAGGCGCCAGGCGCCGGCGTGCACGCCCGGACCTGCCGGTCGACGGCGTAGGAAGGTCGGCCCCAGACCACCTCGGCCTCGGCGACATCGACCTTCGGCGCCAGCGTGACCCCGTCGTCGGGCTGGGGCCGGGCCTCCAGCCGGTCGGCGTCGATGCCGTCGAGGGTCGCCACCAGGAGGGGCGCTCCGGCCTCGGCAAGTCGTCCCAGCAGGTCACCGGCGGTGTCGGACGGGCGGACCCGCTCGGTGAGCACGCCGTACGTGGGGCCCGCGTCGAGCTCAGGCACGATCCGGAACGTGGTCGCCCCGGTGAACTCGTCGCCGGCCCAGAGCGCGCGTTGCACCGGGGCAGCGCCGCGCCAGGCGGGCAGCACCGAGAAGTGCAGGTTGACCCAGCCGTGGGCCGGGATGTCGAGGACGGAGCGAGGCAGGATCGCCCCGTAGGCGACGACCGGGCAGCAGTCGGGCGCCAACCGTCGCAGCTCCTCCTGGAACCCGGGCTCCCGAGGATGACCCGGCTTGAGCACCGGCAGACCCAACGAGTCGGCGAGCGCGGCGACCGGCGATGGAGTCAGCCGCCGCCCCCGACCAGCGGGGGCGTCCGGGCGGGTGACCACCCCCACCAGCTCGTGAGGGCTGTCGGCGATCGCCCGCAACGAGGGCAGCGCGACCTCGGGTGTGCCGGCGAAGACGACCCGCATCGCTCTCAGAGCCCCAGTCCACGGGTCGGGTGCGGGCTGACCCTGACCGTCGGTCGGGCGCCCCCGAACCACTCCGCTTCGCGGATCGCGCGCATCGCTGCCTTGCGCGTCTCCCGGTCCAGCCGTTCGACGAACAGGATCCCGTCGAGGTGGTCGGTCTCGTGCTGGATCGCACGGGCCAGCAGGTCGGATCCCTCGATGGTGACGGGCTCGCCGTACATGTCGAAGCCGCGGGCGACCACACTCATCGCGCGCCGGCAGTCGAAGGTCAGGTCGGGGATGGAGAGGCACCCTTCCTCCCCGTCCTGGCACTCCTCGGAGAGGGTGAGGTCGGGGTTGACCAGGTGCCCGAGCTCGCCGTCGACGTGCCAGGTGAACACGCGCATGCTCACCCCGAGCTGGGGTGCTGCCAGGCCCGCGCCCGGGGCGTCCAGCATGGTGTCGGTGAGGTCTTTGACCAGGCGGCGAAGCTCGGCGTCGAAGTCGACGACGGGCTCGGCCTTGGTGCGCAGCACCGGATCGCCGAAGAGCCGGATGGGCTGGACGGCCACGGGCGCTCCTCCTGTGCGGTGCTGGTGCGATGTGGTCGGGACCCGCCGCGGGAACGGGACGACGGGTCAGTCTACGGAAGTGACCAGGGGTCGACCTGCACGCGTACGGCGGGCCGCCTGCGCGCCGCCCGCACCCCGGCGACCTCGCGCAGGGCGCCCGACAACGCAGCTCCGTGAGCGCGGGGGACCCGCACCACGACACGCTCGGTCTCCCCGTCGTCGGCGACCGGGTCCGGGGCCGGCCCCAGCACCTCGGCTCCCGGCGGCAGTCGCAGTGCTCCGACCACCTCGTCGAGCTCCTCGTGCTGCCCGGTGAGCACCGCCAGGCGCGACGCCGGCGGCAGGTGGGCCTCGCCCCGCTCCCGGGCCTCGCGAGCCGCGAAGCCGGCCGGGTCCCACCGGACCAAGGCTTGCACCACCGGCAGTGCCGGGTCCCCGACCACCGCGACGGTTCCGCTGTCCGAGGCCGACCGAGCCAGCGACGCCGCGCCCAGCCAGCGCCGCAGCGACTCCTCGGCCGTCCGGAGGTCGGGCCGGGCCAGCATCAGCCAGGTGTCGAGCAGGACCACGGCGGCGTAGCCGCCCGCGGCCGGCGGTTCGGCACCGGGCGTCGCGACCACGATGACGGGGTCGGACCCAACCTCGTCGAGCACCCGTTCTGCACTGGAGCGTCGTACCGCGGTGCCCGGGAAGGCCCGCCCGAGCTCCTCGGCCGTGCGTCGCTCCCCCAGCACGGGTGCCCGCAGTCCGGCACTGCCGCATTCGGGGCACCGCAAGCCGTCGGGCACGGTGCCGCACCAGCGGCACGAGGGTGGTACGTGCGCCCGCGGCTGCTGTAGCGGGCCGTGGCACTGCGGGCAACGGGCAGGGGTGCGGCAGGTGTCGCAGGCCAGGGAGACCGCGTAGCCCGTCCGAGGCGTCTGCACCAGCACCGGCCCATGCTGGAGCGCTGCGGTGATGGTGCGATGCACCTCGGCAGGCATCCGCACCGACCTGGCCCACGGGTCTCGGGCCAGGTCGTGGTCGGTGGCGCCGGTGACGACGACCCGCGGAGCGCGTGCTCGCACGAGCGCACGATCGGCCACCACCTCGCGAGCCCATCCGGTCTCGACCAGCATCGAGGCCTCGACGCTGCGCGCCCGAGCACCGAGGATCACCGCGGTTCCCTCGTCATGGGCACGCAGCAGCAGCACCTCACGGGTATGGGGGTACGGCGCTCTCGGCTCGGCCAGCAGGTCGTCGCCGTCGTCCCAGACCGCGACGAGCCCCAGGTCCGCGACGGGGGCGTACGCCGCAGCCCGGGTGCCGATCGCCACCTGCACCTCCCCACGCACGACGCGCAGGAACGAGCGGTAGCGGGCGGCGGGGCCGAGGTCCGCGCTGAGCTGGACATGGCGGCCTGCACCGAGGCAGGCGGTCATGGCGGCATCGAGCCGGGCCAGGTCGCGGTGATCGGGCACGCAGACCACCGACCCGCGCCCGCTGAGGAGCGTGGTCGCGGCCGCAGTGGCCAAGGCCGCCGCCCAGTCCTCACCGGGCAGGCACGTCCAGACCGCCCGGGGCGTCGAGCCGTCCCGCAGCCGCTCGAGGAGGTCGACCCCGCCGGCGTAGTCGGCCCACCCGGCGCGACCAGGCGCCGGCAGGCTTCCCGCGGGGGCCCCGCCCGGTGGCTCTTTCTCCACCCGGGCATGCCTCGGCGGGAGCGCCAGCCGCAGCACGTCGGAGCGGGTGCCGGCATACCTGGCCGCGACCAGGGCGGACAACCGCGCCACCTGCGGGGTCAGCACCGGCTCCGCACTGACGGCGCGCCGCAGCGGCCGCAGCGGGCCGTCGTGCTCCGAGCGGGCAGTCCGCTCGACCACGAACCCGTCCACGTCCTGGCCGGCGAACCTCACCTTGACCCGGGACCCCGCGACCACCTGGTCGTGCAGCCGAGCCGGCACCAGGTAGTCGAACTCGCGGTCGAGGTGGGCCAGCGGCAGATCGACCAGCACCCGGGCCACCGGCAGCTCCGGCGCCGACGCCACGGCCGGTGCCTGCTCCCTGGCGACGGTCGCCTCGCTGGCCCGTTGAGCCTGCTCGCGCACCCGCGCCAACTCGGGGAGCAGGTCGAACTGCTCCCCTACGTCGCCGTCGTGCGAGCCCTCGCCGTCCATCGTCGCCGAGTCAACCACCCGCCCCCGACAGGCGCGGGCACGCCCGGTGGCGCCTCAGATGCCGGCAGCGGTGCGCAGCTGGTCGACCCGGTCGGTGCGCTCCCAGGTGAAGTCCGGCAGCTCGCGACCGAAGTGGCCGTACGCCGAGGTCTGGGCGTAGATCGGACGGAGCAGGTCGAGGTCGCGGATGATCGCGGCGGGACGCAGGTCGAAGACCTCCAGCACCGCCTTCTGGATCAGCTCGTCGGCCACCACGCCGGTGCCGAAGGTGTGCACGTAGAGACCCACCGGCGAGGCCTTGCCGATCGCGTAGGCCACCTGCACCTCGCACCGGCGAGCCAGCCCGGCAGCCACGACGTTCTTCGCCACCCAGCGCATCGCGTACGCCGCGGAACGGTCGACCTTCGACGGGTCCTTGCCGGAGAAGGCGCCGCCGCCGTGGCGCGCCATGCCGCCGTAGGTGTCGACGATGATCTTGCGGCCGGTCAGCCCGGCGTCGCCCATCGGGCCGCCGACCACGAACTTGCCGGTCGGGTTGACGAGCATCCGGTAGCCGTCGGACGGCAGGTCGAAGGAGGCCAGCACGTGGTCGAGGACATGCTCCTTGATGTCGGCCTCCAGCTGGGCGTGGCTGATGCCCTCCGCGTGCTGGGTGGAGAGCACCACAGTGTCGACCCGCACCGGACGGTCCTCGGAGTCGTACTCGATGGTGACCTGGGTCTTGCCGTCGGGCCGCAGGTAGTCGAGCGTGCCGTCCTTGCGCACCTCGGTCAGTCGCTCGGCCAGCCGTTGGGCGACCATGATCGGCAGCGGCATCAGCTCGGGGGTGTCGTCGCAGGCGTAGCCGAACATCAGGCCCTGGTCACCGGCGCCACGCTTGTCGATCTCGTCCTCGGACGAACCGACGCGGCTCTCGTGACCCGCATCCACGCCGGCTGCGATGTCGACCGACTGCGCGCCGATCGCCGCGGTCACCCCGCAGCTGTGCCCGTCGAAGCCCTTCTCCGAGGAGTCGTAGCCGATGTCGAGGATGACCTTGCGCACCAGCTCGGCGACCGGGGCGTAGGCGTTGGTCCGCACCTCGCCGGCCACGACGACCAGCCCGGTGGTGAGCAGGGTCTCGACGGCCGTCCGCAGCCGGGCTCGGTCGCCGTCGTGCGCCATCAGGTGGTCGAGGACGGTGTCGCTGATCCGGTCGGCGATCTTGTCCGGGTGCCCCTCGGTCACTGATTCCGAGGTGAACAGTCGTCCGGTCACGTTCACGAGCTCCTTGGTCCAGGGCTGGCGCCCCACGTCTGGCTGCGGGTCGCAGCGGGTCAGGGTCGCTCCCACCCTAACCAGGGTGTGCGCGAGGTCAGCCGACGCTCTCCCAGCGAGACGCGACCGCATCCCAGACGGCGTGGGCCAGGGCGGTCTTCGAGCCGTGGGGGACGTGGTGGGCACCACCGTCGGCGTCGAGCAGGACCGCTTCGTTGTGGTCCTGCCCGAACACCTTGCCCTCGCTCACGTCGTTGACCACCAGCAGGTCGCACCCCTTGCGGGCCAGCTTCGCCCTGGCGTGCTCGAGGACGCTCCGGTCGGCGTCGCCGGTCTCGGCGGCGAAGCCGACCACCACCTGGCCGGGACCCGCACGGTCGGCGGCCAGGTCGGCGAGGATGTCGGGGTTCTGCACCAGCTCCACGGCGGGCGCGGTCCCGTCGTGGGACTTCTTGATCTTGGCCGGGCTCGTCGACGCCGGCCGGAAGTCCGCCGGTGCCGCGGCCATGACGACGGCGTCGGCGTCGGTGGCCGCGGAGCGGACCGCCTCCCCCAGCTGCTGGGTGGTCTCGACCCGGACGACGTCGACGCCGGCCGGGTCCGGGAGCGCGACGTTGGCCGCCACCAGGGTCACCTTCGCCCCGCGAGCGGCCGCTGCTCGGGCCAGGGCGACCCCTTGCAGTCCCGAGGACCGGTTGCCGAGGAATCGCACCGGGTCGAGGTACTCGCGTGTTCCTCCGGCGCTGACCACCACGCGCCGGCCGGACAGGTCCTGGCGGTCGCCCTGGCCCTCACCGGCGAGCACGTCGAGCGCCAGCTGGTAGATCTCGGCGGGGTCGGGAAGCCGGCCCCTGCCGGTGTCGGCCCCGGTGAGTCGGCCCACGGCCGGCTCCAGCACGACGACCCCGCGGGTGCGCAACGTCTCCACGTTGGCCCGCGTGGCGGGGTGCTCCCACATCTCGGTGTGCATCGCGGGGGCCAGCACCACGGGGCAACGGACGGTGAGGAGGGTGTTGGTGAGCAGGTCGTCGGCGAGGCCGTTCGCGGCCTTCGCCAACAGGTCGGCCGTCGCCGGAGCGACCACCACGAGGTCGGCCTGTCGGCCGATCGCGACGTGCGGCACCTCATGCACCTGTGCCCACACGTCGGCGGAGACGGGCTTGCCCGACAGCGCCGCCCAGGTCGGTGCTCCGACGAACTCGAGGGCGGCGGCCGTGGGCACCACCGTCACGTCGTGGCCGCTCTCGGTGAACCGGCGCAGCAGCTCACACGCCTTGTAGGCGGCGATGCCGCCGCTCACCCCGAGGACCACCCGGGGGGCCGCTCCAGCGGCGTCGGCATCGGGGGCGGGGCTGACGTCGGGCTGCATGGGATCCAGCATCGCAGGCGACCGCGCCCTGCCGCACCTGGTCGCGGGTCAGGTCAGAGGTCGAAGTCCGCCTCGGGGTCGACCACCGTGGGCTGGACGGCGGGCTGGTCTCCGGCGACCGGCTCGGTGTCGGGGTCGTAGTCCTCGCAGGTGAGCAGGTCGTCGTTGATCTCGCGGAGCGCGATCGAGAGCGGCTTCTCCTGCACGTGGGTGTCGACCAGCGGCCCGACGTACTCGAGCAGGCCCTCGCCCAGCTGGGAGTAGTAGGCGTTGATCTGGCGGGCGCGCTTGGCGCTGTACAGGACCAGCCGGTACTTCGAGTCGGTCTTGGTCAGCAGCTCGTCGATGGGGGGGTTGGTGATGCCCTCGGCGACGGGATTGGTCGACACGTGTGTCAGCCTCACAGTTCGTTGTCGGCGTTGCGGTGATGGGAAGCGGCAGGAGCAGGAGCGGCAGGCTCGGGCGGACCGGCGGTCGCGCAGCACTCAACGCGCAGGTGGATCCAGGATCAAGGCTACCAACTCCTCCGCCGCCGACCGAATCTCCGTGTTCACCACGGTGACGTCGAACTCGGGTTCGGCCGCCAGCTCCTCCCGAGCGGTCTCCAGGCGCCGTCGCCGTTCGGCGTCGGTCTCGGTTCCCCTGCCGACCAGTCGCGAGACCAGCTCCTCCCACGACGGGGGCGCCAGGAAGATGAAGAGCGCCTCCGGCATCGTCCGGCGCACCTGGCGCGCGCCCTGCAGGTCGATCTCGAGCAGCGCGTGCCGCCCCTGCGCGAGGGCTGCGTCCACGGGGATGCGTGGGGTGCCGTACTTCGCGGCGCCGTGGACCACGGCCCACTCCAGCATCTCGCCGTCGGTGACCATCCGGTCGAACTCCGCGTCGGTCACGAAGTGGTAGTGCTCCCCGTCGACCTCACCGGGCCGCGGCCTGCGCGTGGTGGCCGACACCGAGATCCAGATCTCCGGGTGGTGGCGGCGCACGTACGCCGCGATGGTGCCCTTGCCGACGGCCGTCGGCCCGGCCAGGACCGCGAGCCGAGAGGGCCGCGGGCCGGGCCCCTGGCCGGGAAGGCTCACACCTGGCCGTCGCGCTCGGCGAACTCCTGCTTCAGCGCGGTCACCTGGTTGACGCCCAGACCCCGAACCCGCCTGCTCTCGGAGATGCCCAACCGCTCCATGATCTGGCGGGCGCGGACCTTGCCGACGCCGGGCATCGCCTGCAGCAGGTCGACGACCCGCATCTTGCCGATCACCTCGTGGGACTGTCCCTGGTCCAGGACCTCGGCCAGCGAGGCACCGGAGTGCTTCAGCCGGTTCTTCACCCCGGCTCGCTCACGGCGCGAGGCCGCGGCCTTGTCGAGGTTCGCCTGTCGCTGTTCGGGGGTCAGTCGCGGCAACGCCACTGCAGTCCTGCCTCGGGGTCGGTGGGTGGGTGGGTGGGTGGGGTCAGGGTCCGAATCTAGTGAGCGACTCCCCGCGCCGCAAACAGCCGGAACGTCGCGGACATCACACGTCGAGCTCGACGTCGCAGACCTGCGAGGCGTGGTCCTCGATCCCGGCAGCGGCATCGGTCACTCGCGCCGAGAGCATGGCTCGCGCGGTCTGCCTCAGGCGGCGCACTGCTCGGCGGTCGACGCCGTCCGGGACGCGTCCCGGCTCCAGCTGGGCGGGCTGGAGGCCGGTCTCCTCCACTGCCTCGTCGAGCCCCTCCCAGGCATAGACCAGCGTGGCGTACTCGTCCTCCAGCTCGGCCGGCGCCTCGTCGGCGAGTCGACGCAGCGACTCCAGCGTCGGGCCGACCACGTCGCTGTCCTCGCCGTCCCCGGTGTCCGCCCTCTCCGCGAGGTCGCCGAGCACCTGCGCCTCCTCGCGGAGCGTGTCGCAGTAGCCGTCGTCCGGGTCGCCGCCACAGGATGTGGTGGCCAGCCCCGCCAGCACGGCCGCCACGACGACGAGGGCGCGAGCGCCGGAACGGCGCCTCATCGCAGCAGCGCCTGGAACTCGTCGTTGCTGCGCCCGGCGGAGGCGCGCAACGCCGAGGGCTCGGGACCCGCGCGCAGGACCTCCCGGCTGCTGGTCGGCACCACGTTGCGCAACGCCGTCCCGAAGACGGCGCGCACGCTCTCGACCGTGCCCCCCTGGGCCCCGACTCCTGGGACCAGCAGCGGGCCGTTGATGTCGAGGGACTCCTCGGGACGCGCGATGGTGGCGCCCACGACCGCGCCGAACGACCCGAGCGGCGCGGCCTCGCCGTTGCGCCGAGCGAGGCCGGCCAGCACCGTCCCCGCAACCGTCGCGCCATCAGCCGTGCGGGCGTGCTGGAACTGCGGCCCCTCGGGGTTCGAGGTGAGCGCCAGCACGAACACCCCCGTGCCGTGCTGCTCAGCCGTCCGCAGCAGCGGCTCCAGGGACCCGAAGCCGAGGTAGGGGCTCGCGGTCATGGCGTCGCAGGCGAGCGGGGAGCGGGGGTCGAGGTAGGCGTCGGCGTACCCCTGGGCAGTGGACCCGATGTCGCCGCGCTTCACGTCGAGCAGCACCAGCGCACCGAGCTCGCGGGCGCCGGCGATGACGCGCTCCAGGACCCCGACGCCTGCCGCCCCGTGTCGCTCGAAGAAGGCCGACTGCGGCTTGAGCATCGCGACCTCGCCTGCCAGCGCCTCCACCGCGGTCATCGCGAACCGCTCCAGGCCCTGCGGACCGTCGCCGAGCTCCCAGGCCTCGAGCAGCGACGGGTGCGGGTCGATGCCGACGCAGAGCGGGCCCCGCGCCGCGGTGGCCTCCACGAGACGCGTGCCGAACGTCATGAGCGGGCTTCCTGCCGTGCGGTGTCGACCGCGCGCTGGATGCGCGCCGGCCAGCCGGGTCCGCCGTAGATGAAGCCGGTGTAGGCCTGCAGCAGGGTCGCGCCGGCCGCGACCCGGGCACGGGCCTGCTCGGGCGTGCCGATGCCACCGACGCCGACGAGGCACAGCTCCGCGCCGACGCGGCCTCGCAGCCGTCGCACCACCTCCTCGGCGCGGGCGGTGAGCGGCTGCCCGCTCAGGCCCCCGGACCCGATCTCGGCCACGGCGGCCGGGCCGGCGGTCAGCCCGTCGCGGGAGATGGTGGTGTTGGTCGCCACGATCCCGTCCAGGCGCAGGGACAGCGCGAGGTCGGCGACCCCGTCGACGTCCTCGTCGGCCAGGTCCGGAGCGATCTTCACCAGCAGCGGCACCCGCCGGCCGCTCGTCCTCGGTGGCGTCGTCGGCCCGCGCCCGCACCGCCCGCAGCAACGGCTCGCAGCCGCTCCACGGACTGGAGGTCCCGAAGCCCGGGGGTGTTGGGCGAGGACACGTTGACGACCAGGTAGTCGGCGTAGGGCGCCAGCAGACCGGCGCTCTTCTCGTAGTCGCCGACCGCCCCGTCCTCCGGCACCGCCTTCGTCTTGCCGATGTTGACGCCGAGGACGACCTCGCGGCTCCGCTCCCCCAGCCGGTCGCGTCGGCGGGCCAGCCGACTAGCCACCGCTTCGGCGCCGTCGTTGTTGAAGCCCATGCGGTTGACGACCGCGCGGTCCTTCGGGAGCCGGAACAGCCGCGGCTTGTCGTTGCCCGGTTGCGGCTCGCCGGTCACCGTGCCGATCTCGACGTGCCCGAACCCGAGTGCTGCGAACGCGTCGACGCCGAGGGCGTTCTTGTCGAAACCGGCGGCCAGGCCCAGGCGGCCGGGGAACACCAGGCCCATCGCGCGCACCGGCGCCAGCTCGGTCCGCAGCTGCTCGGCGCGGCGGCGCAGCACCGGCGCACCGGTGCGCACCGCGCGGAACCCGACGTGGTGCGCGAGCTCGGCGTCGACCCTCGCGGCAAGGTGGTCGAAGGCCCAGTCGTACGCCGTCATGCGCCGCGTCCCGCTCCGGGGATGCGTCTCCGCTGCCTCGACCACGGTCACCGCGCGGCCCAGTCCTGCAGGGAACGGACGCCGATGTCGTGGTTGCGCAGTGCCTGGATCCCCTGCACTGCCGCGGCCAGCCCCTGAGCAGTGGTGATGCACGGGGTGTTGCTGAAGATCGCGGCGGTGCGGATCTCGTAGCCGTCCACGCGCACCGAGGCTCCACCCTTGGACGCGCCGTGCGGGGTGTTCACGATGAGGTCGACCTCACCGCCTCGGATGAGGTCGATGGTGGTCGGCTCGCCGTTCGGCCCGGTGCCCTCGTGGTGCTTGCGCACCACGCCCGACCTCGATGCCGTTGCGGCGCAGCACCTCGGCGGTGCCCTGGGTCGCGAGGATCTCGAAGCCGAGCTCGGAGAGCACCTTGACGGGGAAGATCATCGTGCGCTTGTCGCGGTTGGCCATCGAGACGAAGATGCGACCCTGCGTCGGGAGCGGGCCGTACGCGGCGGCCTGGGACTTCGCGAAGGCGGCGCCGAACGCGGCGTCGAAGCCCATCACCTCGCCGGTCGACTTCATCTCGGGGCCGAGCACGGTGTCGACCGAGGCGCCGTCGGGAGTCCGGAAACGGTTGAACGGCATCACCGCCTCCTTGACCGCGATCGGGGCGTCGCTGGGCAGCTGGCCGCCGTCCCTCTCCGGGAGCGCGCCCTCGGCCCGCAGCTGCGCGACCGTCTCCCCGAGCATGATCCGCGAGGCCGCCTTGGCGAGCGTGACACCGGTGGCCTTGGAGACGAAGGGCACGGTCCGACTGGCGCGCGGGTTGGCCTCGAGCACGTAGAGCACGTCGGAGCCGAGCGCGAACTGGATGTTGATCAGGCCGACCACGCCGATGCCGCTGGCGATCGCCTCGGTGGCCTCACGGATGCGGTCGATCTCCCCGGCGCCCAGGGTGATCGGTGGCAGGGCGCACGCAGAGTCGCCGGAGTGGATCCCCGCCTCCTCGATGTGCTCCATCACGCCGCCGAGGTAGAGCTCGTGCCCGTCGTACAGCGCGTCGACGTCGATCTCGACGGCGTCGTCGATGAAGCGGTCCACGAGCACCGGCCGGTCGGGGCTGATCTCCGTGGCCGCCTGGATGTAGGCGCTCAGGGCCTCGTCGCCGTACACGATCTGCATGCCACGCCCGCCCAGGACGTACGACGGCCGCACCAGCACCGGGTATCCGATCTCGGCAGCGATCTGCCGGGCCTCCTCGTACGACGTGGCCATGCCGTGCTTCGGGGCGGTGAGTCCGGCTCCGGCCAGCAGGTGGCCGAAGGCGCCTCGCTCCTCCGCCAGCTCGATGGCGTGCGGACTGGTGCCGACGACCGGGACGCCGGCGTCCTCGAGGCCCTGGGCGAGGCCCAGCGGGGTCTGCCCGCCGAGCTGGCAGATCACGCCGGCGACGGGGCCGACCGCGAGCTCGGCGTGGTAGACCTCGAGCACGTCCTCCAGCGTCAGCGGCTCGAAGTACAGCCGGTCGGAGGTGTCGTAGTCGGTCGAGACCGTCTCCGGGTTGCAGTTGACCATGACGGTCTCGTAGCCCCCGCCGGGCAACAGGCCTCCGGCGTCCTTGCTGTGCGACAGCGCGAGGCTGGCGTGGACGCAGGAGTAGTCGAACTCGATGCCCTGCCCGATCCGGTTGGGCCCACTGCCCAGGATGATCACCGCGGCCCGCTCGCGGGGCTCCACCTCGGTCTCCTCGTCGTAGGAGGAGTAGTGGTACGGCGTGCGCGCCGCGAACTCCGCCGCACAGGTGTCGACGGTCTTGTAGACCGGCCGGATGCCGAGCGCGTGCCGGACGCCGCGCACCACGGCCTCGGGAAGGTTCCGGATCCGCCCGATCTGGTGGTCGGAGAAGCCGTGCCGCTTCGCCAGCCGTAGGAGGTCGGCGGTGAGCTCGGGTGCGGCGATGACCTCCTGCGCGATCTCGTTGATCAGGCTGAGCTGGTCGACGAACCACGGGTCGATCCCGGTGACGTCGTGGATCTCCTGCGCGGTGGCGCCGGCACGCATCGCGTCCATCACCTTGCGCAGCCGGCCGTCGTGGGGAGTACTGATCTGGGCCAGCAGCGCCTTCTTGTCGAGCTCGATGACGCGGTGCGACCAGTCGAACGGCGCGTGGTTGCTCTCCAGGCTCCGCAGCGCCTTCTGCAGCGCCTCGGTGAAGTTGCGGCCCAGCGCCATCGCCTCGCCCACGGACTTCATGTGCGTGGTCAGCGTCGTGTCGGCGGCCGGGAACTTCTCGAACGCGAACCTCGGCACCTTCACCACCACGTAGTCCAGCGTCGGCTCGAAGCTCGCAGGGGTCTCGGCGGTGATGTCGTTGGGCACCTCGTCGAGGGTGTAGCCGATGGCGACCTTCGCTGCGATCTTCGCGATCGGGAAGCCGGTGGCCTTCGAGGCCAGGGCGGACGAGCGCGAGACCCGCGGGTTCATCTCGATGACCACGACGCGGCCGTCGGCGGGATTGACCGCGAACTGGATGTTGCAGCCGCCGGTGTCGACCCCGACCGAGCGGATGATGCCGATGGAGAGGTCGCGCAGGTGCTGGTACTCGCGGTCGGTCAACGTCATCGCCGGCGCGACCGTGATCGAGTCCCCGGTGTGGACGCCCATCGGGTCGAGGTTCTCGATGCTGCAGACGATGACGACGTTGTCGGCCTTGTCGCGCATCACCTCCAGCTCGTACTCCTTCCAGCCGATGATCGACTCCTCCAGGAGCACCTCGGTGGTGGGGCTCGCCGCCAGGCCGGCGCCCGCGATGCGGCGCAGGTCGTCCTCGTCGTAGGCCATGCCCGAGCCGGTTCCGCCCATGGTGAAGCTGGGACGGATGACGACGGGGAAGCCCAGGCCCGACTCATCGAGCACCGCCGCGAAGCAGTCGTCGAGGGTGTGGCAGATGGCGCTGCGCGCCGACTCGGCTCCCAGCTCCTCCACGATCTTCTTGAACGACTCGCGGTTCTCGCCTCGGTGGATCGCCTCGATGTTGGCGCCGATCAGCTCCACGCCGTACTTGTCGAGCACTCCGCTCTCGGCCAGCGAGATGGCGGTGTTCAGCGCGGTCTGACCACCGAGCGTCGCCAGGAGACAGTCGATCGGATGACCTTGCTCTGCTTCGCGCGCGATCACCATCTCCACGAACTCCGGAGTGATCGGCTCCACGTACGTCGCGTCGGCGAACTCCGGGTCGGTCATGATCGTCGCCGGGTTGGAGTTCACCAGGACGACGCGAAGGCCCTCCTCCTTCAGGACCCGGCAGGCCTGGGTGCCGGAGTAGTCGAACTCCGCCGCCTGCCCGATGATGATCGGCCCTGAGCCGATCACCAGCACGCTCTCGATGTCCGTCCGCTTCGGCATGTCAGTTCCCCCCGGACTCGGTGGTTGAGGTGCCCCCGGCGTCCGAGGTCTTCTCGGTGGTTGAGGTGCGAGGGCCCCTGGAGCCCGAGCCACGAAACCTGTGGCGCCTCCCTGCCTCCCCGACGAGGTTTCGAGGCTCGCCGCTCGCGCTCCCCGCACCTCACCGCCCTCCGTCGACTCTCGTTTCGCTTCGGTCAGACATCAGCGCGCAGAAGCGGTCGAAGAGGTAGGCCGCGTCGTGGGGCCCGGCAGCGGCCTCGGGGTGGTACTGCACCGAGAACGACGTCAGGTTGCCCTCGGCGTCTCGAAGCTCCAGCCCCTCGACGACGTCGTCGTTGAGGCAGACGTGGCTCACGGTCGCGACGCCGTACGGCGTCTCGGTGGACCGGTCCAGGGGAGCGTCGACGGCGAAGCCGTGGTTGTGCGCGGTGACCTCGACCTTGCCGGTGGTGCGGTCCATGACCGGCTGGTTGATGCCGCGGTGGCCGTACTTGAGCTTGTAGGTGCCGAAACCGAGCGCGCGACCGAACAGCTGGTTGCCGAAGCAGATCCCGAAGTAGGGGATGTCGCGCTCGAGCGCGGCCCGGAGCAGCTCGATCTGGTCGGTGGTGGCGGACGGGTCACCGGGACCGTTGGAGAAGAACAGCCCGTCCGGCTGCACCGCCGTGACGTCGTCGATGCTCGCCGTGGCGGGCAGCACGTGCACCTCGATGCCGCGTTCGGCCATCATCCGCGGCGTGTTCGCCTTGATGCCGAGGTCGACTGCGGCGACGGTGAAGCGGCGCTCACCCACCGCCGGCACCACGTAGGCCTCGGCGGTCGTGACCTCGTCCGCCAGCTCGAGCCCCGCCATCTCTGCGGCCTCCCGGACCCGGGCGAGCAGGGCGTCGGGGTCGGACTCGGTGGTGGAGATGCCGACGCGCATCGCGCCGCGCTCGCGAAGGTGCCGGGTGAGAGCCCGGGTGTCGACGCCGCTGATGCCGACGACGTCCTGGTCGCGCAGCTCGTCGTCGAGCGAGCGCCGGGACCGCCAGCTCGACGGCACCCGAGACGGGTCACGCACGACGTAGCCGGCCACCCAGACACGCCGGGACTCCGGGTCCTCGTCGTTCATGCCGGTGTTGCCCACGTGGGGGGCGGTCATCACCACCACCTGGCGGTGGTACGACGGGTCGGTCAAGGTCTCCTGGTAGCCGCTCATGCCGGTGGAGAACACGGCCTCGCCGACCGTCTCCCCCTCCGCTCCGAACGACTCTCCGCGGAAAGCGCGGCCGTCCTCCAGGACCAGCAGCGCGGGGACATGACGGGGCACCTCGGGCCTCCTTCTCCGCCTCACCGGACGGCTCGTTAAAGGATGTCGAGCGACTCGACCCTATCAGCGGGCGGGGTCGTCACCGCACCTGCACCTGCGGTCGGATGGGATACTCGGCCCATGCGTCAGATCCGGCAGAGCAACAAGCTGAGCAACGTCCGGTACGACGTGCGTGGGCCCATCCTGGTCGAGGCCCAACGGCTCGAGGCCGAGGGGCACAAGATCCTCAAGCTGAACATCGGCAACACCGCGCCGTTCGGCTTCGAGGCCCCCGAGGCGATCGTGGCGGACATGATCCACAACCTGCCGGAGTCGCAGGGGTACGCCGACAGCAAGGGCATCTACTCGGCGCGGACAGCGGTGGCGCAGTACTACCAGAGCCATGGGCTCGTCGACACCAGCGTCGAGGACGTCTTCATCGGCAACGGCGTCTCCGAGCTGATCGGGATGGTGCTTCAGGCCTTCATCGACGACGGCAACGAGATCCTCGTCCCTGCCCCGGACTACCCACTGTGGACCGGCGCGGTTTCCCTGTGCGGCGGGGTCCCGGTGCACTACCGCTGCGACGAGACCAACGGATGGAGCCCTGACCTCGAGGACATCGAGGCCAAGATCACCGACGACACCCACGCGCTGGTCATCATCAACCCCAACAACCCGACCGGCGCGGTCTACAGCAAGGACACCGTCGAGGCGCTGGTGGACATCGCCCGCCGTCACCGGCTCGTGGTCTTCGCCGACGAGATCTACGAGAAGATCATCTTCGACGACGCCGTCCACCACCACACCGCCAAGGCGTGCGACGAAGACGTGCTCTGCCTGACCTTCAGCGGCTTGTCGAAGGCCTACCGCGTCTGCGGGTACCGCGCCGGCTGGGTGATGATCAGTGGCCCGAGGCACCTGGCCACCGACTTCATCGAGGGCCTCACGCTGCTGGCCAACATGCGGATGTGCGCCAACGTGCCGGCGCAGCACGCGATCCAGACCGCGCTGGGCGGCTACCAGTCGATCAGCGAGCTGATCGTGCCGGGAGGCCGGTTCTACGAGCAGTCCAAGCTCGCGGCGCGCCTGCTCAACGAGATCCCCGGCGTCTCCACGACCGAACCTGAGGGGGCGCTCTACTGCTTCCCTCGGCTCGACCCCGAGGTCTACGACATCAAGGACGACGAGCAGTTCGTCATCGACCTGCTGCGGGCCAAGAAGATCCTCGTCACCCACGGCACCGGCTTCAACTGGTTCGAGCCCGACCACTTCCGGCTCGTCACCCTGCCGGACGTGGACGTGCTCAGCGAGGCCATCGGCCGGATCGCCGACTTCCTCGAGACCCTCCGAGACTGACGGCAGGACGGCCGTCAGGCTGCGGGGAGTCAGCGCAGCGACTCCCAGACCTCGTCGGCCAGGCCGTGGTCGCCGAGGCCGCGAGTCACCACGCCGACCGCCTCACCGCCGGCGGAGGAGATCCACGCGGAACAGCCGCCCACGCCCCCCATGCCGACGTCCTCCTCGTCCACCTGCAGGCCCAACGTCCACGAGACCTGCCGGTCGAGCAGCCGGTCGTGACCGGAGACCTGAGCGGTGAGCATCGACCGGTGGAGCTGGGAGCCGAGAAGGCGCGAGACCGCCCCGTCGTCGGCCGCGAGGTCCGCGTAGAACTGCGCCAGCCCGCGGGCGCTGGCGTGGACCGCGACTGCCGGGAAGGAGCAGCGGCGGAACCGGCGGCTGTTGAGCACCGTCGGGTCGAGCAGCCCCGGCGGCCGGCTCAACGCCGGAGCCCAGCGGGGGTCGTCGAGAGTGGCCTGCGGCCAGCCCCGACCGGCCGCCACGTCCGCCACCCGGCCCAGGTCCGCCGTCGGCACCCGCAGGTGCACGTCCCATCCGTGGACCGAGGCGATCCGGGCGAAGCGGTCGGCCAGGTCCTCCCCCGTGGTACGCCGCACCAGGGCATCGCAGAGGTGGCCGTAGGTCAACGCGTGCTCGGCGACGCCCTCCCCCGGCGGGTGCTCCGGCACGGCGTCGGCGAGCAGGTCGCTCAACCCGGTCAGGTCGTCGAAGTCGTACCGCTCGGCGTCCGGCGGGAAGCACGACAGACCCGCGCCGTGCGTGAGCACGTGCCGCACGGTGGTGGCCCCCTTGCCGCCCGCGGCGTACTCCGGCCACACCTCGACCACTGGCTGGTCGAGTCCCAGGCGGCCCTCGGCGACCACGCCGAGGACGGTGAGCGCGGCGAACGGCTTGGCCACCGAGTAGCACATCACCAGCGTGTCGTCGGTCCACGCCGTCCGGCCGTCGCGAGAGCCGAAGGTCTCCTCGCGCAGGGTTCGGCCGTCGCGGATCACGCACACCGCCCCGCCCGGTCGCTCAGCGGTCACGCCGGGGTGCGCGCTCAAGCGAGCTTGCCGTCGAGGACGGTGGGGCGGCCCCGCAGGAAGGTGGCCACCACCCGCCCCGGCAGCTCCATCCCGGCGTAGGGGGTGTTGCGCGACAGCGAGGCGGTCTCGGTCGCGTCGACGACGCGACGCACGGAAGGGTCGTAGAGCACGAGGTTCGCCGGCTGCCCCTCTCCAACGGGAGCCCGTGGCCCAGCCCGGTGATGCGACCGATCGCAGCGGGCGCGTACGACATCCGCAGGGCCACCCCTGCCCAGTCGAGCAGCCCGGGGTCGACCATCGTCTCCTGCACGATGGACAGCGCGGTCTCCAGACCGAGCATCCCGAAGGCGGCGGCGGCCCACTCGCAGTCCTTGTCCTCGTGCGGGTGGGGCGCGTGGTCGGTGGCGACGATGTCGATCGTGCCGTCGGCGAGCCCCCGGCGCAGCGCGTCGACGTCGGTGGCCGTCCGCAGCGGCGGGTTGACCTTGTAGATCGGGTCGTAGGTCGCCGTCAGCTCGTCGGTGAGCAGAAGGTGGTGGGGGCAGACCTCGGCGGTGACGTCCCAGCCGTTGGCCTTGGCCTGGCGCACGATCTCCACCGAGCCGGCCGTGGAGACGTGGCAGACGTGGAGCCGGGAACCCACGTGCGCGGCCAGCAGGCAGTCGCGGGCGATGATCGCCTCCTCGGCGACCGCCGGCCAGCCCTGGAGCCCGAGGCGCCCCGAGAGGTCGCCCTCGTTCATCTGCGCAGCCTCGGTGAGCCTCGGCTCCTGGGCGTGCTGGGCGACGACCCCGTCGAACGCCTTGACGTACTCCAGCGCCCGCCGCATCAGCAGCGCGTCGCTGACGCACTTGCCGTCGTCGGAGAAGACCCGCACCCGGGCCGCGGAGTCGGCCATGGCACCGAGCTCGGCCAGCCGCCGGCCCTCGAGCCCGATCGTCACCGCCCCGACCGGGAAGACGTCGCAGCAGCCCCCCTCACGACCCAGCCGCCAGACCTGCTCCACGACCCCGGCCGTGTCGGCGACGGGCTCGGTGTTGGCCATCGCGTGCACGGCGGTGAACCCGCCACGGGCTGCCGCACGGGTGCCGGTCAGCACCGTCTCGGCGTCCTCGCGGCCGGGTTCGCGCAGATGGGTGTGCAGGTCGACCAGACCCGGCAGGGCGACCAGACCGGAGGCGTCGACGAGCTCAGCGCCGGCGGCGTCGCCCGAACCTGCCCGGATCGAACCCGGGGCTCCGATCTGGGTGATCACGCCGTCCTCGAGCAGGAGGTCCTGGGCGGAGCCGCCGAGCACGGCGGCGGACTGGATGAGGTAGGCGGTCACGCCGGGTTCTCCTGGTCGTCGCTGCTGGGTGGGGTCGCGGTCTCGGCGTCGTCGGCCAGCGGTTCGCTGCCGCTGAGCAGCAGGTAGAGCACCGCCATCCGCACCGCGACGCCGTTGGTGACCTGCTCGACGATGACCGAGCGCGACGAGTCCGCGACGTCGGCGGTGATCTCCATGCCGCGCACCATCGGGCCCGGGTGCATCACGATCGTGTGGTCCTGGAGCATCGCCATCCGCCGGCCGTCGAGGCCGTAGCGCCGGGAGTACTCCCGAGCGGTCGGGAAGAACGCGGCGTTCATCCGCTCCTGCTGCACCCGCAGCATCATCACCACGTCGGCCTTGGGGAGCACCGCGTCGAGCGAGTACGACGTCTCCACGGCCCAGGTGTCGATCCCGACCGGAAACAGCGTCGGGGGGCTCACCAGGACGACGTCTGCCCCCAGGGTCTTCAGCAGCAGGGCGTTGGAACGGGCCACCCGCGAGTGCAGGACGTCTCCCACGATCGCCACCCGCCGCCCGTCGAGGGAGCCGAGGTGACGGGTCATGGTGAAGGCGTCCAGGAGCGCCTGGGTCGGGTGCTCGTGGGTCCCGTCTCCGGCGTTGACCACCGAGGACCGCACCCAGCCGGAGTGGGCCAGTCGGTGGGGCGCTCCCGAGGCGCCGTGGCGCACGACCACGGCGTCGGCTCCCATCGCCTCCAGCGTCAACGCGGTGTCCTTGAGCGACTCCCCCTTGGACAGGGAGGACCCCTTCGCGGCGAAGTTGATGACGTCGGCCGACAGCCGCTTGGCGGCCGCCTCGAAGGAGATCCGGGTGCGGGTGGAGTCCTCGAAGAACAGGTTCACCACGGTCCGTCCGCGCAGCGCGGGCAGCTTCTTGATCGGCCGGTCCGCGAGTGAGCGCAGCTCGGCCGCGGTCGCCAGCACCAGCTCGGCCTCGTCACGGTCGAGATCCGCGGCGCTGAGCAGGTGGCGCTTCACGACCGCTCCTCCTCGCTCGTCGCCTCTCCGGAGATGCTCACCGCATCGACACCGTCGGTCTCCGCGAGTCGTACGTGGACCCGCTCCGCCGGGTTGGTGGGCAGGTTCTTGCCGACGAAGTCGGCGCGGATCGGCAGCTCGCGGTGGCCGCGGTCGACGAGCACCGCGAGCCGCACCGCCTTGGGTCGTCCGATGTCGTTGAGCGCGTCGAGGGCCGCCCGGATCGTGCGCCCCGAGAACAGCACGTCGTCGACGAGCACCACGATCTTGCCGTCGACGCCGTCGGGCGGGATCTCGGTGGGCAGCAGCGTCCTCGCGGGGCGCATGCGGAGGTCGTCGCGGTACATCGTGACGTCCAGCGACCCGACCGCGACCGGGTCTCCCTCCACTTCGCCGATGCGCTCGGCGATGCGACGCGCGAGGGGTGCGCCTCGCGACGGCACGCCGAGGAGCACCAGGTCGTGGCCGCCCCGGTTGCGTTCGAGGATCTCGTGGGAGATCCGGGTGAGGGCCCGGGTGATGTCCCGGGCGTCGAGCACCGTGCGTCCTGGGACCGCGGGCACTCCGTCAGCCTGGTCGGTGGCGGGAGCAGACAACTGCGCCGGACCTCCTTCTCCGCCTCTCCGGACGGCTCGTTAAAGGATGTCGATCGGGCTCACCCTAGCAAGATCGTGGTGCGGAGCGAGGTCACCGACGGACGCGGCGGCGTGGACCCGAAGCCGAATCCGGGTTCTGGTGAGACCGGGCGCAGGGATCCCAGCGCCTGCCCCCACCAGGCGCCGGCCGCGGACACGATCGCGTGCAGGTCGGTGGCGCCGTAGCACTCCCGCCGTCCACCGCCGGCCGTCCCTCGGGTGCGCACCCCGGTCAGCGCCACGCGTGCCACCGGGTCGGTGACGCGCGTGAATGCCGGGGACGCCGCCAGCGGCGGGGGGAGCAGGCGCAACACACGGCCCAGCGCGGTGCGGCCACCGACCTCGAAGGTCAGCTCGAGGCCCGGAGCGCTGACGTCCCAGATCCACGGCCCCTCCCCGGACACCTTGGCGTCGACCGGACCGATCTCGACCCGGTCGAAGCGGTACGTCGCGGCGACGTACTCCGCGACCTCGGCGGTCGGCGCGAGCAGCCAGCGGGTGCCGTCGGCCGCGGCCAGCATCACGTCGGTGAACGAGCCGAACGGCGACTCGACCCAGCGCCCGACCACGGTCCGCACCCCGGACTCGGTGCCGACCCCGGCGATCGCGCCCCGGAACACGTCGCGTCTCATACCCGCGAGGCTAGGCAGACGCCTCCAGGGCAGATGTGGCACGGTGGGACCGGACCGTTTCGGTAGACACGGAGGTGGCGCGGGTGGCACCAGGCACCGGGACCGCGCTGTCCGGCACCGCACCATCGACGTGGACCTGCGCGGCGTGATCACGGGCACCCGCCTCGCCGGACGGCGGTTCTCGGCGCAGCGTCACGGCCACGTGGTCAACATCGCGAGCGTGATGGGCGCCATCGCGTCCCCCAACGCCGCGACCTACGGCGCCACCAAGTACGCCGTCGTGGGGCTCGGGCAGGCGCTGCGTCAGGAGTGGCGCGGCACCGGCGTACGCATCTCCACGGTCTGCCCGGGGTTCGTCCGCACCGAGCTGATGGCGGGCATCTCCGCGCCTGCCGCGGCGGAGCGGTCCGTGGTCATCGACCCCGAGCAGGTCGCCGCCGAGGTCGCTGCGGTGCTGCGGCGTGACCGCCGCCGCACGGTCTTCGTCCCCCGAGCCCGCCGGCCTGGCAGCACAGCTGAGCAACGACCTGCCGGTCGGGCTGCGCGACCTGCTGTCCCGCGCGGCCGGGGGCAACCGGGTGACCACGGGCCTCGACGGCGAGGCCCGTGCCACCTACCAACGCAAGCTCGAGGGCTGAGCCCTCGTCCCGACGACCCGTGGAGGACCGCATGACCGCCACCGAGCACTCACGTCCCGAGCTGACCGGCGTCGGAGGAGTCCCCGAGACCGCGCTGAGCCAGGCGTTGCTGGCCACCCTGCCGCCCAACGAGTCCGAGGCGCCGTGGACGGTCAACTGCTCCGCCGTGCTGTGGGCGATGCGTCCCAGCCGTGAGGCCTCGGAGTCCCTGCCGGCTGCGCTGCGGGGCCGTGGAAGCGTGGTGGTGATCGGCGGCATCGTGCGCTACCTGGAGACACCCGTGGGGCCGTACGACGAGGTGTTCGGCATCGTGATGAGCGGCTACGGACGGCGCGCGGTCGGCACCGTCACCTTCATGGCGGTCGACTCCCCCAAGAGCCTGGTCGGCGGTCGCGCGAACTGGGCGATGCCGAAGACGCTGGCCGCCTTCGAGGGACGCGTGGCCAACGGCGAGACGCTGGCGGCAACCGGGCACGACGACCTGGGATGGCGCGTCAGCGCGCGCCCGCGGATCCTGGGCCCTCGGGTTCCGGTGCGCAGCAAGGCGATCACCCGTCAGGAGTTCCCCGGAGGGATCCTCGGCGACAGTCGGCTCTCCGCACACGGCAAGGCCCGGCCCGCGCTGGTGGGCGTCGAGGTGGAGTCCGACGGCCCGCTTGCCGGCTGGATGCGGCCGGGCAGGCACCTGGGCGCCGTCGCCGAGGACGTCACCTTCAGCCTGGGCGTGCCCGAGATGCGCTGAGCGCCGCGGTGCCCGTTCCCGGGCCTCAGGCCGGACGCTCGACCCCGGTCGGCCGCTCCAGCCGGGAGAGCGCCTGCCGCACGATCCCGTGCCAGGTGGGGTAGGCGTAGATCATCGACTTCAACGTGCTGACCGGCACCCCGGCGTGGATCGCCGTGGTGAGCATCGACAGCACCTCCCCGCCCATGGGGCCGACCGTCGTACCCCCGAGCAGCCGGTCACCCTCGGCGACCAGCTTGACCAGCCCCTCGTTGCCGTCGCCGTGCAGGTCTCCGCGGGAGGACTCGTCGTTGGCCACCACCGCGACCTCGACGTCGTGACCGGCCTCGCGGGCCTGCTGCTCGGTCAGGCCGACGGCACCGACCTCCGGGTAGGTGAAGGTCACCCGCGGGACGGCGCAGTAGTCGGCCTCCGGCCCTTCCTGCCCGAGAAGCTGGCGCACCACGATGCCTGCCTGGTACTTCGCGACATGGGTGAACAGCCCCCTGCCGACGACGTCGCCGACCGCCCACAGGCCGTCGACGCGTTCCCCGTCGTCGCCCAGCACCCGCAGGTAGCCGTCGACGTCGAGGTGCTTGCGGTTCTCGGGGTCGACGCCGACGTGCTCCAGTCCCAGGTCGGGGAGTCCGGTGTCCCGGCCGGCTGCCACCAGCAGCTTCTCGGCGGTCACCTCGCCGTCGCCGAGCACGATGCGGAACTCGTCGCCGTCGTGGTCGACCCTGCTGATGTCGACGTCGGCGCGGACGTCCATGCCGTCGGCGCGCAGCACCCGGGTCATCACGTCGGAGACCTCAGGCTCCTCCTTGGTGAGGATCCGGGGAGCCAGCTCCAAGAGCGTCACCTCGACGCCGAACCGGACAAAGGCCTGGGCGAACTCGCAGCCGATCGGCCCGGCGCCGATGACCGCGAGCGAAGCGGGCAGCTCGGTGACCTTCACGATCTCCCGGTTGGTCCAGTAGGGCGTGTCCGCCAGTCCGTCGATCGGCGGGGTCGACGGCGACGTGCCGGTGCCGAGGATCACGCCCTTCGCGGCGGTGTACGTCGTGCCGTCGACCTCGACGCTGCGCGGCCCGGTCAACCGAGCCTCACCGTGCAGCACCGTGGCTCCGGCCTTCTCCAGGCGCGTCACCGACGCGGTGTCGTCCCAGCCCCGAGCACCCTTGGCGACGCGCGTCGCGACCGCCTGCCAGTCCGGACGGACGTCGCACTCCCCTGCCACGCCGGGAGCCTGCTGCGCCTCCGCGACCGCGGTGGCCCCCCGCATCATCAGCTTGCTGGGGATGCACCCGTAGAACGGGCACTCGCCGCCGACCAGGTGCTTGTCGATCGTGAGCACCCGGAGACCGGCGCCTGCCAGCTTGTTGCCGGCGAACTCACCCCCGGGGCCCAGCCCCACCACGATCACGTCGTACGTCTGCGTCATGCCCCCACCCTGCCCCATGGGAGCCGCTCGGGAACCAGGCACCAGGGTGACGGCGGCGGCGACGCGGACCCGTCGGGCCACAGCCCGCGGCGTGGAGCCATCGGGGTCAGGCGCGCAGCGACTCGCGGTCGCGGAGGACGGCGCCCAGGACGCCGTTGACGAATGACGGGGACTCGTCGGTCGACAGCTCGGTGACGAGATCGACCGCCTCGGCGACCGCGACCTCACCCGGGGTGTCGGTGAACAGCAGCTCGTAGCTCCCCAGCCGCAGCGCGTTGCGGTCGACCGCGGGCATGCGGTCCAGGCCCCATGACCGGGAGTACGACGCCAGCACCTCGTCGAGCCGCTGCTGGCGCTCTGCCACTCCGCGGACGAGGGCGATGGTGAAGTCGGCCACCGGCGGGTCGTTGTCGACCAGGCGCTGCTGCAAGGTGCCGTCGAGCGGGAGCCCTCGCACCTCGCTCTCGTAGAGCACCGTCAGCGCGCGCGCCCGCGCCTTGGAACGTCCCGAGCGGCTGCGGGCGGGCAGGTCCCCGCCGACGGGCCCCGGCACGGCGCTCAGTTGACGCGCCCGAGGTAGCTGCTGTCGCGGGTGTCGACCTTGACCTTCTCGCCGGTGGTGATGAAGAGCGGCACGTTGATGGTGTGGCCGGTCTCCAGCGTCGCCGGCTTGGTGCCACCGGTGGAGCGGTCGCCCTGAAGGCCGGGCTCGGTGTAGGTGATCTCCAGCTCCACCGACGCCGGCAGCTCGATGTAGAGCACGCGACCCTCGTGGGTGGCCACGATGGCCTCCTGCTGCTCCAACAGGAAGTTCGTGGCATCGCCGACGGTCTCGGGGTCCAGATCGATCTGGTCGTAGGTGCCGGTGTCCATGAAGACGTAGTTGCTGCCGTCGTGGTACAGGTACTGCATCGTGCGCTTGTCGACGGTGGCCACGTCGACCTTGACGTCGGCGTTGAACGTCTTGTCGACCGTCTTGCCGGACTCGATGTTCTTGAGCTTGCTGCGGACCACCGCACCGCCCTTGCCGGGCTTGTGGTGCTGGAACCAGATCACCTGCCAGAGCTGGCCGTCCAGGTTGAGCACCATGCCGTTCTTCAGGTCGTTCGTGGTCGCCATGCGCGCAGAAGCCTCTTCGTGATCGTGGGAGCCATCGGGACCACCGCCCCGCTGTCAGAGCGCCCGCTGCGGCTCGATGAGTGTCGCCCGCAGGGGCGGCGCCCCACCTTACCCGCCGCCCGACCGAGGCTCCCAACTCCGCGTACGCTGCCACGGGTGACCTGGTTCTCCTCCCCCGACGCCGCGGCCGCCCGGCTCGGTGCCACCGGCTACCTCACCGACAGCGCGACGGCCACGACGGCGTACCTGGCTGGGGTACTCGAGAAGCCGCTGCTCGTCGAGGGCCCCGCCGGGGTGGGCAAGACCGAGCTGGCCAAGGCCGTGGCACGCGCGAACGGCGCGGAGCTGGTGCGCCTCCAGTGCTACGAGGGGCTCGACGAGGCACGCGCGCTCTACGAGTGGAACTACAAGAAGCAGCTTCTCCGCATCCAGGCCAGCGGGGGTGACCAGTCCTGGGAGCAGACCCACGACGACATCTTCACCGACGAGTTCCTGCTCACCCGACCGCTGCTCACGGCCATCCGGCGTCGTGAACCGACCGTCCTGCTCATCGACGAGGTCGACAAGACCGACGTCGAGGTGGAGGGCCTGCTGCTCGAGGTGCTCAGCGACTTCCAGGTCACGATCCCCGAGCTGGGCACGGTGCTCGCCGCCCGTCGCCCCTACGTCGTCCTCACCTCCAACGCCACCAGGGAGCTGAGCGAGGCGCTCAAACGCCGCTGCCTCTACCTCCACCTGGACTACCCCGACGCCGACCGCGAGCGGGCCATCGTCGACCAGCACGTGCCGGGCATGGAGGAGAAGCTGGCCCGTCAGGTCGTCGAGCTGGTGGCCGACCTGCGACGGCTGGAGCTGAAGAAGGCGCCGTCGGTCGCCGAGACCGTCGACTGGGCGCGCACCCTGGTCGCCCTGGAGATCGGCGACCTGGACGAGGCGGCGGTTCAGCGCACTCTGGGCGTGGTGCTCAAGCACGCCTCCGACCAGGAGAAGGCGCTCGCCGAGCTGCGTCGGCAGCGCCCTGCCTCGGCCGGACGGCGCTGACCACGGCTTCCCATGAGCGTCCTCGACCGACACATCGAGTTCATCGAAGCCCTGCGCGCTGCCGGGCTGGCGGTCTCGCTCGCCGAGGACCTCGACTCGGTGCGAGCTGCCGAGGTCGTGGGGCTCGGCGACCGTGAGTCGCTACGCGCCGCGCTCGCAGCCACGCTGCTGAAGCGTTCCAGCCGGCGCCCGCTCTTCGACGCCCTCTTCGACCTCTTCTACCCGCCGATGGTGGGCGACGGCGTCGCGGCACAGGACGAGGACCCCACCTCGGGGACCGACCCCGAGCACGACCCCGGGCGCGACACCGGGCGCGACACCGGGCACGACACCGCGGACGAGACGGCCGCTCTCCGCGACGCCCTCACCGACGCCATGGCCGACGGCGACGACGCCGCGTTGCGCGAGCTCGCGGCCGAAGCCGTGCGCCGGCTGGGCCACCTGCCTGGTCGCAGCCGCGGGCTCTCCTCCTGGTCGTCGTACAACACCCTCCAGAGGCTCTCCCCCGACAGCCTCGTCCTGCGGCTGGCGGAGGCCCTGATGCGAGGGACCGACGACCGGGAACCTCGCGCCGAGTCGTCGGCGATGGCGCGGGCCGCGACGCAGGTGGAGCGGTTGGAGCGTCTCGTGGAGTCGGACGTGCGCCGCCGCATCGCGGAGGAGAAGTCACCCGAGCACGTCGCCCGTACGACGCTGCGTCCCTCCCCCGACCACGTCGACTTCTTGTCTGCTCGACGAACCGACGTCGACGAGATGCGGCGCCAGATCTACCCGTTGGCACGGCGACTGGCCACCCGACTGGCGAAGGAGCAGCATCACCGGCGGCGCGGTCCCTTGGACTTCCGGCGCACGATCCGGGCCTCGATGGCGACGGGTGGGGTCCCCCTCACCACCCACCACCGCCCGAGACGCCCGCACCGCACCGAGCTCGTGGTGCTGTGCGACGTCAGCGGGTCGGTCGCGAGCTTCGCCTCCTTCACACTGCTGCTGGTCTACGCGCTGCGTGAGCAGTTCGCCAAGGTGCGAGCGTTCACGTTCGTCGACGACGTCCACGAGGTCACCGACGAGTTCGTGCCGGGCGCCGATCCGGAGCAGACGATGACGCGGCTGGCCGAGTCCGCACGTCAGGCCTCGGTGTGGGGCCGCACCAACTACGGGCGCGCGCTGCGTCGCTTCCACGACCAGCACCGTGATGCGGTGACCCCCAGGTCGACGCTGCTCATCCTCGGCGACGCCCGCTCCAACTACACTGACCCAGGTCTCGATGAGCTGCGCGAGCTCGCGGGCGAGGCACGGCACAGCTGGTGGCTGAACCCCGAGCACCGCCGCCAGTGGGACACCGGGGACTCGGCAGCATCCGAGTACGCCGCGGTGGTGTCGATGGTCGAGTGCCGCAACCTGACCCAGCTCGCGGAGTTCGTCCACGACCTCGTGTGAGGTGCGGCGGTCGTGGTCCCGGCGGTGGGCTCGGGAGCCTCAGACCCCTGGTCAGCTCGACGTACGCACCGCTGCGAAAGCCCGCTCCAGCAAGGCCTCGTCCGGCCCCTCCAGCACGGTGGGGCGAGCGATCTCCTCCAGCACCACGAAGCGCAGCCGGTCCCCACGCGCCTTCTTGTCGACACGCATGGTCGCGAGCAGCTCCTCCCAGCCGGCACCGTCGTAAGTCGTGGGCAGACCGACCGACTCCAGCACGGTGGCGTGCCGTGCCGCGGTGTCGTCGTCGAGCCGGCCCGCGAGACGGGCGAGCTCGGCCACGAAGACCATGCCGATCGCGACGGCTGCTCCGTGGCGGTAGCGGTACCGCTCGGCGCGCTCGACGGCGTGGCCCAGCGTGTGGCCGTAGTTGAGCGCCTCCCGCCCCGGGTGCCCGTCGCCGCCTCCCGTCTCGGTGAAGTCACCGGCGACGACAGCGAGCTTGACCCGGATCGAGCGTTCGACCAGCTCGCGCATCTCGGCCGAGCCGACCGTCAGCGCGGTCTCGGGCGACCGCTCGACGATCTCGAGGATCGTCCGGTCAGCGATGAAGCCGCACTTGAGGACCTCGGCCATGCCGCTGACGATCTCCTCGCGCGGCAACGTCGCCAGGGTGTCGAGGTCGCACAGCACCCCGGCCGGGTGATGGAAGGCGCCGACCAGGTTCTTGCCTTCTGCGGTGTTGATCCCGGTCTTGCCGCCGACCGCAGCGTCGACCATGCCGAGCAGCGTGGTGGGGATGTGCACGACCCGCACTCCCCGCAGCCACGTCGCTGCCACGAAGCCACCCACGTCGGTGGTCGCCCCACCTCCCAGGGTCACCAAGGCGTCGGAGCGGGTGAAGCCGTTGCGGCCGAGGACTTCCCAGCAGAACGCCAGCACGTCTGCGGCCTTGGCGGCCTCGCCGTCGGGCAGCTCGATCGCGTGGGCCTCGAGACCACTCATCTCCAGCCAGGCCCGGACCCGCTCCCCCCGAGCGGTCATCGCGGTCGGGTGCAGCACCGCCACGCGACGTACGGCGTCTCCGAGCAGGCCGGGGAGCCGGTCGAGGACACCCCGCCCGACCACGACGTCGTACCCGTCGGCGCCAGGAAGGGTCAGGACAGTCGGTTCCTGGTGGTCAGCTCCGGTCATGGTGCTCCTGCTCCTCCACCCAGCGGCGTACGTCGGCCGCGACCTGGTCCGCGCTCCGCCCGTCGGTCTCGACCACGTGGTCGGCGGTGGCGGTGTAGACGGGCAGCCGCTCGTCGAGGATCGCCTTGACGCGGGACCGGACGTTGCCCAGCAGCAGCGGCCGTCCCTGCCCGAGGCCCACCCGCTTCACGGAGTCGGCAAGGCCCACCTTGAGGAACACCACGCGGTGCTCCCGCAAGCGGTCCCGGGTCTCGTCGGCGAGCACGGCCCCGCCGCCGAGCGCCAGCACCCCGTCGTGCTCCGCGAGCGCCTGGGTGACCGCCGCGCTCTCCAGCTCCCGGAAGTGGTCCTCGCCGTCGTCGACGAAGATGTCGGAGACGCTACGACCCTCAGCAGCCACGATGTCCTGGTCGGTGTCGCGGACCTCCACGCCCCACGCATCGGCCAGGATCTCGGCCACCGTCGTCTTGCCCGAACCCATGGGACCGATGAGCACGACGCGGGGACCACGTCCGGCCGTCATCGTGGGGTCACCGGTGCTTCAGCGAGCCGAGGTAGGACTCGACGTTGCGGCGGGTCTCGCCCACCGAGTCGCCGCCGAACTTCTCCAGCACGGCGTCGGCGAGGACGAGCGCCACCATGGCCTCGGCGACGATGCCGGCAGCGGGGACGGCGCAGACGTCGGAACGCTGGTGGTGAGCCACCGTCTCCTCGCCGGTCGCCACGTCGACCGTGCGCAGCGCGCGCGGGACCGTGGCGATGGGCTTCATGGCCGCCCGGACCCGCAGCGTCTCGCCGGTGGACATGCCGCCCTCGGTGCCCCCGGACCTGCCCGACGTACGCCGCAGGCCGCCCTCGCCCGGCACGATCTCGTCGTGCGCCTGTGAGCCCGGCGTCGCAGCCAGCTCGAAGCCGTCGCCGACCTCGACGCCCTTGATCGCCTGGATCCCCATCAGCGCCCCCGCCAGACGCGCGTCGAGGCGACGGTCCCAGTGCACGTGGGAGCCGAGGCCCGGCGGAAGGCCGTGGACTACGACCTCGACGACGCCTCCGAGGGTGTCGCCGTCCTGGTGGGCCTGGTCGATCGCGGCCACCATCGCAGCCGAGGCCTCGGGGTCGAGGCAGCGCACCGGGTCCTCATCGAGACGCGCGACGTCCTCGGGGGCGGGCACCGAGCCGGACGGCGCGGTCACCCCCGCGATCCGCACCACGTGGGAGACCAGGCGGGCACCGGTGGCCTGCTGGAGGAACTCCAAGGCCACGCGACCCAGCGCGACCCGGGCGGCGGTCTCGCGTGCCGACGCCCGCTCCAGCACCGGACGCGCCTCGTCGAAGTCGTACTTCTGCATCCCCACCAGGTCGGCATGGCCCGGGCGCGGCCGGGTGAGAGGGGCGTTGCGAGCCGACCCCTCGAGCTCGTCGGCGTCGACCGGGTCGGCGCGCCATGACCAGCTCCCACTTGGGCCACTCGGAGTTCCCGATGCGCAGCGCGATCGGTCCCCCCTGGGTCTCACCGTGACGGATGCCGCCGACGATCTCGAGCTCGTCGGCCTCGAACTTCATCCGCGCGCCTCGGCCGTGGCCCAGCCGCCGACGGGCCAGCGCGTCCTGGATGTCGGCCGAGGTGACCCTCACGTGCGCCGGCAGCCCCTCCAGCACCGCGACCAGCGCCGGTCCATGGGACTCCCCCGCAGTCAGCCAACGAAGCATGGGCCACAGTCTCCCACCCCCCTCCCGGGTCCGGGGGGCCTGGGGTTTCCCACGGGGGCCGCCAGCCTGTCGCTCCCCACGTGATGCCTGGCCCGGAAGTGATGGCGTGGCGAGCCGAGTACGACGCCCGCCCCCGAGCGGCGACCGGTCAGGCGGCGTAGAGGGCCGCGAGCTCCGCGCCGGCAAGCACCCCGACGACGGCACCCAGCAACATGAACGGACCGAACGGATAGGACTTGCGGTCCACGATCCGCAGCACCGACAGCAGCCCACCGCCGAGCCCGCCGAGCAGGAAGGCCGCGAACAGCCCCACCACCAGCTCGCCCCATCCCAGATAGCCGAGAGCGATGCCGAGCAGCCCCGCCAGCCGCACGTCGCCGTACCCCATGCCGGCCGGGTACACCAGCCACATCAGGAAGAAGAGCCCCCCGGCCGCGAGCCAACCCCAACCCGCCCGCACCAGGTCGTCCCACTCCCCCCCGAGGAAGGCGGCAGTGACCGCGAGCACGACCACGACGACGTACGACGGAGCGATCACCTTGGTCGGCAGCAGTCGCGTCCGCCAGTCGACCACCGCCAGCGCCACCCCCACCGGCACCAGGTACGCCGCCAGCAGGAGCGCCGGGGTCCAGCCCAGCCTGGCACCTACGGCTCCACCCACCAGCGCGGCGAACACCGCCGAGCGCCAGCCCAGGCCAGGGGTGGCGGCGATGTCGACGTACAGCTCCTTGGGCTCGTCCTCGACCGGGGGCGACCCGGCACCCTCGCCGCTGGGGATCTCGTCGCCCCCCTCGTCGCTGGGGGTTCCGAGGGCATCACGCTCCGTGGCCGCCGGCGCCGGCGCCGGCTCGGGGATGCGACGGATGAGGGCGGGCACCCCGCTGCCGCCGACCGCGCCAAGGGCAGCCATCGCGGCTGCAGCGGACAAGGACCAGGACACGGCTCAGCAGCCTAGGGCAGCGGCGCGGCTCGGCGGGGTGAGTTGGGCGCGAAGAGCACGGTCGACCCCGTACTCCCCTCGCCACGTCATCACGTCCCGGCCCAGGCATCGCGAGGGCAGTGATGGCCTGCCGCCATACCGTGGGAAACCACTCACCGCACGCCCAGCGCGGAGAGGCCGGCGTCCCGGAGCACGTCGACGGGCACCGACGAGCCGGTCATCAGCTCCACCTGCAGAGCCGCCTGGTGGGCCAGCAGGTCCAGTCCGTGAACCACCGCGGCCGGTGTCGCCGCTGGGCCCCGGGCAGCAGCCAGCAGCGGGGTCGGCCACGGGTCGTAGACGACGTCGAAGACCACTCCTGGATGCGCGCCCAGCAGCTGCTCGACGAGCGCCTCCTGCTGGGCCACGGCCGGCACCGTGGAGACCACCACATCGGCGGGAGGGACGTCGCCGCGCAGGTCCGCCACCGTGACCTCCGGAGGGGAGGGGTGCCGGGCGACCGCGGCCACCGTCTCGACCGCCCGCGCCTTGTCACGCACCATCAGCCGCGCCTGGCGGCATCCGAGGTCGGCCAGCGCCAGCAGGGCCGAGGTGGCGGTCGCTCCACCCCCGACGACGACGGCAGCAGCCACCGGGCCGGCGTAGCGTTCGCGCAGCGCGTTCGCGACCCCGGGCACGTCGGTGTTGTCGCCGTAGCGGCGCCCATCCGCCAGCACGACCGTGTTGGCTGCCCCGGCACGCGCCGTCTGCGGGGACACCTCGTCGAGCAGCGGCACCACCGCGCGCTTGAGCGGCATCGTCAGCGAAAGGCCGCGCCAGGAGTCGTCCAGCACGTCGAGGAAGCCGGCCAGCGACTCCTCCTCGACCTCGACCGCCTCGTAGCTCCAGTCGAGCCCGAGCCGCTGGTAGGCCGCCCGATGCAGCACCGGCGACAGCGAGTGCGCGATCGGGCTGCCCAGCACGGCACAGCGACGCTGCGCAGCGGCAGGCGGTGGGGTCAGCACCGGTCCGAGGACTTGCAGAACTCCGCCAGGTCGTTGTTCTTCCACTTCACGAACTGGTCGTAGTCCTCGGTGAACCTGGTCTCGCCGGTGTCCAGGTTCACCGTCACGTAGTAGACCCAGTCGCCCTCGGTCGGGTCGGTGGCCGCCTCGATCGCGTCGTCGCCGGGGGACTCGATCGGCCCCGGCGGCAGGCCCGGCCTCTTGCGGGTGTTGTACGGCGAGTCCACGTCCAGGTCCTCAGGGGTCAGCGCGAGGCCGAGGTCGCGCCCGAGGGCGTAGTTGACGGTCGCGTCGATCTGCAGCCTGCCGTCGGTCGCGTCGGTCTCCAGCCGGTTGTAGACCACGCGGGCGACCTTGCCGCGGTCCTGGTCGCGGTTGGCCTCGGCCTCGACCAGGCTGGCGACGGTCATCAGCTCGTGCTGGGTGTAGCCGAGCTCCTCGGCCTTCCCCTTCAGGTCGGCCTCCTCAGCGGCCAGGCGCCAGCGGTCCACCATGGCCGCGAGCATGTCCACCGGCCCGTCCTTGGGTCCGAAGGCGTACGTCGCGGGGAACAGGTACCCCTCGGGGTTGCCCTTCGCGAACGCCGGCAGCCCGATCGCCTTCGCGTCGTCGGCGGCCCGCTTGAGCTTGCGCAACGGCACGTCGGTGCCCTTGGCAAGGGTCTTCAGGGTGTCCTCGACGCGCAGACCCTCGGGGATGGTGACGGTGTTCTGCACCAGGTTCTTCGGGTCGATGAGCACCTCGAGGGCGTCGGCTGCCGGCAGCTGCTTCGCCAGCTCGTAGTACCCCACCTGGATGGAGCGCGACTTCTCCTCCGCATCGGCCTCCTCGGTGAAGGCCTCGACGCTCTTCACCACGCCCGCGGACTTCAGGTTGCGACCGATCTCGGCAACGCTCTCCCCGGACTGGACCTCGAAGACCACCGTGCCGACCCCCTGGCCGGTGTAGTCGGCAGGGGAGGAGAGCAGGTCCTTGATCCGGTCGCGACCGAACACGAACGCCGCGATCCCCGCGGCCACGATCAGGCCCACCACCAGCAGCAGCACCAGGCAGCTCTTGAGGCTGCCCAACCGACGACGGCGCGGCTGGTCGCCGCGACCGATCTCGTGGAGCAGACCCGCCTGCCCTCCGGAGTCCGAGGCAGTGTCCAACGTCTCGTGGGACGACCCCCCCAGGCCGCCGAGGATGGCCGGCCGCTCGCCGCGGTCGCCTCCATGGTCTACGGGGGTCATGAGCCTCCTGTCGGGACCAGCTCCCCGGGCGGGCCTCCGGTGCGCCGCTCGGTGTCCAAGGCATTTTGCAGGATCACGACGGCTGCCGCTTGATCTACGACGGCTCGGCGCCTTTTCCCTTTCTTCCCCCGGCGCGCAGCTGCGACTCCGCGGTGACCGTGCTCAGCCGCTCGTCGCAGAGCCGCACCGGGATCGTGGCAGCCGCCAGCTCGTCGGCCAGCGCGCGGGCGAACTGCCGCGCCTTGGCCGCGGCCGGGCCTTCGCCGCCTGCCAACGACCGCGGCAGGCCCACGACCGCCTCGACGGCTTCCTGCTCCAGCGCGTGGTGACGGATCCGCGCCAGGTCGCCCTCGCCGCGGGCCACGGTCTCCAAGGGCGTCGCGATCACCCCGGAGGGGTCGCACGTCGCCAGCCCGATGCGGACGTCGCCCACGTCGACGCCGATCCGCCGTCCGTGCCGCACGGGCTAGGCCTGCACGGAGCGCAGGATCTCGGCGCGCAGGTCGGCCAGCGCCTGGTCGATCCCCGAAGCCTCGGTGCCGCCGCCCTGCGCCACGTCGTCCTTGCCGCCACCCCGGCCGCCGACCGCTGCGGCAGCGACGCGCAGCAAGCTGTTGGCGGACAGGCCACGCTCGCGAGCGGCGTCGTTGGTGGCCACCACCACCGAGACCTTGTCGGCGGCAGCACCGAGGACCGCGACCACGGCCGGCCTCTGGGCGGGGATCCGGCCACGGATGTCGAGGACGAGGGTGCGGACATCTCCGGCGGCGGCGCCGTCGGCTCGATGCCCGACGAAGCTCACCCCACCGACGTCCTCCGGCGACGAGGCGAGCTCACCGGCCGCCGCGAGCAGCCGGTCCACGCGCACCTGCTCGATCTCCTTCTCGGCAGCACGCAGCCGCTCGACCAGGTCGGCCACCCGCTCGGGCAGCTCCTCGGGCCGGGCCTTGAGCGCCTCGCTCAGCTGCGCGACCAGGACGTGCTCGCGCGCCAGGAACCGGTAGGCGTCGGAGCCGACGAGTGCCTCGACCCGGCGTACGCCGGACCCGATCGAGGACTCCCCCAGCAGCTTGACCACGCCGAGATGGGCGGAGCGGGGGCTGTGGGTGCCACCGCACAGCTCACGCGCCCAGTCGCCGACGCTGACGACACGCACCTGGTCGCCGTACTTCTCACCGAAGAGTGCCATCGCACCGGAGCGGACCGCCTCCTCCTGGGTCATCACCTCGGCCTGCACCGGCAGGTCGGCGAGCACCAGGTCGTTGACCCGCGCCTCCACGTCGTGCAGCACCGAGGCCGGCACCGACCCGCTGGCGGAGAAGTCGAAGCGGAAGCGGCCCGGAGCGTTCTCCGACCCTGCCTGGGTGGCGGTCTCGCCCAGCGCCTCGCGGAAGGCCTTGTGGACCATGTGGGTCGCGGTGTGGGCGCGGCTGATGGAGCGGCGCCGCTCGACGTCGACGATGCCCTGGGCCTGCTCGCCCACGGCGACCTCGCCGCCGAGCACCCGGGCGCGGTGCACGATGAGCCCCGTGATCGGGCTCTGCACGTCGAGCACCTCGATGCGCCCGCCCCCGGCGAGCTCGATGACCCCCTGGTCGGCGAGCTGCCCGCCGCCCTCGGCGTAGAAGGCGGTGCGGTCGAGGACCAGCTCGACCTCCTGCCCGGTCGAGGCCGACGCCGCGCTGGCGCGGCCGGCGACGATGCCACGCACCACGCCCTCGGAGACGACCTCGTCGTAGCCGGTGAACGCGACCGGTGCACCCAGGGTGTCGGCGATCTCGCGGTAGACCGACGCGTCGCCGTGGGTCGACCTCTTGGCCCGGGCATCGGCCTTGGCGCGGGAGCGCTGCTCGTCCATCAACCGGCGGAACTCCGGCTCGTCGACGGACAGCCCCTGCTCGGCCGCCATCTCCAGGGTCAGGTCGATCGGGAAGCCGTAGGTGTCGTGCAGGGCGAAGGCCTGGTCTCCGGGGAGTCGGCCGCTGCCGGCCGAGCGAGCCCTCGTCGCCGCCACGTCGAAGATCTGGGTGCCCGCGCGCAGCGTCTGCCGGAACGCGTCCTCCTCGGCGTAGGCCACCGTGGAGATCCGCTCCCAGTCGGCGTGGAGGGAGGTGTAGGCCTGCCCCATCCGGTCACGGCTGATCGGGAACAGCTCGGGCAGGACGCGGTCCTCGCACCCGAGCAGGCGCATCGACCGGATCGCGCGCCGAAGCAGCCGGCGCAGCACGTAGCCCCGACCCTCGTTGCCTGGGGTCACGCCGTCGCCGATCAGCATCATCGAGGAGCGCACGTGGTCGGCCACCACGCGGAACCGCACGTCGTCCTGCTCGTCGCGGCCGTACCTCCGTCCGGTGAGCTCCTGGGCCCGTTCGATGACGGGGAACATCACGTCGATCTCGTACATGTTGTCCTTGCCCTGCAGCAGCAGCGCGACCCGCTCCAGACCCATGCCGGTGTCGATGTTCTTGCGGGGCAGCGAACCGGCGATGTCGAAGTCCTCCTTCGACCGCACCGCGCTGAGCACGTCCTGCATGAAGACGAGGTTCCAGAACTCCAGGTAGCGGTCCTCGGCGGAGAAGTCCCCCTCGGGCCCGTAGGCGTCGCCGCGGTCGATGAGGATCTCCGAGGACGGCCCGCCGGGGCCGGGCACCCCCATCGACCAGTAGTTCTCCTTGCGCCCCAGCCGCGCGATCCGCTCGTCGGGCAGACCGGTGACCTGCTTCCAGAGCGCGACCGCCTCCTCGTCCTCGGCGTAGACGCTGGGGTAGAGCTTGTCCTCGGGGAAGCCGAAGCCACCGTCGGACACCGGCCTGGTGACCAGCTCCCACGCCGCCTCGATGGCACCCTCCTTGAAGTAGTCACCGAAGGAGAAGTTGCCGCACATCTCGAAGAAGGTGCCGTGCCGCGTCGTCTTGCCGACGTCCTCGATGTCAGGGGTGCGCACGCACTTCTGCACGCTCACCGCGCGGGAGTACGGCGCGGTCTCCAGACCGAGGAAGTACGGCTTGAAGGGCACCATGCCGGCGTTGACGAACAGCAGGTTGGGGTCGTCCAGGAGCAGCGAGGCCGACGGCACGGCGGTGTGGCCGCGCGCCTCGAAGTGCGCGATGAACCGGCGCCGGATCTCCGCGGTGTCCATGTCCGTCCCTTCTCCCACGTGCTGACGGCCCTGTCGGCACGCCCTAGCCTCGATGGCTTGATGGCTCGATCTTCGCAGGCGTGGCCCACGCAGGCCCACCGGGTTTCGACCGGGGCCGCCTGCCCGCTCAGGCGTTGGCGTCGGGGTCGAGTGCGGCACCGGTGGCGGAGCGGCCTGCGCGCCTCGTTGCCGACGACCCCGGGGGGGCGCTCGACAGCCTGCGCACCGGCGCGACGTGGACGGGCGCTGGAGGAGCGGCCTCCAGGGCGGGCCGGCTCGCGGGCGCCAGCTGCAGCCGCTCGCGCAGCTCGGACTCCTTGTCGTGCATACCGGCGAGCAGCTCCTCCCGGAGCACGGCAGCGCCGGCGAACCAGCCCGTGAGCCGGTCATGGATGCCGTCGACGGTGAGCGCCTCGGCGGCACGCCGGGCACGGGTGCCGGCGTAGACCCCGGCCGCGGTCCCGGCGACGAACCACAGGCTGCGCATCAGGCAGCGTCCTCGGAGCCGCCGGCCCGCGCCGCGCCGGTGTCGACCAGCGGGCGTCCCTCGCGCTGGGCCCGCACGGCCCGCAACAGCCGGCGTGCCTCGCGCAGCTCCTGACGGCGGGAGCGCCGGGAGCGACGCCGCGCCAGGTGCGACTCCACGGCGGCGCGGTCGAGGTTGTCCTGGGTCAGTGCCCGCCGCAGCCCGTGGCTCAGCGCCACCGCCTTGACGCCGGCGCCGGTCAGCAGGGCGCCGGCGCGGCTGCCGGTGTCAACCGCGGCCAGGCGCGTCACCGCCTGCTCCTCCAGGACGTCGGCGACCGAGCCCCGGGCGGAGCGCGAGGCAGGTTCCCGTGGCCCCACCACAGCCTCGGTCACCTGGGCGGCCTCGGCCAGCGTCGTGATGACGTACTCATGGGGGTCCACGACGTCCGGTCGGCGCGTGCTGAGCTCGGCGGCCAGGTGGTCGACCTTCGCGGCCAGCTCGGCGACCTGCTGCTGGGAACGGATGAGCTGCTGCGCCACGCGCTGCCGCGAGCGCCGGGCACGGCGCACCAGCACAGCGAGCGCGACAACCGCCGACGCCAGCACCGCGGCGCTGCCGAGACCGAGAATCCAGGCGGGAGTCATGGCCGCGACCCTACCCCGCATCCTCCCCGCGGACGATCCTGCGAAGGCGCTCCCAGCGCTCCTTCACCGACGCCTCTGCGCCGTGGTCCGTGGGCCGGTAGTACCTCTGCTCCTCGACCACGTCGGGGGCGTACTGCTGGGTCGCGACACCGTACGGCTCGTCGTGGGCGTACGTGTACGACGTGCCGTGGCCGAGGTCGGAGGCCCCGCCGTAGTGGGCGTCACGCAGGTGGGGAGGCACCTGACCCACCTTGCCCGCACGGACGTCGGCCTCGGCGGCGTTGATCGCGGTGATGACCGCGTTGGACTTGGGCGCGACGGCCAGCGCGATCACCGCCTGGGCGAGGTTGAGCCGGGCCTCAGGCAGTCCGATCAGCTGCACCGCTTGGGCGGCGGCGACGGCAGTGGTCAGCGCGGTCGGGTCGGCCAGCCCGACGTCCTCGCTGGCCAGGATCACCAGGCGCCGGGCGATGAAGCGCGGGTCCTCGCCGGCCTGGATCATCCGCGCGAGGTAGTGGAGCGCGGCGTCGACGTCGGAGCCGCGGATGGACTTGATGAAGGCGCTGATGACGTCGTAGTGCTGGTCTCCCTGCCGGTCGTAGCGGACCGCGGCCCGGTCCACAGCCCGCTCGGCCGTCCCGAGGTCGATCCGCTCCTGGTCGACCGCCGCCGCCGCCCCCGCCGCCGCCTCCAGGTAGGTGAGCGCGCGCCGGGCGTCGCCACCGGCCAGGCGCACCAGGTGCGCCAGCGCGTCGTCATCGGCGGCCAACACACCCTTGAGCCCGCGCTCGTCAGCGAGGGCGTCGTGCAGCACGGCGGCGATGTCGTCCTCGGTGAGCGATTCCAGCGTGAGCAGCAGCGAACGGCTGAGCAGCGGTGAGATCACGGAGAAGAAGGGGTTCTCGGTGGTGGCGGCCACCAGACTCACCCACCGGTTCTCCACGCCTGGGAGCAGCGCGTCCTGCTGGGCCTTGGTGAAGCGGTGCACCTCGTCGACGAACAGCACGGTCTCGCGCCCGGTGCGCACCAGGCGCCTGCGGGCCTCGTCGATCGCGGCCCGGACCTCCTTGACCCCGGCCGAGACCGCGGAGACCTCGACGAAGTGACGGTCGGTCTGGCCGCTCAGAATGGCTGCGATCGTGGTCTTTCCCGTGCCCGGTGGCCCCCACAGGATCAGCGCCATCGGCTTGTCGGCCTCGACCAGCTGGCGCAACGGCGAGCCCGGCGACAGCAGGTGCTGCTGCCCGACGAGCTCGTCGAGGGTGCGTGGACGCATCCGGACCGCCAACGGCGCCGACTCGTGCATGTTGCCGGCGAGCGAGCCGCCACCGGCGGGCTCCGCCGCGGCGTCGTCGTAGTCGAAGAGCCCTTCCACGACCCCGACCCTATGCGTCGGTCGACCCCGAGCGCTCAGTCGTCGACCGCGTGGACGACGTCACGCACCTCGGCGAAGTGGCAGGCCGACGGGTGAGGATGGGCTTCGCGGTCCACGAGGGCGGGCTCCTCGGTGGCGCAGATGTCCTGCGCCTTCCAGCAGCGGGTGCGGAACCGGCAGCCCGACGGCGGGTCGGCCGGGGACGGCAGGTCGCCGGTGAGCACGATCTCGTCGCGCAGCCCACGAAGTCGGGGGTCGGGCACCGGCACCGCGGAGAGCAGCGCCTGGGTGTAGGGATGGGTCGGGTTGTCGTAGAGGGTCTTCTCGTCAGCGAGCTCGACGACCTTGCCCAGGTACATCACCGCGACCCGGTCGGCGATGTGACGCACCACCGACAGGTCGTGGGCGACGAAGATGTAGGAGAGGTTGAACTCGCGCTGGAGGTCCTCGAGCAGGTTGATCACCTGTGCCTGCACCGAGACGTCGAGCGCCGAGACCGGCTCGTCGCAGATGATGACCTCGGGCTTGAGCGCCAGGGCACGGGCGATCCCGATGCGCTGCCGCTGGCCGCCGGAGAACTGGTGCGGATAGCGGTTGTAGTGCTCGGGGCTCAAGCCCACCACCTCGAGGAGCTCTTGGACCCGCTTCTTCCGCTCCCCCTTCCCGGTGGCCTCCTGGTGGATCTCGAACGGCTCCCCGACGATGTCGCCGACGGTCATCCGGGGGTCCAACGAGGCGTACGGGTCCTGGAAGATGATCTGCACGTTGCGGCGCACCTTGCGCAGGTGGCGCTCGCTCATGCCGACCAGCTCTTCGCCGTTGAGCTTGACCGAGCCGGAGGTCGCCTTCTCCAGGCCCATGAGGACCCGGCTGAGTGTGGACTTGCCGCAGCCCGACTCCCCGACCAGCCCCAGCGTCTCGCCCCGGCGCACGTCGACGGAGACGCCGTCGACGGCCTTGACCTGCCCCACGGTGCGCTTGAACACGATGCCCTGGTGGATCGGGAAGTGCTTGACGACGTCGACCGCGTGGAGCACCACCTCACCGCGGGCTTGAGCCGTGTCCTCAGTCATGGGCGAGCACCTCCTCGTAGTAGTGGCAGGCGCTTCGGCGTCCCGACCCGACCTCGTAGAGCGGCGGTTCGTCCTCGCGGCAGTTGTCGCGGACGAAGGCGCACCGCGGGTTGAACGAGCACCCCGGCGGAAGCTGGGTCAGGTTGGGCGGCAGCCCCTCGATCGCGGCCAGCTCGTTGCCCTTCATGTCGACGCGCGGGATCGACTCCAGCAGGGCTCGGGTGTAGGGGTGGGCCGGGTTCTCGTAGATCTCGTTCACGTCTGCGCGCTCGACCACGCGGCCGGCGTACATCACGCAGATCTCGTCGGCGACGTCGGCGACCACCCCCATGTCGTGGGTGATGAGGATGAGCCCCATGTCACGCTCGCGCTGCATCTCCTGCAGCAGCCGCATGATCTGGGCCTGCACCGTGACGTCGAGAGCGGTGGTGGGTTCGTCGGCGATGAGGACGTCGGGGTCGAGCGCCAGGGCCATCGCGATCATCACGCGCTGACGCATGCCGCCGGAGAACTGGTGGGGGTAGTCGTTGACGCGGTCCTTGGCGCTGGGGATGCCCACCATGTCGAGCAGGCGGGCCGCCTCCTTCTTGCTGTCCGAGCGCGAAGCGCCCCGGTGCACGCGGAACAGCTCGCCGAGCTGCCAGCCCACGGTGAACACCGGGTTCAAGGCGCTCAGCGCGTCCTGGAAGACCATGCCGACCCGGTTGGCGCGAACCGCGCGGCGCTTCTCGTCGCTGAGCTGCAGCAGGTCGACGCCCTGGAGCACGACCTCGCCCCCCACGACCTTGGCCGGCGGCGAGTCGAGGATGCCCATGATTGCCTGCGCGGTGACCGACTTGCCGCAGCCGGACTCGCCCAGGATTCCGAGCGTACGGCCCTCGACGACCTCGAAGTCGACGCCGTTGACGGCATGCGCGACGCCCTCGCGGGTGTGGAAGTCGACGCGCAGGTCGCGCACGCTCAGCAGCGGCGCTTCGGAGTCGAAGGTGACCCCGGAGATCTCCCGCTTCTCCTGCTTCTCCTCGCCCATGGTCATCGTCTCCGCACCCCCGGAGCCGGCGGATCCGCTCTGCTCGCTCATCAGCGTCCTCTCGGGTCGAGCGCGTCGCGCAGCAGGTCACCCAGCAGGATGAAGCTCAGCACCGTCATGATCAGCGCGATGCTGGGGAAGACCAGCAGGTGGGGCAGACCGGTGACGGCGAGCTCCGAGCCGTCGGCGATGAGGATCCCCCAGGAGATCGCGGGGGCCTTGAGACCCACGCCCAGGAAGGTCAGCGTGGCCTCGGCCGAGACGTAGGTGCCGACGTACAACGTCGAGAGCACGATGATCGGCGACATCGAGTTCGGGACGATGTGCTTGCGGATGATCCACCAGTTCGAGGCCCCCATGGCGCGCGCGGCCTCGACGAAGTCCCGGTCCCGCAGCGAGATCACGGTGCCGCGGACGATGCGGGTCATCGACGTCCAGCCGAGCACGATGAGCACGAACGCCACGGTCCAGATGCTCTGGCTCTGGAGCAGGGCCAGGAAGACCAGCGCCCCCAGCAGGAACGGCAGGCCCAGGATGATGTCGGTGAACCGCGAGACGACGGTGTCGATCCAGCCGCCGTAGAAGCCGGCCACGGTGCCGAGCCCTCCCCCGATCAGCGCCGTGGCGGCGGTGACGACGACCGCGATCACGATCGAGGGACGCGCGCCGTAGATGACGTGGGTGTACATGTCGCACCCGAGCACCGTGGTGCCGAACATGTACTTGTCGCTGGGCGGCTCCTTGTTCTCGGTGAGCACGCACGTGGTGGGGTCGATGGTGGTCCACAGCCCTGGGAACGCAGCCCAGGAGACCACCACGAGCACGATGGTGACCGACAGCCAGAAGACCGGGTTGCGTCGCAGCGTCGTCCAGGCATCGCCCCACAGGCTGCCGCTGGTGCCGGTCTCGGCGGCCCCGTCCTGCTCCACGACGTTGACGGAGTTACTCATAGCGAATCCTCGGGTCGAGTACGGCGTAGAGCAGGTCGACCAGCAGTGAGGCGACTAGGAAGACCAGGGTCAGCAGCGTGGCCACCGCGATGATCACCGGTGTCTCCCCGCCCCGGACCGCCACGAAGGTGAGACCACCGATACCCGGGATGTTGAAGATGCCCTCGGTGATCAAGGCACCTGCCATCAGCAGTCCGATGTCGAGCCCGATGTAGGTGACCACCGGGATCAGCGAGTTGCGCAGCGCGTGGATGCCGACCACGCGTCGTCCGCTCAGGCCCTTCGCGCGCGCCGTGCGCACGTAGTCGGCCCGCATGGTCTCGATCAGGCTGGTGCGGGTGAGTCGGGCGATGAACCCCAGGGATAGCCCCCCGAGGACGAACGCCGGGATCACCAGGCTGGCCCACGGATAGTCGGCGCGATAGGTGACTGAGAACATCGCCTCGACCCAGTCCGGGGCTCCCATCTCTCGGACCCAGCGTCCGATGTAGACGCCGGTGAGGATCTGGGTCAGCACGCCGAGGACGAAGACCGGGATCGAGATCAGCAGCACGGTGGAGACCCGCACCAGGTTGTCGAGGAACTTGTCCTTGCGCAGGCCCGCGAGCATGCCGGCGATGATGCCGATGACGGTCTCGAACACCACCGCGAGCAGCGTGAGCCGGATCGTGATCGGCGCGGCCCGTGCGATCAGGTCGGTGACCGGCTGACGGTTGAAGTCGGTGCCGAAGTCACCCTGGGCGTAGTTGACCAGGCGGTCGACGTACAGCGAGAAGCAGGGGTTGCCGGTCTGGTTCAGGCACGGGTCGTCGAGGCCGAAGGCCCGCGACAGCGCCGCGATCGTCTCCGGGGGCGGCTGCCGGTCGCCGAACATCGAGCGGATCGGGTTGCCGCTGATCTGGAAGGACAGCGCCTGGAGGTAGTGCAGCAGGAACATCGTGCCCAGGAGTACCGGGATGAACTGAAGCAGGCGTCTGATCGTGTACCGGCCCACGGTGCCCGTCCTTGCTCTCGGTGACGCTACTCAGGCGAGTGCGGGCCCCCATCGTAAGGGGACCCGCACTCGCCGTCACTGACCTTGTCGGTCGCGGTCAGCTGGTGACCGTGACGTCCTTCAGCAGCAGCTGGTCGAGCGGGCTGTAGGCCACGTTGTCGACGTTGGTGCTGTAGAGGATGAAGGTCTTGCCGAACCACAGCGGGATGACCACCATGTCGTCGAGGATGATGTCGGCCGCCTCCTGGTAGGAGGGGACGCCCTCCTCCGCGGTCGGGGCGGCGTTGCCCTCGGCGATCAGGTCGAGGAACTCGTCCTGCCTCGGACCAGACCACTTGCCGTAGTTGGAGCTACCGGCGCCGTACAGCGGGTCGAGGTAGTTCTCCGCCGACGGGTAGTCGGGCAGCCAGCCGAGCCGGTACGGGCCGTCGACCTTGCTCTGCGTGCCGAGCGTCTTCAGGTACGGCGTGAACGGCTGGGACTTCAGGTTGAAGTCCAGCCCCAGGTCCTGCTTCCAACCCTGCGCCATCGCCTGGACCCACTGCTCGTGGCCACCGTCGTTGTTGAACCAGATGGTCACCTCGTCACCGGGGATGCCACCGGCCTCGTCGAGCAGCTCCTTGGCCTTCTCCGGGTCGTACGTGCAGTACTCGCAGGCGTCGTCGCGGCTGCCAGGCACGAAGCCTGGGATCACGTCGGTCGCCGGCTCGTAGTCGCCGTTGAGCACCCGCTCGATGATGGTCTCCCGGTCGATCGCCAACGAGAGCGCCCGACGGACGTTCACGTCCTGGTACGCCTTCTCGTAGAAGGGGATGCCGAAGTAGGCGAAGGAGCCGCTCTCGGCGCGCAGGATCTGGTCCGGGTACTGGCTCTCGGCCTGCTGACGCTGGCTGGGGTCCACGCTGTCGACGATGTCGAGGTTGCCGGACTGGAAGTCGCGGTAGGCGGTCTTGAGGTCGGCGTAGATCTTGAACACGATCTCGTCGGCGTTGCCCGCGGTCGCGTCGTCGGAGTAGTCGGCGTACTTCTCCAGCGTGATCGACTGGTTGTGCTGCCACGGCTCGGCGAACTGGTAGGGGCCGTTGCCGATCGGCTGCTCGTTGCAGGCCTTGAGGTCCTTCAGGCACTCCTCCGCCATCGGTGCGGCGGCCGGGGTGTAGCTGAGCACCAGCGGGAACTGCGAGAACGGCTGCTTCAGCGTGACCTCGAGAGTGGAGTCGTCGACGACCTTGACGCCCGAGAGCTCCTTGGCCTTGGGCTTGTCGCCCTGCATCTCGTCGAAGCCCTCGACGTCGTCGAAGAAGAAGCCGACCTGGGTGGCGTTGGGGCCGTAGGCGGCGTAGTCCCACCCCCGCTTGTAGGCCTCGGCGTTGACCGGCTCACCGTTGTGGAAGGTGTAGCCGTCCTTGAGCTTGATGGTCCAGTTCTGACCGTCCTCGGACTCGATCGACTCGGCCATCTGCAGCTGCTGCTCGTTGGACTCCGGGTCGACGCTCAGCAGACCGGTCCAGACGAGGTTGATGACCTGCGAGCAGCCGGACGAGTAGCAGGCGCTGGTCGGGGCGAACGCCTCGGGCTCCTCCAGCGAGACGCTGAAGCTACCGCCCTTCGCGCCGTCAGAAGTGTTGTCCCCGCTGTCACCCTCATCGCCGGAGCCGCCACCGCAGCTTGCCAGCAAGAGGGCACCAGCTACGGGGAGGGCGAAGGTCGCTAGACCCTTCGGTCGCCACATAGAAAGTCCTCCATGGTGCATTCGATTGTGATCTGCGCGACTGATGCCGCGCCACCGATCACCTCACCACATCGCGTGGCCCAGGTCACGACTCGTACCGCGATGCCGCCCAGTCGTGCTCAAACCGTTATCCGTGCCGTCTGTCCGATATGGGCGTTATGCCTTGTTGCGGGACCCCTTGGCATCCACCCCGGCCTCGGCTCGCTGCTGCGCCGAGATCGGCGCCGGTGCGCCGGTGAGCGGGTCGTACCCACCACCGGTCTTGGGGAACGCGATCACCTCGCGGATCGAGTCGGTGCCGCTGAGCAGCGCACAGATGCGGTCCCATCCGAAGGCGATGCCGCCATGGGGTGGGGCGCCGTACTGGAAGGCGTCGAGCAGGAACCCGAACTTCTCCTGCGCCTCCTCCTCGGAGATCCCCATGACGGCGAAGACCCGCTTCTGCACGTCCTCGCGGTGGATACGGATCGATCCACCGCCAATCTCGTTGCCGTTGCACACGATGTCGTAGGCGTAGGCGAGCGCGCCGCCAGGGTCGGTCTCGAAGGTGTCGAGGCACTCGGCCTTGGGAGAGGTGAACGCGTGGTGCACCGCCGTCCAGGCGCCGCTGCCCACGGTGACGTCCCCGGCGGCGGTGGCCTCGTCGGCCGGCTCGAACAGCGGGGCGTCCACGACCCACACGAAGCTCCAGGCCTCTTCGTCGATGAGCCCGCAGCGGCGGCCGATCTCCAGCCGGGCGGCGCCCAGCAGGGCCCGGCTGGGCTTGGGGGCACCGGCGCCGAAGAAGACACAGTCTCCGGGCTGCGCACCCACGTGCGTCGCGATGCCCGCGCGCTCGGCGTCCGAGAGGTTCTTGGCGACCGGGCCGCCGAGCTCGCCCTGCTCCCCCACGAGCACGTAGGCCAGGCCACGTGCCCCGCGCTGCTTGGCCCACTCCTGCCAGGCGTCGAGCTGCTTGCGCGGCTGCGAGGCACCGCCAGGCATCACCACCGCTCCGACGTAGGGAGCCTGGAAGACCCGGAACGGGGTCTCGGCGAAGAAGTCCGTGCAGTCGACCAGTTCCAGGTCCACGCGCAGGTCGGGCTTGTCGGTGCCGTAGCGAGCCATCGCCTCGGCGTAGGTCAGGCGCGGGATCGGCGTGGTGACCTCGTGGCCGATGAGCGCCCAGATCCGCACGAGCAGTGCCTCGGTGAGCGCGAGGACGTCGTCCTGCTCCACGAAGGACATCTCGATGTCGAGCTGGGTGAACTCCGGCTGCCGGTCCGCCCGGAAGTCCTCGTCGCGGTAGCACCGCGCGATCTGGTAGTAGCGCTCCAGCCCGCCGACCATGAGCAGCTGCTTGAACAGCTGCGGGCTCTGCGGCAGCGCGTACCAGCTCCCCGGCCGAAGCCGCGCCGGCACCAGGAAGTCGCGCGCCCCCTCGGGGGTCGACCGGGTCAGCGTCGGGGTCTCGACCTCCACGAAGCGGCGCTCGTGCAGCAGCTCCCTGGTGACCCGGCTGACCTCGCTGCGCAGCCGCAGCGCGGCGGCCGGGCCGGACCGGCGCAGGTCGAGGTACCGGTACGCCAGCCGTACCTCCTCCCCCACGTCGCCGCCGGTGTGGCCGGCGTCGTCGATGGGGAAGGGAAGCGGCGCCGCAGCGCTCAGCACCTCGACGTCGGAGGCGATCACCTCGATCTCGCCGGTCGGCAGCGCGGAGTTGGCGTTGCCCTCGGGTCGGGCCGAGACCTCGCCGGTGACGCAGAGGCAGTACTCGTTGCGCAGGGAGTGGGCGACCTGCTCGTCGCGGACGACCACCTGGACCACACCGCTGGCTTCCCGCAGGTCGAGGAAGGCGACGCCACCGTGGTCACGCCGTCGGGCGACCCAGCCGGCGAGGGTGACCTCCTGGCCGACATGCTCGACGCGGAGGGTGCCGGCTTCATGGGTGCGGATCAACGTGCTGCTCCTTCAAGACTCGGTGGTAGGGGCGCGAACGAAGTGAGTCACGCGAACCACGTCACTCACGCTGCTCACGCACCGTGACCCGGGGACGTCGGTCCTCCGGCGGCGGGGTCCAGGACCCGGGGTCGGCCTCGACCTGGTCGCCGGAGCGGATGTCCTTGACCTGGTGCTCGCCGGTGGGCCCGGGGAACCAGACGTACGGGATGCCGCGGCGCTCGGCGTACCGGATCTGCTTGCCGTACTTCTGCGGGCTCGGGGCGACCTCGCACGCGACACCCCGGCCGCGGAGGCGCTGCGCCAGCGCGTCGCAGTCCGGCCGGGCGTCGTCGTCGGGCAGCGCCACCAGCACCGCGCTGGGCACGGACCGGTCCGCGGCGAGGCCCTGGCGGTGCACCAACGAGACGAGCAGTCGGGTGACCCCGAGGGAGATCCCGACACCGGGATACGTCGTACGCCCGTCGTCGGCCAGGGAGTCGTAGCGGCCACCGGAGCAGATCGAGCCCAGCTCCTCGAGGCCCTCGAGCCTGGTCTCGAAGACCGTGCCGGTGTAGTAGTCGAGGCCACGCGCGATCTTGAGGTCGGCCACGATCCGGGTCCGCTGGTCGACGAGGTCGCGGCACCGCTCCACGAGATCGGCCAGCTCCCCGATGCCCTCCTCGAGCAGCGGGTCCTCAACCCCGAGCGCACGGACCTGGTCGGCGAAGGACGCGTCCGTGGACGAGATCTGCGCCAGGGCCAGGCAGCCGTCCACCTGGGAGTCGTCCAGGCCAGCCTCGCTGCCCAGCAACGAGGCGACCTCGCTCTCGGGCAGCTTGTCCAGCTTGTCGACGAGGCGCATCACCTCGTCGGGGTCGCCGACGCCCAGGCCCTGGTAGAAGCCCTGGATGAGCTTGCGGTTGTTGACCTGCAGGGTCAGCGGGGGCAGGAACTCGAGACGGCGCAACGCATCCAGCATCACCCGCGCGATCTCGACGTCGTGGTGGAGGCCGAGCTCTCCTCGGCCGACCACGTCGATGTCGGCCTGGGTGAACTCGCGGTAGCGACCCTCCTGCGGCCGCTCCCCCCGCCACACCTTCTGGACCTGGTAGCGACGGAACGGGAAGTCGAGGTGTCCGGCGTGCTCGAGCACGTAGCGGGCGAAGGGGACGGTGAGGTCGAAGTGGAGGCCCAGCCCGGCGTGGCCCTCGGACGAGGTCTCCTGGAGCCGGCGGAGCAGGTAGACCTCCTTCGAGGTCTCCCCCTTGCGCAGCAGCTGGTCCAGCGGCTCCACGGCCCTGGTCTCCAGCGGCGCGAACCCGTGCAGCTCGAAGGTGGACGTCAACGTCTCCAGCACCCGCAGCTCGGCGAGTCGCTGTGCAGGCAGCAGCTCGGGAAACCCGCTCAACGCGGTCGGCTTCGCCATGGGTCAGAGCCCACGCGTGGGCGGCACCGTCGTCGGCGCCCCCTGACGGATGAGGTCGAGCAGGAAGGGGTTGGTCGCCCGCTCCTGGCCGATGCTGGTCTGCTCTCCGTGCCCGGGCAGCACCGCGACGTCATCGGGCAGCGTGAGCACCTTGGCGGCGAGGCTGCGCAGCATGGTGGGGTGGTCGCCACCAGGAAGGTCGGTGCGGCCGATGGACCCGGCGAACAGGAGGTCACCGGCGAACAGCACCTCGCTGACCCCCGACGACGCCTCGGGGTACGGCGTACGGAACGTGATCGACCCCGGGGTGTGGCCGGGCGTGTGGTCGACGGTGAACCGCAGGCCGGCCAGCTCGAGGGCACTGCCGTCACCGACCTCCCGGACGTCGTCCGGCTCGGCGAACTCGTACCTGCCTCCGAGCAGCATGCCGGCCATGTCCGGCGAGACCCCCTTCATCGGGTCGCTGAGCAGGTCACGGTCGTCGGGGTGGATGTACGCCGCCGCGTCGTAGCTGCCCGCCACCGGTGCCACGCACCACATGTGGTCGATGTGGCCGTGGGACACCAGCACCGCGACCGGCTTGAGACGGTGCTCGCGCACCACCTCGGCGACGCCGTCCGCAGCATCCTTGCCTGGGTCGACGACCACGCACTCCGCGCCCGGCTCGGTCGCGACGACGTAGCAGTTGGTCGCCCAGGGGCCGGCGGGGAATCCGGCGATGAACACAGGGCCTCCTCCGATGGCGTCGCCACGGTCTGGTGCGGGTTGTCGCCCGAGCCTACCGAGCCGACCCGCTCGCGACCCAACCCAGCCGCTCCGGGGGTTCCCGGCGCGGAGCGTCGTCCGGCCCCGGTCATACGATGGCCGACGACGACCGCTCGAGGCTCCGGCCGCGACCTCCAAGCGCCGGATGCACCGGACGCCGAAACGAGAGACCCGATGACCGACAACCCTGACCGGCCCACCCCGCCGTCCGGCCCAGCGTCCGGCCCAGCGTCCGGCCCCCCGCCGGCCCCCCGCCCAGTACCACGACCGGTCCCCCGACTCGGCCCCCGCCCGGCGCCCCCGCGGGGAGGCCGCCCCGCAGAGGCGGCGGAGCCGGGCACGTCGCCGGCGCGCGGGCAGGTCGGCGAGCCGCCGCACCCGCAGCCCGCCCCGTCGGACCCGGCCGAGTGGGGCCGCGTCGACGACGAGGGCAACGTCTACTGCCGCACCGAGGACGGTGAGCGTCACGTGGGGCAGGCACCCGACATGGGACCCGAGGACGCCTTGGCCTTCTACGGGCGCAAGTACGACGACCTGCGGCTCAAGGTGGTGCTGGTCCGCCACCGTCTCGACACCGGCCACGTCGCCCCGGACGAGGCCGCCAAGACCTCGCGACTCCTGCGGGACGAGATCGCCGAGGCGCGCGTCGTGGGCGACCTCGACACCCTGAGGACCGAGCTCGGAGACCTCGACGAGGCGGTCGCGCGCGAGCGGGAGCGCCGCAAGGCCCGACGCGCCGAGGAGCTCGTCGAGGCACGCGGCCAGAAGAACCAGATCATCGAGGAGGCCGAACGCCTCAGCACCGGCACCGACTGGCGGCACGGTGCCGATCGGCTGCGCTCGCTGCTGGAACGGTGGAAGGCCCTGCCGCGGCTGGACCGCGCGACCGACGACGAGCTGTGGCACCGGTTCTCCACGGCGCGCACGACGTACACCCGGCGACGCAAGGTCCATTTCGCCGAACAGGCGGAGAAGCGGGAGTCGGCCAAGACCGTCAAGCTCACGCTCATCAAGGAGGCCGAGGCCCTCTCGGGTTCGACCGACTGGGGCCCGACCTCCGGCGCGTACCGCGAGCTGATGCGCCGCTGGAAGGCAGCCGGCCCGGCTCCCCGCGACGTGGACGACGACCTGTGGCAACGCTTCCGCGCGGCGCAGGACGTCTTCTTCACCGCACGTGACGAGGCCACCAAGGCGACGGACGCGGAGTTCGCGGCCAACGCGGAGGTCAAGGAGAAGCTGCTCGCCGAGGCCGAGGCGCTGCTGCCGGTGACCGACCTGTCGGAGGCGAAGGCCGCCTTCCGCCGCATCGCGGACCGGTGGGACGCCACGGGCAAGGTGCCACGTGACCGGGTGCGTGACCTCGAGGGGCGGATGCGCAAGGTCGAGCAGGCGATCCGCACGGTCGAGGAGGCAGCCTGGAAGCGCTCCAACCCGGAGGCCCGCGCCCGGGCCGCCGACACCGTCGCCCAGCTCGAGAGCTCGATCGCCGACCTGCAGCGCAAGGCCGACGACGCCGCTGCTGCAGGGGACGACCGAGCCGCCCAGCAGCACACGAGCGCGCTCGAGGCTCGTGGCGAGTGGCTGGAGCAGGCCCGCAAGGCGCTCGAGGAGTTCTCCGGCTGACGGAACGCTCGCGGCTCAGCCGGTCACGCGTTGAGCGTCGAAGACCCCCTCGACGTGGCGCACCGCCCGCATCACGTGGCCCAGGTGGGTGGGGTCGGCCATCTCGAAGGTGAAGCGGCTGCGCGCCACGCGGTCCCGCCCCGTCGTCAGCGAGGCCGACAAGATGTTGACGTGCATGTCCGAGAGCACCTTGGTGATGTCGGACAGCAGCCGGGCCCGGTCCAGCGCGTCGACCTGGATGTTGACCAGGAAGAGCGACTGCGCCGTGGGCGCCCACTCCACCTCGACCAGGCGCTCGGGCTGGGAACGCAGTTCACCCGCGTTCACGCAGTCGGTGCGGTGAACCGAGACCCCGGCCCCTCGGGTGACGAAGCCGAGGATGTCGTCACCCGGAACCGGCGTGCAGCACTTGGCGAGCTTCACCCACACGTCGCTGACACCCCTGACCACGACGCCGGCGTCACCGGCGGGCCGACCCGCCGGCTGGGTGATCTGCACTCCCTCGGAGAGGTCCTCCTCGGCGCCGAGCTCCCCGCCGTGCTGGTCGAGTACCCGGCGGACGACGGTCTGGGCGCCGATGTTGCCCTCGCCGACAGCGGCGTAGAGGGCGCCGACGTCCGCCAGCCGCAGCTCCTGGGCGACGGTCTTCAGGCTTTCGTGGGTGAGCACGCGGCGCAGCGCGACACCCTCCTTGCGGATGAGCCGGGCGATCTGCTCCTTGCCGCGCTCGCTGGCCTCCTCGCGCCGCTCCTTGGTGAACCAGTGACGGATCTTGGAGCGGGCCCGGGGTGACTTGACGAAGGTCAGCCAGTCGCGACTGGGCCCTGCCCCCTCGGACTTGGACGTGAAGACCTCCACCACGTCGCCGTTGTCCAACGTCGACTCCAGCGGCACCAGACGCCCGTTGACCCGTGCGCCGATCGCGCGGTGACCGACCTCGGTGTGGATGGCGTACGCGAAGTCGACCGGCGTCGAGCCGGTCGGCAGCGCGATCACGTCTCCGTTGGGGGTGAAGACGTAGACCTCCGCCGAGTTGATCTCGAACCGCAGCGACTCGAGGAACTCGCCCGGATCCTCGGTGTCCTGCTGCCAGTCCATCAGCTGGCGCATCCACGGCAGGTCCGCGGTGCCGTCGCGGTGGGCTTCGCTGCTGCGCTGCGGCCCGCTGTGGCCGGCGTGAGCCTCCTCCTTGTACTTCCAGTGCGCGGCGATCCCGTACTCGGCACGCCGGTGCATGCCGGTGGTGCGGATCTGCATCTCCACCGGCTTGCCCTCCGGGCCGATCACCGTGGTGTGCAACGACTGGTACATGTTGAACTTCGGCATCGCCACGAAGTCCTTGAAGCGCCCGGGCACCGGGTTCCACCGGTTGTGGATCGCCCCCAGCACCGCGTAGCACTCACGGTCCTGCTCGACGAGGATGCGGATCCCGATCAGGTCGTAGATGTCGGAGAAGTCACGGCCCCGCACGATCATCTTCTGGTAGATCGAGTAGTAGTGCTTGGGGCGCCCGGTCACCGAGGCCTTGATCCGGCCGCGCCGCAGCTCGTGCTCCACCTGGTCGATGACGATGCGCAGGTACCGGTCGCGGGACGGCGCCCGGTCGGCCACCAGGCGCACGATCTCGTCGTACATCTTGGGGTGCAGGGTGGCGAACGCGAGGTCCTCCAGCTCCCACTTGATGGTGTTCATGCCCAGCCGGTGAGCCAGGGGAGCGAAGATCTCGAGGGTCTCCTTGGCCTTCTTCACCTGGCTGGACTGCTTGGTGTAGCGCAGCGTGCGCATGTTGTGGAGCCGGTCGGCCAGCTTGATCACCAGCACCCGGATGTCGCGCGACATCGCCACGATCATCTTGCGGATGGTCTCCGCCTGGGCGTTGTCGCCGTACTTCACCTTGTCGAGCTTGGTGACACCGTCGACGAGGGAGGCGACCTCCTCGCCGAAGTCCCGGCGCAGCTGGTCGAGTGTGTAGCTGGTGTCCTCGACCGTGTCGTGGAGCAGCGAAGCCACGAGTGTCGGCTCGGTCATGCCGAGCTCGGCGAGAATCGTCGTCACCGCCAACGGGTGGGTGATGTAGGGCTCGCCGCTGTAGCGGCGCTGCCCCTCGTGGGCTCGCTCGGCCACCCGGTAGGCGCGTTCGAGCACCGTCAGGTCGGCCTTGGGGTGCTGGCGGCGGACCACGCGGAACAACGGCTCCAGCACCGGGCTGCTGCTCTGCCCGCGGCTGCCGATCCGCGCCAGCCGCGCCCTCATGCGCCCTGCCTGAGCCGAGGGAGAGCCGCTCGACGGTTCGGGGGCGGCGCGTTCCTCCGGTGCGGTGGTCTCGTCCGGAGACCCGGCGGGGTTGCCCTCGTCCGCGTCGTCGACGGGCGGGGGCGCGGGGCGCGACTCAGCCGGGGCTTCGTCCGGCGACGCCACCCACTGCTCGCTCACCCCAGCTCCCTTCGTCCCCGTCAAGTGTAGGCGTGGGCCCCGGGACCCCTGCTAGGAAGGACCCAGGAGGGAGGCCCCACGAGTGACCGTGAGTGAGCAGCGGCGAGCGCGCCTGGTGACCCGGCACCTGCTCGACGGATCGGCGAGGTCCGCCGTGGCAGCCACCAAGGCCGTCGTGGCGCTGCATGCCAGCGATCCGGCGACGGTCTACCTGTCCGCCCTGGCACGGGGCAACGACCTCCGCGTCGGTGACATCGACCGAGAGCTCTACGACGACCGCAGCCTGGTCCGGATGATGGGGATGCGCCGGACCCTGTTCGTGATCCCGGCCGACCTCATCGCGGTGGTCCACCACGGCGTCGCCCTCGAGGTGGCGGCCAGAATGCGCCGGCGGCTGGTGACGATGCTGGCGACCGGCCCCACGGACCCGTCGCTGCCCACCGACGTCGAGCAGTGGCTGACCCGGACCCAGCGCGAGGTCGAGGCCTTTGTGAGTGCCCACGGCCCGGTGGACGGCACCACCATCGCGGAGGCGGTCCCAGCGGTCCGCACCGAGCTCCTGCCACGGACCACCCGGACGTGGGACGTCCGCCGCGCGGTCACCAGCAACGTGCTGTCCCTCATGGCGGCCGAAGGCCTTCTGGTGCGCGGCCGCCCGGGCGGCTCGTGGACGTCGCGCCGCCACACCTGGGAGGCCGCCTCGGCCTGGTGGCCCAACGGGACACCCCAGCTCACCCTGCCGCAGGCGCGTGCGGGGCTGCTCGAGGCCTACCTGCGAGCCTTCGGCCCGGTGTCGGAGGCAGACGCTGCCTGGTGGACCGGCTGGAACCTGGGCGACACCCGCGCCGCGCTCGACTCGCTCCCGACCACTGAGCTGGACGGGGGACTGGTCATGGCCGACGACACCGACCCCGCCCCGACACCGGAGCCGGTGGCGTGCCTGCTTCCGGCACTCGACCCCACCCCCATGGGGTGGAAGGAGCGGGCGTGGTTCCTCCCCGAGGACTCCTCCGGGCTCTACGACCGCAACGGCAACATCGGCCCGACCGTCTGGTGGGCCGGCGAGGTGGTCGGCGCGTGGGCGGTGCGAGCCGACGGCGAGGTGGTCACCCGTCTCCTGGCCGACCGCGGCGAGGAAGCGGCGATGGCGGTGGAGCAGGAGGCGGCCCGCCTGACCGCACGCACCGAGGGCAAGCCGGTCGTACCGACCTTCCCCACACCGTGGGAACGCGAGCTTCGGCAGACTCCGGGCGAGACAGGCGCGGAACGAGCGACCAGGCCGGGTGGGCCCTGAGCCTCAGACGACGTGCAAGCTGGTCAGCGGCAGGTCACCGAGGGTCTTGCGGCCCGGGAGGAACGACAGCTCCATCAGGACCGCGACGCCTGCCACGTGGCCCCCGCAGGTCTCGATGAGCTCCCGCGCGGCGTTGACGGTGCCGCCGGTGGCCAGCACGTCGTCGATCACCAGCACCCGGTCGCCCGGGGTGATCGCGTCCTGGTGCATCTCCAGCGTCGCCTGGCCGTACTCGAGGTCGTAGGAGACCTCGTGGGTGGGGCCCGGGAGCTTGCCCTTCTTGCGGATCGGGACGAACCCGGTGCCCAGATGCAGCGCCACCGGAGCCGCCAGGATGAAGCCGCGGGCCTCGATGCCCACCACCTTGTCGACCACGGTGGTCCCTGCTTCCCGCCCTGCTGCGGCGAGTCCTTCGACGACCGCGGTCAGGCCGGCGTGGTCGGCGAGCAGCGGTGAGATGTCCTTGAAGACGATCCCCGGCTTGGGGAAGTCCGGGATGTCGCGGATGAGCTCGTCGATCTGCTCGTGCAGGTCCACTCGGGCCTCACTTCTTGCCGCGCTGTGAACGCGGCTTGCGGCTCGGTTGCGGTCGCTGGGCCGACGAGGTGTCTCCCATCGGCACCGGCCGGCGCGAGGTGTCCCGTTCGCCCGCGGTGTAGCGGCCGGGGGCCCCGACCGGGCCCGGGCGGTTGCCGCCGCGCGACGAGGGTTGCCCCTCGTCGTCCTCCTCCTCGTCGTCATGTAGGTCTCCAGCCCCGCCTCGAAGTCGGGGCCGTCGTGCGATCGGCATGTCCTCGCGGAACGCCGGCACCGCGGCGTAGGGGTCCACGTCGCGGCGGGAGCGGTGCCTCATCGCGCGAGCGTCACCGGACTTGACGCCGGGCTCGAGCTCCTTGAGCTGCACCAGCAAGGGGGTGGCGATGAAGATCGAGGAGTAGACGCCGGCCGCCATGCCCACGAACAGCGACAGGGCCAGGTCCTTGAGAGCACCCGATCCCAGCATCACGACTCCGGCGTAGAGCAGCGCACCGACCGGGAGCAGCGCCACGATGGAGGTGTTGATGGACCGAACCAGGGTCTGGTTGACCGCGAGGTTGGCGGCCTCGGCGTAGGTCTGGTGGCGCTTGTGGTGCACCGCGACGTTCTCGCGCACCTTGTCGAAGACGACCACGGTGTCGTAGAGCGAGAAGCCCAGGATGGTGAGAACACCGGTCACCGTCGCCGGGGTGACCTCGAAGCCCGACAGCGCATAGACGCCGACGGTGATGACCATGTCGTGGGCCAGCGCGACCAGAGCCGCGACCGACATCTTCCACTCGCGGAAGTAGGCCCAGATGAGCAGCACCACCAGCACGAGGAACACGACCAGGCCGGTCAGCGCCTTCTTGGCGACCGCGGCTCCCCAGGAGGGTCCGATCACGCTCTGGCTGATGTCGTCGGACTGGACCCCGGTGGTCTCCTGGATGGCCTGGGAGACCATGCGTGCGTCGGCGTTCGACAGCGGCTCGGTCTGGACGCGGATGGCATCGGCGCCCGAGGTGTTGACGATGGGGGCCGAGGCGGCGTCGAGTCCGGTGTCCTGCACGGCCGTGCGGATGTCCTGCACCTGCTGCTGGCTGGGCTGCTGCACCGCCACGCGGTACTCCACGCCCCCCTCGAACTCGATGCCCATGTTGAGCTTGACCACGAGCAGCCCCACGAGGGAGATCGCGACCAGGACCGAGGAGAAGGAGTACCACAGCCACTTGCGGCCGACGAAGTCGATCGAGACGGTTCCCTCGTACAGGGACTGCCCCAGGCGCGAGATCCGGCTCATCGGGCCCCTCCTGCGAGGGGCACTGGGCCACGGGCCTGACCGAGCCGCTCGATCCCGATGTGGTCAGGCGACAGCCCGGAGAGCCGGTGCCCGCTGTTGAAGAACTTGAAGCGCACCAGCCACGAGACCATCGGGTGGGTGAACCAGAAGAACACCGCGAGGTCGATCACCGTGCTGATGATGAGGGCGAAGGCGAAGCCCTTCACCACGCCGATCGCGAAGATGTAGAGCACCACTCCGGCGAGCAGCGTCACCATGTCGGCGATCACGCAGGTCATCTTGGCCCGGTCCCAGCCCTGTTGCACCCCGACGCGCAACGACTTGCCCTCACGCATCTCGTCCCGGATGCGCTCGAAGAGCACGATGAACGAGTCGGCGGTGACGCCGACACCCACGATGAGACCGGCGATCCCGGGAAGGGTCAGCGTGAAGCCCGCGGTCTCGCTGAGGAAGATCACCGCGGCGTAGGTCCAGGCGGCCGCCAGGCCCAACGAGGCGACCACGACGGCGCCGAGCGCTCGGTAGTAGAGCATGCAGTAGACCAGCACGAGCAGCAGGCCGATGATGCCGGCCCAGATGCCGGCGGCGAGCTGGTCACCGGCGAGGGTCGGCCCCTCGATGGTCTCGACGGGCACCTGGAACGACAGCGGCAGCGCACCGTACTTGAGGCTGTTGGCCAGGGACTCGGCCTCGCCCAGGGTGAAGTCGCCGGTGATCTGGGCGCTGCCGTTGGTGATCGGCGTGTTCACCTGCGGGGCCGACAGCACCACACCGTCGAGAACGATCGCGAACAGCTCACCGGTGCCGGCCATGGATCGGGTGACCTCGGCGAAGGTCTTGCCGGCGTCGGAGTCGAAGTCGAGGGTCACCGCGTACGACGCCTCGCCCTGGGGGATCCCGAAGTCGGCATCGGTCAGCTGGGTTCCCTCGATCATCGAGGGCGAGAGGAGGTACTTGTTGCCGTCCTCGTCGCAGGTCACCAAGGGCCGCTTGGGGTTGTCCTTGACCTGCGTCTCCTCGGTGCACTGGAACTCGGTGAAGCGCTGCACCGACTGCGGGTCGGGGTTGCGCATCCACGCCAACAGCTCCTCCACCGAGCTCTCGTTGGTCACCGGGGCGCCCGGCTCAGGGGCGCCGGGGACACCACCCTGACCGCCTCCCGGGGATCTGCCGCCATCGCCTTGGTTGCCGTCACCCTCGGCGCCGCGCGGCTGCGCGAAGGGCGCCGCCCGGCCGTTGCCAGTGGCCGAGGGGGACGGCTCCGGAGCCGTGGGCGCTTGCCCCCCCTGCGGCGAGGGCGAGGGTCCCCCGGAGGCGCCCTGCGAGGGCGCCGGCGTCGCGGGCTCTGCCCCGGACGGCGCGGGACCGGCCGCGACCAGCCGGAAGCGGAGCTGCGCCTGCCGCTTCACCGAGTCGACGAGGTCGTCGCGGGCGTCGCCGGGGATCTCGACGATGATCTGGTCCTGGCCCTGGACCGCCACCTCGGACTCCGCCACCCCGGTCGCGTTCACGCGGCTGTCGATGATGGAGGCGGCCTCGTCCATCTTCTCGGGTGTGATCGCCTCACCGGTCTCGGTGGAGGCGGTGAGGGTGATGCGGGTGCCGCCGCGCAGGTCGAGTCCGAGCTTGGGTCCCCAGACGCCGTTGGCGGCCAGTCCGACGTACATCAGCGTGGTGGCCAGCAGCACCAGGACCAACGCACGCCCCGGGCGAGCACGTCGTGCCGCCATCAGCTGCTTCCCCGGGGGTCGTCGTCGGAGGTCTCGTCGATGCCTCCGGTCAGCTCGGACTCCTCGGCCTCGAACGGCGGCTCGACGACGCGGAGCACCGCTCCGCGGGCGATCTTCATCTCCACCCCCGGTGCGACCTCGACCATCAGGCAGTCGCCGGTGGCCGGGTCCTCCACCTCAGCGGTCACGCGGGCGAAAACGCCGGCGCTCAGCATCACCTCGTCGCCGACCTCGACCGAGTGCTGCACCTGCATGAGCTGTTGCTGGCGCTTGCGCTGGGGGCGGATCAGCAGCAGCCACATGGCCACCAGGAACAGCGCGAGAAAGACGAGCGAGCCGGCTCCCTCCACAGGGGATCTCCTCCGGGGTGTCGAGGTCAGGGACGCCCACCTCACGACGATCGAGGGCAGGCAGGACGACGGTTGGGCGCCGCGCGGGAGCGAGTCTAACCTCCCGGCCCCGCGTCACCGGGGCGCGCCTCAGGCGTCGGCGCCGCCGAGATCGAAGGGGAGCTGATCGCCGGGGGTCGCCGGAGGTGCCAGGCCCAGATGGGCCCAGGCAGCCCCGGTCGCCACCCGACCACGGGGGGTCCGGGCCAGGAAGCCCGACCGCACCAGGAACGGCTCTGCCACCTCCTCCACGGTCTCGCGCTCCTCCCCCACGGCGACCGCCAGTGTGCTGACCCCGACCGGGCCACCGCCGAAGCCCCGGCACAAGGCGTGGAGCACCGCTCGGTCGAGCCGGTCGAGGCCCGACCTGTCCACCTCGTAGAGGTCCAGCGCAGCGCGCGCGACCTCGAGGGTGCCGACGCCGTCCGCCCTCACCTGGGCGTAGTCGCGCACTCGTCGGAGCAGGCGGTTGGCGATGCGGGGCGTGCCTCGGCTGCGCGACGCGATCTCGGCGCACCCCGCGTCGTCGATCACCGCGTCCAGCAGCCCCGAGCTGCGGCGGATGATCAGCTCGAGGTCGGCCGGTTCGTAGAACTCGAGGTGCGCGGTGAACCCGAACCTGTCCCGCAGCGGACCTGGCAGCAGGCCCGCGCGCGTGGTCGCTCCCACCATCGTGAAGGGAGGTAGCTCGAGCGGGATCGCGGTGGCGCCGGGCCCCTTGCCCACGACGACGTCGACCCGGAGGTCCTCCATGGCGAGGTAGAGCATCTCCTCGGCCGGTCGTGCCATCCGGTGGATCTCGTCGACGAAGAGCACGTCGCCCTCGTTGAGCCCGGACAGGATGGCGGCGAGGTCACCGGCGTGGGTGATCGCGGGGCCGCTGGTGATCCGCAGCGGCACCGCCATCTCGGCCGCGATGATCATCGCCAACGTGGTCTTGCCGAGGCCCGGAGGGCCGCTGAGCAGCACGTGGTCGGGGACTCGTTCGCGGTCTCGCGCGGCGCCCAGCATCAGCCCGAGCTGCTCCCGGACGCGCTCCTGCCCGATCAGCTCGGCCAACGTCTTCGGCCGGAGCGCGGCCTCGACGGTCTGGTCCTCGACGGTCGCCTCAGCGGTCACCAACGACCGTTGTTCCAGGTGGTCGGTCTCGGCGGCCGTCAGGTCCTCCTCCCATGCCATGGTGCGCTCCTCAGGCCTTGCTCAGCGCACGCAGTGCCGTGCGCAGCAGGGTGGCGACGTCCGGCCCGGAGCTGTCGTCCACCTGGTCGGCCACCAGGTCCAGGGCCCGCTCTGCTTCCTTCGTCGACCATCCCAGCCCGGTGAGCCCGGCCCGGACCTGCACCCGCCAGGCCGGCTCCGTCGCCGCAGCGGACGGCGCGCCGGCACCGTGGGCAGTGCCGGTGGTCGGCGCCGCGATGCGGTCCTTGAGCTCGAGGATGATCCGTTGAGCGCCCTTCTGGCCGATGCCCGGCACCCTGGTCAGCGACCGCACGTCCTCCGTGGCGACGGCGCTTCGCAGGTCGTGCGGCGACAGCACCGCGAGCATCGCCTGCGCGAGCTTGGGGCCGACACCGCTCGCGGTCTGCAGCAGCTCGAAGAGCTGCTTCTCGTCGTCGTCGAGGAACCCGAACACGGTCAGGGAGTCCTCGCGGACGACGAGCGAGGTGGGCAGCCGGGCCTCGGCGCCGGTGCGCAACGTCGCGATCGTGCCGGGGGTGCAGTGCACCTCCAGCCCCACCGCGCCGACGTCGAGCACCACCGAGGTGAGGCCCACCTGGGCCACTGTCCCCCGGACGAAGGCAATCACCGGGCTCCTCCTCTCGAGGCGACGGCGGCGGCCAGACGCTGCTCGGCTGCTCCTCGCCAGACGTGACAGATCGCCAGGGCCAAGGCGTCAGCGGCGTCGGCTGGCCGCGGCGGTTCGGACAGCCGCAGCACCCGGGTGACCATCGCCGCCACCTGTGCTTTGTCGGCGCGGCCGCTGCCGGTGACCGCGGCCTTGACCTCGCTGGGCGTGTGCAGCACGACGGGGATGTCTCGACCGGCCGCTGCTGCCATGACGACGCCGCTGACCTGGGCGGTGCCCATGACGGTGCGTAGGTTGTGCTGGCTGAAGACCCGCTCGACCGCCACGACGTCAGGCCGATGCCGCTCCAACCACGCCTCGACCTCGTCGTCGAGCAGTCGGAGGCGGGGTGCGATGTCGAGGTCCGGCGACGTCCGACAGACCCCGACCTCCACCATGAGCAGCGGTCGGCCGACGCTGCCCTCCACCACACCGAGGCCGCACCGGGTCAGTCCGGGGTCGATCCCCAGCACCCGCATCGCCGTCCTCCTCGTGGTCGCTACGCTCCGAACACCTGTTCGGACGAACGCTAACGGAGGTGTGCCGCAGCACCCAGGCGGCGCGCCGACCACGGGGACCGGCGGAGGGGCCCGGCGGAGGAGCCCGGCGGAGGGGGCTCGGCCCCCGGAGGGGTCAGGCGTCGAGGGTGGCGAGCACCTCGTCGGGGATGTCGGCATTGCCGAAGACGTTCTGCACGTCGTCGAGGTCCTCGAGCGACTCGATCAGACGCACCACCTTCGGTGCGGTCTCGGCGTCCACCGGCACCTCCATGGAGGGCACCCATTCCGCCTCCGCCGAGTCGTAGTCGAGCCCGGCGTCCTGCAGCGCGGTCCGCACCGCGACCAGGTCACCGGCCTCGCTGAGAACCTCGAACGCGTCGTCGAGGTCGTTGACCTCCTCCGCGCCCGCGTCCAACGTCGCTTCGAGGACGTCGTCCTCGGTGACCTCGCGTTCGTCCTGGTGCTTCGGGAGCACGACGACCCCCTTGCGGGTGAAGAGGTAGGCCACCGACCCCGGGTCGGCCAGGGAGCCGCCGTTGCGCGAGGTGGCCGTGCGCACCTCCATCGCCGCGCGGTTCTTGTTGTCGGTGAGGCACTCGATGAGCAGCGCGACCCCGCCCGGCCCGTAGCCCTCGTACATGATCGTCTGGTACTCGGCGCCCCCGGCCTCGGCGCCCGACCCGCGCGTGAGCGCGCGGTCGATGTTGTCGTTGGGGACCGAGGACTTCTTGGCCTTCTGGATGGCGTCGTACAGGGTCGGGTTGCCGGCAGGGTCGCCGCCTCCGGTGCGGGCCGCGACCTCGATGTTCTTGATCAGCTTGGCGAAGAGCTTGCCGCGGCGGGCATCGACGACCGCCTTCTTGTGCTTCGTGGTCGCCCACTTGGAGTGCCCTGACATGTCCGTCCTCTGCTCTCGTCTGCGTCAAGCGTCTGCGTCAAGCGGCCTGGCGCGCCCCAGATGCCCGGGTGTCTTCAGCCGGCCTGGCGCACGATCGACACGAAGTAGTCGTGGATCCGCCGGTCCCCGGTGACCTCCGGATGGAACGAGGTCGCCAGCAGGTGGCCCTGGCGGACCCCGACGATCCTACCGGCGGCCGCAGCCGCGGCCACGGTGTGCGCCCGCTGCGGGTCGACCGAGACGCGCGCCACCACCTCCACGTCGTCCCCCACCGACTCCACCCAAGGCGCTCGGATGAAGACGGCGTGGAACGGCCGGTCCAGGTGAGCCACGTCGAGCTCGGCCTCGAAGGAGTCGACCTGGCGACCGAAGGCGTTGCGTCGCGCGACGACGTCGAGCCCGCCGATGGTCTCCTGTCCGGGGACGCCGTCCTCGATGCGGTCGGCGAGCAGGATCATGCCGGCACAGGTGCCGAACACGGGCAGGCCCGACTTCACCGCGCCACGCAGTGGCTCGAGCAGCTCGAAGGTGCGCGCCAGCTTGGCCATCGTGGTGGACTCCCCGCCGGGGAGCACCAGCCCGTCGACCGCTGCCAGCTCGGACGGACGGCGAACGGCCGCGGCGCGCATCCCGCACGCCTCAAGCATCCGCAGGTGCTCGCGGGTGTCGCCCTGGAGCGCGAGGACACCGACCGTCGGATGGCCCCGGGTCGTCACCAACCGCGCTCGGCCAGTCGGTGCGGCTGCGGGATCTCATCGACGTTGATCCCGACCATGGCTTCGCCGAGGCCCCGTGACACCTTGGCCACCACGTCAGGGTCGTCCCAGAACGTGGTCGCCTTCACGATCGCTTCGGCACGCTGAGCCGGGTTCCCGGACTTGAAGATGCCGGAGCCCACGAAGACACCTTCGGCCCCCAGCTGCATCATCATGGCGGCGTCGGCCGGGGTCGCGATGCCGCCGGCGGTGAACAGCACCACGGGCAGCTTGCCGGTCCGAGCGACCTCCTGCACCAACGGGTACGGCGCCTGCAGCTCCTTCGCGGCGACGTACAGCTCCTCGGCCTCCAGAAGCCGCAAGCGACGCATCTCGGCGCGGATCGTGCGCATGTGGGTCACGGCGTTGGAGACGTCGCCGGTCCCGGCCTCGCCCTTCGAGCGGATCATGGCCGCACCCTCGGTGATCCGGCGCAACGCCTCGCCGAGGTTGGTGGCGCCGCACACGAACGGAACCGTGAAGGCCCACTTGTCGATGTGGTGGGCGTAGTCGGCGGGGGTGAGGACCTCGGACTCGTCGACGTAGTCGACCCCGAGGCTCTGCAGCACCTGGGCCTCCGCGAAGTGGCCGATGCGCGCCTTCGCCATCACCGGGATCGAGACGGCCTCGATGATGCCGTCGACCATGTCGGGGTCGCTCATCCGCGAGACACCGCCCTGTGCGCGGATGTCGGCCGGCACGCGCTCCAGCGCCATCACCGCGACCGCTCCGGCGTCCTCGGCGATCTTCGCCTGCTCCGGGGTGACGACGTCCATGATGACGCCGCCCTTGAGCATCTCGGCCATGCCGCGCTTCACCCCGTCGGTGCCGCGCGTGGGGGCCTGGTCGCTGGGCTGGTCGCTGGGCTCGTCGCTGGGCTCAGTCATCTCACTCTGCTTCGGGTCGGGCGCGTCGGTCGTGGTGGGTCACAGCCCCCTGGCCCGCGCGCGTGGGGGCGCGGCCAGCGGCGGCCCACCGGATCAAGACTACGCGTCGCCCAGCCACGGCGCGAAATGCTCATCGGAGCGCCTGGGCGTAGACCGCCAGCACGCTGTCGGTGACCCGCTTCCAGTCGAGGTCGTCGACCGCGGAGCGTGCCGCGCGCCCGAGGTCAGCGCGGCGGTGAGGGTCGACCACGAGGGCGTCCAACGCCTGCGCCCAGGCCGCGACGTCACCGCGGGGGACGATCACGCCGTGCCGCCCGTCGCCCAGCAGGCGGCGGAAGGCCGGCAGGTCGCTTGCGAGGACCGCCGCGCCGGCTGCCATTGCCTCCGCCACCACAATGCCGAAGCTCTCGCCGCCGAGCTGCGGGGCCACGACCACGTCGGCACGCTGCAGCAGGGCAGCCTTGATCGGCAGGTCGACCGGCCCCAGGAAGCGGATCCGTGACCGGACTGCCGGAGCCAGAGCAGGCCGCAGCGCGGCGAGCGTCCTGGCGAAGTGCCCCGGGCCGGCGACCTCGAGGACGACGTCGTCACGACGGGCGGCGACGTCGGCAAAGGCGCGCAGTGCCACGGGCAGGCCCTTGCGCGGCTCGCCCAGGCGTCCGAGGAACAGGACCCGGACCTCGTTCCCGTCCGAGCGCGCCTCCCAACCCTGGGCGAAGGAGTCCACCGAGAGCCCGTTGGGGATGAGCAGCGGAGGCACCCCGCAGTACGACGCCAACGTGGCAGCGGCGTCCTGCGACACCGCGGTCCACACGTCCACGCCGGCGCCCACGCGCCGCAGCGCGGTGGTTGCCCCCACCCGCAGCGCACGGGCGTGCTCCTGCGCGGTGTGCGCCGTGCCGACGACGGGCGCGACGGCCCCCAGCACGGCGTGCCAGCCCAGGCCGGGGGCGAGCGGTTCGTGCACGTGCACGACATCGAACCGGCCCTCGGCGAGCCAGTCGCGGGTGGTCCTGCCCGCTCGCCTGCTCCAGTGGACCCGAGCCACCGAGCCGTTCCACCGCACCGGCACGTCGCGTCCGGTGGTGGTGACGTGGTCGGGCTGGTCCTGACCTCTGCCGGGGGCCAGCACCTGGGCGTGGTGCCCGCGGTGGATCAGGCAGGACGCGAGGCCGAGGACCTGCTGCTGCACGCCCCCGGCCACGTCCAGGGAGTAGGGGCAGACCAGCCCGACCCTCATGCCGGCTGCCCGGCTGCCTCGCGGCGCGGCCGTGGCGCCACGTCGGCGAAGACCCGCTGCATCATGTGCCAGTCCTGCGGGTCCGCCCGCAGCGCAGTGGTGAAGGCGTCGGCCACCGCCTGGGTGGCGCTCGCCAGTCCGTCGTCGCCCGTCCCAGCCGGGATGGTCTCGTGGAAGGTGATGCGCAACCGCGGACCGTCGTACGCCGTGGTCGCAGGCACGAGCGCCGCGCCCGTCCGCTGCGCCAGCAGCGCGGGCCCGACCGGGAGCCTCACCGTCCGGTCGCACATCCGCGCCTCCACCGCCGCGCCCCCCAGGTGCCGGTCGGCGAGCAGGCACACCAGACCCCCTGCACGCAGCCACTCCTCCAGCTGGGGAGTGGGGTCCGCGCCGCCGGTCAACGGGAGGATGCGCATCCCCAGCCCCTCGCGGAAGGCGACGAACTCGTCGTAGAGCCGCTCGGGGCGCAGGCGTTCTGCCACGGTCAGCAACGGCATGCCGGTCGCGCAGGCCCACGCCCCGGCCCAGTCCCAGTTGCCTTGGTGGGGCAGCACCGCGACGACGCCCCGGCCGTCGCGTTGGGGTGCCCGCAGGCGCGGCTCGCTCACGGTGACGGTGCGCGCCACCAGGTCGTCGAGCGGCCAGCGAGGCAGCCGGAAGGCCTCCGCCCAGTAGCGGAGGTAGGAGCGCATCGCCCCTCGCACCAGGTCCTCGAGCTCCTTGTCGTCGAGCTCGGGGTGCACGACGGCCAGGTTGGCCCGCAGCATCCGCACCCCGCGGCCGTCGCGCTCGTACAGGCGGTCGGCGAGGCGACCGAAGCCGTTGCGGGCCCGCCGCTCGGAGAGCCTGCCGGTCGCGCGCCAGGCCCCGACGTACCCCCAGGCAGCAGCTCGTTCGGGGAGTGAGGCCCGCCCGGTCACCGCTCGTCCGTGACGGGCTGCGTCACGAGCGCCCGAGCCTGAGAGCGCACCACGAGGATGCGCTGCACGACGGTGACCGTGCTCGCGACAGCGAGCACGGCGAGGGTGGCCGGCACCGCCCACAGCGCCTTCTCGCCGGCGCCGAGGATGTTGACGAGGTCGGCGAGGCCGGTGACGAGCAGGATGCTCACGAGCCGGTCGGCTCGCTCGGCGATCCCGACCTTGGCCTGCATGCCGAGGGACTCGGCCCGGGCGCGGGCGTAGCTGGTCACCGCACCCATCGACAGGCAGTAGATCGCCAGCGCCACGAACCAGTCGTTGTCGCCCGGGCCGACGTAGTACATCGCGAGACCGGCGAAGATGGCTGCGTCACCGATGCGGTCGAGCGTGGAGTCGAGGAAGGCGCCGAAGGGGCTGGTGCGTCCCGACCGTCGGGCCATTGCGCCGTCGATGAGGTCGGAGAACACGAACGCCGTGATCACGAGGACCCCGACGAACAGCAGCCCCTGCGGGAAGAACACCAGCGCACCCACGACCACCCCGAGGGTGCCGACGAGCGTCACGGCGTCGGGGCTGACCCCCCAGCGCAGCAGCCCGTTGATCACCGGGTCGAAGAGGTGGGTCCAGAAGGCGCGGAATCTCTCGAGCATGGCGGCGTCAGGCTACCTGTCGCCGTCGTGACCGGCCGCGCCCGAGCCCGACCACGCGTCGGCGAGCAGCCGGCGGGTGTCGCCCATCAGCTGGGGCAGCATCTTGGTCCTGCCGATGATCGGCATGAAGTTCTGGTCGCCCGCCCAGCGCGGGACGATGTGCTGGTGCAGGTGAGCGGCGATCCCGGCGCCGGCGACGTGGCCCTGGTTCATGCCGATGTTGAATCCGTGCGCACCGCTCACCGTGCGGACCACGCGCATCGCACGCTGGGTGAGCCGAGCGATCTCGTCGGTCTCGGCGGGGGTGATCTCGTCGTAGGACGCGACGTGTCGGTGGGGGCAGACCAGCATGTGGCCGGGACTGTAGGGATACAGGTTGAGCACGACGTACGCCGTCTCGCCGCGGTGGACCACCAGACCTTCCTCGTCGCCCAGCCCCGGGATGCGGCAGAAGGGGCACTGCCCCTCGGTGGGGTCGGTCGGCTTGTTCTCCCCCGCGATGTAGGCCATCCGGTGTGGTGTCCACAGCCGGTCGAGCTCGTCGGGCATCCCTACGCCGTCCTGGCGGTGCACCTCGACCGGTTCGTCGGCGGACACCGGCTCAGACCTGCTCGCGGGCTTCGACCGCAGCCACGATCCGTGCGATCGCCTCGTCCACCGGCACACCGTTGTCCTGCCGACCGTCGCGGTAGCGGAACGAGACTGCCCCGGCGGCCACGTCGTCGTCGCCGGCGATGACCATGAAGGGCACCTTCTGCAGCTGGGCGTTGCGGATCTTCTTCTGCATCCGGTCGTCGGAGACGTCGACCTCCACCCGGACGCCCTGGGCACGCATCCGCGCAGCGACGTCGGCAAGGTAGGGGTCGTGACGCTCCGCGACCGGGATGCCCACCACCTGAACCGGCGCCAGCCAAGGCGGGAACGCGCCCGCGTAGTGCTCGAGCAGCACCCCGAAGAACCGCTCGATCGACCCGAACTTCGCCGAGTGGATCATGACCGGCTGTTGGCGCGACCCGTCGGCCGCGACGTACTCGAGCCCGAACCTCTCCGGCTGGTTGAAGTCGTACTGGATCGTCGACATCTGCCAGGTCCGGCCGATCGCGTCGCGGGCCTGCACCGAGATCTTCGGGCCGTAGAACGCCGCACCGCCGGGGTCGGGCACCAGCTCCAGACCCGAGCCCTCCGCGGCCTCGCGCAGCACCTCGGTCGCCGTCTGCCACTGCTCGTCGGATCCGATGAACTTGTCCTTGCTGTCGTCCCGGGTCGACAGCTCCAGGTAGAAGTCGTCGAGACCGAAGTCCTTGAGCAAGCCGAGGATGAAGTCGAGCAGGTGCTTGATCTCCGCCGGCGCCTGCTCGGCGGTGACGTAGGAGTGGGAGTCGTCCATCGTCAGGCCCCGCACCCGGGTCAGGCCGTGGACGACGCCGGACTTCTCGAAGCGGTACACAGACCCGAACTCGAACAGCCGCAAGGGCAGCTCGCGGTAGGAGCGTCCGCGCGAGCGGTAGATCAGGTTGTGCATCGGGCAGTTCATCGCCTTGAGGTAGTAGGCAGTGTCGTGACCGCCCTCCGCCATGTGCATGGGCGGGAACATGGTGTCGGCGTAGTACGGCAGGTGTCCGGACGTCTCGAACAGCCCCTGCTTGCTGATGTGGGGGGTGCCGACGTACTCGAAGCCCTCCTCGATGTGGCGCTGGCGGACATAGTCCTCCATGACCCGCTTGAGCACGCCGCCTCGGGGGTGGAAGACCGGCATGCCGGAACCGATCTCGTCGGGGAAGGAGAAGAGGTCGAGCTCGCGGCCGAGGCGTCGGTGGTCGCGCCGCTCCGCCTCCTCCAGCCGGTGCAGGTGCTCCTCCAGCGCCTCCTTGGACTCCCACGCGGTGCCGTAGACGCGCTGCAGCTGCGGGTTGTCCTCGCTGCCGCGCCAGTACGCCGCTGCGCTGCGCATCAGCTTGAACGCCGGGATGCGTTTGGTCGTCGGCACGTGGGGCCCGCGGCACAGGTCCTTCCAGGCCAGGTCGCCGTTGCGGCGGATGTTGTCGTAGATGGTGAGCTCGCCGCTGCCGACCTCGACGCCGGCGCCCTCGGCCGCGTCCGCGGCGCTTCCCGTCCCCTTCAGGCCGATGAGCTCGAGCTTGTAGGGCTCGTCAGCGAGCTCGGCCCGGGCCTCCTCGTCGCTGACCACGCGGCGGGAGAACCGCTGGCCCTCCTTGATGATCTTGCGCATCCGGGTCTCGAGCCTGTCCAGGTCCTCAGGCGTGAATGGCTCGGTGACGTCGAAGTCGTAGTAGAAGCCGTTCTCGATCGGGGGACCGATGCCCAGTCTCGCCTCGGGGTGCAGGTCTTGCACGGCCTGGGCCAGGACGTGGGCGCAGGAGTGGCGCAGCATGGCGCGGCCGTCGGCGCTGTCCATGGCCACCGGCTCGACGTCGTCGCCGTCCTGGAGCTCGTGGGCAAGGTCGCGCAGCTCTCCGCCGATCCGGGCGGCGATGACCTGCGGGTGGTCGGTGAACAGCTCCCACGCCTTGGTGCCGGTGGTGACGACGCGTTCGTCCCGGTCGTCGTGGACGACGCTCACCTTGATCTCGGACACGCGTGCTCCCCTGGTCGACTGGACGGTCCGCTCGATCGTAACGACCGGCCAGGGCAGCCTCGTAGCCGATCGTGCCGGCACCGCCGAGGGGTCAGGACGCGATGTCGGTCCGAGAAGAGCGCCGAGGACTCGGGAACGAATCGGGGTCATGGGCCCCGCGGACCGCGAGCTCTCGCAGGTCCAACTGCCGCTGGCGAAGCGACCGGACGCGCCGGACCCAGGCATATTGCTGCCGGGCGACGGCGGCGACCAGCAGCAGCGCCATCGCCGACAGCCACGCCGGCACCACCACGTACCACGGCCACGGCGTGAGCCAGAAGAGGGCCGGCAGACCCGCGACGTCAAGCGTCAGCAGGCCGAGGGCCCAGCGACCGGCAATGCCACGGAGGTGGTCCTCGGACTCCTGCGCCCATCGCTGCAGCAGCTCCGTGCCACGGCGGGTCGGGCGACCCTCGCGGTCGTACATGGCTCTGGCGAGCTCGTGATCTGTCATGCCCGCACCCCCTTGCGGTGCCCAGACCATACCGACCGACACGACCTCGTCGCGTCGAAAACGGGGGGCCGGCCCACCCGGGTCGCACGGTTCGCCGGAAATGTGTGCAAAGACAACGCTGGATGCTCCCGGAGTGGGCTGGTCCACAGAGAGGCCAAGGGCCCGGGGTCGCCGCGCCCGCAGGGCCGGGCGCGTCAGGACCGTCCGGGGGTGCAACGCGGCCGGCCAGCCGGCTTCGGTGGGCGATACTGGGTTCGAACCAGTGACCTCTTCGGTGTGAACGAAGCGCGCTACCACTGCGCCAATCGCCCGCTGCGGGGCCTCGACCACCGCGCCAGAAACCATAGCCCACGGGCCAGGCGCTGCTCGAGGGGGCGGTCCCCCCAAGTCCGGCACCACTCGTCCCGGCGTCATCGGACGGCGTTCGGACGTCGCCGGCCACCCGGGACCTTCTTCCCGAAGATGCAGGGTGGCCTAGACAGGCCAGGTGTCCGTGATGTCGGTTTTCGGGGCATGAACTGCGATTTCATCCACCGAACCGGTTGCCCTCGATCGTGCCTGGGCCCCGACTGGTATAGCCCAAGTGGGTCATTTGACCAGGACTTTCGTCGTTACCATTTACGGGACCATCGTCAGGGGGCAGTCTTGCGTTCAGGAGAAGCGAGACCACTGGGACGAAGGTCCCGAGGGAGACCGGCGGATCCGCGTCATGGAGGCACTGGGAGGCCGTCTCGATGACGACAGTGCCAAAGGGAGAGGCATCATCATGGAGTTCCACGCCATCAAGGCCGGCAGCAACACCGAAACGCTGACCAGCACCTTGACGCTCGAGCTGATCGACGCCAGCGGCGCCAGCACACCGCTCGAGACCGAACTCAGCTACAACCCGCGCGACCCCTTCGCCGTGACCGCCGCGTTCCACACCGTGGCCGGCCGCGTCGAGTGGACCTTCGGCCGCGACCTGCTCATCGGAGGGCTGCAGGAGCCGACCGGCGACGGCGACGTCCACGTGTGGCCGTGCCTCGACGGAGACGCCCGTTCGGTGGTCATCATCGAGCTGTGCTCCCCCGACGGCGAAGCACTGGTGCAGGCCCGAGCCGCTGATGTCAGCGCCTTCGTCGCACAGATCACCTCGGCGGTCGCCCCTGGCACCGAGACGGTCGACGTCGACGGCGTCATCGCTCAGATCCTCGCCGCGGCTGCCTGAGCCTCGGCACACCCGCGAGGACCGCGAAGTTCCTGGGAGGCTCCGCGGCACTCGCAGCCACGCCTCTCCATCGGCACGGGCCGGTTGCACTGGGTGCAACCGGCCCGAGGCAGTTTTCCTACGGGTCGGTGTCCGTGGCCTCGCGCTCTCTCCACACCTCGGCCGCTCGCCGGGTCAGCGGACCAGCCTGGCCCCACCGGCGCTCGTCGCACCGCGCGACCCATTGGACGTCGCGCGTCGTGGAGGCCAGGAACATCTCGTCGGCCCGCCGCAGCACCCCGAGGGGCTCGTCGACCTCGACCACGTCGCACCACTCCAGCAGGAGCTCGCGGGTAATGCCGGCCAGGCATCCGGACTCCAGCGTCGGGGTCCGCAGCTCTCCGTCCACGGCGTAGAAGACGTTGGAGCCGGTGCCCTCGCACAGGTTGCCGGCAATGTTGGCGAAGACCGCCTCATCGCACTCCTGCTCGGCGGCACGGGCCAGAGCGACGACGTTCTCGGCGTACGAGGTGGTCTTGAGCCCGGCGAGGGCGCCCCGCTCGTTGCGCGGCCAGGGGACGGTGGCCACCTGTGCCGGGCTGTCGCGCGGCTGCAGCGGGCCGTAGGCGACCACGAGCGTGCCTGCTTGCTCCTCCTCCCGCCCCGACCCCATCGGCGCGGGCCCGGCCGTCATCGTGATGCGGAGCCGGCCGAGCGGCATCGCGGGACCCTCGAGGACGGCGGCCACCCCGTCGCGCACGAAGCCCTCGTCGTGCGGCGCGAGACCCAGGCCCGCTGCTGACCGCTTCAGACGCCGCAGGTGGCGGCTGAGCGCGAAGGGCTTGCCGTCCACCACCTTGACCGCCTCGAAGACCCCGTCACCCACCGTGAACCCGTGGTCGCGCACGGTGATGACGCCCTCGTCGGGGTCTGCCAACAACCGCCCGTTGCACCACACTCGGGTGCCCTGCGTGTCGCTCACACGCCCCACGCTAGGGCCGATCCAGGGCCCGTCACGACACTGGACACACCGTCACACCCGGAATTGGACTGGCGCAGGTGGTCGGCTAGAGTGCCATTCGCACACCGGACGACAGCCCCTGAACAGCTGTTGCGTTGGTGCGCAGGCGGACGTAGCTCAGTTGGTAGAGCGCAACCTTGCCAAGGTTGAGGTCGCGAGTTCGAGCCTCGTCGTCCGCTCGGAGAAGGGTCGCCGTTCACAGCGAACCGGTCCCCTCCTTGGTGGAGTGGCCGAGAGGCGAGGCAACGGACTGCAAATCCGTCTACACGGGTTCAAATCCCGTCTCCACCTCGAACTCAACACAGCACGGGCGATTGGCGCAGCGGTAGCGCGCTTCCTTGACACGGAAGAGGTCACTGGTTCAAACCCAGTATCGCCCACCAGCAGGAAAAGGGCCTCTGACCAGCGGAAACGCTGATCAGAGGCCGTTCTGATTTTGGCTCTGCATCGGATATGCATCGGATCATTGCGCTCAGAATTTCCCTTCAGCGGCCCTCCTGATGCCCTTCAGAGACGCGAAAGCCCCCATCGGCCGACCACTCCGGCCTGTGACGGGGGCTCTTCCTTCGGGGCTGATCGCGTCTGGTCAGGGTGCTGCGCTGGGGACGCGGTGCCCCGTCGCTTCCAGATCGGCGAGGCGCACCCGGATGCTGCGCGGGCCGAACCTGTACGCCGGCAGGGTCCCGGCCGAGATGCGCCGCCGGAGGGTCTTCACCGACTGCCCGACGTACTCAGCTGCTTCAGGCAGGGTGAGGTACTGGTGGGGTGCGCGGTCGAGTCTCGACGTGGCCATGGTCAGCTCCTTCGGGTGAGGTTGGGTGTCAGATGCCGACGCCGTCCTTGCCGCCGGCCCGGCGTCCGGGCTGGTGGACGATCGCGGTGTGCAGTTCGGCCCGACTGCGGGCCGCGCCGGGTGGTGCTGTCGCCGGCTCGGGAGGTGGGCGGAGCCGGTCACGGACGAGCCCGACGATGGCCGCTTGGTCCGCTGCGTCCGGCGGGATGAAGCGCTCCTGGACCCGGGCGACGACCTGTCCGTTGTCGGCCACGAACCCTGGGACCTTGACGCGGAGGAAGTAGGCCCGGCGTTGCAAGCCTGCCTCGACGACATCGGCGATGCGGGCATCGAGCGTGGTGAAGAGCTTGGTGAACGAGTGCACGATGCGTGGATCCATGTGGTCGTCCGGTGGGAGCGCTTTGAGCCGGTTCCAGGCATTGGCTCCCTCAGCCACAGCGAGTCCCCCCACGCCGACGTTGCCGCCGATGTTGCGCAGCTCGCGCTGAAGGTCGCCGTAGGTCTGCTCCCGCTCCCGCCACGCCTCGTGGAGTGCGGGCTCGACCTTCTGTACGCGCGTGGCCAGGCCCCCGGAGAGGAGTCGTTGAGAGTCCACGACCAAGCGCAGGTTCATGGCGCTGGGGAAGGCTCGCATGCGAATGGTGAGGTTGTGCTCGGCCTGGAGCACGCCGAGCAGGCCTGGCTTGGCCGGGCCGGTGATGACCTTGGTCTTGGGTCGCCACCCGCGCATGTCGATGGAGTAGTCGGGCGGGTCGAGGCTTGCGTCGAGTGCGCACGCCAGCGCAGCCCAGCCGAGCCGGTCCGCGCGGTGGAGTCGTTCCCAGCCCGGGATCGTGGCGTAGCGCGGGTCGAGCACCACCAGCGCCCGGACGGTGGCGGCGATGTCGCCGAGCAAGGTGTGGAGCTGCTCGTGGTTGAGACGGCCCTGGCCGAGGCCGGCGTCGAAGTCGTGCTCGCCCAGCGCAGCGGCGCGGGCGACCTGGCGCCAGTGCTCGACCAGAGGGCAGCTCGTGCGGTGTCGCCAGTTCCGCGACGTCCGGAAGGGGCGCGGTGGAAGCCCGCACGGTCTGGTCGAGGGCCCTACGTAGTGCGGAAAGCCCGCCGTGCTCGGCGGGAGGCAGCCGGAACGGGTTGGTCGCGGATGGTGAGAGTCTGCTCTCGGCCCCGGGGGCGACCGCGATGGTCGCCTGCAGACACCAGACCAGGGCGGACTGCCGGTAGCGACGTACCTGCTCCCCGATCTGAGCGCGCTCCTCCACCGTTGTGGTGACCGGAACCGTGTGGCTGCCCGGGCCGCCGATGCGCAGCTGGATGCGGTGCTGCGCTGAGCAGCGAGGAGAGCTCGGCGCGGAGCAGATGCCCGTTCTCGCCGTACATCACGCCGCGTCCAGGTCGTGAGCGTCATAGAGCGCCGCCAGAACCAGCTCAATCCCGAGCGCGTCGACGCCGTAGCCGGCGAGCTGCAGGATTGTGGTGATCGCATCCAGAACCAGGATGTCGCGATCGGTGGAGAGCCCGAGCGTGTCCAGGGCTGGGACGTCGTCGCCGTGGATCCAGTCGAGCTCGATGAGGGCGTGCTCGTAGGCCGACGACGCCTCCGCTGTCGATGCCCGGTCGGCGAGCGCCGCGACGTAGGAGCGAGCCTTGGTCAGGGTGATGGCGTGGGCGAGCAACATCGCGGTGTTCCCGTTTCTCTTGAGTGGTTGCGCGCCGAGTCGCGCGCTACTTGGCACGGTCGGCCGAGCCCCGAAGGTCTGTCGCGGCCGGCCGAGCGAGCTGTGGATGAGCCGGCGGCGGCAAGACGTGTGGTCACGCGGCGGCACGCGCCTCGCGTTCTCGGCGCTGACGGATGTCCTCGGCGACGAACTGCTCGAAGTCCTCTGCGCGGTTGGTGATGACCCGCTCCTCGGCCGTCGGGATCGCCGGCTCGCCGGGCCAGGCGGTCACGCGAGTGGGCCGGTCGCGGTCGATGCGCGTGCCGCAGGCCGCCACCATCTGGCGCAGCCGCTGCTGTGCGTCCCAGAAGTCGCGGCGCCACGCGGCCGGGGCCGTGGGTTGGGCGTCGCGGTGGTAGCTGGCACGGAAGGACAGGTGCTGCGCGGACAGCTCCCAGACCATCTCGTCGTGGCGGTGCCACAGCGGAGCGATCACGGTCGCCGGAAGCCCGTGGGACTTGCGGATCCAGTCGACCCACTCGTTGAGGTCGCGCCACTCCCCCTCTGCTTCATCCGCCGGGAGGGTGTTCCAGTCGACGGGACGCAGCTCGTCGTCGGCGCCCAGCAGCTCGGGCGGGATATAGGTCTCGAGGTCGCGCTCGTCGATCAGGGCCGGCTGGTCCGCTTGGCCGTCGTAGCCCTCCTGCCAGTGCATGACGGAGCACCCTGGTCAGAGCCCGACGACCGGCTCAGAAACCGGCTTCGCTCGGAGGCGCGATGGCGAGATCGGGGTCGGGCGGTGCCGGTTGCTTGCGCTCCACGACGTACTTGGTCAGCACAAGGTCGTGACCGATGTGCCGGGCGACGAACTCCTCGTGCACGATCCTCCGGCCGTGCCGCTCGTACGGGTTCTCGTTGATGTGGCCCGTGGCGACGAAGGTGTCGCCCTTGCGGAAGGCTTCGTAGGCCCGCTCAGCGGTCTTGCGGAAGATCACGAGGTCGTGGAACGTCGGCTCGAGTTGGGTGGTCGAGCCGTCGGGGTTCTGGCGGAACTGCCGCACCCCGACACGGGCGCTGAACCTGGCCACGCCGTTCTCAGAGAAGTGCAGGTCGGGGTCGGTGGCGATGAACCCGTGCAGGCTCATCTGGGTCGGGATCGTCATGGCCGTGCTCCTGATCCGTGCGGTGCCTCGACAGGCGCCGCTCTTGGCGATCAGGTGGACGTCCCATGCCCAGAATCCGCGGCTCGCGAACCATCGACCGATGCGACTCATCGCCAGCCCCGCGGCGGCGTCAACTGACGCGTCTTTGCCGCCCCCTGTGGGCCAGTGCGCAGAGGTGGTGCACACCGCCCTCTGTGGGGCAGCGTCACAGCGCCCAGAAAGGGCTGCTCGGTCTTGGCGTCGCGGAAGGGGTTCATAGAGCGGCCGCGCCCCGGATCCAGTGCAGCAGGACAACCGGGACGCGCGGGACGATCACCTTGAGCCGTTCTGCTCGCGGGCAGTCTGCAGGGCGTGCTCGCGCAGCGAGAGGCGGCGCCGAGGGGAGCGACCTCCGAGGCCTCAACCGATTCGCTCCCACGTGCTGCCATCCAGGGTGCCCCGACGGCCATCGCACTCATCGCTGACGGCCGTCAGGGACAACACGTCGTCAGTGACGTCCCACTCGTAGGTACCGATCTGATCTGAGGGGCATGCCATCTGCCCTGACTCATCCACGAGCTCCAGGTTCGTCTTCGTCGCGGTGTACGTACTTCCAACGGTGCCGACGCCGATGCTCGCGGTGATCGTGTCCTCGGTGACCCTCCAGGTGTAGTTCAGGCCCGGAGTATCCGAGCGCCAGATCCCGACCAGATCCGCCGCGGCCTCATTCCCCGCCGCCGCGTCCTCCTCCACCGCGCCCTGGTCCGCCGCGTCCTGGTCCGCGGGGGTCTCCTGCTCCGCCGGAGTCTCCTGGTCCGTCGCGACGCCATCATCAGAACTGCAGCCCGCCAGTGCCGCCGCGAGCACGGCTGCCGACACACACACGGCTCCCCTGGCTCTCGCGCGCTTCCTCACTGGCACCGCCGCTTCTCGCGAACTGCCGCAACAATCATGAAGTCGGGTTTTGTCACCACGACGCCACGGGCTCTCCGCCGAGATCGAGGCCAGGCCGGTCGTCACTATACGGTGGAGTTCGACCATGCGGTGCAGTTCGGAAAATGCGGTGCAGTTCGACCATGCGGTGGAGTTCCATAAGGTGCCACCTTTCGTGAAGTTCGCTATGCAACCGCACGGCGACGGGCAAGCTTTCGGAGTTCAAGCTGCGCGAGCCCTTCTGGCGCGGTCAGGACCGTCAGGTCAACTGACCGCGCCGGCTGTCCTCAGAACTCGGGCAGATCGCAGTCGTCCTTGGTCAACGGGTCCGCTGAGTACATTGAGGTGACGTGGACCTGACCCGATGGGGTGACCCTGATCCGGGCGCTGTCGGCACTGAGGTTGTCGCCAGTCGTGTTCAGGAAGTAGTCGGAGAACCAGCGGCAGGGAATCATCTCGTCATGGGTCAGGGCGCGGTCGGGCGGGGTCCCGGGGAAGAAGGGGGTCGGCTCGGTCAACTCACACTGCTGGGTCTCGGTCCAGGACCCGTCTGGGCGCACCACCCGCTGGACCCAATCACAGTCCATGAGCATGATCTCCGCGCCGATCTCGTTGGTGTCGACGAAGGCCGTCACCACGCTCGACTCGAACGGTCCCAGGCGGTCCACTGGCGGGTCGGCAGCGGCCGACGATGGTGCCGCGACCAGACCGATCGCCATCCCGCAAGCCGCCAGCGCCGCCCACGTCGCCTTACGCACCCCGCGAGTCCTCAAGTGTGTTCCCACGATGCCTCACCTTTCCTCCGACGGCCCGGTCCAGCCAGCGTGGTTCCCCGGGCCTGGTTCCATGAGCCCGGACGGTCCACGAACTCCGTCTCGGACAGTAGCGGCGCCAGTCACTCCCGTGCCATCGCGCCGCGGCCCTGAGTAGGCGTGTCGCTGGAGCTGAGTAGGCGTGTCGCTGGAGCGGAGTAGGCGTGTCGCTGGAGCTGAGTAGGTCCGCTCGCCAATCAGCCCTCTGACACCTCCCGGCGTGTCCGGGGACTCGGTTTCCTGAGTCACCCGGGCCTGCCTGCACAACGTGACCGACGCGCCGCCTATCCGCGCGATCTCAAAGCATCGCCGTCGCATTATTTGCGCCCAACTGGCCCATTGCCTTGCTCTTCGCAGGCGTCCAACAAGTCCGGCTGGCTACAGATAGTCGACCCTCGTCCGCAGCTCATGCCCTTTGATGGCATCCACTAACCGCCTTGCCGTGCTCGTCTCCAAAGCGAGCAAGCACACAGCCATGGAGTGGTCCATCGCACCGTCACCGCGTACTCCACGGCGTCACACGGAGTCCGTCAGCATCACCGAGCGCAAGAACTGACCGACGACTGGGACTCCGGTCGACCAACTACTGACGGGCTACACGAGTCCGCCTCAACGCGGCCGGATGAGCCACGTCAAGTCGCTGCGACTGGATGCGCCCAGCATCCGGCAGGCTCGGTACAGGTGGTTCTCGACGGTGCGTTGCGAGAGATACTGCTGGTCGGCCACGTCGCGGATGCTCTCTCCCCCAGCGATCCGGACCGCGATGTCGAGCTGTCTCTGAGTGGGCAGCCGTGCCACGTCCTGCAGCCAAGGCATCGGTGCGCCGTCCCATACTGTCCGTGCATGCGCAAGATGACGCCGCGCCGCGAGATGCAGGGGGTCGGATTCATCGACCAGTCGGGTCACGTCTGCGAGGGCGCGGGTGGCCCCGGTCAGGACGCCCACCTCCAATAGTCGGACGGCGCAGTCGAAGATGCCCAAGGGATCCGTCGTCAGACGGGCGCGGGCCAGATCATGGCCTGCAGGGAACGACAGCAGGAACGCTCGAGGCAGGCAGTCCGCGATGTACTCGTGAACACCGGGCGCCACGCGTAAGTCGCAGACGTCAAGGTACAGCAGCTCAAGCCACGGTCGTTTCCCGTGCTCGCCGACGCCTCTGAAGGTCTCGAGTGGCGGCGCTGGTCGCCCTTGAGCTTCGGCAATCAGTGCCTCTGCGCGGGCTTCCAACACACGCACGACGTCGTGTGGCGCTCGACGAGTCGGTGGGCCCTCGGAAAGACCGGACAGCGACTGGTCGTCGGTGAGGGAGAGGTTTCCTCGATGCGCCGCTGACAAGATGCTCAAGTACTGGAACACGTCGCTGCTCATCGCGTTCATGGCGCCCATGGCAGGGAGCACCTTGTGGACGGCCTCGATCGCTTGGCCCACATGGCCCCGGACTGCCGCAACCCACGCGATGTTGCCGGCGACAAGAAGACGACCCTCCAGCCAGTCGTTCTCAAGCGCCAACCGCTCGGCCCGCTCGAGAATCTGCAGTCCTGCGTCGAGGTCTTCGGAGTAGAGCTGCCACGCCTGCACGCAGCGTGCCTGGCAATAGGGTGCGGACTCGACGTTGAGGCCGCTCTCGATCTCGAGCATGCGCTCCACCAGCGGGCCCGCTCCGCTCGGACCGTGGGTTTGTTGTGTCACCGAAGCGGCTGCGCACGTCAGGGTGAAGGCGAGCGCGTCGGGTGTCTCCTCGCGTACGTGGAGGAGCTCCTCGGGCCCGGGCATCCCGGGTACGTCAGTCGGGCCGAAGATGCACAGCCACAGCCGAGCGTTGAGCAGGTAGTGACGCTCGGTCTCGTGGTCGGTGCCCACTGGGGTGCTGTTCAAGATCTCGTGTGACCGCGCGAAATCTCCTTGGGTGATGCCGACGTGCTTGGCCATCTCGGCTGCGGCCTCCACGCGATGACCCATGCACGAGGCACGCTTCCGCACCTGGTCGAGCAAGGTGAGACCACCTTCAAGGTCGCCCTCGGCGACGGCCACCAGCCCAGCCAGCAGGTCGTGGTCGCCACCAACATAGGCAAGGAAGCGTCGTGCAGACTTGAGGTCCGAGCGGCCAAGAGCCTGCTTCACCACAGAGGACGCTTCGTCCGCTTGCGGCTGGCCTCCTGCGCGGACTGTCCAGTCTAGTCTGACGACCGGATCGACACCGTCGTCGCTGCGTGAGACGAGCTCGGCGAAGGAGTCTTGGACCATGGGGCCCAGTTGGGCGCGAAGCCACTCGCCGTACAGCGGATGTGCCAGCCGGAGAGACGACCGCTCGTCGGTCACCGCCAGCCCCCGCTGAACGAGCCATCGCACAGCATCACCACGATGCCTGAGTACCTCAGGGCGCACGGGCTCGGAAAGAGCAATCAGCTCGGCAGCCTTTCGCTCCTCGCCGGTCAGCTCAGTGAGGGGACGTCTGATCAGCGCCTCTGCGGCTCCTTCGTGCCATGTGAATGGGGACTCGACCGCGAGCGCGAGCTCACGCAAGTAGAGCGGATAACCTTGGCTCAAGCTGAGGATGCGCGCGACTTCGTCGCTTGCCAACCCTCGAGGTGCCCAGTCGCGTACCAACGCCGCCGAGGAGTCGGGATCCAACGCGGGGACCGGCATCGTAAGCAGCTCCCCGTCCGACATCATCGTCACCAGGTCATCGGGGATGTCCGTGTGTGAGCGTGCGGTACAGAGAAGCTGTATGCGTCCTTGGTCGGCGGCACGTCGCAGCACCGCCGCCGACAGGCCGTCGAGATGGTGAGCATCGTCGACTGCAACCAATGGAGGGGTACTCCCCCGGCGAGCCTGAGCGCGCCAACGTGACAGGTACCAGTCGAGCGTCCCGAGGATGTCGTGGCTGGCGGCCGTTGTGGGCTGACCAAGCGCAGTCAAGGCCGCGAGGCCGATTCCGGATGTCGCGGGGCTGCCGCGGATCCGGTCGACGTGACGACCCTCCCGGCCCGCGTGGTCGGCCAGTACGCCAGCAAGCGCCGTCTTACCTATCCCGGGAGGGCCTTGCAGCAGCAGATTCCTCCCGTCTTCGAGCTCCCGTTCCAACTCGGCGAGCAGCGAAACGCGGCCGACCAGCCCCTGAGCAGTGGGGATGCAAGAAGTGCGCGAGCGCCGGTCCCGGTGCACATCACGATTCTAGGGGCATGTGAGATGCCTGGGCAGCGCTCATCGAAGGACAGACGCAGGTTGGTAGAACAGGAGGTTTGCAGAGTATCCATCAGAGGCATCCGCCAAATGTCGGGTTTGGCCTGGTGGGGACTGCTGCACGAACAGGTGACAGGTTGGGTCAGGCAGCCTGAGTGGCTGGTGTGGTCATGATGGTCTCGTACTCGATGGGGGTCAACCGGCCGAGGGCGTCCTGCCGGCGGCGGCGGTGGTAGGTCCGCTCGATCCAGGTGACGATCGCGATCCGGAGCTCTTCGCGGGTGGCCCAGGTGCGGCGGTCGAGGACGTTCTTCTGGAGCAGGGCGAAGAAGCTCTCCATGGCGGCGTTGTCGCCGGCGGCGCCGACTCGGCCCATCGATCCGACCATGTCGTGGCGGCTGAGGGCGTGGACGAGCTTCCGGCTACGAAATTGCGATCCTCGGTCGGTGTGCAGGATGCAGCCGGCGACGTCACCGCGGCGGCGACGGCGTTGTTCAGCGCCGCGACTGCGAGCCGTGACTTCATCCTGGAGTCGATCGAGTAGCCGACGATCCGGTTGGAGTAGACGTCCTTGATCGCGCAGAGGTACAGCTTGCCCTCACCGGTCCAGTGCTCGGTGATGTCGGCCAGCCACAGCTGGTTCGGTGCCTCGGCGGTGAACACGTGCCGGGTCACCCCGGGCTTGTCCGCCACGGCGCACAGGTCGTCGTGGACCGGCGGCCCGGGCTTCTTGGCCTTCCCGCGCGCCCTTCTCTCTTCCCGAACGTCGACCGCGGGTGACCCAGCTCCCTCCCGGGTTGACCCAGGGTCGGACCCCAGAGTCGCCAGGGTCGTCACCGATGCCGCCGGGTGGGCCAGTGCCGGGACGCTGGGAGCATGTCACGAAGTCCCCGCCTTCCCGCGCGTGCCGCCCTCGCCCTCGCCACCCTGCTCTGCCTGCTGATCGGCACGTATGGCCTCGCGCTTGCGGCATCCGGCTTCGGCTTCCTCGCGGAGGGGATCGCCGCGAACAGCCTGCTGCTCGCGCTCAAGTCCACATCGTCACCGCGAGTGCGGCCCTGGTGTTCGCGCGCCTGGCAACTGTGGCCGGCGCTACGGGCACGCGTGCCACGGCTTCACCGCTGGACCGGCCGGGCGTACGTCGTTGCCGCGATGCTCGGTGGGGCGAGTGGCTTCCTTGCCGCCTTCGGCACGACGTACGGTTCGGTGGCGGCCGGGGGCTTTGGAGCACTCGGCCTGCTGTGGACGTGGACCACTGTGGCGGCCTACCGCGCGGCCCGGCGCCGTGACCTCACCGCCCATCGCCGTTGGGCGATGCGCTCCTCGCCCTTGCCTTCGCCGCGGTGACGCTACGCCTCTACCTGCCGCTCTCGGGATTGTTGGGGCTGCCGTTCGAGGCGGCGTACCCCGTGGTCGCCTGGCTGTGCTGGATCCCGAACCTGTGGCTCGCCGAGCGCGCGCTGCGACGGTGGGATCCCGGCGAGGGCCGGCTCGGCGTAGCGACGCTGGGTGCGGGAACCCCTCAGGCGCACAGATTCGAAGCCGAGCAGCAGGCGTGGGCAGCTCGACGGCCCTGACCTCGGTCAGCGAGTCTCGTTCGGCCATCGGCTAGCGACGACAGAGTCGACTTCGGCCAGACCCGCCATCGACCCCTGCCGGTCGCTGTGGATCGGCGGCAAGTACTCCGGTTCGTCATCCTCGACCGCGCCCAGGTCTCCTCGGTCGGGTCGCTGCGGATCTGATCGCGGTCCTGGCAGTACCGGACGTGGCCGAGGACCGGAAGCTCCTGCAGCAGGCTGCGATGGTCGTCATCGTCGAGAGCAGCGCGAAATTGGGAGACGAAGAGCGCGTCCGCGACCGCAGCCGTCTCCTCCTGCGACCAAGCGCTCCTACGTCTCCAGCCGCGCGCGCAGCAGAGCGTTGGCCGCCTCGAGCTGGAGCACCTTCTCCCACTTCCGGCCAGGTTGAGCCCCTCCCCGAGCAGCTCCCCGATGCGACGTCAACCGAACGACGTCGGCCTCGCTGTAGAGGCCGGTGGGGTGCGCTGCAGGCTCGGCGGCCGCGACGCCTCGTAAGGCGCGCAGGCTCTGCACTCCCATTCCCACAGGTCGGCGGCCACGGAGATGCCGTAGACGCCCCGCTCCTGGGGTGCTTGCCCTTCCTTGTCGGCACGGCGCCTCCTTCGGGTTCGGGCTTGAAATGCTTTCATGGTCAGGATAGAAATGCTATAACAAATCTTTTTCGATGCCTCAGTGACGATACAAAAAGATGTCGCCTCCAGCTTTCGATATCTGTCTTCTTCGGAGGTGAAGCACCATGCTCATTAGCACAGCAGCCCGTTCCGCGAGCTTCGACCGACTCGCTCAGCAGCTGCTCGGCACCCGGGACAACCTCACTCGACCGGCTGTGATGCCGATGGACGCGCATCGCGAGAGGGCGACGTGGTTCGTGCTGTCAAGTTCGACCTGCCCGGCGTCCGTTACGGAGGCAATCGACATCGACGTCGAGCGCAACGTAGCTGACAATCCGCGCCGAGAGGCCCGCAGCCCCGGACGGCGACTGGAGAGCCGCTGGCCTCCCGAACGCCCGAAGGGGCTGTTCAGCCGCCAGCTCGTGCTGGGCGAGAACCTGGACCTCGAGCGCATCGAGGCCGGCTACGACCGCCGGCGTCCTGACCCTGCAGGATCCCAGTGGCCGAACAGGCAAAGCCTCGGCAAGGTCGAGGTCTCGGTCGGCTCGAAGAACGAGCAGTCGGCCATCAGCAGCTGATCCGGACAGCCGCCGCTCACCACAGCATCACCGCGGTCTGCCCGGAATCCCCCGCCCAGTAGAGACGCAGCCGTAGCGCGTAGTGCCGGCCCCGGA
>CAWDDN010000001.1:0-350762 GCA_963801135.1 uncultured Actinomycetota bacterium | reverse complement strand
TGCACATCACGATTCTAGGGGCATCTGAGATGCCTGGGCAGCGCTCATCGAAGGACAGACGCAGGTTGGTAGAGCAGGAGGTTTGCAGAGTATCCATCAGAGGCATCCGCCAAATGTCGGGTTTGGCCTGGTGAGCGTCGAGCAAGCGTTCACTTTCCCGACAGTCCACAGTGAGGAATAGTCAAGACCTGTGGATCAGCGTGTCACGCGGCGTGAGCGTCACCTCCTGATTCATCGGGTCGTTCGACGAGTTTGCCGTTCTTGAAGGTGGCACCGGCGCGGACGAGGGCGACGAGATGGGGTGCGTTGACCGCGCGCCACCGGTGCTGGGCGGACTCGATGAGCTTGAACGCCATCGCGATGCCGGCGGCCCGGGAGCCGGGTCCCTTGGTGACTCGCTGACGCAGCCTCACGGTGGCGAAGGTCGACTCGATCGGGTTCGTGGTCCGCAGGTGGATCCAGTGCTCGGCGGGGAAGTCGTAGAACGCGAGCAGGACGTCGAGGTCGTCGACGACCTTCGCGACGGCCTTGGGCCACTTGGCGGCGTAGTCGGCAGCGAACACCTTCGCGGCGGCCTCGGCGTGGGTCTTGTCCTCGGCGTTGTAGATCTCCGCCAGGGCGGCCTTCGCGCCCGGGTGGGCGGTAGCGGGCCTGGAAGTTGCCCGACTTCAACCGCCTGACACTGCCGAACGAGGCCCTCGTCCCCTTGCGGTTGCCACCGCTTGTGTCTGCTCGGGTTCGCACCTTCGAGATCTCCGCCTCGTCCACTGATGACCCGGCTCGTGCCAGATCCGTGCCAGATTAGGAGTCCTCTCGAGGGCTTTCCAGTCCCATCCTGGGATGTGGATTTCCCACACACAACACGCACAACATGCAGGTCAGGAGGCTGTCGCACGGATCGTGCGGCGGCCTCTCGGCATTTCGGGCTCGGACCCAGCAGCGCCGGGGTCGTCCCGGGGGCCTGAGCCGGGCGGCTGCCTTGGCCTACCTCAGGCGGTAGAGCTTCAGGAGGTTGTGGGTGGCGCAGATGAGCTTCCATTCGCTGTCGGCGGCGCTGAGGCCTCTGCGGGAAATGGTTCGGATCTTGCGGTTGTGCTTGATCTGGGCGAAGACCGGCTCGATGGCCCCGGCTCTTCGGGCGTAGGTTCGGCGGCCGCGGGGGCTGTCGATCTTCGCGATCGAGGCTGCGGTGAGACGGTCAGGATCACCGGCTCGTCGGCGCCGCAGGACCTGGTTGATCCGGGGCACCGAGACGCCGAGCTTCTCCGCGGCCTCGGGCTTGGTCAGTTCACCGGTTTGGACCTGATCGATGATCTGGGTGCGGTGCTGTTCGGTCTCGGCGATCTTGTGGAGCTTGCGCGCTCGGCCGGGTGCGATGAACGATTCCACCCCGGGCAGTTGGGTGTTGTCCTGGCTCCAGTAGCCGGCATCGGCCACCACTCTGCGGAGCCGTCGATTCTCACCGGCGTGCTTGAGGTTGGTCTTCGCGGTGCCGATCACGGTTTCGTAAAGCGGAGCGTCGAAGGCCTGGTTGGAGACCTCGGCGGCGATCACGAACTGGTCCATCGTGGCCACGGCCTGGGCGTTGAAGCCCTGCACGAACCCGTCCTTGGTGTTCATCAACCGTGACTCCGGGTCAGTGATGTTGCCGTGCTGGCGGCCGCGGTTCTTCTGCCGATCCGGGGAGGGCTTCTTGCCTCGGATCTTCTTACCGGTCTCGGCTTCCTTGGCCGCACGCTTGGCCATCACCGCTTCGTAGGAGTGCTCGTCGGCTTCGGCCTGAAGCTCGTCGAGCACCCGCCGCAGCCGGGCCCGTCGCCCGGCCCGCGGACCAACCCCACCGTCCGGGCCGCCCGGCTGGTCGTCGCGACGGGCCGCTTCGGCGTCCTCGTCGGCATCCACGGCGGCGGCCTCAGCCAGAATCTGTTCGGCGACCTGCTCGGCGGTCCGGTTCGCCTCCTTGGAGGCATTGGCGACCACACGGGTGCCGTCGATGGCGACTAGGCCGGGTCGCAGCAGCCCCTGCCGGGCGCACACCGCGAGGACTTGTCCGAACAACGACCCGATCGCGGTCTCGTGGGTGGCGCGGAACCGGGCGATCGTGGCGTGGTCGGGCTGCTGGTTCGCGGCGACCACCCGGAACGCCACATCCTCGGACAGTCGCCGCTCGATCCGGCGGCTGGACCGCTCACCGACGCAGTAGGCGTAGACCAGCACGGCCAGCATCACCGCCGGGTCATACGCTGAGCCGCCCCGGCCATCGGTCCGGTAGCCGGAGTAGAACCCGGTCAGGTCGAGCTCGGCGACCACATCCAGCACGAACCACGCCAGGTGATCCTCGGGCAGCCAGTCCGCCACCGACGGCGGCATCAGCATCAGCTGCTCGCGATCGGTAGCCACGAAGTTGTACGTCATACCCAATTCTCGGGCACCCGACCAGCCGGGCCGCCGCACGAAACGCGCTCATCGCGCCGATTCGTGCGACAGCCTCTCAGAGGGACAATTCGCGAGGTCAGATGGTCGTCGGCGCCGACCCACGCCCTCTCTTCAAACCCAGTATCGCCCACCAGGTCACCACTGGTCAGAGGCCCTTCGAGGGTCTCTTTCCGTTTCCGGGAACAGTCGGGGACCAAGGAACGGCCCTGCTGGCCGGACTGACCGCTCCCCGAAGGTCGAGGTGCGAGCGTCCCAAGCCCCGAACCCACGTCCGCCGCGAGCTCGTCCAGCTGCTTGGTGGGCCGACAGCGGGCGCTCACCACAGCATCACCGCCGTCTGCCCGGAATCCCCCGCCCAGTAGAGCCTCAGCCGTAGTGCGTAGTGCCGGCCCCGGAAGAGCCTGGCGCTCACCAGGGCGTTGCGGTCCGCACCGCTGTCGTCGTCCCCGGCGACGAAACGCAGCTCGCCGTCGACCTCTTCGAACAGCACCATGACGGTGTCAGCCGCTCCGAACGTCGAGATCTGGTAGTCGCGGGAGCCGTCGGGGTCGATGGTGAGGTCGACCTGCTCCCCGGGTGACAGCGCCAGGGGCACCGAGACGAAGGGGTCCAGCCTGCGCTGCTGCGGCTGCAACGCCGGAAACCACCGCGTTGCCCACTCCCGGTCGAGCTGGGACAGCCCGCCCGGGGGTCGGATCCCGTCGCGGTACTCCTCGGGCTGCACGACCAACCCGGCGGGGAACCAGTACTCCATGACGGAGTCAGGATCCCACTGAGAGCCCTCCACTTCGGTGGGGTCGAGCTTGCGCAGCACGTTGTGGAACGTCTGCTGCCTGGACCAGCTGTTGGGCGGACCCGCGAAGTAGGCGTAGACCTCCTGCTCGTCCCAGACGATCCCCGCGAACGGGTTCTGGTGCTCGTGGGGCATCCCGAGAGTGTGGCCGATCTCGTGCAGCGCGGTGCTGTGCCCGTAGTCGTCGGTCAGGTCCCACCCGAAGTTCATCGTCGGCTCGGTGTTGCTGATGCCCAGCACGTCGCGCCCGACGTAGGACCACGACCCGTCCGACTGGTCGAACGCGACCCGGGCCTCTGCCTCGCTCCGGTCGGCGACCTCGCGGAACTCCAGGCCGACGCCGATGTGCTTCCACTCCTGGAACGCGCTCCGCACCGCCTCGCGCTGCAGCTCCGGTCCCTCCAGGAAGTGGTAGTGCAGCACGGTTCCGTTGACCCACTTGGCCCGGATCAGCCGTATTGCGCGAGCGCGTTCGGCGGCCAGCTCCGGCGACAGGACCGGCATGGTCCTCGGGCGGACGTCGCAGTAGGGACGTGGACCGATGTCAGTCGCCATGGCGTTCCTCCACGATGGCCGCACCGCTGGGGCAGGACGGACCGCTGGTGGCCCCCGTGAGCATCCCGATCGTAGGACCGCCCCGGCCGGGCGGACAATGGGTCGCCCCGTCAGAGGGTGGGGACCTCCGATGCTGCTCGCGCCATCTCGGCGGCGCGAGCCAGACGGGGGTCGCCTGCGTCGGCGAGGTTCAGCTCCACCAGGACGACCGCCGCCCGGACTCCGCCCTGTGCCAGCAAGCACGCCGTGAGTGCATCCCCGCGCAGGCGGGGGTTGCCCCGCTCGACCACCGGACCGGCCAGATCGAGGACGGCCAACCCCACCTCGGCGATCTCGAGCGGCACATCGCTCGCACGTGACAGCGCTGCCTGGACGGCGGAGCCCCGCTGCGGGTCGTCGGAAGGACGACGCTGCGCCGCCAGCACCTCGGCGTACGCCGCGGCGTCGCGTTGAACGAGCGGCTTCGCCCGCCCCTGCAGGGCCAGCGCCCGCGCTCGCCAGGTCGGCTGCGTTCGAGAGGTGGCGTGCCGAGAGCCCTGCCGCCATCGCGGCGAGACCTGCGGCGAGCGCGACGGTCGTGGCTGCGGCCGCGCCGGCGCCCGGGGACGCGGTGGCTGCGGCGGTGCTGTCGAGGAAGTCGGCGAGGGAGAGGTCGAGGTAGTCCGGATCGGTCATGACAGCCCGACGATCTCACCTGAGCCGTCGATGTCGATGGAGGTGGCGGCCGCGTTGGCGCTCAGCCCCGGCATGGTGCGCATCTCGCCGCAGATCGGGTAGACGAAGCCGGCGCCGACGTTGGCGCGGACCTCCCGTACGGGCAGCGTCCACCCGGTAGGGGCGCCCTTCAGCGCCGGATCGCTGGAGATCGACAGGTGGGTCTTGGCGATGCACACCGGCAGCGACCCGAAGCCGTTGCGCTCGTAGGTCTCCAGCTGCTGGGCGGCCTTGTGGTCGTAGGCGACGCCGTCGGCGCCGTACACCTTGGTGGCGATGGTCTCGATCTTGTCGCGGAGCGAGGCGTCGTCGGGGTAGAGGAACGCGAACTCGCACCGGCTCGGCGGCGGCCTCGGCCACGGCCTCCGCGAGCTCGACCGCGCCCTTGCCGCCGTCGGCGACGTGGGTGCACACCGACACCCGGGCTCCGGCCTCCTCGGCGATGCGCCGGATCGCCGCGTGCTCGCTGGGGTGGTCGGTGGGGAAGGCGTTGATCGCCACCACCGGGGAGACGCCGTGCAGCCGGACGTTCTCGATCTGCTTGCGCAGGTTGGCCCCGCCGATCTCCACCTCCTCCGGGTTCTCCTGCAGCAGCGCGGGCGGCAGCGGCCGGCCCGCGACGACCCGGTGCCGCCCGGAGTGGGCCTTCAGCGCCCGGACGGTGGCCACGACCACCGCCGCGTCGGGTCGCAACCCCGACGTGCGGCACTTGATGTTGAAGAACTTCTCCGCCCCGATGTCGGCGCCGAAACCTGCCTCGGTGAGGAGGTAGTCGCCGCCTCGGATGCCGACCAGGTCGGCCACCACGCTGGAGTTGCCGTGGGCGATGTTGCCGAAGGGGCCGGCATGCACCAGCACCGGCGTGTTCTCCAGCGTCTGCAGGAGGTTGGGCTTGATCGCCTCGCGCATGATGACCGTCATCGCGCCGGCAGCCCGCAGCTGCTCAGCGGTCACCGGCTCCTTGTCGCGGGTGTAGCCGACCACGACCCGGCCGAGCCGTGCGCGGAGGTCCTGCAACGACGTGGCCAGGGCAAGCACCGCCATCACCTCGGAGGCAGCCGTGATGTCGAAGCCGCTCTGCCGGGTCACCCCGTCCTCGCGGGACCCGAGGCCGACCACGATGTTGCGCAGCGCGCGGTCGTTGACGTCGAGCACCCGGCGCCAGGTGACGTCGTGAGGGTGGAACCCCAGCGGGTTGCCCTGGTACAGCGAGTTGTCCACGACCGCCGACAGCAGGTTGTGGGCCGCGGTGACCGCGTGCATGTCGCCGGTCAGGTGCAGGTTGAGCAGCTCCATCGGGACGACCTGCGAGTAGCCACCGCCTGCGGCACCGCCCTTGATGCCGAACGTCGGCCCCATGGAGGGCTGCCTGATCGCGACGGTCGCGCGCTTGCCGAGGTGCTTGAAAGCCTGGCCCAGCCCGACGGTGGTGGTCGTCTTGCCCTCCCCCAGCGGCGTCGGAGTGATCGCCGTGACCACGACGTACTTCGCCGGAGGTCGGTCGGCGAGCTCCTCGATCGCGCTGAGCTTGATCTTCGCGACGCCCTCGCCGTACGGCTCGAGGAACTGCCTGCCGATGCCCATCGACGCCGCCACCTCGTCCAGCGGCTTCAGCGACGAGCTGCGTGCGATGTCCAGGTCCGAGCGCATCAGGGTCCCTTCCGGCGGCGGATCTCGGCATTGATCGCCGGGACGATCTCGTGCATGTCCCCGATGACGGCGTGGTGAGCCTTGGTGACCATCGGCGCATCGGCATCGGTGTTGATCGCGAGGATCGTCTTGGCAGCGGAGCAGCCCGCCCAGTGCTGGATCGCGCCACTGATCCCGCAGGGGATGTAGACGTCAGGTGCGATCTTGCTGCCGGTCTGGCCGACCTGCTCGTGGTGCGGCCGCCAGCCCGCGCTGGTGACCACGCGGGACACGCCCAACGAGCCGTGCAACAGCTCGGCGAGCTCGAGGACCGCGTCGAACCCCTCCGGCCCGCCGGCGCCCCGCCCGGCGCCCACCACCACCTTCGCCGACTTCAGCGTGCCGGTGTCGGCGGCGTCCCCGGTCTCCGTGCGTACGACGCGTGCGACCCGGTCGGACTCGGTGAGCGCTACGTCGAGCGCGCGCACCGAGCAGCTCGTCGCGGCCTCGGCCGGACTGGCCTCGCACGCGTGCCCGGCGACCGTCATCACCGCCGGGCTGCTGCCGAGGCTCATCTCCTCGATCGCGCCGCCGCCCAGCACCTGTCGGCTGACCACCAGCGGGTCACGCCCGTCGATCGCGATGACGTTGGCCGCCATGGTCGCGCCGAGCCGGCAGCTGACGTGGGCCAGGATCTCGTTGCCCCGCGGCGTGCCGGAGGCAACCACCGCGGTGACGTCGTCGTCCACCGCGGCCTGCACGGCAGCGGCCCACGCGCCCGGTGCGTACGCCGCGAAGTCGTCGCCGGTCGCCTCGCAGACCTCGACCACGCCGTAGCCGCCGAGCTGGTCGGTCAGCAGGGCAGCGGGGCCGCCGACGACGACCGCGCGCAACGGTCTCGCCGAGCTGCCGAGCGAAGGCCAACGCCTCCAGGGAGACCTCGGAGACCTCCTCGCCCAGCGTCTCCACCAGCACCACGATCATCGCAGCACCCCCAGCTCCTCGAGGAGGTCGACCACGGCCGGCGCCGCTTCCGCGCCCTTGCCCAGCACCTCTACCTCGCTGGCCGGCGGTGGCGGCAGCTTCGAGCCGCAGCCGTCCCGAGCCCGCGGGCTCGACGGCTCGGTGTCACCGTCTCGACCGGCACCTTCTTCGCCTTCATCCGGCCCGGGACGGACGGGTAGCGCGGCTCCACGCCACCCTCCATCACCGTCACCACCGCGGGCAGCGGTGCCTGCGAAGACCTCCCTGACCCTCCGGCCCCTCGGCCCAGGTGGTGACCCGCTCGCCGTCGACCTCGAGCGTCGCGGCGCCGGTGAGCACCGGACGGCCGAGCGCGTACGCCAGCCGGATGCCGACCTGGAAGTCGCCGGTGTCTGCGGCGTCGTTGCCGAGCAGCACCAGCCCGTAGGACCGGCCCTGCGCCTCGTGCGCCCGGGCCACCTCGGCGATGGCCGCCGCGACGTCGGCCGGCCCGTAGCCGTCGGCGTCGGCCTCGACGAGCACCGCGGCGGTGCAGCCGACCGCCAGCGCGTCGCGCAGCTGCTTGACCGCGTCGACGCTGCCGACCGAGAGCACGGTCACCTCGCCGCCGGTCGCCTTCGCTGTCTGGATCGCCAGCTCGACCGCGCACTCCTCGTGAGGACTCAACGTGTAGCCGACATGCTCGGCGTCGACCCGCATCGAGTCGGCGGTCAGTGTCACCGTCCCCGCCACCTCGGGCACCCGCTTGATGCAGACCAGGACGTCCATGACTCTGCTCCCTCCGGTCAGGCCTTGAGCCGCTCGTTGCCCGGGTCGAACAGCGAGGTGCTGTCCGCCGAGCCGACCGTCACCGGGTAGAGCTCCTCCATGTAGGACACCGCCAGCTCGTTGCCCACCGTGGCCTCGTCCGGCGGCAGGTAGGCCATCAGCACGTGCTTGCCCGACCGAGGGCGCCGAGCCGGCGGTGGTGACGTAGGGGCGGTGCCCGTGGTCGTCGACGAGCTCGCTGCCGTCGCGAGCGCAGGATCGGCTCCCCGCCGAGCATGTAGCGCTTCTGCCCGGAGGAGGAGGTGTGGTCGTCGACGGTGAGCGTGCAGAGCACCGCCTTCGGCTCCTCCTCGCGCTGCTTGACGTAGGCCTCACGTCCGACGAAGTCGGCGACCTTCACCTTGGGTCGCTGCATGCCCGGCCTCGACGATCGTGCGCTCGGAGTCGAGCTCGTAGCCGTAGGCGCGGTAGCCCTTCTCCAGCCGGCCGGTGGTGGCGTAGACGCCGATGCCCACCGGCACCGCGCCGTGCGGCTCACCGGCCTCGTGCAGCGTCGACCACAGCTTCGCGCCGTGCTCGAAGGGCAGGTGCAGCTCCCAGCCCGAGCTCGCCGACGTAGGAGATCCGGGAGGCCAGCACCGGACAGCGACCCGACCTCGATCTCGCCGGCAGGTGCCGAAGCCTGAAGCCCCTCGTGGCTGATGTCGGCGCCGGTGAGCTCGCCCAGGATGTCGCGGGCCCGCGGGCCCCACAGCCCGATGGTGGTGTACGCCGAGGTGAGGTCGACGACCTGCGCCGGAGTCGCCGTCCCTGGGCATGAGGTCGGAGAACCACTTCTTGTCGACCATGCCGTGGGCGCCGCCGGTGACCACGCGGAACTGGTCGTGCGCGAGCCGCATCACGGTGAGGTCGGAGCGGAAGCCGCCCGCGCGCGTCGAGCACGGGGGTGTAGATCACCCGGCCGAGCGGCGACGTCGCCTGGGCGACGACGATCCGCTGCACCGCGTCGAGTGCGCCGGGGCCGACGACGTCGAAGATCGCGAACGCCGACAGGTCGACGATGCCGGCGCGGTCGCGCATCGCCAGGTGCTCGGCGTTGATGATCGGCGACCACCAGCGCGAGTCCCACTCGTGCTCGCGGGGCATGCACGCGGTCGCCGTACTCCTCGAGCAGGGCGGCGTTGGACTCGTACCAGTGCGGCCGCTCCCAACCGACGGCCTCGAAGAAGACGGCGCCCTGCGCCTTCTGGTCGGCGTACATCGGGGAGAGCCGGCTGCGCCGGTCGCTCTCCCACTGCTCGCCGGGGTGGACGATGCCGTAGGTCTTGTTGAACGCCTCGCCGGTGCGGGCGCGGATGTGGGCCCGGGTGCGCTGGTGGGGGTAGAAGCGCGCGATGTCGGAGTGGCCGAGGTCGACCTCGGGGAGGCCGTCGGTCATCCACTCCGCGAGCGCGCGGCCGACGCCGGGGCCCTCCTTGATCCAGACCGCTGCGGCCGACCACAGGCCCTTCACCTCGGGGGTCTCGCCGAGCACCGGCGCGCCGTCGGGCGTCAGCGAGAGCAGGCCGTTGATCGCGTAGCGGATCTCCGCGCCCTCGTCGCCCAGGATCTGCGGCATCAGCTCCAGCGCCTGCTCCAGCTGGGGGTCGAAGTCGTCCTCGGTGAAGGGCATCTCGGTCGGCGAGAGCTTGGCCTGCGTCGATCGACGGGATGTCCTCGGCGTCCATGAGGATCGCCCGGTGGGCGTAGGAGCCGACCTCCATGTCGGCGCCGTGCTGACGCTCGTAGCAGAAGGTGTCCATGTCGCGCACGATCGGGAATCGGATTTCGCCAGTGGTCTCTCCTCGTTCCCCGGCCAGCACGGGCACCGGACCGACGCTGATCATCTGGTGCACCGCGGGCGTGAGCGGGATGTGGGCGCCGGCCATCCCCGCCAGCTTCGGGCTCCACACACCGCAGGCGATGACGACGGCCTCCGCCTCGATGTCGCCCTGGTCGGTGCGGACTCGTCGGATCCGCCCCTCCTCGACGTCCATCCCGGTGACCTCGATCGTGGGCACGACCGTCAGTGCGCCCAGCTCCATGGCTTGCTCGCGCATCAGCGTGCCCGCCCGCAGCGAGTCCACCACCCCCACCGAGGGCGTCCAGAAGCCGCCGACGATCACGCTCGGGTCGAGGAACGGCACCCGCTCGGCGACCTGCTCGGGTGTGACCAGCTCGGACTCGATGCCCCATGCCTTGGCCGACGACATCCGCCGGCGCAGCTCCTCCATGCGCTCCTCGGTGCGGGCAACCTCGAAGCCACCGGACTGGGTGAAGACCCCCAGCTCTCGGTACTGCCGGACGCTGTCCAGCGTCAGATCGGTGATCTCCCGGGAGTGGTCCACCGGGAAGATGAAGTTGCTGGCGTGGCCGGTGGACCCGCCGGGGTTGGGCAGCGGCCCCTTGTCGATCTGGACGATGTCGCGCCAGCCGAGCCGAGCGAGATGATGCACGAGGCTGTTGCCGACGATGCCGGCGCCGATCACGACGACGCTGGCGGAGGTGGGAAGGCTGGCCATGGCAGCGCCCTTCGCTGTTGCGTATGACGCAACATCGCAGCGTCATGAGGAACACCTTCACCCTCTCCGCGGGAACCGCGGCTGTCAAGGCGCCCGCTCCGGGCGCGTCCTCACGCGCGGTCCAGCCACCCGAGCCGCCGAGACACCGCCCCGGCTGCCTCCAGCAGGACGGGAACGATCTGCTGCACACGCTCCTCGGGGAGCCGGATGCTCGGCCCCGACACGCTCATCGAGGCCACGACCTCCCCGTGCGCGCTGCGCAACGGCGCCGAGATCGCGGTAAGTCCCGTCTCCAGCTCGTCGACGGCGACCGCCCAGCCCTGCTCACGAACTCGCGCCAGCTCGTCGTGCAGGATCGGTGCGCCTGGTGATGGTGCGCTCGGTGTAGGCCGGCAGCCGCTCGACCAACCGGTCGGCCTCGGCGCGCTCCAGCTCGCACAGGAGCACTTTGCCGTTGGACGTGGCGTGCAGCGGGATGTGCTGACCGACCCAGTTGTGCGCCGTCAGCCCGGAGCCACCGGTGACCTGGTCGACGTAGAGGGCTGCGTGCTCGGCAAGCACCGCGACATTGACGGTTTCCCCGCACTCGGCCGCCAGCTGTCGGCACACCGGTCGGGCCTCCTCCACCACGTCCAGGCGGGCGGCACTGGAGCCCGCCAGGCGCACCAGCCCCATGCCCAGGCGGTACTTCCCTCGGTCCCCGCTCTGCTGCACCAGGTCGTGGGCCTCGAGCGTCGCCACCAGCCGGAAGGCAGTGCTCTTGTGCACCCCGAGCTCGTCTGCCATCTCGGTGACGCCGGCATCGCCGAGGCGGGCCAGCACGCCGAGGATCCTCAACGCCCGGTCGACCGACTGCACCCCGCCGTTGACCTCGGTGGCTCCGTTGTTGCTCATGACGCAACGCTATCGCGTCAGACGCGGCTCGCTCCGGTCTCGACGAGTCGACAGGGTCAGTCGCCGAGCTCAGTACGCCGGCGGGTCACGTACTCCTCGAGCTCCTCGCGGATCGCCTCGTCGATCGGCGGTGGCTCGAACTCCTCGAGCCGGCTCTGGTAGACCTGCGTGGCCCGCGCGGCGGTGTCGAGGCCGCCGTTGCGAGCCCAGCGCTCGTAGTTGTCCGACGAGGACAGCGTGGAGCGGTAGAAGCAGGTGCGGAAGCGCTCCATGGTGTGCGCCGCACCCAGGAAGTGTCCCCCGTGGCCCACCTCCTGGTGGGCGTCGAAGGCCAGCGAGCCCTCGTCGATCTCGAGGGGACGGAACTGGGCCTGCAGCATCTGCAGCAGCTCCACGTCCATGACGAACTTCTCGTACCCCGCCACCAGGCCCCCCTCGAGCCAGCCGGCCGAGTGCATGACCCAGTTGGCACCCGCGAGGAACGTCGGCAACAGGGTGTTGAGCGCCTCGTATCCGGCCTGCGCGTCGGGGACCTGCGAGGAGGTCAGGCCACCGCCGGTGCGGAAGGGCAGCCCGAAACGTCGGGCGATCTGCCCGGTGCACAGCAGCCCAATCCCTGACTCGGGCGTGCCGAACGTTGGCGAGCCGGACTGCATGTTGATGTTGGAGAGGAACGACCCGAAGATCGCCGGCGTGCCCGGCCTGATCAGCTGGGCGAGCGCGATGCCGGAGAGCGCCTCTGCGATCTGCTGGACCAGCGCGGCCGGAATCGTCACCGGCGACATCGCGCCCATCAGGATGAACGGCGTGAGCACGACCGGCTGACCCGCGGTGGCGTACTCGAAGAGGGAGTCCAGCATGCGGTCGTCCCACCGCAGCGGCGAGTTGCAGTTGATCAGCGAGATCGACACCGGCGTCTGCTCGATGGCCTCGCGCCCGCCGAAGAGGATCTCCCCCATCGCAATGGTGTCCTGGGCGTTGACCGCGGAGACCACGTTGCCCATGTAGACCTTGTCGGTCAGCGTCTGCAGCGCCAGCGTCATGTCGAGGTGCCGGGAGTCGAGCGGGAGGTCGTTGGGCTCGCAGATCACGCCGCCGGCGGAGTCGAGGACGTCGTAGCCCTGGGCCAGCATCGCGAAGCGCTTGAAGTCGGCGAAGGTGGCGTCGCGTCGCACCTCGCCTTCGCGCACGAACGGGGGGCCGTAGACCGCGCCGAAGCACATGGCGTCACCGCCGATGTGCAGGTCGTGGACCGGGTTGCGGGCCTGCACGTCGAACTCGCGAGGCGCCTTGCCGATCTGGTCGAGCAGGAAGTCGGGGTCCAAGAAGACCGTCTGCTCCTCCACGCGCTGCCCAGCCTGCCGGAACAGCTCGAGGGCCCGGTCGCTCAGGAACTCGACGCCGATCTCGCTGACCAGGCGACGCCAGCCTTGGTCGAGCTTCTCCATCGCCTCGTCCGAGAGGACCTCGTACCTGGGCATCGTGTTGCGGAACATGCCGGCCTCCTTGTCCGCCACCCGGAGTGGTGCCTTGACTCCTCTGTGATGTAGATCATAACCTCATAACGTGGAACTCTTGTTCCACGTTATGGAACACCGCGGGAGCGTGCGCATGACCGGGACCCAAGCCGTGGACCGCGCTGCGGCGCTGCTCGGGCTTGTCCTCGACGCCGACGAACCCGTGGCGTTCCGCGAGCTGGCCGACCTCTCCGGGCTGGCCCCCAGCACGACCTCGCGTCTGCTCGGGGCGCTGGAGCGCAACGGCCTGCTGCGCCGCGAGCTGTCCGGCGAGTTCGCCGCCGGTCCGGTGTTCAGCCGCTATGCCGCGCGCCACGACCCCGATGCCGAGCTGGCGCGACTGGCGGCACCCGTGCTGGAGGCCGTGGCCGAGCGCACCGGGGAGACCGTGCACCTCACCGTTCCCAAGGGCCGAGAGGCGGTGCAGATCCTGCAGGTGGAGACCCGCTTCCTGCTCGGTGCCCGCGACTGGTCCACCGTCGACGTCCCGGCCCATTGCTCCGCCCAAGGCAAGGTGCTGCAGGCAGCAGGCGTGTTGGAGCTTCCGGACGAGCCGCTCGGCCAGCCCACCGCCCGTTCCATCCGCGATCTCGACCAACTGCGTCGCGAGCTGTCACGGGTGCGAAGCGCCGGGTGGGCGGCGGCCTGCGACGAGCTCGAGATGGGCCTCTCCGCTGTGGCAGCCCCGGTCTGCGACGACAACCGGGTCGTCGCCGCGCTCGGCCTCTCCGGTGCAACGGCTCGCATCGAACCCGACCTCCACGCCGTCGTCGCGGTGCTCGTGGAGGAGGCCACCAGGCTCGGCCGCCGCATCAGCCGTCACGCAGAGGCTCCCGCCGGGGCCCCACTCGGCGAAACCCTGACACCCACCTCATCGAGTCACTCGGAGGGCGCCGCATGACTCCGGACGAAATCCTGCAAGGTCTGTACGACGAGACGCTGGTCGGCAACGCCCCCCGCGTCCTCGGTCTCACCCACGAAGGGCTGGGTCTGGGCATGGAGCCCCAGACCATGTTGTTCGAGGCCCTCATCCCTTCCCTGGAAGAGGTGGGCGCCCGCTTCGAACGGGGCGACTTCTTCGTGCCGGAGATGCTCATCGCCGGCAAGGCGATGGCCGGTTCCATGGAGGTGCTGCGACCGCTGCTGGCAGAGACCGGGGTGCAGACGATCGGCACGTTCCTCATGGGCACGGTGAAGGGCGACGTCCACGACATCGGCAAGAACCTGGTCAACATCATGCTCGAGGGAGCCGGCTTCGAGGTGATCGACCTCGGCGTGCAGGTGCCACCGGAGCGGTTCGTCGAGAAGATCCAGGAGCACCGGCCCGACATCGTCGGCTTCTCTGCGTTCCTCACCACGACGATGCCGATGTTCAAGGCCAACCTGAACGCCTTGCAGAAGGCCGGCCTTCGCGACCAGGTCATCGTCATGGTGGGTGGCGCACCGGTCACCCAGGAGTACGCCGACGCGGTCGGTGCCGACGGCTACGCCGCCGACGCCTCGGCCACGGTGAAGCGCGCCAAAGAGCTGATTGCCGCCCGTCGAGCGCTGCTGAGCGCATGATGACCTCGACACGCTCGACCCACGACGAGAGCGCGACCGAAGCCCAGGTCTCGACTCACGAGACGGTGCTTCGCTCGGCGTCCAAGGAGGTCGTCCTCGGCCATGGCCGCCGGTTCTGCATCATCGGAGAGCGGATCAACCCCACCGGCCGCCGGATCTTCCAGGAGCAGCTGCGCGCCGGCGACATGTCGGCGATCGAGCGTGACGCCAAGGCACAGGTCGAGGGTGGGGCCGACGTGCTCGACATCAACATGGGTGTGCCGCTCACCGACGAGCCAGAGCTGCTGGCGAAGGCGATCCGCCTGGTGCAGGAGCTGACCGACCTCCCGATTTGCATCGACTCCTCGGTGGTGGAGGCGCTGGAGGCCGGACTGGCTGCCTACCAGGGCCGAGCGCTGGTCAACTCGGTGACGGCGGAGGACGAGCGGATGGAGCTGATTCTCCCGCTGGTCAAGCGCTACGACGCCGCGGTGATCGCGCTGCCCAACGACTCCGAGGAGATCCCCATGGAGTCCGAGCGACGCCTCGAGCTGGTCCGCCACATCGTCGAGGTGGCGACCACGGAGTACGGCATCGCGATCGGCGACATCGTCATCGATCCGCTGGCGATGCCGATCGGCGCCGACACCGCCACCACGCTCGCCACGTTCGAGACGATGCGGCGGATCCGCGACGAGCACGGGCTGAACATGACCTGCGGCGCGTCCAACGTCTCGTTCGGGATGCCAGACCGGCACACTCTGGGTGCGGTGTTCCTCCCGATGGCGATGGCCAACGGGCTGACCAGCGCGATCATGGACGCCCGCACCCCGCAGATCGTCGATGCGGTCAAGGCCGCCGACCTGCTGCTGGACCACGACGAGTGGGGCGGCCGTTGGATCGCCGCGCACCGCAAGCGCCAGGCGGCCGTGGGGGCCTGACGTCGTGACAGTGTCTGCGACCCCGCCCCCCGGGACCCGGGGCCCGGCGAACGCCACGATCGACGAGCTGGGTCGCGAGGGCCTGCCCCATGACGGCTCCGGCCGGGTCCGCGTCTCGTTCACGACCGATGCGACTCCCGGGCCCCGCGAGGTCCGCGTGCCCCCGGGGGTCACCGTCTTCGAGGCGGCCAGCTGGAACGGCATCGCGATCGACTCGACCTGCGGCGGTCACGGCACCTGCAAGAAGTGCAAGGTGCAGGTGCTCGAGGGGTCGGTTCCGGTCTCTCGGCTCGACACGCGCGCCTTCACCCCCGAGCAGGTCGAGCAGGGCTGGCGGCTGGCCTGCCTGGCACCGGCCACGACCGACCTTGCGGTGACGGTGCCGCCGCTGACCACACGACCCAAGGCCGCCACCGTGGGAGTAGGGCGGCAGGTGATCCTGCGCCCTGCGGTGCTCAAGCGCTACGTCGAGCTCAGCGAGCCGACGCTGAGCGACCAACGCCCCGACCTGACGCGTCTGCTCGACGCCATCGAGGACCTCGAGCTGACCCCGGAGCTGCACGTCCTCCAGCGCCTACCCCGGGTGCTGCGGGAGGCGGACTACCAGGTGACCGCCGTCATCGTCGAGGAGACGCTCGTCGACGTCGAGCCTGGGGACACCACCGACCGGCGATGGGCGTTGGCCGTCGACCTGGGCACCACCACGGTCGTGGCCACACTCGTCGACGTGGGCACCGGCGCGCCCGCTGCCGTGGCCAGCATGCTCAACAAGCAGCAGCCCTTCGGCGCCGACGTGATCACGCGGATCAGTGCGACGATGCTGGACCCCGAGGCGCTGCCACGGCTGCGTGACCTGGCACAGGAGACGCTGCGCGAGCTGGCGTCCGAGGTGTGCGCCGAAGCCGGCGTCGACCCCGTCGAGGTCTACGAGGTGGCGCTGGCCGGGAACGCCACCATGACCGCCCTGGTGCTCGGGATCGACCCGGAGCCGCTCGGCGTCGCACCGTTCGTCATGTCGACGGCCCGACTCCCCACGCTGCTGGCCGCCGACCTGGGGCTGTCGGTCCATCCGCGGGCCCGGGCAGTGGTCCTCCCCGCGCTGGGGGCCTACGTCGGTGGCGACATCATCGCGGGGATGCTGGCCACCGGGATGGATCGCGACAAGCGGGTCCGGCTGTTCGTCGACGTCGGCACCAACTGCGAGATCGTGCTCAGCGACGGCGACACCATCCTCGCCACGGCCGCGCCCGCCGGGCCGGCGTTCGAGGGCGGAGCGATCCGGTGCGGGATGCGGGCCGCCGACGGCGCGATCGAGGTGGTCCGGCTGTGCGAGGACGACGTGCAGCTCGAGGTGATCGGCGACACCCGCCCCCGGGGACTGTGTGGGTCCGGGCTCGTCGACGCCGTCTCGGAGCTGGTGCGCGTCGGGCTGCTCGACCGCACCGGTCGGTTGGTCAGCGAGGCAGACGCACGAGTGCGGGCGCCCGGGCTCGTGGACCGGCTGGCCGCGATCGGGCAGGAACGGGTCTTCGTGCTGCACCGGCCCCACCGCGACGCCACGGCCGAGGACTCGGTCTACCTCTCGCAGCGCGACGTCAGAGAGCTCCAGTTCGCCAAGGCAGCCATCGCAACGGGATGGACCCTGCTGGTCGAGCAGCTCGAGATCGCGCCCGAGGAGGTGCAGCAGGTGCTGCTCGCCGGGTCGTTCGGCAGCTACCTCTCCCCCGCGGCGGCCGTGCGGATCGGGCTGGTGCCGCGCCTTCCCGTGCTGCGCATCGTCTCGGCCGGCAACGTGGCCGGCGAAGGGGCAAAGATGAGCCTGCTCAGCATGCAGGAGCGCGCCGGCGCGGCCGCCCTGCTGGAGGAGGTGACCTATGTCGAGCTCTCCGACCGCAGCGACTTCAACGACCGCTTCATCGACCTGCTCGCCTTCCCCGGCTGACACTCCCGCGCGGTCCGGCCGGGTCGCGCTCATCGCCTGCGGCGCGATGGCGCAGCCCTGCGCCGAGATCGTCGACCGGCGCGCCTGGCCGGTCGACGTCCACCCGCTCCCGCCCCTGCTCCACAACAGCCCCCAGCTGATCGCCGGTCGGGTCGAGCATCTGGGCGCCCAGCTCGAGGACTGCTGCTCCGCCATCGCCGTGGGGTACGCCGACTGCGGCACGTACGGCAGCCTCGACTCCCTGTGCGAGCGGCGCGGGTGGCGCCGGCTGGAGGGTCTGCACTGCTACGACCTGTACGCCGGTCCGGCAGCGGTGTCGCGGCTGTTCGCCGAGGAGCCGGGCACCTACGTGCTCACCGACTTCCTGGTGCGCTCCTTCGACCGCACGGTGATCGCCGAGCTGGGTCTCGACCGGTACCCCGGGCTCCGGGACGACTACTTCGGCCACTACCGCCGGGTGGTCTGGCTGCGGCAGGACCCACGGGCCGGGCTGGAGGAGCAGGCCCAGGACGCGGCCGGGCGGCTCGGACTGCCGCTCACGGTGGTCGACACCGGCCAGACCCGACTGGAGCACGCGATGGACCAGCTGTTCGCTGCCGTCGGTCTGGAGCGCCCGACCCCGCATCGTCAGGGACGAGCACGCACCACCTCGAGCCGGTCGAGCAGCGAGTGACGCCAGTGTTCGGTCTGCTCGACCTGGTTGAAGGTGAAGACGTGCAGACCCACCACCCCGGCGCCCGGTCGTGCGAGAGCGGGTAGGCAGTCCTCGAGGAACCGCTCCCCGGTGAACCCGCCGGGAGCCGCCAGCCGGAGCATCGCACCCTTGTGCTTGACCAAGAACCTGGTGGAGTCGCCGACCCCGATCTTGGTGGCCATGCCGAGCAGCTTGGTGCGCTCGACCGGCCCGGGGACCCCCAGCCAGACCGGCAGGGTCATCCCGCGGGCCCGCACCCGCACCAGCCAGCTGTCCACCGCCTCCGGGTCGAAGACGAGGTTGCTGACGATCGAGGTCGCGTGCGCGCGCTTGTCCCACATCGCCTGGATCGTGACGTCGTCGCTGATGAGCGGGTGGGTCTCGGGGTAGCCGGTGACGCCGACATCGGTGAAGGGGCGACCGAGCTCGGTCAGATCCTCCAGCAGGGGCAGCGAGCTGTCGTAGCTCCCCTCCGGCGGCGACTTGTCCCCGGCAGGCACGAAGACCTGCGCGATACCGACCCCGGTGAGCCGGTCGCAGAGCTCGGCCAGCTGCCGACGGTCGCGGACCATACGAGCAGCCAGGTGTGGCACCACGCAGTATCCGTGCCCGGCCAGGCGCTCAGCGAGCTCGACGGTGGCATCCAAGCCCTTGGTGGGTGAGGCGGTGATCGTGAGTGCGCGGTCGCGTGGCAGGTGCTCGAGCACCTTCTCCTCGATCGAGTCTGCGGGGAGCACCTCGTACCGGGCGGATCTCACCACATCGGCAAGGAGCTGAGTGGCAGCGCGTTTGTTGCGCATGGTGCATCTCGATTCGTAACGCGCTTCGTGCGTGGCCAATCTACCCAGCGCGTCGACACGGGGCAATGCCGACGCCTGGCGAGAGCCACGGGCTTTCGGACCGGTGCCTCACGAAGGCCGGGTCATGGACCACGTGGCAGCGGCGGGACACCAGGAGTGCACCGGCAGGCGCGGCGGAGTCATGATGGGGCGACGTCCGGGGCAGGCCCGGCTCGGCAAGGAAGGTGATCATGCTCGAGCTGTTGATCATCGCGCTGGCCGTCCTGGCCTTCGCACTGGTGTCGCAACGCCTGTCGATGTCGCCAGTGACCGCACCCATGTTCTTCACCACCGTCGGTCTGGTCGTGGGCACAGCGGGCCTGGGATGGTTCGACCTCGAGATCGAGAGTGAGGCGGTGACGCTCCTGGTCGAAGCGACCCTCCTGCTGGTGCTGTTCACCGACGCCGTCCGGATCGACCTGCGGGCGCTCCGCCGGTCGGCGACGTTGCCGGTCCGGCTGCTGGGAATCGGGCTCCCCCTGACCATCGTCGCGGGCACCGCTGCCGGTCTGCTGCTCATCCCCGGCGTCACCGTGGCGGAGGCAGCCCTGCTGGCTGCAGTACTGGCCCCCACGGACGCCGCACTGGGCCAGGCGGTCGTCGGGGACCCGCGACTACCCGCACGGGTACGCCAGACGCTGAACGTCGAGAGTGGTCTGAACGACGGGATCGCGGTGCCCGTTGTCACCGTGCTCATCGCCGTCGTCGTCGCGGAGGAAGCTGGTCGCCCCGGAGGCTGGTTCGAGCTCGCTGCCCGCGAGGTCGGGTTCGGCGTAACCGTGGGGCTCCTGGCCGGCATCGTGGGCGGCAAGCTGCTCGACTCCCGCGTGCTCGCGGGAGCGGTCGAGGGGGTCTATCGTCAGCTCGCGGCCATCTCGATCGCGTTGGTGGCCTACAGCGCCGCCTCCCTGGTCGACGGCAACGGCTTCATCGCCGCCTTCACAGCCGGGCTCGCCTTCGGCCACGTCGCCCGTCCGCACTGCGAAGGGGTGCAGGACTTCACCGAGGACGAGGGCGAGCGCCTATGGCGTGACCTCTCGTCACCTTCGGCGCGGTCCTTGCCGGCCCCGTGCTGGACACCCTCACCTGGCAGATCGCCGCCTACGTCGCGGCGTCGTTGACGGTGGTGCGCATGGTCCCGTGCTGGTCGCGATGATCGGCTCCCTCCCGGTCATCGTGACCGACTACGCCACGGCAGAGCTGGTCAAGGTCTCGGCCAACGCCTTCCTGGCCACCAAGATCTCCTTCATCAATGCCATTGCGGATCTCTGTGAGCTCGTGGACGGCGACGTCGTCCAGCTCGCTGATGCGCTGGGCGCACGACGCACGGATCGGTCGCAAGTTCTTGAACGCAGGCGTCGGTTTCGGCGGTGGCTGCCTTCCCAAGGACATCCGCGCCTTCCAGCATCGGGCCGGGAGCTCGGCGCGGACGACATCCTCAAGATCCTGGCCGAGGTCGACCGCATCAACCTGCAACGACGAAAGCGCGTCGTCGCCATGGTCAACGATCTCGTGGGCGATTCGGCCGGAAGCCCGCGTCGCCATCCTGGGTGCAGCCTTCAAGCCCGAGAGCGACGACGTGCGTGACTCCCCCGCCCTCCACGTCGCCGGCCAGCTGCACCTCGCCGGAGCAAACGTGGTGGTCTACGACCCGGCAGCCGCAGAGAACGCGCGGCGGATCTTCCCAACGCTCACCTACGCCACCTCGACCCTCGAGGCCTGCACCGGTGCCGACGCCGTGGTCCTCCTCACCGAGTGGCAGGAGTTCAAGGCCCTTCGTCCCACCGACCTCGACGGCGTCGTCCAACACCGGCGCCTCGTCGACGGCCGCAACGTCCTCGACCCCGCGGAGTGGCGGGCTGCTGGCTGGGAGTTCCGCGGCATCGGCCGCCGATGGCCCGAGGATCGCGGCGAGGGGCAGCGGGACTGCCCTCAGTGCTCAAGCAGACCCAGCAGGTACTCGCCGTAGCCGCTCTTCCGCAACGGCTCGGCTCGCTCGGCGAGCTCGGCGTCGGTGAGAAAGCCGTTGCGCCACGCCACCTCCTCGGGACACCCGACCTTCAACCGCCTGTCGAGCCTCGATGGTGCGGATGAAGTTCGAGGCGTCGTTCAGCGAGTCGAACGTCCCGGTGTCGAGCCACGCTGTTCCCCTTGGCAAGACCGCATAGGTCAGGGAGATCCCGAACGCCGAGCCGTCACCGAGCAGCCGCTCGAACTGCGCAGCCTCGTGAGGGTGGTGATGACCAACACGTCGCGGATCCCGGCGAGCATCAACGTCGAAGGGGGTAGTAGATCATCGGCTTGTCGTAGACCGGCATCAGCTGCCGTCTGGCCCGGGAGGGTGATGGGTGCAGACGCGAACCGGTGCCCCCGGCCAGGATGATCCCGCGCATGCTCGGGCAGCACAGCCGCCACTAGGGTGACGGGATGGATCGTCTGCTGGTCACGGGTGGCGCCGGCTTCATCGGCTCCAACTTCGTGCACCACCTGGTGGAGCACACCGACTCCAGCGTCACCGTCCTGGACAAGCTGACCTATGCCGCCAGCCGCGAGGCGCTCGACGAGCTGCCCCCGGACCGGGTCTCGCTCGTGGTCGGCGACGTCGCCGACGCCTCGGTGGTCGAGCCGCTCGTCGACCAGCACGACGCAGTGGTGCACTTCGCGGCCGAGTCGCACAACGACAACTCCCTCGACGACCCCAGCCCGTTCGTGACGACCAACCTCGTCGGCACCTTCACGATCCTCGAAGCGGTGCGGCGGGCGGGCACCCGGCTCCACCACGTCTCCACCGACGAGGTCTACGGCGACCTCGAGCTCGACGACCCACTCCGGTTCACCGAGGCGACGCCGTACAACCCGAGCAGCCCCTACTCGGCGTCGAAGGCCGGATCGGATCACCTGGTCCGCGCGTGGGTCCGCAGCTTCGGCGTCCACGCCACGATCTCGAACTGCTCCAACAACTACGGCCCGTGGCAGCACATCGAGAAGTTCATCCCCCGGCAGATCACCAACGTGCTGGACGGGGGCCGGCCCAAGCTCTACGGCACGGGCCGCAACGTGCGGGACTGGATCCACGTCGACGACCACTCGTCCGCGGTGTGGACGATCCTCGAGCAGGGCCGGGTCGGCGAGACCTACCTCGTGGGGCGGACGGGGAGCTCAGCAACCTCGACGTGCGTCGCCATGATCCTGACCCACTTCGGACGACCGGACGACGACTTCGACCACGTGAGCGACCGGTCCGGCCACGACCTGCGCTACGCGATCGACTCGAGCAAGCTCCGCGACGAGCTGGGGTGGACGCCGCGCTACCACGACTTCGCGGCGGGGCTCGCCCGCACCATCGAGTGGTACCGCGACCACGAGGGATGGTGGCGACCGCACAAGCAACGTGTCGAGGCGACGTACGCCGCGAAGGGGCAGTGACGAGCCACGCAGCCCGCGCTCGAGACCACGCCCTGATCCCCGAGCTGGCCGCGGTGCATCGGGCGCCACCGCTGAGCCGCGACTCCTACCCTTCTGGTTGGGGGTCGGGCTGTCGGTGTCCGCTACCTGGCGGCAGGCTGACGCCGACCAGGAGACCACCGTCGGCTCACTCCTCCTGGTCGCTGGCGAGGTCCTCGCCGTGGGTTCCCGGCCGTGGCGCCCATGGCAGCTCCGTGGAGGGACGAACCACGACCACCTTGTCGCCGCGGACCAGCTGGGTGACCCCGGGCTCGTAGTAGCGGTGCACCCGGCCTTCCCGCACCACCGCGATCACCTGGTCCGGCAGCTGCTGCGGCTGCTTGCCGACCTCCGGCACCATGATCTCCCGCTCGGCGACCTCTAGGCCCTCGCCGTAGGTGAGCAGGTCGTCGATGACCGACCCGAGCGATGGGCTGACCGCGGACAGACCCAGAAGGCGGCCGACCGCGTCCGAGGAGGTCACGACTCCGTTGGCGCCGCTCTGCTTGACCAGGTGCACGTTGTCGCTCTCCCGCACCGCCGCCACGATGTACGCCGACTGGTTGAGCTGACGAGCGTTGAGCACACACAGGATCGTGGCGTCGTCGCTGTCGGTGCTGACGATGAGCTGACGGGCTTGCGCGGTCCCGGCGCGGCGCAACACATCACGTCGTGTCGCGTCGCCCTTGATGACGGTGAACCCGTCGTTGTTCGCCTCGAGCTGGGAGCGCTGGTCAGGGTCGACCACCACGATGTCCTCCCGGTCCACGCCGTTGCCCAGCAGCGAGGCGGCCGCGCTGCGACCCTTCGTGCCGTAGCCGACGACCACCACGTGGTCCTTCATGCGCTTCCTCCACTGGGCGATCTTGAACATCTGTCGGCTCTCGCTGGTGAGGGCCTCGATGGTGGTGCCGATGAGCAGCACCAGGAAGGCGATGCGCAGCGGCGTGATGACAAAGGCGTTGACGAGCCGTGCCGACTCGGTGACCGGGGTGATGTCGCCGTAGCCGGTCGTGCTGAGGGTGACGGTGGTGTAGTAGAGCGCGTCGGAGAGGTCGACCCGACCGGTGGGGTCGGTCCCGTCGCGGTAGCCGTCGCGGTCGAGGTAGACCAGGAGCACGGTCAGGGCCAGCACTCCGATCGCCATCAGCAGGCGGCGCGTCAGGGCCCGCCACGGCGACTCCGCAGCGACCGGGAACCGGACCTCGTCCGGTGCCAGGTGCCCGTTGGCGGCGGCGCGGCGCTTCCACCAGCGGCGGGAGGCTTCGAGGTCCCAGTGCTCCCCGCTCACCGTCGCCGCTCCACGACGTCGCCGTAGATGTAGATCGCCGAGTCGCTGCCGTCCGAGCGCTGGATCGCGACGAACGTGAACTCGATCGCCGGGCGAGGGCCTCGTCGCTCCCGCTGCCCGGCGCCATTCCCCGCACAGCGTCCCTTGAACCGCTCCTGGCTGGTCGACGACGGTCCCCCCGGCCACGCAGAGCTCGTCCTCCTCGGCCGAGTAGCTCTCCACGATCCCGGTCGCTCGTTCCGCGGCTTGGGGACCGGCGACCACGCCGATCAGGTAGCCGCCCAGCAGACACAACGCCCCGCCGGCGACGGCGAGGGGCGCAGGCATGTTCACGTTGGCCACGGCACCAATATGGCACCGCTACGTTCGTAATCGCGGCAGTTGCACCGTGGTCTCGTCGTGCAACTGCCCAGGACCCTTCTCCTCGTCCTCCACGTCCGGGTGGCGCGAGGTGCCGTTGCCACCCCGGTTCAGGCGATGAAACGCGCGTGTCCGCAGCCGGCGTACCAGCTCGATTCGGGCCCGCTCCGGCTCCGACTCGGGCCACAGCTGGTCGAACGACGCGTTGAGCGCGGCGCCGATCAGTACGGCGATCGCCAGGATGTAGAGCCAGATCATGACCGCGATCGGAGCCGCCAACGGTCCGTAGATCGAGGTCGAGTCCGCGGCCGTGGCGGTCAGCACCCAGCGCAGCACGAAGGACCCCAGCACCCAGATCGCCAGTGTCAGGAAGGCCCCAGGAAGGTTGTAGCGCCACGAGGTCCGCACCGGGACCGACACGTGGTAGAGGGTGGCGGTGATGACCACGCAGAGCACCACGACGGTGGGCCAGTACAGGCTGTTGAGCACGTCCAGACGGTCGGGCAACGCCCGGTCGACCAGAGTCGGGCCCGCCACCACGAGCGGGATGGTCACGATGCCGGTGATCAGGCCGAGGATGTAGAGGAAGAAGGACAGCATCCTGGTGCGCACGATGCCGCGGTGCCCACCGAGCCCGTACATGATCGTGACGGTGTCGACGAAGACGTTCAGGGCCCGCGAGCCCGACCAGAGCGCCAGGATGAAGCCGATCGAGATGACGTCGTAGCGAGGGGAGTTCAGGACGTCGTCCATCGTCGGGACGATGATCTTGTCGACGGTCATCGGTGTGAAGACCTGCAGCGCGAGATCGACCACCTGCGACTTGAACTCCCCGATCTCCTGGTCGGTGAAGGTCTTCACCGCCCAGCCGACAGAGCCGGTGAGCCCGAAGAGCAGCGGCGGCAACGACAGCAGGGCGAAGAACGCCGCCTCCGCGGCCAGACCGGTCACCCGGTTGCGGAGACAGTTGGCGACGGTGGAGACCGTGAGGCGCCAGATGGTCGCGCCGTAGCGACCGGCTGATGTCCGCAGTCTCTCCGGGAGGGCGACGGGATGCTCCACCTCAGTCGCCATGGCTCTACGGTAGCGACATGAGCGACTCCAACCGGGTAGCGACCAACCAGGCTCCCCCGCTCGCCGGAGCCAACCTCTACACCTCGGACCGTGCCCTGGTCGACGCGGTGACCCGCCACGCCTCGGCCGAGGTCTCTGCAGGGCTCGAGGGGCTCGGCGCCGAGGCCGGGACACCCGAGGCCCAGGAGCACGGTTCGTTGGCCAACCGGTTCGGCCCGGTCGTCAAACCGTTCGACCGCTACGGCAACCGTGTCGACGAGGTCGAGTTCCACCCCTCGTGGCACTGGTTGATGACCCGCGGCGTCGGACACGGTCTCGGCGCCACTCCGTGGACCAGCGACGACCCGCACGCCCACGTCCGGCGCGCCGCCGGCTTCGTCGCCTGGTCCCAGACCGAGCAGGGCCACGGGTGTCCCATCTCGATGACCTACGCCGCTGTCCCGGCACTGCGAGCCGACGACGCCCTGGCCAAGGAGTGGACCGCCCGACTGGCATCCACGACGTACGACTTCGGGGTCCGGCCCGCCGAGGACAAGGCCGGGTCACTGGCCGGCATGGGCATGACCGAGAAGCAGGGCGGCTCCGACGTCCGCAGCAACGTCACCCGAGCCGAACCGACCTCGAGGGACGGCGAGTACGCCCTGTGGGGCCACAAGTGGTTCACCTCCGCGCCGATGAACGACGTCTTCCTGGTGCTGGCACAGGCGCCGGGCGGCCTGACCTGCTTCCTCGTGCCGCGGGTGCTGCCCGACGGCGCCCGCAACCGGATCGACGTGCTGCGCCTCAAGGACAAGCTGGGCAACCGCTCCAACGCCTCCTCGGAGCTGGAGTTCCACGGCACCTGGGCGCAGCGGCTCGGGGACGAGGGCCGAGGTGTGCGCACCATCATCGAGATGGTGGCCGCGACCCGCCTGGACTGCGTCCTCGGCTCGGCGAGCATCATGCGCAAGGCGCTCGCTGAGGCCTCGTGGCACGTCGCCCACCGCAGCGCGTTCGGCGGGGTGCTGGCGGACAAGCCGTTGATGCAGAACGTCGTGGCGGACCTCGCGGTCGAGTCCGAGGCGGCCACCGCGGTCGCGATCAGGCTCGCGGCGGCGGTCGACCGGCGCGACGACGAGCACGAGGCGGCGTTGCGCCGGATCGCTCTCCCACTGGCGAAGTTCTGGGTGTGCAAGCGCACCCCGGCCATGGTCGCCGAGGCCCTGGAGTGCCTAGGCGGGAACGGCTACGTCGAGGAGTCGGGGATGCCCCTGCTCTTCCGCGAGTCACCGCTGAACTCCATCTGGGAGGGCTCGGGCAACGTCAACGCGCTCGACGTCCTGCGTGCCCTCACCCGCGAGCCCGGGGTGCTCGACGCCTGGATCAGCGAGGTAGGGCAGGCCGCTGGAGGCGACCCTCGGCTGGACACCGCGATCCGCGAGACCCTCGAGCTGTTGGCCGACCACTCCGACCCCGCCGTGGCCGAGGCGGGGGCTCGCCGGCTGGCGGCACGGATGGCGGTCTGTCTCCAGGGCTCGTTGCTGGTGCGCTTCGCCCCGCCGGAGGTCGCCGACGCCTTCTGCGCCTCACGGCTCGGAGGCGGCCAAGCCGGCACCTTCGGCCAGCTCCCGGGCGGCCTCGACCTGGCCGCCCTCATGGAGCGCGCCACCCCCACCAAGGCGTGACCCCCCGGTGACGGCGCTGCTCGTCGTCGACGCCGCCAACGTGGTCGGCTCCCGGCCCGACGGTTGGTGGAAGGACCGCGCCGGAGCTGCGCGCCGCCTGCACGAGCAGCTGCTCGTCGCCGACACGTCGTACGACGAGGTGGTGCTGGTGCTCGAAGGCGCGGCCAAGGCAGGTGTGCCCGCGGGCCGCGACCACGACGTCCGCACGGTGCATGCCGGACGCGACGGCGACAGCGCGGTCCTCGCCGAGACGCGGGCGTCGCTGGGCCGGGGCGCAGACGTCACCGTCGTCACCGCCGACCGAGTGCTGCGAGGGGCGGCGGAGAACCTCGGGGCGCGGGTGATGAGCCCCTCCTGGCTGCTCGACCTGCTCTGAGCCCCGGACCTCCTCCCCCACGCCGACCCAAGGTGGTCGAGGCGTTTCGTGGCTCGCTGCGCGCGCACCTCAACGACCGACCGAGCCACCCACGGTGGTTGAGGTGCCCGAGGTCCTAGGCGAGGTCCAACCCGGGGTAGAGCGGGTGGGCGTCGAGCAGCTCGGCGGCGGCGGACTTCACGCGGTCGGCGACACCGTCGGCGGTGGTGAACTGTGCCTTCGACGGCGCCCCCTTGGACGTCGTGCCGGGCTCGGTGTTGCTCAGCACGTCGACGACGAGCTCGGCGACACGGTCGAACTCCTCGGCCCCGAAGCCGCGCGTGGTCAGCGCCGGGGTGCCGAACCTGATGCCCGAGGTGTACCAGGCCCCGTTCGGGTCGGCCGGGACCGAGTTGCGGTTGGTCACGACGCCGGCGTCGAGCAGCGCGGTCTCGGCCTGTCGCCCGGTGACCCCGAAGGAGGTGACGTCGAGCAGCACGATGTGGTTGTCGGTGCCACCGGTGACCAGTTTTGCGCCACGCTTGAGGAAGCCCTCCGCGAGCGTCTGGGCGTTGTCGGCGACAGCCTGGGCGTACGCCTGGAAGGTTGGCCTGCGCGCCTCGGCGAGTGCCACGGCCTTGGCGGCCATGACGTGGCCGAGCGGGCCGCCGAGCACCATCGGGCAGCCGCGGTCCACCGACGGCGCATACTCCTCCGTCGCGAGCACGAGCCCGCCCCGCGGCCCCCGCAGGGACTTGTGGGTCGTGGTGGTGACCACCTGGGCGTGCGGTACGGGATCCTCGTCCCCGGTGAACACCTTGCCGGCCACCAGCCCGGCGAAGTGGGCCATGTCGACCATCAGGGTGGCGCCGACCTCGTCGGCGATCTCGCGCATCCGGGCGAAGTTCACACGCCGGGGGTACGCCGAGTAGCCGGCCACCAGCACCAGCGGCCGGAACTCCCTCGCCTTGACGGCGACCGCGTCGTAGTCGAGGAGCCCCGTCTCGGGGTTGGTGCCGTACTGCTGCTGGTGGAACATCTTGCCGCTGATGTTGGGCCGGAAGCCGTGCGTGAGGTGGCCGCCGGCGTCCAGCGACATGCCGAGCAGGCGCTGGTTGCCCAGCTCGTGTCGCAGCGTCTCCCAGTCCTCCTCGGTCAGGTCGTTGACGTTGCGCACCCCGCGGGACTCCAGAGCGGGCGACTCGACCCGGTGGGCCAGGATCGACCAGAACGCCACCAGGTTGGCGTCGATGCCGGAGTGCGGCTGCGCGTAGGCGTACTCGGCTCCGAACAGCTCGCGGGCGTGCTCGGCGGCCAGGGCCTCCACGGTGTCGACGTTCTGGCAGCCGGCGTAGAAGCGGTGGCCGATGGTGCCCTCGGCGTACTTGTCGGAGAGCCAGGTGCCCATCGTGAGCAGCGTGGCGGGCGAGGCGTAGTTCTCGCTCGCGATGAGCTTGAGCGAGCCGCGCTGGTCGGCAAGCTCGGCCCGGGTCGCCTCCGCGATCCGCGGCTCGACCGAGCCGATCACCTGGAGCGCGGCTTCGTAGGCGGCCGTCACGGTGGCGGGGTCAGTGCTGCCCATGGATCCCGTCGCTGACGAGGAGCCTGGTTCGGTGAGGGTCATGGGCCCAGCCTAGTCGCCGCTCGCCACGTCGCCTCCCGAGGGTTGTCTCATTCAATGGACGGGAATCCCGAATAGCGAGACACGTGGTTGCCGGGGACCGAAGCGGTCGCACAAACTCCCGTCCATGATCACTGCGGCGACCTCGCTGGACCTCGTGGCTCGACGCCACGTGGACCTCGGTCGTACCCGCAGCATGATGTGTATGTCGGCTTGAACCTCGCCAGACCCCGACTCGACCGTCCCGGCTGGCCTGCGTTCGCCGGCTGCACCCGGGACAGCGCCGTCCGGGTCCAGAGTCCGCGCACGTGGTGCCTCCTGACTCCCCAGAGGACCTCCGATGACCGCCACCACGGACCGCCCCGCTCCTCCTGATCGCTCCCCACGCCCCCGGCACCCGAAGCCCCGGGGCGAGGGACAGTGGGCGCTCGGCCACCGCGAGCCGCTCAACCCCAACGAGCTGTTCAAGAAGGAGGACGACCCGCTCAACGTGCGCTCACGGATCGAGAAGGTCTACGCGCTCCGAGGGATTCGACTCCATCGACGCGGACGACCTGCGCGGCCGCTTCCGCTGGATGGGGCTGTACACCCAACGCCGCCCCGGCCTCGACGGCGCGCAGACGTCGGCTCTCGAGCCCGCCGAGCTCGAGGACCGCTGCTTCATGATGCGGGTGCGTACCGACGGCGCCGTGCTGCGTCCGGCACAGCTGCGCGCCCTGGGCGAGGCCTCGACCCGCTACGCCCGCGACACCGCTGACATCTCCGACCGGCAGAACATCCAGTACCACTGGGTGCGCATCGAGGACGTGCCCGCGATCTGGGACCTGCTCGAGCCGGTCGGGCTCTCCACCACCGAGGCGTGCGGCGACTCCCCGCGACCCTTCCTCGGCTCGCCGGTGGCGGGCCTGGCGGCCGACGAGATCATCGACGCCTCCCCCGCGCTGGCCGAGATCAAGCGCCGCTGCGTCGGCAACCCCGACTTCGCCAACCTGCCGCGCAAGTTCAAGACCTCGGCCTCCGGCCACCCCAGCCTCGACGGCGCTCCCGAGGTCAACGACGTCTCCTTCGTCGGCACCGTCCACCCCGAGCACGGGCCCGGCTTCGACCTCTGGGTCGGCGGCGGGCTGTCCACCAACCCGATGCTCGCCCAGAAGCTCGGCGTCTGGATCCCGCTGGACGAGGTGGCCGACGTCTGGGAGGGCGTCGCCTCGATCTTCCGTGACTACGGCTACCGCCGGCTGCGCAACCGCGCCCGGCTGAAGTTCCTCGTCGCCGACTGGGGCGTGGAGAGGTTCCGCGAGGTGCTGGAGACCGAGTACCTCGACCGCGCGCTGGTCGACTGCCCCTCTCCCCCGGCCCCGCACGGTCAACGGCGACCACGTCGGCGTCCACCCACAGAAGGACGGCCTCTTCTACGTCGGGGCCGCGCCCGTCGTCGGCCGGGTCAGCGGGACGACGCTCTCGGCCCTGGCCGACGTCGTGGAGAGGCACGGCGCCGCGCGGCGTGCGGCTCACGTCGTACCAGAAGCTCGTGGTGCTCGGCGTGCACGGCGACGACGTCGACGCCCTGGTCGCCGACCTCGAGGCGATCGGCCTGCAGGCCCGGCCGTCGATGTGGCGGCGCTCCACGATGGCCTGCACCGGCATCGAGTACTGCAAGCTGGCGCTGGTCGACACCAAGGAGCGTGCCCGCGCCCTGGTCGCCGAGCTCGAGCGCCGCATTCCCCGACCTGGACACCCCGGTCACGGTCAACGTCAACGGGTGCCCCAACGCCTGCGCCCGCACCCAGGTCGCCGACATCGGGCTCAAGGGCCAGCTCGTCCGGACGGCGACGCGCCAGGTCGAGGGCTTCCAGGTCCACCTCGGCGGCGGCATCGGTCTGCCGGCGAGCACCACCCCTTCGGCCGCGAAGCTGCGCGCCGCACAAGGTCACCAGCGCACGGGCTTCGACGACTACGTCGAGAACCGTCGTGCGCCACTTCCTCGCCGAGCGCGCACCCGGCGAGCCGCTTCGCCTACCTGGGTGGCTCGCGTGCCGACGACGAGGTGCTGCGCGGGCGACGCGAGACCCTCGCCGAGGTGGTGGCCGGATGACCGCCGCCACGACCGTCCTGCGCCAGCCGCACGCGCGGCAGCGACACCGCGGTCGGACGCTCCGAGGAGGAGCTGCGTGAGCTGGTGCAGCGCCGTCGGCGCCGAGCTCGAGCTCGCGCCCGCCGAGGACATCGTCGAGTGGGCCGCCGCCACCTTCGGCGAACGGTTCTGCGTCACCTCGTCGATGGCCGACGCGGTGCTGGCGCACCTGGCCGGCCGGGTGGCGCCCGGGGTCGACGTGGTCTTCCTCGACACCGGCTACCACTTCGCCGAGACCATCGGCACCCGCGACGCGGTCGCGGCCACGCTCCCGGTCTCGGTGGTCGACGTGAGCCCCGAGCTCACCGTCGAGGAGCAGGAACGCGTCCACGGTCCGCGACCTGTACGAGCGCGACCCGGACCTGTGCTGCGCGCTGCGCAAGGTCCAGCCCCTGCAGCGGGCGCTCGCCGGCTACGACGCCTGGGCGACCGGCCTCCGTCGGGCCGAGACCCGCGACCGGGTCATCGCACCCGTCATCGGCTGGGACCCCGCCAAGGGCAAGGTGAAGGTCTCGCCGCTCGCCCGCTGGACCGACGAGCAGGTGCGAGGCGCTACGTCGCCGCCACCGCGTCCTGGTCAATCCCGCTCGTCGCGGACGGCTACCCCTCGATCGGCTGCCAGCCCTGCACCCGACGGGTCGAGGCCGGGCGCCGACCCTCGCAGCGGCCGGTGGGCCGGTCGCGACAAGACCGAGTGCGGGCTCCACGCCTGACGCGGCACACCACCCAGCCGCTCCCCGCACCCCCTCTCTCCGACCGGAGGCACCCGATGACCGCACCGCCCTGGTGGCACTCGCCCATGGCAGCCGCGACCCACGCTCGGCCCGGACCGTGCGCGCCCTGGTCTCCGAGGTCCGCTCGATGCGACCCGACCTGCGGGTCGAGACCGCCTTCCTCGACCTCGCCCGGCCCGACTTCGACACCGTGGTCGACCGGCTGGCGGCCCGGGTGTCGACGAGATCGTCGTGGTGCCCGCTGCTGCTCACCGAGGCCCACCACGCACGGTCGACGTGCCCGCGGCGTCGCGCGAGGCCACCGCCCGCCACGACGGGCTGCAGATCCGGGTGACGCCGGTGCTCGGGCTGGGGCAGCACTTCCTCGACGTGCTCGACCGCCGGCTGCGCGAGGCCCTGACCAGCGCCCGGGTGCGCGAGCTCGACGCGCTGGTGCTCGCCGCGGCCGGCACCTCCGACCCGCTGGCCATGCAGTCGATCCAGCGGCTGGCCCGGCTGTGGAGCCAGCGGCACCGCCTGCCGGTCGTGCCGGCGTTCGCCTCGGCCTCTCCGCCGGCGACCGGCGAGGCGGTGCGGCGCTGCGCGCGCAGGGCCGTCGGCACATCGCGGTCGGCTCGCTGTTCCTGGCCCCGGGCTTCCTCTACGACCGCGCCGCCGAGCTGGCGCTGGAGGCCGGCGCGGTCGCGGTCTCGGCGCCGTTCGGCGCCGACCCCGAGGTCGCCCGCATGGTGCTGGCGCGCTACCTGTCGGCGCGGTCGAGCTCGTCCCGGTCTGACGGGTGCCGGTCTGACAGGTTTCGGCCGGCACCGCTGACGATAGGCTCGGCACCATGAGCCAGCACTTCGATGTCGTCGTCCTCGGCGCCGGCCCCGGTGGGTACGTCGCCGCCATCCGCGCCTCCCAGCTCGGCCTGAAGACGGCCGTGATCGAGAAGAAGTACTGGGGCGGGGTCTGCCTCAACGTCGGCTGCATCCCCAGCAAGGCGCTGCTGCGCAACGCCGAGCTCGCGCACCTCCTGGCGCACGAGAAGGACCTCTTCGGCATCAACGGCGACGCCACGATGTCCTTCGGCCCCACCCACGAGCGCAGCCGCAAGGTCTCCGACAGCATCGTCAAGGGCGTCCACTTCCTGATGAAGAAGAACAAGATCACCGAGATCGACGGGTGGGGCACCTTCGTCGACGCCAAGACCATCTCGGTCGAGCTCAACGACGGCGACACCGAGGAGATCACCGCCGACCACGTCATCATCGCCACCGGTGCGACCACCCGGCTGATCCCCGGCACCGAGCTGTCCGAGCGCGTGGTGACCTACGAGGAGCAGATCCTCGACGACGAGCTGCCCGACAGCATCGTCATCGCCGGCTCCGGCGCGATCGGCGTCGAGTTCGCCTACGTGATGGCGAACTTCGGCGTCGACGTCACGATCGTGGAGTTCCTCGACCGGATGGTGCCGACCGAGGACGAGGAGATCTCCAAGGAGCTCGCCAAGCACTACAAGAAGCTCGGCGTCAAGGTGATGACCGGCACCAAGGTCGAGAAGATCGACGACTCCGGCGACAAGGTCAAGGTCACCGTCTCCAAGGACGGCAAGGAGGAGGCCCTCGAGACCGACAAGGTGCTCCAGGCGATCGGCTTCCCGCCCCGCCTCGAGGCTACGGCCTCGACAAGACCGGCGTGGAGACCACCGAGCGGGGCGCCATCGAGGTCGACGACCGCGGACGCACCAACGTCGACGGCGTCTACGCGATCGGCGACGTCACCGGCAAGCTGATGCTGGCCCACACCGCCGAGGCGATGGGCAGTCGCCGCCGAGACCATCGCCGGCGCCGAGACCGTCGAGATCGACTTCGACATGATCCCGCGGGCGACGTACTGCCAGCCGCAGATCGCCTCCTTCGGCTACTCCGAGGCCCAGGCCAAGGAGAAGGGCTACGACGTCAAGACCGCGAAGTTCCCCTTCAGGGCCAACGGCAAGGCCAAGGGCTCGGCGACCGTCGGCTTCGTCAAGATCGTCGCGGACGCGAAGTACAACGAGATCATCGGCGCCCACCTGATCGGCCCCGACGTCACCGAGCTGCTGCCCGCGCTGACCCTGGCGCAGAAGTGGGACCTCACCGCCGACGAGGTCGCCCGCAACATCTTCGCCCACCCGACGCTGTCCGAGGCGGTCAAGGAGGCCGTCGAGGGCATCGCCGGTCACATGATCAACCTCTGAGCCTCATCGTCGCCGACGCGAAGCCGGCGGCGACAGGTCTGCGACGCGACGCAGCTTCTTCCAGCGGTCGGCAGCCCTGCCGTGGGCGGGGAGTTACGAACAGGTACCAAGCGACGCTCGCAAGCCAAGCGTCCGCGATGCCCGACACGAAGACCGTCCAGAGGCACACCGACCACCAGAACGACCGGGTGGCGCGCCGAGCCAGGGACACGAGAGCCCTGTCATCGGCGTGGATGATACCTGCCGGGGGGCCCTGGCATGGTGACAGCGCCGGCACTGGGGGGAGGGTTTCGGACAGCACCGACGGAGGGTGGCGCGCGATCAGTCAGTGCGTCCCGCTGCCGACGCCGTGGGCGTCAGGGCTGTTCGCCGAGGGGCGGTTCTCCATTGAAGCCGCGCCCCGCTCGTGCAGCATCCATCCGCCGATGAGCAACAGCGCACCAAACACGAGGAAGGCTACGTCCCACGACAACGGGGACCCCAAGTCGTCGCGGACGTGGTGCACGCCCAACACGTGATGGTCGACGATGCCCTCGACCAGGTTGAAGATGCCCCACCCCGTCAGGACGAGACCGAAGTGGAACGACCAGCTAGGGGCTAGGCGGTCTTTGCGCCATGCCAGTACGGCGGTGATAGAGCCGGCCAGGACGAAGAGCCACGCCGCCACGTGGAAGAAGCCATCGGCCAGGGTGTTCACTTCGAGGCCGGCCACAGTGTTCGAGGGATAGTCCTCGACGTTGCTCACCATGTGGTGCCACTGGAGTATCTGGTGAAGAAGGATGCCATCGACGAAGCCGCCGAAACCGAGCCCGTAGAGCAAGCCGGATGCCTTGGACGGCATCGTGCGGTGACCCGACGCCCGTGAATTCGCAGACATGACCAGGCTCTACCCCTCGACCCGAGCAGGCATGCACGCTCACGTTGGCCTCGACCACACCCAGGACCGGGCCGGCGGCCTCGGCGCCGATCACCCGCGCAAGGGCGGCGTCGACCACCCCGATGGCCCGGTGCGGCAGGTGACGCGAGAGCGTGGCGGTCTTGCGGGCCAGCCACACCTCGGCCTCCCGGCCCATGGTGACCAGCCGGTTGCCCCCACCCGCCCCGCCCACCCCCGCCCGACCCCCGGGCCCGGGTCGGCCGAATGCACCGCCGCCCACTGCGCCAGCACCACCAAGTCGCTCACCTCGGCCAGCCGCCGCCCCGGCACCGCCGCCGACGCCGACGCCGACGCCAACAGCCCCGCGGCGTCGCGCCCCGGGTCTCGATGGGCTTGACCAACCACTGGGGGTCTCGACGGGCTCGTCCAACCACTGGGGTCTCGACTAGCTCGACCACCGGGGCCAGGCGAGCACCGGGGAGTCTCGACAAGCCAGTGGACCGTGAAGGCGACGAAGCCGCCGGAGACGGTCCGGCCGCAGTGGGTGATGGTGGGCGCCTGGCTCATGACCAGAATCGCAGTGCTCAGCTCATCGGACCAGCGCGCCGAGCAGGTGGTCGAGCTGTCGCGCCGGGTCGTCGGTCGTGCCGCCGTGGATCGGGCCCGGCTGCACCACGGTGCTGCGCGGTGCGCTCACGAACCCGAAGCGGCTGCCCAGCGGAGCCCGCCCGGCGGGGCCAGCCGACGGCCCCCCTCGGCAGACCGCCGCGACCGCCGCCAGCGCCGACTCCACCGGTCCGGCGGCGAAGCCGGGCCTCAGAGCCAGCAGCCGCGAGGCGTCGACGTGGAAGCGGCAGTCGAGGAAGTCGGCGTCCTGGCAGTGCAGCACAACCCCCACGTTGACGAACTCCTCGCGGTCGACGCGGGGGACGCAACGCAGGACGACGTACTGAAACCCCATCGCGCCGGTCATGCGGCCCCCTCCGCCAGCCACGGCCGTCCCCCGGAGACCCTCGCCAGCAGGAACTCCGCGTACGCCGCCCGCACCGCCTCGGTATCGGCGCCGGGCACCGGCTCCAGCCACGCCGCCGGCACCTGGGCGACCACCTCCGTCACCACGCTGTCAGTGACGAGCGGGGCGAGCTCGGCATCCGCTGCGGCCAGGCCACCCAGGTGAGCGGCCAGCACGTGGTCGTCGAAGGAGTAGGGCTGCGCCGCGAACCGTTCCGGCGACCCGATCCCGCCGGACCAGGAGTGGTGGAAGTACAGGCACGCGCCGTGGTCGATGGCCCAGACCCGTCCATGCCACATCAACAGGTTGGGGTTGCGCCACGACCGGTCGACGTTGGCGGTCAAGGCGTCGAGCCACAGGATCCGGGCGGCGGCGGCCGGATCCGGTCGGCAGCCCGCATCGAACCCGAACGCGCCGGGCAAGAAGTCGATGCCGAGGTTGGACCCCACGCTCGCCTTGAGCAGGGCCTGCACCTCCTCGTCGGCCTCGTAGCGGGCGATCCCCGACGACAGGTCCACCGCGACGAGCTCCGGGACGCCGACGCCGATCCGGCGCGCCAGCTCGCCGACCAGGACCTCGGCGACCAGAACGCGGAGCCCCTGCCCGGCTCCACGGAACTTGCACACGTAGATGCCCAGGTCGTCGGCCTCCACCAGTCCCGGCAACGACCCGCCCTCACGGAGTGGGGCAACGTAGCGGGTCGCCCGGACGGTGGACAGGGTCACGTGCTCATCCTGCCTGACCGCGGCCTTCGGGGGAGGCTATGGCTCCTGTCGCCCCCTCAGCAAAGTGCCAGGGGCTTGTGCTCGGCGACCCACCGGTCGATCTCGTGCCAGCGTTCGAAGAGCCAGTCGATGCGCTCCTCACGGCTCTCCGGGATGTCACCGCGCGAGACCCGCCACCAGCGCATCACGAGCCGCTTGTCCATCGGCAGCTCACGCCACACGTCAGCAACGCTCAGCATGTGGTCGAGCCCGGTGTGCGCGACCAGGACCACATCGGCCTCGGGCGCTGCATCAAGCGCGGCCAGGAAACCGCCCGGCCGAGGGGCCACGACGTTGACCATCTGCTCGGCGCGTCTCGCCATGGCGTGCAGGCCCAGCCCGTCGAGGCGTTCGATGGCCCGGTCGCGCCGGGCGGGGGTGAAGTTGCCGCCTTCGGGGAAGATCACGAACGCGTCGTTCTCGTCGAGGTCCCGAGCCAGGTCGCCCACCTGCCGCTCCATGCGGTCCCCCGCACCCCCATCCGCCGAGATGAAGGCGCTGGGCAGCCGGGTGAGAAGGACGTCGATCGCCGGGTCCCAGGCGATCGTGTCCTTGAGCACCACCCTGGGCTCACGGTCGTACCAGCTCATCAGGGCGTGGACGAGGGTGAAGGAGTCGCCAGGGCCGGCGTGCCGGCAGCACACGATCAGCGGATGCCCGGGGAAGGCGTCTGGAGTGGGCCCCTGGGTAGTGATCTCGAGGCGCAGCACCCATCGCGCCACGCGGGAACATCACCGCCAGGTAGGCCCGCACGATGTCGTAGTGGATCCGCTGAAAGAACGGTCGTCTGATCCACAGGCCGAAACCGGAGGCGATCCACAGCCCGAACAGCTCGACCAGCATCAGGCTCTCCAGCACCAGGTGCACGAGAAGCACCGCCAGCAGCCGCAACGGCCGCAGCCTGCCGGGCACGACCGGCGAAGCGGCGGCGGCGGCCAGCACCCACACCGGGATGGTCGTCAGCAGCACGAATGTGAGCAGGATGACCCCCGGGGCCACGACGACGCGGCGGAACAACCGGGTCACAGGTGCTCCCGTAGGTAGGCGCTGGCCGCGTCGTAGGCCGCGTCGATGCGGGAGCGCACCGAGCCGAAGCTGCGGTAGGCCCACAAGGAGTCGTCCTTGTCCGAGCCGCCTCCAGCGGGCAGGACGTACGCCGTGACGTCGTCGGGCAGCTCGGCGAGCTCGCGGTGGAACCGATGCCGGCGGGCGATCTCGAAGGAGACCCGAGCCACCTCCCACGGCCGCCGCGGCGGGCTCAGCGGCCGCTCGATCCGACCGACGTGGAGCACGAAGACCCGCTGCGCGCCACAGCTCACCGCCCGACCGAGGGGGATCGAGTTCACGATGCCCCCGTCGAGGTAGTGCTCCCCGTCGACGACCGCCGGCCCCAGGAGGCCGGGAACGGCGGCGGACGCGACCACCGCGTCTACCAGCCGTCCGGTGGTGAACCAGTGCTCCGCGGCCCGCTCGATGCTGGACGCGCAGCACTGGAACGGGATCGGGAGCTCCTCGAACGTCAGCTCACCGAGTTCCTCCTCGAGCCGGCGGCGCAACGGGGCGCTGGAGTAGAGCTGGGTGCCACCGGTGCGGACCGCGCGCGAGACCTGGCGGATCGGCCCGTCGCCGTACAACTCCTTGCCGGCGGCGGCGCTCTCCCAGAGCCCGACCAGGCGGCCGACGACGTCGGGGCCGGGGTGCGCAGCGACGAGGGCGCCGTTGAGCGCCCCGACCGAGGTGCCGAGCACGAGGTCCGGCCGGATGTCTGCCTCCACCAGCGCGCGCAGCTGGCCGACCTCGGCCGCGCCGAGCACGCCCCCGCCCCCCAGCACGAAGGCGGTCGTCATGGCCCCACGTTAGCGGCCGCTCCGCCGGGTCAGCCGCCGAAGGCGTGTGTCGCGGTGGCCCCGCCGTCGGCGACGAACTCCGCCCCGGTGGAGAACGAGCTCTCCTCACTGGCGAGGAACACGTACATCGGAGCGATGGTCTCGGGAAGGCCGACCCGCTTGAGTGCGACCCGGCCTGCGGCCCACTTCATCCCCTCCTCCCCGGCGTAGCCGCGCGTCATGCCGGTGTCGACCATGCCGGGGTGCACGGAGTTGACCCGGATGTTCTTCGGGCCCAGCTCCATCGCCGCCGCCTTCGTCATCCCCCGGACCGCGAACTTGGTGCCCGTGTAGCCGACGAGAGTGGGCATGCCGCCGAGGCCCTCGACGGACGAGCAGTTGATGATCGACCCGCCACCCTGCTCGATCATCCCCGGCGCGAGCGTGCGCATGCCGAGGAAGCAACCGAGCATGTTCACCCGGAAGAGCCGCTCGAAGTCCGCGACCGCCATCGACGTCAGCTCGGCCAACATCAGCACGCCCGCGTTGTTGACCAGCACCGTGACCGGACCGAACGTCGCCCACGGGCCTCCTCGGCGGCGGCCCGCCAGCTGTCCTCGTCGGGGACGTCGAGGTGCACGTCGAGAGCCGCCTCGCCGAGCTCGGCGGCCAGGGCCGTTCCGGGCTCGTCGGCGACGTCCCCGATGACCACCCGTGCCCCCTCGGCGACGAACGCCCGCGCCGTGGCGGCACCCTGTCCCTGCGCCGCCCCCGGTGACGAGAGCCACCTTGCCTGTCAGACGCCCCTTCTTTTTCATGGGCTTCAGACCTCCACTCGTCATGATTCTCGTCGGCCGCGAAGCACGTGTGTAGGGTCACGCTCGGAGAAGAACGAGCCGAGCTGCTTGTCCAGGTCGGCCTGGTCCCAGGTGGTCGCGGAGGCGTCGAAGCGCTGCTCGACCCGACGGGGGCGGCGAGCAGCGCCACCATCCCGCCGTAGACCACGAAGACCTGTCCGCTGACCCGTCCCGCAAAGCCGGGGAGGACAGCCAGGTCACCAGCGGCGCGACGTGCGCCGGGGAGAGCGGGTCCACCTCGGCCCCCGACTCGTCGGTCGCGCCGAAGACGCCCGACCGTCTCGCCGTACGGGCCCGCGGGCAGATCGCGTTGGCGGTCGCGCCGACGCGGGAGAGGCCGCGCGCCGCGGACAGCGTCAGCGCGGTGATCCCCCCCTTGGCCGCGGCGTAGTTCGGCTGGCCGGGAGAGCCGGAGAGGAACGCCTCGGAGGAGGTGTTCACGATGCGGCCGTACGTCGGCCTCGCCGGGGTTCCGCTTCCGCCTCCTCGCGCCAGTGCGCCGCGGCGTTGCGGGTCAGCAGGAAGTGGCCGCGCAGGTGGACGCGGATCACGGTGTCCCTCTCCTCGTCATGCGGAATGTTGAACAGCATCCGGTCCCGGGTGAGGCCCGCGTGTTGACCACGATGTCGAGGCGCCCCTGGGCCCCGGCCGTGGCGGACAGCAGCGCGTCGGCGGTCGACCGCTTCCCCCACGTCACCGGGCACGACGGTGACGTCTCCGCCGCCGGTCCGGATCGCCCTCCGCCGGCCTCGTCCGCCGCTCCGGGGAGGTCGTTGAGGACGACGTGGGCACCCGCGAGCGGCCAGCGCCTCGGCCTCGGCGCGCCCGAGCCCCGCCCCGGCCCCGGTGACCACGGCGACCCGCCCCTCCCAGGGAGACGGTCGTCGCTCACGCCTGGTCGTCCTCGACGATGCTGAGCGCTGCCTTCGGGCAGGCCGCGACGGCCTGCTCGACGCGGGACCGGTTCTCCTCGGTGACCTCGTCGGTGTGCAGCTGCAGGTTGTCGTCGTCGTCCACCTCGAACACGTCCGGCGCGAACGACTCGCACATCGCGTTCGCCTCGCACAGGTCGTAGTCCACCTTCACCTTCACTGGTTGTCTCCTCCGGGCAGGTCGGTCATCTTGCTGTGGTCCCAGCTGGCCACCTTGGCCGGCGAGACCTGGGGATCGCCACGCGCTTGCGCACCTGCTGCTCGACGATGTCGCGCCCCAGCTCGCCGAGGTCGGCGCCGTCGGACATCGCGTGCACCACCTTGGTGCCGATCTCCCTGATCCGGTCCTGGTCACGGATGACCTCCGCGATGCCCTGGACCGAGACACCCGCCAGCTCGAAGTAGTCGGTGCCGGTCTCCACCAGACAGGTGATCCGGGAGTCCCGCTCGAGGTTCCTGACCTTCTGCGAGGACGTGTAGGTCCAGAAGGCGATCCGGCCCTCGTGCACGACGTCAAACAACGTCGTCAGGTGAGGGGCACCGTCGGGCCCGATCGTGGCCACCTGCACCTTTTGGTCGACGACCGGAGGAATGCGTCGGACCTCGTCCTCGCTCATCGCGACCGCGGGTTGCGACCGCGTGCACCTGCTGCCATCGGCTCAGCCTTCCGAGGAGTGGCCGGGGAAGAGGTGAGCCGCGGGGTCGATGGCGACGGCGGCGTTGTTGACCGCGGTCGCCGCCTCGCCGAACCCGACAGCGATGAGACGCACCTTGCCGGGGTACTCGGTGATGTCCCCGGCGGCGAAGACGCGTGGCAGGTTCGTTGCGGGTCGCGGAGTCGACGAGGATGTGCCGCTTCTCCACCTCGATGCCCCAGCCCTGGATCGGACCGAGGTCGGCGACGAACCCCAGCGCAGCCACCACCACCTGGGACTTGACCATGGGGTGGTGGCTCCCCGGTCTTGACGTCGGTAGACCTCGACGGCCTCCAGCGTCCCGTTGCCGACCAGCTCGGTGGACGTTGCTGTTGGTCAGCACGGTCACGCTGCTGGCCAGGACCTGGTCCACGATCCGCTGGTGGGCCCGGAAGCGGTCGCGGCGGTGGACCAGCGTGACCGAGGCAGCCACCGGTTCCAGCGCCACCGCCCAGTCGAAGGCGCTGTCGCCACCCCCGACGATCACCACGTCCTTGTTCGGCGTACTGCGCGAACGACGGCACGAAGAACGCCACCCCGTCCCCGGTCCACGTCTCCGCGGCCGGCAGCGGGCGCGGCGTGAACTTGCCGATGCCGGCGGTGATGATCACCGCCCTGGCGTGCACCTGGGTCCCGTCGTCGAGCCCGACGTGGACCCCCCAGGTCTCGTCCTCGGCCACCTCCAGCGTCAGCGCCGTCCGGCCCAGGAGGTACGTCGGGTCGGCGGTCGCGGCCTGTGCAACGAGACCGGAGACGAGGTCCTTGCCTTTGACCACGGGGAAGCCGGCGACGTCGAGGATGTCCTTCTCGGGGTACATCGCGGTGATCTGGCCGCCGAGCTCGGGAAGGGAGTCGACGACACCGACCGACAAGCCCGCGGAACCCGCTGTAGTACGCGGCGAAGAGGCCGACCGGGCCGGCGCCGACGACCAGGACGTCGACCTCGTTGGTCACGCCCTCAGCCTCCTCGGAAGCGCTCTAGAAGTGAAACGTGTTCTACCCTAGTAGATCCCGCCGTGGGGGGCTACGAGGTGGGGAACGAGAAGTCGTCGACCAGCCACTCGCCCTCGTCGCGGACCAGGTCGACGACGACCCGATTCTGCATGATCGTCGGTGGCTTGGTGGTGTCCTCGCTCGCCGACACCGTGTTGACGAACACCAGCGTCCGGACCCGGTCCTCCTCGGCCGACACCAGGCTCACGGCCAGGACCTCGGCCTGCTGGTCGCGCCGCCGGGCCTGGGCACGCTTCCGGATCTCGGCCAGGGTCGGCTCGTACTCCTCACGGAACGACGGGGTCAGCAGCCCCAGCGCCTCCGTCACGTCCTTGTCGAAGGTCTCGTGCCCACAGCTGAGCAGATGCCGTCACCTTGTCGGCGACCGCAGCACGGGCCACCTGACCCGCCTGGGCGGCCTGTTCGAGGTCTCGCCGCCGGTCCCAGTCGCGTACGGCGAGCACGAGCAACACCACCACGACGACGGCGGTCAACGCGACCACGGGTCTCGGCGCGCCGACCTTCGACGCCCCTTGCGTCTTGGTCCGGGCCCCATCCCGGTCATGGCGTCGAAGGCGGGCGGCGATCGACCGCTTGGCGAGTGCCGGGCCCTCGGAGTCAGCGACCGCGCCTCGTCGGTGTGTCTGGTCTCCGGCACGGTGGCCGAGGCAGCGGGCGGCGCAGGGGCGTCGCTCAGGCCGGACTGGCAGTAGCGGCACTTGATGGCCGCGGCGCGGATGGTCTCGGCGCAGTAGGGGCAGACCTTGGTCGCTCCGTCGGCAGCAGATGCCGCGCCCGGCTCAGGCGGCGTCATCGATGAACTCCAGTGCAGTGACCAGCCAGCGGCCGTCCTCCCGCTGCAAGGTGACCTGCAGCCGGTACTGCCGCGGCTGCGGCTCCTCGGTACGTTTGTTCGAGATCGCGGCGTCCATGGCCACGATGACGCGCGCCTCGCTTCCGCGCCGTTCCAGCAGGGCGGCGCCGTCCTTAGGAATGGTGGGCACCTGCACCGACTTGTTGTCGGTCAGCGTCCGTCGCAGCAGGGGTTCGGCTGTCTCGAACTGCTCGGCGAAGGCCCGGTCGCGCCGTCCCGCACCGCCTCGACGTACTCATCGACCTCGCGGTAGTCCACCGAGGCCCACGCCCGGGTCAGCCGGGTCGCCGCATTGACCGCAGCGAGGTCCTCGGCACGAGCGTCCTCGACACGGTCGAGCTCCCGGGCTTGCCAGACCCACAGCCCCACGACGAGCGTGACGGGCAGGCAGGATGGTGACCGGCGAGGCCGCACCCCGCTGCCCGGGCCACCCACGGTGGCTGACGCTCCTCACTGGCCCACGGTCGCCAACGGCTCGGGGGCAGGTAGCTCTTGCGGCACGCCTGGGGGTCGGAGGTGAAGTCGAGGTGGACACGACCGTAGCCGCCCTGCAGACCGCTGAATCCGCTGGCGATCACCACCGGGTAGGTCACCAGCAGCTGTTCGACGGCCGGGATCCGGACAGCGGTCACCTGGGTGACCACGTTGCTCAGCAGCACCGGCAACGTGGGCTCGAGACCCTCCATGAGGGCATCGACCTTCTCGAGGGTGTCCGGCCCTCCTCGATCACGGTGCGTAGGTCCTTGTCGCCGCGACGCAGCGCTCCGGTGAACTGGGCCAGGCCGTTGGCGAAGGCGCGGATGCTGTCCCGGTTGGCTCGCTGCGTGCGCAGCACCGTGCGTCCGTTCCGAAGCAGACTGATGGTCCCCGCCTTGTTGCGGGAGGCGGTCCGGATGAGCCGGTCACCACCGTCGAGCAGCTTCTGCAGCGGTCGGCCGGTCTCGTGGAACACCAGGCCGAGCTCCTTGACCACGGTTCGCAGGCTTCGCCGATTCACCGACCCGACGAACTCGTCGAGGCTGAGGGGCAGCTCGGGCCTCACCGACCGGCAGTGAGTCCTTGTTCCCGCGGATCATGTCGCCGGCTTTCAGATAGGGTCTCTCGCTGGGTGGCTCGAAGTCGAGAACTGCTCGCCGACCGCGGAGCCGTTGTGGACGAAGACTGGTGAGTCCGTGGGCACTCTCGCCTCGTCATCGAGGTCGAGATGCACCCGCACCCCCTCGCCCTGGGGTTCCATGGAGCTGACCTTGCCGATCTCGACCCCGTGGTCGGTCACCAGGCTCCCCTGGTAGAGCCACGGGTGCCCGGGAGCGCTGCGGCGACCGAGTAGCCGCGGCCGAGCACCCGCTCGACCATCCCTAGTTGGCGCCGAAGTACCCCCCCCCCCCCCCCAGGACATCGAGCACCACGAAGACGACGAGGCGAACCTAGACTCCTGGCAGCATCATGCCGACCCACCACCGAGCAGCACCCTGAGGCTCGACGCGGGTCCGACCACGATCGACGTGCGGTGTCGCGTCCCGCTGAGCCCCGGAAGACCGGGCAGCCCAACCCCGCCGCCGTTCCCTCCACTGCCCCCGTCACCGGGTTCACCGCCCGGGCCGCCCTGAGGATTCTCGAGGAACGCCGCGAGGTCCAGCTCGAAGACGATCTCGGTGTTGGCATAGTCGCCGTGGACGATGTCGTTGGACTCGATCGGGAACGGGAAGCTGTCGCCAGGCCCAAGGCTTCGACCATCCGGGCGTCGGCGTTGGCGATCTCACGGAGGATGGGCACGAGGTGCCTGAGGTCGGCGAGCAGGCTGCGTTTGCTGGCGTTGATCACACGGGGGTGCCGACCTTGCCAAGGCGGTTCAGGCCCGACAGCATCCGCATCAGCTGCCTGCGCTGGTCGGCCAGCACTCTCGACCGCCGGACCGAAGCTGTCCAGCGCCGCCGTCACGGTCCGCTTCTGCTTGTTCAAGGTGGCGGCAAGGCCGTTCATCGACTCCATCCCGGCGATGATGTCCTGTTTCTGCGCATCGAGGCCGCCGACGAGCTTCTCCAGTTCCCGCAGCACGTGGCGCGCTCTGTCCTGCCGTCCGGTGAAGACCTTGTTGATCTCGGTGAGGCTGGTGTCCAGCTGCCCGGTTCCGCCGCCGTTGAGGACCAGCGACAGGGCGCCCATGACGTTCTCGAGCCTGGGATTACGGCCGGTTCGGTCGAACCCGAGCTCGTCGCCGTCGGAGAGCCGGCGACTGGGGCCGTGAGTGGGGCCGTGACTGGGGCCGTGGCTGGGCCGTGGCTGGGCCCTCAGTAGTGGTGCCCGGTGTGGCGGGGTCCGGTGTGCTCGTCGAGCTCGTCAGGGGTGTAGCGGGACGAACGCCACAGGCTGGCGGCCGTGGTGATCAGCAGGGTGGTCACGATCACCGCCAGTGAGACCTCGATCGAGAGCTCGGGGGCCCACGCCACCGGCTCGCCCCCGTTGACGAAACCCAGGTCGTTCTCATGCATCGCATGCAGGACGAGCTTGACCCCGATGAACGACAGCACGACCGCCAAGCCGTAGGAGAGGTAGACCAGCCGCTCGAGCAGGTTGCCGATGAGGAAGTAGAGCTGCCGCAGGCCCATGAGGGCGAACACGTTTGCGGTCAGCACCAGGTACGGCTCGCTGGTCAGCCCGAAGATGGCCGGGATGGAGTCCAGCGCGAAGAGGAGGTCGGTCGTGCCCAGGGCCACGATCAGGGCAAACATCGGCGTGAACAGGAAGACCCCGTTGCGGCGGAGCCAGACCTTGCCGCCACCCCAGTCCCCTTCGTCGGTGTGGGGAAGGACGGTCCTGGCCCACCGCACCAGCCGGCTCTCGCTGTACTCGTCCTCGTCCTCGGGGCCCTCGAACGCCAGCTTGGCGCCGGTGTAGACGAGGAAGGCGCCGAAGAGGTAGAAGACCCAGCTGAACTGCGCGATCGCCGCCGCACCGACCCCGATGAAGACGCCGCGGAAGACGAGGGCGAGCACGATGCCGATGAGCAGCGCCTTCTGCTGGTACTGCCGGGGCACCCCGAACTTGCCCATGATGATGATGAAGATGAACAGGTTGTCGACCGAGAGCGAGTACTCGGTCAGCCAGCCGGCGAAGAACTCGGTGCCGTACTGGCGTCCGGCCACCACCCAGACGCCCGCCCCGAAGATCACCGCCGCGGTGATGTAGGTGCCGAGGGCGCCGACCAGCTCGCGGCGGCTCGGTTCGTGGGGGCGGCGCCCGATGATGAGCACGTCGACGACGAGGACGGCAGCGGTGAGCCCGAGAGTGGCCCACCAGACCCATGCCGGGACGTCCACGCAGCGAGCCCTCCGTTCGGCAGTGCCGCCCGGTGGCTCGAGGGCGGCGCCGCCCAGTGTCTCACCGTCCGGGGCCCCACCGGGCGGGGGTCAGCTGACGCCGGCCTCCATCATCTGGCGCAGCTCGCGCTTGAGGTCCGAGATCTCGTCGCGCAGCCGTGCGGCGAGCTCGAACTGGAGCTCAGCGGCAGCAGCCTTCATCTGCTCGGTCAGCTCCTGGACCAGCTCGGCCAGCTCCGTCGACGGCATCGTCTCGGTGTCCCGCGCTACCCCCGATGCCAGTGCAGGGACCGGCGCCTTCTTGGCCCGCGGATCGAGGTGCTGCCAGGTCTTGAGCAGCTCCTCGGTGTTCTCGTCCTCGCGCGCCAGCATCTCGGTGATGTCGGCGATCTTCTTGCGCAGCGGTTGGGGGTCGATGCCGCGCTCGGTGTTGTAGGCGGTCTGCTTGGCCCGGCGACGGTTGGTCTCCTCGATGGCGAGCTCCATCGAGGGAGTGACCTTGTCGGCGTACATGATGACCTGGCCCGACACGTTGCGGGCGGCACGGCCGATGGTCTGGATCAGCGACTTGTCCGAGCGCAGGAAGCCCTCCTTGTCGGCGTCGAGGATCGCCACCAGGGAGACCTCGGGCAGGTCGAGGCCCTCGCGCAGCAGGTTGATGCCCACCAGCACGTCGTAGTCGCCCAGACGCAGCTCCCGAAGGAGCTCCACCCGGCGCAGCGTGTCGACCTCGCTGTGGAGGTAGCGCGTGCGGATGTCGGCCTCGAGGAGGTAGTCGGTGAGGTCCTCCGACATCTTCTTCGTCAGTGTGGTGACCAGCACCCGCTCGCTTCGCTCGGCGCGGGTGCGGATCTCGTGGATCAGATCGTCGATCTGCCCCGGTCCCCCTCACGATCACCTCCGGCTCGACCAGCCCGGTCCGCCGGACGATCTGCTCGACGACCTCGGTATCTGTCCACCCCGCCGACCTGGTCGAGCCGTAGTGCCCCGGGTCGGAACAGAGATCGTCTGACCGATCCGCCCGAGGAACTCCTCCCACTTCAACGGGCGGTTGTCCATGGCGCTCGGCAGCCGGAACCCGTGGTCGACGAGGTTGCGCTTGCGGGACATGTCGCCTTCGTACATCCCACCGATCTGCGGGACGCCGACGTGGGACTCGTCGACGACGAGCAGGAAGTCCTCGGGGGAAGTAGTCGAGCAGCCTGTTCGGTGGGACCCGCGCCCGCCCGTCGATGTGCATCGAGTAGTTCTCGATGCCTGCGCAGGTGCCGACCTGCCGCATCATCTCGATGTTGTACGTGGTCCGCATCCGCAGCCGCTGCGCCTCCAGCAGCTTGCCCTGCCGCTCGAACTCGGCCAGTCGGTCGGCCAGCTCGACCTCGATCCCCGGATCGCCCGCTCCATCCGCTCCGGCCCGGCGACGTAGTGCGTGGCGGGGAAGACGTAGAGCTCCTGGTCCTCGGTGACCACCTCGCCGGTGACCGGGTGCAGCGTCATCATCCGCTCGATCTCGTCCCCGAACAGCTCGATGCGCACCGCGTGCTCCTCGTATGACCGGGAAGATCTCCACGCGTCGCCGCGCACCCGGAAGGTCCCCCGGGTGAACGCCTGGTCGTTGCGGGTGTACGGATCTCCACCAGCCGGCGAGGCAGCCGGTCCCGGTCGACCTCGTCGCCGACCCGCAGCCGGACCATCCGATCGACGTACTCCTGCGGCGTGCCCAGGCCGTAGATGCACGAGACCGCGGAGACCACGATGGTGTCCCTGCGGGTGAGCCGCGAGTTCGTCGCCGAGTGCCGCAGCCGCTCCACCTCCTCGTTGATCGAGGAGTCCTTCTCGATGTAGGTGTCCGTCTGCGGGACGTAGGCCTCCGGCTGGTAGTAGTCGTAGTAGGAGACGAAGTACTCGATCGCGTTGTTCGGCAGAGCTGGCGCAGCTCGTTGGCGAACTGCGCGGCCAGGGTCTTGTTGGGCTGCATCACCAGGGTCGGGCGTTGCAGATGCTCGACGGCCCAGGCGACGGTCGCGGTCTTGCCGGTGCGGTCGCTCCGAGCAGGACGACGTCCTGCTCCCCGCCGGTGATCCGACGCTCGACGTCCTTGATCGCGGCCGGCTGGTCCCCGCAGGGCTGGTACTCGGAGACGACCTCGAACGGCGCGACCCGGCGCTTGAGATCGGTGACGGGCCTCATGCCCCGGAGCCTAACCACCGAGGCTAGATTCCACCTCCGACAGTGCAGGGGCTTCGGGTCGGGGCAGCGACTGGGCTCCTCGGGGCGCTCCCCCCGATCGGTCGCCTTGCCGGGGCCAGTCGCGGGTCGCCCCCCGGACCTTCGGCGCAGCTACGAGACGCTCCGGCGGCTCGCTCCTGGCGGTCTTCGGGCTGCAGCTCGGATTCGCGATGAGCTCACGCTGGTCGACTCCGACCGCCGTCGGGGCAGGAACCCAAGCCAGTTCCCGGTCACCGCCCCGCCGAGGTGAGCCATCGGCGAGGGCACCGTCACGACCTACACCTTCGGCACCGACCTCTACGAGGACATGCTCGATGCCATCGCCGGCGCCGGGACCGAGGTCCTGCTCGAGTCCTACATCTGGTAGGGCGACGCCGTCGGCGAGCGCTTCAAGCAGGCGCTGTACGACGCCGCTGCCCGGGGGTCGAGATCCCGCGATCTACGACGGCTTCGCCAACCTCGTCGTCTCCCCCCGGTTCAGTCTTCCGGCCCCCGCTCCGAGCGCTCCGGTTCCCGGTCTACAGCGCCGGCCTGCGGTTCCTCGACCTCCGCCGCTACGGCCGCGACCATCGCAAGATCCTGGTCGTCGACGACGAGGTGGCCTTCGTCGGCGGCTACAACATCGGTGCGGCCTTCGGCACCGAGTGGCGCGACACCCATGTCTGGATCACCGGGCCCGGGGGGCTGGACCTCAAGCGTGCGTTCGCCGACTTCTGGAACCTGCACCGGCGCGACCCGCACGGCGGCCCGCTCCTCCTGGAGACGCCCTCAGTGGGAGCCGCCGATCCGCGTGCACCGCAACGTCACCCCGGCTGTGGATGTTCCCGATCCGCTCGACGTACCTCGAGGCCATCAACCGGGCGACCTGGAACGTCTACCTGACCCAGGCCTACTTCCTCCCCGACGCCGACTTCGTGGGCGCCCTCAAGGCGGCCGAGCGTGGCGTGGACGTCCAGGTCCTGCTCCCCCCGAAGTCGAACCACATGGTGGCGGACTGGATCTCCCAGGGCTTCTACGGCGAGCTGCTCGACGCCGGCATGAGGATCTGCCGCTTCCAGGACGCGATGGTGCACGCGAAGACCGCCACCATCGACGGCGCGTGGAGCACCGTCGGGACGGCGAACATCGACCTGCTCTCGATGACCGGCAACTACGAGGTGAACGTCGAGTTCATCGACCCGACCATGGCTCCCAGATGGAGCGGATCTTCCTCACCGACCTCGAGAACTGCAACCAGCTGACCGCCGACGACTGGTTCGCCCGGCCGGTGCACAAGAAGGCCGCCCTGACCTTTCCCTCGCCCCCCTGCGCCCCTTCGCTCTGACCCGCGCCGCCCGCCCGGGACGCTGATCACCGGGGTCACAAGGGCGGGCCCGGTTCGGATCGGCAGGTGCTTCGGCAAGGTCATCCGGGCCCCCCGACGTGGCCTGCGCAGCCCGGCCTGACCGACCAGCACCTGCACCCGCAGCCGGTGGCCGCGGTAGGGCTCCAGCAGCACCGCGAGCTGCTCGTCGTCGACCGGCTTCCCGGTCATCGCCCAGCCGATGTCCTTGGCGACGTGGTAGTCCCCGAAGCTCACCGCGTCGGCGTCGCCCAGGGCCCTCGCACGCACCTCCGCCGAGGTCCATTCCCATTCCCCGGCAAGCGTCCGCAGCCGCCGGTCCGCTCCTCCACCGGCACGTCGAGCAGCCGCTCCAGCGCGGGCGCACACCCGCACCGCACCGAGCCGAGGGCCCCCGGGACCGGGAGTGGTCGACGCCCATCTGCAGCCAGGCCCAGGACGGGACGGAGCGGAGCTGCTCGGAGGTCGGCGTCATCATTCTCAGCCCCCGTCGGGCGGCCGCCTGGCCCCGGGCCGGCTCGCCGTACGTCCGCACCAGGCGGCGGTAGGAGGCGAACGCCTCCTTCCCGGTCACCTTCTGCTCCAGGACGGCGGGCACCAGCGCGTCCATCACCAGCCGCGTCCGGGGCACCCGCCAGTGCGGGTGGTGCCGCCAGGCCTCGGCGAGGACGCGGTGCTCGGGGGTCGAAGCCGCTCGGGTCGTCCTCGGCGCCGAGCAGCGTCGGCAGCCCGTCGAGGACCCACTCCGCTCCCGGCCCCCACCGCGGCCGCGGACACCTCGCCACCCCGGTGCTGGCCCGCAGGGATAGGGTCACCGGCCCGTCGGGCGTCCGCCACCCCTTCCAGAGGGTGCCTTCGGCATCGGTGCCGTACGTCGGGTCGCCGGGCCCTCTCCGCAGGGAGCCCGAGCACCTGTCGGGACCGGGCAGGGCCAGTCGGGTCGCCACGTCCTCTTCGAGGTTCCCCGGGCACCCGTTCTGCCTTGCAGCCCCCCACCTCGGCCAACCCTACGATGTGCCGATGCTGCTCCACCGACGTCGTCAGGGCCTCCTCGTCCCCGGCAGCCGCACCTCCTCCCGTACGGCGAAGTCCTCGGGCCACTCGTCGCCGACGTGCTCCCCCCGCCCCGGCCGACCTGGCAGGAGCTGGACGTCGTCGCGGCCTACCTGGCCGGGCGCCCCCGAGGCAGCGGCGGACCGGGCTTGGCTGGGCGGGGTCTGGAGACGCTCCCTGACCCAGCCCTCGAGCCGAGCTCTTCTCTTTACGGTGGCCGAGGTGGACCGGCTGCCCTGGAGCGGATCAGCGGCACCACCCGGGAGCGGGTCCGCGCAGCCGTGCGTGCTGGGCTGGTGGAGGAGCTGTTCGGCCTGGGTCATCCGCCGACGAGCAGGAGTTCCTCCGGGCCCGCTCCGGGTTCGAGAACCTTCGCCAGGGGGCGAAGGACCCGGCGCCGCTCGGGGGCGTCGCGAAGGCGTCGGGTGTGCCCGTCGCCGCGGTGCGCCGGGCGGCGAGGTTCACCCCGTCGTCGGGTGAGATCGCCCGGGCGGCGCTCACCGGCGGAACGGACTCCCTGAGACGCCTTCGGTCTGGTGCCCGGCCGTCCCTCCGGCCCACGCTGGCGGCCTCGGCGCCGGACGTCGAGACCGCCGTCCGGCCCCCATGACGGGCGCCCCCTGCCTGGTCGATCGCAAGCTCGACGGGATCCGCGTGCAGGTGCACCGGGTCGGCGACGAGGCTGCGCATCGACACCCGCAGCCTCGACGACGTCACCCAGCGGCTCCCCCGAGGTCGTGTCGGCCGTGCTCGAGCTGCCGGTGAGCACGGTGGTGCTCGACGGCGAGGTGATCGCGCTGCACCCCCCGACGGGGGCCGCGACCGTTCCAGGAGACGGCCTCCCGCACCGGCAGCTCCACCGACGTTGCGGTCCGGGACCGGGTCCCGATCACGGCCGTACTTCTTCGACCTGCTGCACCTGGACGGTCGCGACCTCCTGGACGAGCCTGGCCGAGCGACCGCGGCTCGCGGCGTTGACCGGCCGACCCGGCGCTGCCCGAGACGCTTCAGGTGCCCCCCGGGTCGTCACCGACTCCGTCGACGAGGCCCGGCCGTCCTTCGACACGACCGTCGAGACGGGCCACGAGGGGGTGGTCGTCAAGTCGCTGGCGCGCGCCGTACGAAGCCGGCCGTCGGGCGCGGGGTGGGTCAAGGTCAAGCCGCGGCAGACCTTCGACCTCGTGGTGCTCGCGGCGGAGTGGGGCAGCGGCCGCCGCCAGGGGCTGCTGTCGACATCACCTCGGCGGCGCGCGCCCGAGCGGTGGCTTCGTCATGCTGGGCAAGACGTTCAAGGGGATGACCGACGAGATGCTGGCCTGGCAGACCGAGCGGTTCCTCGGGCTGGAGACCGCCACCGGTCGGGCCACGTCGTGCACGTGCGCCCCGAACAGGTCGTCGAGGTCGCGATCGACGGCGTGCAGCGCTCGTCGCTGCTACCCAGGTGGCATCGCGCTCCGCTTCGCGCGCGTGGTCCGCTACCGCGACGACAAGCCGGTTCCCGAGCAGGTCGACGACGTTGCGACGATCCTCGCTCGGCCTCTCCTGCGCGCTGCTCGACCACTCGCGCACGCGCTGCAACTCGGGAGTTGCACGCTGCGTACGATGGCGGTCATGAATAGATAGCCGTTTCTCCCACCCCCGTCCGAAGAGCGCCCGTCCCCGGACCCCCGCCGACGGCGTCGGCGGCCGCGGAACGGCGCCGGGAGCGTGAGGCCGCGATCATCGCGGCCACCCGCCGGCTCTTCGACGAGCGAGGCGTGCGGGACGCGCAGATCGAGGACGTCGCCCGCGAGGTCGGCGTCAACCGGGCGATCATCTACCGGCACTTCACCGGCAAGGAGGAGCTCTTCGCGCTGACGGAGGCCGACTACCTCACGACCTCGGCCCGCGCTGGCCGCCGCCGACGACGCGGCGCTCGCCCGAGGCCCGGCTGCGCAGCTCACCGAGGCCTTCTTCGACTTCGGGCTGCCACCCGGCCTTCGTCGACTGCGGGGTCACCATCCTGCGGATGGGCCCGGCCCTGCTCGACGAGCTGAGCTGCTCGGCGCTGTTCCGGCTCGGCAAGGGGATGAGCGACTGCCTGGCGCGGGTCGTCGCGGTGATCGAGGCGGGCCGCCGGCCGGGGTCTTCGAGGTCGACGACGTCGACCTGGTGGCCAACACGCTCTACGCCCTCGGCCTCGGGGGCCTGCAGCTAGCCCGGCTGGGCTGATGGTCAAGGAGCGCCCGGCGTCCCGCGGTCGCCCGGTCGACGCCGAGGCGGTCAAGGCGCACCTGATGGACCCCAGCTCGGCGCTGGCGCACCCCGCCCTGAGCGCAAGCGTCGCCGTCCTGACGGAGGCGGGGTCAGCGCTCCAGGATCGCGGTGACGCCCTGGCCGCCGGCGGCGCAGATCGAGATGACGCCACGCCCGAGCCCTTCTCGGCCAGCAGCTTGGCCAGGTTGGCGATGATCCGCCCGCCGGTCGCGGCGAACGGGTGGCCGGCCGCCAGCGAGGAGCCGTTGACGTTGAGCTTGCCCGGTCGATCGGCCCCAGCGGGGCTCCAGCCCGAGCCGCTCCTTGCAGAAGATCGGGTCCTCCCACGCCTTCAGGGTGGCGAGCACCTGCGAGGCGAACGCCTCGTGGATCTCGTAGAAGTCGAAGTCCTGCAGCCTCAGGCCGGCACGCTCCAGCATCCGCGGCATCGCGTACGCCGGCGCCATCAGCAGCCCCTCGCTGCCGTGCACGAAGTCGACGGCGGCGGTCTCGTAGTCGATGAGGAAGGCCAGCGGCTCCCAGCCCCGCGCCTCGGCGTACTCCTCCGAGCACAGCAGCACCACCGAGGCGCCGTCGGTGAGCGGCGTGGAGTTCGCCGCGGTCATCGTGGCGGTCTCGCCCTTGCCGAAGACCGGCTTGAGCGTGGACAGCTTCTCCACCGAGGAGTCGGCGCGCAGGTTCTGGTCGCGCTCCAGACCACGGAACGGCGTGACCAGGTCGTCCTGGAACCCGCTCTCGTACGACGCGGCCAGGTTGTGGTGCGAGTGCGACCGCGAGCTCGTCCTGCTCCTCACGGCCGATGTCCCACTCCAGCGCGGTCAGCGCGGCGGACTCCCCCATCGACAGCCCGGTGCGGGGCTCGCTGTTCTGCGGGATGGAGGGCGCGAGGTGCTGCGGCCGCACCTTGGCCAGCGCCGCGAGCCGCCCCTGCACCGACTTGGCGCGGTTGGCCTCGAGCAGGATCTTGCGCAGCCGCTCGTTGATCGCGATCGGGGCGTCGGAGGTGGTGTCGGTGCCGCCGGCGATGCCGACCTCGATCTGGCCGAGGGCGATCTTGCCGGCGACCAGGATCGCGGCCTGGATCCCGGTGTCGCAGGCCTGCTGGATGTCGTAGGCCGGGGTCTCGGGCGCCAGCTTGGAGCCGAGCACCGACTCCCGGGTGAGGTTGAAGTCGCGGGAGTGCTTGAGCACCGCGCCGGCGACGACCTCGTCGACGCGCTCGCCCTCGAGGCCGAACCGCTGGACCAGCCCGTCGATGGCGGCGGTCAGCATCTCCTGGTTGGAGGCGTCGGAGTAGGCGGTGTTGGAGCGGGCGAACGGGATGCGGTTGCCGCCGATGATGGCGACGCGGCGGGTCTTGGCCTGCATGGCACTCCCTGGGAGGTGTGGGTCTGACGTGTGACCGGGCCGACGTTTGGCCGGCTCGACCGCGGCTAGCTTCCAAGCGATGCGCCCCAGTCAGGGTCATCCTTCACCGGCAGACCGTCGGAGGAAACCATGTGCGGGCAGATCACGAAACGTGGACCCTCAGTTACACACCTCGTTACAGTCACGTGGACCGCACGAGACTCCGACGAGCACACCTGGAAGGACCCTCAGCGACATGAGCGACCGTTACCAGAGCCTGATCCACACCCCCGTCGGGCAGTTGCTGGCCAAGAACCTCGGGCTGCCCGAACCCGGTCGAGCTCGAGCGCTACGAGGAGGGCGACCCCCTCGTCGAAGGCACGGTCGTGGTCGGGGGCACCGGACGCCTCGGCGCAACCCTCACCAAGTCTCTTGACGACCTGAGCATCGCCTTCGTCACCGAGGCCGCCGAGGGCGAGAAGCACAAGGGCCTCGTCTTCGACGCCACCGGCATCACCTCCTCCGACCAGCTGGTCGAGCTGCAGCGCTTCTTCACCCCCAAGATGCGCAGCTCGAGTCGTGCGCCCGCGTCGTGGTCCTCGGCACGCCGCCGGAGAGCGCCAAGGACCCCGTCGGAGCAGATCGCTCAGCGAGCCCTCGAAGGCTTCACCCGCTCCCTCGGCAAGGAGGTCGGCCACGGCGGCACCGTGCAGCTGGTGTACGTCGCCCCGAAGGCCGACGAGGCGATCACCTCGACCCTTGCCTTCCTGCTGTCGCCCAAGTCCGCCTACGTGTCGGGCCAGGTCGTCCGCATCGGCGCGATCGGCGACTCCAAGGCCGCTGACAAGGTGGAGCCCGTCGACTGGACCAAGCCCCTGCTCGGCAAGGTCGCCATCGTGACCGGCGCGAGCCGCGGCATCGGGGAGCAGATCGCCCGGGTGCTCCACCGCGACGGCGCCACGGTCCTCGGCGTCGACGTCCCGCAGGCGGCCGACGACCTCCACCGGGTCATGGGCGAGCTCGACGGCGACGTGCTCGCCCTCGACATCACCGCCAAGGACGCGCCCGCGCGGATCGCCCACCACGTGAAGACCCAGCACGGCGGCGCCGACATCGTGGTGCACAACGCCGGCATCACCCGCGACAAGCGGCTGGCCAACATGAAGGAGGACGTCTTCTCCTCGGCCATCGCGGTCAACCTGACCGCTCCCGAACGCATCACGAAGGTGATGCTGGAGGAGGGCGCCATCAACCCCAACGGCCGCATCATCGGCGTCGCCTCGATCGCCGGCATCGCCGGCAACATGGGCCAGACCAACTACGCCGCTTCCAAGGCCGGGGTGATCGGTTTCGTCCAGTCCACGGCCCCCACGCTCAAGGACGGCATCACCATCAACGCCGTCGCGCCGGGCTTCATCGAGACCAAGATGACCGAGGCGATCCCGTTCATGACCCGCGAGGTCGGCCGCCGGCTCAACGCGATGTCGCAGGGGGGGCTCCCGGTCGACGTCGCCGAGACCATCGCCTGGTACTCCAGCCCCGCCTCGAGCGCCGTCAACGGCAACGTGGTCCGCGTCTGCGGCCAGATGATGATGGGTGCGTGAGGTCGCCACGATGACCACCCGCAAGCTGGACGAAGCACCCTCCCCGCTCCCGCTGATGCTGAAGGCCGCGTTGCCGACGATCCCCGTCGTCTCCAGCCTGCCGGGCGTGAGGAAGACCACGCGCGAGCTGCCCGATCTGGAGCTGGTCCGTGAGGGGGTGCCGGTCGACGCCGACCACGTCGCGGCGTACTCCGCGGTGTGCGGCTTCCCCGCCAAGGACGTGCTCCCGCTGACCTACCTGCACATGCTCGCGTTCCCGCACCACATGGCGCTGCTGACCGACCCGTCCTTCCCGTACAGCGCCATGGGTCTGGTGCACCTGGAGAACACCATCACCCGGCACCGGGACACGACGGTTCGCGACCGGTACGACGTCAGCGTCGAGACCGCCAACCTTCGCCCGCACGCCAAGGGACGCATGTTCGACATGCTGTCGCGAGTGCGGGTCGACGGCGAGCTCGTCTGGGAAGAGGTCTCGACCTACCTGCGCCGCGGCAAGGGCGAGGAGGGCGCCGACCAGGGCATGGCGCTGGAGAACGTGGAGGGGCCGGGCGTCGAGTGGCGCCTGCCGGCCGACCTCGGACGTCGCTACGGCGCGGTCTCGGGTGACCGGAACCCGATCCACCTGTACCCCTGGAGCGCCAAGGCGCTGGGCTTCCCCCGCCAGATCGCACACGGCATGTGGACCAAGGCCCGCAGCGTCGCTGCCGTGGAGAACCGGCTGCCCGAGAAGGTGACCGTCGACGTGGCCTTCAAGAAGCCGGTGTTCCTTCCCGGGAAGGCGGAGTTCCGCGTCGCTCAGCGGGGCGATGACCTGGACTTCGCGCTGGTGAGCCCCAAGGACGGCGCACCCCACCTGCTCGGCCGGGCACGCTGAGCGACCGGCCACCGGCCCGGCTCAGCCTCGGAGGGTGACCTCGGCGACGACGGCCTGGTGGTCGGTGCCCGGCACCTTCACGTGCTCCACGGTCAGGGCGGTGAGGTGGCGCGCCACCATCACGTGGTCGATCTGCACCACCCGCGGCAGGGGGATCCCCCACAGCCTTCGCGCTCCGTTGCTGGGCCACGTCGGGCTCCAACCGGTGTTGAGCAGCTCCGCGGCGCTGCGGTAGCCGAGCTGGCGGTAGCGGCGCATCACGGCATGGTCGTAGGTCGCGTTGAAGTCACCCACCACGAGCGCCGGCCTGGTACGACGTACCTCCGCGGCCAGGACGGCGTGGTCGTGGCGCCACGCGGTCGGCCGTTCGGGATAGCGCGGGTGCACCGCCAGCAGGTCCACCTGGCGGGCCCCGAGGCGGACAGTGACGTGCAGGCTGTCGCCCACCGTCTCCACGGAGACTTCCCGCCCGAGCGGGCGTCTGGCCAGCACGACGGTGTCGGGGCGCCCGTCCGGCGCCAGCCCCGCGACATAGGGGTGGCTTCTGCGGAGCCCCGCGGAGGACGACCAGAAGCCCTGGGTCACCTCTTGCAGCACCACCACGTCCGCGTCCGCCTCCCGGACGGCTCCGACGACGTCGTCGGGCGTGGCGCCCCCCGCCAGCACGTTGAGCGTCATCACCCGGAGCCGCGGGGTTCCCACCGCGGGCGCCGGGGGCTCTCCGGTGAACGCCGGCATCACCCAGCTGATGTGGAGCAGCAGCAGGACGAGGACGACGACCACCGCACCACCCCGGCCCGCGAGAGCGCGCGCCCCATCGCGCTCACGCGCGGCGCGCACCAGCAGGCCGACGAGCGCTACCGCGGCCGCCGCGTACAACGGGATCGAGAAGGGTGCGAAGGAGACCGCCCGCACCGCCCAGCCGGCACCAGGCTGCACCAGGCGGAGCCCGGTGAGCAGCAGGGCGGGCACCAGCAGCCCCAGCAGCAGGGCTGCCCCAAGGGCGCGGCGAGCAGTGGTCACGGTCCCAGGATGCAGCAGCGCGCCGTCATGACCGGCGACCGCCCTGGACTCAGGGCTGGGCGCCGAAGCGTCGCGTCGTCCTCCGCGGCGTGCCTGAGGCCTCGTGGTACCTCGTCCAGACCCCGGTGTCGCGGTTCCAGGTGGCGAGGTCGGTCTTGCCGTCCCCGTTCCAGTCCCCCGTCACGGGCAGCTCGCCGACGTTCCCGGCCCGCACAGTCCCACCCGCAGGCCCCCCGACGCGGGTCCACGACCAGGTGGCGGTCAGGGGGTCGAAGACCCCGACGTCGCTGCGTCCGTCCCCGTCGAAGTCACCGGTGACCGGCAGCGACGACGCCGAGCCCAGGCTGACGCGGCGGAAGCGACCGTTCGAGAGCCGCAGCCGGAAGTCGCCGTCCCTGGGACGCCAGATGCCGATGTCGGTCGTCCCGTCACCGTCCCAGTCCCCGGCCACCCCGACATGTCGGCGGCCACCCAGCCGGAGGCTGCGATCCACGGTGCCGTCAGACCGACGCAGCAGGAAGCGGCCACCCAGCGCCCGGCGCACTCCCACATCCGTCGTGCCGTCGCCGTCCCAGTCGCCCACCAGGGGCCAGTCGAGGCCCCGCCCCAGGGTGATGCGGGTGACCCGGCGCCCGACCTTCTGGACGATCTGGCCGTTCCACTGCCGTTCGAAGACCCCGGGGTTGTCCCTGCCCCCGTTGTTCCAGTCACCGGCGAGCGGGACGTTGACGCAGTTCTCCGAAAGCGAGGTCTTGGGCATCCGATAGGCGATCCCGTGGAAGTACGGCGTCACCACCTTGCTGCCGTAGCGCTCCTCGAAGTGCAGGTGAGGGCCGGTGGAGCCACCCGAGGTGCCGAGGGCGGCGATCAGCTGCCCTTGGTCGACCCGCTGCCCTTCCACAACGTAGGCCGCCTTCAGGTGGGCGTAGAGGGTCGACTCGTTACTCCCGTGGCTGATCTTGACGTAGAGCCCGTAGCTGCGCCCGCCGAGGTCGGTGACGCTCGAGACCACCCCAGGAGCAGCCGCGGTGACCGACTTGCCGAGGTCGTCGGGGCGGTTGAAGTCGACGGCGTTCGACGACGGCGAGTGGTAGGACCGGGTGCTGCCGGTCCACTCCTGCCCGCACGAGAAGGGCATCTGGTAGTCCGCCGCCGGAGCGGCCTCGGCGACACCGGCGGTCGTTGCCAGGGTGGTGAGCCCCAGAGCACCCACGGAGGCGGCACGGACGAGGGGACGGAGGGCCACGCGTACTCCTCACAGCGAGCAGCCGGGCGCCTGCCCGGCTGCTGATTCACTGTCGTCACATCAGACGACACCTGCATCTGGAGCACCAAACGTAACGACATCGGCGTGTCCTGTCCGAAGAATGGCACTTTCTCTGCTATCCGACGGGGCGAATGAGACCTTCCTGGGCGACCGAGGCGACCAGCGTGCCGTCCTGGGAGAAGAGCTCGCCCAGGGCGAGGCCGCGCCCTCCGGTGGCCACCGGAGACCTCTGTCGGTACAGCAACCAGTCGTCGGCACGGAACGGCTTGTGGAACCAGACCGTGTGGTCGAGAGAGGCGGCCTGGACCCGGGGATGGTCCGGATGCAGTCCGTGGCGCAGCAGAGTCACCCCGACCAGCGTGAGGTCGCTCAGGTAGGTCAGCGCGGCCTGGTGGACCAGGCGGTCATCGGGCAGCTTCCCGCCCACCTTCACCCAGTACGCGGCTCGCGCCGGCGTCCCGTCGTCCTCAGCACCCAGCGGCGGGTTGCGGTCGGCGATCCGCAGGTCGAGCGCCGCCCATTCGCGCAGCCACGCCGCCTTGCGGGCCTCGTCACCGGACAGGAGGGTGACGAGGTCGACCGAGTCCTCGGGCCCGGGCACGTCGATCGACACGTCCTGGTGCTCGAAACCCTGCTCCGCCACGTGGAAGCTCGCCGTCAGCGCGTAGATCGGCCGGCCGTGCTGGCGGGCGAGCACCCGACGCGTGACGAAGGACCGCCCTTCGCGGATGCGGTCGACGTCGTAGACGATCGGCATCTCGTGGTCCCCCGGACGCAGGAAGTAGCTGTGCAGCGAGTGGACCGAGGTCTCGGGCGGGGCGGTACGGGCGGCGGCGACCACGGACTGGGCAGCGACCTGGCCTCCGAAGACCCGCTGCCGGCCGGTGTCCGGCTGGCGGCCACGGAACAGGTTGAGGTCGATCGTCTCGAGGTCGAGCAGCTCCAGCAGGGCTGCGGCGGAGGCGGGCATGGAGAGATCGTCGCAGGTGCGGCGCCGCGCTCAGGCGCCCGTGTCGTCGTCGCCGAGGTCGGCGAGGAACTGTTCGAACTGGTCCCCGAGCTCCTCGGCGGTCGGCAGGTCGCGCTCCTCGGCGAACGGGAGGCCGCCCCCTTCGCTCTGCCGGAAGGCGTCGAACTGCTGCTCCAGACCGACGACGACCTGGGCGACCTCGGGGTTGTCGGCCACCTGCGAGGCGATCTCGCGCATGCTCTTCTCGGCACGCTCGTCGAGGGCATGGAGGTCCAGGGACAGCCCGCTGACCATCTCCAGCTGCTCCAGGAGCTTCCCCGAGGCCAACGGGTAGTCCGACTGGGCGAGGTAGTGCGGCACGTGGGCGACGAACCCGGTGGCGGGATGGCCCCACTCCCCCAGCCGCACCTCGAGCAGGGCGGCCGCACTGGCCGGCACCATGAGGTCGCCGCGCCAGATGTTGGGCTCCTCGATCAGCTCGTCGCGGTTGGCGTGCTGGGTGAGCATCGTGGGCCTGGTGTGCGGCACCGCCATCGGCACCGACCCGAGCGAGACGGTCAGCCTGACGCCGAAGTGCTCGACCACGGTCCGAACGGCGCCCGCGAACGCCTCCCACTGGGTGTCGGGCTCGGGTCCCTGCAGCAGCAGGTAGGGCACCTCGTTCTCATCGCGCATGACCCGCACGATCAGACGGGGCGCCTGGTAGCCCTCGTAGTGGTCCTCCCGGAACGTGATGAGCGGGCGCCGAGCGCGGTAGTCGTAGAAGGCGTCGACCTCGAAGGTGGCCACCACCCGGCCGGCGAAACCTTCCTGCAGGTGGCCGACCGCCGTCGCCGCGGCGTTCCCGGCGTCGAGGAAGCCCTGCAGTGCGAGGACCATGACCGGGCCACGGGTCGAGGCACCGAAGAGCTCGGGGACCTCGTCGACGATGTGCACCCAGCGAGACGCCGTCATGTGCCCTGCTCCTGCTCCCGCTGCAGGAAGGCGGCGTGGTCGAGGGCGGTGACCGCCTCGACCACGCTGCGCGCGATCGCCTGGGGGGTCAGGCCGATGCGCTCGAGGATGGCGGCGCGCTTGGCATGGTCCAGGAACTCCTGCGGGATGCCGTGCACCCGAACCGGCGTCGTCACGCCCTGCTCGACGAGGGTCTGCAGGAGCGTCGCCCCGCAGCCACCGACGACACCGTTGTCCTCGATGCTGACCACCAGCCGGTGGTCCGCCGCGAGATGCACCAGGTGCGGGGAGACCGGCTTCACCCACCGCGGGTCGACGACTGTCACGCCGATCCCCTGGGCTGCCAGCCGGTCGGCCACCTCGACCCCGGTGGCCGCCATGCCGCCGATCGCGACGACGAGCACGTCGCGAGCCCCCTTGCGGGCGAGCACATCGACCGCGCCGTCGGCGTGGGCGCCACCCACCCGGTCCACGGCCTCGATGTCCGCGGCGGGCGGGCCCTTCGGGAAGCGCACCACCGTCGGGGCGTCGTCGACGTCGAGGGCCTCACGCAACAGCTCGCGCAGCCGGGCACCGTCTCGGGGCGCTGCCAGCCGCAGGCCGGGCACGACCTGGAGCACCGACATGTCCCACATCCCGTTGTGGGAGGCCCCGTCGTCGCCGGTGACGCCGGCCCGGTCCAGCACGAACGTGACGCCGCACCGGTGCAGGGCCACATCGAGCAGCACTTGGTCGAAGGCTCGGTTGAGGAACGTCGCGTAGACCGCCACCACCGGGTGCAGCCCTCCCATGGCGAGCCCGGCAGCCGAGGTCGCCGCATGCTGCTCGGCGATGCCCACGTCGAAGACCCGCTCGGGATGGCGCTGGGCGAAGAGGTTGAGCCCCACCGGATGCAGCATGGCGGCCGTGACCGCCACCACGTCGGGGCGCTCCTCCCCGATCGCCACCATCTCGTCGGCGAAGACGTCGGTCCAGATCAGGTTCCGGTGGGCCTCCTGGCCGGTCTCGACGTCGAACGGCCCCGGCGAGTGGAACTGGTCCGCCTCATGTCGCTCCGCGGCGTCATAGCCGAAGCCCTTGCGCGTGATCGCGTGCACGATGACCGGCCCGTTGAACCGCTTGGCTCGGGCCAGCCCCTGCTCCAGGGCCGCCCGGTCGTGCCCGTCGATCGGCCCGACGTACTTCAGCCCCAGGTCCTCGAAGAGGCCCTGGGGAGCCAGCGCGTCCTTCATCCCCTTCTTCACCGCGTGCAGCACGTCGTAGGCCCGGGGACCGAGTCCCGGGACGCTGCCGAGGCTGCGCCTGACGAGGTCGAGCATCGGCTCGTAGCGAGGATCGGTGCGCAACGTCGCGAGGTGCTCGGCCAGTCCTCCCACGGTGGGGGTGTAGGACCGGCCGTTGTCGTTGACGACGATCACCAGGGGCCGGTCCTGCGCGCTCGGTGAGGCGATGTTGTTCAGCGCCTCCCACGCCATGCCCCCAGTCAGCGCGCCGTCACCGACCACGGCGACCACGTGGCGCTGCTCGCCGCGAAGGGCGTAGGCCTTGGCCAGGCCATCGGCGTAGGACAGCGCCGTGGAGGCGTGGGAGTTCTCGATGACGTCGTGCTCGGACTCCGCCTGGCTCGGGTACCCGGAGAGCCCGCCCTCGGTGCGCAACGTGTCGAAGCGGTCTGCCCGGCCGGTGAGCATCTTGTGCACGTAGGCCTGGTGCCCGGTGTCGAAGAGGATGCGGTCGGTCGGGGAGTCGAACACCCGGTGCATCGCCATGGTCAGCTCGACGACGCCGAGGTTGGGACCCAGGTGACCTCCGCGGGGAGAGCAGGTGCGCACCAGCCGGTCGCGGATCTCCACGGCGAGCTCGTCGAGGTCGTCGTCGCTCAGGCCACGCAGATCGCGGGGACCCGTGAGCGAGTCGAGGTGACCCATCGACGGCTCCTTTCGGCGTGGACGTCGTGAGCAGGGGTCCGGTCAGTCTACGGGCGCCCGTCAGCGGTCGAACCAGGCGACGGCGCTGTGGTGCAGGCTGCCCAGCCACACCCGTCCCTGGTGCTCGCGGACACCGGTCACGAACGAGAAGTCGTCAACGGGGAAGCTGTGGTCGTCCACCACGCGTCCATCGATGTCGAAGGACATCACGCGGGTCGTGGGCAGCGGTTTGGGCTGCACGGACTCCGGAAGCCGTGCCACCAGGGAGCGCAGCACCCGAGGCCCGGGGAACAGCACGCGTTCGAGCACCGGGTTGGGGGGCGAGGCGATGGCGACCCACACCAGTCCGTCCGAGCCGGTGCTGACGTTGTCGGGGTAGCCGGGGAGGTCGGTCGCGAAGCTGTCCACCTGTCCACGGCGGGGACCGGCCAGCCAGTGACGCACCAGGCTGCGGCCGCCGGACTCCGCCACCAGGACGAAGGACTCGTCGGGCGCCAGGGTCACGCCGTTGGCGAACCGCAGTCCCGTCACCAGCACCTCGGGGGCATGCCACCCCGGTTCGCCGCCGCGGGAACGGAGACGGATCAGTCGGCCCGACCGGGTGTCCATGGCGATGTCGGACTTCCAGCTGGCCAAGGGGTAGACGCGCGAGGACTCCGAGAAGTAGATCGTGCCGTCGGAGGCGACGGTGGCGTTGTTGCACAGCACGATCGGTGACCCGTCCACCTCGTCAAGCACCGTCTCCAGGTGACCGGACTCGGGGTCCAGCGCGCGCAGGCCGTGGTCGGCGTCGCACACCAGCAGGCGGCCGTCCGGAAGCAGCTCGAGACCCATCGGGCGTCCCGGGACCCGACCCACCTGACGGATCCGCCTGCCGTCGGGCGAGATCTCGAGGACGCTGCCGTCCTCGGTCCCGGTGTAGACCCTTCCCTCCGGCCCGACGACGACGTCCTCCGGCCCCATCCCCGGGACCGGGACCCGATGGAGGACGTGCTCGGTGACAGCGGAGCCGGGGGCACCGGTTTCGGGGGGAGGCATGAGCGCGACGCTACCTCCCCCGGACCCGGGCCACCCCTCACAGCCGCGCGACGAAGCGCTTGCCGCGCAGGGCCTCCTCGACCAGGGCGACCGCGCGCCCCTCGGACAGCAGCCGGGCCTCCTCCGCCTGCCAGGCCAGCACCGCGCGGTCGACGGTCTCCGCGTCAGCGACGTCGCGCAGCACCGCTCGAGCCTGGCTCAACCCACGGCGGACGGCGCGGCGCGAGGCCTCGACGTGCAGCGCCGCGAACCGCGCGAGCACCACGGGATGTCCTCGCAGCACGGCGTGGCGGCGGTAGTCGGGCGGGCAGAGATCCAACAGCCACGCGGTCGCCGACTCCTCCCACGCTGGGACGGCGGGAGGACGCACCCGTCGGGGCCAGCCGGGAGGAACCGCCGGGGACGACATCAGCAGAGCGTATCGAACATGTGTTCGATCCGCTACGGTGAGCCGGGCTTTCCATGGGCTACACCGGCGGGAGGAATCGATGGGCGCACGCAGCGAGCACGTGGACCGGCTGGCCGAGGTCATGGACACCGACCCCGCAGCGCTGGACTTCCTCCGGCCACTCACCGACGACGAGGTGGCACGACTCCACGACCTGGTCGCCCGAAGTCTCGAGGCGGAGGACCAGCGGGTCCGCGACGCCCTCCAGGCGACCATGCGCGTCCTCCCCCGACCACTGCGGGGGCGGGCCAAGAAGATGCTGTTCCCGGAGGGACACCGGTGAGCGGGCTGCTGCGACACGTCGAGCTGGTCAAGCTCGCCCACGACCTTCAGGTCGACGTCGAGGAGGTGGAGTTCCTCCGAGCGTTGTCGCAGGAGCAGCTGAGGAGCCTGCGCGCCTCGGTCAACCACGCCCTGTTCGCGCCCTACGAGCCCAGGTTCGCCCGGATGGCGGGGGTGTCGCGGCACGTGCCTGCCCCGCTTGCCGCCAAGGGCGCCCAGGTGGCGCTCGGCCCCCTCGTCGCCGCTCGGGTGGCGGCGGTGACCGAGACCCAGCACGCCGTCAAGCTCACCGAGCACCTGTCGACGGAGTTCCTCGCCGAGATGACGCCCCACATCGACCCGGAGAAGGTCGAGGAGATCGTCGTCGCGCTTCCCGCGCGGACGGTGGTCGAGATCGGTCACGAGCTGGTACGACGACAGGAGTACATCCCGCTCGGGCGCTTCGTCTCGTACGTCACCGTCGAGACCGCGCTCCGTGTGATCGAGGACGCACCTCCCGAGGACCTTCTCCAGATCGCCATCTTCACCGAGGACCGTGCCGCGCTCGACCACGTGATCGCAGCGGTGGACGACCGGACCATCGTCGCGGTGCTCGAGGCCGCCGACGCCCGCGACCAGATCGACGACGCCCTGGCACTCCTCTCCGCCCTGGCGGTCGCGTCACGCACCCGCGTGGTCGGCCTGGTGGCCACGCTCGAGGAGCACCCGCGCGACGCGCTGGTGCGCGCGGTGCATCGCAACGACGCCTGGGGCGATCTGACCCCCGTGCTGGAGCACCTCGCCCACGACGACCTGGTTCGGCTGCTCGACGTCCCGGCGCTGCAGGACCCCGAGGTCGTGACCGGTCTGGAGGCCGCGGCCACCACCCCTGAGTCGAAGGCGCTCGTCGACGACCTGCGCAGTCGCCGCTGATGGCCCGCTGATGGCACCGTCGAGCCGGGTTGAGCGTCAGTCGACCGCGAGGCCGCGAAGGTCTCCAGCAGCCGGGCGGTGCTGGGGGCGATGAGGGCGTCTCCCCTGGCGGCGGCGTGCACCGCCTGGACCAGCAGCTCGGCGCCCGCGTCCTTGAGCAGGAAACCACGGGCCCCGGCCTTGAGGGCGTCGTGACCGTACTCGTCGAGGTCGAAGGTGGTGATGACGACGACGGCCAAGGGGTCGTCGACGTCCGGCCCCGCCAGCTCACGGGTGGCCTCGATGCCGTCCAGCTCCGGCATCCGGATGTCGACGAGACAGACGTCGGGTCCGAGCCGGCGAGCCAGGCTGACCACCTGCCGCCCTGTGCTGGCCTCGCCGACGACCTCGATGTCGGGCTGGGCGTCGAGGATCATCACCAGCCCGACCCGCACCAGGTCGTGATCGTCGGCGACCAGGACGCGCAGCTTCACCGCGTCGCTGCGCACGCTCGGGCGACTCGTCATCGACCCGCACCGGCACGAGGGATCACCGCGTGCACCTGCCAGCCGCCCCCGGGTCGGGGGCCAGCGTGCAGCGTGCCACCGAGCAGCTCCACCCGCTCGGTCATGCCGATCAGGCCGTAGCCCGCGCCGCGGTCCCGCCCGTTCGCGGGGCCGGACCACCGTCGTCGCTCACCGTGACCTCCACGACGTCATCCTCGCCGACGACGTCGACTCGGATCCGCGAGGCCCCACGAGCGTGCCGACGCGTTGGTGAGCGCCTCCATGACCAACCGGTGCACTGCGGCGTCCACCGCGGAGCCGAGGCCGTCGAGGTCGCCCGACACCGCCAGGTCCACCGCCACCGGGCCCGCGCTCTCCCGGGCCAGGCGAGGAAGGTGTCTGCCAGCGGTGGTGGCGCCGTGCCAGGGGGCCGGAGTTGTGGACCCCGGCCTGGCCGGGTGGGCCGCCGTGGTCTGGAAGACCGTAGGGGGTGGGGTGGTCGTAGTCGACTGCTCTGCTGGGGAGGTGGCGTAGGGCCCGTGGTCGCCGCCGGTGATCAGGTGGATGCGTTCCTTCAGCGCCTCGGGTGCTCGTAGGCGGTGGCCCGGACCGGTCGGCGAGGTCGAGGACGGGCTCGACGCTCAGGTCGGTGCCCTCAGCGGCTCTGCGAGTGCCTCCAGGGAGACCGGGCCCAGGCCCTCGACCCGGAGACCTCGGCCTGGCGTTGGTGCGGGGCGGTCTCGGCGAGGTGGACGTAGAGCACGCACTTCCGGACCAGCCGGGTGAGGTCCAGCCCGCGCAGCGCGCCCGGCACGTCCGCGGGCAACGCCAGCGCCCGGTGGGCGACGGGCGTGCCGTGCTGGGGGGTTTCGTGGCTCGGGCCCTGGGGCCCCGCGCACCTCAACCACCGATCCTCCACCGACCGGCGGTCGTGGTCTTGGTGGGTGTGTTCGAGGAGCACGGTGAGCAGCTCGGCGGGGCGGGCGTGCAGATCGGGGGCTCCCTCGATGACCTTGGCCTCGACCACACCCAGGACGCGGCCGGCGGCCTCGGCGCCGATCACCCGCGCGAGAGCGTCGACCGCCCAGGTCCGGGAGTCTCGCCGCCGAGGCTGGAGTCCTGGACCCCCGGGGGCGCCCTCCCCGGCCCACGGCGACCAGTCGGTTGCCCACCCGCCACACCGCCGACGCCGACGCCGACAGCACCGCGGCGTCCGCCCCTCCAGCCCGGTCGGCGCGCCCAGCAGGTCGCGGGCAACGCCAGCGCCCGGTGGGCGACGGGCGTGCCGTGCTCGGGGGTTTCGTGGCTCGGGCCCTGGGGGCCCTCGCACCTCAACCACCGAGCACCGGGGGGCCGCGACATGCTCGACCGCCGGGCCGTCGCGGGGCCCCGGGTCGTGACCGCGACGTCAGTCCTTCAGCAGGCTGCGCAGCACGTACTGCATGATCCCGCCGTGGCGGTAGTAGTCCGCCTCACCCGGGGTGTCGATGCGCACGGTCGCGTCGAACTCCTTGTCACCCGCCTTGACCTTCACCGTCCTCGGCTGGGACTCGTTGAGCTCGGTGACGCCGGTGATGGAGAGCTCCTCCTCACCGGTGAGTCCCAGCGACTCGGCGCTCTCGCCCTCGGGGAACTGCAGCGGCAGGACTCCCATCCCGATCAGGTTGGACCGGTGGATCCGCTCGTAGGACTCCGCGATCACCGCCTTGACGCCGAGCAGCGCGGTGCCCTTGGCGGCCCAGTCGCGCGACGAGCCGGAGCCGTACTCCTTGCCCGCCAGGACGACGAGCGGGATCCCGGCCTCCTGGTAGTGCTGGGACGCCTCGTAGACCGACGTCACCTCTCCGTCCTGGGTGAAGTCGCGGGTGACGCCACCCTCGGTGCCTTCGGCCAGCTGGTTGCGCAACCGGATGTTGGCGAAGGTGCCGCGGATCATCACCTCGTGGTTGCCCCGGCGCGAGCCGTAGGAGTTGAAGTCACGCTGCTCCACCCCGTGCTCGGAGAGGTACTTCCCCGCCGGGGAGTCCTTCTTGATCGCGCCGGCCGGCGAGATGTGGTCGGTGGTGACCGAGTCGCCGAGCTTGAGCAGCACCCGGGCCCCCTCGATGTCCTCGACCGGCTCGGGCTCCTGCGGCATGCCGTCGAAGTACGGCGGCCGGCGGACGTAGGTGGACTCCTCGTCCCACTGGAAGGTCTTGCCGTCCGGGGTGTCGAGCGACTTCCAGCGCTCGTCGCCGGCGAAGACGTCCGCGTAGTCCTTCGCGAACATCTCGGCGTCGATGCAGGAGTCGATGACGTCCTGCACGTCGGACGGCGAGGGCCAGATGTCCTTGAGGTAGACCTCGTTGCCGTCCTGGTCGTGCCCCAACGGGTCGTTGAACAGGTCCACGTCCATCGAGCCGGCGAGCGCGTAGGCCACGACCAGCGGCGGGGAGGCCAGGTAGTTCATCTTGACGTCGGGGTTGATGCGGCCCTCGAAGTTCCGGTTGCCGGACAGGACGGACACGACGGCCAGGTCGTTCTCCTGGACCGCCTGTGACACCTCGGGGATGAGCGGGCCCGAGTTGCCGATGCATGTCGTGCAGCCATAGCCGACGAGGTTGAACCCGAGCTTGTCGAGGTACGGGGTGAGACCCGACTTCTCGTAGTAGTCCGAGACGACCTTGGAGCCGGGCGCGAGGGAGGTCTTGACCCACGGCTTGCGGCCGAGACCCTTCTCGACGGCGTTCTTGGCGAGCATCGCGGCGCCGATCATGACCGAGGGGTTCGAGGTGTTGGTGCACGAGGTGATCGCGGCGATAGCGACGGCGCCGTGGTCGATCTCGCAGGAGGTGCCGTCGTCGAGCTCGACGGTGACCTTCCGCGTCGTGCGTCCAGCGGTTGCCTCGTCGTTCATCCTCCAGTGGACCGGCTTGTCCTCGGCGGAGTCGTCGGGGGTGAAGGTGGGAGCGTCGCTGGCCGGGAACGACTGGGCGGACTCCTCGTCGACCTCGCTCCGGCCCTGCTCGTCGCTGTCGTCGGCGTCGATGTAGTCGGTCAGAGCGGCCCGGAAGCTCGGCCTGGCGTCGGTCACCGCGACGCGGTCCTGCGGCCGCTTGGGGCCGGCCAGGGAAGGAACCACGTCGCCGAGGTCGAGCTCGAGCTTCTCGGAGTAGCGAGGCTCGACGTAGTCGGGGGAGGTCGGGTCGTGCCACAGCCCCTGCTCCTTGGCGTACGCCTCGACCAGGGCGAGCTGCTCCGTGGAGCGGCCGGTCAGCTCGAGGTACTTCACGGTCTCGCCGTCGATCGGGAAGACCGCGATGGTGGAGCCGAACTCGGGACTCATGTTGCCGATGGTGGCGCGGTTGGCCAGGGGCAGTGCGGTGACACCGTCGCCGTAGAACTCCACGAACTTGCCGACCACTCCGTGCTCGCGCAGCATCTCGGTGATGGTGAGCACCAGGTCGGTGGCGGTGGACCCCTCGGCCAGCTCCCCGGAGAGCTTGAAGCCGACCACGCGCGGGATCAGCATGGAGACCGGTTGGCCCAGCATGGCCGCCTCGGCCTCGATGCCACCCACGCCCCAGCCGACCACGCCGATGCCGTTGACCATCGTGGTGTGCGAGTCGGTCCCGACCAACGTGTCGGGGTAGGCCACCAGCTCGGTGCCGCCGTCGCCGTCGTCGAGCTCACGGGTGAAGACCACGCGGGCCAGGTGCTCGATGTTGACCTGGTGGACGATGCCGGTCCCGGGGGGCACGACCTTGAAGTCGTCGAACGCCCCCTGTCCCCACCGCAGGAACTGGTAGCGCTCCCCGTTGCGCTCGTACTCCAGCTCGACGTTGCGCTCGAAGGCCTCGGGGGTGCCGAAGACGTCGGCGATCACGGAGTGGTCGATGACCATCTCGGCCGGGGCGAGTGGGTTGATCCGCGTGGCATCGCCACCGAGCTCCTCCATGGCCTCGCGCATCGTGGCCAGGTCGACCACGCACGGGACGCCGGTGAAGTCCTGCATGATCACCCGTGCTGGGGTGAACTGGATCTCGGTGTCCGGCTCGGCGTCGGCGTCCCACCCGGCCAGCGCCTTGATGTCGTCCTCGGTGATGTTGGAGCCGTCCTCGGTGCGGAGCAGGTTCTCCAACAGGATCTTGAGGCTGTACGGCAGCGAACCGACGTCCAGGCCCTCCCCGGCGACCTTGTCCAGCCGGAAGATCGAGTAGGACTCGTCGCCGACCTCCAGGGTGTCCTTCGCCTCGAAGCTGTCCTTGCTCGCCATCGACGTCTCCTCGCTGCTGTGGTGGTCCGGGCCGTGGGGCTCACCCCAGGGGCTGCCGCTGTCCATCTTGCCCATACCCGGGCCGAGCGTCACCCACGGGCTCATTTATCTTGACGTCAAGATACCTGATGGTCGACGCCCTGACGCTCGACGGCAGGGACGAACTGACCGATGACCTCGACGTGATGCGTCATCGGGTAGGCGTCCACGGCACGCAGCTGCCCGAGGGCGTAGCCCGCCTCCCCCAGCACGGCCGCGTCACGGGCGAAGGCGGCCGGGTCGCAGGCCACGTGAACGACGACCCGGGGGGCGAGCGCGACCACCTTCGCCAGCACGTCCCTCCGCGCGCCGGTCCGTGGCGGGTCCAGCACCACCACGTCGCAGCTCGCCCCGACCGCCACCTCACCGTCAAGCACTGCCCCCACCGTCCCGCCCGCAACCTGCACCCAGGGGTAGGCCGCCAGGTTCCTCCGAGCCAGCCCCGCAGCGGTCCGGTCCCCCTCGACGGCCAGCACCGCACCCGCCTTCCCGACGACCGCCGCGAGAGGGGCGGTGAACAGCCCGACCCCGGCGTACAGGTCCACCACCCGGTCACCGGGGCGGACGCCGCTGAGCTCCAGCACGGTCCGCGTGAACACCAACGGCGCGTCCCGGTGTGCCTGCCAGAAGCCCCGCGGGCTCACCTCGAAGGTGTGTTCCCCCACCTGCTCGAGGACGCTGCCCCCCGCGGTGTCCTCGGGGACCTCCCCCTCGACGGCCACGACTGCGTCCTCGGCCTGGATGAGACAGTCGTCGACGGGCTCCAGCGCATGGGACCGGTGCCGACGCAGCCCGAGCCGCCCGTCCGGCAACCGGTGGTAGCGCATCCGGCGGCGCCATCTCAGCCCGTCCTCGTCGTCCCGCAGCGGCAGCACCTCGACGTCGCGCTCGATGCCGGCCAGCCGACGCAGCTGCTCGGCCACCACCTCCGCCTTGAGCTCGCGCTGGCGCGTCGGCCTCACGTGCTGGAAGTCGCAGCCGCCGCAGCGTCCGGGCCCGGAGGCCGGGCAGGGCGGCACCACACGGTCACCGACGGCCTCCAGCACCTCGACGGCGTCGCCGCGCAGGAAGCGGTCGCCGACTGCGCCCTCGGTCAGCTCCACCAGGACGCGTTCGCCGGGAAGGGCGTGACGCACGAAGACCACGACCCCGCCCAGGCCCGGCTCCCCCGCAGGCACCCGAGCGACCACGTGGCCGCCGTGGGCCACCGGACCGCACCGGAGCTCGAGGCGACGGCCGGCGACGCTGGGACGCTGCGGGGGCGCCGGTCGACCCGCAGGCCCCGACCTTCGGCCTCGGCCGCCACGACTCAATCGAACTCCTCGTTGCGCATGTCGTGCGACCAGTCGGTGTAGCCGGGCGGGATCACAGCCTGCTCGTCCTCACGTTCCGCCCGTTCCCTGCCCACCTGCGACGAGCGCAGCTGGTAGGGCACAGACGTCATCATCACGCCCGGGGTGAACAGCAGCCGCGTCTTGAGCCGGAGCGCGGTCTGGTTGTGCAGCAGCTGCTCCCACCAGCGTCCCACGACGTACTCCGGGATGAAGACCGCGACCACACCGCGGGGACTCGCCTCGCGGATCGCCTTGGCGTACTCCACGATCGGCCGGATCACCTCGCGGTACGGCGAGTCGAGGATCTTCAGCGGGACGTCGATGCCACGCCGGTCCCACTCGTCCACGATCCGGTCGCGCTCCGCCGGGTCGGTGGCGACCATGACCGCCTCGAGAACGTTGGGGCGGCTGGCCTTGGCGTAGGCCAGCGCCCGCATGGTCGGCTTGTGGACCTTCGAGACCAGGACGACCGCGTGGACCCGGGTCGGCAGCACCTGGTCGTCGGCCTGGATCTGCAGCTCGTCGCCGACGGAGTCGTAGTGGCGTCGGATCGACTTCATGATGAGGAAGAAGGTCCCCATCGCGAGGATCGCGATCCAGGCGCCGGCGAGGAACTTGGTCACCAGCACCACGACGAGCACGACCGCGGTCATCCCCAGCCCGAAGGCGTTGATCGCCCGCGACCGTCTCATCCGACGGCGCTCGCTGGGGTCGCCCTCGACACGGATCGCCTTCGACCAGTGCCGGATCATGCCGAGCTGACTGATGTTGAAGGCGACGAAGACGCCGACGATGTAGAGCTGGATCAGACGGGTCACCTGGGCGTCGAAGGCCACGATCAGCGCGATGGCGAAGACCGCCAGCAGCAGGATGCCGTTGCTGAAGGCGAGCCGGTCGCCGCGCGACCCGAGCTGGCGAGGCAGGAAGCCGTCCCTGGCCAGGATGGACCCCAGCACCGGGAAGCCGGTGAACGAGGTGTTCGCCGCCAGGATCAGGATCACCCCGGTCATGGCGATCACCAGGTAGAAGAGCAGGTCCGCGTTGTCGAAGACACCACGCGCGAGCTGGGCGATCACCGTGTGCTGCTCGTAGTCGGCCACCGGCTCGCCGTCGACCTGCAGCCGGTCGAGCTCGTGTGGATCGACGTACTTCAACCCCATCTCCCGGGCCAGCGCCACGATCGCGAGCATCATGGTGATCGAGAGCGCGGCGACGACGACGAGCGTGGTCGCCGCGTTGCGGCTCTTGGGCTTCTCGAAAGCCGGGACACCGCTGGAGATCGCCTCGACACCGGTCAAGGCGACGCTTCCCGAGGAGAACGCGCGAGCCAGCACGAAGACCAGGGCCACCGTGGTGATCTGTCCCTCGTAGCCCTCCGCGGGCGCGATCTCCAGCCCGGACGAGGGCGCCTCCGGGTCGTCCCCGCGCCAGATCCGCATGAAGCCCCACGCCGCCATCGCGAAGATCGCCAGCAGGAAGCCGTAGGTGGGCACCGCGAAGAGCAGTCGGCTCGGCCGCATCCCGCGCAGGTTGAGCGCAGCCAGCACGACCACCACCAGCGATGCCGCCAGCGCCTCCCGGTCCACCAGCCAGTCGAACACCGCCGCGGCGTTGTCGACCCCGGCGGAGACCGACACCGCGACCGTCAGCACGTAGTCGACGAGCAGCGCCCCGGCCACGCTGAGACCGGCGTTGCTGCCGAGGTTGGACATGGCCACCTCGTAGTCGCCGCCTCCACTGGGGTAGGCACGGACGGTCTGGCGGTAGGAGGCCACCACCGTCAGCATGACCACGGCGACGACGGCCGCGATCTGCCACGACCACACGTAGGTCGCGCCGCCGGCGACCGCCAGCATGATGAAGATCTCGTCAGGGGCGTAGGCCACCGAGGAGAGCTGGTCCGCGGCGAAGACCGGCAGTGCGACGCGCTTGGGCAGCAACGTGGTGGCCGCCTGCGACGAGCGCAGCTTACGGCCGAGGATGATCCTCTTGGAGACGTCGCCGAGACCCACGACGTCCAAGGCTAGGTCATCGGCGGCCCTCGCACGCCGTCTCGGCCGGTCCGGGGGCCTCGGCGGTGTAGCGTTCCCACCGTGCACGTCGTGATCATGGGCTGCGGACGCGTGGGCAGCACGCTCGCCCGCGACCTCGAGCACCGCGACCACACGGTCTCGGTGATCGACTCCAGCGAGGATGCCTTCCGCCGTCTCGGCCCGTCCTTCCGCGGGTCGAAGGTGACCGGGATCGGCTTCGACGGCGACGTCCTCGAGGCTGCCGGCATCCACCAGGCCGATGCCTTCGCCGCGGTCTCCAGCGGCGACAACTCCAACATCATCGCCGCGCGTGTCGCGCGCGAGACCTTCGGCATCCAGCAGGTCGTGGCGCGCATCTACGACCCCGGACGAGCCGAGGTCTACCAGCGCCTGGGGATCCCCACGGTCGCCACCGTGAAGTGGACGGCCGACCAGATCCTGCGCCGGCTGCTGCCGGTCGGCGCGGAGCCGGACTACCGCGACCCGAGCGGCACCATCAGGCTGGACGCCGTGGCCGTCGGCGAGGAGTGGGTGGGACGGCGGACCGTCCTCTTCCAGGAGCAGACCGGCAGCCGGATCGCCTGGATCGACCGCAACGGCGAGGGGGTCATCCCCACCCGCGAGAGCGTGCTCCAGGAGGGCGACATGGTGCACCTCGTGATGCGCGAGGAGCAGGCCGAGAGCGTGCACGCAGCGTTCGAGCAAGGACCGGAGGACTGATGCGGGTCGCCATCGCGGGTGCCGGCGCCGTCGGCCGGTCGATCGCCGCCGAGCTCATCGAGCACGGCCACAAGGTCCTGCTCATCGACAAGGCGGCTGCCTCCATCCGCCCCGAGCGGGTGCCGGGGGCCGAGTGGCTGCTCGCCGACTCCTGCGAGCTCTCCTCGCTGGAGGAGGCGCGCCTCGACATCTGCGACGTCGTCATCGCCGCGACCGGTGACGACAAGGCGAACCTGGTCACCACGCTCCTCGCCAAGACCGAGTTCGCCGTGCCCCGCACCGTCGGCAGGGTCAACCACCCCAACAACGAGTGGCTCTTCAGCGAGGCGTGGGGCTGTGACGTGAACGTCTCCACCCCCCGAATCATGTCGGCGCTGGTCGAGGAGGCGGTCACGATCGGCGACGTGGTGCGGTTGTTCACCTTCCGTCAGGGGCAGGCCAACCTGGTCGAGATGACGCTGCCGGCAAGCTCACCCCACCTCGGCAAGCCGTGCGGACTGATCCCGTGGCCGGAGAACTGCACCCTGGTGACGATCCTGCGCGACGGCATGACCTACCCGCCCGAGAAGGAGCAGCCGCTCGAGGCCGGCGACGAGCTGCTCTTCGTCGCCTCCCCGGAGGCCGAGCCCGAGCTCGAAACGCTGCTCAACCCCGACCACTGATCAACCCTGACCACTGACGCTCAACCGCGACCACCGACCTCCCCGGCCTGCGCCGTTCGTGGGGTGCGGTCACGAGACAGCAACCACACCATGAAGCCGAGTGCCGCCAGCTGCAGCGGCCACCCCATGGCCACTTTGGCCAGGCCCAACGCCGCGACGTAGCCGTCCGCGTTCTCCGCGGCACGGCCCGAGAGGTAGATCGGCGCCTGCACCGCCACGCGCAGCAGGCAGGGGATGACCAGTGGCCAGGTGAGGTGGGTGCACAGCTTCAGCACCTGCGGATCTCGGCGCCATGCCAACGGGTCCTCGGCCATGGCCCCGACCATGGCCCCCACGACCGGGAAGCGCAGCAGGATGCTGAGCACCATCACCACGGCGTACCCGGCGTTGTAGAGGATGCCCGGCAGGAAGTACGCCAGCGCCTGCTGGGACTCGGTGCCGCCGTTGCGCCCGCCCAACCAGACGAAGAAGATGCCGACGCCGATGCCGAGCAGCGCGTTGAGGACGAACTGGACCGTGCTGCGCTGGGCCAGCCGCGCCACGAGCATCGCCAGGGCGATCGTGATGCTCACCCCGAGGGCCAGCCGGAGATCTTTGCTCGAGACGTAGGAGACCGTGAACGCGATCGTCGGAGTGGCGGCCTCGATCATCCCCCGGCGTCCGCCGAGCACCGTGGACAGCTGCCGCCGCACCGCGGCCTCCACCGTGTCGGTGCCGATGTGGGGCCGGTGGTCGGCCCCCTCGTGCACGGGGAGACCGTGCACCTCCTCTTCCGCCGTCATGAGGGACCCATCACGCCGGTCGCAGGTCGTAGCGAGGGTTGAACATGGTGCGGGTGTCGTCGTGGCAGCCCACCCGGCCCTCGACCCGGACGGCCCGGCCGGGCTGGATGCCCGCGATGCGGCGCCGGCCGAGCCAGATCAGCGTGACGGCACCGGTGCCGTCGTACAGCTCGGCCTCCAGGGCGGGAACACCGCCCCGAGGACGCAGCGTCACCGTCTTGAGGACGCCCTCGAGCTCGCAGCGGTCGCGGTCGCGCACCTCCTCGATCGGGCGGCAGCCGGACCGCGCCGTCGAGGTCCGCAGCTCACGCGCCTCCTCCCCGGCCTGGGTCGCCCATCGGTCGATGGACGCGCGGAGCCGACCGGTGCGTCGTGACATCTCAGCTCCCCGCCCGTCGAGCGTTGTCGGGCAGCGAGAGCGGGATCATGTCGCCCGGAGGCATCGGGTCCGAGCCCCGGATGACCACGATGTCGCACAGCTGACGCTCGAGCAGGCCGTCGTCCTGCCACTCGGTGGCCGGACGCCCGAAGGCCGTCACCCGAAGCAGCCACCGCGGACCTTGGACGCCGAACAGCAGCGCCGGCTGCTGCACCGACTCCCCCTCGGGGGTCTGACCGGAGACCACGGTGCGCAGTGCCGGGCCGTACGGCCCCTCGACCTCCTCGGCCTGGCCGCCCTGCCGGGCGATGTCCCCGCGGATCTGGGGCAGCACCTCCGCCCACATGTCGTGGTTGCGCGACGATGCGAACGGCCGTATCTCGAACGCGCCGTCCTGGGCGACCATGACCACCGCCGCCACGGCACCCGAGGACTCCTCCACCTGCAGGCGCAGCTCGACCTCGGGGTGCCCGGGCACCGACAGCCCACCGAGGTGGGCGCGGCCCTGCTCCTCCTCGTCCACCGGGCGCTCCTCGGCGTCCCACGGGCCACGGTCGCCTTCGACCCCGGGTCCACCCGGAGCCGCAGAGCTTCCCGTGGGGTCGACCTGGTCCTCGGGCGCTTCCTTGCGGCGTCGTCTCATCTCTCATCCGTCCTGGGTGGCATCGAAGGTGGCGTCCGCGGCGGGAGCGGCGAAGCCACCGGTGGAACCGTAGCCCCCGACACCACGGGTCGAGTCCGGCAGTTGCTCGACCTCGACGAACCGCGCCTGCTCGACCTGCTGCACCACGAGCTGAGCGACACGGTCCCCACGATCGAGCACGATGTCGTCCCTGGGGTCGAGGTTGATCAGCAACACCTTGATCTCGCCGCGGTAGCCGGCGTCGACGGTGCCGGGGCTGTTCACGATCGACAGTCCGCAACGGGCGGCCAGCCCGGACCGCGGATGCACCAGCGCCACGTAGCCGGGTGGCAGTGCCACGGCCACCCCGGTCGGCACCAGGGCGCGCTCCCCCGGCCGGAGCCGGACGTCCACGGTCGTGCAGAGGTCGGCACCAGCATCGCCCGGATGGGCGTAGGTGGGTACCACCGCCTGCTCGGACAACCGGCGCAGCGGGACCTCGATCATGGGTCCACAGTAGGTGCGCGGACCAGCCCCCCGGCCGCCGGGCCGGGAGGCCGCAGCGACCGGCCAGGTGCGACAATTCCGGGGTGCCCGCCGCCTCGACCCCCTATTCGGAGACCTTGAGCGTTCCGCTGCGCTGGTGGGCCATCGTCACGATGTTCCACGCCTCCGCTCTGCTGGCCCTGCTGGTCGCCGGCCTGGGCGTGTGGTCCTTCGCGGTCATGGCGGCCGTCGTCGCCATCACGGTGGCGGTGCTGGTGGCCTACGGCGCCGCCCGCATCGAGGTCGGCGAGCGCGAGCTGGCGGCCGGCCGCGCCCGTGTCCCACTCCACCTGCTCGCCCACCCGCGACCGCTGGACGCCGACGCCACCTCGGCGCGGATCGGCCCGCTCGCTGACGCCCGCGCCTACCTGCTGCTGCGTCCCTACGTCGCGCGCTCGGTGGTGGTCGAGGTGACCGACCCCGGCGACCCGACGCCGTACTGGCTCATCTCCACGCGGCATCCGCAGCGCCTGGCCGAGGCGCTCACCGCCCGGGTGCCGCGGGCCTCGACAACGGAGCGGCTCCTCACCGACGAGACCGACGAGCCGGACCAGGACGCCCCCGGCGTTTCCCGGAAGCTGGGCCGGGCAGACTGAGCGCGGACGAAAGGAGTCCCATGGCCGGCAAGATGGAGAACGGCGTCGCCCTCGTCGCATCCCTGGGCGCCACTGCGGTGGCGAAGAAGGTCGCCGACGCGACCTGGAAGGCGAGCGCGGGCAAGGAGCCCCCGAAGGACCCGACCGACCCCGACGTCCAGCTCCGTGAGGCGTTGGTCTGGGCCGTCATCAGCGGCCTGACGGTCAGCGTCGCGCGGACCCTGATGGCGCGCCGGCTGTCACGCAAGGACCGGCGCCAGGCGCGCGTCAGCGACGCGGTCGCCCAGGACCGGTAGCAGCTCGGGACGACGAAGGGCCCACCCTTGCGGGGTGGGCCCTTCGTCACGCTTGCGGGGGGCGCCTCAGGCGCAGTCGCGGCAGATCATCGCGTCGGCATCGGCGAGCTGGCTGCGGTGGTGCACCAGGAAGCAGCTCATGCAGGTGAACTCGTCCTCCTGGCGGGGCTTGACCTCCACCGAGAGCTCCTCGTTCGACAGGTCCGCGCCCGGCAGCTCGAACGACTCCGCGGCCTCGGTCTCGTCCTCGTCGACCTTCCCGGAGTTCTTGTCGTGACGACGCGCCTTGAGCTCCTCGATGGACTCCTCGCTGGACTCCTCGTCGGTCTTGCGCGGTGCGTCGTAGTCGGTTGCCATATGTGATCTCCCTGCCGGTCGCCGACCGGCGTCATGTCGTCCGAACCGAGAAGTGCGGTGTGACGGCCCAGCACCGTCCCACGGGCGGATGCGAACCGGTCGGCCCGGCTCGCGAAGCGTGATTGTGCACCATGGCGCGAGAAAATGCACTCGGGGGTGCCCGGGTGTCAGCAGCGTCACGTCATGCGAGCCTCAACGCCGACCGAAGAAGCCGCATTCCCGGGCCAGCGACACCAGGTCGTCGTACCCCGGGCCGGGCGCGGCCACCAGGCACGGCCGCCCGCCGATCCCGGGTTCGAACCCGGTGCGGGCGCCGGCCTCGGTGGCGACGAGCGCGCCGGCCGCGTGGTCCCAGAGGTTCAACCCCTCCTCGATGAAGGCGTCCGCGGTCCCCTCGGCCACCGCGCAGAGGTCGAGGGCCGCCGCGCCCCGGCGCCGGATGTCGCGGACGTGCGGCAGGATCCGGGCGACGGCGGCCCCCTGCAGACGCCGTTGGTGCGCCTCGTAGCCGAATCCGGTGAGCAGCAGCCGCTGCTCCATGGCCGCCGGCACGTCGCGCACCCTCACCACCTCACCGTCACGGGTGGCGCCGTGGCCCTCCGCAGCGGCGTACACCACCCCGGTGGCGGCATTGACCACCACGCCGGCGACCGACCGGCCCCCGACCTGGGCAGCGATGCTCACCGCGTACTCCGGGATGCCGTAGACGAAGTTCACGGTGCCGTCGATCGGGTCCACGACCCAGGTGACACCGGACCCAGAGGCCACGTCGTCGCCCTCCTCACCGACGAAGCCGTCGCCGGGGCGGGCTCCCAGCAGCTGGGTGCGGACCAGCTGCTCCGTGGCACGGTCGGTCTCGGTGACCAGGTCGACCGAGGACGACTTGGTGGCCGTCACCTCGACGCCGGCGATCCGCGCCGCCCTCACCTGGACCGCGGCCGCCCGAGCGACCTCCTCGGCAAGCGCAAGCAGCTCGGTGGGCGAGTCCCCCGTCACGTTCCCGTCCCCCGTCAACGCGCGCCGCGCAGTCCGTCCGAACCGCACAGCGCCGGACGGTCGACTCGCGGGTTGGGACAGCAGTTGGGCGGACACACGTCCCACGACGGCCCCAGGTCCCCGACTGCCAGCCGCTGCACGTCCTCACCGCGCTCGGCCCGGGCTCGTTCCACCAGCAGGTCACGCACCAGGGCGACGAAGCGGGGGTCGGTCCCCACCGTCGCCGCGCGGGCGAAGGCCACTCCGGCGTCGTCCGCGGCTCCGCGCGCCTCGGTGTCGAGGTCGTAGATCACCTCCATGTGGTCGGCGATGAACCCGATGGGGACCACCACCACGGCCCGGACTCCCCCGGCCGCGAGCTGCCCGATCCGCTCACCGACGTCCGGCTCGAGCCAGGGAACCTGCGGCGGACCCGACCGCGAGCAGTAGACGAGCTCGTGGCTGAGCGGATGGCCTCGTCGGCGGGCGGCCGCTGCCGCGACGAGCTCAGCCACCTGCTCGTGCTGGCGCACATAGGCGCCACCGGGAAGACCGGCGCCGGCACCGCTGGAGTCGTTCATCGACAGCGGGATGGAGTGGGTGACGAACAGGACGACGGCGTCCTCGCGGAGCTCGGCCGTCAGCTCCTCCAGGGCGGCGAGGGTGGCGTCCACCATCGGCTCGACGAAGCCCGGGTGGTTGAAGTAGTGACGCAGTCGCTCCAGCCGGGGCGCTCCCTCCACCCCCTCGACCGCGTCGAAGAGGTTCTCGCGGTACTGCCGGCATCCGGAGTAGCTGGAGTAGGCGCTGGTGAGGAAGCACGCCACCCGGCGCACCCCGTCAGCCCTCATCTGCTCCACCGCATCGCGCAGGTAGGGATCCCAGTTGCGGTTTCCCCAGTAGACCGGCAGGTCGATGTGGTGCGCACGCAGGTCGGCCTCGATCGCGGCGCGCAGCTCGCGGTTCAGGTCGTTGAGCGGGCTGCGTCCACCCAGTTCGAAGTAGTGCTGGCCGACCTCTTCGAGGCGCTCCTTCGGGATGCCCTTGCCGCGGGTCACGTTCTCGAGGAACGGGACGACGTCGTCGGGCTTCTCCGGCCCCCCGAAACCCACCAGGAGGACCCCGTCGTAGGGCGTGCAGTCCGGGGCCTGCCCACCGGAAGGGAACTCGGTTGCCATGGCGGTCATCCTAGGGAGGTGATCACAACGTACCGGCGTGCGCTGGCGGTGCCCGGAGCACTGAACTTCAGCCTCGCGGCGTTGCTGGCACGGCTCCCGATCTCGATGACCGGCATCGGGATCGTGCTGCTGGTGACCGCGCACACCGGTTCCTACACCGTGGCCGGGCGGTTGAGCGCGGTCTATGTCATCGGCAACGCGGTGGGCGCTCTGCCGGTGGCGCGACTGGTCGACTCGCTCGGCCAACGCAGGGTGCTCCTCCCGGCGAGCCTGGTCTCGGCCGGCTCCCTGGCCCTGATGCTGGCCGCGGTCACCGAAGGCTGGCCGATGGCCGTTGCGTACGCGACAGCGGCACTGTCGGGTGTCTCCCTTCCCAACGCGGGAGCCGCGGTGCGCGCTCGGTGGGCCCACGCCGTGGACGAGCGCCCGCTGCTGGACACCGCGTTCGCCTGGGAAGCAGTGGCCGACGAGGTCGTCTTCATCCTGGGCCCGACCATCATCACCTTCGTCGCCGCGTGGTTCGACCCGGTCGCCGGGCTGCTGACCGCGGGCACCGCCCTCGTCACGGGAACCGTGTGGCTGGTGTCGCAACACGCGACCGAGCCGCCCGCCAACCGACGACACGACCCTTCCGCCGACGCGCGCCATCGCACCCCCATGCCGTGGGCCGACCTGGTGCCCGTCTTCACCGCCGGCCTCGCGGTGGGCGTGATGTTCGGGGCCGCCGAGGTCGCGACGGTCGCCTTCGCCGACGAGCGCTCCTCGCCCGTGATGGCCGGCGTCCTGCTGGCGCTGTGGTCCTTCGGCAGCCTGGCCGCGGGCCTGGTGACCGGGACGATGACGCTGCACCGCTCGCCCACCTGGCGGATGCGCGCAGGGCTGCTCTGCCTGGCGGTGATGATGGCGCCGACGCCCTTCGTCAACAGCCTGCCTGCCATGGGCGCCCTGCTTCTCGTCGCCGGACTGGCGATCGCGCCCACCCTGATCGCGGCGGTCAGCCTGATCCAGAGCACGGTGCCGGCTCGACGCTTCAACGAGGGCCTGGCCGGCTTCGAGACCGCACTCGTGGTGGGAGTCGCGCCCGGGGCTGCGCTGGGAGGCTCGATGGTGGACCAGGCCGGTGCCTCCGCGTCGTACGGCGTCGCCGCAGCAGCGGCAGCGACGGGCGCGGTCCTCGGTCTCGCGGCCTCGCTCCGACGCAGACCTGCGAGGATCACGACACCGACATCTGTCTAGCCCTGCCGGGAGGTCCCCCCGTGGAAACCGCTCCGCTGCCCGTGGGCGGCAGCCTGTCGTGGACGAACTGGTCGCGGCTGGAGACGACCCGCTCGGCGCGCACCCTCCGCCCCGGTTCTCCCGACGAGGTCGCACGAGCGGTGGCCTACGCGTCCGACCGGGGGCTGCGCGTCAAGATGGCCGGCAGTGGCCACTCCTTCACCGGCGTCGCGCTCACCGACGGCCTGCTGCTCGACCCCCGGAGCCTCACCGGTGTGGTCGCGGTGGACCACGAGGCGATGACGGTGACGGCGCTGGCAGGCACCACCCTCCGTGACCTCAACGTCGCCCTCGACCACCTGGGCCTGGCACTGCACAACATGGGCGACGTCGATCCGCAGACGCTCGCCGGCGCCGTGTCGACCGGCACCCACGGCAGCGGAGGCGTTGTCGGGTCGCTCTCGGCCCAGCTCGAGGCGGTCTCCTTCGTCGACGGCACCGGGAGGTCCCGACGCGCCTCGCGAGCCGACGACCCGGACACCTTCGACGCCATCCGCGTGGGCCTCGGCGCACTCGGCGTCATCACCGACCTGACGTTCCGGGTGGAGCCCAGCTTCACCATGACCGCCCTCGAGACCCCCATGAGCTGGTCCGAGGTGGTCTCGCGCTACGACGAGCTGGTCGCCGAGAACCACCACGTGGACCTCTACTGGTTCCCCCACACCGACGCTTGCCTGGTCAAGCTGAACAACCGCACCCTCGACGAGCCCGACCCGCTCCCCCGGTGGCGCTCGCGGCTCGACGACGAGCTGCTCTCGAACACCCTCTTCGACGTCGTCAACCGGGTCACCAACCGCCGCCCGGGCTGGGCTCCCGCCGTCAACCGCGTGACCTCGAAGGCGCTGACGCAGCGCACGTACTCCGACACCTCCCACAAGGTGTTCGTGACGCCGAGGCGGGTGGTCTTCCGTGAGATGGAGTACTCCGTGCCGCGCGAGGTGGGGATCGACACCCTGGTGGAGGCGAGGCGGCTGATCGAGCGGTCGGACTGGCGGATCACCTTCCCGGTCGAGGTGCGCTGCACCCCCGCCGACGACGCCTGGCTGTCCACGTCCTACGGGCGGGATTCGACCTACCTGGCCTTCCACGTTCATCAGGGCATGGACCACCACGCGTACTTCGAAGGCATCGAGGCACTGCTGCGAGAGCGGCAGGGCCGGCCCCACTGGGGCAAGCTGCACACGCGGACCGCGGCCGACCTGGCGGGCGACTACCCCCGGTTCGCCGACTTCACGCAGGTGCGCGACCGGCTCGATCCCGACCGCCTCTTCGCCAACGCCTACCTCGAGCGGGTCCTGGGCTGATCCTGGGCTGATCCTGGGCTGATTCTGGGCTGATCCTGGGCTGACCCCGGGCTGACCCTGCGGGCACACTCCGACGCGACGTGGGTGTGTTGACCATCCGGCGCGAGGCCGGGGCTGAAGTAGGCTCGGTGCCCGAGCAGTCCCTCGAGCAGCGTCACCCCGGGTGACAGTGGCGGGTTGGAGAAGTAGATGGACAGCGTCCTGCGTCCCCGAGACATCCAGGCGAGGATCCGCGCGGGTGAGGCACCCGAGGACGTCGCGGCCGCGGCCCAGACCTCGGTCGACCAGATCATGGGTTACGCCACTCCCGTCCTCGCCGAGCGCGCCTACCAGGCCCAGCTGGCCCAGCGAGCCTCCGTGCGCCGCCGAGCAGCGGCGGCCCACGTCGGCGACCTCGGGTCCGCTGTCGCGGCGCACCTCGAGCAGACCGGCGTCGACCCCGCGGACGTCGAGTGGGACGCCTGGCGACGCGAGGACGGGCGCTGGACCGTGGTGGCCGCCTACCGGGCGGGGGGCGAGCACCGCCACGCCGCCTTCACCTATGACGCCGCCGGACGCTTCGTGATCGCCGAGGACGACGAAGCCCGCGCCCTCGTCGGGGAACGCTCGACCTCGCTGCCGTCGACGGGTCGGGCGAACGCGCCGCAGGAGCCCGCACCGGGCGGGGAGCAGCTCCCCCTGGGCGAGGACGCCATCCATCTGGTCACCGGACACCGCGGGGGATCCACGCCGCAGGAACCGAGGACAGAGCAGCAGGAACCGAGGGCGGAGCCGGCCGGCGAAGCCACCATCGACCTCACCGACACCTCGCGAGCCGTGCGCTCCGGAGGGCCGCGGGCCGACGACATCGACTGGATCGCGACCCAGGCCAGCGAGCGGCCCACGCAGCTGGACCGCGACGAGGTGGGCGGCGAGGAGCCGGTCCCGCAAGGGCCGGATGCCCCACGCCCCGACGGTGCGCCTGAGTCCGAGCCGTGGGACGCCCCCGGCGAGGACGAGACCCTGGAGGAGGACGCCCGCGACGAGGAGCAGCAGGCCCACGAGGAGGCCCACGAGGAGGCCCACGAGGAGGCAGAGACGCTCTTCGAGGTGCCCCCCAGCCCCCAGGAGGCGGCCGAGCGGTCGACGCGCAGCTCACGGGGAAAGGGCCGTGCGTCGGTGCCAAGCTGGGACGAGATCATGTTCGGCAGCCAGAAGTCCGAGTAGGGCTCCGGCTCCTCGGCCGAGGCTGCCCACCGCCCGCCCGCCCGTCTAGGCTGTGGCCTTCCAGACCTCGAGCGCGGGAGAAACACGATGACCTACTTCGTCACGGGGGCCACCGGCTTCATCGGTCGCTTCCTGGTGCAGGAGCTGCTGGACAACCGCGAAGGGGACATCTTCGTCCTGGTCCGGACCGGCTCCGTCCCTCGGATGGAGCGCTTGATCCGGCAGTGGGGTCAACCTGACCGGGTGCACATGGTCTCCGGCGACCTCCAGGCAGCTGCCCTGGGCGTCGACAAGGCGTGGGTGTCCGACCATGCCGGCTCCATCGACCACTTCTTCCACCTCGCCGCGGTCTACGACATGACGGCGAGCGACGAGCAGAACGAAAGCCTCAACGTGGGTGGCTCTCGCAACGCGATCGAGCTGGCGGCCGACCTCGATGCGGGCTGCTTCCACCAGGTCTCGTCCATCGCGGCCTCGGGTGACTACGCCGGCTTCTGGGACGAGACCATGTTCGACGTCGACCAGGACCTGCCCTCGCCCTACCACCGGACGAAGTTCGAGTCGGAGAAGATCGTCCGCGAGGAGTCCGCGGTCCCCTACCGCATCTACCGGCCGTCGATGGTGCTCGGGCACTCCGAGACCGGCGACATGGACAAGGTCGACGGCCCGTACTACTTCTTCCCCCTGCTCAAGGCGCTGCGTGACACGCTGCCCTCGTGGACCCCTCTGGTGGGGCTCGACCTCGGCGACACCAACGTGGTCCCCGTGGACTTCGTGGCCAAGGCCATGGACCACCTCGCCCACCTCCCGGGTCGCGACGGCGAGGCCTTCCACCTGGTCAACCCCGAGCGGCAGCGCACGGTGGACGTGGTCAACATCTTCGCCAAGGCCGCCAACGCACCCCAGTTCGCCACCCCGATCGACCGCGAGGTCACCCGTGTGGTCCCGACAGGTCTGCTCCCCAAGAGCCTGCGCCCGGGCTCGGTCGTCAAGAGCGTGATGCGTACTCCGCCGGCCCGCCTGACGCTGCGCCAGACCGTCGGCCGGCTCGGGATCCCCCCGGAGGTGGTCGAGCACGCCGGGTTCCCCACCACGTACGGGGCCCGGCTGACCGAACAGGCCCTGGCTGGCTCCGGTATCGACGTGCCGGACCTGGAGAGCTACGCCACCGCGCTGTGGAACTTCTGGGAGGAGCGTCTCGACGACTCCCTCTCCAAGGACACCAAGACCTGCCAGACGCTGCGCGGGAAGCACGTCGTCATCACCGGCGCCTCCTCCGGCATCGGCCAGGTCACCGCGTTCAAGGTCGCCCAGGCCGGCGGCATCCCGGTGCTGGTCGCCCGCGGGAAGGACAAGCTGGAGTCCACCAAGGACGCCATCGAGGCTGCCGGAGGACAGGCCCACGTGTTCCCCTGCGACCTCTCCGACCTGGAGGCGATCGACGACCTGGCGAAACGCCTCAGTGCCGAGCTGAGCAGCGTCGACTTCCTGGTGAACAACGCCGGCAGGTCGATCCGTCGCTCGGTGAAGCTGAGCCAGGACCGCTTCCACGACTTCGAGCGCACGATGCAGCTCAACTACTTCGGCGCCATCCGGCTCATCATGGGCCTGCTGCCGCAGATGCGGAAGCAGCAGTCGGGCCACGTCGTGAACATCAGCTCCATCGGGGTCCAGACGTCCCCGCCGCGCTTCAGCGCCTACGTGGCCTCGAAGGCGGCCCTGGACGCGTGGAGCAACGTGGTGAGCTCGGAGGTCTTCAGCCACGGCATCACCTTCACCACCATCCACATGCCGCTGGTGAAGACGCCGATGATCGCCCCGACGAAGATCTACGACAAGTTCCCGACCATCTCCCCCGCCCAGGCCGCCGACATGGTCATCCGGGCCCTCGTGGACAAGCCGCACGAGATCAACACCGCGCTCGGCACGGCCGGGTCACTGGCCCACACGCTGTCGCCGAAGACCGCGTTCCGGGTCCTGAACCTGGCCTACAAGGTGTTCCCCGACTCCGCCGCGGCCAAGGGAGACCGGACCAGCCCCAAGACCGTGGAGCCCGAGGCCCCCACGCAGCAGCAGCTGATGCTGGCGCGCCTGACCAAGGGCGTCCATTGGTGAGGTCGAGCCGGACCCCCGCCGCATCACCGACGGGGTCCTGCCCGGCGGTCTGACGCCGGTGTCAGCGCGCAGCTCCGTTGACGGCCGAGGGGCTCGGCCCCTCCTGGGGGTCGGTGAACGCCGGATGGCGACTGGCCACCTTGCGGGCCGCGGCCAGGTGCCCGCCCAGGTAGGCCGCGGTACCGGAGACGGCTGCGCCGGCCAGCGCCAGGCCCACCCCCCGGCCGTGCCGTCCTCGCCGACGGGCGACCCAGGAGGCGGCATAGGCACTCACCGCCAGTCCGTTCGCGGCGGCATGCACCAGACCGACGCGCTGGTCCCGCGCCCCCGTCCGCGACCACTCGGCCCACCCGCTCCATGCCGTCGGGCCGGCGGTGAGCAGTCCAAGACCGATGAGCCGTTGCGCCGCGGCGCCGGACTCACGCCCGCCGACCAGGTCGAGCAGGCTCGCTGAGGTCAAGGTGCCGAGGGCCACGTCGGTGAGCACTGGGTGGAGCGCGTGACCCAGCCAGTCGCCTCGCAGCAACGCCCCTCGGGGCCCGGAGCCGAACAAGGCCAGCGCCTTCGGCTCCATCGCGCGCACCAGCGGATCGAGGGCGGTGGCCTGCTCGAGTCGAAGAGTCCAACGGACGTGGGCGGGAACGTGCTGGTCCATGCGTCACCTTCTCCTCGGCACAACCGGCAGGTCAACACCCGCCGGTCGCTGCTGTCCGAGGACCGGACCGCTGGCCTCGGATGCGGTGGCTGTCCTACCCTGGGCGCGTCATGGCTCACCTGTGTTGTCGCTGTCGCTGAACGCCGCCGCTTGGTGGCGGACCGCTCGCGTCCCGACAGCTCCGACGACCAGGAACCTCCATGACTCGCACCTCCACCCCGTGGGCCGACGTCCTGAACGTCCATGCCCTGCGTCCCCTCCCGGCCAGCATCTTCGTGCCCATCGACGCGTGGCTCGCCGATCTGCGAACCCCGTCCCGTCTGCTCCGCCTCACCGCCCGGGGCACGTCGGTGCGCCTGGCCGCGTACGACGCAGGCGACGTCACGACGCTCCTGGTCCGCGCCGAGTGCGACTGTGAGGAGCACCGGCTCGCGGGCGCGGTCGGCCGGCCTTCGCTGGCGCCCGGAGCGACCCCCCTCGACCAGGCCGTGTACGACGGCGCGGCCCGGGCGGGCTGGACCGGCGTGGCCGCGGGCCGGCTCGACCGCGACGAGGTGGCGCCGATCCTGGACGAGCTCTACGCCGGGGTCGGGTTCGGCACCACGCTCACGGTGGCGGTCTGAACCCGTGCCCCGCGCCGAGTACGACGTCGACGCCGCCCTGGTGCGTGCGCTGCTGCGAGCGCTGCCCGAGCCGTACGCCGTGCACGACCCGCCCCTGGTCTTCGTCGGGGAGGGCTGGGACAACAGCGTCTGGCGGGTCGGCGACGAGTACGTCGCCCGGGTCGCGCGTCGGTCGTTGGCCGCGCCCATGCTGGTCAACGAGGCTCGCTGGCTGGACGACGCCGCGGCGCCGCTGGTCGAGCTGGGGGTCCGGGTGCCCTCGCCCGTCCACCTGACGCCTCCGGGACGGCTGCACCCGCTGCCCTGGCTCCTGACCACCTGGGTGGACGGCGTCCTGCTCGCCGACGTCCCCGTGCCGGAGCGCACCCCTGCCCTCGACCGGCTCGCGGACGCCCTTCCCTCGATGCACCGGCCGGCGCCACCCGAAGCACCGCACAACCCGTTCCGGGGGCGACCGATCAGTGAGCTGGCTGCCCCGGCCGAGGAGGTGGTCGGCCGGGCACGAGCAGAGGTCGGCACTGGGGTGGTCGGCGAGCTGTTGGTCGTGCACCGTCGTGCTGCCCGCGCGCCGCGCTGGCCCGGCCGCCCGCGGTGGGTGCACGGTGACCTCCACCCGCTCAACCTGGTGCTCGACGGTGACCATCTCGGCGTCCTCGACTTCGGCGACCTCACGGCTGGGGACCCCGCGGTCGACCTCGGCGTGCTGTGGACCGGCTTCGACCGCGAGCAGCGCGCGGCGGCCATCACCCGGCTGGCGCCGCACTACGACGCCGACGTCTGGGAGCGGGCCCGTGGGTGGGCGGCCAGACTGGTCATCGGCGTGCTGGGCAACGACCCCTCGCGGTTCCACGGGGTGCTCGAGCACGCGCTCCCTCAGGTACTCGACGACTCAGCATCCGGGCCGATGACCACCGGTCGGGACGCGTCAGCGGTCCAGCCGCTCCAGGATCCCTCGTAGAGGGCGGCGTCCACGCCGAGAGCGTGCAGCACCAGGACGTCGAGCGCAGCGGTGACCCCGGAGCCGCAGTACGCCGCCACCGGTCGCCCGACCCGCGCCGCCGCGACCGCCTCGGCGTACAGCTCGCGCAGCTCGTCGTCGGACCGTAGCCGGCCGTCGTCGGCGAGGTTCGCTGTCGCGGGAAGGTTGACCGCCCCTGGGACGTGGCCGGCGCGCGGGTCGATCGGCTCCTGCTCACCGCGGAAGCGCGCGGGAGCGCGGGCGTCCAGCAGCACCCCGTCGGTAGCGACGTGCGCGGCCTGGTCGGCGGTGAGGACCGGTAGCCGGCCGGGTCCCACGGTGAAGTCACCGACGACCGGCTTCGCAGCCACCGACTCCACAGGCAGCCCGAGCGCCTGCCACCGCGCCCAGCCGCCCTCGAGGAGTCTGACGTCGCGATGGCCGTGATGGCGCAGCAACCACCAGCAACGAGCCGCCGCCATCCCGCCTCCAACGTCCATCACCACGACCGGTTGCGCTGCGCTGACACCGCAACGTCGCATCGCCGCCTGGAAGTCGTCCGGGGCCGGCAACGGGTGGCGTCCCCGCTCGTCGACCGGTTGGCCCGGCGCATCGGCGAGGTCACGTTCGAGGTCGACGAAGGCCGCACCGGGCACGTGCCCGGCCAGGTACTGCTCCCTCCCGTCGTCGCGGCCGAGCTCCCACCGCACGTCGAGCACCGTCACGTCGCCGAGGCACTCCACCAGCTCCTCCGCGCCGATCGCCTCACGCACGACGCCACCGTACTCGCGCCGACGGGGTGCATCAGCCGAAGGGAAGCGGCTCCCCGATGCTCGAGATCGCGCGGGCTCGGGCAGCGGTGAGGCGCCGCCGGTGGTGCCGGCGGCACAGCACCTCGTAGCCGACCTCGGGAGGTGAGCCGTCGACCCCGCTCACGTCCCCGACGACCACGACGTCGCCCTCGACCACCATCTCGCCGTTCTCGGTGCGGGCGTTGTGGGTGGCTCGGCCGCCGCACCAGCACAACGACTCGACCTGCAGGGTGTGCACCCGGTCGGCCAGCTCGACGAGCCTGGCCGAGGCAGGGAACAGCCGGGTACGGAAATCGGTGAGGATGCCGAAGCAGAACGCGTCGATCTGCAGCTCGTCGACGACGCGTGCCAGCTGGTCGACCTGTTCGGGCTGGTAGAACTGCACCTCGTCACAGATCAGGTAGTCGATCCGGGCCCCGCGGGTGAGCTCGTCGACCACGTGGTGCCAGAAGTCCAGGTCGGCGTGGACCTCCTGTGCCTCACGCGCAAGTCCCAGCCGGGAGGACACCGTCGCCTCACCGGCTCGGTCATGGCTGGTGAAGAGACGCCCGACGCGACCCCGGGCCGCGTGGTTGTGGTCGGTCTGGAGCGCCAGCGTGGACTTGCCGGCGTCCATGGTGCCGGTGAAGAACTGCAGCTCTGCCACGCGCACTCAGCGGGTGAAGACGATCTTGCCGAAGACATCGCCCGCCGCCATGGCGGCGAAGCCGTCCGGCGCCTGCGCCATGGGGAGGGTGTGGTCGATCAAGGGTCGGGCCCCGGTGGCATCGAGCAGGCGGACCAAGGACGCGAGCTCGTCCCTGGTTCCCATCGTCGACCCGATGATCCGCAGCTGGAGGAAGAACACCCGGGTCAGCTCGGCACTGTCCGGCTCCGGGCCGCTCGTGGCGCCGCTGATGACGATCGCACCGCCGGGCCGCAGCGACTTGATCGAGTGCGACCAGGTCGCCTTCCCCACAGTCTCCATCACCGCGTCCACCCGCTCGGGGAGGCGGGCCCCGGACTCGAAGACCTCGTGGGCGCCCAGCTCCAGCGCCCGGGCGCGCTTGGACTCGTCTCGGCTGGTGGCCCACACCCGCAGGCCGCCGGCCCGAGCCAACGTGATGAGCGCGGTCGCGACCCCTCCTCCGGCTCCCTGCACGAGCACCGTGTCACCGGCCTTGAGGTCACCCTGGGTGTAGAGCATCCGGTACGCCGTGAGCCAGGCGGTCGGCAGGCAGGCGGCCTCCTCGAAGCTCATCGACGCGGGCTTGGGCACGACGTTGGACGTCGGCACCATCACCTTGTCGGCAAACGTGCCCGGGTGTCGTTCGCTCAGCAGCGAACGGCGGGGGTCCAGGGTCTCGTCGCCACGCCACGAGGGATCGCTGACGACCGCGTGCACCACCACCTCGTTGCCGTCCTGGTCGAGGCCGGCCGCGTCGCACCCGAGGATCATCGGGAGCTGCTCCTGCTTGAGCCCGACGCCACGCAGCGACCACAGGTCGTGGTGGTTGAGCGAGGCGGCCTTGACCGTCACGGTCGTCCACCCCGCTGGCGGTTCCGGCTCAGGCTGCTCCCCCACCACCAGGCCGTTCAGCGGGTTCTCGGGATCGAAGGACTCGGCGTAGACGGCGAACATGGTCACCGACCCTATCGACTCGCTGAACCTGCGGACACGCTCGGTCGAGGACCGAGGTGCGTCAGCGGGTGGCCACCCCGTCACGGCGCGCCGCGGCGCTCACCGCCTCCGCAACCGTGGGACCGACGCGGGCGTCGAAGGGCGACGGGATGATGTGGTCCTCGCGGAGGTCGTCGGCGACCAGGCCGGCCAACGCGTTGGCGGCGGCCAGCTTCATGCCCTCGGTGATCGCGGTGGCCCGGACGTCGAAGGCGCCCCGGAAGATGCCCGGGAAGGCCAGCACGTTGTTGATCTGGTTCGGGAAGTCGGACCGGCCAGTGGCGACGACCCGGGCGAACCGCTGCGCCAGGTCGGGATGCACCTCGGGGTTCGGGTTGGCCAGACCGAAGACGATGGCGTCGTCCGCCATGGAGGAGACGATCTCCTCTGGCACCGTGCCGCCGGACACCCCGATGTAGACGTCGGCACCCGCCATGGCGTCGGTGAGCGAGCCTCGGCGGCCGGTGATGTCCGCGGTGTCGGTCGCCAGCTCGGCCTTGACCGGAGTGAGGTCGTGGCGCGAGCTGTGGAGGATCCCGCGCCGGTCCAGGACCGCGAGATCCTTGATCCCGGCGGCCAGGAGGATCCGTGCCACGGCCACTCCCGCGGCCCCGGCGCCCGAGATGACGACCCGGGTCGTCTCCTGGAGGCGTTCGGTGATCAGGAGCGCGTTCTCGAGCGCGGCGAGCACCACGACGGCGGTGCCGTGCTGGTCGTCGTGGAAGACGGGGATGTTGAGGCGCTGCTTGAGGCGTTGCTCGATCTCGAAGCACCTGGGTGCCGAGATGTCCTCGAGGTTGATGCCGCCGAAGCTGGGAGCGAGCCGGACAACGGTCTCGACGATCTCGTCGGTGTCGATGGTGTCCAAGCAGATCGGCACCGCATCAACGCCACCGAAGTGCTTGAACAGAACGGCCTTGCCCTCCATCACCGGCATGGCTGCGGCCGGACCGATGTCACCCAGCCCCAGCACCGCGGTGCCGTCGGTGACCACCGCGACGGTGTTGGAGACCCAGGTGTACTCGGCCGACAGGGAGGGGTCCTCCGCGATGGCCTCGCACACCTGGGCCACGCCCGGGGTGTAGGCAAGGGAGAGGTCGTCGCGGTCGTCCAGGGCAACCGTGGAGGCGATCTCCATCTTGCCGCCGTGGTGCAGGTCGAAGACCGGCGAGCCGGCGCGCGAGTGCTGACCGGGCCCTGCGGCCGAACCGTGGGGCGACGGGGAGGAGTGCGTCATCCGGACCTTCCATCGCTAGCCGACATGCCAACAGGTGAGTCTGACACAGCCGTTCCTCAGGTGAGACCCCGATGGCGTCGCAGCAGTCGGGGCCGCGGCCACGCCCGGAGCACGGCGACGGCCAGAACGTCGCTCTCAGGGAGCGCGCCGACCAGCCAGGAGTCCACTCCCTCGACCGGGTTGTCGCGCTCGACCCACCAGCCGTCGGCCTCGCGACGAACCACCCGCTTGACCGCGATCGTGCCGTCAGGCAGTCGCACCACGCACACGACCCCCGGGTGGGGCCTCGCTCCGTGGAGGAGCAGCAAGCGGTCACCCGGACGCAGGGTCGGCTCCATGGAGCGACCGTGCACCCGTGCCCAGCCGACCCGCATCAGCCACCTCCTCGTGAACCGGTCGACGTGCCCGTGACGCGCGACTCCTTGCCGGCCGGCCGTGCGTCAAGCCCTTCTGTCAGCGAGCCCATGAGCGGAGTAGTGTCACCCCAGCAACGACAGCAGCCGACCGAAGGGGAACCCATGCTCTCGCGGATCTTCGCACCGATGCTCGACGTCCACGCTCACTGCGACCTCCCGTGCGGGGTCTACGACCCAGCCCAGGCCCGCATCGAGGCCGAATCCGTCAAGGCGATCATCGGCAAGGTCGCTGACAACGACGACCCGGACTTCCGCACACGCGCCGTCCTCATCAAGGAGCAGCGCGCCGAGCTGGTCAAGCACCACCTCTGGGTGCTGTGGACCGACTACTTCAAGCCGCCGCACTTCGAGAAGTACCCGCAGCTGCACCAGCTGTTCAACGAGGCCACCAAGCTCGCCGGAGCCGCCGGCGCGAAGGGCACCTTCGACGAGGCGAAGGCCGACGAGCTGCTCGCCAAGATCGAGGAGATCTCCCAGATCTTCACCGAGACCAAGCAGGGCTGAGACTGCGAAGCTCGCTCTGCGCAGGCCGGTCGGGTCCGACCCCGGCCGGCCGTTCTCACCCCGGGACCCTTGCCACTGCCGCCGACCACGCGCCACCCCACCAGGAGAAGCTCACCACCGTGCTCCCCGACCATGCCCCCGACGCCCGCCTCACCGTGCCGGCGGACAGCTCGTACCTGGGGGTCCTCAGGACGGCCACCACCGGCCTGGCGACGCGGATCGACTTCACTCTGGAGGACATCGACGACCTGCGGATCGCGGTCGACGAGGCCTGCGCCATCCTGCTCGGTCAGGCGCGTCCCGGGGCACAGCTGGCCTGCTCGTTCTGGGTCGAGGACCAGGCGGTGACCATCGAGGTCGCCACCACCTGCGAGACGCCTCGGGCTCCCTCGCACCACGGTTTCGCCTGGCGCGTGCTCTCTGCGTTGGCCGACGAGGCCGCCACCCGCGTCGACGACGACCGGCTCGTGGTGACCCTGACGCGAAGGGCGGGGCAGGAGTCATGACCAGGGCAGACCCGGGCCTCGCCACGGACCCGGAGAGCACCTCTTCCACCAGCGACAGCACTTCCACCAGTGACAGCTCGGAGCTGCACCGGCGCACCGCCGAGCTGTTCGAGCAGATGCGCTCCTCGGCTCCGGGACCGGCTGAGGCCACGCGTCACGAGCTGGTGGAGCTGCACCTGCCGTTGGCCGAGTACCTCGCCCGCCGGTTCGGCAACCGCGGCGAGTCCCACGAGGATCTCGTGCAGGTGGCCACGATCGGGCTGATCAAGGCCATCGACCGGTTCGACTCCGAGCGCGGCGTGGCCTTCTCCACCTATGCCACCCCCACGATCGTCGGGGAGATCAAGCGTCACTTCCGCGACCGCGGCTGGACCATCCGGGTGCCACGCCGGCTGCAGGAGATGCAGGCGGTGATCAGCCAGGCGGTCTCCGACCTCGGCCAAGAGCTCGGTCGCTCTCCCACCGTGGCCGAGCTCGCCAAGCGGGCCGGCCTCAGCGAGGAGGAGATCATCGAGGGGCTGGAGTCGGCCAACGCCTACAGCCCCCTGTCCCTGGACGCCCCTGACCCCGCCGGGGACGTGGGGGCGGTCATCGAGCAGCTCGGCGACACCGACGATGCGCTCGATGCCGTCATCGACCGGGAGACGGTCAAACCGTTGCTCGACGCACTGGACGCCAGAGCCAAGAAGATCCTGTTGCTGCGCTTCTTCAAGAACATGACCCAGTCCCAGATCGCTGAGGAGCTGGGGATCTCCCAGATGCACGTGAGCCGCCTGCTCAGCCGCACGCTCGCCGATCTTCGGCAGAAGCTGGAGGAGGCCCACCCCGTCTAGAGCGGGGTCGGGCCCGGAGGTTGAGCCCGGACCAGCGCGGCTTCAGTCGGGCGCAAGGGCACGCAGCGACTGGGGGTGGAGGGCGCCGGCGATCACCAGCAGCGCCGTCACCGCCAGGGCGATCGCGATGGCCGTGGTCGGGTCTCCCCAGAAGCTGTACGCCACGCCCAGCTGGATCAGCTGGGCGAAGACCACCGGCGAGCGCGCCCACGACTGGCAGCGGCGCAGCTGCCAGGCGCACCAGCCCAGGGTGCCGCCGTACAGCAGGAAGAACACGATCGAGGTGATGTCCATCGCGAACTTCCCGGTCTCCATCGCCGGCACGAGGCTGACCGCGAGTGCGAGCAGCACGAAAGCCTCGATCCCCGCCAGCGCGCTGGCCACCTGGAGCGGGGGCGGGGCGGTGGCACGTGGCTCGGCGCCGGAGCCGGGCAGACCCTCACTCGTCACGGCCCGCATGCTACCCAGACCCCCACTGCGTCCGTTCACCGGCGATCTCGCCGCCACCCCGCTTCGGGAACAACCAGGGCCGCAGCGCGGTTGCGCCGCTGTCGGGACTGGGGAAGCCAGGTCCCATGTGACGGAACTGACCAGACCTTTTCCTTGCTTGAGGTCGCCAATGTTGTCACCATGGACCGTCACGTCGTGAAACATCTCAACCGAAATCGACTGCTGGGTGGCCTGGGGGCGACTCAGTCGGCACGTCACTCGGGATGTCACGACCGGATCCGTCGTCCCGACCGAACGATGTCCGTGAACAAGACACGGTCCCGCACTGCCGACAGAGGAGTTCCCATCGCCATGGACTGGCGCAATCGTGCCGCGTGCCTCGACGAGGACCCGGAGCTCTTCTTCCCGATCGGCAACACCGGGCCCGCCCTGTCGCAGGTCGAGGAAGCCAAGAAGGTGTGCCGTCGATGCGACGTGCGCGAGCAGTGTCTCGCGTGGGCCCTGGAGGCCGGCCAGGACCATGGCGTCTGGGGCGGCTTGAGTGAGGACGAGCGTCGCGCGCTGAAGCGCCGCAATGCCCGCGCTCGGGTGCGCGCGGGGGTCTGATCACGCCGCCCCCGGTCTCGACGGGCTGCGGGCGCTGAACCGCACCTTCGTGCCGCCACGTTCGCCGGCGCCTACCTCGAGCATGCCGTGGAGCTCGCCTTCGACGAGGGCACGGACGATCGACAGGCCCAGGCTGGTGCCCGACGAGGGGTCGAAACCGTCCGGCAGCCCCCGCCCGTCGTCGCTGACCTCGACGGCGAGCTCGTCCCGACCACGGGCGACTCCCACGTGCACGTGTCCTGCGTCGAGGCCGGTGAAGGCGTGCTCGACCGCGTTCTGGAGGAGCTCGTTGAGCACCATGGCCAACGTGGTCGCCATGTCTCCGGGGACGGGCCCGAACGTGCCGTTCCGCGACGTGGTCACCCGGCCACGGTCTTCCTCGGTCGGCGTGACCAGATCGCACACCGTGGTCAGCAACCGGTCTGCGATCTCGTCGAAGTCCACCCGTTCGTCCAGGGCGTGGCTCAGCATCTCGTGGACCAGCGCGATCGTCGCCACCCGCCGCTCGGCCACCTGCAAGGCGTCACGCGACTCCCCGTCGGCCGAGACCCGACGGGCCTGGAGCCGCAGCAGCGCGGCGACCGTCTGGAGGTTGTTCTTCACCCGGTGATGGATCTCGCGGATCGTCGCCTCCTTGGTGACCAGCTCTCGGTCTCGGCGACGCAGGTCACTGACGTCGCGCACCAGGACGCAGGCACCGGTGTGGCTCGGGCGGCGCTCGGGGCCGCCGCCCGACGTCGCTGCACGCAGCAACGGGAGGGAGCGCACGATGACCACCGTCTCCCCGTCGGTGATCTCGGTGTCGCGTGCCCGGGTGCCGCCCAGCACCGCACTCAACGTCTCCTCGTCCGTGCGGAGAGCAGTCGGCACCAGCTCTCGTGCCGTCCCCGCGAGATCGCGTCCGGAGAGGTCGTGGGTGAGCCCCAGCCGGCGGAAGACCGAGACCGCGTTGGGGCTGGCGAACGTCACCGTCCCCTGGGCGTCGAGCCGCAGGAAGCCGTCACCGACGCGCGGTGAGTCCGTGTGGTCCGACCGCGAGGCCCGCGAACGGGAAGAGCCCCTCGCCGATCATGCGGGTGAGGTCGGCCGCGGTGGCCAGGTAGGCCAGCTCGAGCTGGGACGGTGTCCGCAGTCCCATGAGGTTGGTGCTGCGAGTGATGACGCCGACGCTCCGGGACCCACGCACCACCGGGATGGCCTCGAGCCTCACCGGCACCGAGTCACGCAGCTCGGGGTCACCTGCGCGGACGACCTTCCCCGTCCCCCAGGCCTCGTCGATCAGCGGCCGCCGACCGGCCGGCACGAAGGTGCCCAGCACGTCCTCGACGATCGCCGTGGGTCCGGTGGTGGGGCGCTTCTGCCCCGCCGCCCAGAAGCCCAGACCGGCCCGGTCGGGCAGCCAGAGCACCAGGTCGGCGAAGGAGAGGTCGGCGATGATCTGCCAGTCGGCGAGCAGCAGAGCCAGCAAGGCGACGTCCGCCTCGTCGAGGTCGGTGTGTGCCTTCGACAGCTCGGTCAGCGTCGGCATCCGGCAAGACTAGGTCAGCGCGATAGTTTGCCGTCATGACGACCTCCGTACCTGGCGCTGCCCGTCCCGACGAGTCCCCCGCCGACGCCCCGGCGACCGCCGACGGTGCGGTCGAGGCCCACAGCGGGGCCCATGCGGTCGCGGTCGCCGCCGCCCACGGGGTGGACACCATGTTCACGCTCTCCGGTGCGCACGTCTTCCCGATGTACGACGGCGCGGTCAAGGCCGACCCGCCGATGCGGCTCCTCGACGTCCGCCACGAGCAGACCGCCGTGTTCGCCGCCGAAGCCGTGGGGAAGCTGACCCGCGTACCCGGGCTGGCTGTCCTGACCGCGGGTCCCGGCATCACCAACGGCATCAGCCCGATCACCCAGGCGAGCTTCAGCGGAGCGCCGCTCGTGGTCGTCGGCGGCCGGGCCCCCGACAACCGCTGGGGCACCGGGAGCCTCCAGGAGCTTGACCACCTGCCCCTGGTGCAGTCGGTCACCAAGTGGGCGTCCACCGTGCACCGGGCCGACGAGGTCGCCGACGCCGTGGACACCGCGTTCAGCCTGGCTCGCACCAGCCACCGGGGACCGGTCTTCCTCGATGTCCCGATGGACACGTTCTTCGACAGCAGCACGGTGGAGCGCCCGACGCCGGAGCGCACCAGGGGCCTGGACCCCGACCCGGAGGCGGTCGCGGAGGTGGGCCGGCTGCTCGCCGAGTCCTCGAGGCCTGTGCTCGTCATCGGCAGCGACGTGTGGGCCGACGGCGCCGAGGAAGCCGCGTTGCGGCTGGTGGAGGACGCCGGGCTTCCCGCCATCGCCAACGGCATGGGCCGTGGCATCGTGCCCGGTGGCCATCCCCTGCTGGTCACCAAGGCGCGCAGCAAGGCGCTCGGCACAGCCGACCTGGTCGTCGTGGTCGGGACCCCGCTGGACTTCCGACTCTCCTACGGCGTCTTCGGCGGCAAGGACGGCGCCCCGCCGGCCAAGGTCGTCCACATCGCCGACTCCCCCGGCCAGGTCAGCGGCCACGCCGACCTCGTCGCCTCGGCGTGCGGCGATCTCACCGCAGCCCTCGACGGCGTCCACACCGCACTGGAGCAGCAGATCCGACGTCCCGACTGGTCGTCGTGGGTCGAGCAGCTGCAGGACACGGTGCGGGCGGCGGCTGGGCGTGACCGTGAGCTGCTCACCGGCGGAGGCGGACCCGGTGCATCCCGCCCGGATCTACGGCGAGCTGCTGCCCCGCCTGGAGGACGACGCGGTCGTCATCGGAGACGGCGGCGACTTCGTCTCGTTCGCCGGCAAGTATGTCGAGCCCAAGCTGCCGGGCGGCTGGCTCGACCCTGGTCCGTTCGGATGCCTCGGGGCCGGGCTCGGTGCCGCCATCGCGGCGAGACTTGCCCGGCCGTCGAGCCAGGTGGTGCTGCTGCTCGGGGACGGGGCGGCCGGGATGTCGCTCATGGACGTCGACACCCTGATCCGGCACGGGCTCCCCGTGGTGATGGTGTGCGGCAACAACTCGGCCTGGGCACTGGAGAAGGGCCCGATGCAGATGCTCTACGGCTATGACGTCATCGCCGACCTGGCCCCGCGCACGCGCTACGACGAGGTGGTCACGGCCCTGGGGGGAGGCGGCGAGATGGTCACCGATCCCCGCGAGATCGGCCCCGCCCTGGACCGCGCCTTTGCCTCCGGGGTGCCCTACCTCGTCAACGTGATCACCGACGTCGACGCGACCTACCCGCGCACCACCTTCGGCATCTAGGTCGCGCGGCCGCCGAGTCGCGCGGTGAAACGCTCGCGATCGACCACGGCACGGCTCACCTCGGCCGTGCCGACCAGGCGCCCCTGGGGGTCGTGAGCGGTGACCTGGAAGCGGACCACCTGCCCCTCCCGGTGGGCCAACGACGCCTCGACGCGCAGCTGGTCACCGAGCGCACTCGGGCGCAGGTGCTCCAGCTGAGACCGCGGTGCCGACGCTGGTCTCCGCCTCGTCCAGGTCCTCGGCGAGCGCGGCACACGTCGCCGCCTCCATCCACGCCAGCAACCGCGGTGTGCCCAGCACGTCGAGGTCGCCGGAACCGACGGCGCGTGCGGTGTCGGCAGCAGTGACCGTGAAGTCGAGACTCGCCATGGGGCCCATGCTGGCATGCCTGGTGCCGACGCCGAGCCGGCACCTGAGACAATGGTGCGACCCCACGGACGAGGAGTGAACCAGCATGGGCAAGACCGGACGCAAGCGCCGCGCGCGCAAGAAGAAGAACGCCAACCACGGCAAGCGCCCCAACGCCTGAGCCCCGCCTCAGGGGTCGAGGCGGCGTTCGCCGATCTCGATGTGGACCTCGCGGATGCTCAGCTGGATCCGTTGCCGCAGCCGCTCAGGCGCCTGGTCCCAGCAGGAACGCGCCACCAGCGCCTTGACTGTGCTCTCCACCTGCTGCTCGGCCAAGCACGGCGCGCACTCCTCGAGGTGGTGCTGGATCCGCTCCTCGTCGGCGTCGGCGAGCTCGTGGTCGACGAAGAAGACCAGGCGCGCGAGGATCTCGGCGCAGTCGACGTCGTGGTGCTCGCCGCAGCTCATGAACCTGCCCCCGCGTCCACCCGCATCCCACGGTCACGGGCATAGTCCGCGAGCAGCTCGCGCAGTTGACGACGCCCGCGGTGCAGCCGGGACATCACGGTGCCGATGGGGGTGCCCATGATCTGGGCGATCTCCTTGTACGGGAACCCCTCGACGTCGGCGAGGTAGACGGCGAGCCGGAAGTCCTCCTGGAGGGCGGACAGCGCCTCCTTGACGTCGGAGTCCGGGAGTCCCTCGAGGGCCTCCATCTCCGCCGACTTCAGTCCCGTCGAGGTGTGCGACTCCGCACGGTGGAGCTGCCAGTCCTCGACGTCCTCGCTCATCGACTGCTGCGGCTCGCGCTGCTTCTTGCGGTAGGTGTTGATGAACGTGTTCGTGAGGATGCGGTAGAGCCACGCCTTGAGGTTGGTGCCTTCCTTGAACTGGTGGAAGGCGGCGTAGGCCTTGGCGAAGGTCTCCTGCACCAGGTCCTCGGCATCGGCGGGGTTGCGCGTCATGCGCATCGCGGCCGCGTAGAGCTGGTCCAGGTACGGCAGCGCGTCGCGCTCGAAGCGCGCAGTCAGCTCCGCCTGATCCTGGTCGGATCTGGTGGTGGAGTCGGACTCCGCGCTGGAGTCGGAGTGCTGGTCGTCGGGCATCGTCCTCCAGCCTAGCGGGAGCCGATGCAACGGCCCGACCGAGCCGGGTGCGCCCACGCCCCGTGGGCGAGCCCCTCAGCGAGCACTGCAGTCATGGCGCACCTCCTGTCGGTCCCTGTCTCAGGGAGCAACGCCACCCGCGCCGCCGGGATTCCCCACCACTTCACGCATCACGAACTCCATCGTCGCTTCGACGAGGATCGACATCACCTCGTCCTGCGACAGCTCTGACCGGGCGGGCACCTTCAGTCCGTGGTCGGCCAAGGGAAGAACCGTCATCTGCAGGTGCTCGGGGAAGTCACCCGGGTCTCCCATGGTGTCGCGCTCCCCTTGCACGACCAGCAGCGGCAGTCGGACCCCGAGCAGCTCGTCCGCCCGTGACCGCTCCGGCTTGCCCGGTGGGTGGAGCGGGAACGCCACGGCCAGCACACCCGAGGCGCCCAAGTGGGCAGCGGTGCGGGCGGCACTCCGGGCTCCGGCGCTGCGGCCGCCGACGACCATGGGGGTGCGGACCCGGAGCTGGTCGACCGCAGCGACGAAGCACTCGTCGAGAACGGAGGGAGCGGGCGCCACCTTGCGTCCTGCCAGCCGCCAGGGCTGCTCGACCCGGACCACGGTGATGCCGCTGCGCGGCAGGCCCCGGGCCAGGGCCTCGAGATCGCGGCTCTCCACACCACCCCCGGCGCCATGACCCAGCACCAGCGTGGCGACGGGATGCCGCGAACGGTTGGTGTGCAGCCGGGCCGGCCCGTGCGGCGTCCGCACCTCGCGCACGGAGGTCATGCCTCGACTCCCTCGGGGAGCTCGTCGACCGGTAGCGGGGCGAGCAGCTCCGGTCCGTTGTTGCGCACGTTGTTGACCGCGGTCGAGACCGGGTAGGCCTCCAGCCTTCCCGGAGCCGCCGGCACCAGGAGGTCACGCGCCGCGTCTCCGAGGGAATCGGGGTCCAGCCACGCCGCGTATCCGTCCCGCGGCACCAGCATCGGCATCCGGTCGTGGATGCGGCCCAGCTCGTCGGTGGCTCGCGTCGTGATCACCGTGCACGTCCAGCGGAAGCGCGCCGGGTCGTCGTCGGCCTTGTCGGGGTCCCGCCAGATCTCGTACAACCCGGCCATCGCCAACGAGGAGCCGTCGGCGGCACGGATGAAGAAGGGCTGCTTGAGCGGCTTGCCCGAGGCGCCCAGCTGCTCGGTGGTGTACCACTCGTAGTAGCCGTCGGCAGGGAGCAGGCAGCGACGCTTGGCGAACGCCTGACGGTAGGCGGGCTTCTCGGCCAGGGTCTCGACCCGCGCGTTGATCATCCGGTTGCCGACCGCCGGGTCCTTGGCCCAGAAGGGCACCAAGCCCCACGTGACCGTCCGGAGCTGACGTGGGCCCCCAGGGCGGTCGAGCACGGCGTACACCGACTTGGTGGGGGCGACGTTGTAGTCCGGCGGCAACGGCTCGGCGACGGTCTCGGTGAGCCGGGCGCGGTCGATCTCGAACTCCTCGGCGAGGTCCCCCGGGCTGCGACTGGAGGCGTAGCGGCCGCACATACGGCCCACTCTACGGTCGGGCCTCCGCCTGCGCGTTCGAGGCAAGCATGCCGGCGACCACCATCTCCACGACCCAGGTCAGCTCCCGTGCGGTCTCGGCAGGACTGTGCGTGGGTTGGCTGACATGGCTCAGCACCAACCGGACCAGTGACTCCATCGCGGTGTCGGTGCGCTCGTCCAGGTCCAGCACGTCGGGGTGGTGCTGGCGGAAGAGCGCGTAGACGAAGTCGGTGGCCCGCTGGACCAGGTCGGCGGACTGGAAGATGAAGGGCAGCAGGTCGGTGTCGCCGGAGTGGCCCCCCTCCAGAACCGCGACCAGGAGGTCGTTCTTGGCCGCCAGCTCCAGTGCGGCCAGCACCGCGGCGTGCACGGCATCGTTCACTGTCGCCTCGGCAGAGAACGCCAGCTGGACGGTGTCGAGGAACTGGTCAAGCTCGCGGTGGACCAGCTGCTCGGCCAGCTGCTGCTTGTTGCCGAACTCGTTGTAGACGGTCTGGCGACTGACACCGGCGCGTTCGGCGACCTTGGCCATGGTGAGTCGGCGCCAGCCGTCGGTGGCGAACACGGACGCGGCGGCATCGAGCAGGCGGTCACGCAGCAGGGTGCGGACCGCGGCGCGATAGGGCTGCGAGGACCCTGGCGCGGGGGTCACACCGGCTCGAAGTCCTGCTGCTCGCGGACTCCGCAGTCCGGGCAGCACCAGTCGTGGTCGATCTGGTCGAAGGGGGTGCCCGGCGCCCATCCTTCGTGAGGGTCGCCCTGCTCCTCGTCGTACACGTAGTCACAGCTGGGGCAGCGGAACCGGGCCATCAGGCGGCTGCCTCCTCCGTCGGGCGCCGGTAGGCCGCGAGGTAGTGCTTCGCCCGGCGCGGCGCGATGTTGGCCCGCGTGACGTCCCCGTCGTAGTGGGCGACGACCCGGGGGTCCATCACCGTGCGCCAGACCGCGGGCACCCAGGTGAGCACGATCATGCCGGCATAGCCGGTCGGGAGGACCGGAGCCTCGGGGTAGTCGCGCAGCGCCTGGTAGCGACGGGTGGGGTTGGCGTGGTGGTCGCTGTGGCGCTGGAGGTGGTAGAGGAGAACGTTGGTCCCGATGTTGTTGCTGTTCCAGCTGTGGCTCGGGTTGACGCGTTCGTAGCGCCCCGACTCCAGCTTCTGGCGCCGCATCCCGTAGTGCTCGAGGTAGTTCACCGACTCCAGCAGCCAGATGCCGACGAAGGCCTGGAGCACCAGGTACGGCAGGATGCCCACCCCGAACGCGACCAGCAGCGCTCCCCAGAGCACCAGAGTCATGGCCCAGGCGTTGAGCACGTCGTTCCTCAGCGTCCACGGGCTCCGCTGGCGCCGTCCGAGGCGCTTCTTCTCCAGGCGCCACGCGCTGGTCAGGGAGCCGGCCATGGTGCGCGGGAGGAAGCCCCACATGGTCTCGCCCAGGCGCGAGCTCGCCGGGTCCTCGGGAGTGGCGACCCGGACATGGTGGCCGCGGTTGTGCTCGATGAAGAAGTGGCCGTACGCCGTCTGCGCCAGGCAGATGCGAGCGAACCAGCGCTCGTGGCTCTCCTTCTTGTGACCGAGCTCGTGAGCGGTGTTGATCCCGATCCCGGCCACCATGCCGATCGTGAGCGCCATGCCGATCTTGTCGCCCACCGAGTACTGCGGCTGACCCAGCATCCACGCCGTCCAGATGAACGCGAGGTACTGCATCGGGATGAACGCGTAGGTCACCCATCGGTAGTAGCGATCGTTCTCGAGTCGCTCGATCACCTCGTCCGGAGGGTTGTTCGGGTCGATGCCGACGAGCAGGTCGACCAGCGGGATCACGCCGAACACGAACAACGGCCCGAAGTACCAGAACATACTGAGGCCGGTCGCCTCGACCAGGCCCCAGGCCGCAAAGGGAATCAGCGGGATCACAGCGCCGAGAACCCAGGCGTAACGCTTGGTGTCTCGCCACTCCGTGACGCCGGGCTGGGGTGCGCCGGAGAGGGAATCGAGGGACATCAGTGCTCCGTTCGTTCGCGGACGGGAACGCGGACTCGACGGGGGCGGCAGCACTCGTCGGTCGCGGTTTACAGAACCATAGAGATTGTCCAACTGCTTGGCAAGAGCCAACTGCATGTCCACCCAGATGTGAACCCAGATGTGAACCCAGATGTGAACCCAGCCCTCGCCGTCTGCTCCACGGTGCCTTCTTTGCTCACAACCGCGTCACAGCCGGCCGCTTCCTTCGTCCCATCAGTGAGCGGCGCCGCTCCACGTCCGGGGGCCACCTCCGGGAGGGGGCGCATCGCCGGTGACCGACCGCCCGCACGAGGAAGGATGCTCGCGATGCCCCTGTCGGCCTTCTCGCGTCGCCGGCCTCCCGCCGGCGGACGCGACCTGACGTCTCCGGAGCGACGGGACATACCCGCCCGCTTCGAGGCGGTGGCCGACGCACTGGCTGCTCGGCGCGACCCACGCCAAGCGTGTGCGGTCGCCGGAGCCACCCTGGCTGCCGACGGCGCCTCCCTGGGAGAGGCGCTGTCGGCGCTGGCCGCCACGTACGCGGCGCTGGGCCTCGGACACCCTTCCTTCGTGGTCGCAGAGGTCCTGGGGGTCGCCTGGAGCGAGGAGACGCTGGCGTTCGTCGGCGGGGTGTCGTGCGAGGACCCCCTCACCGGGCTCGCCAGCAGTGCGCACCTGCGCGCCCGTCTGGCCGAGGTCTACCGCGAGGCAGACCGGTTCGGCTCGACGCCCCGCACCACCCACGGGCTGCTGGTGGTGGACCTGGGTCGCGACTCGTCGCCATCGCTGAGCGACCCCTTCCGACATGCCCTGTCCCTGGCCGGTGCCGCGGACGCGGTCCGGGGGGCGTTCCCCGGCGGGGAGACCCTGGCTCGGGTCGGACACGCCAAGGTGGTCGCGCTCGTGCAGCGAGATGCCCAGCTGGGCGCCACGGCGGTCGGCCTGCGGCAGATGCTGTCGGCGGCACCAGGGGCCGCCGGTGTGCGGATCTGGATCGAGGGCCTGCCCGACGAGCCGGGCGTTGCCGGGAGGGTGCTCTCCGGATTGTCGACCCTCTGACATTGGCCGTTTCACCTGCAGATCCCGCGCCGGGGCTTTACTTTGTGGAGGTGCGGCACGATTCGACCCCCTCGCCCCCTCCTCAGATGACCCAAGTCGGGGTAAAGTCATCGCCCATAGGGGGACGATTCGTACGTAGGCGACATCATCCAGGATTTCTATGACCGAGTTGCTGTCCCCCCCTGATGTGCGCAGCGACGCCGAGCTGATCGCTCTGGTCCGCGGCGGGGACAACGACGCGTTCGGGCAGCTCTACATCCGGCATGTCGAGGCGGCGCGACGACTGTCTCGCCAGCTGTTGCGCGGCAGCGACGCCGACGACCTGGTCTCCGAGGCGTTCACCAAGGTCATGGCACTGCTCCAGGCCGGGCAGGGCCCGGACCTGGCGTTCCGCGCCTACCTGCTCACGGTCATCCGTCGGTTGCACGTCGACCGGGTGCGCGGTGAGGCGCGCCTGACCCCGTCGGAGGACATGACGGCGTTCGACCCCGGGATCCCCTTCCAGGACACCGCGGTGGACCGCTTCGAGAGCAGCGCAGCGGCTCGGGCGTTCAGCTCGCTTCCCGAGCGATGGCAGCTGGTGCTGTGGCATCTCGAGGTCGAGGGCCAGAAGCCCGTCGAGGTCGCGCTGCTGCTGGGGATGAGTCCCAACTCGGTCTCCGCGCTGGCCTACCGGGCCAGGGAGGGGTTGCGCCAGGCCTTCCTGAGCGCCCACCTGCGGGTGACGGACGAGGCGAACTGCCGCTGGGTCACCGAGCACCTCGGGAGCTACGTCCGCGAAGGTCTGTCTCGCCGCGACACCACCAAGATCGACGCCCACCTTCGCGAGTGCCGCCCCTGCACCGCGATGTACCTCGAGCTGGCCGAGGTCAACTCCAACCTTGCCGGCGTGATCGCTCCGCTTCTCCTCGGCAGCCTCTCGGCCGGATATCTCGCTGGCCTGGGGGGTCCCGGCGGCGCCAGCGCCGTGGTGCTCTGGAGCCGCGTCAAGGACTTCGCCACTGCCCACACCAGCGCCACCGTCGTGGGGGCGGCCGCAGCCGCCATCGTGGCGCTGGCGATCACCACCACGGTGCCGGGACCACCGGACCGCTCTGTCGGGGCCGACGACGCAGCCGTCGGCCCGGTCGCGAGCAGCACACCCTCGAACGGCACCCGCCCGGACACCACACGGCAGACCGACGACCCGGACAGTGAGAGGCGCCCGGCACCCGACGACGGCGGCCAACGGCTCCTGGTCGCGGGCCCGGCCACCCTGGAGCAGCCGGCGGCTTCGCTCCCGCCCACTCCCGGCCTGACCGTGCTCGGCACCGAACAGGTCGCGGAACCGTCGCCGGAACCCGAAGCTCCGCCCACGTCCGGGACCGGGGAACCGGGGGCGACGACCGCCGCAGCGCCGACCATGACGATCGCAAGCGCGTCGCTCGACGACGACGCGCTTCGCCTGGTCCTCGATGCCGTGCCCCCGGATGCGAGCGCAGTCGAGGTGCGGCTGACCTCGGAGTCGGGACTCGTGCACTTCCAGCAGCCCGGCGACCAGTGTGAGGTGTCCGGGACCGACACGGCACTCTGCTCCGTCGGTGATGCCCAGGCCGGCGTCGGCGGAGCCGGTCTGGCCGCGCTTCCGCGTCTGGTCGAGGGGACCTGGGCGCTGACCCTCCCGATCCGCTACCCGGCGAGCCTGGTCGAGGACACCGTCACCGTCAGCATCCGGCTGCCGGGTCAGGCGACGGACCAGGTGACGGACTCCCTGTCGCTCACGTTCCGGCCGACCCGGCCGGGCAGTGGCCCGACCACCCCGACCACGGGCGCCACCACCCCCACCACGGGCGCCACCACCCCCACCACCGGGGCCACCACCGGCGCCACCACCCCCACCACCGGCGCCACCACCCCCACCACCGGCGCCACCACCCCCACCACCGGCGCCACCACCCCCACCACCGGCGCCACCACCCCCACCACCGGCGCCACCACCCCCACCACCGGGGCCACCACTGGGGCACCCCCGGGGCAGGCCGGCTACGACATCTCCTTGAGCGCGTCGACCCGGACTGGACACGGCGATGTCCGCGTCAGCGTCTCCGGACTGCCCGTCGGCAAGGACCGCCATCCGCTGGTCATCGACGTCTCCCAGGTGGGCGACGGCAGGGCTGACCTGAGCCCCCTGTCCCATGGGTGCGACCTCGTCGCTGCTGACCGCGTCGTGTGCGCGACGACGGGGCGCGTCGAGCACCTCGACCTGAGGGTCGGCACCTCCCGGCTCGCACCGGGCGCCTCGGTCGACCTCACGTTCACCGCGTCCCTCCTGGGTGCTGACGACCCGGACACGTCGAACAACAGCGCCGGCCTCACTGTTGACGGCCGCGGCCACGTGGCCGCGGAGGGCACGCTCGGCTTGGCCCGAATCGTGGTCGAGGCGATCACCGCGCTCAAGCGCGGGCTCGAGCCCGCGCAGACCCGTGGCCACCAGCGTCCAGCACTTGCTGCCGCCCCCGTCAGGCCGACCACTTCGAGCGCCACGCGCTCGGAGTCACCGCGGCCCGGCGGCACGTCGACGACGGCCGCTGTGCCGGGCGGGGCCGATCAGGCGGCCGAGCCGCGCACGACCAAGGAGCCCGCCAAGAGCAAGCCCCCCAAGCCCCCCACGGCTCACAAGACCCCCAAGAGCGAGCCCGCCAAGCCCCCCAAGGCTCACAAGACCCCCAAGAGCGAGCCCACCACGACCCCCAAGGCTCACAAGACCCCCAAGAGCGAGCCCACCACGCCCCCCAAGGCTCACAAGACCCCCAAGAGCGAGCCCACCAAGACCCCCAAGGCTCACAAGACCCCCAAGAGCGAGCCCACCAAGACCCCCAAGGCTGACAAGACCCCCAAGGCCGACAAGAGGAGCAGCAAGCACGAGAAGGACGGCAAGCACCAGGAGGACGGCAAGCGGGGTAGGTGACGGGTCCCCGAAGACCACCGGTCCCCGGGCCGTGCACTCCCTGCGGCCTAGGATGAGTCCGATGCCCGACGACCTGTGGCCCGCGCCGACCGCTGAGCGACCGGTGCACGCCACGGTCCGGGTGCCCGGGTCGAAGTCGCTGACCAACCGTGCCCTGGTCCTGGCGGCCTTGGCCGACGGTTCCTCCACGGTGCGCGGAGCCCTGCTCTCGCGCGACACCGAGCTGATGGTGGGCGCGCTCGGTGCCCTCGGGTGCGCCATCGACCGCACCGGCCCGGACTGGCACGTCGTGCCCGGAGCGACCGTGACCTCCGGCCGCGTGGACTGCGGGCTCGCGGGCACGGTGATGCGGTTCGTTCCGCCGGTGGCCGCCACGACGACCGGGAGCATCACGTTCGACGGCGACGCCCACGCGCGCACCCGTCCGATGTCCGCCGTGCTCCAGGCGCTGCGTGAGCTGGGCGTGCAGGTGGACGATGACGGTCGGGGTGCCCTGCCGTTCACCATCCACGGCTCGGGGCAGGTCGCGGGTGGAGAGGTCTCGATCGACGCCTCGGCCTCCAGCCAGTTCGTCTCGGCCCTGCTGCTCGCCGGCGCTCGGTACGACGCTGGACTGGTACTGCGCCACGTCGGCCCTCCGGTCCCCTCCCGACCCCATCTGGACATGACCGTTGCCATGCTGCGCGAGCGTGGCGTCGAGGTCGACGACTCCGAGCCCGACGTCTGGCACGTGCGCCCGGGGCCGATCAAGGCGATCGACGTGAGCGTGGAGCCGGACCTGTCGAATGCCGCCCCCTTCCTGGCGGCGGCCGCGGTGAGCCGGGGCCGCGTCACGGTGAGCGACTGGCCCACGGAGACCACCCAGCCGGGCGCGGTGGTTCCGCGCCTCCTCGAGGGCGATGGGTGCCCGAGCCGAGCTGGGACCGGAGGGACTGAGCCTTCACGGCACCGACCGGCTGACCGGTATCGACGTCGACATGCGCGACATCGGTGAGCTTGCGCCCGCGGTCGCGGCCTTGTGCGCACTCGCCGACACCCCCTCGCGGCTGCGCGGACTCGCGCACATCCGGGGCCATGAGACCGACCGTCTGGCAGCGCTACGCCACGAGCTGAACGCCTTGGGAGGAGACGTCACCGAGCACCACGACGGCCTTGACCTCCGCCCCGCCCCGCTGCACGGCGGCAGGTTCGCCACCTACGCCGACCACCGCATGGTCCATGCGGCAGCGATCCTCGGACTCCGGGTGCCGGGTCTCCTGGTCGAGGACGTCGGCACCACGGCGAAGACGTTCCCCGGCTTCGAGGAGGCCTGGGTCGAGATGGTCGAGGGGGACCGATGAGCCGGCGCAGCCGGTTCGAGCACCTCGAACACGAGGCGTTCGACCGCCCCCGGCGACGGACCCGCCCGCGCACCAAGGAGCGTCCTTCCTACGACGACGCGGTGCCGGCTCGGGTCGTCGCCGTGGACCGGGGCCGCTTCACCGTCCACCTGGAGGAGACCCCCGACCGCGTGGTCACGGCGATGAAGTCGCGGCCGCTGGGTCGCAAAGGTGTCGTGGTCGGTGACCGGGTGCGACTGGTCGGCGACGTGTCCGGCGACGACGGGAGCCTGTCGCGGATCGTGGAGGTGACAGAGCGCGCGACCGTCCTGCGCCGCACCGCCGACGACTCCGACCCCGTCGAACGGGTGGTCGTGGCGAACGCGGACCAGCTGGTCGTGGTGGTGGCCCTGGCCGAACCCGAGCCACGCACCGGCCTCATCGACCGCGCCATCGTCGCCGCCTACGACGCCGGCATCGACCCCCTCCTGTGCCTCACCAAGGCCGACCTGGCCTCGGCCGAGCCGATGCTCGAGGTCTATCGCCCGCTGGAGGTTCCGTTCGTGGTCACCCGGCGCGGAACGGACCTGGGGCCGCTGAAGGAGCGGCTCCATGGCCGGACCAGCGTTCTCCTGGGTCACAGCGGCGTCGGGAAGTCCACCCTCGTCAACGCCCTGGTGCCGGGCGCCGACCGAGCGACGGGGCAGGTCAACGATGTCACCGGGCGGGGGCGCCACACCTCGACCTCGGCGGTGATGCTGCGGCTGAGCGACGGCACCGGGTGGATCGTCGACACCCCCGGCATCCGCTCCTTCGGCCTGGCCCATGTGCAGCCCGAGAACCTCCTGGCTGCCTTCCCCGACCTGGCAGAGCTCACCGGCGGCTGCCCCCGTGGCTGTCACCACGAGAGCTCATCCCCGGAGTGCGGCCTCGACGACGGCGTCCGCGAGGGCCGGGTCGACCCAGCCCGGCTGGCGTCCTATCGACGGCTGCTGGCAAGTCGCGACGACGGGTCCTGAGCAGTCGGCATAGCCTGACCTCCATGCCCACCAGCTTCACCGACGACCTGCGCCTTGCCCACGTGCTGGCCGACGACGCCGACTCCCTGTCGGTCGACCGGTTCCGGGCGCTCGACCTGCGGGTGGACACCAAGCCCGACCTGACCCCGGTCACCGATGCCGACCGGGCGGTCGAGGAGGGCATCCGCCGCACCCTCTCCCGCGCCCGGCCCCGCGACGCGGTGCTCGGCGAGGAGCAGGGGTCGACCGGGAGCAGCTCACGCCGCTGGGTGGTCGACCCGATCGACGGCACCGCGAACTTCGTCCGCGGGGTGCCGGTGTGGGCGACCCTGATCTCGCTCATGGTCGAGGACGAGGTGATGGTCGGGGTGGTGTCGGCACCCACCTTGAGCCGCAGGTGGTGGGCCATGAAGGGCGGCGGCGCCTTCACCGGGAAGTCGCTGTACAAGGCCGGCTCGTGCCGGGTGTCCGACGTCTCCCGGCTTGCTGATGCGTCGTTCTCCTACTCCTCCCTCGACGGGTGGGAGGAGCGCGGCCAGCTCGACGACTTCCTGGCGTTGACCCGGCGATGCTGGCGAACCCGGGCCTACGGCGACTTCTGGAGCTACATGATGGTGGCCGAGGGTTCCCTGGACCTGGCTGCCGAGCCCGACCTGGAGCTCTACGACATGGCGGCGCTGGAGGTGATCGTGCGGGAGGCGGGCGGACGTTTCACCGGGCTCGACGGCAACGACGGCCCGCACGGGGGCAACGCGCTGGCCAGCAACGGCATCCTGCACGAGACGGTGCTCGGCTTCCTCGGCGCCGTGGGCGAGGACCGCGCCGAGCGCCGCGTGCAGATCGATCCCGACCTCGAGCCGGGCCAGGCCGAGGGCCGCGGCGGGACCGTCTTCGACCTCACCTCACGACAGCGTCCCGAGACTCCTCCACAGTGAGGCGGGCGTCGTCCTCGGTCGCGTCGGCGGCCACGGTGCCTCCGGTCGCCACCCGCCACCGCGCCAGCAGCCATGGCGCCGCGAGCAGCGCCGCGAGGTCGAACCAGCCGTAGCCCCCGGCCGCGCCGCTCGGGGGGTTGCCGATGCTGATGCCCAGGATCGGGTCGTGTGCCTGCCACGCCCAGGTTCCGAGCTCGGTCCCGACGACCTCGAGCCAGGTGACGACGTACGCCGCCCCGACATAGACCTCACGCGACGGCCCCCAGCGTAGGAACGCCAGCAGGCACACGAACCAGAAGGCGCCCAGCACGTCCGGACGCGGGCCGACGAACGTCCACGCCACCCACCCCGCCAGCACGAGGACAGCGACCGCGCCGAAGACCCGCAGTCTCGCCCGCACCCACGGGTGGTGCCCCAGCGCGTAGGCCGACAGGTAGACCAGACCGTGCCCGGGCGGCACGTAGGCGGGGACGTTGTCGAAGCGGTAGAGGTAGACCTCCAGGCCGGGAGAGAAGACGTATTCCACGACGGTGGCGAAGGCCACCACGACCAGGGTCTGTACCCGGACCAGCGGGCTGGCGGTGACCAGCGCGAGCGCCAGCACCCCCCACGTCACCACGCCCACCACCCGCTGGGTGCTCAGCGAGCCGTCGTGGTCGATCCCCAGGACGACGGTCAGCCACCCCATGAGCGCCACTGCCATGACCACTCCGTGACGGGCGAGTCGGGAGTCGTCGGGCACACGAGGAGTGTGTCAGGTCGCGCGACGTGCCGCTGCTGGGGCGCAGAGCACCCGTCTGCTCACGATCGACACCACAACGGTCCTCAGTCCCTACCCGAGGGGCTGGCAGGTGGTCTAGCCTCGGACCATGCGCATCAGGGACATCGTCGAGGCCAAGGACATCACCGGGGCGGTGACCATCGCTCCCGACGCCACCGTCCGTGAGCTGGTGACCCTGCTCGCGGAGAAGAACATCGGCGCACTGGTGGTCAGCAGGGACGGCAGACAGCTGGACGGCATCGTCTCCGAGCGCGACATCGTGCGCCGGTTGCACGAGAACGACTCGGTGCTCGACACCGCGGTCGAGACGATCATGACCAGCGCAGGTACACACGTGCGATCCCGACTCCGACCTCGACCAGATCATGGAGGAGATGACGCAGCGTCGGATCCGGCACGTGCCGGTCATCGGGCCCGACGGGCTCTGCGGCGTCGTCAGCATCGGTGACGTCGTGAAGCACAAGATCAGCACCTTGCAGTTCGAGCGCGACCAGCTCGACAGCTACGTCCACCAGACCTGACCCGAGCAGCACCCCCCGGGCAGCGCGCCGGCTCACTGCACGGCGCGGTCGGGCGGCGTGATTGGGTGGGCGGCATGGACAAGCCCGAGATCGACTTCCCCGACACCCCGCCGCCCGCCGACCTGGAGGTCACCGAGGTCACCCTCGGGGACGGCGTCGAGGCCAAGCCCGGTTCCACCGTCAGCGTCCACTACGTGGGCGTCGCCCACTCGACCGGCGAGCAGTTCGACGCCTCGTACGACAGAGGATCACCGTTGCAGTTCCGCCTCGGCGTCGGCCAGGTCATCTCGGGCTGGGACACCGGGGTGCAGGGCATGAAGGTGGGCGGCCGTCGCAAGCTGGTCATCCCGCCCCACCTGGCCTACGGCGACCGCGGTGCCGGCGGCGTCATCAAGCCCGGCGAGACCCTGATCTTCGTCGTCGACCTGATGGACGCGCGCTGAGGGGGTCTGTCTGTCACCACGGGACGTCGATGTCGCCGTCCTGGACGCCGATGACGACCGGCGGGTGACCGGCGCGCTCGATCCGGTCCCCCGTCCGCAGCTGGCGGCCGCGGCGGGTCTCGACCTCTCCGTTGACGGTCACCTCTCCCCCGGCGATCGCCTCCTTGGCCTCGGTCCCCGACTCCACGAGGTCGGCAAGCTTCAGCAGCTGGCCCAGCCTGATCGTCTCCCCGGTGATCCCGACCGTGAGGGGCTCGGGACGCCGGCGACCGCGTGAGCCGGCGATGCGTCGGCTCACGAGACCAGCACCGCGGCGTGGATCAGGACGCCCACCAACCCGCCGACGATGGTTCCGTTGATCCGGATGAACTGCAGGTCCTTGCCGACGTGGAGCTCGATCTTGCGCGAGGCCTGCTTGCCGTCCCACTCGTCGATGGTGTGGGTGATGACCGAGGTGAGGTCGCGGCCGTAGCGGTCGACGAAGAAGACCGCCAGGCCCGCTGCACGCTCGTCGAGTCGGTCGCGCAGCGCGGCGTCCCGGCCCAGCCGCTCGCCGAAAGCCCTCAGCTCGGTGACCCCACGCCTGACCAGCGCCCCCTCGGCGTCCTCGAGGGAGTCGACGAGGGCGGCGCGCATCGCGTTCCACAGGGAGATGTAGGTGTTGCTGACCTGCGGGTGCTCCAGCATCCGCTGCTTGAAGGCCTCCATGCGAGCGATGGTCGACTCGTCGTGCAGCAGGTCGCCGGCGAACTGCTGCAGCAGCCGGTCGAGAGCGAGCCGCGACCGGTGGAAGGGCTCGCGGTGGATCTCCTCGATCCATCGCACCAGCTCCAGGTGAAGGCGTCTGATCACCCGCTCGTTCACCGAGTCGGGGGCCCACCACGGTGCCCGCTCCACGACCACGTCGTGGAAGGTGGCCTCGTTGTCCCGCAGCCAGTCGCCGGCCTCCTCCAGCAGGAGGTCGACCAGACGGGTGTGGGCGCGGTCCTCCACGATCTCCTGCAGCAGCCGCCCGGCGAGCGGGCTGATCGGCTCCTCCATGAACCTGGGCACGACGACCTGGTTGAGGAAGTCCGCCATGTCGTCGTCCCGGATGCGCAGCAGGCCGGTGCGCAGGATGTCGGCGGCCTCGAGGACGACGCGGCGAGCGTTAGCCTCCTGCGCCAGCCAGCTCCCGACCTTCTCGGCCGGCGCGGCCTCGCGGACGCGGCTCGAGACGATGCCCTTCTGGAGGAAGTTCTCCGAGACGAACTCCTCCAGCCCCCGCCCGAACATGTCCTTGCGCTTCTGCACCAGGGCGGTGTGAGGCACCGGCAGGCCCAGCGGGTGCTTGAAGAGTGCGACCACGGCGAACCAGTCGGCGATCGCGCCGACCATGCTGGCCTCGGCGCCGGCGTTGACGAACCCGAGGAAGCCGTCCTGGTCCAGGGTCAGCACGTAGACGACGGCAGCGAACAGCAGCAGCCCGACTGCCACGCTGCGCATCCGGCGCAACGCGCGACGACGCTCTTCGTCCAGCTCGGTGTCCGCGGACGCGAGGGACAGCGTCATCGACGTGCGCAGGTCAGCAACGGGGTGCGCTCGCGGGTGTGGCTGGTCAGCTCAGCAGCTTGGAGGCCAGCACCGCGGCCTGGGTGCGACGCTCGAGACCGAGCTTGGTGAGGATGCTGGTGACGTAGTTCTTGACCGTCTTCTCGGCCAGGAACAGCTGCTCGCCGATCTGCCGGTTGGTCAGTCCCTCGGCGACCAGCTCGAGGATGCGGCGCTCCTGCGGGGTCAGCGAACGGAGCTCGGAGGGCTCCGAGGCGCCGCCGTCGCGCAGCCGGTCGAGCACCCGCTGCGTGACCGCCGGGTCCAGCAGCGACTGCCCGTCGGCGACCTTGCGGACCACGTCGAGGAGGTCGTTGCCGACGATCTGCTTGAGCACGTACCCGGCCGCGCCGGCCATGATCGCGGCGAACAGCGCCTCGTCGTCGTCGTAGGAGGTCAGGATGATCGCGCGGATCGAGGGGTCGACGGACCGGATCGAGCGACAGACGTCGACACCGCTTCCGTCGGGAAGGCGACCGTCGAGCACGGCGACGTCGGGACGAAGGGCCGGGATGCGGGCCTCTGCGTCCTTGGCCGAGCCCGACTCACCGACGACTTCGAAGCCCTCCTCGGACTCGAAGAGGTCCTTGAGGCCTCGACGGACGACTTCGTGGTCGTCGAGGAGGAAGACGCGTACGGCGCTCATCGGGATCCTTTGGAAACAGGAGGCGAGTGGATGACTTCATGCTACTGCCCACAGGCCCCGCAGGCGTGATTCGGGACCAAAACCCAGAAGCGGGCCGGTCCTTCGACCGGCCCGCTGTGTCTCTGGTGCGGTGGGAGAGTCCGCTGCCAAGACCTGGGGTGCATGTCGAGCGGCACTGGGAGGTTTCCGATCGACTACGTCCAGTGTGCCCTGCCAAGGGGTCCCGCTGCGCTGAGCAGTTCCGCCCGACTTGCTGGGACCTTAGTCCTGACCCGGACGCCCGCGGGCTACCGGTCACCGACCAGGGCGCGAGCGACGTCGGAGAGCACCCGGACCGGCAGCGCGGGGTTGATCGAGCGCTGCAGGCCCAGACCGATCCCCAGGCTGAGCAGCGCCGCCGCCACCTCGGACACCGGGATCAGCGGGGTCAACCCGTGCTTGTCGCAGGTGCCCTCGAGGGCCCCGGCGATGATCCCGTGCAGGGCCTGGTCACGGGCGAGGAGGGCACGGCGGACCTCGGGGTGGCGCCGGGCTCGGGCCGCGAACTCTGCCTCGAGGGCCGACCACTCGGGGTCGCCGAGGCGGGCTTCGGCCCAGCGGTCGAAGACGTGCAAGGCATCCTCGAAGGTGGCCGCGCCGTCCAAGGACGTCAGCACGGCGTCGGCGACCTCGCGCTGGATGCTGTCGAGAACGGCCAGGCACAGGTCGTCCTTGCCGGCGAAGTTCGAGTACACCGCCCCCTTGGAGTAGCCCGCCTCCTCGGCCACACGCTCCAGGGAGGTCGAGCTGTAGCCCTCGCGCAGGAACATCGCGCGCGCGGTCGCGACCAGACGGGTTCGGGTCTGCGCCTGGCTCTCGGCGCGCGAGAGACGGGTCGGGGGCGAGCTGCTCACCGCTCCAGCCTAGCCCTCAGGTTCCGGCGGAATCCGGATACCGCGCTGGCCCGGTCGGGCTCAGACCGAGAGCAGCACCGAGGAGCCGTGCCCGAAGAGGCCCTGGTTGGCGGTGATGCCGACACGGGCGCCCTCGACCTGCCGCCCCTCGGCCTGACCGCGCAGCTGCCAGGTGAGCTCGCAGACCTGCGCCAGCGCCTGTGCGGGCACCGCCTCACCGAAGCTGGCCAACCCGCCGGACGGGTTGACCGGCACCCGGCCCCCCAGGGCGGTCTCGCCGGCGCGGATCAGCCGCTCGGCCTCGCCCTCGCCGCACAGGCCGATGTCCTCGTACCAGTCCAGCTCCAGGGCGGTGGACAGGTCGTAGACCTCGGCCACGTCGACGTCCGCCGGCCCGACCCCGGCCTCCTCGTAGGCCGCGTGCGCGATCGACTGCTTGAACCCGCGCTCGGGTGCTGCCACGACGACGGTGGAGTCGGTGGCGAACTCCGGCATCTCGATCCGGGTCTGGGGATAGGTGGGGGTCACCGTGGAGACCGCCCGTACCCGGACCGGCGCAGCAAGCCCATGAGCTCGGGCGTACTCCATGCTCGTCAGCAGCACCGCGGCGCCTCCGTCGGAGGTGGCGCAGATGTCGAGCAGGTGCAGCGGGTCGGCCACCATCGCCGAGGACAGCACGTCCTCCACGCTGACCTCCTTCCGATAGCGCGCGTACGGGTTGCGCATGCCGGCAGCGGCGTTCTTTACCTTCACCCGGGCAAAGTCCTCGGGCGTCGCGCCGTAGAGGTCGATGCGCCGGCGGGCGTAGAGCGCGAAGTAGGCCGGGTTCGTCATCCCCAGCAGCCGGAACCGCAGCCAGTCGGGGTCGTCCCACCGCTCCCCCGCGTTCGGTGCGAGGAAGCCCTTCGGGGTGGTGTCGGCACCGACCACGAGCGCGACCTCGCTCATCCCGGCCAGGATCCGGGCGCGCGCGGTGTCGATCGCCTGCGCCCCGGTGGCACAGGCGGCGTACGACGTCGCCACCCGCGCGCCGTTCCACCCCAGCGCCTGGGCGAAGGTGGCCCCCGCGACGTAGCCCGCGTAGCCGTTGCGCACCGTCTCGCCGCCGACGACGAGGTCGACGTCCTGCCAGGGGACACCGGCGTCGGCCAGCGCGTCCCGAGCGGCCGCCACCCCGTAGGACTGGAAGGGCCTGCCCCACTTGCCCCAGGGATGCATGCCCACGCCCATGACGGCGACGTCGGCCACGCCCGTGCCTGCGCTCACTGCTCGGACTCCTCGCCCAGCTCGGCCACGGGCTGCCACCGCCAGATCAGCCGGTCGCCGGAGTCGTCGGTGTAGAGCGGCTCCACGACCACCTCGACCTGGCTTCCCACGTGGACGTCGTCGACCCCGTAGCCCCGGGCCAGCTGGCCGAGCACCACCAGACCCTCGGGCAGCTCCACCGCAGCCAGGCCGAACGGCTCGTAGTCACCGGGAGGCGGGATGTACGGCGGCGGCGGCTGGTAGCGGGCGTCGGTGTAGGACCAGACGGTCCCACGTCGCGAGAGCGCGACCTCCTCGACGTCGTCGCCGGCGCAGGCGGGGTCGGGGCAGCTCTGGCGCAGGCGGGGGAACCAGGTCGTCGCACAGTCGGCGCACCGCGCCCCGAGCAGGGACGGCGTGTGGCCGGTGGTGAACCACCCGTCGACGACAGGCGTGGGGGTCGTGGAGTCGGGCACCGCAGTCCTTCTCGGGGAACGGCCCCGCGGGAGAGCTCGGCGAGCGGTCCGGGAGCGCGGAAAACTGGAACGTGTTTCACATCATGGCACAGGCGTCGTGCGACAATCTGCGCCATGTCATCCCTGCCCGCGCTCGCCCGGGAGACCGCCGTCTCGGCCACCGCAGGCGCGATGACCCCGATCTCGGTCGTGGTCGAGGTGGTCGGCCACGGCGCCGCGCAGGGCCAGCGGTGGAGCTCCCAGGTGAGCCTGCTGCTGCGGGAGGTGACGATCACCGCGCACGCGCTGCAGCGGGTGCTGCTCGTGGTCGCCGACGCCGTCGAGGACGGCTTCCTCGAGGAGCTGCGGGCCGGACTGCGCGACGTGAGGGCAGCCGTCGAGCTGATGCAGACCGTGAGCGGGCAGCTCGACCAGGCGATGCCGGTGCTCGACGCCACCACCCCGGCGCTCAGGGTCATGAACTCCACCCTGACCCAGCTCAACGCCACCATCGCGCAGCTCGACGCGCTCCCCGGGGTCCGCATGGCCCGTCGGTTCGTGGGGCGTCCTGGTGCTACGGGAAGCCCGGAGACGCTCCGGGGTCCGGTCGGCTCCTGAGGGACCTTCGCACCAGGAAGCAGGGTCATCCCCCGGGACCTAGGCCCCCTGGTCGCACCCGACTCGCGCGGAGCAGTGTGGAGCTGGAGCGCACTCGCACGCAAGGATCCTCCCATGAGCCACCTACGCGAACTGTCTCGAGACGCCTGCCTCGAGCTGCTCGACCGCACCACGGTCGGTCGAGTCGCGGTGTCGACCCCGGACGGACCTCACGTCCTCCCGGTCAACCACGCGGTGGTCGATGACACCCTCGTCATCCGCACCTCGGCGTACAGCATCCTGGGCGTGCATGCCCGCGGGACGATCCTCGCCTTCGAGGTCGACGAGGTGGACCACGCCGGGCGCAACGGGTGGAGCGTGGTGGTGCGCGGTCGTTGCGCGGTGGAGTCCGACCCGAGGGAGATCGCGCAGCTGCGTGGCATGCTCCCGTCGCCGTGGCCCGCGGGCACCCGGAGCCTGCTGCTGCGACTCCCCTTGGACGAGGTGACCGGGCGCGTGGTCGGAGACGTCCCCGCGGTCGCCGCCCAGGCCCCCGCCCGGGCCTAGGCGTCGTGGCTCCCACAGCGCGGGGCGGTCATCCGCCCGCCGCGCGGCACCTCGTCCGGTCGATCACGTCCATCACGACCTCCACGGACCGGGCGATGGCGCTTCAGCGTGTCGTCGACGAGGCCTGCACCCTGACCGGGCTCCCCTACGGATCACTGCTGGTGGTCGACAGCCGGGGCCGCCCCTCGGAGATGTTCCACCACGGCAAGGACGCCGAGACGCTCCCGCAGGCCGGTCTGGAGGGCATCCCGGTCCAGGTCGGCACCCGGACCCTCGGGCTGCTGTACCTCGGCGACCACGAGGACGGGTCCCCGCTCAGCGAGGACGACAGCGCCATGGTCCGGGCGTTGGTCAGCGTCGCGGGCTACGTCCTCGAGCACGGTCGATCCCACGCCGAGGCCGAACGGCGTCGGGTGTGGCAGAACCACGCCGCGTCGCTGTCGGACAGCCTGCAACCACCGTTCGACCTCAGCCTCGTCGACCGTTCGGTGACCGACCTCGCCCTGCGCGCCTCGGGCGGGGTCGCCGCGACCCTGTCGCGGCCGGTGGACGGAGAGGTCGTCCTCACCGCCACCAGCGGAACGCCGCCGGACTGGATCGGATCGGCGGAGCACGAGTCAGCGGTGCATGCCGCGATCGACGGCACCCGGGCCGAGTCGGAGGCAGGCGCCGACCACGTGGTCATGCTGGCCTCGCTGCACACCCGGCTGTCCCCGCCGGGCGTGCTCGCCGTGTACCACCCGACCGAGGCTCCTCCCGACGACTTCGAGTCCGACCTCTTCGGTGAGTACGCCGAGCAGGCCGCGCTCACCCTCGATCGTGCGCACGCCTTCAAGGACCGCGAGCGCATGGCCATGGTCACCGATCGCGACCGGATCGCCCGAGAGCTGCACGACGTGGTGATCCAACGACTGTTCGCGGCCGGCATCCACCTTCAGAAGTCCCGCGGCATGACCCCCGACGCCGAGCTCCAGCGTCGTCTCTCCCTGACGATGCAGGACCTCGACCAGACCATCCGGGCCATCCGGGACTCGATCTTCGACCTCCAGGCCGATCCCCGTCGCACGGTGCGCGCCGAGATGGGGCAGGTCCTCGACGAGCACGCCGAGGCGCTCGGCTTCGTGCCCACGGTGCACACCGAGGGGGCGGTGGACCACGCCTTGCCGCGTGCGGCCCACCAGCTGCTGATGGAGGTCCTGCGCGAGGCGCTGTCCAACCTGGCCGAGCACGCCCACGCCACGGGTGCGACCGTGCAGCTGCGGGTGGCCGCGCGCGCCGTCGAGCTGTCGGTCTCTGACGACGGACGCGGGCTCGCCGAGGACCACCACGAGTCCGGTCTGGCTCGGTTGCGGCGGGCGGCGGAAGGGCGCGGCGGAACCCTCGAGCTGAGCCGGGCGACCGGAGGCGGCACGGAGCTGCGCTGCCACCTTCCGATCGGCTGAGAGCCCCCGGGACGAGTCCCCGGGGGCTCCCATCGCCCGTGCAGCCGGCGCCCGGGGTCCGGCGCGGGGTGGACCCAGCTCACCCCGACTAGGATCGTGGGACCGGACCGTTGGTCCTTCCCTTTCCCTGAGCAGGTGAGCATGAGCGCCCTTCACGTGCCCACGCACCCGGTACGGGTCGTGACGGCAGCCAGCCTCTTCGACGGCCACGACGCGTCCATCAACATCATGCGGCGCATCCTGCAGGCGCAGGGGGCCGAAGTCGTCCATCTCGGACACAACCGCGCCGTCCAGGAGGTCGTGGAGGCCGTCATCGAGGAGGACGCCCAGGCGGTGGCGGTGTCGTCGTACCAGGGCGGCCACGTGGAGTACTTCGAGTACCTCGTGCAGTCACTCGCCGAGCGGGGCGCCGACCACGTGCGGGTGTACGGCGGTGGCGGCGGTGTCATCGTGCGCGACGAGATCGACCGGCTGTCTCGCAGCGGTGTGCGGATCTTCTCCCCCGAGGATGGCCAGCGGCTCGGACTGGTCGGCATGATCAACGAGATCATCCGCGACTGCGACGTCGACGTGTGGGAAGCCGGACCCGCCGACGTCGACGCCTTGCTCTCCGGCGACCCACGAGCGGTGGGCCGGGCGATCTCGGGGGCCGAGGCCGGACGCCTCGACGACGACTTCTGGCGGCGGGTCCGCGACGCGACGGAGTCGCGCGAGGTGCCGGTGCTGGGCATCACCGGCACCGGCGGTTCCGGCAAGTCGTCACTGACCGACGAGCTGGTCCGCCGTTTCCGGGTGGACCAGCAGGACAAGCTCCGCGTCGCGGTCGTTGCCGTCGACCCGACCCGACGCAAGGGCGGGGGCGCCCTGCTGGGCGACCGGATCCGGATGAACTCCCTCGCGCCCGGACGCACCTTCTTCCGCTCGCTGGCCACGCGCGGAGCCCACGAGATCCCCGAGAGCCTGACCCATGTCATCTCCCTGCTGCGAGCCTCCGGCTTCGACCTCGTCGTGGTGGAGACCCCCGGGATCGGGCAGGGCGACGCCGGCATCGTGCCCTTCGTGGACACGGCGCTCTACGTCATGACGCCTGAGTTCGGTGCGGCCTCCCAGCTGGAGAAGATCGACATGCTCGACTTTGCCGACGCGGTGGCGATCAACAAGTTCGAGCGCCGCGGAGCCCAGGACGCGATGCGTGACGTCGCCCGTCAGCTGGTGCGCAACCGCAACGCCTTCGGGGCCTCCCCGGACGAGATGCCGGTCTTCGGAACCTCAGCGGCCACCTTCAACGACGACGGCGTGACGGCGCTCTACCAGCACCTGGGGGAGCTGCTGTCCGAGCACGGTCTGCGCCTCGACGAGGGTGCCCTGCCGCGGGTCGACGTCCGTCGCTCCACTCGGATCAGCCAGCTCGTGCCCACCACGCGGGTGCGCTATCTCGCCGAGATCGCGGAGGGCGTGCGCAGCCACCACGCCGAGACCGAGCGACTCGCCCGGGCCGCGGCGCCGGGTGCAGCGGCTGACCCTGGTCCGTGACGAGCTGGTCACGACGGCCTCGGCCGACAGCGGGCAGGCCGAGGGGGCGCGACCGGCGGTCGAGGCCGTCGAAGCCCTGCTGCGCGAAGCCCGGCGAGACCTGCCCGACGCTGTGCACCGGCAGCTGGAGGACTGGCCCGCCGTGGTGGCCTCCTACTCCGGCGACGAGCAGGCGGTGCGGGTGCGTGGCCAGGAGATCCACACCACGGCTGGCGCGGGAGTCGCTGTCGGGCACCAAGGTGCCCCGGGTCGCGCTTCCCCGCCACACCGACCACGGCGACCTGTTGCGCTTCCTGCGACGCGAGAACCTCCCCGGGTCCTTCCCCTTCACCGCCGGCGTGTTCACGTTCAAGCGCGACAACGAGGACCCGACGCGGCTCTTTGCCGGCGAGGGTGATCCCTTCCGCACCAACCGGCGCTTCCGGATGCTCACCGAGGGGCAACCGGCCGCACGGCTCTCGACCGCTTTCGACTCCGTGACGCTCTACGGCCGCGACCCGGACGAGCGGCCCGACATCTACGGCAAGGTCGGCACCTCGGGTGTCTCGGTCGCGACCCTCGAGGACATGAAGGTGCTCTACGGCGGCTTCGATCTCCTCGATCCCACCACCAGTGTGTCGATGACGATCAACGGCCCGGCCCCCACGATCCTCGCCTTCTTCCTCAACACGGTCATCGACCAGCAGGTCGAACGCTTCACCGACGAGGAAGGGCGCGAGCCCTCCGCGGAGGAACGCGCCGAGCTGGCCGCGGTGGCGGTCTCGACCGTCCGTGGCACCGTGCAGGCCGACATCCTCAAGGAGGACCAGGGGCAGAACACCTGCATCTTCTCCACCGAGTTCTCGCTGCGGATGATGGGCGACATCCAGGAGTGGTTCATCGAGAACGAGGTGCGCAACTTCTACTCGGTGTCGATCTCCGGCTACCACATCGCCGAGGCCGGGGCGAATCCGATCAGCCAGCTCGCGTTCACCCTCGCCAACGGGTTCACCTACGTCGAGGCCTATCTGGCGCGGGGGATGGACATCGACGCCTTCGCCCCCAACCTGTCGTTCTTCTTCTCCAACGGGATGGACCCGGAGTACTCGGTGCTGGGCCGGGTCGCCCGACGGATCTGGGCGGTCACGATGCGGGAGCGCTACGAAGCCAACGAGCGCTCCCAGAAGCTCAAGTACCACGTGCAGACTTCCGGACGGTCGCTGCACGCGCAGGAGATGGACTTCAACGACATCCGCACGACGCTGCAGGCGCTCATCGCGATCTACGACAACGCCAACTCACTCCACACCAACGCCTACGACGAGGCCGTCACCACCCCCAGCGAGGAGTCGGTCCGTCGGGCACTGGCGATCCAGCTGATCATCAACCGCGAGTGGGGGTTGGCGATGAACGAGAACCCGCTCCAGGGCTCGTTCATCATCGACGAGCTCACCGACCTCGTCGAAGAGGCGGTGCTGCGGGAGTTCGAGGCGATCAACGAACGCGGCGGGGTGCTGGGGGCGATGGAGACCGGCTACCAGCGCGGCCGGATCCAGGACGAGTCGATGTTGTACGAGCACCGCAAGCACGACGGTTCGCTGCCCATCGTCGGCGTCAACACCTTCCTTCCCCCCGACGGGGACAGGGACGGCACCCCCGAGCAGCTCCTGCTCGCCCGCGCGACCGAGCAGGAGAAGCAGTCCCAGCTCGAGCGGGTGCAGGCCTTCCAGCAGGAGCATCGCCCCGAGGCCGAGCTGGCCATCCGCCGGCTCAAGGACGCGGCCACCTCGGGGGAGAACGTCTTCGCCGTCCTCATGGAAGCCGCCCGCGTGTGCTCGCTGCAGCAGGTCACCGAGGCGTTCTTCGAGGTCGGCGGACAGTACCGCCGCAACGTCTGACGCGCACCCGTGCCGTAGTCCGGCGCCGAGGTCGAGGGTCAGACGAGCGGGACGAAACGGTAGTGCCCATGCTTCTTGGTCCGGACGTCACTCTCGCTCCGCTCGACCACCACCATGCGCCCCGCCACCGGGATCACCATGCGCCCGCCGGCGGCCAGCTGCTCCACGAGCTCATCCGGAAGGCGTCCCCCGTCGGCGGAGACCAGGATGCGGTCGTACGGGGCCGCTGCTGGAAGGCCGAGCACACCGTCGTCAGCACTGCTGATCTGCGCCCACGTCATGTCTGTTGCCGCCACGTTGTCGGCGCCCCAGGCGGCGAGCTCGGCCACCACCTCCACCCCGTGCACGCTTCCGCCCGGGCCGGTCAGGTGCGCGAGCAGAGCGGTGGTCCAGCCCGATCCGCTGCCGACATCGAGCACGCGGTCACCGGGCTGCACGTCCAGCAGGCGCAGCATGTCGGCCACCGTTCGGGGCTGGGAGCTGGTCTGACCGTGGCCGATCGGCAGCGGCCCGTCGAACGACGCCTGCCCGCGTAGCCGCGGCGGCAGGAAGTCGCGCCGGGGGACCGCCTCGAAGGCCTCGTCGACCCGGTCCATGACCCGAGTCAACCACGAGGACCGCGCCTCACGCCGCCCCTGGGGCCCGGACCTGACCGAGCAGGTCCGCCATCACCGGTTGCACGACGCGCCCGAGCTCGGCGATGTCGGGGATCTGCTCGCGGCAACCGTGGAGTCCCAGGTGGAGCCGGCCGTCGAGCGACATCGCGGTGATGTTGAGCCCGGCCCCGTCCATGACCGGACCCAGCGGGTGGACAGCGTCCAGGCGCGCGCCGAACAGCTCCAGCGGACCGGGAGGACCTGGGATGTTGGAGATCGTCAGGTTGTGGGCGACCCGTCCGCGGTCGGCCAGCTTGAGGTCGGCAACGGCCCGGCGCAGCCGTCCCATCAGCGGGCTGACGCCGATCTCGGCCCAGTCGTGCAGCGTGTCGGGGCCGAGCGCCGCGGCGTGCTCCTTGGCGTCGGTCGCCTCGCGGTGCACGACGAGCAACCGCTCGAGGTCGTCCTCGACGTCGGTGGCGAGCCGGAGGAACAGGATGCTGACCCTGTTGCTCCCCCAGGAACGCTGCGAGGTGTGCCGGACCGAGACCGGCACGTTGGCGACCAGGGACTCCTCCGGCAGCCGGCCCCGTTCACCGAGGTAGCGGCGCATCGCTCCGGCGCACACGGTCAGGAGCACATCGTTGACCGTGGCACCGGTGCGCTGCTTGACCTCCCTCATCTCGGCGAGGTCGAGGGTGGCCAGCGCACAGGTGCGATGGCCGGTGACCGCACCGTTTGACGGGCAGCCTCGGCGCGCGGAAGGGCGCGGCCATCGTGGTGCCGTGAGAGGCCCGGCGGACCGTCCGGGCAATCCCGTGCGCGGTGTGGGGCAGCATCCGCAGGATGCCCACCGGCCGTCTGAGAGCGGCGAGCACGCCTTGCGCCGCCAGGGCCGCCGTCGAGGGCGCCCCTTCCCGGCGAGCGCGTTCGACGGTGGCACGGTCGGTGGGCGCAAGACCGCAGAGCTGGCCGAGGACGTCGGCGCTGGCGACCCCGTCGACCATGGCGTGGTGGAGCTTGGCGAAGATCGCGACCCGGCCGTCGGCGAGGCCCTCGATGAACCACATCTCCCACAGCGGCCGGTCGTGCGACAGCGGGATCCCGGAGACGTGACCCACGAGGTCGGTGACCTCGGCGACCCCGTGGGGGCTCGGGACGGCGACGCGGTGCACGTGGCGGTCCAGGTCGAACTGCTCGTCCACCACCCAGCTGGGGTGGTCGAGGCCCAGCGGCGCGGCTCGTGGCCGACGGAGCAGCACCGGGATCTCGCGCACCCGCTCAGCGAGCCGTGCCCGCACCACCTCGAAGGAGTAGCCGTCCGTGTTCCTCTCCGGATCGACGAAGGCAAGCACTCCGATGGTCATCGGCTGGGTCGGGGTCTCGAAGTAGAGGAACCCCGCGTCGAGCCCACTCATGCGTTCCACGACGCCACCCCCGTGCCTGGACCCAGCCGGACCCTGCTCTGACTTGAACCGTCAGCGAACCATATTGATCGGAATCAGATCAAGTCGGTTCCCTGGGTCGGCCTTCCGGTCGGGCGTCGGTGTCGGTCTCGCCGCCACCGCGACGCAGGATCTCGGTGCGTGCCCGTTCGATCCCCCCGTGCTCGAGGGCCGCGATCTGCGACCTCCCTCGCCAGATCAGCTCGTCGTCCCGGCGCACCTCGACACGCATCGTGGCGCCGAGGTGCTCGATCGCCCCCGGGATGTTGCGGCGCTCGGCCGGCAGGGGTACCGGCAGCACGTGGGCCGCACCCAGGTCCCCGGTGCCCTCCACCTCGATCCGCCAGCCCCCTCCTCGTCCTCGCAGCAGCCAGGTCTCGTCACTGACCTCGGCCCGCACCGGCGACGTGACGGGGTTCCCGAGCCGGACCACCCGCCCCCCCGGCAGCCGCACCACCAAGGCCGTCACGGTGGTGCGCAACGGACCGACGCTCACCTCGCCGCCGGCGAAGGCGACACAGGCACCTGGCTCGGCGAAGCCCTGCGCCTGCCCCCACCACCAGGAGTCGGGGAATCCGCCCTTGCCCCAGTTCTTCTCGCCGTAGGTCTGCCAGCCGTCGAGGCGCCAGCTCTCCCCACCCACGCGCGCCTCGCCGTAGGCCCGGCCCCCCAGGAGCCAGGGGTGCCAGTACTGGTTGAGCGCGGGTAGCGACTGGAAGACACTCGACCCGCCGAACCGACGCCTGGGCCACGGCGCCTGGTCCCGGACGACCACGTCGAGCCGGGCGTCGGGCCCGAGGTCGACGCGCAGCCGGTCGCGGGTGCCGACGAAGGTCTCCCCCGCAGTTGCACCGAGGGCATCGGATGCGGCGCTGCCCTCGGGGTGCTGGCGCGTGCGCAGGAATCCCGAGGGGTGAGCAGCGAGGCCCAGGGTCGCCCAGTGACCGTCGGCGGCCCGATTGACGCCGTTGAGTGCGATCAGGACCCGGCCCGAGACGGGGTCGCTGAACCGCCAGAAGTAGCCCTCCATCGCCACGTCGTGGGCTGTTCGCGGGTCCCCGAAGGGCAGGTCCGCGCCGGTACGGCGGTAGGCCGCCATGAGTCGCTCGAGGAGGGAAGCCACGGAGCAAGGCTGTCAGATGCTGCGGTGCAGCAGGAAGGGGAGCACGGCCGTCGCCCCGGCTCGGCGCAGGGCCGCTGCCGCCACGGTGACCGGCCAGCCACTGCCGGTCTCGTCCACGACGAGCAGCACCGCACGCCCGGCCACCGCGGCCGCGACCCGATCGACGGCCGGCTCCACGGCATCGCGCCAGAGGGCGGCCTCGTCGGCCGAGGACAGCTCGGAGGGCGCGGCACGCGTCTCGGGGGTGAGGTCTGCTCGCTGCATCCGACCGACTCCGGCCACGTGGTCGGCCACCGACCGGACGAACGACGTGCGGTCGGCAACCGCCAGCGAGACCACGACCTCCGGTCGGGCTGACCAGGAGCGCCGCCACTGAGCCAGGATGCGAACGGCCGCTTCGAGCACGTCGTCGTCCGCGGCGGCATCACCCCTGCGCAGTGCGGTGATGGCCTCGGTCCACTCCGGGGCATCGGCGTGGATCAGCACCCGCCCCTCCTCGGCTCCCTCCGCCGGCGGGATCCGGCCGCGCACCCCGAACGCCCCGCCCGGCCACATCTTGCGCGGCTCGAGCACCTGGACATGCCCGCGGAGCACTCCCGCGACCACGGCGGCGGTGTCGCCGGACGGCTGGGCCAGAAGCGGCTCGGGCAGCCCGCCACGGCACACCGAGCAGTGCCCACAGGGCTCGGCGTGGGGGTCGTCCAACGACTGCTGGAGCAGCTCCATCAGGCACGAGCGCCCTCGCACGTAGTCGCGCATGATCTCGGCCTCGCGTCGCCGCACTGCCACGACCCCCTCGAAGTGGTCGGCGTCGTGGACCCACGGCTTCCCGGTCGAGATCCAGCCGGCCTCGGTCCGCTCCACGACATCGTCGACCGCCAGCTGCTTGAGCAGCAGCTCGACCCTGGTCCGACGGACCCCGGTCTGGGCCTCCAGCTGGGGCACGGACATCGCCTCAGCGCCGGCGGGCAGAGCCGCGAGCACCCGCTCCACCTCAGCGGGCCGGGGGACGGTGGCGGTCGCGAAGTAGTCCCACACGCCTTCGTCGCTGCGCGAGGGCAGCAGCACGGCATGGGCGTGGTCGAGGGCGCGCCCCGCGCGGCCGACCTGCTGGTAGTACGAGACCGGCGAGGGCGGCGCCCCGACGTGGAGCACGAACCCCAGGTCGGGCTTGTCGTAGCCCATGCCCAGCGCCGAGGTCGCAACCAGCGCTTTGAGCTGGTTGTCCCGCAGCTGGTCCTCCAGTCGTTCGCGGGTGGCGGCGTCGAGCCGACCGGTGTAGGCCGCGACCGGGAGGCTGTCCCCGTGCACCGCGCGGATCGCGGCGGTCAACCGCTCCGCGTCCGCGACCGTGAGCGTGTAGACGATGCCCGAGCCCGGCAGCTCCGGCAGCTGGTCGACGACCCAGGCGTACCGCTGGAGCGGCGACAGGTCCGACACCACCGAGAGCTGGAGGCTGGCCCGCGCCAACGGACCACGCAGCACGAGTGTGGCATCCCCCAGCTGGGCAGCCACGTCGTCGGTGACCCGCTGGTTCGCGGTGGCGGTCGTGGCCAGCACCGGCGTCTGCGGGTTGAGACGTCGCAGCACGTCGGAGACGCGCCGGTAGTCGGGGCGGAAGTCGTGGCCCCAGTCGGACACGGCGTGAGCCTCGTCGATCACGAGCAGACCGAGGCTCCCCGCGAGGCCCTCGAGCACCCGGCGCCCGAAACCCGGGTTGGCCAGGCGCTCCGGAGACACGAGCACCACGTCGAGGTCTCCGGCCCGGAGGGCGGACTCGATCTGCGACCACGCCTCGACGTTGCCCGAGTTGAGGGTGGCCGCACGCAGCCCGGCACGAGTCGCCGCGGCCACCTGGTCGCGCATCAGCGACAGCAGTGGCGAGACCACCAGGGTGGGTCCCGCCCCCTCGGCACGGCGTACCGCGGTGGCAGCCCAGTAGACCGCCGACTTGCCCCAGCCCGTCGCCTGCACCACCAGGACCCGCGCGCCGGCGGTCGCCAGCGCCTCCACCGCGACGCGCTGGTCGTCACGCAGCCTCGCCCCCGGCCCGGCCATGGCCTCGATCACTCGGCTCGCGATCTGCTCACGCTGGGTTGTGGTCGGCATGGAGGTCACGCTAGGCGACGCCGACGACAGGGCGAGCGGACCCTTCGGTCGCGCACCGCTCCCACTCCACGAGGCCCGGGCAACCGGCAGGCGCGGCTGAGAGACTGTCGTCATGCCTGCTGACCGACTGATGCCGACCGAGGAGTCCGCCGACCTCATCCGCCTGACCCGCGAGATCGTGGCCAAGGAGCTGGCCCCCCGGGTCGCCCAGGCCGAGGCGGACGAGGAGTTCCCGCGCGAGGTGTTCCGCACCCTCGGGCGGGCGGGCCTGCTCAGTCTGCCCTTCCCCGACGAGTACGGCGGCGGCGGACAGGGCTACGAGGTCTACCTCCAGGTGCTCGAGGAGATCGCCTCGGTCTGGGCCTCGGTGGGCGTGGGGGTCAGCGTGCACGCTCTCTCCTGCTTCGGCCTGCTCACCCGGGGCACCGAGGAGCAGAAGCAACGCTGGCTGCCCGACATGCTCGGCGGCGAGCTGCTGGGCGCCTACGCGCTGTCGGAGGCGCACGCCGGCTCCGACGCCGCGGCCATGAGAGCGAAGGCAGTACACGACGCGGATGGCTACGTGCTCAGCGGCACGAAGGCATGGATCACCCACGGCGGGCACGCCGACTACTACAAGGTGATGGTCCGCACCGGCGACGGCCGGGCCGACATCTCCTGCTTCCTGGTGCCGGCTGACGCCGAGGGACTGTCGGCGGACCCCCCGGAGCGGAAGATGGGTCTGACCGGCTCGGCGACGACCACACTGCGTCTCGAGGGCGTCCGGGTGCCTGCCGATCGCCGGCTCGGTGAGGAGGGTGAGGGACTCAAGATCGCCCTGGCCGGGCTGGACTCGGGCAGGCTGGGCATCGCCGCGGTGGCCACCGGCCTCGCGCAGGGCGCGCTCGACGCGGCCGTGTCCTACGCCCGGGAGCGCGAGGCCTTCGGCACGCGCATCATCGACCACCAGGGGCTGGCGTTCCTCCTCGCCGACATGGCCGCCGCCGTGGAGAGTGCCCGGGCAAGCGTGCTGCACGCGGCTCGGCTCAAGGACCAGGGGCAGCCGTTCTCCCGCGAGGCCTCGGTCGCGAAGCTCGTCGCGACCGACAACGCCATGAAGGTCACCACCGACGCCGTCCAGGTGCTCGGCGGCTACGGCTACACCCGCGACTTCCCCGTCGAGCGCTACATGCGTGAGGCGAAAGTGATGCAGATCTTCGAGGGCACCAACCAGATCCAGCGCATGGTGATCTCACGTCACCTCGACAAGAATCCGGGCGGGTCGGTCGTCGTCCGTCGCGACTGAGGGTGCGTCCGCGGGACGCGCTCGAGCCACCAGGTCAGCACGTCTCCGGGAGCCACGCCGTACGCGGCGCACATGACGCGGCCCAGGGCACGCAGGTGCTCGGCTCTCTCATGGGGCTCGTCCTGGGCGAGACGGGCCAGTGAGGCCCCCTCGCCCCAGGCGGAGGTGTCGGCAGGGAGCGGCAGGGCACCGACCTGGCGCGCGCTGAGCTTGATGGCCCGCATGGTGAGTCCGCTGCCGGCGTACGTCGTGGCCGCGTATGCCGCTACGGGCGGCGCGAGCAGCACCGCCAGCAGGTGCCACAGCGAATCCGGCGCCGCCGCCACCGTGATCAGCGGCACGGAGGGCAGCCAAGCCCCCTCGTCGTCCACGACCGCCTCGATCACCTTGCCCTGGGTGCCCACGAGGACCTTGGGGACGAGCCTGGCCTGCGCCCAGCGGTGGAGGAGCGGGTCCTCGGACAAGGACGCCATGTCGATCACCGGCGCGGACCAACGCTGCTTGAGGAACCGGGCCGGCTCCACCCCCCAGCCGTTGCTCGCGGGATCGACCATCCCGGTCGTCACGAGCGGTGTCCCCTCGGGGCAGTCGACTGCCTCCCGGACGTGCGGCGCGAGGCCGTAGTACTGGTCGCGGAAGTCCGCGGTGCAGGCAGCCAGGTCGGCGATCCTGGTCACCGGCCCCGCCCGTCGCACCAGATCCACCTCCGGCACCCCCAACGCTTCGGCCACCAGGTGGGACCAGGTGCCGCTCTCGTCGAGAGACACGGAAGGCCGGGGTTCGCAGGCCGCCCCCTGGTGACGGATCACCCGGCCCTGCACTCCCCCTCGACGCAGCACCGGCGCGCAGGTCAGCACGCCGGCGTCGAACACCGGCCGGTCTGAGGCCCACAACGACTCGAGGCTGCAGGTCGTCGCCAGGTCGGCACGGAGGCGGCCGGTGTCGCGAGTGGCCAGCAACGACTGTGGCTGCACCAGGCCGATCCACCCGCCGGGGCGAACCCAGGAGACCGCGCGGTGCAGAAAGACCGCGCTCAGGTCGGTGTACGGCCCGACGACGCCACCGGACGTCTCCGCCAACCGGCGGCGAGTCACCGCATCGATGCCGCTGCGCCGCTCGAGCCGGTTGAGGAACGGCGGGTTGCCCACCACCACGTCGAAGGGCCGCACCCATGCGGTCTCGCCCAGAGCGTCTCCGACGTGCAGATGGACGTCCGGCCTGGCCGTCACGCCCGCTGCGAGCGCCTCCAGCCACAGCGAGACCCGGGCGAGCTCGACCGCCCCGGGATCGAGGTCCACGCCGTACAGGCAGTGCCGGAGCACGTGCTCGACCGGCACTCCCCGTCGGGCGAAACGCCGGGCGGCCGCCACCAGGAACAGCCCCGACCCGCAGCTCGGGTCGCAGAGGAGCACCTCGTGAGGCGGGGTGAGGTCCAGCGCGGGCTCCAGAGCCTGGTCCAGCAGGTGCTCGATGAGCCACTGCGGCGTGAAGTACGCACCCGCCGCCTTGCGTTCCAGGGGAGGCAGCAGAGCTTGGTGCAGCTCGCCCAGGGCGCGGGCGTCGTCAGCGACCACGCCACCGGACTCGGTCCGCAGCCCCTCGAGCACCTGCCACGTCGGGACCGGCACCGAGGCGCAGACGCCTGACACGGCCTGGTCGAGCGGCACGTCCACGCCCCGCTGGCGCGCGAGCTCGACGTACAGCAGCCGGTAGGCAAGCGGCAGCGCGCGCTCGCCGACCACGGGCCGCAGCAGCTCGACGGCTCGGGCCACGCGCGACGTCTCCGGGACCGCCATGCCACCTCCGCTGGAGTTCCCCCGCAGCATGTCATCGGGGCAGTCGCGGCCGTGGGACCCTGCCGTCGCGCTGCTCAGCTGCCGGCCGCAAGCACCTCGTCGAAACCAGCCACCAGGCACTCGTGGAACGCCTCGGGGTCGGGGATCGCGCCGGTGTCGACGTTGATGCCGATCGCGCAGGTGTCGACGTAGGACATCAGCGTCACGTTGACGGCGGCACCGATGGTCGGGCCGAACGGATACTGCATCAACAGCTTCGCCCCACCCAGGTAGACCGGAACCGGGATCCCGGGCACGTCGCTGGCCAGGAAGTCGACGTGGCGCAGGATCGAGGCGATGTACCACCGCGGCATCAGGTTGAGGGCTCCGGCGATCAGCTGGGTGTAGGGCAGCGACTTCTCGCCCCGCACGAAGCCCGCCCGGGCGTGGGTCTGCGCGATCCGCTCGGCGGCGTCCGGGAACTGACCGACGGGCAGGTCGAAGCGCATCAGCGTGATGCGGTTGCCCCCGATGCTGTCGCCGTCGGTGCGGATGTCGACCGGCATGCACACGTGCAGGTCGCCCACCTCGACCCCGTGCTTCTCGTGGTAGATGCGCAGGCCGCCGGTGATGGCAGCCAGGAACGCGTCGTTGAGACGTCCGCCGTTGGTCTTCGCCGCGGACTTGAGCCCCGCGAGCGGCACCGTGTGCACGCTCAGGTGGCGCACCAGCTTGCGCTCCCGCATCAGGGGCGAGCCGGTCTGGTTGATCGGGCGCACGGTGCGGTACACCGAGGCAGCCGTGTCGACGGCTGAGCGGGTCTTGGACACGGGATTGCGCAGGAAGCCGAGTGCCGTCCTGGGCGCCGAGACCAGCGCGGCCCGCGCGGTCGCGCCGACCAGCCCCGCGTCGTACTTCGCGGTCTCGCGATAGCCACTCAGCGCGCTCTGCCGTGCCACCGGCGCGAAGCCGCCGAACGGTTCGGGTGCCACCACGTCCTCGGAGAGGTCGAAGAGGATCATCGCGATCTGCACCCCGCCCACACCGTCGGTCAGGGCGTGGTGCAGCTTGAACAGCACAGCGGCCTGACCGTCCTCCAACCCTTCGACCAGGGTCACCTTCCACAACGGACGTGCCCGGTCGAAGTCGGCCATCTCATCGCGGCGTGCCATCTCCACCACGGTGTCCAGCGTGCCGGGGGCCGGAGCGGTGACGCGACGGATGTGCCACGAGAGGTCGAAGTCGGGATCCAGCTCCCACCGCGGTGGAGCCGGAGGCGGACTGTCCACGACGCGCTGTCGGAATGCCGGCAGCTCCTGCGCGACCCGCTCCAACCGCGAGACCAGGACGTCCCAGTCCGGTGTCTTGTCGAGCAGCATGACGGTCGCGATCGTCGACCTCAGCCCCGGGTCGTGCTCCATCTCCCAGGTGAAGGCGTCGCTGTTGCGCATGAACGTCGCGGTCATGTTCGGCTCCCTTGCTTCCCTACGGCCTTGCTCCCCTGCCCCACCGTACGACCTCTCGAGGTCGCCGCGGTGCGCGGTTCCTCATGGCCGACTCTGCCCTTCCGGCGGCTCGAGCGCACCCCCTGTCTCCGGCTCACTACAGTGGTCGCCGATGAGCACCCGCGCCCGCCAGTTCACCGCCGACGTCCTCGAGCGCCACCAGCTCAGCGACCACCTGGTGCGCCTGGTGCTCGGCGGCCCCGGTCTGGCCGGGTTCGCGTCTACCGCCATCCCCGACGAGTGGATCGCGCTCGTCGTCCCCGGCCAGTTCCAGAGCCGCTACTACACGGTGCGCACCTGGCAGGACGGGCGGCTGACGGTCGACGTCGTGCTGCATGCCTCCGGGCTCGTCACCGAGTGGGCGGCGCGCCCGTGCGTGGGCGAGCAGGTCGTGGTCAGCGAGGCCCGCGGGTCCTTTGCCATGCCTTCGTCGGCGAGCTGGCTGCTGCTCGTCGGGGACCTGACGGCGATGCCGGCCATGGCCCGGATCGCCGAGACCCACGCGGACCGCGCTCCCCTGACGATCTGGGCGGAGGTGCCCGACGACCTGCCCGACTACCTCCCGACCGGCGTCGACGTCCGCTGGCTCTCCCCGCCGCGGGAGGGCGGCAGCGACCTCGCTTCCGTCGTCCAGGGCATCGACTGGCCCGCCGGTGACGGCTACTTCTGGATGGCCGGGGAGTCGTCGCAGATGCGCGCGATCCGCAAGCACCTGATGCGGGAGCGCGGGCTCCCCAGCTCGGCGTACGACGTGATGGGCTACTGGCGCAGCGTCTCCCGGCGACAGCCCCGGGCCGTGGACCCTGGCCCGATCTGGCAGGCCGGCAAGGCCGCCGGCAAGAGCGACGAGCAGATCTGGGCGGAGTACGACGCGGCGCGCGACGAGTCCTAGCCACGCCGGTTCGTCCGGTTCGGGACCCAGCACCCGAAGGGTACGGACTCCTGTGGACTCAGGCGTGCCGTTCGTCCGTGGGTCCCCCGACTGGCTGACCCCTACTGTGAGAGTGAGGCCCGAGGGTGCACCGTCGGGCTTCGTATCTGGATCGACCCCGCACACGAGTCGACCCGAGAGGACGGCCATGAGCTTCGTCTCCGTGACCCACCAGGCGCTGCACGTGTGCGCCCCGCGCCCTGCCACCGTGGGTGCCGGCGTCGAGGTCTGCCCGGGCACCCTCGATGCGAGCGGGCTGTGGGAGCGCATCGAGCTGCCCTACGACCGGATCGCGCTCCGCACGCCCTATGGACGCTTCCTGTCCTGCCAGGTGGAGGAGGACGAGGGCCCGCGTCTCAGGCTGAGCGGAGACCTCGGGCCTCAGGAGGCGTTCGAGGAGGTGCTCTGGCCCGACGGCGAGATCTCGCTGCGCACCTGTGAGCTCACCTACCTGACGGTCCTGCAGGTCGGGCTGGGCTCGCTGTCTGCCCTCGGCCTCGACACCGGGCCCAGCGAGCGGTTCCGCTATGCGGTCCCGCCGGACGAGGTGGCCGAGCGCGCCGAGGCGATCGTGCAGGGGCAGCCCCAGGTGATGGCCATGCCGCAGCAGTTCGCCTACGGCAGCGGCGACCAGGTGGACACCACGCACTTCCACTGGCGAGGGTGACGTACCCTCCCCCGAGTGCGGCCCTTCCTCCTCCTTGCCACGAGAGCCGAGGACACCGCCGCCGACGACGAGTACGCGGCCTTCCTCCGGTTCAGCGGCCTCGAGGAGTCGCAGCTGCAACGGATCCGTCTGGAGCAGGCACCTGCCCAGGTGACACCCGCCGCCCTCGACGACTACGCCGGGGTGATCCTCGGCGGCAGCCCCTTCACGTGGTCGACGCCACCGGGCGCCAAGCCCGAGGTGCAGCGACGCGTCGAGAGCGAGGTCGACGCGCTCCTGGATCGCATCGTGGCGGAGGACCTCCCCTTCCTGGGCGCCTGCTACGGCATCGGGACACTGGGCAGCCACGAAGGCGCTGTCGTCGACAGCACCTACCCTGAGCGGGTCGGTCCCGTCGAGATCAGCCTGACCGAGGCCGGCCGGCTCGACCCGCTGACCGGCGCCGTGCCTGAGCGCTTCGCCGCCTTCGTCGGGCACAAGGAGGCCATCACGACCCTGCCTGCCCACGCCGTCCACCTGGCCTCCTCCCCCTTGTGCCCAGTGCAGGCCTTCCGCGTCGGCCGCAACGTCTACGCCACCCAGTTCCACCCCGAGCTCGACCTGCCTGGGCTGCGGACCCGGATCGACGTCTACAAGCACGCCGGCTACTTCCCTCCCGAGACCGCATCGGACCTCAAGCGTGAGGTCGGCGACGTCGAGGTCCACGTCCCGCCACGTCTGATCACGCGCTTCGTCGAGCTGTACGCCGGCTGACCTTCGGGGCGCACCCGGCCCAGCAGGCTCAGTCGTCGACGCCGCGGGCGCGCAGCGCCTCGGAGAGGGCGTCGGCATGTCGCAGCGACCGGATCAGGAACGGTGCTCCGAGCGTACGGATGTCGGCGCGCACTCCCCGGGCACGCTGGGCCTGGCGGACCTCGACGGCCAGCCCCGAGACCACCGGTACGGCGCGCACGCTGAGGGCCAACAGCAGGCTCACCCGGTCAGGGTCGACGCCCAGCCGCCGGAACGGTCGCAGCACGGCAGCGAAGGCGTCGACCATGGCCGTGGTGCGGGTCGTGGTGGAGACCAGGCCCGCGAGCAGGACGAGAACCACGATGGTGCCGACGAGGATGCCGGCCGCCTTCCAGCCGTTGAGAAGCCCGTGGAAGAGGCCGAACATCGTCACCAGCACCGCGAGGGGTCTGACCTGCGACCACGCCACCCGGGGTCCGAGTCCCGCGACGGCGTAGAGCCCCAGGGCGAGGACGAGCGCGACGCCCAGGACCGGCAGCGAGTCCACCAGGAACGTGGCGGCACCGGCGGCCACCAGCAGCCCGAGCTTCACCCCGGCGGGTGCCCGGTGCACCACCGAGCCTCCTGACCGGTAGACCCCGAGCGAGCTCACTGGGCCCCCACGAGCCGCCGGTACCGGGCAATCGCCTCGGCCGGCGGACCGTCATGAACCAGGCGCGCGGAGTCGAAGACGAGGACGCGGTCGAAGTCGGCCACGAGGTCGAGGTCGTGGGTCACCAGGACGACCTGTTGCGGCAACCTGGCGACCAGGTCTGCGACCGCACGCGTGTTGCGGAGGTCGAGGAGGGTCGTGGGCTCGTCCAGCACCAGGATGTCGGGCCGGGTGACCAGCACGGAGGCCAGGGCCAGCATCTGCTTCTGTCCGCCGGAGAGGAGGTGGGACGGATGGTCAGCGTGGTCGGCCAGCCCGTACTCGCTCAGGGTCGTCTCGACGACCCGCTCGACCACGTCGCGATCGCGCCGCTTGCGCAGTCCGAACGCGAGATCCTCCCGCACCGTCGGCATGATGATCTGCGCGTCGGGGTCGGTGAAGCAGAACCCCACCTTGGCGCGGACCTGCCCTCCGTGGCGTCTGGTGTCGAGCCCGTCGATCTCGACCCGCCCGGTCGTGGGGACGACGAGGCCGTTGAGCATCCTGGCGAACGTCGACTTGCCGGAGCCGTTCGCACCGATGACGCCGACGCGCCTCTCGGTCACGGTGACGTCGACGTCCTGCAGCACCACCCGCCGCCCGCCCCCGGAGCCGTAGACGTGGCTGACGCCGGTGACATCGATGTGGCTCACCCGAGGTTCACCGCCTCGACCACGAGCGCCACGCCCTGCCCTCCGCCGGCGGCGATCGCCGCCAGGCCCACACCACCGCGCCCGGAGCGGACCAGCTGCGAGTAGAGCCGGACCACGAGCACCGCGCCCGAGGCCCCCCAGGGGTGCCCCAGCCCCAGTGCACCGCCTTCGGGACAGACCTGAGCCGGGTCGATGCCCAGCTCCCCGCAGCACGCCACGACCTGGCCGGCGAAGGCCTCGTTGAGCTCCACCACATCGACGTCACCCCAATCGAGGCCGGCGCGCTGCAGGGCGACGCGCGACGCCGGCACCAGAGCCTGGCCGGGGTTGGTCGGGTCTCCGGCGGTGACGGCGCCCGCCATGACCCGCAGACCCGGCGCACCGCGGGCGTGGTCGCCGTCGACGATCCCGACCACCGCGGCGCCGTCGTTGATGCCGCAGGAGTTGCCGGCGGTGACCGTGCCCTCTGCGCGGAACGTCGGCCGCAGCCGACCCAGGCGCGCCGGGGTCATGCCGTGCCGCGGTCGCTCGTCTCGACCGGTCCCGGCCACCGGCACGATCTCGGCGTCGAACCCACCGCTCTCCCGCGTGGCGTGGGCGCGAGCGTGGGAGCGCGCTGCGTACTCGTCCTGCTGGAGGCGGGTGACTGCGGCGCGCTCGGCGTAGCGGTCGTTGGCCTCGCCCATGTCGGGGTCCCGCTCGGGCGGGGCGAAGGGGGCTCGTTCGTAGCGCTGCGGTTCCCCCCCTTGGTCCGGCGGCAGGAAGCGCCACGGCGCGGTGGAGGCCGACTCGACACCACCCGCGAGCACGACGCCCGGTGCCCCATGCACCGTGGCCAGCCCGGTCCAGATCGCCGAGAGCCCGCTGGCGCACTGTCGGTCCAGCGTGGCTGCCGGCACCTCGTCGCCCAGTCCGGCCAGCAGTCCCGCGACGCGGGCGACGTTTCCTCCGGGGCCCATGCAGTTGCCGAGCACCACGTCCACGACCTCGGTCTGCCCCGTGGCGCTCCGGGCGTCCTCGGCGACCGCGGCCAGGACAGGTGCCGCGAGGTGGGCTGCCGTCACCGTCGCGAACGCCTGCCCCTGGGTGCCGATCGGGCTCCGGCGCGCAGCGACGATCACGGGACCGTTCACGTCGCCCCCAGCGGGCTGACCCGACGCAGCGCTCCGCTCACGGCCAGCGACCGCACCTCCGACCTGTCCGGCTTGCCACCCGGCGTCACCGGCAGGGAGTCTGCGACGAACCAGAGCCGCGGCCGGTGGGACTCCGAGAGCTCGCTGCGAGCACGCTCACGGGCGGCGGCGACTCCGTCGTCGCGCGTCAGTACCGCGGCGACCACTTCGCCGAGGTCGCGATGCGGCACCCCGACCACGACGAGGTCGCACCGGGCGGCGGGTCGCAGCGCGGCTTCGACGTCCTCGACCAGGACCGTCGCTCCTCCGGTCAGCACCGCCGCATCACCGCGACCCCTCACCACGACGCGACCATCCGGCAGCACGGTGCCCCGGTCGCCCACCGTCGCCCAGCCGTCGGCGTCCGTCGGCATCTGCGCGAGGTAGGGCGAGCGGACCCACAGCACGCCGTGGCGCTCTCGCACGTCGACCCCGGGGAAAGCCTCGAGGTCGTCGGCATGGCTTCCCCAGGCCACGAAGGACAGCTCGGCGGCGCCGTAGTAGTGCGCCACCGCGACACCGCGGGCCACCAGCTCGTCCCGGAGCGCGCGGTCGAGCCGGTCGCCGGCGACCGTGACGTGCAGCTCATCGGGCAGGGCGGGATGGTCGAGCAGCCGGCGGGCGTCGCTCGGCGTGACGTGAGCGTGCGTCGCGTCCTGCGGGGCGAAGGCGAGGTGCGCCCCGAGGCTCCGGGCCAGGACCGCGGCGAAGAGGTTCATGGTGCCACTCAGCGGACCGGGCACCCACACGCGCGAGCGTGACGTGAGCCCGGTCAGTCGCGCCACCGTCGGGAAGGAGTCCACCCAGGACGAGGTCGTCCGGCGCACCGTCCGGGGGTGCCCCACCGACCCGGACGTCGACAGCTGCAGCAGCACACCGCGGTCGTGGGCGTCGAGGACCGCGGCGACCGGGTCCTCCTGGGCGAGGGGAACGACCGCCTCAGACAGCGCTGGCCTCACGTTCTCGTGGCGGTGGCGCGGCCTCCTCGAGCAGGCCGGGATAGCCGCGGTGCACCCCGGCAGCGACGACGGCCGCGAGCCCTGCCTTGAGCACGTCGCCGGGGATGAAGACGCCTGAGGCGGCGCCGGCCTCGGTCAGCGAGAGGTCCCCCAGCGCCATCATGCCGAGGATGCCCAGGGGGTACAGCGCGACCACTCCGCCGGTGACGTTGGCGAGGAATCCCCATCGCACGCCGTAGGCCCCGGAGCGCCGGACGCCTGCCTCGCTCACCAGCCCGACCACGAGCGCCGCGACCGGGAACCCGAGGAGGAAGCCGACGCGCGGAGTGGCGAAGACCGCCAGCCCGCCGACTCCGCCGGACAGCAGTGGCAGCCCCGCGGCCACCAGCACGACGAAGACGGACATGCTGAGGGCACCCCGCCGCGCACCGAGGACGCCCCCCGCCAGCATCACCCCCATCGACTGCGCCGTGATCGGCACGGCGCCGCCGAAGGCGAACAGGGGCGGCACCAGCCCGAGCGCCGCCACCACCCCGACGAACACCGAGACCAGGGCAAGGTCACGGGAGCTGCGGATCATGCGCGAAGTCTAGAGCGCCTGCGCGCCACGAGTGCCCGGTGTCCATGCCACTGGCGCACCCGGCGTCACGCCACGAGGACGGGGATCACCATCTCGGCCGACGTCAACGACCCGTGCATCCCGACCAGTCGACCCTCGTCGGGGAAGTCACGACCGCTCATCAGGGCGGTGGCACCGCGGGCGGCAACGACGACGTCACCCAGCCTGGGCCGGACCGACGCGTCGACCGCGCCGAACCACCCGCGCGCGATCGCCTCATCACGCGCCAGCACCACTGCCCGGTCCCCGAGCACCTCCCGCCACCGCGCCGTCACGTCCCCGACTGCCCCGTTGGTGCAGTACAGGTGGCGGAAGCGTGACTCACCACCGAGCAGGGCCAACCCGTCGCGCATTCCCTCGACCTCGTCGACGTCGACGCGGTCGGTGGGGTCCACCATGCCGTGATCGGCGACCACGACGATGCGGACGTCGTCGGGCAGCTCCTCGCGGAACCGCTCGGCGGCCAGGTCGATCATCGTGAGCTGGGCCCGCCACTGCGGGGAGTCAACGCCGTGTCGGTGACCGGTCCAGTCAAGGTCCCCCTCGTACATGTAGGTGACCGACGGGCGCGACCGGACGGCTGCCTGCACCGCGACCAGCCGCTCCCCGAGGCGATCCGCGCCGACGAACTCCGCGCCCCGAGCGCTCGCCTCGGTGAGTCCGGAGCCGCGGAACTCTCGCTTGTTCACGAACGTGACCTCGACGCCGGCGGCCGCCATGCGGGCGAACATCGTGGGGTGGGGCTGCCACTCGCGTGGGTCCACCTGCTTGCTCCACGTCAGCGCGTTGAGGAGCTCGTCGGTGCCGGGGATGCGCGAGGTGAAACCCACCACGCCGTGGCGACCGGGCGGCAGGCCGGTTCCGAGGCTCGTCAGGGACGTCGCCGTGGTCGACGGCACACCGGCGGTCCCTGCGACGGATCCGGCCAGCAGGCCGTGCAGGTACGGCGCCTCGTCGGCGTGAGCGGCGAGCTGTTCGCGTCCCAGGCCGTCGATGAGGAACACGACGTAGGCCGGCGCCGGCGGCAGAACGAACCCGGCCCCGTCCGTCCGGCGCTCACTCCCCTCGGGCCCGGCACCGGAGGGAGACACCGGCCGCCCCACGGCCCGGGCCACCGCAGGCAGCACGTCGCCGAGCGAGTGGTCGCCGTACGCGGGAAGGACGAAGTCGTTCATCCCCGCGTACGGGCGGACAGGGCCGCAGCGAAATCCAACAGGTCGCGCACCGCGTCCGGCCCCTCGGCAGCAGCGCTCACCCGCAGCGAGAAGTCGTCGGAGCTCAGCACCCCCGTGTAGCCGTGGTCGGCCTCGCACTGCGGGTCGGCGCAGATCGCAGGCTCGAGGTCGACGCGACTCGCGGCACCCCAGCCGATGTTGAGCACGGCCTCGGCGGCGTCGCGGCGGCCGGCTCCCTGCTGGGTGGGGTCGGCGACCATGCGCGAGACCACCACGTTGCGGATGGAGTCGACGTCGACGGCCTCCGTGGTGGAGGAGGTGTACGGCGACGGGAGGAGGTCGTCGGGCGCGTGGTCGTCGGTATGGGCGAGGATGAGCCGGGTCGGTGTCAGCACGAGCACGGTGACGTGACGGCGCACCTCGTCTCGCTCGTCGATCGTGGGCTCGTGGTGGACCAGGTGGGCTCCCACCAGCTCACCCGCCACGGCCTCGAACACCGCATCGGAGACGACCTCGGGGAAGTAGCCGGAGGCCTCGATCGCCGCGCGCAGGTCGGCGGACTGGTCACCCGATCGGTCTCTGGTGTGCTGCATGGCCGCCAGTCTGTCACGCGGGTCCTCGCCCTGCGGTGGCCAGTCGGGCCCTGCCGTGGCCGGTCCGACCCCGCCCGATCAGCCGGGGACGGTGTCCACCATCGGGTCACTGAGACGACGCTCGAACCAGCCGGCCCGGGCGGTGGTGGCCGGCTCCACCCAGGCGTCCGCCGACAGCACGTGGGCGCCCTTGGTGCTGACCAGCACGAGGGAGAGGTCCAGAGTGCGCAGCTCGGGGAGGTCGTTCTTCAGCTGGGCGACCTTGAGCAGCATCAGCTCCACCGCGGCCACGTCGACCGGCTCACTGCCGCGGTATCCGGACAGCAACGGCCCCGCCTTGATCTCGCGCACCATCTCCTCGGCGTCTCCCCGGTCGAGTGGCGGGATCCGGAGGACCCGGTCACCGAGAAGGTCACTCACGAACCCGGACATTCCGAAGGACACCAACGGTCCGAAGAGCGGGTCCTCGACACCTCGGATGCTGACGGGGACGCCCGGTGGGGCCTTGGGCTGCACCACGTACCCCGCCGACCGCGGCGAGCCGACCGTCGACTTCATGGTGCGCCAGGCCTCGCGCATCTGGTCGCGGTCCCGGATGCCCCGTTTCACGTGGGCGAGGTCGGGTCGCTGCCGGAGGTGCTCCGCGGTCGCCTTGAGGACCACGTCCCAGCCCAGCCGGTCACCGGCTGCCACCGCCGACCTCACGGTGGTGACGTCGATCCGCCGCCACAGCTCGATCCCGTAGGCCGCCAACAGGGTCTCCAGCTCCCCGGCGGTGAGCTTGCGGCCGTGGGCCTGGTCGAGGAGGACCCCGGAGACCACAGCGCGCGCCCCGGCTGCGTCGACCTGGTCAGCAGGGAGCACGTCCTCCTCCGGTCGAGCCAGCCACTGCGCGTAGTCAACGGCCCGGGCGAGCGCACGCACCGCGGCGTCGGGGGCGGCGTAGGAGGGCACCGAGCCACGCCCGGCCGTGCCCGCGTCGGGCGCTTGGAGCAGCTCGGGCAGGCCCTGGGCGGCGAGGAAGCTCGAGAGCAGCGGCTTGCCTTCCTTGCCGGCTGTCAGTCCTCGCTCGGCCAGCACCTGCGCGACGGCTTCGCCACTGGTGTCGATGGGGGGCAGGTAGACCGCGAGCACGGCATCGACGTCCTCGTCGGCGAGGGCCGCGTCGAGCGCCGTGGCGAAGTCGACAGCGGAGGCGTCGGCCCGCAGCTCGCCGAACGAACGAGCTCGCAGGCCCATCGCGGCTGCGGTGTCGTTGGCCAGCAGGGCCAGCGCGTCGGAGTTGCTGATCACGGCGAGCCGGTTGCCCCGGGGCAACGGCTGGTGGGCGAGCAGCTGCGCCACGTCGAACATCTCGTCCAAGGAGTCGACCTGGATGACGCCCGCCTGGCGGAACATCGCCTCGACCGCGACGGACCCCTGCTCCGAGGTGCGCACGGAGTGGCCCATCGGCACGCCCTGGGTCGCTCGGCCGGACTTGACTGCGATGACGGGCTTGCGCCGGGAGACGCGCCGGGCGATCCGGCTGAACTTGCGCGGGTTGCCCAGTGACTCCAGGTAGAGCAGCACCACCTCGGTCCCCTCGTCCTCCTCCCAGTACTGCAGCAGGTCGTTGCCGGAGACGTCGGCACGGTTGCCCGCCGAGACGAAGGTGGAGAGACCGAGGCCGCGCCGGGCGACGTTCTCGAGGATCGCGACCCCGAGCGCACCGGACTGGCAGAAGAACCCGGTCCGGCCCCGAGGCGGCATCACCGGGGCCAGGGAGGCGTTGAGCCGCTCGTCGGTGGCGGTGTTGATCACCCCGAGGCAGTTGGGTCCGATGAGGCGCAGGCCGTACGTGCGGCACAGCTTGAGGACCTGCCGCTGGAGCGCCCGTCCCTCCTTGCCGAGCTCGGCGAAACCGGCCGAGACCACCACGACCCCGTGCACCCCCTTGTGCGCGCAGTCGAGGATCACGTCGGGCACCGAGGCGGCGGGGACGGCGACCACCGCGATGTCGACCGGGTCGGGGATGTCGGCCACCGAGGGGTACGACGGGATGCCCGAGACCGACTCGGCAGCGGGGTTGACCGCGTACACGCGGCCTTGGAAGTCACCGAGCACGAGGTTACGGACCAAGGCGCGGCCGATGGTGTCCTCGCGCCGGGAGGCCCCCACGACCGCGACGCTGCCGGCGCGGAGGAACCGCTGCACCGAGGCGGTGTCGGCGCGGTGCTCGCGGGACACCATGACCCCCAGTGAGGTGATCGTGGCGTCGATCGGGAACCGCATCGCGACGACGCCGTCCTCGAAGCCCCCGGTGACCTGGTAGCCGGCGTCGCGGAAGACCTGGAGCATCCCGGTGTTGTCGGGGAGGATCTCGGCGACGAACTCGCCGACCTCGACCTCCCGGCCGACCTGGGCGAGGTGCTCCAGCAGGAGCTGGCCGATGCCGCGGTGCTGGTGGCGGTCCTGCACCAGGAAGGCGACCTCCGCGCGGTCCCGCTCCCCCGGCCGGGCGTCGAGCCGCTCGACTTGGCCGACGGCGATGATCCGCTCCGCGATGGTCAGGACGAGCGCGACCCGGTCGTGGTGGTCCACGTCGACGAACCGCCGCACCTCCTTCGGGGACAGGGTCGGCATGGCTGCGAAGAAGCGGTAGTACTTCGACTTGGGCGAGACGTCGGCGTAGAAGTCGACGAGGCGCTCGGCGTCGTCGGGAGAGATCGGGCGGACGTGCGCGGTGCCGCCGTCACGCAGCACGACGTCGGCCTCCCAGTGGGCCGGGTAGGCCGGGCGGGTGACCGCTCCGTCGTCGCTGCCCTGCTTCTTGGCGCTCACCCGGTCCAATGTATCCGGGCCCCCGCGCTCCGCCCGTCGCGGCGAGGGCGATCTCGGTCACCCCGAGGTCGGGTCTTCTCCTCGGGCGGCGTGCCACCCATGAGGCTGTCGGCCGCTCGATGGACAATGCGCACCATGGCTCGCCGCTCCGCTCGTCCCACCCTGCCCCCCGAGGACTTCGAGGAGCACATCGTCGACATCGACGTCGGCGACGAGATGCGCACCAGCTTCCTCGAGTACGCCTACTCGGTGATCTACTCCCGCGCGCTGCCCGACGCCCGCGACGGGCTCAAGCCGGTGCAGCGGCGCATCCTCCACACCATGGCCGAGATGGGCTTGCGGCCCGATCGGGGCCACGTCAAGTCGGCACGGGTGGTCGGCGAGGTGATGGGACGACTGCACCCCCACGGCGACGGGGCGATCTACGACGCCCTGGTGCGCATGGCGCAACCGTGGTCGATGCGGCTGCCGATGGTCGACGGCCATGGCAACTTCGGTTCCCCCGACGACTCCCCGGCCGCGATGCGCTACTGCGTGACCGGCGACACCCACGTGCGGCTGGCTGACGGTTCGTCGATGCGTGTCGACAAGCTGGCCGCCCTTCCGGAGGACTCAGAGGCGCCCGCGGACTTCGAGGTTCTCGACAAGGACGGCAAGGCCGTCCGGGTCACCAAGGTCTTCAACTCCGGTGTCCACCCGGTCAGAAGTCTGAGGACCACGAGCGGGCACCGCCTACGCGGGAGCGCGAACCACCCCGTTCTCTGTCTGGTGCCCGTCGCCGGCGTCCCCATGTTCCAATGGTTGCGCCTGGACGAGACCGTTCCCGGCACCGTGGTGTGCCTGGCGAGGAACGCCTCGACCACCGCGGTCCCCATGGCGCACGAGACGATGCTGGGCACCTTGCTGGGCGGATGGGTCTCAGAGGGCTTCGTGAGCGCGGAGCGGGCTGGCTTCCACAACACCGATGAGGAGTTCTTCCGCTACGTCCTCGAGGCGTACGACGCTCTGGTCGGTGGCGCCCGCTACGTCTCGTCCCGGGCCTTGCGACGCTCTGGGCGCGTCATCCACGAGCTGGACGTCCACAACCTCTGCCATCTGAAGCAGGGTCCTCTCGGAGAGCTGATGGGCCTGAAGGCGGCACACAAGAAGCTGCCGGAGACGATCTGGGAGGGGGGTCCGGGGCTGAAGCGGGCATTCCTCATGGCGCTGTTCGAAGGAGACGGGCGAATCCGATCAGCGAACGATCGGTCCATCACGGTTCAGTACTCGACCTACAGCGAGAGCCTCGCGGCCGGCCTGCAGGAGCTGCTGCTCGAGTTCGGGGTCGACAGCAACCTCACTCGATACCGACGCGGCGAGTGCCGGCTCGTGGTCTCGGGGCTCCACAACCTCCACGCATTCGCGGAGCGGGTGGGCTTCCTGACAGCGAAACGCCGGCGCCTCGAGGCGCTGCTCGAGAACCAACCACGCGACAAGCACCGACTGACCCGTGACTGCGTGCCGTATGTGGCCGACTACGTCCGTCACGCCTTGGGCCCCGGCCGAGGCACAGGCAAGTCGTGGCTGCTGAACCACAACTTCGACCGGATGGAGCGCTGGCAGGCCGATCGAAGCCTCTTGATGACCAAGGTCAAGGACCGCGAGATGCTCGCCGTCGTGGCACCGATCATGGACTCGGGCTACCGGTTCGTCGAGGTCGCCGAAGTAGAAGACCAGCCCGCCGAGCCCGTCTACTCGCTCAGGGTCGACAGCGACGACCACTCGTTCCTCGCCGGCGGATTCGTCAACCACAACACCGAGTGCCGGATGGCGCCGCCGGCCACCGCGATGACCCAGTCGATCGACGAGGACACGGTCGACTTCAAGCCCAACTACGACAGTCGCGAGCTCGAGCCCGTCGTGCTGCCCTCCGCGCTGCCCCACCTGCTGGTCAACGGCGCCGCCGGCATCGCGGTCGGCATGGCGACGAACATGGCGCCCCACAACCTGGTCGAGGTGGTGCAGGCGTTGCGTCACCTGGTCACCCATCCGGCCGCCGACCTCGACGCGCTGATGCGTTTCGTGCCGGGCCCCGACCTGCCCACGGGCGGCAAGATCATCGGGCTCTCGGGCATCCGGGACGCCTACGCCACCGGTCGCGGCAGCTTCAAGATGCAGGCCACGACGCGGATCGAGTCGGTCACCCCCCGACGCAAGGGCATCGTGGTCACCGAGCTTCCGTACGGCGTGGGCCCGGAGAAGGTGATCGAGCGGATCAAGCAGCTCGCGCAGTCGAAGAAGCTGCAGGGCATCGCCGACATCAAGGACCTCACCGACCGTCAGCACGGACTGCGCCTGGTGATCGAGGTCAAGAACGGCTTCAACCCCGAGGCGATGCTGGCCCAGCTCTACAAGCAGACGCCGATGGAGGACTCCTTCGGCATCAACAACGTCGCCCTCGTCGACGGACAACCCCGCACCCTGGGCCTCAAGCAGATGCTGGAGGTCTTCCTCGACCACCGCTACGACGTGGTCCGGCGCCGGTCGGAGCACCGTCGAGCCAAGGCCGTCGACCGGCTGCACCTCGTCGAGGGGCTGCTGGTCGCGATCCTCGACATCGACGAGGTGATCCAGCTCATCCGCTCCAGCGACAACAGCGCGGGGGCGAAGGAACGCCTCATCCAGGTCTTCGACCTGACCGACCCACAGGCCACCTACATCCTCGACATGCAGCTGCGGCGGTTGACGAAGTTCTCCCGGATCGAGCTGGAGAACGAGAAGGGCGAGCTGGAGCGCCGGATCGAGGAGCTCGACCTGATCCTCGGCGACGACAAGCAGCTGCGCTCGGTCGTCTCCGACGAGCTCGCCGAGATCGCCAAGGCCTACGGCACTCCCAGGCGCACCGTGCTGCTCGAGTCGGCCGGGCAACAGCCTGCCGCCGTGCCGCTCGAGGTGGCCGACGACCCGTGCTGGGTCTACCTCTCCTCCACCGGCCTGCTGGCGCGCACCACCGACGCCGAGCCCTCGGGGTCAGGCGGCGCCCGCAGCACCCACGACGTGGTCGTCTCCGCGGTGCGGTCCACCGCACGGGGACAGGTGGGCGCCCTCACCACTGCCGGGCGCCTGGTCAAGCTGGACGTGCTCGACCTGCCCACGCTGCCACCGACCGCCAACAGCCCTCACCTCCAGGGGGGCCAGCCGATCAGCACGTTCCTGGCGCTGGAGGGCGCCGAGCGCGCCCTCGCGCTGTGCAGCCTCTGGGAGCAGGGACAACCCGACGGTTCTGCCGGTGGTCACGGACTTGCGCTCGGCACCGCCCAGGGGGTGGTCAAGCGGGTGAACCTCGAGGTGCTGAACAAGGACGCCTGGGAGGTGGTCCGGCTCGGATCCGACGACGAGGTCGTGGGAGCCGTCGAGCTGCACACCGGCGACGAGGAGCTCTGCTTCGTCACCTCCGACGCCCAGCTCCTGCACTTCCCGGCCGGCGCAGTCCGGCCGCAGGGGCGAACGGGGGGCGGCGTCGCCGGGGTACGGCTCGCGCCGAAGGCGCGGGTGGTGTTCTTCGGGGCCCTCGCCCCCGACGCCGCCGACCCGGTGGTGGTCACCGTGGCAGGGTCCGCGGGCGCACTGCCGGGCACCGAGGCCGGCACCGTCAAGGTCACGCCGTTCAGCGAGTACCCCGGCAAGGGCCGCGCCACCGGCGGCGTGCGTTGCCACCGCTTCCTCAAGGGCGAGGACGTCCTGCAGCGGGCCTGGGCAGGTCCCTCCCCCGCGATGGCGGCCGCCGACTCCGGCCAGCCGGTCGACCTGCCCCCGCCGGAGGGACGCCGCGACGGTTCCGGCGTGCCGGTGCCCCAGGCTGTCACCGGCCTCTCCGCCCCCGTGTCTGACAGGCTGACGCCATGAGTCTCGCCCGTCTGGCCGTGCTGGCCGTGTCACCCCTGCTGGTCGTCCCCGTCCTGGCGGGCTGCTCGTCCGGGGACGGCGCGCAGGATGAGTCCTCCGAGAGCGTCCTGGCCGCGGCGAAGGGCGAGCTCGACGACACCAGCGGCGTCGAGCTCGCCCTCACCACCGAGATGCTGCCGACCGGAGTCGACGGTGTCGTGGAGGCCACCGGCACGGTGACCCGTGCCCCGGCGTTCGAGGGGAACCTCAAGGCGAGGGCCAACAACCTCACCGCCGACGTCCCGGTGGTCTCCGTCGACGGGGTCGTCTACGCCAAGCTGCCGTTCAGCGCCAAGTTCGCCGAGATCAACCCCGCCGACTACGGCGCCCCCGACCCCGCTCAGCTCATGGACCCCGAGGTGGGGGTCTCCTCCTGGCTGACCGGAGCCGAGGACGTCGAGCGCGGGGAGCAGACCCGCGAGGGCGACGTCGTGCTGACCGAGTACTCCGGCACACTTCCCGGCGAGGTCGTCAAGGCCACCATCCCGAGCTCCGACGGGGCGGGGCAGTTCCCGGTGACGTTCGCGATCGACGAAGACGGCGTCCTGCGCCTCGTCGAGGTGTCCGGCCCGTTCTACGGCCCGGAGAACCAGGTCGACTACACCGTGAGGATCTCCGACTACGACGTGGATGCCGACATCCAGGCGCCGTGACGCCCATGACCGACCGTGACTGAACCGTGAGCACCTTCGAAGGCCTCACCCCGCACCCCACGGTCGACCGCCGGGGCCGCCTGCTGCTCGGGCTGGCCGCCGTCGCCGTCGGGTTCGCTGCCGCCGACAACTACGTGGTGGTGCTCGCGCTCCCGGACATGATGGCCTCGGTCGGGCTCTCGGCCGAGGACCTGCAGCGCGCCGCCCCCATCATCTCGGGCTTCCTCCTCGGCTACATCGCGATCCTCCCCATGATCGGCCGGATCTCCGACCTGCGCGGCCGGGTGCCGGTGCTGGTCGGCTCGCTGCTCATCTTCGCGCTGGGGTCGCTGGTGACCGCGGCGGCGTACGACCTCCCCTCGGTGGTCACCGGCCGGCTGCTCCAAGGAGTCGGCGCGGGGGGCCTGCTCCCGGCCACCACCGCGCTGGTCGCCGACCTCTATCCGCCCCGCCAACGAGGCGTTCCGCTCGGGATCGTGGGGGCGGTGCAGGAGCTGGGCAACGTCATCGGCCCGGTGTACGGCGCGCTGGTGCTGGCGTTCTCCGGATGGCGCACGATCTTCTGGATCAACCTCGCAGTCGGGCTGGTGCTCGCCGCGGTGATCCGAGCCGACCGCGCCGCTGCCCACGATCGGTTGCCCGCGGCTGCGTCCCAGCGCGAGCGGAGACACCGCTTCGACTGGCTCGGTGCGGGGCTGGCCCTGGGGGCGCTGGCGGCACTGCTGCTCACCATGGCCCCCCCGGATCGGCTCACCTCCGACGTCCAGCTCGGGCTCGGCTTCGTGCCGGTGGTCGGTGACAGCAGGTGGCTCACCCCGGTCGCCCTGACCGGCCTGGCGCTGATGGCCGGCCTCGTCGTGCGGTCGCTGACGGCTGCCCGACCGTTGCTCGACCTGCGCGGCTGGGCCTCGGTGATCCCCCGCGTGGACCTCCCGGGCACCGTGCTGCTGGCGCTCACGCTGGGCGGGATCATCCTGGCCTTCGCGACCGCGGAGCCGGAGAAGCGCGTCCTGGCACCCTCCGGGCCGTGGCTGCTGCTGGGCAGCGCGGTGACGGGTGCGGGGTTCTGGTGGCGCAACCGATCGGTGCGCCACCCCCTGGTGCCGGCACGGGCCGTGGCCGCGACGCCGGCGTGGGGGGCGCTGCTGGTCAGCTTCTTCGTCGGCGCAGCCCTGATCGCCGCACTGGTCGACATCCCGATCTACGCCAGGGTGACCATCTACAACGACTCCCAGCTGCTCGCCTCGTTGGTGCTCGTGCGCTTTCTGGTGGGTCTTCCGGTGGGGGCGTTCCTGGGCGGCTGGTTGGTGCACCGGCTGCCGGCGGGGGTCGTCACCGCCGGCGGGATGGTCGTCTCGACGGTCGGCTTCGCGCTGATGTCCCAGTGGGGACTCGAGACGCTGCGCGATCCCTTGTCCAACGTCCCGCTCTTCCTGGCCGGCCTGGGCATCGGCCTCGCGATGGCCCCGGTCAACGCGGCCCTGCTCGCCGCGACCGACGACGACGTGCACGGCGTCGCGAGCGCGCTGCTGATCGTCGCCCGCACCGTCGGCAAGCTGGTGGGCATCAGCGTCCTCACCACGCTCGGGCTGCGCCGCTACTACGCGGAGCAGAACGACCTCCCCGCGCCGATGGACGTCTGCGGCGACGGCATCAGTCGGTGTGCCGAGTTCAGCCTGCTGCTGCGCGAGGCCGGCCTCGCCCAGCTCCAGACCGTCTTCGCCGGTGCCGCGGTCAGCAGTGCGATCGCCGGGCTGCTCGCCCTGCTGCTGCTTCGTGGGACCGGGGTGCTCCGCGACGCACCGACTCGGGTCACCCTGGGGGACTGACTCGAGATCGGGGTCGAGGAGAGCGTCGACCTCCGGTCACGAGACCGGTCATCTGCGGTCCTGAGCCGGTTCCAGGTTCAACTCCGCGCACAAGACCGGTCTCCGGGGAAGCCACCGCGGAGAGCGTGGGGATCCGCTCGGTAGCCTGCCCTCGTGAGCGCTGACTTCGAGGACCTGCTGGCCGCCAACCGTGACTTCGCCGACCACTTCACCCTCTCCGGGTTCGACGGGGTGGCCCACGCCGGCGTGGCCATCGTGACCTGCATGGACTCCCGGATCGCCCCGCTGGCGATGCTGGGGCTCCACCCGGGAGACGCCAAGATCTTCCGCAACCCCGGCGGCCGGGTCACCGACCAGGCCCTCGAGGCGCTCGTGCTGGCGACTCACCTGCTCAACGTCAACCGGGTTCTCGTGGTCCCCCACACCCGCTGCGCGGTCGCGACCCACACGGAGGACGAGCTGCACGCCATGGTGGGGAAGTCCGCAGGCAACGACGTCACCTGGCAGCGCTTCCACGTCATCGAGGACCAGGTCGAGACATTGCGGGAGGACGTCCACCGCCTCACCTCGCACCCGTTGGTGCCGGGCAGCGTGAAGGTCGGCGGGTTCCTCTACGACGTGGACACGGGACTGCTCACCCAGCACGCCTGAGCGACCTGTCCCTGGCGCCCGTCAACCGCGGCGGGTGCCCCTCCTCATCGATCCCAAACCGGACGAAGCGAACTTATCGCCATGGTCTAGTCATGTCGGTAAAGTCGGTCAAATGACCGGCTTTCCGCCTGACTCGGGACTTTAGTCCGTGTCAAAGTTCTGCCTTGGGAGCGCGGCCCTGTTGGGAAGGGCCGCGAGGATGAGGGAGAACACTCATGAAGCACGCTCGCGCTGCCCTGGTGGCAGGCATCGTCTCGACCGTCACCGCCGCCGGGGCCTTCGTGCCGGCTCACGCGGCCGACACCGACGTCACGTTCACGATCAGCGGTGGCTCCATCGCCATCTCTGCGCCCACGAGTACCCAGGACCTGGGCACCGCGGCGATCACGCCCGGCAGTACCGCGTCCGCGCAGTTCGACGGGCCCGTCCAGGTCACCGACAACCGCGGCGAGCTGGTGGCCTCGTGGACCGCAACCGTCTCCAGCACCGACTTCACCGGCGCCAGCGACGGGGAGACCATCGCCAAAGCCCAGGCGAACTACGCCAGCGGCACGGTCACCTCCTCCGCCGGACTCGTGGTGACCCCGACGATCGGCGCGACCATGGCCGTGAACTCCACGCTGGTCGGCGCCGGCACGGGGAGCAACACTGCCTCGTGGACCCCCACTGTCGGCATCACCGTGCCGGTCGGTGCGGTGGCCGACACCTACACCGGGACGATTACGCATTCGTTGGCCTGATCCGACCCCTACCTTGAGGACGTGACAAGCCACCGACGGTGGACCGCGGCCGTCGCCGCGGTCCTGACCGCGGGCATCGCGACAACGGGCGCGCCCCCAGCCGCGTCAGCCTTCGAGCCACGAGCGGTGACCCCCCGAGCGGCCGACGACGGCAGCATCGGGGTGCGACTGCTCGAGGCGCCGGTCGAACGGGCCGACGATCCCCGAGCCCGGTCCTACATCGTCGACCACGTGGCACCCGGCACGACGATCGAGCGTGCGTTCGAGGTCAGCAACTCCACCGAGCAGAGTCGCCTCATCGAGCTCTACCCCGGTCCGGCGGGCATCGACGACGGCCAGTTCATCGGGGCGGAGGCGGGCGAGGAGAGCGAGCTGACGTCCTGGACGGGGCTCGACCCGACCCGGGTTCGGCTCCCGCCCGGAAGGAGCCGGGAGGTGCAGGTGACCATCGACGTCCCCTCCGACGCCTCCGAGGGCGAGCGGTACGGCGTGGTGTGGGCATCCACCGCCTCGTCCCAGGACGACCAGATCCAGACCATCAACCGGGTGGGGATCCGCGTCTACCTCTCGGTCGGACCCGGTGGGGAGCCGGCCTCGGACTTCGAGATCGACTCGCTGACGCCGAGCCGGACCGAGGAGGGCCGCCCCGTGGTGGAGGCGACCGTCACCAACACCGGCGGACGGGCTCTGGACCTGCGTGGGTCCCTGCGGCTGAACGACGGTCCGGGAGGTCTCAAGGCCGGCCCGTTCGACGTCGAGAGTGAGACCCTGGCCCCCGGTGACCAGGAGACCCTGCCGGTGACGCTCGACTCCTCGCTGCCTGCCGGCCCCTGGCAGGGGCGGTTGGTGCTGCGCAGCGGCACCGTGGAGAAGCGTGCCCGGGCTGCGATCAGCTTCCCGGAGCAGGGGGCCGGCGAGGCCGTCGCCGCCGAGGAGGACTCACCGTGGTGGCAAGCCTGGTGGTTCTGGGCCTCCCTGACGCTGGTGCTGCTCCTGCTGGCGCTGCTGTGGTGGCTGCTGAGACGCCGGCGCCGGGAGCGCGACGGGGAGTCAGAAGGCTCACCGGCGTGGTGAACCGACGGGGCTGTGCGAGCGGCGCCAGGAGCGTGCTGTCGGCCCTGGCTGTGCTGCTCGTGTCCGGAGTGCTCCTCTCCGGTCACGCCGTACCGACCGGACAGCAACCGACCCTGGCGCCGGTCATCTTGGCCAGCGGCCTCGCCGTGACCGCGCCGGGCAGCGTCTCCTTGGGCTCGGGTGCCCCCGGCGACACCCTGTCCGGTCGGCTCGGGACCGTGACCGTGTCCGGGTCAGGCACTCTCGGCTGGACGGCGACGGTGTCGCTCTCCACCCCCTTGGCCGTGACCCAGGGACAGCAGAGCTGGACCTTCCCGCCGTCCGGGGTCCGCTACTGGTCAGGGCCGGCGACGGCCACCAGCGGCGGCATCGGCCTGACCTGCCTCCCGGGCCAGCTCACCGCTGGGCTGGCGCAGTCACTCGAGGCCACCCGGACCGCCTTCTCCTGCACCCTGGGAGTCGTCGGCGCCTCGTCGGCGAGCTGGCGGCCGACGCTGGCCGTCCAGACCCAGCAGAGCGACCCGTCCGGGACCTACGCCGGCACCGTCACCCACAGCGTGAGCTGACCTCGGGTGCGGGCCCGCACCCCGGTCAGGCGTCGATGAGCTCGGCGTCGATCTCGTAGGCGCCCTGCACGATGAACTCCTTGCGGGGAGCGACGTCGGAGCCCATCAGCAGGTCGAAGACCTCGGCCGCGACCGCGGCGTCGTCGACGGTGATACGCCGCAGGGTGCGGTGGCGCGGGTCCATGGTGGTCTCGGCCAGCTGGTCGGCGTCCATCTCCCCGAGGCCCTTGTAGCGCTGCACCGGGTCCTTCCAGCGCAGACCCTTCTTCTGCAGCTCGGCCAGCTTGCGCTGGAGCTCGGCGTCGGAATAGGTGTAGACGTACCTGGCCATCCCCTTCTTGGGGCTGGTCAGCTCGATGCGGTGCAAGGGGGGCACCGCGGAGTAGACGCGCCCCGACGTCACCAGCTCGGGCATGTACTTGAAGAACAGCGTGGTCAGCAGGGTGCGGATGTGGGCTCCGTCGGAGTCGGCGTCGGCCATGAAGATGATCCGGCCGTAGCGCACCTGCTCCAGGTCGAAGGTGCGTCCGGTGCCGGCGCCCACGACCTGGAGGATCGCCGCGCACTCGGCGTTCTTGAGCATGTCGCCGGTCGACGCCTTCTGGACGTTGAGGATCTTGCCGCGGATCGGGAGCAGCGCCTGGAACTCGCTGTTGCGGGCCAGCTTGGCCGTGCCCAGCGCGGAGTCCCCCTCCACGATGAAGAGCTCGCTTCGCTCGGTGTCGTTGGAGCGGCAGTCGGCCAGCTTCGCCGGCAGTGCCGAGGACTCCAACGCGCTCTTGCGTCGCTGGTTGTCCCGTTGCTGCCGGGCGGCGATGCGGGTGCGGGAGGCGTTGGCGACCTTCTCCAGAGCCAGCTTGGCCTGCGCCTTCTCGGCGCGCTTGGACGAGGTGAGGAACCGCTTCAGCTCCGCGGAGACGACCTTGCGCACGATCGTCCTCGCAGCCGGCGTTCCGAGCACCTCCTTGGTCTGCCCCTCGAACTGCGGCTCGGCCAGGCGCACCGTCACCACCGAGGTCAGCCCCTCGAGCACGTCGTCCTTGACCACGTCGGGCTCGGCGACCTTGAGGGTCTTGGACTCGCGCAGCACCTCGTTGAACGTCTTGGTCAGCGCGGACTCGAAGCCACCGACGTGAGTGCCCCCCTTCGGGGTCGCGATCACGTTGACGTAGGAACGCAGCTGGGTCTCGTAGCCGGTCCCCCACCGCAGCGCCACGTCGACGGCCAGGTCACGTTCCACGTCCTGCGGGGTCATGTGGCCCTGCTCGTCGAGCAGCGGCACGGTCTCGGTGAACACCTGGTGCCCCTGCAGCCGCTGCACCTCGGTGACCGGTTCGTCCGGGGCCAGGAACTCGCAGTACTCAGTGATCCCGCCGTCGTGCTTGAACGACTCCACCACCGGCTCGGGACCGCGCAGGTCCTGCAGCACCAGCTCGAGCCCCGGAACGATGAACGACGTCTGCCGAGCCCGGGCCACCAGCTCGTCCATGACGAACGTGGCGTCACGGGTGAAGATCTGCCGGTCCGGCCAGAAGCGGATCCTGGTCCCGGTCACGCCCTTCCGGAAGCGCTTGCCCTTGTGCAGGCCGGACTGTGGCGTGAAGTCGCTCTTCGGTGTCTGGTCGGCGAACAGCCCCGGGACGCCGCGACGGAACGACATGGCCTGGGTGGCCGGCGAGCGGTCGACCTCCACGTCGAGCCGCGCTGACAGCGCGTTGACCACCGAGGCGCCGACGCCGTGCAGCCCGCCCGTCGCGACGTACGACCCGCCTCCGAACTTCCCTCCGGCGTGCAGCTTGGTGAAGACGACCTCGACGCCGGACAGGCCCGTCTTGGGCTCCTTGTCCACGGGAATGCCTCGGCCGTTGTCGCTCACCTCGGCCGAGCCATCGGGGTGCAGCGTCACCTCGATGCGGTCACAGTGCCCCCCCAGCGCCTCGTCCACCCCGTTGTCGATGATCTCCCACAGGCAGTGCATGAGGCCGCGGGTGTCGGTGGAGCCGACGTACATCCCCGGACGCTTGCGCACCGCCTCGAGGCCCTCGAGGACCAGCAGGTGTGCGGCGTTGTAGGTGTTGTCGATGACGGCCTCCCACCGGTGCGACCAGGGTGGTCCGGGCTTGGTCTCGGACCACGGTGAATCTACCTGCCGGTACGGTGGCGTGAACGCACCGCCACGGGGGTAGCCTCCCGCGCACGACAACAATTTCGATCCAATCGTGCGGATGTTCACCGTGTCGGGCGCAGTTGCCGCCAGACTGGGACAGCACGGCAGCAGTCCACGAGATGCCTGGCCACGAACCGGTCAGTGAGGTGCCCGCCAGCACCTCACCGGACAGAACCCGATGACCGGGGAAGAGACCCGGGTGTGTGATTGTTGTTCTGTACGGAGGGCGATCGAGGTGGGACCGGGGAACTTTTCCGGCTCCGCGGACGTCGTACCTCACGACCAGGAAGGATGGCCGCCATCGTGAACACCGCCGTTGCACCCAGCCCTCTGACCGCCGGCGACCGCTGCGACCGCTGCGGCGCTCAGGCCTATCTTCGCGTGCGCCTCCCCAGTGGAGGCGAGCTGCTGTTCTGCGCCCACCACGGTCGTGAGCACGAGGACAAGATCAAGTCCGTCGCGGTCAACGTCCACGACGAGACGGGCAAGCTGCTCGACACCCCCGCGGTGGCTGCGCAGTCCGACGCCTGACCAGCCCTCAGACCACCCTGAGGTTCGAGGCCCCGGCAGCTGCCGGGGCCTCGATCTGTTCTCCGACCTCCTCGACCTCCCTGACAGGGTGTGACCCGTGCCATCCGCTGACGTGATCGCTGCCTTCCTGATCCTGGTCGGCATCGTCGGGATCGTGCTGCCGGTGCTCCCCGGTCTGCTTCTCATCGGGGTGACGTTGGTCGGGTGGGCGGCGTACGTGGGCGGCGCCACCGCCTGGGTCGCCGCAGTCGTGGGACTGCTGGTGCTGAGCTCGGGTGCGCTGGTCAAGTACGTCGTCGCGGGGCGGCACCTGCGCACCAGGGGGGTCCCGAACCGCACCCTGGTCGTCGGCGGGCTGGTCGGGATCGGCGGCTTCTTCGTCGTCCCGGTGGTGGGTCTCGTGATCGGCTTCGTGCTCGGCATCTACCTCGCCGAGCTGCAGCGCCTGGGCCGGTCCGAGGCGTGGCCGGCGACCAAGCACGCCTTGACCGCCGTGGGGCTGGCCCTGCTCATCGAGCTGATCGCCGGGTTCACCGCCGCGGGCGTGTGGCTCGTCGGGGCCGTGAACACATGACCTCGCTGCTGCTGGCGCTGCTGACTGCCGCCGCCTACGGCACCTCGGACTTCATCGGAGGCGTGGTGTCGCGTCGCACCTCGGCCTGGTCGGTGGCCTTCGTGGTTCAGGCGAGCAGCGCCCTCGCTCTCCTACTCGCGGCTCCCTGGTTTGCCGCGGGGGTCGGCGCCACCGACATCTCCTGGGGGATGCTCGCCGGCGTCGGCTCCGGCATGGGCATCAGCTTCCTGTTCCGCGGCTTCTCCGCCGGCCGGATGAGCGTGGTCGCACCACTCTCAGCCGTGGCAGCCGCCGTGCTGCCCGCCGTCGCCGGCTTCACGCTCGGTGAGCGCCTGGGGTGGCTGGTGCTGGTGGGGCTTCTGGTCGCCATGCCCGGCATCTGGCTGGTCTCCAGCGGTGAGGACGCCCCGGGGGAGCCCACCGGCAGCCGTCCGCGTTCACCGGTCGACAACGGCGTGCTCGACGGTCTGCTGGCCGGAGTGGGTTTCGCGCTGACCTTCATCGGCCTCGACCAGATCTCCACCGGCGCCGGCCTGTGGCCGCTCTTCACGATGCAGGTGGCCAGCGCTGTCACCGTGCCGGTGCTGGCGCTCATGCTGGGTGCGCGCGTCTTCCCGCTCCCCCGGGTCGCCTACCGAGCCTGGTACGCCGGGCCGGTCGGGGCCACGGCCGGCGTCTCGTTCTACCTGGCGACCTCCCAGGGTCTGCTCACCGTGGCCGCGGTCCTCGCCTCGCTGTACCCCGCAGTCACGATCCTGCTCGCAGTGGCACTGTTGCGCGAGCACATCGGCCACGCCCAGAAGCTGGGACTGCTGATGTGCGCGGTCTGCGTCGCCCTCGTCGCCGCCGGCTGACCCTCAGGCGCGCGTTCGGTGCGAGCGCGCCTACCTGCAGTGGCGCACGCCCGAGTCGGGTGTCTGCCCACCGACCGTCTTGAACGCGAAGTGGAACCGGTCGGGGCGGAGGTCGAGCTGGAGGACTCCGAAGTCGGTGTCGTTGCGCGACAGCGACCCTCGGATGGCAGGACGCGCCGAGTAGTGCGACTTGCCGCCGGCTCCGGAGACGAACGCGAAGAAGCCGCGTGCGGAGCGTTTGCCGTCCGGCGCCATCCGGCGGAATCGCTCGTAGTGGTGGTCGTGGCCTGCCAGCACCAGGTCGACCCGGTGACGGTAGCCGATCCGCATGAACGGCTTGGTGAAGACCTGGGAGCCGTGCTCACCGGAGGAGAACCGGGGGTGGTGCAGGGCGAACAGCTGGCACTTGGACCGGTCGCGCGACAGTGCCCGACGCAGCCACGTGCGCTGCGCGGCGCAGTTGATCTTGGTGCAGTTGGAGTTGAGCATGTAGGCGGTCCAGGCTCCCAGGCGCACCCGGTAGTAGCCGGGGGCGCCGGGCTGGCGTCCGGCGAAGTAGCGGAAGTAGCCCGAAGCCCCGCGCGTGCGGTACTCGTGGTTGCCGGGAACCGGGTGGGTGATGCTCTTCAACGCACCCCAGGACCTGTCGTAGGAGCTCCCGAAGCTCGCGAGCGTCCCCTGCTCGTACTGCAGGTCCCCCAGAGCCAGCACCGCGTCGGGGCGCAGTCGCCGGGTCAAGTCGGCAGTGTCCTGCTGCCGGCAGGTGCTGCTCGTGGACGACGCGCCCGGTGGGCAGGCGATGTCGCCCACGGCGACAACCGTGACCGTGGTCGCGGCCCGCGCCACCTGCACGGCTCTGACCGCCGAGTCGTCGTCTCCCGACCTCTCGGTGGCCGCACAGCCGCTCAGGGTGATGGCCGCGATCGCCAGCCCGACGGTCAGCCTGGTGCGGAGCAGCACAAGAGGCTCCCTGCTCGAGTGGGTCGATGGGTCCTCGGCACACGCTACTCCGAGGACCAGCCGTGCTCGGGCGGTTCGGTGGAGAAACTCAGTCGAGGTAGTCGCGCAGGACCTGGGAACGGCTGGGGTGGCGCAGCTTCGACATCGTCTTGGACTCGATCTGGCGGATCCGCTCACGGGTCACGCCGTAGACCTTGCCGATCTCGTCGAGGGTCTTCGGCTGGCCGTCGGTGAGGCCGAACCGCATGGACACCACGCCGGCCTCGCGCTCGGACAACGTGTCGAGGACGGCGTGGAGCTGCTCCTGAAGCAGCGTGAAGCTGACGGCGTCGGCGGGGACGATCGCCTCGGAGTCCTCGATGAGGTCACCGAACTCGGAGTCGCCGTCCTCGCCGAGCGGGGTGTGCAGCGAGATCGGCTCCCGGCCGTACTTCTGGACCTCGACGACCTTCTCGGGGGTCATGTCGAGCTCCTTGGCGAGCTCCTCGGGAGTGGGTTCGCGGCCGAGATCCTGGAGCATCTGACGCTGCACCCTGGCCAGCTTGTTGATCACCTCGACCATGTGCACCGGGATGCGGATCGTGCGTGCCTGGTCGGCCATGGCGCGGGTGATCGCCTGCCGGATCCACCAGGTGGCGTAGGTGGAGAACTTGTAGCCCTTGGTGTAGTCGAACTTCTCCACGGCACGGATCAGCCCCAGGTTGCCCTCCTGGATCAGGTCCAGGAAGAGCATGCCGCGGCCGGTATAGCGCTTGGCCAGGGAGACCACCAGGCGAAGGTTGGCCTCGAGCAGGTGGTTCTTGGCGCGTCGTCCGTCCTCGGCGATCCACTCCAGCTCCTCGAGGACCTTGGCCGACATCTTGCCGCCCTTGGCGAGCTTCTCGTCGGCGAAGAGGCCGGCCTCGATCCGCTTGGCGAGCTCGACCTCCATCGCGGCGTTGAGCAGCGAGACCTTGCCGATCTGCTTCAGGTAGTCCTTGACGGGGTCGGCGGTGGCGCCGGCGACCATGACCTGCTGCTCGGGCTCGTCGGTGTCATCGGCGTTGTCGATGACGAAGCCACGCTTCTCGTCCTCTTTCAGGGTCGGGTCCTTGGCGAGGTCCTTCTCGAACTCCGCGTCCGGGATGTCGGGCAGGACCTTCTTGCCGTCGGGGCCGATGACCGGTGCAGCCGGAACCTCGACCGTCTCGCCCGCTGCCCCTGCGTCGGAGGAGGCAACGGCCTTCGTGGCCTTCTTCGCCGGAGCCTTCTTGCTCGTCGACTTCGTCGCTGCGGACTTGCCGGGGGCCACGTCCGCGGCCTTCTTCGCCGGAGCCTTCTTCGCCGGGGCCTTCTTCGCCGGGGTCGTCTTCGTCGCCTCGTCGTCGTCCGTGGACGCGTTCTGCTTGGCGGGAGCCTTCTTGGCCGGAGCCTTCTTGGCGGCGCTCTTCTTGGTCGTCGAGGACGTCACCTTGCGGGTGGTGCCGGCCGCCGCGGCGACCCGCGGACGCGCCGCGGTGTCGGCGGAGTCCAACGAGACCGAGATGCCTTCGGCCGCGAGCTTCTTGAGAAGCGAGCGGTACTGCTGCGGAGCCAGTCCGGCGGCCTCTGACATCTCGCGGACTGCCTCGGCGCTCACCTCGCCCACCGCCTTGCCGAGTGTCATCAGTGCTTCGACGTCCGGGTGGGTCAGAGCCTCGGAAGCGACCTTGCGCGGCGTACGAGACGACACGAACTACCTCTCGTCCTGGATGCTTGAACGCGGCACAGCCCAGAAGTATCGGCCGCCTGAGCCATTGTGGCACGCTCTCAGGGATTTCCAAGGAACTGGGTGGCCACTCCGAGATCCCCCGACAACGCCCGACCAACACTACGGTGTGGCTGTGCGCGCCTTGCTCTTGGTGGCCTTCTTGTGGTCCCGGACACGCTGCAGCGACTCGGGATCGACGACGTCGGCGACCGACCGGAACGCGCCGGTCTCGGCGTAGGCGCCGGCGACCTCCTGCCACCCCTCGGGGCGCACGCCGACCTGCTTGCCGAGCAGTGCCACGAAGATCTGGGCCTTCTGCTTGCCGAAGCCGGGAAGCGCCGTCAGACGCCTCATCAGCTCCCTGCCGGATGACGCCTCGCGCCACAGCCGGGCCGTGTCACCGTCGTACTCGCTGACGACGTGGGCCGCCAGAGTCTGGAGCCGCTGGGCCATGGAGCCCGGGAAGCGATGGATCGCCGGTGGTTGCGAGCAGAGCTCGCGGAAACGGTCGGGATCGGCGGCCGCGATGTCCGAGGGCTCGAGCGACCCGAAGCGCTCGAGGACCTTGGCCGGTCCGGCGAAGGCACGCTCCATCGGGAACTGCTGGTCGAGCATCATCCCGGCCAGCAGGGCGAAGGAGTGCTCGCTGAGCACCTGGTCGGCGTCGTCGTCCTGGGCGATCCGGATCTCAGGCATGGGGCCAGTCTCTCCCACTTCCGCTCGTCCCGGCGGCGGCCGGGTCAGGAGAGGTGGAGGGCGACAGGGGTGCCGAGCTCGACGGTGCGCGAGACCGTGCAGAGCCGGTCGTGAGACATCTGGACCGAGCGGGGCAGCACCTGGCGGGCGCGGTCGCCCTCGGGGCCGTCGGGGAAGCGCACGGTGAAGGTCACCCGGAGGTCGTCGAGGTGGTTGCCGGCGTCGTCCCTGCGCTTCTCCCCCCCGGCGACCACCTCGAACGCCTCGGGCTCGGCACGACGCCCCGTGATGGCGTCGACGTCCACTGCACTGCAGCCGGCGAGAGCCGCCAGCAGCAGCTCGACGGGGGTGAAGTCCTCGCTCGCACCGGTTCCCAGGTGCAGCCGACCACCCCGGTCGTTCACGACGTCATACTCCCCAGCCGCGGTGCGGGTGAGCCTCACCTCGCGATGACCGAGGCCGGTGCCGCCCGTGGGCTCCTCTGCTGCGTCGTGTGGCTGGCTCATCGCCGCATCCTGGCACGAGCCGGCCGGCGTCGAGGATCCCGGCCTGACCCTGTGGACAGCGCCGCTCGTCGGTCGGCGCCCTCCCCCAGACTTGCCGCCATGCCAGCCGACCCGACGCCCCTCCCTCCCGGGCCCGCCGCCCCGGGCTTCGACATCGCCACCGCCTTGCGGCTCGAGGTCGGCTGGCTGCGTCGCGCCGAGTGGCGACGGGTGTTCGCACCGCGGCTGCACCTCGGTGTGCCCGGGAGCCCGCTCAGCCTGTCGTCGGACGCCCTGGCTCCGCTGAGCGGGGCCCCGTGGCCACCACCGCGGTGGCTCGACGCCGGGGCACGCGCCGACGTGTGCGACCGGATGGTGAGTGCCTGGCAGGCCCAGGAGCCGGCCACCCCGCACCGTTCCCTCCCGCTGGGGACGGTCTCGTGCTGGTACACGCGCCCCGGCACTCCGGACCTCCATGACGAGGACCCGGCGTGGTTCGCCGCCGCGCGGTGGGCGTTCGCCGCCCACGACCTCCCCTTGCGCGGGTTCTGGGTCGTCACCCGCTACGGCTGGCACGACCCTGTCACCGGCGAGCTCCGGCGATGGAAGCGGCTGCGGCTGCAGCGCTGACTGCCGCAGGCCCGGCTCAGTCCCAGGTGTGCACCGGCTCGTTGGCGTGCATGTTCGCGCGGTAGTCGGTCAGCACCGACCGCAGCGCCGCCTCCCGGTCACCCCGGTCACGCTGGTGCACCTTCTCCACGAACCACGACGCGGCGTTCTGTCCGGTCAGGCAGCGCCCCTTGATGATGTCGAGGAGCTCCCCGGCCTCCTCGTCCGAGACCCCCCAGGACTGCAGACCCGTCATCGCCAGGGGGAGCAGCCGGCGTACGACGAGCTCGGTGGCGGGCAGCTGACCCATCCCCGGCCAGTACATCTGGGCGTCGGAGCCGGCGATCGCGGCCGCGTGGAAGTTCTCCTCCGCCGCGGTGAACGACATCTGCGACCACACCGGGCGGTCCTGCTCGGCGAGCGCGCGGACCACACCGAAGTAGAACGCCGCGTTCGCGACCGTGTCGATGACCGTGGGACCCGCGGGCAGCACCCGGTTCTCCACGCGCACGTGCGGCACCTCGTCCACGACGGCGTAGACCGGGCGGTTCCAGCGATAGATGGTGCCGTTGTGGAGCGTCAGCTCGGCCAACCGCGGGGTACCTCCCTGGCTCAGCACCTCGCCCGGGTCCTCGTCGGACATGACGGGCAGCAGGGCGGGGAAGTAGCGCGCGTTCTCCTCGAACAGGTCGAAGATCGAGGTGATCCATCGCTCCCCGAACCACACGCGGGGCCGGACCCCTTGCGCCTTCAGCTCCTCACCTCGGGTGTCGGTGGCCTGCTCGAAGAGGGCGATCCGCGTCTCGCGCCACAACTCCTTGCCCATGAGGTACGGCGAGTTGGCACCCACCGCGAGCTGGGCGCCGGCGACCGCCTGGGAGGCGTTCCAGTAGGCAGGGAAGTCCTCGGGGCTGACCTGGGTGTGCAGCTGGGTGCTGGTGCACGCCGCCTCGGGAGCGATGGAGTCGGCGGTGCACTGCAGGCGCTCGGCGCCGCGGATGTCGAGCTCGATGTCCTCCCCTCGGGCGGCGAGGATCTCGTCGCTGAGGAGCTGGTAGCGCGGGTTGCTCGAGAGCGAGTCGCGGTCGAGGTGCTCCGCGGTGAGCGTCGGCAGGATGCCGATCATGACCATGTTGGCCCCGACCTTGCGAGCCGCCTCCTCGGCCGCGTTCAAGCTGCCACGGACACCGTCGGCGAACGCCTTGACACCCTGCTCCGGCAACCGCTTGGGCGCGACGTTGATCTCGAGGTTGAACTTGCCGAGCTCGGTCTGGAAGTCGGGGTCGTCGAGCGCCTCGAGCACCTCGGTGTTGCGGAAGGCGGGACGCTCCTCGTCGTCGACGAGGTTCAGCTCGATCTCCAGCCCGGTCGCCGGGCGCTCGGCGTCGAACCGCGACTCCACGAGCATGCGCTCGAAGACATCCAGACACTGACGCACCTTCTTGCGGTAGCGCGTGCGGTCCTCACGCGAGAAGGACTGCTGCTCGACTTCTTCGCCCATGGCCTCACCTTAGAGTCCGCTGCCCGCGATTCCACGACACCGAGCCAGCCGCTGTCGCCGGCTGTCACCGGCAGCTCCTTGCGCAGCACCTACCCAAGAAGCAGCGCAACCATCCCCGCGGCCGGACCCCCGCCACCTGACGCCGGCGGTCCGGACTCGAGGGGTTTGCCAGACTGTGGGCATGAAGATGCCTTCCCTTCCGTTCCTTCCGGGCTCCGGCCCGGACCGCACCTCCGTCGACGGCAAGGTCGTCCTCATCACCGGTGGCGCCGTCGGCATCGGCGCCGGCCTCGGCCTCGCCCTGGCGCGTCGAGGCGCCCGCGTCGTCCTCACCGACATGGACGGGACCGGCCTCGACGAGACCCGGGCCAGGATCTCCTCCGAGTGCGGGGAGGACGTGGTGATGACCGCCGTGGCCGACGTGTGCGACCTCGACGCCATGGAGTCGGTCGCGACCGACGCCGTCGACCGCTTCGGCGGGATCGACATCGTGGTCGCCAACGCCGGCATCGCGCCGTACGGCTCGGTGGCCAACATCGACCCGGAGATGTTCCGCCGGGTCATCGACGTCAACGTCACCGGCGTGTTCCACACCGTGCGCGCTGCACTGCCCAGCGTGGTGGAACGCCAGGGCTACGTGCTGGTGGTCTCCTCGCTGGCCGCCTTCGTCCCGGCGCCGGGGTTGGCCGCCTACAACGCCAGCAAGGCAGGCGCGGAACACTTCGCCAACGCGCTGCGGGTCGAGCTGACCCACCAGGGCGTCGACGTGGGCTCGGCGCACATGTCCTGGATCGACACCCCCATGGTGCGCGACGCGCGACGCGACCTGAGCGCCTTCGACGAGATGATCCGCAGCCTCCCCGCTCCGCTGAACCGGACCACCGATCTCGAGAGCTGCCTCGACGCCTTCGTCGACGGCATCGAGCGCCGGGCACGCACCATCTTCGTGCCGTCGTGGGTCGGCGTGATCGGTCGCGCCCGGGTGGTGGCCTCGTTGGTCGGTGGGAAGCAGACCTTGAAGCTGGTCCCCGCCCTGCTGCCACGGATGGACGAGGAAGTACGCCGCCTCGGTCGTTCGGCGAGCGACCGCATCGTCGACCACCAGTCCGTGGGAGGGGACGACGCCCGTGGACGGTGAGACCGCCGAGGACGTCGACTACCTCATCATCGGCGCGGGCCTCTCCGGCATCGGGGCGGCGCGTCACCTCTCCGCGGCCTTCCCTGACCGCAGCTACGTGCTGCTGGAGTCGCGCGGAGAGATCGGCGGCACCTGGGACCTCTTCCGGTATCCAGGCGTGCGGTCGGACTCCGACATGATCACGCTGGGCTACAAGTTCAAGCCGTGGACCGACCCGGTCACGATGGCCGACGGGCCCTCGATCCTGCGCTACGTCCGCGAGACCGCCGAGGAGTCCGGGATCGACCGCCACATCCGGTTCCACCACCGGGTGGTCTCGATGGACTGGTCGTCAGCGCAGGGCCGATGGCTGGTCCAGGCCGAACGCACCGACACCGGTGAGTCCGTGGTCCTGCGCGCCGGCTGGGTGATGAGCTGCACCGGCTACTACCGCTACGACGAGGGCTACACCCCTCACTTCGAGGGTCGCGAGGACTTCTCCGGGCAGATCGTGCATCCGCAGTTCTGGCCCGAGGACCTCGACTACGCCGGCAAGCGCGTCGTCGTGATCGGCAGCGGGGCCACCGCGGTCACGCTGGTGCCCGCGATGGCCACCGGCGAGGACGCAGCGGACCACGTGACGATGCTGCAGCGGACGCCCACCTACGTGATGTCGCTGCCGGAGAAGGACCCCTTCATGGACTCCCGGCTGGCGCGGCGGCTCCCGGATCGGGTGGTCTACCGGATCGCGCGGGCCAAGAACATCTTCCATCACGTGCTGACCTACCAGCTCAGCCAGCGCAGACCCGACCTGGTGCGCAAGCTCATCCGGGCGGCCACCCGCAAGCAGCTGCCGGAGGGCTACGAGGTCGACCTCCACTTCAAGCCGCCGTACGACCCGTGGGACCAGCGCCTGTGCGTGGTGCCGCGTGGCGACCTCTTCCGCGCGATCAGGGAGGGCACGGCGTCCGTGGTCACCGACCGGATCGCGCGGTTCGACGACACCGGCATCCAGCTCGAGTCCGGCGAGCACCTCGACGCCGACCTCATCGTGACCGCGACCGGGCTGAACCTGCTGCCCATCGGTGGGATCACCCTGCGCCGCGACGGCGAGGAAGTGCGCCTGCCCGACACCATGGCCTACCGCGGGCTGATGCTGAGCGGCGTGCCGAACTTCGCGCTGATCGTGGGCTACACCAACGCCTCGTGGACCCTGAAGGCCGACCTGGTCTGCGAGTACGTCGTGCGTGTGCTGAAGCACATGGAGCGCACGGGGCAGGCCGTGTGCGTGCCGGAGCGCCAACCCGACGTCGAGGAGGAACCGTTCCTCGACTTCGCCGCCGGCTACGTGCTGCGTTCGCTCGACCAGTTCCCGACCCAGGGGTCACGTGAGCCCTGGAAGCTGCGGCAGAACTACTACCGCGACGCGGTCTCGCTGCGTCATGGCGACATCGACGACGGCGCGTTGCGCTTCGACAACCCGCCCACGCCGGGGGCCGGCCCTCCCGCCCGGGTCGTCAGGCCCGACCGCCTCACCCCGACAGCAGGGTGAGCGAGCCGCGAGGAATCGGCTGCCAGGCCGAAGGCGGCATCGCCCCGTCCAGCGCCTGAGCGACGAGCCTGGCCAGGTTGTGGTCGGGGTCGCTCTGGAGCGAGCGGTCGATCGCACACCAGGCCAGCGCCCCGTGCCCGGACAGCCACGCGGCGAAGGCGAGCAGCGAGGCCGGGGCCGCCAGCAGCTCGAGCGGGCACTGCACCACCACCGCGGTCCACAGCCGGACGTGCTGATCGGCGAGGTCCCGGGTGATCCCCGCCCAGACCACGTCGCGCACCTCGGTGTCGGCTCAGGCCTCGCACGACCCGGGCGAGGTCATGGGCAGGAACACCCCGCGCGCTGTCGCCACCCAGTCGCTGCGCGGCCCACGTCTCCAGCCAGCGGGCCTCGGTCCGCAGCGAGTCGCGGTCCGCGGGCAGTGGCCCTAGCGCGACATGGGCCTCGGCCACCTCCTCGAGCCGGTCCGGGTCGTGAGGAAGCAGGCTCTGGGCCAGCTCGTCGCGGGACGCATGCGTCACGCGCCCCTCCAGCACGCCGGACGCGGTGATCGGGTGGGCCGACACGTCGTAGGGGGACCCCTGGTCGGGGTCAGGGTCCGGGAAGAGGCGCCACCACCGACGCTCGTCGGCACGGAGCGCCAGCATGGTCTCCACCCCGACCACCTCCAGCTCCTCGGCGGCCTGGTCGGTGGACAGCAAGGCGGCCCCCAGGTCGTCGGTGTAGGCGACCAGAACGGCACGACGGCCGCGGTTGGCGACCGCGGCGCGCACGAACTCAGCGGTGGCTGCACTCGCTTCCTCCTCGCTGGAGGGGATGTCGACGCGAGCGAGCATCGGCTGCCCGGCCGCATCGAGCAGCACCATCACCAGTGACTGCTCGGGGTGGAAGCCGAAGGTGTAGGGGATCAGGGCCAGCAGGTCGGTCTCGTCCCGCACCGCGAGAGCCGCGGGACGGGAACGACCGACCGGGTGGAGGTGGCGGGGCTGCCGCACCGGGCGACCAGAGGGGCGACCAGAGGGGCGACCAGAGGGGCGACCAGAGGGGCGACCAGAGGGGCGAGGAGGGGCGGGGCCGGCGAGGAGATGTCGTCATGGCCGTAGTCGACGCGCTGCCCCTGACCCACGGCGCCTCGAGCCTGTGGGCTGGGGACAGCCCGCGAGTCCGGGCACAGCAGCACAGAACCCGGCTCGGCGTCGGCGATCATGGCGGCATGCGCGCCGAGCCGACGATCCTCCACGTCGACCTCGACGCGTTCTTCGCCGCGGTGGAGCAGCGCGACAAGCCCTCGCTGCGCGGCAAGCCGGTGATCGTCGGCGGGGTGGGGAACCGCGGCGTGGTGGCAACCGCCTCCTACGAGGCACGCCGGTACGGCGTCCACTCAGCCATGTCGACCCGGGAGGCGCGGGCGCGATGCCCCAACGCGGCGTACCTGGCCGGACGTCACCACGTGTACCGCGAGGTCAGCCACCAGGTCATGGCGGCGCTGCGTGCGGTGTCCGCCCTCGTCGAACCGCTCTCGCTGGACGAGGCGTTCATCGACCTCGCCGCCGGCGAGCTCCCCGACCGCAGCGCGGAGACGGTCGCCGCCGTGGGGCGGGAGCTGAAGCAGCAGCTGCAGCAGGTGACCGGCGGCCTCACGGCGTCGGTCGGCATCGCCACCTCCAAGCTGATCGCCAAGATCGCCAGCGACCTGGACAAGCCCGACGGCCTGGTCGTGGTGCCGCCGGGCACGGAGGCCGACCTCATCGGACCGATGCCGGTGCGCACGATCCCCGGTGTCGGCCCGGCCACCGCCGAACGGCTCCGCCGGGTGGGGGTGACCACGGTCGAGCGGCTCCGAGCGCTGTCGTCGGAGGAGCTGGTGCGCCTGGTCGGACAGGCCCACGGCACCTCGCTGCACGCGCTCTCCCGCGCAGAGGACGACCGGCCCGTCGTGGCCGAGCGAGAGGCCAAGTCGATCAGCATCGAGGACACCTACGACGTCGACCTCGTCGAGCGTCGGCTGTTGGAGGGGCTGCTCACCCGACAGGCCGACAAGGTCGCGACGCGTCTGCGCAAGGCCCGGCTCTCGGGCCGCACCATCACGGTGAAGGTGCGGCTGCACGACTTCACCACGCACTCGCGCTCGCTCACGCTCCCCTCGCCGACCGACGACCCTCTCGTCCTCGCTCGGGTCGCGCGCTCCCTGGTCGGGGAGGTCGACACCCGCGACGGAGTACGCCTCCTGGGAGTCGGCGTCTCCGGGCTCGCCGACTGGATCCAGGACGACCTCTTCGACCTCGACCTGCTCGGGGAGCCGGAAGGGCCGGCGCCGGAGTCGAGCGCGGAGCCGGCGCAGGACCCGACCGACGAGCCGGAGGCCGCTCTGGCCCCGACGGGGCCCCGCTGGGTGCCGGGGATGGACGTCGAGCACGAGCAGCACGGAGCCGGTTGGGTGTGGGGATCGGGGGCCGGCCGAGTCACGGTGCGCTTCGAGACCGCGCAGACCGGTCCCGGACCGGTGCACACCTTCGTTGCCGACGACCCGGCGCTCAGGGCCACCCGGGCGCAGGTTGCGGACTGAACCTCACCGGTTCACCCGGTCGCAGCTGCGCGCACCGGCCGAGCTGGGAGCCGAGCACGACCGCGATCACCGGGTAGCCGCCGGTGGTCGGGTGGTCGTTGAGGAACACCACGGGCTGTCCGTCGGGCGGGAGCTGCACCGCGCCCAGGACCACCCCTTCGCTCGGCAGCTCCCCGGTGCGGCGCGGCAGGGGCGGCCCCTGGAGCCGCACGCCCACGCGGTCGGAGTCCGGTCCGACCGCGTACGTCGTCCCGGCGAGCCGGGCAGCGAGGCCCGGAGGGCACCAGTCGACCCGGGGCCCCGGCAGGCAGGCCAGCAGCACCGGCGACGAGCGCGGCGGCGGCACCTGCTCCCCCTCGCCGGGCGCCCCGGGCCGGTGGCCCAGGCGCAGCTCGTCCCCGGCCGCGACCGGAGCCGGACCCAGACCGGACAGGGTGTCGGTGGCCCGCGACCCCAGCTCCTCGTCGGTGTCGACCCCACCGCCGAACGCGACGTAGCACCGCAGCCCGGTGGCGGGGCGACCCAGCCGGACCACCGACCCCGACCCCACCGTGACGGCCGCCGAGGTGTCGGCGGTCCTGCGGTCCACGGTCACCGTCACCGGCGCCCCGGTCACCGCGAGCGTCGTGGCCTGGTGGCACCGCAGGACCAGGCCGCCCATGAGGTTCTCCAGCACCGCTGCTCCGGCGGCGTTGCCGACCAGCCGGTTGGCGAGCCCGGCCGCTGCCTCGTCCAGCCATCCGGACCTCGGCACGCCGAGGTGGGCGTGCCCCGGTCTCCCCCGGTCCTGCACCGTGGTCAGCGCTCCCGGATCCTCGACGGTGACCGACCGTGAGCTCACCGTGCACCCCCGGCGTCGGCGAACCGGACGCGGGTGCCCGGCGCCAGCGTGGCCGGTGGGTCCGCAGAGCTGTCCCACAGCCGAAGGTCGGTGTGCCCGAGCAGCTGCCAGCCCCCGGGAGACTCACGCGGGTAGATGCCGGTGAACCCACCGGCCAGCCCCACCGAGCCTGCGGGCACCCGCGCGCGCGGGGTGTCCCGCCGGGGCACGTGCAACCGGTCGGGCAGGCCGGTGCAGTAGGGAAAGCCGGGCGCGAAGCCGAGGAAGGCGACGGTGAAGTCGGTGCCGGTGTGCGTGCGCACCGCCTCCGGGCGCGTCATGTCCCACAGGCGTGCGACCTCGTCGAGGTCGCCACCGTCGTAGACGGTCGGCACCTCGACGGCTGCCGCCACCGGACCGGAGCGTCGCTCGGGCTCGATCTGCCTCCAACAGGTCGGCCAGCTCGCCTGCTTCCTCCGGCCGACAGTCCGTCGACCAGCACGGTGCAGGCTCCCGGGCACCACGTCGCGGGCGGTCCAGCGACCCTGGTCCAGCAGCGCCCTCACCGCGGTGTAGGTCGCGGGCACGCGATCGGCGGGCACCTCCAGCAGCACCGCCTCCTCGCCGTACCGCAGCAGCCGCAGCTGCCCACTCACGTGAACGCCCCCAGCCGCATGCCGGCGTCGCGCAGTGCCGCCCGCACGGTGCGTGCGGCCTCGACCGCCCGAGGACCGTCGCCGTGGACGCAGACCGAGTGCACGCCGGGGGCGAGCAGCACCGCGTTGCGGGCGATCTGCTGCGGGTCCTCGACCACGGCTCCGGGTCGGTCGCGGGGGGTCAGCCGGGTCACACCCCGCTCGTCGGACGGCTCGTAACTGCGGTCGGGGAAGCCTTCGGTGAACGCGGTCCGCCCGCGCTGCTCGGCCAGCCGGAGCATCATCCCCCCGGGGAGTCCCAGCACGGGGAGGTCGCCGGACCCGGCCAGCACCGCCGCGGCCTGCTCCTCGTCGTCGACGACCCGGTTGTAGAGCGCCCCGTGGGGCTTCACGTACGTCACCTCGACGCCCTCGCCGACCGCGATCCGCCGCAGCGTCCCCACCTGCTCGGCGACCTGCTCGGCCAGCACGTCGTGGGCAACCTCCATCCGCCGCCGCCCGAAGCCCTCCCGGTCCCGGTAGGAGACCTGCGCCCCGACGCGCACACGCTCGCTGCGCGGCGCCCGCGCAGACCGCCCGCATGACCTCCTCGGTGCCGGCGTGGAAGCCGCACGCGACGTTGGCCGACGTCACCACCTCCAGCAGGCCGGCGTCGTCGGTGACCTCCTCGGCGAGGTCGGCGTTCAGGTCGACCCAGGACTCCATGTGCCGATTCTGCACCGAGCGGCACGTCGCCTTCGTCCAACGTCCGCCGAGGCCGCCACGGGCCTCGCGGACCAACACCGGAGGGATCGATGGCCGGTCAGGCAGCTGCCCGGGCGGGCGTAGGCTCGCGCCCATGAGTGCGCCGCGCCCCACCTACCAGCAGCTCACGGCCTTGCCGGCCTACGTCCAGCAGCCGGTCCCGACCGCTTTCGAGGATGCGAACGGCCACCTCAACGTCCGTCACTACACCGGCATCGCGAGCGAGGGACTCGATGAGTCGCTGGTCGAGGCGGGGATACCGAAGAACTGGCCGGCCCGTGGGCACGCGTGCTTCTCTGCCGAACACCATCTGACCTACGTCGCCGAGCTGCGCACCGGCGAGCGGATGTCGGGGCGGGTGCGGCTGCTGGGACGCTCCGAGCGTGCCGCCCATGCCCTCGTCTACCTGCTCAACGACTCACACGAGCAGCTGAGCTTCGTGATGGAGGAGATCTTCCTCCACATCGACCTGGGGACCCGTCGCACCGCCGCGTGGCCCGACGACGTCGCGGCCGGCCTCGACCGACGCATCGCCAGGGACGCCGACCTGCCGTGGGAGCCGGACCTCTCGGGGTCGATGAGCCTGCGCTGACCTGGTGCTCGCTCCTGGCCCCGCATGAATCCGGCAGCGGCCGTCGGCCCGGACCCGCCGGGCTCCGACCCGCCCGTAGGGTGACCGACATGCCCGACCAGCGTGCAGCCAGCCCCAGCTCACCCACCACCGGGCCCCCCGTCGCGGAGCGGCGTCCGGTCGAGCGCGTCCACCACGGCGACACCTTCGTCGACGACTACGAGTGGCTGCGCGACAAGGAGTCGCCGGAGGTGCTGGCCCACCTCGAGGCGGAGAACGCCTACACCGAGGCCCGCACCGCCCACCTCGGGGACCTGCGGGAGCGGGTCTTCGACGAGATCAAGGCCCGCACGCTGGAGACCGACCTGTCCGTGCCGGTGCGTCGCGGCCCCTGGTGGTACTACGGCCGCACCATCGAGGGCCAGCAGTACGGCCTGTCGTGCCGCTGCCCCGTCGCTGACCCCGACGACTGGATGCCGCCCCGGGTCACGCCTGGAGACGAGGTGCCGGGCGAGCAGGTGATGCTCGACGCCAACGAGCTCGCCGAGGGCCACGCCTTCTTCTCGATGGGTGCCAACGCCGTCAGTCCCGACGGCCGGCTGCTCGCCTTCAGCGTCGACACCACCGGCGACGAGCGGTTCACGCTCCAGGTGAAGGACCTGACGACCGGCGAGCTGCTGCCGGACCGGGTCGAGGGTGTCGGGTACGGCGCGACCTGGGACCTCGACGGTCGACACGTGTTCTACTCCACCGTCGACGACGCCTGGCGACCCGACAAGGTGTGGCGTCACCGGCTCGGCAGCGAGGTCGCGGCGGACGTCGTCGTGCACCACGAGACCGACGAGCGGTTCTGGGTCGGGGTCGGGCGTACCCGCAGCGACCGCTTCCTGGTGCTCGCCATCGGCAGCAAGGTGACCTCGGAGTACCGGCTGCTCGACGCCTCCGACCCGACCGGCGACTTCCGGGTCGTCGCGCCGCGGCGGCAGGGGGTGGAGTACTCCGTGGAGCACGCCGTGGTCGACGGCGAGGACCGACTGCTCGTGCTGCACAACGACGGTGCGCTCAACTTCGAGCTCTGCCAGGCGCCGATCGACGCCACCGACCACGAGCAGTGGCGGCCACTGCTGCCGCACGATCCCGCCGTCCGGCTGGAGGATGTCGAGGCCTTCGCCGACCACCTGGTCGTGAGTCAGCGCAGCGACGGCCTGACCCAGCTCCGGGTGATCCGGCTCGCCGGCGGCAGCGCTGCGGGCGTCGCCTCCGACGAGGTGCTGGAGATGGAGCACCCCCTGTACACGGTGGGCGCCGGTGGCAACGCGGAGTTCGACACGCCCGTGCTGCGCTACGGCTACACGACGATGGCCACGCCCAGCGCCGTCCACCAGATCGACCTGCGCACCGGCGAGCGCGCCCTGCTCAAGCAGACCCAGGTGCTGGCCCACCCGGTGCTCGGCGAATTCGACCCCGACGCCTACAGCCAGCACCGCGAGTGGGCCACCGCGACAGACGGCACACGGGTGCCGATCTCGATCGTGGTGCCGCGCGAGGCCCCTCGGGACGGCAGCACGCCCTTCCTGCTCTACGGCTACGGCTCCTACGAGGCGTCGATGGACCCCTTCTTCAGCATCGCGCGCCTGTCGCTGCTCGACCGAGGCATGGGGTTCGCGATCGCCCACGTCCGCGGCGGCGGGGAGATGGGCCGCCACTGGTACGACGACGGCAAGATGTTGCGCAAGGCCAACACGTTCACCGACTTCGTGGCCTGCGCCCGGCACCTGGCTGCCACCGCGTGGACCTCCGCCGACCGGCTGGTCGCCGAGGGCGGCAGCGCCGGCGGGCTGCTCATGGGAGCGGTCGCCAACCTCGCGCCTGACGCCTTCGCCGGCATCCTCGCCTCGGTGCCCTTCGTCGACCCGTTGACCTCGATCCTCGACCCGTCGCTACCGCTCACCGTGATCGAGTGGGAGGAATGGGGCAATCCACTCGAAGATCCCGAGGTCTACGCCGCGATGAAGGCCTACTCCCCCTACGAGAATGTCCACGAGGGTCGCTACCCGCCGATCCTCGCCGACACCTCGTTGCACGACACCCGGGTGCTCTACGTGGAGCCGGCGAAGTGGGTGGCGCGGCTGCGGACCTGCGTCGACAACCCCGACGACGTACTGCTGAAGGTGGAGATGTCGGCCGGCCACGGCGGTGTCAGCGGCCGCTACAACGCCTGGCGCGACCGGGCGTTCACCTACGCCTGGGTGCTCGACCAGGCGGGACTGGCCCGCGCCACCTGAGAAGTCACTGAATTCGTACCCCGCGAGGAAACTTCTGTCGGTCCGCGCGCGTATCAACCAGTGCAAGGTGACGCCAACGACCTGTCTCGGTGCCTCCTCCTCCAGTCGCTGGAGGACCGGAATCCCCACGAGGTCGCCGGTGTTGCACATCGGAGAGGCGCACAACGCCGATCTGGACAAGAAGGGTGTGGCACGTGGCAACCACCAGCACGCAGCGCGAGATCGAGGGCCGCGACAGTGTCGGGCTGTACCTCGACGAGATCGCTCGCACGCCCCTGCTCGACGCCGCCAGCGAAGTAGAGCTCGCGAAGGCGATCGAGGCCGGGTTGTTCGCCAAGCAGCTGCTCGCCGAGGGACGCGTAGGTCGCCGGAAGGGTGGCGCGCCCAAGCGGGCGACCCAGGAGGAGCTGGAGTGGCTGGTCGAGGAGGGCGAGCGTGCGGTCCAGCACTTCGTCACCGCGAACCTGCGGCTCGTGGTCTCGATCGCCCGGAAGTACGGGCGCAGCGCCATGCCGATGCTCGACCTCGTCCAGGAGGGCAACACCGGCCTGATCCGGGCGGTGGAGAAGTTCGACTACACCAAGGGCTTCAAGTTCTCCACCTACGCGACCTGGTGGGTCCGCCAGGCGATCACTCGCGGCATCGCCCAGCAGGCCCGGGTGGTGCGGCTCCCGGTGCACGTGGTCGAGGAGATCAACCAGGTCAACGCCGCTCGCCGCACGCTGGAGCGTCAGCTGGGCCACGACCCCGAGCCCGAGGAGATCGCTGCCGAGCTCGACATGTCGCTCGAGCGAGTCGTGGACCTGCTCACCTGGAGCCGGGAGCACGTCAGCCTCGACACCCCGCTGGACGAGGAGGGCGACACCTCTCTCGGTGACCTGATCGCACAGGAGTCGTCCCCCGGACCCGACTCGACCTTCATCGACACCGAGTCACGCGACCGGCTCAACGCCCTCGTCGGCCACCTCGACGACCGGGCCGCCGACATCATCCGCTCGCGGTACGGCCTCGAGGACGGCCGGGTCCACAAGCTCGCCGACATCGGCGTCAAGCACGGCATCTCTGCTGAGCGGGTGCGTCAGCTCGAGCGCGAGGCGCTTCAGAAGCTTCGTCGGATCGCCGACCCCGAGCTCGCGGCGTAGCCCGGGGCCGGCCGCACCCGAGCAGTGCGTCCGCCCGGCCCGCGGTTCCTCACGAGTCGGCCGGGCATCGAGTAGCGTCGTCGATCACGACGTCCGCTCAGCACGAGACGAAGAGGCGAAGCCATGGCAGCCACCCCCAGCGACAAGGCCCAGACCGGCGACAAGGCCCAGGTCCGGCGACAAGTCCGGGTCCGGCGACAAGTCCGGGTCCGGCGACACGTCAGGCTCCGCCGGTCGACCGACCTCCTCGGGCGCCGCTGACCAGGGCAGACCGGCGACACCCGCCGACCCGCTGCGTGCTTCGCGTACCAGCGGGCTGTGGATCGCCATCGTCGCGCTGGGTGTGGTGCTGGTGCTCCTCATCATCTTCATCACCCAGAACACCCAGTCGGTGGAGATCAGCTTCCTTGGCTGGTCCGGCAGCGCGCCGCTCTCGGTGGCGATGCTCATCAGCGCCGTCGCCGGTCTCTTCCTGGCCGCGATCGGTGGCACCCTGCGCATCATCCAGCTGCGTCGCCGGGTCGGACGGCTGAAGAAGGAGACCAAGGCAACGACGTCGTCGTAGTCGACGTCGCCGTACGCCCGGCTGCTGCGCAGGTCAGATCCCCGCGGCCAGCTCGTCGTAGAGCTCGCGCACCTGGGCCTGGAGCTCCTCGGGGGTCCCGCTGTTGTCGATGACGTGGGTCGCGAGGGAGCGGCGTTCCTCCCGCGTAGCCTGAGCCGCGATTCTCGACTCCGCCTCGTCACGGCTCCACGCTCGCTGCTCGACCATGCGCGCCACCTGGGTCTCGACGTCGGTGTCGACCACGATCACCGCGTCGAAGTCCTGGGCCCGGCCCGCCTCGGCCAGGAGCGGGATGTCGTGGACCACGAGGGCGCCGGCGGGGGCATCGGCCTCCCGGCGGGCTGCCTCGGCGAAGACCAACGGATGGATGATGTCCTCCAGGTCGCGGCGCGCCGCTTCGTCACCGAAGACCCGGGCGGCGACTTCGGGCCGGTCCAGCTCGCCCTGGTCGGTGAGCACGTCCTCGCCGAACCGCTGCACCACCCGCGCCAGGCCCTCGGTGTCTCGGGCCACGACCTCGCGGGCCAGCTCGTCGGCGTCGATCACCAGCGCGCCGAGCTCACGCAGCAGCCCCGACACCGTGCTCTTGCCCGAGGCGATCCCGCCGGTCAGCGCCACCCTCATGCTGCTGTCTCCTCCGTGCCCGGCCGCCGGCGTCGGCGGCAGTGGCCACTGTCCCACTTCCCCAGGTCCACGACGATGGCCGTGCCCGAGATCACCCCGGCGACCACCACTCGCCCCTCGAAGTCGCCGCGAAACCGGAGCAGACTTGGCGGTGGGCCCGCGAGCCCGACCTGCGGGCCGTCATCCGAGGAGGTCGATCGCCCATGGTCCAGCCCCGTTCCGAGATCCGGGGACCACGCTGATGCGCGCTCTCGTCCGCTGGGCTGTGGTGGCGCTGCTGGTGCTCCACGGCGCGATCCACCTGATGGGCGCCGCAGAGGGCCTCGGATGGGCCGACGTCGAGCAGCTGACCGAGCCGGTCAGCGCGTCGGCCGGCGTCCTCTGGCTGCTGGCGGGAGCCCTGCTCGTCGGCGCCGCCGCGCTGCTGGCGGCCGGGGTGCGCTGGTGGTGGGGCGTCGGCGCCCTGGCGCTGCTGGCCTCCCAGGCGATGATCCTGACCACGTGGTCCGACGCCTGGGCGGGCACGGTCGCCAACCTGGTGCTGCTGCTCGCCGTCGCCCACGGCGCGGCCAAGGAGGGTCCCTGGGGACTGGCGGCGCGACACCGCGATCGCGTCGCCGCAGCGCTGGAGCATGCCGAGCCCCCTGAACGGGCCGGTCGCCAGATCACCGAGGCCGACCTGGCCAGGCTGCCGCATCCCGTGGCCGGCTACGTACGCGGCAGCGGCGCCGTGGGACGACCACGGGTCAGTGGCTTCCGAGCGACCTTGCACGGCCGGATCCGGTCGGCGCCGGAGCACCCGTGGATGTCGTTCGCTGCCGAGCAGGTCAACACGTTCGGGGCTCGACCGACGCGATCCTTCCTCATGGACGCCACCCTGCGCGGACTGCCCGTCGACGTCCTCCACGAGTACGTCGACGGCACCGCGACCATGACCGTGCGGCTGGGCTCGGTGCTCACGATGGTCGACGCCGCCGGGCCGGCGATGGACCAGGGCGAGACCGTGACCGTGCTCAACGATCTCTGCCTGATGGCACCTGCCGCCCTGGTCGACGCGCCCATCTCCTGGGAGAGCCTCGACGACCGGCGATGCCGCGCCACCTACACCGTGGGCGACGTCCGGGTGCGTGCGACCCTGGTGTTCGACGAGGAGGACCGGCTGGTCGACTTCGTCTCAGACGACCGGCTGCGCAGCTCCTCCGACGGCAGCAGCTTCGTCCCGCAGCGATGGTCCACACCGTGGGGCGGGTACCACACCGTGGACGGCCGCTCGGTCGGCTCCCGCGGCGAGGGCCACTGGCACGCGCCTCCGCCCGAGGGTGAGTTCGCCTACTTCGAGGCGGTCCTCGACACGGTGACCTACAACCCGACGCCTCCCCACGAGCCCGACGGCACCGCTCGGCCGATCGCGTCTCGGCGAGGTCAGGCGTCGTAGTCGATGCGCACGCCGGGCCCTCGGGCGTAGCTCTGGCAGGTCAGCACGTACCCCTGCGCCACCTCCTCCTCCTCGAGGGCGAAGTTCCGGTACATCTCGACCTGACCGTCGATCACCAGCGCCCGGCAGGTGCCGCACACGCCTCCTCGGCAGGCGAACGGGACCTCGGCCCGCCTGGCTCGTACGGCGTCGAGCACGGCGCCGCTCCCGAGGGGCACCTCGCTGGTGCGCCCCTCGAGGACGACGCTCATCGTGACCTCCGGCCCGGAGTCGGCGACTGCCGGAGGAGGGGGCGGTGGGGGCGCCTCCTCCACGAAGAACAGCTCCGAACGGATCCGGCCCCGGTCCACGCCCCGCGTCTCCAGCACCTCTCGGTGGGTCCGCACCATGTCCCAGGGCCCGCACAGCCAGAAGCCGCTCGCGTCCTGCCACGGCACCAGCGCGTCGAGCAGCATGGCGAAGCGCTCCCCGTCCAGCCGCCCGCTCAGCAGCTCGCTGTCGCGTGGCTCGCGCGAGAGCACGTGGACCACCGCGAGTCGCGTGGGCCACCGGTCCTTGAGGTCGGCCACGGTGTCGGTGAACATGGCCGTGGCGCTCGACCGGTCCGCGCGCAGCAGGGTCACGGTGGCATCGCGGTCGCGCAGCAGTGTGGTGGCGATCGACAGCACCGGAGTGATGCCGGACCCGGCTGCCACCAGCACGTGGTGCTCTCCCGGCACGGTCGGTCCCAACGTGAACCTCCCGGTGGGCGCCTGCGCCTCGAGGACGTCGCCACCCCGGGCCCGGTCGACCAGCCAGCCTGACACCTCCCCCGCAGAGACCCGTCGGACACCGATGCGCAGCGGCTCCCCGGGGGCCGAGCACAGCGAGTAGGTGCGACGCGCCTCCGGGCTCGTCCCCGGACGGCGGACCACCAGGTGCTGGCCCGGGACGAACTCGAAGTCCCCGCGCTCCTCAGGCCCTGGGCACAGGGTGAGTGCCACGGCGTCCTCGCAGAGGCGCTCGACACGGTCGATGCGCAGCTCGTGCCAGGTCACTGCTCGCGGACCTTCTCGAAGGGCTCGCCGCAGGAGACGCAGACGTGCAAGGACGTGCAGGGCGTGGGTCCGCGACCCGACACGAGCCGCGTGCCGGCGTCGCCGCAGCGTGGGCACCGGACGGCGGGCATGCCCAGCTCGGTCGTAGCCCCGGTCGCCAGGTCGGCGCCCGACCGTGGCGGGGCGATCCCGGCCGCGGCCAGCCGGTCACGACCACGGGGGCTGATCAGCCCTGGGTGCCACGGCGGGGACAGGACCACCTCGATCTCGCACCGCAGGCCCAGGTCGGCCACGACACGGCGGACGTCGTCCTTGATGCTGCCCAGGGCCGGGCAGGCGACGTAGGTGGGAGTGATTCGGACCAGTGCCTCGGGGCCTTCGGGACGGGCCCGGAGCCGCACCTCACGCAGCACGCCCAGGTCGGCCAGCGTCAGGACCGGCAGCTCCGGATCGGGGACCCGCTCGACGGCTCGGCGCACCTCGGCCTCGGTGACCGTGGGCATGCTCACCACCGACCCTCGGGATGGTGCCGCGCGACCGACTGCAGCTCGGCCACCAGCTCGTCGCGCCAGGCAGCCACATCGCCGGCACCAACGCCGGCGGCCGAGCCCGACGAGGCCCCCTGGTCGACCCCGGGGCCGAGGGCCAGCTGCTCGAGCTGCGACCACGCCACCCGGAACCGGGGCTCGGCCCGGCTCCAGGTCGTCCGCCAGGTGGGCTCCGACCGGCCGCCAGCGGGCAGGCTCCCCATTGCCGGCACATGCGGAGCCAGCGACTCGTGGGCTGCGCGAAGCCTGCGCGCGGACTCCTCGGTGCCGCCGGCGAGCACGCGCACCCACCGGGTCGCGACGTCGCAGTGGTAGCCGACCTCTGTCACCGCTCGCTGCGCGACCGCCGACAGCACCGGGTCGGAGGAGTCGCGCAGCTCGCGCCACAACGCGTCGCGCCACAGCGCCACCGCAGCCAGGCGCAGCATCAGCCCGGCGAAGTCGGCGTCTGGCATCACCGCGGGTGCGGGGGCATGGAACTCGGCGGCCTCCCGGAAGAAGGCCAACCGGTCCTCCGCCGGCACCGGCGAGCCGGGCGTGGCGGCGGGCACCAACGCTGGTGCCGCCGTGGCCGCCCTCGCGTAGAGCAGCCGGGTCTGTCCCAGCAGGTCGAGGGCGATGTTGGCGATGGTGACCTCCTCCTCCAGCTCCGGAGCGCGGGTGCACCACCGCTGGAGGGTCTGGGAGAGCAAGAGCGACTCGTCGCCGAGCGCGAGGCAGACCGCACCCAAGGCCGCGGCGTCCACCCCCTCGGGCACCGCGGTGTCGACCCCCTCCAGCGGGTCGTCGAAGCCACCACCGAAGGCCCAGCGGGCATCCCCTCCCACGTCGGCGAGCGTGGGATACGGGTTGTCCTCGGCAAGATCCGGATGTGGGTCCATGGTCACCTCACATGTGGGGGACGTCGTCACCGACGTCGTAGAACGTGGGGTGGCGATAGACCTTGTCCCCGCTGGGAGCGAAGAACTCGTCGTGCTCGTCCGGGCTGGCGGCCGCGATGTCGGTGGAACGGACGACCCAGATGCTCACGCCCTCGTTGCGTCGGGTGTAGACGTCGCGGGCGTGCCGAAGTGCCAGCTCCTCGTCGGGAGCGTGCAGCGACCCGACGTGCACGTGGTTGAGCCCTCGCCGACCGCGCACGAACACCTCCCACAGCGGCCAGCTCAGCCGCGTCGGCACCGAGCCCTGCTGGGCGGCCACCTCAACCACCGTTCCTCGCGGCGTACGCCGCTGCAGCCTCACGTACCCAGGCGCCGTCCTGGTGGGCCGCGCGACGTACGGCGATGCGCTCGGCGTTGCACTCCCCGTCGCCGCTGATGACGCGCCGGAGCTCCTCCCAGTCGGGTTCGCCGAAGTCGTGGGACCCCCGGGCCTCGTTCCAGCGCAGCTCGGGGTCGGGCAGATCGACGCCGAGCGCGACTGCCTGCGGCACGGTCATGTCGACGAAACGCTGCCGCAGCTCGTCGTTGGTGTGCCGCTTGATGCCCCATGCCATCGAGCGCGCCGTGTGCGGCGAGGCGTGGTCGGGTGGCCCGAACATCATCAGGCTGGGCCACCACCACCGGTCGACCGACTCCTGCACCATCGCCTGTTGCTCCGCGGTGCCGCGCATCATGGTCGCGAGCAGCTCGTAGCCCTGCCGCTGATGGAAGGACTCCTCCTTGCAGACGCGGATCATCGCGCGCGCGTAGGGGCCGTAGGAGGAACGGCACAACGGCACCTGGTTGCAGATCGCGGCACCGTCGACGAGCCAGCCGATGGTGCCGACGTCGGCGTACGACGGGGTGGCGTAGTTGAAGATCGAGGAGTACTTCTGACGGCCGTCGATCAGCCGTTCGGTGAGATCGGTGCGGTCGACGCCGAGTGTCTCGCACGCGGAGTAGAGGTAGATCCCGTGCCCCGCCTCGTCCTGCACCTTCGCGGTCAGGATCGCCTTGCGTCGCAAGGACGGTGCCCGCGTCAGCCAGGCGCCCTCGGGCTGCATCCCGATGATCTCGGAGTGAGCGTGCTGGGCGATCTGCCGGACCAGTGTGGCGCGGTAGGCCTCGGGCATCTCGTCGCGGGGCTCGATGCGCTGCTCCTGTGCGACCACGCGCTCGAAGTGCTCGATCACGTCCGGGTCCTCCGGAGACCGGGGGTCAACGGCCACAGGCATGGAACAACTCCTTCGCTGGCGGCACTCGGGGGTGGGAGGCCGGGCTGGCGGATCATCGAGGGCGTGACCGCGATGGTGACGCGGCTCACACTCACTCGGTGTCCATTGTGCCAGCCGGGCCCGGCGGAGCCATTGCCTCCGCCCCGCGGTGGAGCAGCGACCCTCACGTCCGCCTGCTGACGCTGATCCCGCCGTCGGGTCGGTGTCGGTGGTGGTAGGCGGGGTCGTGGATGCGTTGGTGGTGGTAGCCGCACAGCGGGACCAGGTCTCTCAGGTCGGTCCTACCACCGCCTGTCCAGGGGGCGCGGTGGTGGAGTTCGCACCAGGCATACGGCGTCTGACAGCCGTCGGCGGCGCAGGTCTGGTGCTGCATCGCTCCTGCGACGCGTTGGGCCTCAGTGAAGAACCGTTGGGTCCTGCCCAGGTCGAGGGGTTGGGAGGTGCCGCCGAGGACGGCGGGGATGATGCCGGCGTTGCAGGCCAGCCGCCGGGCCTCACTGGCGCTGATCGGGTCGCCGGTGTCCAGCCCAGCCGCTGTCAGGCCGTCGCGCAGTGCGTCGAGGTCGAGCTTGACCACGACGGAGGCGGCGACCTTGCCGGCCAGGTGGTCGGTAGGCAGGTGCTCGATCAGGGAGGTGAGGGCTTCGCCACGGCGCCGCGCCCAGTCGAACCCTTCCGAGTTCGGGTTGCCGACCGGCCCGACCTGCGCCTGGGTGGCACCGAGCCGGCCACGGCGCGGGGAGGACATCTGATCGAGGATCTTCTTCAGGATCGCCCCGGCCAACGCCGGCACGGTGGCGTGGATGCTGATGGTGCCGTCGCCGTTGTCGTGCAGGGTGCACCGGGTCTTGGTCCGGGCGTGCTCTTCCTCCTGACGCAGCTGGGCGTCCTCGGCGGCGTCGACCGCCCTCCGGTCGCGTTCGATCGCCTCCAGGGCCCGGCGGGCGGCTTGGCGTAGCCGCTTGGGGTCCATGACCTTGGCCTTGGCGACCAGCGCGGTCTCGACCGTGGTGACCTGCTCAGGGGTCAGGTCCTCCGGGAGCCTGCGGATCGCCTCGGCGATCACGTGCGCGTGCCCGGCCGAGACCGCGCCTCCACCCAGGGCCTGCCGGGTGCCCGACAGCGACGGCCTCTCCAGATCGCTGGCGAGCTTGGTCTGCCGGTGCGACTCCGCCGGCTCGGAGTTGGTCGTGGCGGCCAACCAGTCCGAGGCCGACGCCGCACCTGCCCGCTCCGGCACGCGCGCCTTCTCGGCAGCGGCCACCAGCTTCAGCTTCAGTGACTGGATACGCGAGACCGCGCGCTCACAGTCGCGCACCAACCCCGCGTACTCACCGGCAGCCACCGGATCGTCGTTGGTCAAGTCGAGCAGCTCGTGGATCCCCTCCAGCACCGAGGGCGCGCCCAGTCCCCGGTCGAGGTAGGGGAGCTGGTCGAGCAACGTCATGAGTACATGATACTCGAACACACGTTCGAGTCAAGGCCAACAGCCGAGCTGGGGGAATGCCGTGTCGCAGGAGATGGGTGACGGTTCTGCATCAGGACATCGGTGACACTCCCGGGTGCTTGGTGGTGACACGTCTGGCTGTCTTGGGCGGTGCCGACCGCCCATGAACCTGTTGATCCTCGTGTCCGTCTCGCGATCACCCAGTGGCCTGATGATGCGCCGCGCGCTGCACTGGAGTCCTCGGGTCTGGACCATGGCCCGATCAGCGTGCACACGACAGCACGACAAGATGTAGGCGATGGGCGTGGACCCGGTGCCCTCGACCACGTCGCTGGCCCGGATCTTCCGCCACACAGGTGTCGCTCGCCTGGAACCGAAGAAGAGGCCGCGCTCAGCGTGGCGCAGGTTCGTCCATCCAGCCCCGAACGCCTGCTGGCAGCTGGACGGCACCGAGTACGTGCTGACCGGCGGTCGCCGGTGCGTGATCCTCCAGCTCATCGATGACCACTCCCGCTACGCAGTCGCCTCCCACGTGGCGTGGGGTGAGACATCCGAGGCCGCGATCACGGTCTTCGATAAGGCCGTGAGCCACCCACGGGGGGCTTCGAACGCGTCCTGGTCATCACCGACGGGGACAACATCACCGTGACCCACCTGCACGGCGAGATCCTCATCGAACACACCCGACCCGCCCCCCGGAGTCATCTACGTCGGCAACCGCAGACCCCGGGGACAGCAGCCCGCACCCCCTCAACCGCCACCGAAGTCCTGAGACACCGACCGTCACCCATGTCCTGATACAGAACCGTCACCCAAGTCCTGAGACATCACAACGCGGATCTGGGGTGAATCTGGGGAAGGACCAGGCCTCCGACCGCGACCGGGCATGGTTCGCCATCGCGCAAGCCCGGGCGGCAGTTCTGGCCAGATTTCCTCTTCGTCCCGTTGAGGTACATACTTCTAGTAATGACACCCACGCCCGGACGGCGGCGACACCTCGCCGGCAGCCCCTTCCAACCCGCCCCCGAGCCAGTGATCGAGCACTTCGAATGCGGCGATCTGGTCAACCACGACTCGTACGGCGTGGGTCGCGTCATCGGTGCGGAGGCGCACGCAGTCACGGTCGACTTCCGCACGCAGACGGTGCGCATCCCCAGCCCTTATCACAAGCTGGCGATCCTGTAGCACGCCCCGAGGATCTCTGGCGCGACTGGCAGCAAGGGTGACGCGGCCCCCATCCCAGGGTGCTCGATGACCCCACGCTGGCACACGAGGACGAGCTTCGACCGGTCTCAGCCCTGCAGGCCCCGCATCGCCCGCTCAGCCATCTCGGCGCCGGCGCCGTCGTAGATCTGCAGCACGTCGTCGGCGCCGTTGTGGAGCAGAGCCGCAGCCTCGTCGTCCCACTGAGCCACGGCGACCACCTTGCCGCTGAAGTCGGCCGCCTGCAGCTGTTGCAGGGCGATCGCGTTCGACCCGTGGAAGGGCATCGCCAGGATCGCCACCCGGATCGAGGAGGCCCGGGCGATGCGCTGCCAGAACTCGTTGTCCTCGGCGTCGGCCTCGACGACGTTGAAGCCCATCCGGCGCAGCCGCGCCACGCGGGCGGGGCTGATCTCGACACCCAGGACCCGGAGGCCGTACTCCTCGCGGAGGCTGTCGTACGCCGCTGCCCCCACGCGCCCCATCCCCATCACCAGCGCCTGGGCCGCGCCCAGGTCGATGGGACGGTCCTCGGGGTGGGTCCCCGCGCGGTCCAGCAGGGCGAGCCGGGAGGTCAACCACCCAACCAGGGCCGACGAACGGCTGTTGAGCACCGTGGCCAGCAAGAAGCTGACGGCGACCGCTACCGAGGCCACCACCAGCCAGCCCTCGTCGAGCAGGCCGGCGTCGATCCCCACCGCGATCACGATCAGCGCGAACTCCGAGTGGTTGGCCAGCACGAGACCGGTCATCACCGCGGTGCGTCGGCGCAGCCGCGCCTGGCGCAGGAGCAGCATGTAGAGGTAGGCCCCCAGCGGCACCAGGGCCACCAGGGCCAGCCCCAGCAGAGAGGCCTCCACCGTCAACGCCCCCGAGAAGCCGATGCTGACGAAGAAGCCGACCAGCAGCAGGTCCTTGACCGACATCAGGGCCCGCGAGAGCTCGGAGGCGGCGCGGCTGCGCGACAGCATCACCCCCATCGCCAGCGCGCCGAGGTCCCCCTTGACTCCGAAGGCCTCGAACAGCGCGTAGCCCGGGACCAGCGCCATGAAGAGGCCGAAGACGGTCTGCATCTCGCCGTGCCCGAGCCGGCCCCAGACCGCGCGCACCGGTTTGATCGCGAACACGAGCAGCAGCAGCAGCGGCGCCCACGGGCTCGGCGGCGTGTCCGAGGCGAGCGCGATGAAGACGACGGCGGCCAGGTCCTGGAGGATCAGGATGGCGATCGCGGTGCGCCCGTACAGCGACTGGGCCTCGCTGCGGTCGTTCAGCGTCTTGACGACGAAGACCGTGCTGGAGAACGACAGCGCGAACGCCAGAAGCGCCAGCGTTCTCCAGCCCTCCCCCACCAGCAGCGGCACTCCCATCGCCCCCAGCCCCAGGAGGAAGGCCATGCCCACGGCGACGGCCGCCCCCATGTGAACGCTGGCGGTTCCCCAGACGTCGCGCCGCAGCAGCTGCCGCAGGTCGAGCTTCAGCCCGATGGTGAACAGCAGCAGCGTCACACCGATGTCGGCGATCGCGTGCAGGCCGTCCAGCTCCTGCACACCGGCGGCGTTCAGCACGAAGCCAACGGCGAGGAAACCGACCAACGGCGGCAGCCGCAGCAGAAGAGCGACCACGCCGGCGATGAAGACCGATCCGATCCACACTGCCGCTGTCAACGTCAGGTCCTCACTGGCTCTCGAAGATGTCCCCCGAGCCTAGTAGGACGACCGCGGCGCCCGCCCCAGGGATGGGGCAGGCGCCGCGGTCGGACCTATCGAGGTGTCGTGCCTCAGCCGCCGGTGAGCTTGTGGCGCAGGGCCTGAAGCGCCTCGTCGCTGGCCAGCGAGCCCTCGTCGGGGGTCTCCTCGTCGTCGGAGGAGTACGACGTCGCCTCGCCGGCCTCGGCGGCCGCCTTCTTGGCCTCGGCCTGCTGCTTGACGTGGGCCTCCCAGCGGGTGTGCGCCTCGGCGTACTGCTTCTCCCAGGCGGCGCGCTGGTCGTCGTAGCCCTCGAGCCACTCGCCGGTGTCGGAGTCGAAGCCCTCGGGGTAGATGTAGTTGCCCTGGTCGTCGTACGACGCCGTCATGCCGTAGAGCGTCGGGTCGAACTCCTCGACGTCGACGGCCGTGGCGGTGTCGTTGGCCTGCTTCAGCGACAGCGAGATCCGGCGACGCTCGAGGTCGATGTCGATGATCTTGACCATGACGTCGTCGTTGACCTGAACGACCTGCTCGGGGATCTCGACGTGGCGCTCCGCGAGCTCGGAGATGTGCACCAGGCCCTCGATGCCCTCCTCGACGCGGACGAACGAACCGAAGGGCACCAGCTTGGTGACCTTGCCCGGCACGATCTGCCCGATCTGGTGAGTGCGGGCGAAGTGCTGCCAGGGGTCCTCCTGCGTCGCCTTGAGCGACAGGGAGACGCGCTCGCGGTCCATGTCGACGTCGAGGACCTCCACGGTGACCTCGTCCCCGACGGTCACGACCTCGCTGGGGTGGTCGATGTGCTTCCACGACAGCTCGGAGACGTGCACCAGCCCGTCCACGCCGCCCAGGTCGACGAACGCGCCGAAGTTGACGATCGAGGAGACGACGCCCTTGCGGATCTGACCCTTCTGCAGCTGGGTGAGGAAGCCCTGGCGGACCTCGCTCTGGGTCTGCTCCAGCCAGGCGCGGCGGGACAGCACCACGTTGTTGCGGTTCTTGTCCAGCTCGATGATCTTGGCCTCGAGCTTCTGGCCGACGTAGGGCTGTAGGTCGCGCACGCGCCGCATCTCCACCAGCGACGCCGGCAGGAAGCCGCGAAGCCCGATGTCCAGGATGAGGCCGCCCTTGACGACCTCGATGACCGTGCCCTCGACGACGCCGTCCTCCTCCTTGACCTTCTCGATCGTGCCCCAGGCGCGCTCGTACTGCGCGCGCTTCTTGGACAGGATCAGCCGGCCTTCCTTGTCCTCCTTCTGGAGCACCAGCGCCTCGACGTGGTCACCGACGGAGACCACCTCGGCGGGGTCGACGTCGTGCTTGATCGACAGCTCGCGGCTGGGGATCACACCCTCGGTCTTGTAGCCGATGTCGAGCAGGACCTCGTCCCGGTCGACCTTCACGATGGAGCCTTCGACGATGTCACCGTCGTTGAAGTTCTTGATGGTGCCGTCGATGGCGGCGAGGAGCTCCTCCTCCGAGCCGATGTCGTTGATCGCGACCTGCGGGGCGTCGGAGAGAGTGGGGGTGATCGTCATCTGGATGGATGTTCCTTGGAGTGGATGGGAGTCGTACGGATGGTGAAGGTCGGTTTCGCTCCCTGACAAGCGGCCTGGCAGACAGGACTGCCGACCTGACGGGCGAGCGAGCGGCGGGCACCTATGTCCGTGCCTCGTGCGGACCGCACACGCAACCGCCCACGATACCTGTGGTCACCCTAGGCGGTCCAACCGACCATGACCGGCCGTGAGCCGTCGAGATCGACCATGACCGGCCGACCATGACCGCCGACTCCGGACAGTCGCGTGCTCGTCCCGCTGATGTAGCCCGCTGTGGTACAGAGTCAGGGTGACCACGACGCCTGACGACGTGCGCGCCATCCGACGCCACGTCGGAGAGGACGACTCCCGGCGCGCCAACCGCGCCGACTGGGACCTCTACGCCGACGAGTACCAGTCCACCCACGGCGAGTTCCTGGGCGACGTCGGCTTCGTCTGGGGGCCCGAGGGGATCACCGAGGCCGAGCTCGAGGTGCTCGGGGACGTCAGCGGCAGCCGCACCCTCGAGGTGGGCAGCGGCGCCGGGCAGTGCTCGCGCTGGCTGCGCAGTCGAGGAGCCGAGTCCTACGGTGTCGACCTGTCAGAGAAGCAGCTCGAGCACGGCCGGCGCCTCGACCTGGCCACCGGCATCGAGGTTCCCTCCGTGTGCGCGACCGCGACGTGCCTGCCCTTCGCCGACGACACCTTCGACATCGTCTTCTCCAGCTTCGGAGCGCTGCAGTTCGTCGCCGACGGCGCGGTCATGGTCGCCGAGGTAGCCCGAGTGCTCCATCCAGGCGGCACGTTCGCCTTCTCGATCACCCACCCGGTCCGGTGGGCGATGCCGGACGACGCGGGACCCGAGGGGCTGACCGTCACCAGCTCCTACTGGGACCGGACGCCGTACGTCGAGGAGACCGAGGACGGCACCGCGCGGTACGTCGAGCACCACCGCACCCTCGGTGACTGGGTGCACCTGCTCGCCAGCGCCGGCTTCACGATCACCGCGCTCCACGAGCCGCAGTGGCCCGAGGGCCACCAGCGGATCTGGGGTGGATGGGGGCCGCTGCGCGGCCGACTGATCCCGGGCACGGCCATCTTCGTGGCGCGCCTCGCGAGCTGACGGGTCCTGGCAGGATCGGAGCTCGATCCGAGGGCCAGGCCTGCTCAGCCCTCTTCCTCGTACCCTTCCTTGTCGCGGCGGTCCAGGACCAGCAGGATGCCGCCGACGATGAGCAGGAGGATGCCGCCGATATAGCCGATGAGCGGCAGCAACGTGGTGACGATCCACACCTGGCGGGCACTGCTTTCGGTGTCCGAGACGCTCTTGTCGACCTGGTCCTCGGTGTAGGCGACCTGCAGATCCAGGACGGGGTCACCGTTCTCCAGCGTGCGGACGTCGCGCTGCTCCAGGTTCACGATGGCGCCGGTGTCCGGCTCGACCCAGATCTTCTTCTCGGCGGAGTAGAAGCCGTCGACTCCCGACACGACCTCAGTGGCGCGGTCATTGATGTCAACCTCGTAGACGTAGGTGTTCATGCCGTTGACCTCGTCGGTCCCGGTGTACTCCGCGTCCACCGCCTCGCCCACGAGCCCGTCCCAGTAGGAGTAGGTCTTCCGCTCGGAGTCGAAGGGCCACTTGTTCACCAGGCCCTCGTGCGGCACGGCGTCCTCGGGCAGTGCCGCGTCGTCGACCGCCAGGGCGGTGACCCGGTCCGCGGCGAAGATGTCGATGCTGGCGGTCACCAGTCGGGGATCGTCGCCGTCGACACACTCCGGCGTGTCCGGCTCGTCGACGACGACGCAGGTCGAACTGACGAACAAGATGGTGTCGTCGTCCGACGCCTCGACGTCGGACTCGGTGACGTTGCGGACCTTGACGTCCAGGTCCTCGACATCACCCGTCGCCGGGTTCAGCTTCGCCGCCGTTCCCGCCAGGTACGTCGTGGTGTCGATCTCGATGGGTGTGCGCTTGACCTTGGGCGTCGCCCAGACCTGGGCGACGAGCCCGGCCACCAAGAGAAACCCTCCGAGAAAGACCAACACGATCCCCAAGCCCTTGCGCACGCAAAACCCTCCTCGTGTGACCCCCGTCATGGGGACAGTACCAGCCGACTTGGTCGCGCGACCCGACCCTTGGCGTGGTATGACACACTCCCGGCGTGGCCGTCATCGTCCGCGGGGATCGCCTGCGCCCGATCGCCCGGGCGAGAACGCTACGACCCTCGCTGCTGGCCCTGGGTGTGACGATGGTCCTGATCCAGGCAGTCGCCCGCGGGTGGGCCCTCAGCGGGTCGTGGTTCTACTTCGACGACCTGGCTTTCATGTCGCGGGCGATGAGCTCCGGGCTCACCCCCGAGTACCTGTTCGAGTCCTACGGTGGGCACCTCATGCCGGGCGCTTTCGCCCTGATGTGGCTCCTGACCCGACTCGCCGCGTGGCAGTGGTGGGCGTGGGCCACGCTGTTGCTGCTGGCGCAGGTCGTCGCCGGGCTGGGGATGCTGCGTCTGCTGCGTCTCATGTTCGGGGAGACCCGGGTCGTGCTGCTGCTGCTGGGTGGCTACCTGGTCTACGTGTACACGCTCCCGGCGGGGCTGTGGTTCGCCGCGGGGGTGAACCAGCTGCCGCTGCAGATCGCGCTGGTGTTCGGCCTGCACGCGCACGTCCGCTACCTGCGGGACCCCAGCTGGCGGCCGCTGGCGGCGACCGTCGCGTGGACCGCCTTCGGCCTGATCTTCTACGAGAAGACGCTGCTGCTGTTCGGGGTCTATGCGCTGGTCGCGATCTGCTGGTTCAGCGCGGGCAACACTCCCGAGCGGCTGCGGCGGATCTGGGAGCGCTACCCCATCGGCGTGCTCGTCCACGGGGCTGTCGCCGGTCTCTACACCGCGGTCTACGTCGCCTACGGGCTCGACTTCGCGCCGGAGACCGCCGGCACCCAACCCCTGACCCCGATCGTGTTCAACCTGGTCGCGGTCGCGGGGGCCACGGCGGCCATCGGCGGACCCCTGACGTGGCAACCCCTGGAGGTCGGGTCGTTCGCCGATCCCTCACAGCTGCTCCAGCTGATGTCCTGGGTGGTGCTGGCCGGCGTCGCCTACTACGCGTACCGCACCCGCACGATCAGCCGGCGGGCGTGGAGCCTGGTTGCCTTCACTCTGCTGGCGAACGTGGTGCTCCTCGGATCAGCTCGAGCCAACGTCGTCGGCCCCGACATCGCGCTGGAGTATCGCTACCAGACCGAGACCGCGGCTTTGCTCGTGGTCTCCGCCGGGCTGGCGTTCCTCCCTCTCCTCGGTGCCCCGGTCCAGAACGAGGTCCGTCCGGACGCCGTGCGCACCTACGAGTCGCCCCGACTGCTCACGCTCGCCGCCGCTGCTGTCGTCGTGGCCGCTGCGGTGTCGAGCGTCAGGTACGTCGACCTCTGGCAGACGCGGAACCCGACGGAGCTCTACTACCGCAACCTGGTCGCGAGCCTCCGTGAGCACCAGGCAGAGTCCGGCCAGAAACGGGTGCCGATGGTCGATGCCGCCCTGCCCCAGAACCTGCTGTGGTCCTACCGATATCCGGAGAACACCTACAGCCATGTCTTCCGCAACCTCGACGACGCGATGGCCTACCCGTCGGCTACCGTCGATGACCTGAACGTACTCGACCTCTCGGGGGAGCTCGCGCCCGTCGACGTCACGAATATCAGGGGCATGACGCCAAGGCCCGGTTGTGGCCAGAGACTCACAGGCAGGCGCGCGGTGATCGAGCTCGACGGCCCTGTCATCGGCGGGGGGTGGTGGGTGCGGATGCCCTATCGCAGCAAGGCTCAGACCTCCGTCACGATCACGATGGCCGACCTCACGCACGAGCTCGACCTTCCGGCCGGCAGGCACGAGGCCTGGTTCTTGGCTGAGGGTGACTTCCGCAAGATCCATCTCTCGGGGTACGACGAGGAAGCGCGCGCGTGCGTCACGGACGTGACCCTGGGCCTTCCCCGAGCGGCGCTGGCGGACGAGTGAGACCAGTGGTGACCGCGCCTCCCCGCCTCGCTGCTCGGATGAGCAGGACTGAGCGCGCACGCGCCACGTTGCGGACGCACTGGGTGCTCAGCATCGGCCTGAGCCTGATCCTGCTGCAGACGGGATACCGGGTCTGGGCGACCTTGAACGCCTACTACCACTACGACGACTTCAACTTCATCTCCCGGATGATCAACGAGGGGCCCGGGATCGACGTCGCCGCGCGTCAGTACTCGGGACACATCATGCCGGGGGGGATGTACCTCACCTGGCTTCTTCAGACGCTGGCGCCCTACGGCTTCTGGCTGGTCGCCAGCGTGCTCTGCGGAATGCAGCTGCTCGCGGCGCTCCTCCTGCTGCGCCTGCTCGTTCGCATGTTCGGCGTGCGCCCGGGCATCCTTCCGCCCCTGGCCCTCTACCTCTTCAACCCGATCACCATGCCCGTCGCCATCTGGTGGGCCGCCGGCGTGAACCAGCTGCCGATGCATATCGCGTTCTTCGGTGCGCTCGCGAGCCATGTCCAGTACCTACGGAGTCGACGGATACGCCACGCTCTCTTGGCATGCACCTGGATCCTCGGGGGCCTGCTCTTCTTCGAGAAGACTCTCCTGGTCTTCGGCGCGCTCGCCTTCCTGACGCTGGCCTACTTCGCCACCGGGGGCCTCGGAAGTCGGCTGCTGCACATCCTTCAGCGCTACGGCGCCGGCATTGCCGTGTACGTCACAAGTGGCGCCGCATATCTCGCCTTGTACGTCCGTTTCGGTCTGACGTTCGAACCCGAGCGGGCCACCAACGACTACCTTCTCGACGTCATCTCGAACATGTCCTTGGAGGCGTACGCACCCACGCTCCTGGGAGGTCCGCTGCGCTGGTGGGAGTTGGAGCAGTGGGCGCTTCCCACTCCGGGCGACCTGGTCGTCTGGACGTCGGTCGCAATCATCGCGGTGTTCATCCGAGAGCTTGCCAAGACGCGGCTTCGAGCCCTGCGCGCGCTCTGGCTCGTCGCCTTCTTCCTCACCAGCAACATCCTGCTGGTTCTTGCAGGGCGCGCATCCTTTGTCGGCGCCCTCATCAGTCTCGACTTCCGCTACCAAGGCGAGATGGCCGCTGTCACCGCTGTCGCCCTTGCGTGTGCCACCCTTCCCCTCCTCGGCGCGCCGGAGGCAGTCGAGCCGAAGCGGCCCAGCGAGTTCCTGGACCATCCGCGTCGAGTCGCCCTGGCCAGCACCGTCGTTGCAGCCCTCGGCCTCATCTCGTCGACGCAGTACGCGTTGCACTGGAACAGCTCAGCGCCGGCGCGAGACTACGTTCCTGCCTTGCTTCGACAGTTGGAGTCGGCCGAGACGCCCGTCCCACTTGTCGACAACCCCGTCCCTGCCGACATGGTCTGGGAGCTCGCCTACCCCGACAACACGATCAGCCACCTCTTCCGGCAGTTCGACGAGAAGACCGGTTTCCCCTCCACCGCAACCGACCACTTGGGCATGGTGGACGCTGACGGTGTCGTCCGGCCTGTCGCGGTTCCGCCGGTGCGGGTCGCCGTCGACGGCGACGTACCCGGCTGCGGACACCGCGTGAGCGGCAAGCCCGTGACGATCCCGCTGGACGGCCCCGCGGGGTTCGGGGGATGGTGGGTCCGCATCGGCTACCTGAGCTCGGGCGCGAGCCCGGTGCAGATCACCATGGGCAAGACCACCCGCCGATCCACAGTGCAACGCGGGCTGCATGCGCTGTACCTGAAGGGCCCGGAGGGCGACTTCGACTCGATCACGATCTCGGGGCTCGAGGGCCGGGTGAATCTCTGCACCGATGATGTCGCGGTCGGACGGCCGACACCGCTGAGAGGGGCCAAGCCGTGACCACCGTCAGCGTCCACGAGTCGAACCGCAGGTTCCCCACACTGAACGCCGTACGCGCGATCGGCGCCCTGATGGTGGTGTGCACCCACGTCGCCTTCAACACCGGTGAGGTCAACAACGGCTGGATCGGGGCCGTGCTCTCGCGGCTCGACTTCGGCGTCGCCCTCTTCTTCATCCTCTCCGGCTTCCTGCTGTCGCGTCCCTTCCTGACAGCGAGGGCACGAGGAACGCCGCAGCCCTCGTGGACCCACTACTTCTGGAAGCGGGCGGTGCGCATCCTGCCGCTCTACTGGGCCATCGTCGTCGCCGCGCTCCTGCTCGACCCCGCCAACGACGACGCCACCTGGCAGGACTGGGTCAGTCAGCTCACGCTGACGCAGATCTACCGCGACGACCTGCTGGCCAGCTCGCTGACACAGATGTGGAGCCTGTGCACCGAGGTTGCCTTCTACCTGGTCCTTCCTCCGCTGTGCCTGCTGCTCGCGGTCGGCCGTGGCGACGGACTCGATGTACGTCGCGTCGTCATCCGCTCTGGCGGTCTGGGTGTCCTGGCCGTCATCTGGCAAGGCGCGCTGGCGCCGGCCGACACGAGCGACATCCACTACGGCCAGTGGCTGCCCGGGCTGCTGCCGTGGTTCCTGGTCGGGATGGTCTTCGCCGCCGTCAGCGCCGACCTCGCGGTTCGCCCACGACCCCACCTGCTGGACCGATGGGCCCACGACCTGACGGGCTGCTGGCTGCTCGCGACCGCGATCTTCGCGATCGCCTGCTCCGACGTGGCCGGCCCCAGGCTCCTGATTCCTCCGACAGGCTGGGAGGCGGTGGCGAAGCTGCTGCTGTACTCCGGAGCCGCGGCGTTCTACGTGCTCCCTCTGGTGCTCGGTCCGGAGAGCGACACCCGGGCCCGGGCCTGGCTCAGCGCACCGGTGCCGTCCTGGCTCGGGGAGATCTCCTACGGGATCTTCGCGATCCACATGCTGATGCTCAACATGGTCTACCTCGCCACCGGAATCGAGCTGTTCACGGGTCGGTTCGCGCTCATCCTCGCGCTCACCCTGGCATCGACGCTGGTGCTCGCCTCGGCAAGCTTCTACCTGTTCGAGCGTCCGGTCCTGCGCACCAAGAACCTCAGTTGGTTCGTCCGACGGGAGCCATCGATCAGCGCCGACCCGCCTGCCACGTCTGCGTCGGGCAGCGGGCCGGCGACGTGAGTGCGGTGACCCACGGCCGCACGCATCGGCGGGACCCGGTCGAGACCAACGTGGTCACGGTAGGCATCGTCGTCGTCCTGGCAGCCGCCGGTTTCCGTGCCTGGGCAATCGCGGACGCCTGGTTCTTCTACGACGACTTCCTCTTCCTCCAGCGTGCGGTCGAGCTGGGCCTGTGGGAACTGACGACGACCCCCTACAACGGACACCTGATGCCAGCCGGGTTCCTCGTCACACAGCTGAACGTCCAGGCCGCACCGATGGAGTTCGCGCTCTTCGCTGGAGAGATCGTGGGCTGCTTCGCCTTGTTCGGGTTCGCCCTGCTGAGATTGCTCACCCGCATGTTCGGGGCACGCCCGGGCATCCTTGTTCCCCTCGTTCTCACGCTCTTCTCCCCCATCCTCATCCCTGCCACGATCTGGTGGGCGGCAGCGGTCAACCAGCTGCCGATGCTCCTCGCCCTCGTGGTCGCGCTCGATGCCTTCATCTCCTATCTGCGTGACCCACGTCGAAGGCCGCTCGTGGTCAGCGTCGCGGCCTTGGTCGTCGGGCTGGCCTTCGTGGAACGGACTCTGCTCGGTGTCGGCATGCTGTGGCTGGTCGCCTTGCTGTACTTCACCCAGGGCACGCTTCCCGAGCGGCTCCGCCAGCTCTGGACCACCTACCGACCGGCCGTCGTCACCTACGGCGCGCTGGTCTTGGGGTACCTCGCGGTCTACGTGCCGTGGGCGATCAACTTCGACGCCAGGTCGCTGGTCCAACGTCCGTTCTTCGAAGTCGTACGCGACATGGTGGTCACCGCGTTTGGGGCGGGCTTCGTCGGCGGCCCGCTGGCCTGGAAACAGGCTCTCGTCACCCAGAGCGAGGCCAACCCTTCACAGCTGTTCCTGATCGCGGCCTGGGGCGTCATCGGCGCTCTCGTCTGGACCTCCGCCCGCACCCGGCGACGCGGACTGCGTGCCTGGCTGCTTCCGGCTTTCGGCCTGGCGAGCAACGTCGCACTCGTCTCGGTGAGCCGTGCTCTCTACTTCGGGCCGGAAATCGCACTCGACTACCGCTTCCAGACCGAAGCGGCCCTGCTCGCCCCCCTCGCTGTCGGCTTGGCATTCATGCCACTGCGGGGGGCCGTCGAGCCGTCCGCGCCAGCCCCGCAGGCGCCCGGGGACCGCAGCGGGCGTCTGGACACCCCCGGCTGGGCTGTCGTCGGATGTCTGGTCTTCCTCTGGCTCTCAGCCGTGAGCACTCACGGGTTCCCGTTGCGCAACCCCGACAACGACCCGCAGGCATACGTCAGGAACGTCCAGCGCTCGAGTGCCAGTCACCCAGGCGCCCAAGTACTGGACCTCGGAGTCCCGACGTGGATGCTGAGTCCCTTCGTCTATCCGGTGAACACCTACAGCCACATGTTCGCCCCCCTGGGCCTCGACCTTCGATTCACCGAGTCGGCCGTGGACGATGTGGCGATGTTCGATGCGCGGGGCCGTTTGTCCAAGGTCCGGTTTCGTACGCGCCGGGAGTTGGCTCTGCAACGCCCCGGGCCCGGACGACCCTGCGCTCGCAGGCTTCGCCCGGGGCGCAACGTCGTGCCTCTCGACGGCCCCGTGTACGGCATCGGCTGGCACGTCCGGCTCCGCTACAGCACCGCCCGTGCCACGGCCGTGACGCTGGTCACCGACGAGGACGAACAGGCGGTTCAGCTGCCCGCAGGACGTCACACCCTCCTGAGGGAAGTGACGGGCAAGTTCGACAAGGTCGCCATCGAGATGCCGCCTGAGGGGCCCTCACTATGCCTGAAAGAGCTGGAGATCGGTCAGGTGAAGTCAGGGAAGCCGCTGCCCTCCTGACGTTCGCCGCTGACTGACGCGGCGGGCAGCCGCCAATGCCGCCACCACTGCTGCCACAGCGAGCATGCTCCATGCCTGGGTCCAGTTCACAGCCCAGTCCTGCTGCTCGACCTCCTCCCACGTCAGACCCAGGGTGGCGATGGCGAGGGCCGTTCCGGCGATCGCGCCGTAGCCCGCCCGGGCAGGGAGCCACAGCCCTGCTGCCATTGCCGCGAGCATCGCGGCGACTCCCCACCACCCCATCAGGAGTCCGCCCGCACCCACAGCCACCGCCGCGTCCAGCAGCCCCACCGGAGCCGGCGTCAGTCGGGGCAGCGGGGGACGGGGACCGCGTCCGAAGCGGGGCCGCAACGGCAGCGCCAGCAGCACCACCACAAGGACGAGCCCTGCCCCCCCGGCCAGAAGGGCCCGGAATGTCCCCGCGGGGGCGTAGCTGAGCTCCACGGTGCCGGCAGCGCCCTCGGGAACCCACCAGCCCTGCTGCCATCCGCGGACCCGCTGGGGGTCCAGCAGCTCGCCGTCCAGCCGGGCCTCCCAGCCCTCGTTGAAGTTCTGCGGCAGGGCCAGCAGGCCGACCTCGGACCGCCGGGTCACCTCGATCTCAGCGGGCGCACCCGAATCGTCCGAGGTCACCTCCAGTGGCTGTGCCTGTGGCTCCGCAGCGTCGGCCGCACGGCGTGTCAGCGTCGTCGAGTCGACCCGGAACGCGTCGGTGGGCTCCGCGACGAGCTGGAGCGGGAAGACACCCAACGCCAAGGGGGCGGTGTCGCAGATGCGGGCCGCCACGCTCTCTCCTCGCAGCAGCCTCGACGGGTCTGCCGTCACCGACGTCCGGAGGGTCCGTCCCCCGACCCGGATCACAGGGCCCGCGCCGCAAGGGGCCGTCACCTCACCGGGGGATGCCACCGGACGCGCGCCGTTCACGGTGAGCTCGCTGATGCCCGCCGGCGCCTCGACGAACTGCTGGTCCCGGACCGAGAAGGCGCGCTCGACGCGCGTGACGGTGAGGATGAGGCGCCTGGTCGACCAACCAGGCAGGCGCCCCACGCCGTCCTCGTCGAGGGACACCTCGGCTCGCCGCTCCCCGGAGCGCACGATGAGCCGGGTCGGCCGAGAGGCCGCTGCCCCCTTGTTCGTGACCAGGCGAATCGTCCTCACGCGCTGCTGCTCGGGAAGCCGGAGGACGATGGTCGGGGTGTCGACACGCGAGACCCAGCTCGTGGCGAGGTCCCCGTCGATCATCGCCACGGGATGAGTCGCGACGTCCCCGCGCCGCTGCCCGGTCGCCGAGATCGAGGCGCCCATGAGGCGCTGCAGGCCGCGCCCCGCACTGACTCCACGGCGAAGCGACACCGTGGCCGTGAGGTCGAAAGCGTCCTGGGTCGTGACCCGGAAGATGCGGGCGAGCAGGTCGCCCTCCTCGCCCGAGGCTGCCAGCGCAGGACTGCACGCCAGGGCTCCCGCGACGACGACGCACGGATGGCGGTCAGGATCGCGGGAGAGCGCCACCGCGTCGACCGGCAGGTTCGGCGAGGGCGCCGGGACGGTGAGCAGCCGTCGGGGTTCGATGCCGTCGACGCTGACCTCGCTGAGCTCGAAGGAGCCGGGAAGACCCAGCTCCTCCCCTGCCGCCGTGACGCGCAGGAACAGCCCCTCCGGGAGGTCGACCTCGTAGGTCCTGGCCCCTCCCGGCGCAGGCGCCTCCACGAACCGGGCCTGGTCGCCGGCGAACAACCTCAGCTGTTCGACCGGCGCCGAGGTGGCGGCCAACCCGACCTTGACGGTCGTCACCGGCCTGGGGTCCTCGAAGTGCAGCTCCCACCACTGTCCGGTCGGCTCCAGGTGCCGGGCCGAGGCCCACGCGGTGCTCTCGTCGCCGTCGACGGCTGCCCCGGGGTAGGAGTCGATCTGCAGCGGTGGAACCGCGTCGGCGAAGCCCTCCGACGTGCTGGCCAGGACACGGGACACGCCCCCGGACCACGTCTCAGTGGTGCGCCATCGCTCCTCGTCGTCGAAGAGGCGGTGGGCATGCTCTGGCCCGACCAGGCGGTAGGGGGCGTCCGGGCCCATGGTCGCGGACTCGTTCCACCGCACCGTGGAGAAGTTCATCTCCCGGCGGCGAGCGCCGTCGGTCACCACCTGCCCCGAGACGTAGTCCTCGGTGACCTCGTTGAGATCTGCCAACAGCGGCCGGGGCCCCTGCCCCACGTCCTCCATCGCGGCGTCCAGCCCCGAGCCCGGGCCACCCACCAGTGCGGCCGGTCGTTGACTCAGCATCGCCTCCGCGGCACCCCGCACCTCGTACACGTCCACCGCCGGAAGGCGCGCCGACAGCCCGTCACCGGTGACCAACCGCGTCCGTCCGTTGGGCGCGTACTCCCAGGCCGGGTCGCCGACGTCGTCCCCGAACCCTCGGACGCGGGTGATGCCGGGGGCGCCGCTGAGCACCGCACGTAGGTACGCCGGGTCAGGTGTGCCGGTGCGGAGCCGGTCGAGGTCGTTGCGGACCACGAGATGTCCGATCCCGTTCGTAGCCAGGAAGTCCGCCAGCTGGTCGGGTGGTCGGCCGCTCTCGATCATCCGAGTGATCCGATCCATCATCACCACAGCCCCGGGCTGGGTCAGTGGGATGACGTTGCGCACCGCCCACGGGCTGTCCGCGAGCCCTTGGAGGACGTCGTCGTGGGTGTTGCCCCAGGTGTAGACCCCGAAGGTCGAGGCCGGCAGCTCGAGCGCCACGGTCCGGCCCGGCTGGTCGGCCAGGTAGGTCGCGACCTCGCGCCAGTGGTCGGGAACCTCCGCCACCGCACCGTTCGGCGGGATCCGGCCGTTCATCCACGGCACGAGCAGACCGACCATCGCGAGTGCAACGGCTGCCTGCATCACCCGGAACGGAAGGGGAGAACCCAGCCGTCGCAGCTCGCCGAGGCGGCTCAACGCATGGGCGAGCCCGAGGACCAGCGGAATCCGCAGAACGACGTCGAACTTGTGGAGGTTGCGCAGCGGCGCGAGGGCACCGTCCAGCAGGTCCTGCCGGTCACTGGCCACGAACCCGGCCAGGTCCGCGGCATACCCCAGGCCGACCAGCGTGACCCCGACCAGCAGCCCGAGCACCAGGAAGCGCTGCTGTCGCAGCCCTGGCAGGCACAGCCCGACCAGCCCGATGGCGGTGATCGCCATGATGTCGACGAGGACGAAACCGGTCGAGACGATCTCACGGCCGGCCGGGAAGTCGGAGCCGGCGAAGTAGGCCACCCAGTCCGAGATCCCGAAGAGGGTGCGCGCCAGGTCGGTCGGAACCGAGGTGATGGTCGCGTTCTCGATGTAGTCGAGGAATGGTGGGCTGTACCGACCCAGGAGCAGCAAGGGACCGGCCCACCAGGCTGTCGCCGCCACCGTCAGCGCCGTCCACCACAGCAGCAGCCGCCCCCGTCGCGGCCCCCGCTCGCGGGTGACGATCCAGATCACCCCCAGGGGGAGGACCGCCGCCACGGCCACAGCGTTGACCCCTCCGGCGCAGGCCACCACCAAGGCGCTCATGGCGGCCCCGCGCCGAACAGACCCCCGCTCACTCGCCCCCACGAGGGGAAGCAGCACCCACGGCGCGAGCGCCATCGGCCAGATCTCGACCGAGGTCGCGCCCAGCAAGGTCGTGACCCGTGGAGTCAGGACGAAGGCGAAGGCGGCCGCTACCTGGGTCAGGGGCGTCCCGACCCCGAGCCGCTGCGCCAGCCGCAGGACGCCGAAGAACCCCAGGCACAGCAGCAGCGCCCACCACAACCGCTGCACCACCCATGGTGGCAGAGCCAGGAGCTGGCCGACCCCGAAGAAGGGCCCCATCGGCCAGGCGTAGCCGTAGGCCTGGTTCTGGAGGCTCCCGAAGGCGGCGACGGGGTCCCAGAGCCCCAGCCCCCGCTCCAGGAAGACCCACGGACGGGTCAGCAGGTCGAACTTGGTGTCGGCCACCATCCGCCCGCCGCCCTGTGAGAACGCCATTGCGGTCAGGACAGCGGCATAGGCGGCCAACCGCAGCGGGGACGTCGCGACCGCGCTCCTGGTCGCCGGCCGCTGAGGCTCCGCCGCCTCCTCACGCGAAGCGGTCTCGACCGCTCCAGCACTCACGAGGCGCCGTGCTTACGCAGCACGACGAGGAGGTTCCAGGTGCCCAGCTCACGCACCAACGGCACCCGGACGACCCCTCTGGCCCACCTCGGGTGATAGCGGGGCAGCACATCGAGCACATCGGCGCCCTGGACTCGTCGGCTCCACTCGATGCCGTCACGGACGGTCAACGCGAACAGCGACTCGGCGAACCGGTTCTTCGGCTCGTGCCCGTGGACGCGTACGTAGCGGCGGCGGGCCCGTGCTCCCCCGAGGTAGTGCCATGGCGAGGTCTCGTGGCCGCCCCAGGGCCCGTACCACGTGGTGTAGGAGAGGAAGACGATGCCGCCCGGCTGAGTCACCCGGAGCATCTCGGCTGCCATGTCCCAGGGCCTCGGTACGTGCTCGAGGACGTTCGAGGAGTAGCAGACGTCGACCGCGTCAGTGCGGAAGGGGAGCTGCATACCGTCGCCGATGACCGTCCGGCCGTCGAACGCCCCGGATCCCCCCAGCTCACCGACGTCGGCGTCGAGCGCGAAGTACGTCGCTCCCGCCTCGGCGAAAGCTGCACGGAAGTACCCCGGCCCACCGCCGACGTCGAGGACCGTACGTCCCCCGAGGGCCACGTACTGGGAGAGCTGGGCGACCGAATCCGCCGCGAGAGCCGAGTAGAAGCGTCCGGGATCGTCCTGTTCATGACGGAAGTCCGCGAAGAGGCGAACCGACCGTCGCAGGTCGGGAGACCACCCCGCCGAGCTCATGGACGGGTGCACGGACGGGCTGGGCACGGGCTGAATCTACCGAGCCGGGCAAGCACTTCCTCCGGCCGGATAGCCTGCACCCGATGTCCCCACAACACTCGGTGCTCCGCGGTCGCCACGTCGCCCTCTTCAGCTGGCGCGACACCCGCAACCCGGAGGGGGGCGGAGCCGAACGCTATCTCGAGCAGATGGCTGCCGGTCTGGTTGCCCGCGGCGCGCAGGTCACGCTGTTCTGCGCCGACTTCCCGGGGGCCGCGCCGCAGGAGGAGATCGACGGGATCCGCTACGTGCGTCGGGGCTCGAAGCTCGGCGTGTACGGCCGCGGCATGCTCTGGCTGCTGCGGCGAAGGCGCACGGTCGACGCGGTGGTCGACGTCCAGAACGGCATTCCCTTCTTCACCCGGGCCGTGACGCGGCGCCCCGTGACGGTCCTGATCCACCATGTGCATCGCGAACAGTGGCCGGTGGTGTACCCGGGCCTGATGGGCAAGGTCGGCTGGTGGGTCGAGCGGTGGTTCGCTCCACACCTCTACCGGCGCTGTCGCTACGTCGTGGTCTCGGAAGCCACCCGCGAGGAGCTCGCACTTCTCGGAGTGGACGAGGAACGCATCACCGTGGTCCGCAACGGGACCGACCCGGAAACCGTGCTCGATCTCCCCAAGACGCCCGACCCCAGCATGTGCGTGGTCGGCCGGTTGGTGCCCCACAAGCGCATCGAACAGGCGATCGAGGCCGTCGCGGACCTCGGGCCTCGGTTGCCAGGGCTCACGCTCACCGTGGTTGGGAGCGGGTGGTGGGAGGATCATCTTCGTGAACACGTGGAACGGCTCGGCGTCGCGGACCGCGTCCACTTCACCGGCTTCGTCGGGGAGTACCGAAAGCACGAGGTGTACCGCCGCTCCTGGGTCATGGCACTGCCGTCACTCAAGGAAGGATGGGGGCTCGTGGTCGGCGAGGCTGCGATGCACGAAACGCCCACGGTCGCCTACCGCTCGGCGGGGGGGACACGCGAGTCCATCGTGGACGGGGTCACCGGGTTTCTCGTGGACGACCAGCCGGAGTTCACCGCAGCGCTGGGTCGCCTGCTGGGTGACGAGACCCTGCGGATGAGCTTCGCACGCGCAGCGAAGGACCACGGGGGGCAGTTCGACTGGGGGTTTGCTCAGGCGGCGTTCGCTGCTGTCATCGCCGAGCAGATCACGGAGTCCGGGTCAGGAACTGCCCGTCACTCCGTGGCGCCGTAGTTCACGACCGGTTGGTCGACGTTCGCTGGGTTTCCGTCAGCACCGGTCAGGCTCGACACCAGCCCGAACACGGTGACGGCCGCCACGACACCACCAACGATGGTGCTGATGAGGCCCACAATGAGGTTGCTACCTGGCACAAGCCACTCCCTTAAAAGTCCCTAGTCCCTTTCGAGACCCTATACCAGCGATGGTCCCCACGCCGCCTCCCTGTGACCAGCGTCTCCGTGGCTCTCAACACAGCCCAGCCCAGGAGTCCGAGGAAGAGCAGCCACCCCGTGGTGACCACCCCCACCTCGCGGACGGTCGGCGTCCGGGGTTCGACACCGTCGAGCTGTGTCAGCTCCAAGCCGGCGCCTTGGTAGACAGATACCCCGGAGACCTCCGCGTCATACCCAGGAAGCGCCACATCCTGGCTTGCCGGGCGATCCCTCGCCACCATTCCCACACCGAGCAGCGCGAGCGACCGGGATCGTCGCGCCGGGTCGTTCCCCGCCAGTGCCCGACGGACCGCCTGTCCCCGCGGGTCCTCGCCGGGAACGCGGCGACCCGACACCACGAGATCGTCACTCGCGAGGTAGTTCAGCGGGAGGTAGCGCCCCAACGGGTCCAAGGTCTTCCGCCCCCCGTTCCACGTCGGCGCGCGGTAGCTCGTGAACGGCAGCACCACGAGATCACCTGCGGGGACCTCGCCCGACGACGACTCCCGCAGGTCCTCGATCGCGGCCCGCGCCTCGGCGTACTCCCCGGGGTACCGGACGGGGGTCAGCGCACCACCGAGCCCCCACACCGCGTCGGGCAGCGTGGCCAAGGGCAGCAGGACGACGGCGACCGCGAGTCCGGGACGAGCCGCCGGGCGTGCCGCGGCGGCCAGGGTCGTCATGCCGGCCGCAGCCAAGGACACCAGCAGCGGCAGGCACAGCCCGAGGTACCGGGTCCCGTCGCGCAGCAGCCCCCACCCGGGCACGGTGCCTCCGATGCTGTCGGCCACGTGCGGCATCGTCCAACCGATCCCCGCGATCAGGACGCCGATGAGCCACAGCGCCCCGAGCCGGGACGCCTCGTTCACCCCGACGCCGCGAAGCCACCGGCGCACCCCGAGCGCCGCGAGGACCAGCACGGCTGAGGTTCCTAGCCATCCGAGCCAACCGGTGCGGGACTGCGGCACCACCTCGGAGTTCCAGATCCCGCCGAGCGACGCCACCGCCAGCGGAACCGGGAGTGAGCCCTCCCCTCGTGCCGCGAAGACATCGAAGCCCGTGGCCTGCAGCGAGGAGCCCGAGTGCAGCAGGCCCGCGAGCAGCCACGGTGCGTTGGCCGCGAGGCATCCGGCCAGCAGGACGGTCCAGGTCCGACGGGACCTCGTCGCCCCGCTCAACACCAGGACCAGGGCACTGACGACTCCGGCGCTGGCACTCAGGCTTCCGGTCACGAGGAGGAGCCACGTCCACCGCGGCAACCGACCCTCGTCGCGGAGCTGCCGACCGGCGACCACGAGCCACGGCACACAGCCGTATCCCAGCAGCATCGGCCAGTGCCCCATCCCCAGACGCTCGACAACGAAGGGGCTCCACACCGCGATCGACACCGCCACCATGCGAGTCGCGAGCGACCCACCCACCAGCCGCGCCACGCCTGCCCCCGCGAGCACCAACGCACCCGCGAGGGTCACCTTCTGCAGCAACATCCCCGGAACGACCTCGTCGAGGACCGCGACGACTGCATCGGACGGCACTGCCCGAGGCACGCTCGAACCGAGGCCGAGGAAGTCCGAGCGCAGGGTCAGGTCGGGGACCCACACCATGTCGTAGGCGAGCACATAGCCCGGGCCCAACGCCGGGCCCAGCAGCAGCAGCCCGAGAAGCAGCGCGTAGAGCGGCGGCACCAGCTCGCTGCTCGCTGGGAGCCGCGACCTCACAAGGGGAGCCGCCGGAAGAGGGGCCGGGGGACGTGGCGCAGGACCGACATCACCGGCCTCAGCGTGCCCGGCACCCAGACGATCGGCGTACGGCTGGTGACCGCGCGGACGATGCTGTCGGCCACGACGTCGGCGTCGACCGCCAAAGGCCCGTCCGGGAGCTCCGCTGTCATCCTGGTGCGCACGAAGCCGGGACGCACGACGACGACGCTGACCCCGGAGCCGCGTAGCGCCTCCCCCAGCTGGACGAAGAAGCCGTCCATGCCGGCCTTGGCGGCGCCGTAGACGAAGTTGGAGCGACGCACCCGCTCCCCGGCGACGGACGAGAGCGCGACGACGACGCCGTGGCCCTGACGTCGCATCACCTCGGCCAGGCAGACCCCCAGGCTGACCGGGGCGAGGAAGTTGACCCTTCCCTGCCGCATCGCTGCCGCGTGGTCCTGCCAGGCCACCTCCTGGTCCTCGAGGACCCCCACCGCGACCACCGCGACGTCGATGTCACGCCGCCGCGCGACACGCTCGACCAGGTCGGGGTGGGACTCGGTGTCCTCGGCATCGAAGTCCTCGACCTCGACGTCCAGACCGAGGGCGCGGAGCTCTTCGACAGCATGCTCGCGTCGGGCGCTCGGACGCGCCGCGATCACCACGTGCGGCGTGCACGTCTCCGCCCAGGCGCGCAGCGTCGCCAGGCCGATCTCGCTGGTTCCTCCCAGCAGCAGCACCGACTGCGGCTGCCCCAACGCATTGATCATCGACTGTCTCCTCGCTCGGGTTCCGGCTCAGATGCCCAGGCGCCTGGACAGGTCGGAGGTGAAGACCCCCCCGGGGTCGACGCTCGCCCGGACGCGGGCGAACTCCCCCATCCTGGGGTACATCCTGGCGAAGCACTCCGGTGTCAGTCGCGAGTCCTTGGCCAGGTAGAGGCGCCCCTCCGCCTCGAGGACGCGGGCGTCGAGCTCGGCCAGCAGGGTGTGCAGCCCCGGCCGCACCGGGATGTCGAGCGCAAGGGTCCACCCCTCCATGGGGAAGGAGAGCATCCCACGCCCCTGCGGGCCGAATCTCTTGAGCACCGACAAGAAGGCGGGGTGCCCGGCCTGCGCGATGCGCTCGAGGATCCGCCACCATCGCGCTCTCGTTGCGGTCGGGAACGACGAGCTGGTACTGCAAGAACCCCCGGCGGCCGTACAGCCGGCTCCAGTCGGCGACGGCATCGAGCGGGTGGAAGAACGCCGAGATGGTCTGCGGCTCCGCCTCCCGATGACGCGGCGCCTTGCGGAACCACGCCTCGTTGAAGAGCCGCACGGTGGGCCGGGAGATGAGTCCGCCCGGGGCTTCGAACGGGACGCGGAACCGGGGGTCCGCCGGCAGCACCCCGCGTTCTCGTCCTGCCGGCACCTCGTCTCCGGGCAGGTGCTCCCCGGTCGTCAGCACCGACCGCCCCAGACGTCCGCCGCGGGCGAGCGTGTCGATCCAGGCCACGGAGTAGGTGGCGGATCGGTCGGCCTCGCGCATCGCCGCCATCAGCTCGGTCAGGTCGCCGATCCGGTCGGTGTTCACCTTCATCCACCCGGACGTGACCGGCAGCACGTCCAGGACCGCCTCGACGATGACCCCGGTGAGCCCCATGCCACCGACGGTTGCCCAGAACAGCTCGGTGTCCTCGTCGGGACCGATGGTGCGGCGAGTGCCGTCGCCGAGGACGATGTCCAACGACCGGACGTGCTCGCCGAAGCCGCCGACGCGATGGTGGTTCTTGCCGTGGATGTCGGCTGCGATGGCGCCGCCGACGGTCACGAAGCGCGTCCCAGGAGTCACCATCACGAAGAACCCCCGCGGAAGGAGGTACCGCATCAGCTCGTGCAAGTCGGTCCCGGCGGAGACGCGCACGGTGCGGGTCTCCGGGTCCAGCCGCATCATGGACGCAAGCGGCAGCAGGACCTCACCTCCGGCGTTCTGGGCAGCGTCGCCGTAGGAACGCCCCAGGCCTCGGGCGATCAGGCCGCGGTCTCCCGCCGCCTGCACCACTCGGGGAAGGTCCTCGGCCCCGCGACGAAGGGCCCGCGCCACGGTGGGCGAAGTCCTCCCCCAGCCAGTCAGCGCCACTGACTCGTCAGCCATCGACCACTCCCAGGATGAACAGCCCCAGCCAGACGAGCCCGACCACCCGCAGGAAGCTGTCGGCCAAGAGTATGTCCTCGGGCTCAGCAGCCGTCCCGGCGTCGATGTCGACGGCGTAGCGCATCAGTCCGATCACGAAAGGCGCGATCGAGATCGTGTACCAGGGCGTCCCTCCCGGCGGGGTCATCTCGAAGGCCCACAGGCTGTAGGCCATGACCGTGGTCGCCGCCGCAACACCCCAGACGAACCGCAGGTAGGAGGCGGTGTACCGCACCAGGGACCTGCGCGTGCCGGCCTCACTGCCCAGGGTGTGGAGCTCGGAGTACCGCTTGCCGCTGACGACGAACAGCGAGCCGAATCCCGCGACCAGCAGGAACCACTGCGAGATCGGAAGGTCGGCGGCGAGGCCACCGGCGACGGCACGCATCAGGAAACCCGTCGTGACGACCGCCAGGTCGACGACCGGCTGGTGCTTGAGCCACAAGGCATAGCCCACCTGCAGCATGAAGTACCCGAGGATGAGCAGCAGCAGCTCGATGCCGGCCGAAGCCGCCACGGACAGCGCCACCACGAGGAGCACCGATGCCAGGCCGAGCGCGGAGCGCAACAGAGAGCTCACCCGCGGCTACCGGACGTCGCTTCTTGACCGGGTGCAGCCGGTCCGCCTGCCGGTCGGCGCAGTCGTTGACGGCGTACACCGCCGAGGCGGCGGCACAGAAGGCGACGAACGCGAGCGAGGTGGGGCCCAGCACGTCGGGCGCGAACAGCTCGCCTGCCGCCAGCGGAGCTGCCAGCACCAGCAGGTTCTTCACCCACTGCTTCGGCCGCATGGTGCGCAGCGCGGGACCCAGGAGACGCACCGTCGAAGTCTAGGGGCCAGCACCTGGCTTCGATGCGTAGGTAGGCTGCGGCCGTGACTGAGCCCCGACGCCTTCCGTCGTGGCTCGTGGGCAGCGGTGTCATCGCACTCGCGATGGGCGTCATGAACGTGACCACCTACGGCTTCACGATCGTCGCGGCACGCGTGCTCGGGCCCCGCGAGTACGGCGCCCTCGGGGCACTCATGGGGCTGCTCCTCATCGTCAACGTCGCGTCGCTGGGCCTGCAGGCCACGGGGGCTCGCCGGGTCGTCCGCCTCTCCGGAGGAGGCGGGCACCATCGAGCCGGACATCCTCTCGGCGAGCTACAGGTCCGCCGCCGGAATCGGGCTGGTCTGCCTCCTCGCCGTGCCCGGTGACGACCCAGCTGCTTCGGCTGGACAGCTGGCTGCCGGCCGCGCTCATCGCCGTCACTGCGGTGCCGTTGACGATCATGGGCGGCCAGGCCGGCATCCTCCAGGGCGAGCGACGCTGGTTCCCGCTGGCCGGCATCTATCTCGCCGTGGGCCTCGGCCGGCTGGGCTTCGGCCTGCTGTTCCTCCTCCTCTTCGGCACCGCGGGGGGCGCCATGGCCGGCGTCGCGGTGGGGGCCTTCGTTCCGGTCCTCGTGGGGGCCGTCGCGCTCCGTCACCCCGAACGGCGGGCGTCCTTGGCGGCCTCGGGAGGCACCCCGCGGGGGCGCAGTCGGCGCGTGCTCAGGGAGCTCTTCCACAACTCCCACGCCCTGCTCGCGTTCTTCGCCCTGTCCAACGCCGACGTCGTGGTGGCCCGGGTGGTGCTGGAGGAGGAGCAGGCCGGCCTGTACGCGGGCGGCCTGATCCTGGCCAAGGCCGTGCTGTTCCTGCCGCAGTTCGTCGTGGTCGTGGCGTTCCCCTCGATGTCGTCGGCGATGACCGGTCGGCACGTGACGCTGCGCCCGCTCGCTCTGGTGCTCGCGTTGGGCGCGACCGCAACGACCCTGGCCTGGCTCCTCCCGGGCTTCGCGGTCCAGTTCATCGGCGGCTCCGCCTACGCCGACCTCGAGCCGGTGATCTGGGGGTTCGCTGCGCTGGGCACGATCTGGTCCCTGACCCAGCTGCTGGTCTACAGCGTCGTCGCGCGTCAGAACCGGTGGATGGTCGGCGTGGTGTGGAGCGACCTGGTGGTCCTGGTGGGCGTCACCGCAGCCGCGGCGACGGTGAGCGGGCTGCTGGCGACCGTGATCGCCATCGAGGGCGCGCTCCTCCTGGTGCTGCTCACCCTGGCGTTGCGCGCCACACCCGATCTCGAACGGTCGGCGCTCTCCACCAGCTGAGCCTCGAGCCGGGCGAGGTCACCGGCTCAGTGCGCGGCCTCGTGCCAGCTCTGGCCGTGCCCGACCGACACGTCGAGGGCCACGGTGAGCTCGGCGGCGGCTGCCATCTCCTGACGCAGCAGCGCATCCAGGTCATCGCGTTCGCCTGGAGCCACCTCGAGCACGAGCTCGTCGTGAACCTGGAGCAGCATGCGTGAGCGCATCCCCGCATCCGACAGCGCTCGATCGACCCGCAGCATCGCGACCTTGATGATGTCGGCCGCCGAGCCCTGGATCGGGGCGTTGAGCGCCATCCGCTCGGCCATCTCGCGGCGCTGCCGGTTGTCGCTGAGCAGGTCGGGCAGGTAGCGCCGACGGCCCATGATGGTCTCGGTGAAGCCGGTGCGCCGGGCCTCGTCGACGATGCCCCCGAGGTAGTCGCGCACCCCTCCGAAGGTCTCGAAGTACTCCTCCATCAGCTCGCGCGCCTCGGAGGCGTCGATCCGCAGCTGCTGCGACAGCCCGAAGGCCGAGAGGCCGTAGGCGAGGCCGTAGTTCATCGCCTTGATCTTCGCCCGCTGCTCAGGGGTCACCGCCGCCGCGTCGACGGCGAAGACACGCGCCGCGGTGACGCTGTGGAAGTCGCGGCCCGAGCGGAACGCTTCGATCAGCCCGGCGTCCTCGGACAGATGGGCCATGATCCGCATCTCGATCTGGCTGTAGTCCGCGGTGATCAGCGACTCATGGTCGGGGCCCACCACGAACGCCTCCCGGATCCTTCGCCCCTCCTCGGTGCGGACCGGGATGTTCTGCAGGTTGGGATCGGTGCTCGACAGCCGCCCGGTGGCTGCGATCAGCTGGTTGAAGGTGGTGTGGATCCGGCCGTCGGGCATCACCGTCTTGAGCAGCCCCTCCACCGTCTGCCGGAGCCGGATCACGTCACGGTGGCGCAGCAGGTGGAGCAGGAACGGGTGCTCGGTCTTCTCGAACAACGTGGCCAGCGCGTCGGCGTCGGTGGTGTACCCGGTCTTGGTGCGCTTGGTCTTCGGCATGCCCAGCTCGTCGAACAGCACGACCTGGAGCTGCTTGGGCGAGCCGAGGTTGATCTCCTTGCCGATGACCGCGTACGCCTCCTCCGCCGCAGACCGGACCCCCTGGGAGAACTCCTGCTCCAGCCCCTCCAGGTGGTCGACGTCGACCGCGATCCCGACCTGCTCCATCCGGGCGAGCACCCCGACCAGCGGGAGCTCCACCTCCGCCAGCAACGACGTGCCGCCGCGCTCGTCCAGCTCCTCGTCCAGGGCGGCCGCGAGGTCGAGCACGGCCCGGGCCTGCAGCATCGCGGTCTCACCCGCCGTCGCGTCACCGACGGCGTCCAACGTCAGCTGCCCCTGGTCATCGCCCGGGGCCGCCTTGAGCTCGCGCTTGAGGTAGCGCAGCGTCAGGTCGGCCAGATCGTAGGAACGCTGGTCGGGGCGGGCGAGGTAGGCCGAGAGCGCGGTGTCGCGCTCCAGCCCCTGGAGCCGCCACCCGCGCGCGACCAGGCCGTGGATCGGCCCCTTGGCGTCGTGGAGCACCTTCGGTCGCTCGGGATCGCCCAGCCAGCCTGCCAGCGCCTCGTCGTCGGCCGCGTCCAGGTCGGCGAGGTCCATCCAGCAGGCCCCCCGCTCGCTGGCGACGGCGAGCGCGTGGACGTCCCCGGTGCCTGCCCGCCAGCTGCCTTCGAGCTGGACGCCGATGCGCTCGCCGAGAGCCGCGTGCTCGCTGAGCCACGCCGCCACCTCGCCGCCGCTGAGACGGGTCATCGGCAGGTCGAAGCCCGCGTCGTCGATCTCCTCCTCCGACTCCAAGGTGGCGAACAGCCGGTCGCGCAGCACCCGGAACTCCAGGCCGTCGAAGAGCCTGTGCACCTCGTCGCGGTCCCACGGCCGGATCTCGAGGTCGACGGGGACCTTGTCGAGGTGGAGGTCGCAGACCAGCGCGTTGAGGCGTCGGTTGCGGATCACCGAGTCGAGGTGGTCGCGGAGGCTCTGGCCCGCCTTCCCGGTGATGGCGTCGGCGTGGGCGATGACGTTGTCGAGGCCGTCGTACTGGTTGATCCACTTCGCGGCGGTCTTGGGTCCCACCCCGGGCACACCAGGAAGGTTGTCGGAGGACTCCCCCACCAGGGCGGCGAGCTCGGGATAGCGTGCCGGCGAGACGTGGTACTTCTCCTCCACCGCCTGCGGCGTCATCCGGGCGAGGTCGCTCACGCCCTTGCGGGGATAGAGCACGGTGCACCGGTCACCGACCAGCTGCAGCGCGTCGCGGTCACCGGTGCAGACCAGCACCTCGTAGCCTTCGTCCAGCGCCTGGGTGGTGAGCGTGGCGATCACGTCGTCGGCCTCGTAGCCGTCCTTCTCGATCGTCGCGACGTTGAGGGCGTCCAGCACCTCCTTGACCAGGGAGACCTGGCCGGCGAACTCGGCGGGCGAGCTGGAACGGTTCGCCTTGTACTCGACGTACTCCGCCGCCCGGAAGGTCTGCCGGGAGACGTCGAAAGCGACCCCCACGTGGGTCGGCGCCTCGTCGCGCAGCACGTTGATCAGCATCGAGGTGAAGCCGTAGACCGCGTTGGTGTGCTGACCCGTGGTGGTCGAGAAGTTCTCGACCGGCAGGGCGAAGAAGGCTCGGTAGGCCAAGGAGTGACCGTCGAGGAGCAGCAGGCGAGGGCGTGCATCCGCACGGGAGGAGGTCACCGGGTGATGCTAACCAGGGACCACCGACGCTCAACCGGCGTGGTCGCGAGCCTGAGCGAGCCACCGGGTCCGGCGCTGGGTGCGTCGCGCCGCGACCACCTGCCCCACCTGGCGGTTGCGCCGGGGCACCCGCGCGACGCCCTTCAGCCCACCCGCCTCCGCGGGCAGCCGCGAGCGCAGCGCCGCGATCGGCGCGGTGCGAAGGACGGCCACCTGTCCCAGACCGAGCCGGGCGAGGAAGCGGTTGGTCTCGCGGTCACCCGGTCCACCGACCACGACGATGCTGTCGATGCCGAGCAGCTCGGCATGGCTCGCCGCCGCCTCGATGAGGGCGCGTCCCACGCCACGGCGGGTGTGCTTCGCGTCGACGGCCAGCAGTGTCACCTGCAGCGCCTCGGCCCCCGCCACCGGCGCCAGCAGCGTCCGGTGGAGGTACGCCGCCCCTGCCACGTTGCCACCGACCTCCGCGACGAGGACGGTCGCGCCCTTCTCGCCCTCGAGCATGCCGAGCGCGTGCTCGGCATACTCGGCCGGCGCGACGTCGTGGACCGGATGCGGCAGCATGCCCGCCCACAGGGCGTGCAGCGCCAAGCCGTCGGCGACGGCCAGCTCGCGTACCTCGAAGGGCGTACGGGACACTCGGGCCTCCCCAGGCGCGACAGGTGCGGTGTGCGAACGACCAGACGAAGTCTTGGTCGCATGTCCAACAACGAGAGGATGGCTGAGTGTTCCCCGGAATCGGCACGGTCGTCAACATCGCGACGGTCCTGGTCGGGACCAGTCTCGGGGTGATGCTGGGGCACCGGCTCACCGAGCGGACTCGGTTCCTGGTCACCGACGCGCTGGGACTCGTCACGCTGCTCATCGCCGCGCTCGCCGTGACCGACGTGCTCGCGCCTGAGCTCGAGGCCGCCGTCGGGACGCAGGCACCGGTGCTGATCGTGCTCGGATCCCTCGTTCTCGGCGGCATCATCGGGTCGCTGCTACGGGTCGAGGACGGCCTGGAAGCACTGGGCGGCTGGCTGCGGACGCGTCTGCAGGGCGGTGACCAGCACCTGGCTCGCGACGGCGACGATCCTGGGCGTAGCACCGCGCCGGGATCGGCACCGGACACCGGCCGGGCCGACGACGCACCCATCCGGCTCGGCGAACGGGAACGCTTCATCGAGGGGTTCGTCAGCGCCTCGCTGCTCTTCTGCGTCGGACCCCTGACGATCCTCGGCTCGCTGAGCGACGGCCTGGGCCGTGGCGCCGACCAGCTGTTCGTCAAGGCGGCCCTCGACGGGTTCGCCGCGATCGCCCTCGCCGCGTCCTTCGGCTGGGGAGTCGCCGCCAGCGTGCTCGTGGTGGCGGTTGTGCAGGGAGGCTTTACCGTCGTGGGCATCCTCGCCGGCGACGTGCTGCCCCAGGCGCACGTCGCGGCCCTCGGCGCCACCGGCGGACTGATCCTGGTGGCGCTCGGCCTGGGCCTGTTGCGACTGCGCCGGATCCCGGTGGGCGACCTGCTCCCTGCACTGCTGGTGGCGCCGTTGCTCACCCAGACGGTGATCCTGCTGCGGTGAGGGCGCACGCGAGGGCCCGCTCCGGGCCAGCAACCCTGGCGCCTTCCTCGCGGACGCCGCCGCGACGCTCTAGGGTGACCTGCAAGCGGGTCGCCCTGGCGTCTCCGCGCCGTCCCCCGGCCCCGAGGAGTCCCATGCTCGCCAGGTCCACCCGGGTCGTTCTCGTGACGTTGGGGGTGCTGTCCGCTCTTCTCGCGTTGGGCGCCTTCGGCTCCGCGGCGCAGGCCGCCGAGGGCGAGGACGCCCCGAAGTGCCTGCTTCCCAAGGTGAGCAACGACGACACCATCTCCATCCTCGGACGCATCTGCGACCGCCGCGACACCCCGCAGAGCCCGGTCGAAGGCGTCGTCCTCGCGGTGCAGGACTCCAGCGGCGAGCAGGTGGGCGAGGCGACCACGGACGCCGACGGCACCTTCGAGGTGCCGCTGCCCGGCAGCGCGGTGAGCAACCTCGGCAAGGAGTTCACCGTCGTCATCGACGAGGACTCGCTTCCGGAGGGCGCAGCGCTCGCCGACCCCGAGTCCGTCGAACGCTCCGTCACCGTGACGCTCGACCAGGACGTCTCGATCACGTTCCCCGTGGGCGAGAACCCCAACAACCTCAGCGGTCGGGTCACCCAGACCGCCCAGCTGGTGCTCGGTGGGCTGGTCTTCTCGGTGCTGCTGGCGATGGCGGCGCTGGGCCTCTCCCTGGTCTTCGGCACCACGGGGCTGACCAACTTCTCCCACGGCGAGCTCATCACGTTCGGGGCCCTGGTGGGCCTTGCCGTCGACAGGCTTCCCGGCGACATCGTGGTGGCCGGCGCCAACATCACCGTGGTGGTGGCGGTCATCGCCGCATTCGTGGTCTCCGCAGCCTTCGGATGGCTCAACGACATGGCCCTGTGGAGACCCCTCCGCAAGAAGGGCACCGGGGTGATCGCCATGATGATCGTGAGCATCGGGCTCTCGATCTTCCTGCGCAACATCTACCAGTACTTCGCCGGCGGCAGCGCCCAGAACTACTCCCAGTACTCCGCCGTCAGCCCGTGGGAGATCGGCCCGCTGCTCATCACCTCCCGCGACCTCATCGTGATCGTCACCGGCATGGCGGTGCTCGTGGTCGCCACGTCGCTGCTGCAGTACACGCGCCTGGGCAAGGCCACCCGCGCGGTCGCTGACAACACCGCGCTCTCAGCCGCCACCGGCATCAACGTGGAGCGCGTCATCAACCTGGTGTGGATGTTCGGGACTGCGCTCGCCGGCCTCTCGGGCGCGCTCCTGGCAGTGACCCAGGGCTTCAACTACCAGACCGGTTTCAAGATCCTGCTGCTGGTCTTCGCGGCGGTGATCCTCGGCGGCCTCGGCACCATCTGGGGCGCCATCGTCGGCGCCTTCATCATCGGCATCTTCACCGAGCTGACGACTCTCTTCGTCCCCGCCGAGTTCAAGTACGTCGGCGCCCTCCTCGTCCTCATCATCGTGCTCCTCTTCAGGCCTCAAGGTCTGTTGGGCAAGGCTCAGCGGGTCGGCTGAGGAAGGAAACCCGACATGGACTTTCAGAACCTGATGTTCCTTTCGCTCCAACAGGCGTTGGGCCCGACCGCGGTGATCTACGCCTTGGCGGCCATCGGTCTCAACATCCACTTCGGCTACACCGGGCTGCTCAACTTCGGCCAGGCCGGCTTCATGATGGTCTGTGGCTATGCGTTCGTGGCGCTTGCCACGATCTGGGGACTGAGCCTGTGGCTGGGGCTCCTCGTCGGACTGCTGCTCACCGTGCTGCTGGCGCTCATCCTGGGTGTCCCCACCCTGCGCCTGCGAGCCGACTACCTCGCGATCGTCACCATCGCCTCGGCCGAGATCATCCGGCAGACCATCGGTGCCGCCTCCTTCTCCGACTACTTCGGCGGCCAGGACGGGCTCACCAACTTCATCGGCCCGTTCCGCGCCCTCAACCCCTTCAGTGGAGAGCTCGGGATTCCCGGCGTGGTGACCTGGCGCTCCTACGACTTCTACGTGATGACCCTCGGCTGGACGCTGGTCGCGGTCTCGTGCCTGATCGTGTGGCTGCTGATGCGCAGCCCGTGGGGACGCGTGCTCAAGAGCATCCGCGAGGACGAGGAGGCCGTCCGCTCTCTCGGCAAGAACGTCTACGCCTACAAGATGCAGTCCCTGATCATCGGCGGCCTCTTCGGCGGCCTGGCCGGCGTCATGACGGCCCTCCGGTCGGCGGCCATCGGCCCCTCGTTCTTCGCCACCGACGTCACCTTCTTCGCCTACACCGTGCTGCTCATCGGTGGCGCCGCCCGCGTGCTCGGGCCGGTAGCGGGCTCGGTGATCTTCTGGTTCCTCATCACCGCGCTGGGCGTCTTCTTCGGTCAGGCCACCGCCGGCGCCGACCCCTTGATCCCGGAGTGGATCATGACGAACCAGCAGGCCAGCCTGATGCGCTTCATCTTCCTGGGACTCGGGCTGATGCTGCTCATGATCTTCCGACCACAAGGGATCTTCGGCGACCGAAGGGAGCTGGCGATCGATGCCCGCTGAGACCAGATCCGCCCTCGTCGCGACCAACCTCGACGAAGCGACCGCCGCACTCAAGGACGTCCCCCACGAACCGGGCGCGTCCAAGCCCGACCCCATTCTTGTCGCCGACGGCATCACGCGCCGGTTCGGAGGACTCGTCGCCGTCGACGTCGAGCACATGGAGATCCAGCGAGGCGTGATCACCGCCCTCATCGGACCCAACGGTGCCGGCAAGACCACCTGCTTCAACCTGCTCACCGGCTTCGACCGGCCCGACGAGGGCGACTGGTCGTTCAACGGACGCAGCCTCCGGCGCATGCCGGCGTACAAGGTCTCGCGCATGGGCATGGTGCGCACCTTCCAGCTGACCAAGGTGCTGTCCAGGCTCACGGTGATCGAGAACATGCGCGTGGGCGCTATCGGGCAGCGGGGCGAGTCCCTGCTGCGCGCGATGATCGCGCCGATGTGGCGTCACCAGGAGGAGGCCAACACGAAGAAGGCCGACGAGCTGCTCGAACGCTTCCTGCTCATCAAGAAGCGCGAGGACTTCGCAGGCTCGCTGTCCGGCGGTCAGCGCAAGCTGCTGGAGATGGCCCGGGCGCTGATGGCCGACCCCGAGCTGGTGATGCTCGACGAGCCGATGGCTGGAGTCAACCCCGCTCTCAAGCAGAGCCTGCTCGGCCACGTGAAGTCGTTGCGCGACGAGGGCCGCACGGTGTTGTTCGTCGAGCACGACATGGACATGGTGCGCGACATCTCCGACTGGGTCATCGTCATGGCGCAGGGCAAGATCGTGGCAGAAGGGCCGCCCGACTCGGTCATGGCCGACCAGGCGGTCATCGACGCCTACCTCGGCGCCCACCACGACACCGACCTCTCCGAGCAGGAAGAGGACGAGATCCTCGCCGCCGCCGACGACGAGGTGGGCGCCACCCACCACGACAAGCCACGCGACGAAAGGAAGAAGCGGTGAGCAGCCCCGAGATCGAGCCGGGCGGCGAGGTCCCCGGTCGCGAGGATCACCTCAGGGCCGCTGAGGGCGCCGTGCTCCGCGCCGACGACCTCATCGCCGGCTACCTGCCCGGCGTCAGCATCCTCAACAACGCCGACCTGTACTGCAAGGAAGGCGAGCTGGTCGGCATCATCGGTCCCAACGGGGCCGGCAAGTCCACCCTGCTCAAGGCGCTCTTCGGACTGGTGAAGGTCAACACCGGCACGGTGCGGCTCAACGGGGACGACGTCACGAACCAGCGCGCCGACGTGCTGGTCACCAAGGGCATCGGGTTCGTCCCCCAGACCAACAACGTCTTCCCCTCGCTCACCATCCAGGAGAACCTGGAGATGGGCGTCTACCAGCGGCCCAAGTCGTTCAAGAACCGCTTCGACTTCGTGGGCGACCTCTTCCCCGCACTCGTGGAGCGCAAGTCGCAGCGAGCCGGTTCGCTCTCAGGCGGCGAGCGCCAGATGGTGGCGATGGGGCGGGCCCTGATGATGGAGCCGTCGGTGCTGCTGCTCGACGAGCCCTCAGCGGGGCTCTCGCCCGTGCTGCAGGACGAGGTCTTCGTGCAGACCCGACGGATCAACCGCGCCGGGGTCTCGGTGGTGATGGTGGAGCAGAATGCGCGGCGCTGTCTGCAGATCTGTGACCGCGCCTACGTGATGGACCAAGGCCGCAACGCCTACACCGGCACCGGCCGGGAGCTCTCCAAGGACCCCAAGGTGATCGAGCTCTACCTCGGCACCCTCGCCAAGGCGCTCTGACGCCGCGTTGCCCCGTCCTGGCCGTCGGGCCGGGTCCGTCGCTCCGAGTCGGACGTTTCGTTGCCCCCGGGCTGGTCAGGGCAACGGCGCTCCGCGCCCCCGCCGTGTCGTCCGGGGCCGGGGCGCGTGGTCGGGTGACGCGACGAGACGCCACGCCTCCTCAGCGCGCGGAGCACCGCCACCCTGACCATCGCTCAGCGGCGAGGCGCAATGCGGAGCGGGGCGGGCCGGTCGGGGCCCCGGAGGCGTGGATGGGACTGGCCCCCGTGGAGCAGGGTGCAGCGACGAAGGAGCAGCACCCTGCGTAACGGGTGGTTGCCTCCGGGGCCCCGACCGGTTCGTCCTGAGCCGCCACACGGCGTCCAGGACGGCTCGGTCTGCGGGAGCGCACGAAGGGCCCGGCCTGGTGGCCGGGCCCTTCGGTGGTTCAGCAGGTCAGGTGAGGATCACTCCACCACACCGGAGACGGTGTCGACCTGGTCGAACTTGTTGCTCTTCTTGTACTCGTTGACGCCGATCGTGCCCGAGGACGGGCTGCCGGAGTCGTTCATGTCCGTCGGACCGCTGGCGCCTTCGTAGTCGATGTCCTCGCCGTCCTCGAGAAGCTGCTTGCACTCCTCGAACGTCGAGCACTGGGTGCCCTCACGGGTGACCCCGACGATCTCGTTGCCGATGGCCTCACCCGAGTCGCTGTCGGCCGCGACCGCCGCCAACGCGATGATGATGGCCGCGTCGTAGGCCTGCGGCCCGTAGGCGAACTCCTTCAGCTGCGGGTTGATCTCCTTGAGCTGGTCGTTGAAGCCCTCACGCGGGTCGCCCGAGACCGGCAGGGTCCCCTTGACGCCGCTGAGGTTGAACTGCTCACCGGAGTAGTCGGCCAGGTTGCCGTCGACGAAGTAGATCTGGATGTCCTGGGGGCCGATGTTGTTGGCGATCAGCTGCGGGACGATCTTCTTGGTCTCGTCGAAGGCGATGAGGACCAGCGCGTCCGGCTTGGACGCGGCGATCTTGGCCACCTCGGCGCTGAACTTCTCAGCGTCGGCGGCGTAGAGCACCTTCTCGGCGACTGTCGCGCCCTTCTCCTTCAGCGTGGTCTCGACCTGGTCGGCCAAGCCCTCACCGTAGAAGTCCTGACGCGCCATGATGGCGACGTTCTGGTTGCCGTCCTCGACGGCCAGGTTGGCCAGCACCTTGCCCTGGAGACGGTCCGAGGGTGCGGTACGGAAGTACAGCCCGTTGTCGTCGTAGGTGTCGAAGCCCGCCGCGGTGTTGGCCGGCGAGAAGTGCACCACACCGGCACCGGTGATCTTGTCGATCACGCTGACCGAGACGCCGGATGCAGCGGCACCGATGATCGCGTCGACGTCCTTGTTGAACAGCTTGTCGACCTCGGCGCCGGCGATGTCGGGGGTGCCGTCACCGGAGTCGGAGTCGAACTTCTCGACGTCCTTGCCGAGCACTCCGCCGGCCTCGTTGATCTCCTGGACCGCCAGGTCGACGCCCGCGAACTCCGGAGGCCCGAGGAAGGCGAGGTCACCGGTCTGGGGCAACAGGGTGCCGAGCGTGAGGACGCCGTCGCCCTTCGCGGCCGCGGAGTCGGAGCTGTCGTCGCCGCTGTCGCTGGTGGTGTCCGAGCTGTCATCGCCACAGGCGGCGAGGACCAGGGACGCGGCCGCAGCTGCGACGGCGAGCCGCACGGCTCGAGTGGGCTGCTTCATGAAGCCTCCATGGGTTCTGTGCACAGGTGCCACGGCTCGACCGTGACACAGATTACGTGTGGGCAACCTAACGCGTCCCGGGGTCAACGGCCGAGAGGCGGGCGCTGGATGTCGCACGGTTGTTGCGGTTTCGTGACCGATGACGTGGCAAACCCGAGCTAAAAGCCCTGATCGGGACTCAAGGCCCGGGCGGCGGCGGGCTCGTCGACGACGCGACGTCGGGGCCATGCTCGACGACCCCCTCGGCCACCTGTCGCATCGAGAGCCGCAGGTCCATGGCGGTCTTCTGGATCCAGCGGAAGGCCTGCGGCTCGGAGATCCCGAGCTGCTGCTGGAGCACCGCCTTGGCTCGCTCCACCGCCTTGCGGGTCTCCAACCGGTCGGTGAGGTCGGCCACCTCGGTCTCCAGCGCCCGGACCTCCGCGTACCGGCTCACCGCCATCTCGATCGCCGGGACCAGGTCGTCCTTGGTGAAGGGCTTGACGACGTAGGCCATGGCGCCGACGTCGCGGGCCCGCTCGACCAGCTCACGCTGGCCGAAGGCGGTGAGGATGACCACGGGGGCGATGCGCTGCTCGGCGATGCGCTTGGCGGCCGAGATCCCGTCCAGGCGCGGCATCTTGACGTCGAGCACGACCAGGTCGGGCTGCTCGCCCTGGGCCAGCTCCACGGCACGTTCACCGTCCGAGGCCTGGCCGACGACGTCGTACCCCTCCTCGCCCAGCATCTCGACCAGGTCCATCCGGATGAGGGCCTCGTCCTCGGCCACGACGACGCGCAGCGCAGGACGGACACCGGTGGAGGAGGTCATGCGCCCAGGGTATCGGCGCCCTCGCGGTCAGCTGCTGGCGCGGGCTGCGCCGTCCTCGCCGTCGCCGACCGTGGTGTCGGCGAAGCGCTCGTCGAGGAAGAGCTCGACGGCGTCACGCTCGACCCGTGCACGTGACAGTGCCGTGGTCGCGGTACGCGCGTTGACCACGGCACGTTCCTGGCTGCCGATGCGGCCCGCGAGCTCGATGCCGAGCTCGACCAGCTGGTCCCTCAGGGTCACCTGACGCCATCCTCCCGGTTGGATCGAGCCTCGGTCACGGTGATCCCGCCACCCTGTCAAAGACCCACTCGTCTGCCAATGGTTCCCAGGGACCGATCTGGTCCCGGCTTTGTCCTGCTCCGGACATCACGGGCAGCGCGCGGGGGCCTGGGTTTCCCCGGGGATGTCGCCGATTCCTCGCTTCCCGTCCCCAGCATCACGAGGGGAGTGGGGAACTGCCTGCATCCCAGGGGAAACCAGAGGTCCGCTAGCGTGTGCCTCGGTTCGTACGGCGGCGGTGGCCCCGGTAGCCCAACGGCAGAGGCAGTGGTCTCAAACACCATCCAGTGTGAGTTCGAATCTCACCCGGGGCACTCAGCTTCCTCGGCCCCGGCGCAGCGGGCTGCGTCGCGAGGTCGGGTCAGCGGCGTTGGTGCTCGCGCCGGTACGCCGGCGCGACCTCGTTGATCGCGTCCCCGATGCGGTGGATGCGCAGCGCGTTGGTGGAGCCGGGGATGCCCGGCGGGCTGCCGGCGATGATGACCACCAGGTCGCCCTCCGCCACTCGACCGATGCGCATCAGGGCCTCGTCAACCTGGCGGACCATCTCGTCGGTGTGGTCCACCCGCTCACCGACGAAGGTCTCGATGCCCCACGACATCGACAGCTGTGAACGCACCGACGCGATCGGCGTGAAGGCCAGCACCGGCACCTCGCTGCGCAGCCGAGCCAGCCGACGGGCGGAGTCACCGCTCTGGGTGAAGGCGACCAGGAACTTCGCGCCGACCCGCTCGGCGACCTCGGCCGCGGCCTTGGCGATCACCCCACCGCGCGTCCGCGGCTGCCAGTCGATGGCGGCCATGAGAGCCAGCCCATGGTCCTCGGTCGACTCGATGATCCTCGACATGGTGCGCACGGTCTCGATGGGGTACTCCCCCACGCTGGTCTCCCCCGACAGCATGACCGCGTCGGCACCGTCGAGGACGGCGTTGGCGACGTCGGAGGCCTCCGCCCGGGTCGGGCGCGGCGCGGTGATCATGGACTCGAGCATCTGCGTGGCGACGATGACCGGCTTGGCGTTGCGGCGGGCGGCCTCGATGACCTGCTTCTGCAGGAACGGCACGTCCTCCAGCGGACACTCCACACCGAGGTCGCCGCGGGCCACCATGAACCCGTCGAAGGCCTCCACGATCCCGTCGAGCTCGTCGATGGCCTGGGGTTTCTCGATCTTGGCGATGACGGGCACCCGGACGCCCTCCTCCGCCATGATCTCGCGCACCTCACCCGCGTCATCGGCGCTGCGCACGAAGGAGAGGGCGATCATGTCCACGCACTGACGCAGGGCCCAGCGGAGGTCCTCGCGGTCCTTGTCCGACAGGGCCGGAACCGAGACCGGCACGCCGGGCAGGTTGATGCCCTTGTGGTTGCTGATGCGGCCCGGCACCACCACCTTGGTCCGCACCAGGTCGCCGTCGACGGCGATGACCTCCAGCTGCACCCGGCCGTCGTCGATGAGGAGCGGGTCACCCGGCTTCACGTCACCCGGGAGGCCCGCGTACGTCGTCGGCACGACCTGGGCGCTCCCGGCCTCCGTTTCGCCGGTCGAGACGACGAGCTCCTGGCCCTCCTCCAGCTCCACCGGGCCCTGCCGCAACCGACCCAGCCGGATCTTGGGGCCCTGAAGGTCGGCGAAGACGCCGATCGCACGCCCGGACCGGTCACTGGCCTCACGCACCATGCGGTAGACCCGCTCGTGGTCCTCATGGGTGCCGTGGCTCAGGTTGAGCCGAGCGACGTCCATCCCGGCCTCGACGAGCGCGTGGATCCGCTCAGGTGTCGAGGTGGCCGGACCGAGGGTCGCCACGATCTTGGCTCTCCGCACCCGACGACCCTAGCCGACCCGGACGGTCCCTCAGACGGTGATGGGGCGCTCCGAGGGCGGGATCGGCGCCGGCAGCGTGGAGGAGCCGGTGAGGTAGGTGTCGACAGACGCCGCACACGCACGGCCCTCGGCGATCGCCCAGACGATGAGCGACTGCCCGCGCCCGGCGTCACCGGCGACGAAGACCCCCGGCTGCGAGGTGCGGTACTGCTCGTCGCGCTTGACGTTGCCGCGCTCGTCCAGCTCGACCTCGAGCTGCTCCAGCAGACCGGGCTTCTCGGGCCCGAGGAAGCCCATCGACAGCAGGACCAGCTGGGCGGGGATCTCTCGCTCGGTGCCCTCGATCGGCTGGAACTTCGCGTCCACCTCGACCAGGCTCAGCGCACGCACCCGACCCTCGTCGTCGCTGAGGAACTCGGTCGTCGACGTCGCGTAGGCACGGTCACCGCCCTCCTCGTGAGCCGAGGAGACCCGGAAGATCATCGGGTACGTCGGCCACGGGTGGGCATCGGAGCGCTGCTCCCCCGGCTGCGGCATGATCTCCAGCTGGGTGATCGAGCGGGCCTCCTGGCGGATCGCCGTTCCCAGGCAGTCGGCGCCGGTGTCGCCGCCGCCGATGATGACGACGTCCTTGCCGGTGGCGAGGATCTGGTCCTCGACGGTCTCGCCGTGGGCGGTGCGGTTGGCCTGCGGAAGGTACTCCATCGCCTGGTGGACGCCGCCGAGCTCGCGCCCGGGGACCGGGAGGTCGCGCGGCTCGCAGGCCCCCATCGCGAGCACCACGGCGTCGAACCGCTCGCTGAGGTCTTGGCCGGTGACCTTGGTACCGACATCGACGTTGTTGCGGAAGACCGTGCCCTCCCGCTCCATCTGACGCAGCCGGCGGTCGAGGACCCGCTTCTCCATCTTGAACTCGGGGATGCCGTAGCGCATCAGACCGCCGGGGCGGTCGGCCCGCTCGTACACCGCGACGGTGTGCCCGGTCCGGGTGAGCTGCTGGGCGACCGCGAGCCCGGCGGGGCCGGACCCGACCACCGCGACGGTCTTGCCGGTCAACCACTCCGGCGGCTGCGGCCGCACCATGCCGGCCTCCCACGCCTTGTCGGCGATCGCGACCTCGACGTTCTTGATCGTCACCGGGTCCTGGTTGATGCCGAGCACGCACGCCGTCTCGCACGGCGCCGGGCAGAGCCGCCCGGTGAACTCGGGGAAGTTGTTGGTCGCGTGCAGCCGCTCGACCGCGTCCTCCCAGTCGTCGCGCCAGACCAGGTCGTTCCAGTCCGGGATCAGGTTGCCCAGCGGGCAGCCCTGGTGGCAGAACGGGATGCCGCAGTCCATGCACCGACCCGCCTGGGTGCGGATGATCGGCAGCAGCGCCCGCCCCGGGCTGTCGGGGTAGACCTCGTGCCAGTCGTGGACCCGCTCCTCGACGGGACGACGTTGCGCCACCTCGCGGCCGTGCCGCAGGAAGCCTCGTGGGTCAGCCATTCTGTGCCGCTCCTTCCACCTGCTCGATGAACTCAGCCTCGATGCACTCAGCCTCGCTGCGCTCACCCATGGAGTACCTCCATGATCCGGGCGGCGGCCTCGTCCTCGTCGAGCCCCTCCTCGAGGGCCTCGGCACGAGCCTCCAGCACCCGCTTGTAGTCGCTGGGCATCACCTCGGTGAAGCGCGGCAGCGCGTTGTCCCAGTCGTCGAGCAGCTCTTGGGCCACCGTCGAACCGGTCTCCTCGGCGTGACGCTGCACCAGGCTTTGCAGCTCCGCGACCGCGTCACCGTTGACGGCGCCGAGCTCGACGAGCTCGGGGTTCACCCGGGTCTTGTCGAGGTCGAGGACGTAGGCGGTGCCGCCGGACATCCCGGCGGCGAAGTTGCGCCCGGTCGACCCGAGCACGACCACGCGACCACCGGTCATGTACTCGCACCCGTGGTCGCCGACACCCTCCACCACCGCAGTGGCGCCGGAGTTGCGGACGCAGAACCGCTCCCCGACCTGGCCGCGCAGGAAGATCTCGCCACCGGTGGCGCCGTAGCCGATCACGTTGCCGGCGATGATCTGCTGCGAGGGGTCGAAGGGGGCGTCAGGGGCGGGGCGCACCACGATGCGCCCGCCGGAGAGTCCCTTGCCGACGTAGTCGTTCGCGTCGCCCTCGAGCCGCATCGTCACGCCGGAGGGGACGAACGCGCCGAACGACTGGCCGGCCGAGCCGGTGAAGGTGATGTCGATCGTGCCGTCGGGCAGGCCCTCGCCCTTGAACCGCTTGGTCACCTCGTGACCCAGCATCGCGCCCACGGTGCGGTTGACGTTGCGCACCTCGAGCTGGGCGCGCACCGGCGAGCCGTCGTCGAGAGCCTCCGCGGCGATCCTGATCAGCTCGTTGTCGAGCGCCTTGTCCAGCCCGTGGTCCTGCGTGGCGACATTGCGCCGGACCATGCCCTGGGGCAGCTCCTCGGGCACGTACAGGATCGGGGCGAGGTCCAGGCCGCAGGCCTTCCAGTGCTCGACAGCCTGCTCCACGTCCAAGGACTCGACCTGACCGATCGCCTCCTCGAGGGTGCGGAAGCCGAGCTGGGCGAGCAGCTCGCGGACCTCCTCGGCGATGTACTCGAAGAAGGTGACGACGAACTCCGGCTTGCCGGTGTAGCGCTCCCGGAGCACCGGGTTCTGCGTGGCGACACCGACCGGGCAGGTGTCGAGGTGGCAGACCCGCATCATGATGCATCCCGACACCACCAGGGGGGCGGTGGCGAAGCCGAACTCCTCTGCCCCCAGCAGCGCCGCGATCACCACGTCGCGGCCGGTCTTGAGCTGGCCGTCGACCTGGACCACGATGCGGTCGCGCAGGTCGTTGAGCAGCAGCGTCTGCTGGGTCTCGGCCAGGCCGAGCTCCCACGGCCCGCCGGCGTGCTTGAGCGACGTCAGCGGCGAGGCACCGGTGCCCCCGTCGTGACCCGAGATCAGGACCACGTCGGCGTGGGCCTTCGACACCCCGGCGGCCACCGTGCCGACGCCGACCTCGGCGACCAGCTTGACGTGGATCCGCGCCGACGGGTTGGCGTTCTTGAGGTCGTGGATGAGCTGGGCGAGGTCCTCGATGGAGTAGATGTCGTGGTGCGGCGGCGGGGAGATCAGCCCCACCCCCGGCGTGCTGTGCCGGGTCTTGGCCACCCACGGGTACACCTTGTGACCGGGCAGCTGACCGCCCTCTCCGGGCTTGGCGCCCTGCGCCATCTTGATCTGGATGTCGTCGGCGTTGGTGAGGTACTCCGAGGTCACGCCGAAGCGGCCGGAGGCGACCTGCTTGATCGACGAGCGGCGTTCGGGGTCGTGGAGGCGGTCCGGGTCCTCGCCGCCCTCACCGGTGTTCGACCTGCCCCCCAGCCGGTTCATCGCGATCGCCAGCGTCTCGTGTGACTCCTTGCTGATGGAGCCGTACGACATCGCGCCGGTGGAGAACCGCTTGACGATCTCCGAGACCGGCTCGACCTCCTCGATCGGGATCGGCTTCCGACCGGCGTCGTCGGCGTCCTTGAAGCGGAACAGCCCTCGCAGCGTCATCAGCCGCTCGGCCTGCTCGTCGACGCGAGAGGTGTACTTCTTGAAGACGTCGTAGCGCTGGCTGCGCGTGGAGTGCTGCAGCCGGAAGACGGTCTCGGGGTCGAACAGGTGCGGCTCGCCCTCGCGGCGCCACTGGTACTCGCCGCCGACCTGGAGCCGGCGGTGTGCCGTGGGGACGCCGTCGGCGGGGTAGGCCACCAGATGGCGACGACGCACCTCCTCGGCGATCACGGCGACCCCCACGCCGCCCAGCTTGCTCGCGGTGCCCGTGAAGTAGCGGTCGACCACGTCCTGGGAGAGTCCGAGGGCCTCGAAGATCTGCGCGCCGGTGTACGACGCCACGGTGGAGACGCCCATCTTGCTCATCACCTTGAGCACGCCCTTGCCGAGCGCCTTGACCAGGTTGCGGACCGCCTGCTCGGGGTCGACGTCGATGAAGAAGCCGTCGCGAGCGAGGTCCTCGACCGACTCCATCGCGAGGTAGGGGTTGACCGCGGCGGCGCCGTACCCGACCAGCAACGCGACGTGGTGGGTCTCGCGGACGTCGCCTGCCTCCACGATCAGACCGACCTGGGTCCGTTCCTTCTGGCGCACCAGGTGGTGGTGGACGGCGGCGGTGAGCAGCAACGACGGGATCGGCGCCAGCTCGGCGTTGGAGTGCCGGTCCGAGAGCACGATGACCCGCGCACCATCGGCGATCGCGGCCGAGACCTCCTGGCAGATCTGGTCGATCTTGGCCGCCAGCGCCTCGCCGCCGCCGTGCACGTCGTAGAGGCCGCGGGCGATGTGCACGGTGAAGCCGGGCATGTCGCCGTCACGGTTGATGTGCCGGATCTTGGCGAGCTCGTCGTTGTCGATCACCGGGAAGGGCAGCACCAGCTGGCGGCACGAGTGCGGGCTGGGCTCGAGCAGGTTGGACTCGGGCCCGATGCTGCCGCTGAGCGAGGTCACCAGCTCCTCACGGATGGCGTCCAGCGGAGGGTTGGTGACCTGGGCGAACAGCTGGGCGAAATAGTCGAAGATCAGCCGGGGCCGCTCCGAGAGCACCGCGACCGGGGTGTCGGTGCCCATGGAGCCGATCGGCTCCATGCCGGTCTTGGCCATCGGGGTGAGGATGACCCGCTTCTCCTCCTCGGTGTAGCCGAAGACCTGCTGGCGTCGCGTGACCGAGGCGTGGGTGTGGATGATGTGCTCGCGGTCCGGCAGGTCGGGCAGGCGCACCAGCCCGGCGTGCAGCCACTCGTCGTAGGGGTGCTCGGCGGCGAGCTGGCCCTTGATCTCCTCGTCCTCGATGATGCGGTGCTCGGCGGTGTCGACGAGGAACATCCGGCCGGGCTTGAGCCGGCCCTTGCGCACGACGCGGTCGGACTCGATGTCGAGCACGCCGACCTCCGAGGCCAGCACCACCAGGCCGTCGTCGGTGACCCAGTAGCGGCTGGGACGCAGGCCGTTGCGGTCGAGGACCGCACCGATCTGGGTGCCGTCGGTGAAGACCACGCAGGCCGGACCGTCCCACGGCTCCATGACGGTGGAGTGGAAGGAGTAGAAGGCCCGCTTGGCGGGGTCCATCTGCTCGTGGTTCTCCCACGCCTCGGGGATCATCATGAGCACGGCGTGGGGCAGTGACCGCCCGCCCATGTGGAGCAGCTCCAGCACCTCGTCGAAGGACGCCGAGTCGCTGACCGAGCCGGTGCAGATCGGGAACAGCCGATCCAGGTCGCCGGGGATGACGTCGCTGTCGAGCAGGGCCTCGCGGGCACGCATCCAGTTCCGGTTGCCCATGACGGTGTTGATCTCACCGTTGTGGGCGATGAACCGGAACGGGTGGGCCAGGGGCCAGCTCGGGAAGGTGTTGGTGGAGAACCGCGAGTGCACCACCGCCATCGCGGACTCGACCCGCTGGTCGACCAGGTCGGGGTAGAACCGGTCGAGCTGATCGGTGGTGAGCATGCCCTTGTAGGCCAGCGTGCGCGACGAGAACGAGGGGAAGTACGCCCCGGCGTCACGCTCGACGCGCTTGCGCAGGCAGTACGCCATGCGCTCCAGCGTCATCTGCTCGACCGGCTTGTCCGCGGCGACGAAGAGCTGCACGAAGGCGGGCATCACCTTGCGCGAGGTCACCCCGAGCAGGTCGGGGACCACGGGCACCTCGCGCCACCCGAGGACGGCGAGGCCCTCCTCCGCGGCGATGGTCTCGATCTGGTCGCGTACCTTGGCCACGTCATCGGCTTCGCCGGGGATGAAGGCGGTGCCGGCGGCGTAGCTGCCGGCGGCGGGCAGCTCGAAGTCGACGACCTCGCGGAAGAAGCGGTCGGGGACCTGCATCAGGATGCCCGCACCGTCGCCGGAGTCGGGCTCGGAGCCGACCGCGCCGCGGTGCTCGAGGTTGCGCAGCGCCTGGATCGCCTGCGCCACGATGTCGTGGGAGGGCTGGCCGGTGAGCGTGGCCACGAAGGCGACGCCACAGGCGTCGTGCTCGAACGTCGGGTCGTAGAGCCCCTGGGGCGAGGGAAGAGCCTGCATGGCATGCCCTTTCGCGTCGTCGGAGCCGCAGTGCGCGCCGGGGCGCGGAACCGCGGGAGGGAGGTGGTCGCTCGTCGAGCAATTGGCGCGGGACGACGTTGGCCCAAGCGGCTGCCGATGCTACTCGATCGTGACGTCGGGCCACCATACGTGGCCACCGACTGGGCGGCCCGCCCCGGCCGGGAGGCCGAGGGCTGACCTGTCCGCCCAGCCTGTTGACAGGCACTGAACAGATGTTCAGGATAGTGACTGTGCATTCAGTAGAGACGGACCTGACCGCGCGGGCGGTGATCCGCAACCGGGCGCTCGCCCTGTTCTCCGAGCGCGGGCCCGATGCGGTGACGGTGCGCGACATCGCAGCGGCGGCGGAGGTCTCACCGGCCCTGGTGCTCCACCACTACGGGTCGAAGGCCGGCCTCCGGGCCGAGGTCGACGCGCACGTCGCGGGGATCTTCGACCAGGCGCTCGAGGCGATGGCCGGGCACCCCGAGATCCTGGCCGGAGAAGGCCGGGCGGCCGCGGCGAGCATCGCCGAGCTGTTGCTGACCGGTCTGCCTGCCGGCTCACCGGTCCCGGCGTACCTGCGTCGGTTGCTGCTCTCGGGCGACCCGACCGGCCGTGCGGTCTTCGCCCGCTGGTACGCCGCGACGGCCGAGGTGACCGCCCGGCTCACCGATGCCGGGGTGATGCGCCCCAGTGACGACCCGGCCGTCCGCGCGGCCTTTCTGCTGGCCAACGACCTCGCGGTGGTGCTGCTGCGTGACCAGCTCGCCGACGTCCTCGGGGTCGACCCGCTGAGCCCCGAGGGCATGACCCGCTGGGCGACCGACCTGCTCGCGGCCTACGCCCACGGGGTCTACGCGACGGAGGAGCCATGACCGGAGCGTCCCCGGCACCTGCCTCCGGAGGTCGCGGCGTACACCTGCGTGCGGTGACCAAGGTCTACGGCAGCGGCGAGGCCGCCGTGGCGGCGTTGCGCGGCGTGGACCTGGACATCGAGCCCGGCGAGTTCGTCGTGGTGCTCGGTCCCAGCGGCTCGGGCAAGACCACGATGGTGAACATCCTCGGCGGGATCGAGGCGGCGAGCGGCGGGACGGTGAGCGTGGCCGGCGAGGACATCTCCGAGCGCAAGCCCGCGGACCTGTCGGACTTCCGGCGCGAGCACATCGGCTTCGTCTTCCAGTTCTTCAACCTGATCCCGACCCTCACCGCCGCCGAGAACGTCGAGGTGCTCGTCGAGCTCACCGGTCGCGGCGACAAGGACAAGATCCCCGAGCTGCTCGAGGCGGTCGGGCTCAGTGACCGGGCGGACCACTTCCCCGCCCAGCTGTCCGGCGGTCAGCAGCAACGAGTCGCGTTGGCGCGGGCGCTGGCCACCGAGCCCGACCTGCTGCTCGCCGACGAGCCGACCGGATCGCTCGACACCGCGACCGGACGGCAGATCCTCGAGCTGTTGCAGCGGCTCAACGCCGAGGGACGCACCGTCCTGGTGGTCACCCACAACGCCTCCGTCGGGCAGATCGCCGACCGCGTGGTGACGATGGTCGACGGCCGGGTCGAGTCGGTGGAGCACCACACACACCCGGCCGCAGCCGCCGAGGTCACGTGGTGAGGGGCCCCCGATGAGAGCCACCACCAAGAAGTCGCTGCGGGACCTGCGCCGGCAGCGTCCCCAGGTGATCGCCGTCGCGGTCACCGTGATGCTGGGGGTGGCTCTGTTCATCGCCAGTGCCGGCGCCTTCCAGAATCTGCACGGCTCCTACGAGCGCACCTACGACCGACTGGGCTTCGCCGACCTGACCGCGACCGGCGGCGATGCCCTGCGGCTCGCCGACGCCGCCACCGGGGCGGGGGCGGGTGCGGTGACCGTGCGCACCCTCGTGGATCCCCCCTTGCTGGTGGAGGGAACCAAGCTGGTGGGCCGCGTGATCGGGCTGCCGGCGGCCTCCCGGCCCGCGGTCGACGACGTCGAGGTGATCGAGGGGAACTACCTCAGCCCCGACGACCCGACCGGTGTGCTCCTGGAGACCCACGCCGCGACCACGTTCGACCTCTCCCCCGGGGACACCCTGGAGGTCTTCGCCGGCTCACGCTGGACGGAGGTGAGGGTGCGAGGCGTCGTGGTCTCGCCGGAGTACCTCTGGCCCGCGCGCAGCCGGCAGGAGGTGCTCGGCGACCCGCATTCCTTCGCCGTGGTCTACGCCGCCGAGCCGGTGGTCCGGCAGTGGGCCGCCGGTCCCAACCAGGTGCTGGTCCAGCTGCCCGGCGGCCCGGACGACCCACGAGCAGTCGACGTCACGGCGGCGCTGCGGGAAGCCGGGGCGGCCCACGTGGTGCCGCAGTCCGAGCAGCCCTCGCACGCCGCCCTGCAGCTGGACCTCGACGGCTTCCAGGAGATGTCGATCGCCTTCCCGGTGCTGTTCCTGACTGCCGCGGCGATGGCGGCGTACGTGCTGCTCACCCGCCGGGTCCGCGCCGAGCGGCCGGTGATCGGCACCCTGATGGCCGCCGGCGCCCGCCGCGGTCCCCTCGTGCGGCACTACCTGGGCCAGGGGATGGCATCGGCGCACTGGGGGGCCTGGCCGGGGTCGGTCTGGGCGTGCTGGCCACCGGGGCGATCACCGAGGCCTACACCCGCGAGCTGGGCATCCCCGACACCGTGGTCAGCCAGCACTACGGTCTGGCCGCAGCCGGCCTGGTGATCGGCGTGCTGGTCGGCGTCCTGGGCGCGGCGGCCCCGGCGATCGCCGCCGCCCGCACCGCGCCGGCCGAGGCGATGCGCAACGAGGTCGCGACCCGAGCGCCGGGTCGGTGGAGCCGATGGGTGTCGCGGCTGCGCGGGATCTCGGTCGACCGGCCGGATGGCGCTGCGAGACGTCACCCGCAGTCCCCGGCGCACCGCCGCCACGGCGCTCGGCACCGTGCTGGCGCTGGTGCTGGTGCTGGCCTCGCTCGGTCTGATGACCAGCATGACGTCGGCGTTGCAGACCCAGTACGACGAGGTGGAGCGTCAGGACGCCACCGTCACCACCGCCCCGGATGCCGGCGCCGGGATCGAGCGCACGCTCCGGGACCTACCGGGCGTCTCGGAGGTCGAGGTGTCCCGCGTCGGGGCGGTGACCGTGTCCTCGGGAGAGGACACCTACGCGACGGCGCTTCGGGGGTTCGTTCCGGGCACCACCATGCACGGCTTCCCCACCGCCGACGGCATGCTGACCTCGCCGCCGGACTCCGGCGCGTTCGCCGGGTCGGCTCTGGCCGAACGGCTCGGCGTCGATGCCGGGGACACCGTCACCGTCATCGCTGCGACGGGTGGCTCGACCCGGCTCCGGATCGCGGGCTTCGTCGACGACCCGATGGGCACGAACCTGTACGCCACCAACGACGTCGTGGCCTCCGCGCTCGCACCCGCCGGCACCACCTACCTGCTCCGCTACGACGCCGGCACCGACGGGGAGGACATGCGAGCAGCCGTCAGCACGTTGCCGGGTGTGGTCGCCTACTCCGACACCGATGCGCTGGTGAACTCGCTCGACCAGTTCCTCGGGCTGTTCTGGGCGTTCGTGGCGGTCATGGTGCTGCTCGGCGCCGTCCTCGCGCTCGCGATCATCTACGTCACGATGGCGGTCAGTGTCGTGGAGCGCACCAACGAGCTGGCGACCCTGCGCGCGGCCGGGGTGCGGCTGCGCCGGGTCGGCGGCACGCTGGCGACCGAGAACCTGGCGGCGACGCTCCTCGGCCTGCCGTTCGGGCTGGCACTCGGGGTGCTCGCAGCCGACCAGTTCCTCGGACTGTTCAGCAGCGACCTGTTCCAGCTTCCGCTGGTGATGCCGTGGTGGCTGCTGCTGGTTGCGGCAGCCGGGGTGTTGCTGGCCGCCGGCCTGTCGCAGTGGCCGGCAGTCCGGGCGGTGCGCCGCCTCGACGTCGCCCGAGTGGTGCGGGAACGCGCCGGCTGATCTCCCCTTCCTCGGTCGTCGCGAGATCTGGCCACGCCCGGGGCGCCGCAGCTAGCCTCGCCCCATGACCGACACCTATCTGACGCTCGGCTCCGGCCCCCACACGGTGCTGTGCCTGCACGGCTGGTTCGGCTCCTCGACCGGCTGGGGCCAGGACTTCTGCGCGGCGCTGGACACCGAGCACGTTCCGCTACGTCTTCGTCAACTACCGCGGCTACGGCGAGCGGGCCGACGTCGCCGGCGAGCACACCGTGGAGGAGATCGCCCGCGACGCCCTCGACCTGGCCGACGAGCTGGGGGCCGAGCGGTTCTCGGTGGTCGGGCACTCCATGGGCGGCAGCGCCGCCCAGCGAGTGCTGTCGCTGGCACCGGACCGGGTGACCAAGCTGGTCGGCATCAGCCCGGTGCCGGCCTCCGGAGTGCCCTTCGACGACCAGGGCTGGGCGCTGTTCTCCGGCGCCGCGCAGGACGACGGCAACCGCGCCGCGATCATCGACCTGACCACCGGCAACCGGCTCACCCGGACCTGGATCGACGCGATGGTCCAGCACTCGCTGGACCGGTCCACCCGGGAGGCCTTCGGCGCCTACCTGGAGTCGTGGGCCAAGGACGACTTCGCCGAGGCCGTCACCGGCAACCCCGTGCCGGCGCTGGCCGTCGTCGGCGAGCACGACCCCGCGCTCGGCGCGGACACCGTCAACGCGACCTGGATGCAGACCTACCCGAACGCCCGGCTCGAGGTGCTGACCAACGCCGGGCACTACGCGATGTTCGAGACACCGGTCGCGCTCGCCACCGTGGTGGAGCGCTTCCTGGCCGAATGAGCGCCCCGGGAGCAGTGGCGCGGTGGTGACCGGCACCACGGGCTCCGTCGCCGCGGCGTACGACGGGCTCGACCCCGCGACGCGCGCCGCCACGCAGGTCGCGCACGACCCCGGCAGCTACGCGAACGCGGTGCCGTTCGACGAGCTGGCCAGGCTGCGGGACCGTCACGGCGTGGTGCCCGTGGCCGAGCCGGAGCTGCCCGGGTGGCCGGCCGGGTCGGGCTACTGGCTGGTGCTGCGGCACGCTGACGTCGACCGGGTCGTCAAGGACCCGGCGACCTTCTCCTCCGCGCTGCGCGGCACCCAGATCCGCGACCCCGCTACCCAGCAGGACCTGGCGTTCGTGCGTCGGATGATGCTCAACATGGACCCGCCGGAGCACTCCCGGCTACGGCGGATGCTGGCCCGCTCGTTCACCCCGCGTGCCGTGGCGCAGCTGGAGGAGCAGGTCGCCGGTCACGTGCACGGCATCGTCGACCGGATGATCGCGGGCCGGGCCGAGGGCAGCTGCGACTTCGCCAAGGACGTCGCAGCCGACCTGCCCCTGCTCACCCTGGCCGACGTGCTCGGGGTGCCGGCGCAGGACCGATGGCTGATGTTCGACTGGTCGAACCGGGTGATCGGCTGGCAGGACGAGGACTACGCCACCAGCGCGGCGTTCGACCCCGCCCGCGGAAGTGCGCTGGCCCGGGAGGTCGCCCCGCTGCGCCCGCGACCCGGGCCCGACGGGCGGATGCCCGACCCGCGGTCCAGGGAGGGGATGCCCGACCTCTACGCCTACGCCCACCTGCTCGGTCGTGAGAAGCGTGCCCGGCCCGGCGCCGACGTGATGTCGATCCTGATGACGCAGCGCGACGACGCCGGCGGCTCGGTGAGCGTGGCGGAGTTCGAGACCCTGTTCTGGCTGTTCGCGGTGGCCGGCAACGAGACCCTGCGCAACGGCATCCCGGGTGGCATGCAGGCCCTGCTGCAGAACCCCGAGGCGCAAGAGCGGCTGCGTGCCCACCCTGCCCTGATCCCCGCGGCGGTGGAGGAGATGCTGCGGTGGTGGACGCCGGTGATGACCTTTCGGCGTACCGCGAGCAGGCGGGTGCGGCTCGCCGACGTCGAGATCGAGGAGGGCGACAAGGTGGTCGTCTCGTTCACCGCCGCGAACCGGGACCCCTCGGTGTTCACACCGGCCCGACGACTTCGATCTCGACCGCGGCGGACGCGGGCACCTGTCCTTCGGGGCGGGGCCGCACTTCTGCCTCGGCGCGCATCTGGCCCGGGTGCAGATGCGCGCACTGTTCACCGAGCTGCTGGCCCGCACCAGCTGGATCGAGCCGGCGGGCGATCCGGCCTGGCTGCGGTCGAACTTCCAACGCGGGGTGAAGCGGCTGCCGATCGCGTGGCGGGCCTGATCGGCCTCGGGAACCGCTGGGACGTCCGAGCGGCTTACCCGAGGCCGGCGCCGACGAGACTGCCGAAGCCGTAGGTGAGCGCCGCGGCCGCGGCGCCGAGCAGCATCTGCCGCAGGCCGCCGTACCACCAGGGGCGCACGGTCAGCTGGGTGACCACGGCCCCGCAGACGAAGAGCGCCACCATGGTGACCAGCACCGCCGGCCACACCGAGACCGCTCCCAGCAGGTAGGGGAACACCGGCACCAGGGCGCCGAGCGCGAAGGCCAGGAACGACGACACCGCAGCCAGCATCGGCGAAGCCAGGTCGTCGGCGTCGATGCCGAACTCCTCGCGGGCGTGCACGGCCACGGCACGCTCCCGGTCCCGGTGGATCTGGCGGGAGGCCTCGAGGGCGAGGTCGCGTTCGATGCCCTTGTCGGCGTACATCGCGGCCAGCTCGATGATCTCGGCCTCCTCGTTGACCTCGATCTCGTGGCGTTCCTTGTCCAGCTCGCGCAGCGCCGCCTCGGACTGGCTGGCGACCGAGGTGTACTCGCCCACGGCCATCGAGAAGGCCCCGGCCGAGAGCCCGGCGAGGCCGGCGAGCACGACCGGCTGGGACCCGGCCGACGGCCGCGGTGCCGCCGGCGACGCCGGCGATCAGAGCGACGTTGGAGACCAGCCCGTCCATCGCACCGAACACCGCCGGTCGCAGCCAGCCACCGGTGACGTCGGCGTGCTCGTGGCCGATCTGCTGCGGTGTGCCGGGATGGTCCTGCGGCGGGGGGCCAGCCTGCGACTCGCTCATGGCTCCACGGTATCGGTGACGTCTCGCCCTCGGCCTCCGGAGCGTCGTCGCGTAGCGCCGACCGCTCCCGGCCAGGATGGCGGCGCGCGGACCAGACGAAGAAGCCGACCGCGAACGCGAACACCACGATCGAGGTCCAGACGTTCAGCCTCAGACCCAGGACGTCGTCGGCAGCCACCGGGTCGATGCGCAGCATCTCGATCCACACCCGCCCCGTGCAGTACGCCGCGACGTAGACCGCGAACGCGCGTCCGTGGCCGAGCCGGAAGCGGCGGTCCGCCCAGATCACCAGGACCGCGACCCCGACGTTCCACAGCGACTCGTAGAGGAACGTCGGGTGGAAGGTCTCGAAGGACCCATAGCCCGCCGGCCGGTGCTCGGGGGAGATCTCCAGTCCCCAGGGGAGGTCGGTGGGGCGGCCGAACAGCTCCTGGTTGAACCAGTTGCCGAAGCGTCCGACGGCCTGGGCGAGCACGATGCCCGGCGCCAGCGCGTCGGCCAGCGCGCCGAACCTCACCCCCTGCTGTCGGGCGCCGATATAGGCGCCCACCGCCCCGAACGAGACCGCGCCCCAGATGCCGAGCCCACCCTGCCAGATGTACAGGGCGCTGACCGGGTCCTGCCCGTCCCCGAAGTACTTCTCGGCGTCGGTGATGACGTGGTAGATGCGACCCCCGACGATGCCGAACGGCACCATCCACAGCGCGATGTCCTGCACCTGGCCGGGCCGCCCGCCGCGGGCGACCAGCCGCCGCTCACCCAGCCAGACGGCGAGCACGATGCCGGCGATGATGCACAGGGCGTAGCCGCGCAGTGGCACCGGCCCGAGGTACCAGACCCCCTGGTCGGGGCTCGGGATCGAGAGTGTCGCCATCATGCCGCCCCCTCCAGGATGCCGGGGTCGTCGAGCACCGCCTGCATGTCGGAGGCGAGCTTGGCCGCCGAGGTTCCCTCGGTCCACACCACCGCGACCTCGCCGCCCGGCACCAACCCGAGCACCGGGGTGCCGTGGGTGACCTCGTAGCCGCCCGTCGGCAGCTTCGGGCCCTCCTCGATCGGCACGTGCGCGGCGTCTGCGACGCGCACGATCTCGTCGAGGTCGCCGGTGAGGCCCCGGAAGCCGGGGTCGAAGCGGTCGAGCCACTCCCGGATCGCTTCGCCGTCGTCGCGGGCCGGGTCGGTGGTCACGAACCACACCTCGACCTGCTCGGCCTGGTCCGCCTCCAAGCGGTTCAGCGCGCTCGCGACGTCGGCCATCACCGCCAGGCAGATGTCGGGGCAGTGGGTGTAGCCGAAGAACACCAGCGTGAGCGGCTGGTCCGCGGCCTCGGCGAGATCGACGGCCTCACCCGAGGTGTCCTCCAGCGAGGAGCTCGGCAGCTGCCAGTGGTCGTCCAGGACACTCCCGTGCAGCCCGTCGGAGTCGCGCACCGAGACCTGCTCCGGCGGCGCCGGGCGGACTGGCGTCGCCGCTGCTGCCGCACGCGGCCAGCAGGCCGAGAAGCACGAGGGCCACTCCGGCAGCCGCCACCGTGGTGCCCCCTGCGGTGACCCGTGCCGTGACCCGCCCCGCCTGACCCCAGCCTCAGCGCGCACGGGCAGCACCCCCGCGGCGTACGCCTTCGGCCAGGTCGCGGGTCAGCTCCTCCACCGAGGCCGCCGCAGCGCCCGACAACCTGCCCGCCGGACCGGCGTCCAGCACGCGCCGCACGAAGGCCGACCCGACGATCACCCCGTCGGCGTACGACGCCAGCTCGGCAGCCTGCTCGCCGTTCGACACCCCGAGGCCCACGCCAACCGGCAGGTCGGTGGCCGCCCGGGTGCGTTGCACCAGGGGCCGCGCGAGGTCGCTGGTGGTCTCCCGAGCCCCGGTCACCCCCATCACCGCGGTGGCGTAGACGAAGCCCGAGCAGTGCTCGGTGGTGTAGCGGATCCGCTCGTCCGACGACGACGGCGCCACCAGGAAGACCCGGTCGAGGTGGTGCTCGGCTGAGGCTTCCAGCCACGGCCAGGCCTCCTCAGGAGTGATGTCGGGGGTGATCAGCCCCGAGCCGCCGGCAGAGGCGAGGTCGGCGGCCCACCGTGTCACGCCGTACCGTTCGACGGGGTTCCAGTAGGTCATCACCAGGGTCGCCACCCCGGAGTCGGCCACCCCTTCGACGACCTGCAGGACGTCGCGGACCCGGACGCCGTGGTCGAGCGCCTGCTGTGCCGCCGCCTGGATCACCGGCCCGTCCATGACCGGGTCGGAGTAGGGCAGCCCCACCTCGATCACGTCGCACCCCGCCTCGGCCATGCGTCGCATCAGCTCGATCGACCCCTCGATGCTGGGGAACCCGGCCGGCAGGTAGCCCACCAGCGCCGCACGCCCCTCGGCGCGAGCGTGAGCGTAGGCCTCCGCGACCGCGCTCACGCGCGTCCCCTCCCCTGGCTCACGCGACCCGGGCGTTTCGTGGCTCGCTCCGCTCGCACCGCAACGACCGGGAGACGGAAACCCCACCCTCGGTGGTTGAGGAGCGAGGGCCCCCCAGGGCCCGAGCCACCAAACCCCCACCGACGTTTCGTGGCTCGCTGCGCTCGCACCTCAACGAACGGGAGACACTGCGCTGGCACCTCACGACCGGGAGGCGCTGCGCTCGCCGCACCTCAACGACCGGGCCCCGCTCACGCAGGGTCCCCGGTGGCGTCGTCGGCAAGCACCTCGCCGCGGTCCTCCCCCAGGCCGAACCACTCCATCGCGGTCCCCATGTCCTTGTCACCGCGACCCGAGAGGTTGACCACGATGGTCGCGCCCGGCATCTGCCCGGGCCAGCCGCACTGTGCCCGCGATGGCATGGGCGGACTCGATCGCCGGGATGATGCCCTCGGTGCGCGCCAGCAGCGCGAAGGCGTCCATCGCCTCGGCGTCGGTCACCGGCAGGTAGGTCGCCCGTCCGGTGGCGGCCAGATGGGCGTGCTCCGGGCCGACGCCCGGATAGTCCAGGCCCGCGGAGACCGAGTGGGAGTCGGCGGTCTGACCGTCCTCGTCCTGCAGCACGTAGGTGCGTGCCCCGTGGAGCACGCCGACCTCGCCGGCGTGGATCGTGGCCGCGTGGCGGGTGGTGTCCACCCCGTCGCCGGCCGCCTCGAAGCCGACGATGCGCACGTCGGGGTCGTCGAGGAAGGCAGCGAAGAGCCCGATGGCGTTCGAGCCGCCGCCCGACGCAGGCGGTGACCGCGTCAGGAAGGCCACCGGTGAGCGTGAGGCACTGCTCCCGGGCCTCGTCGCCGATGCCCCGGACGAACGACCGCACCAGGCTCGGGAACGGATGCGGACCGGCTGCGGTGCCGAACAGGTAAGCGGTGTGGTCCACGCTCGCGACCCAGTCGCGCAACGCCTCGTTGATCGCGTCCTTCAGGGTGCGCGCGCCGGTGGTGACCGGCACCACCTCGGCTCCCAGCAGCCTCATCCGCGCAACGTTGAGCGCCTGCCGCTGGGTGTCGACCTCGCCCATGTAGACCACGCAGTCCAGACCCAGGTACGCCGCCGCCGTGGCGGAGGCGACCCCGTGCTGGCCGGCGCCGGTCTCCGCGATGATGCGCGACTTGCCCATCCGCTTGGTCGAGCAGCGCCTGTCCCAGCACGTTGCGGATCTTGTGCGCCCCGGTGTGGTTCAGGTCCTCCCGCTTGAGCAGGATGCGGGCGCCGGAGACCTCGGAGAGCCGAGTCGCCTCGTAGAGCAGGCTGGGGGTGCCGGCGTACTCGCGCAGCAGCCGCTCGAACTCAGCGACGAACTCGGGGTCGGCCATCGCGTCCTGCCAGGCTGTCGTCAGCTCGTCGAGCGCGGCGACCAGGGCCTCGGGCATGAAGCGGCCACCGAAGCGACCGAAGTGCCCACGGGCGTCCGGGGCGAGCGCCTCCGGAGTGACGCCGGTCATGGCCGCAGCGAGTCGAGCGCGGGCCGCGGGGCCCCGGCAGCCCCTGCTCGGCGGAGCTCGGACAACGTCCGACCCGGATCGTCGCTGCGCACCAGGGTCTCCCCGACGAGCACGACGTCGGCGCCGTGGGCGACCAGCTGAGCGACGTCGTCCGGGCGGCGGATCCCGGACTCGGCGACCCGGACGACCCCCTGGGGGAGCGCCCCGGCCACCTTGGCGAAGCAGTCGGGGTCGACCTCGAGGGTGCGCAGGTCGCGGGCGTTGACGCCGACGAGCTGGGCTCCGGCCGCAGCCGCCACCTCGACCTCGCTCTCGTCGTGCACCTCGACCAGCGGCGTCATGCCGAGCGACACCGCTTCGGCATGGAGGTCGGCCAGCAACGTGGGCTCCAGGCCTGCCACGATCAGCAGCACCAGGTCGGCGCCGGCGGCCCGCGCCTCCCACAGCTGGTACGGCGTGACGAGGAAGTCCTTGCGCAGCACCGGGATGTCGACCCGGGCGCGCACCGCCCGCAGGTCGTCGATGCTCCCCCGGAAGCGGCGGCGCTCGGTGAGCACGCTGATCGCGGCGGCGCCGGCCGCCGCGTACTGCTGCGCCAGGGCGGCTGGGTCCGCGATCTCGGCCAGGTCACCCTTGCTGGGGCTGGCGCGCTTGACCTCGGCGATCACCTGGACCCCGGCGGATCGGAACGCGGGCATGGGGTCGACCGCCGCCGGCTGGGCATCCGACTCGTCGCGCAGCTGCTCCCAGGAGACCTCGCGGGCGCGGACCTCCAGGTCCTCGCGCACCCCGGCGATGATGTCATCGAGGACGGACGTGGCGGGCGACAAGAGCTGCTCCTCGGAGTCGGTGCGGGATGAGCGCTGAGCGGGTGAGCCCAGTCGACGGGCTCGAGGCCAGAATCTCACGGGCGGCCAATCCGGGTGCCATCAGGACCGTCCCGAGGGGCCGACGGGAGGCGTAGCCTCGGGGCGACCGATCCACCCAGAACGCGCCCGGAGACCGACATGAGCCACCCCACCCCGCCGGGAGACGGCCCTCCGGAGGAGCAGCAGCACACCCCTGAGCCCGACTCAGGGTCCGACCCAGGGTCGGAGGAGACCAAGCCGCTGCCGCCCACGCCTCCGGGGTGGGGCACCCTGCCACCCGGTCCCGGCGGACAGCAGGCCCAGCCCCCCGGATGGTCGCCGGCTTGGTCGCCAGGTTGGTCGCCGGGCCAGCCCTACGGGGAGCCCCCCGGGCCACCGGCGCCCCCGATGTACCCGCCGCCGCCCTCCCCACCCCCCTACGGCCAGCAGGGTCCAGAGCAGGGCCCACAGCCGGGTCCAGAGCCGGGTCCAGAGCAGGGCCGGCCTGAGGGGCCGCCCTCCCCTCCGCAGTACGGCCCCCCGCAGTACGGCCCCCCGCAGTACGGCCAGCAGCAGTACGGCCAGCAGCAGTACGGCCAGCAGCAGTACGGGTCGCCCTACGGCCCGCAGTACGGCCCGGGACCCTGGCAGGGCTACGTCCCGACGGGCCCGGTGACGAACCAGAAGGCGTCGTGGGCTCTGGCCGCCGGCATCGGGGGCATCGTGCTCGGCTGCTGCCTGGGCATCCTGGGCCTGGTGGGCATCGTCGGCATCGTCCTCGGGGTGCAGGCACGCAAGGAGATCGCGCAGTCGGGCGGTCAGCAGACCGGTCAGGGTCTCGCGCTGGCCGGCATCATCACCGGAAGCGTCGCGACCGTGCTGGGCGTGGGACTGAGCCTGCTGACAATCCTGCTGCTCGCCGGCCCGAGCCTCGGCTGAGCCCCGGGCCCGGGTCGCAGGTTCACCCCGAGGGGCAGGCTCAGGGGGTCATCCAGGACAGTGCGTCGACCGGCAGGTTGCGCAGCACCCAGAACGCCAGCAGCAACAACGACCCCACGGCCCACGCCGCGTTGACCCGTCCGGGGGGCAACGGGCGCCGCAGCCCCCGCCAGCGATGGCTCAGGTTCCGCAGCCAGAGCCCGGCGGCGAGCGGGACCGCTGCCACCACCATCAGGTTGCTCGAGACCGCGGCCGCCACGTCACCGTTGGTCAGGTCGTTGACGGCGCGGAGACCACCGCACCCCGGACAGTAGGTGCCGGTCAGCAGCAACCACGGACAGAAGCCCCAGCTGCCCTGGCCGTGGGGGTCGCGCAGGTGCAACGCGACGCTGGCCACCAGCAGGAGGGCGGCGGGCACCACCGCCGGCTGGATCCGCTGCCAGCGCGTCGGGGCGGGCGCTCCGGTCCGGTCGCAGGTGTCCTGCGACGCCGGGGGTCGGGTGGTCAGAGCCATCGGCTCGTCACCGGGGCCGCGTCAACGCGGCTCGGCTCCCATCCCCATCTTGGCCATGACGCCACCGACGACCGCGGCCAGCACACCGAGCACCAGACCGACGTAGAACACCGGCATCGACTCGAACAGCAGCCCGACGCCCCCGATGACGAACGCGAGCAAGGCGATGGTCACTCCGGTCCAGGCCGCCGGGGTGTTGCCGTGATGCGAGCTCATGATCTCTCCTGGTCGGGCGTACGCAGCGGTGCGGACAACATCGTAGTGGGTCCGGCTCACGCGGTCGGGTCACGACCCTCGTCGAGCGCCTTCCAGAGCTCGTTCGGACTGGTTTCGCTGCTCTCGGTGCCCTCGGCGCGATCCGCCGGGCCGTCGGTGGGAGCGTCGTAGCGACTCGACATCTCCGGCCACGCCGGCGCGGCCAGGTAGGCCGCCACGAAGGCCACCGCCGTCAGCACAGCACCGAGCACGGCGAACCACGGCCATCCGGTGGTCTGCGTGGCGATGTCGGTCCGCCCGGCCCCCCCGGCGACCATGCCGCGGGCGGTCTCGGCGACCGAGCCGGCGTTCAGGGTGACCGCGAGAGCCACCCCGGCCGACGCCAGGAGGCCGACCACGGAGACCGCGCGCCGCCCCCGTCGGCGCAGCACCAGCACCGCCCCCCAGGCCGCCAGTGCCACCAGGGCGAGCGGGAGCGCCACCGGGGCGACGTCGGAGCCGCGCACCTCGATCTCCCGGACAGCAGGGGTGGTGATCTCCGCCCGGCCCCAGACCTGCGCGGAGGACACCGTGGCGAGGCCGGCTCCGATGAGCCCGGCAACAGCCGTCGGGCCCATTCGTGAAGCCCTGGCGACTCTCGGCGTCGACCGACGGCGGGGCGTCACGAGGGCTCGTCCAGGAGCACGTCGGCGTCGAAGCAGCTGCGGGCGCCGGTGTGGCAGGCGGGACCCTCCTGCTCGACCTGCACCAGCAGGGTGTCGCCGTCGCAGTCCAGCCGCACCGCCCGCACGTGCTGACGGTGACCGGAGGTCTCGCCCTTGACCCAGTAGTCCTGACGCGACCGGCTCCAGAAGGTGCTGCGCCGGGTTGCGAGCGTGCGGCGCAGCGCCTCGTCGTCCATCCACCCGACCATGAGCACCTCGCCGGTGTCGTGCTGCTGCACCACCGCCGGCACCAGGCCGGCGGCGTCGCGCTTGAGCCTGGCCGCGATCGCCGGGTCGAGGCCCGACGCCGTGCCGCGTGTGCTGGTGGGGTCACCCATGGGGGCGATTATCCGGGACCGCGGCGACGTCGTGCTGCGCGACCCAGGATCGGTGGAGTCGACCGTAGACGCCGCCCGCGGCGACGAGCTCGGCGTGGCGGCCGGTCTGCACGATCCGTCCCTTGTCCACCACGACCACGAGATCGGCGCGCTCCGCGGTACTCATCCGGTGCGCGATCGTGACGGAGGTGCGCCCGCGGGTCAGCCGGTCGAGGGCGGCGGAGATCCGCATGTCCAACGCGGGGTCCACCGCACTGGTCGCCTCGTCGAGCACGAGCACGTCGGGGTCGGCGAGCTGAGCCCGCACCAGCGCGACGAGCTGTCGTTCGCCTGCGGACAAGGACTCCCCGCGCTGCCCGACCCGGGTGTCGAGCCCGTCGGGCAGGGTGGCCAGCCAGTCGGAGAGGTCGAGGTCCTCGGCGGCCCGTAGCAGCGCGCCGTCGTCGGCGTCGACGCGCCCGTACCGCAGGTTGTCGCGCAGGTTCGCGTCGAACAGGAAGCCCTCCTGCGGCACCAGCAGCACACGCCGGCGCAGGTCGGAGAACGGCACGTCGCGCAGGTCGACTCCTCCCAGCCGGACGCTTCCGGTCACCGGGTCCATCAGCCGGGTCAGCAGCTTGGCGACCGTGGTCTTGCCCGATCCGGTCTCGCCGACCACGGCGACCCGGCTGGTGGCATCGACGGTGAGGTCGATGTCGGTGAGGACCGGCGGACCGTCGGGGTAGGCGTAGCCGACCCCTTCGAAACGGACGTCGAGCGGACCACCGGGCAGCGGTGTCCCGCCATCACCGGGATCCACGACGTCGGCGGGGGTGTCGAGGATGCCGATGACGCGGCGCCACCCGGCGAAGGCGTTCTGCGCGTCGGTGAGCACCTGGGTGCCCATCTGGATCGGGCCCACGAAGAGAGTCACCAAGAAGGCGAAGGCCAGCACCGTCCCGCTGGTGACCTGGCCCGCGACGCCGAGCCAGACCCCCACGGCGATCACGCCGGCGTTGGCGAACCCGGCGGAGATGCCGCCGAGCGAGAACGAGAACGCGGTGAGCGCCTGGGCGCGGCTGCTGGCCGCCAGGTGCTGGTCGACCGCCTCGTCGATCCGTCGCTGCGTCCGGGCCTCGGCGGCGTAGCTGCGCACCACCGAGGCGCCCACCACGGGCTCGGACACCGCGGAGAGGAGGGCGCCCACCTGACGTCGGACCGTCGCGTAGGCAGCGGACAGACGCCGCTGGAAGTAGCGCAGGCTGATGAAGAGGGGCAGGAAGGTCAGCCACACGACGGCGGTCAGCTGCCAGCTGTAGATCAGCATCACGACCGTGGCCACGGTGATCTGGCCCACGCTGATGATGGCGATGACGCCCCCGAAGACGAGGAACTGCGAGACCTGGTCGACGTCGTTGGTGACGCGGGCGACCAGAGCGCCGCGGCGTTCGGTGTTCTGCGTCAGGACGGACAGGTCGTGGACGTGCCGGAAGGCCTTGATGCGCAAGGTGGCGAGGCCGCCCTCCGCTGTCCGGAACAACCGAGCCGTCATCCAGGCCGAGCACACCGCGGTCGCCAGCAGCACCAGTCCGGTCACCACGACCGCGCGCGCCACGAAGCCGGAGTCGGGCCCGCCCTGGCCGACGAGGCCGTTGTCAGTGATCTGCTGCACCGCGACCGGGATCACCACACGGCCGACGGTGGCCAGCACGGCGAGCACGATGGTGAACCCGACGCCGTGCGAGAGCTCGGGGCTCAGCTCGACCCCTCGGCGCAGAATGCGCCAGGCCGAGGAGGCCTCCCCGCTGCGCAGCACTCCGGGTCGGTCCACCGGACGTCGATCCACCAGCTGGGTCACGTCGACACCTCGTAGGCGCTGACGATCGCGGCGTACGCCGGGTTGCGGCGCAGCAGCTCGGCGTGGGGTCCCTGGTCGGCGACCACGCCGTCGGCCAGGAAGAGCACCTCGTCGGCAAGGGAGATGGTCGCCTTGCGGTAGGCGACCACGACCACCGTGGCGTCGCTCGAGCCGTCACGCAGCGCGGCGAGGATGCGCGCCTCGACCTCGGGGTCGACCGCCGAGGTCGCATCGTCCATGACCAGGAGCCGTGGCGAACGCACCAGGGCACGCGCCAGCGAGAGTCGCTGGCGCTGGCCGCCGGAGAGCGACGCGCCCCGCTCGCCCAGCCGGGCGTCGAGCCCACCGGGGAGCGCGACGACGAAGTCCTCCGCCTGGGCGACGCGCAGCGCACGCCAGACCGCCTCGTCGGTGAAGTCGACGCCCAGGGTGATGTTGCCCCGCACGGTGTCGTCGAAGAGGAAGGCCTGCTGCTGCACCAGCGCCGCAACCCGGGCCAACGCACCCTGGCGCAGCTCGCGCAGGTCCACGCCGTCGACCCGCACCGCGCCTCGGTGCGGGTCGACCAGGCGGAACAGCAACGTGGTCAGGGTGCTCTTTCCTGAGGCGGTCGCGCCCACCACCGCGAGCGTGCGCCCGGACCCGACGTCGAAGCTGACGCCGGCGAGCACCTCGCGCCCCGGCTCGAAGCCGTAGTGGACGTCCCTGACACTGAGGTGGGCGCCCTGCGAACCCCGCTTCGCCGCTCCCCCGGGCACGTCGAGACGGTCGAGCACCCGCTCGCCGTACGTGGTGTCGTTGCGCTCGGCGAGCACCGCGCGCACCCGGTCGAACCCGACCACGCTGCGAGGGAACTCGCCCAGTAGCCAGCCGAACGAGCGGATCGGGAAGGCGATCACCGTGAGCAGATAGGCGATGCTGACGACGTCGCCGGGCTGGGTGTCTCCGGCGGCGACGCGCTGGACACCGACCATCAGCACCGCGAGCACCCCGAGGTTCGGGAGCATCTCCAGCACCGGGTCGAAGACGGCACGGACCTTGCCGGCCCGGGTGGCGGTGTCGCGCAGCCGCCGAGCCGTGTGGGCGAAGCGCACGGTCTCCTCGGACTCCCGACCGAGGGACTTGACCACCATGGCGCCGTCGAACGACTCGTGGGCGACCTCGCTCAGCTGGGCCCGCAGCGCCTGGGCGCGGGTCATCAGCGGCGACTGGTAGTGCTGGAAGACCAGGTTGCTCAGCACCACGAGAGGGAAGACCGACAGACCCATCAGCGCCAGCACCACGTCGGTCAGCAGCATCTGCGCCGCGGCGATCACGATCATCGCGACCGTGCCCACCGCCATCGGCAGCGGCGCGATCGGCGCCCAGGTCGCCTCGACGTCCGACGCCGCGTTCGAGAGCAGCTCACCGGTGGGGTGACGCTGGTGCCACCGCATCGGGAGCCGGAGGTACTGCCGGGTGACCGCGCGTCGGTCGTGGGCCTGCATCCGGTACTGCATGACGCCGGCTCCCCAGCGCCGGGCGACGATGCTGGCGCCGCGGACGATCGCCACCGCGATGAAGAGGGCGGTCGCGGTCAGCAGCGCGCCGCCCGGGGTGACGCCGGTCCGGAAGGCAGGCAGCACGACGTTGTCGGTCGCCCACCCGAGCACCCAGGCGTCGGCGACCGTCAGCCCGCCGAACAGCAGCGCCCCCACCGTCGAGATCGCGAAGACCCGAGGCTCGCGCCGGATCGCCACCCCCAGCACGCGGAAGCCGCGTCGCAGTGTCGCCCGGTCGTGGGCGGCGTGCGCGGTCGTGGACACGGGGCTCCTTCACCGGGAGGGCAGAGCGGGGGCAGGGAGGTGGGACGGGCGCTCAACACCGGACGGCCGGCATCTGTTCCCTGGCGTGGCCTTCCTAGGCTTGGGTCCATGAGCACCTTGGCAGCCCACGAACGCACCCTGCTGTGCGCGACCGCGCAGCAGGTCGGCCCCGACGCTCCCACCCTGTGCGGCGGATGGGACGTGCGCGACCTCGTGATCCACCTCCTGATCCGCGAGGGACACCCGATCGCGGCCGCCGGCATCTTCGTGCCGCCCGCGGCCCCCCTGACCCGGCGTACCGAGGACAAGCTGGCGCGCGAGGACTTCGCCGACCTGGTCCGCAAGCTCCGGCACGGACCACCGCTGCTGTCGCCGTTCTCGATCCCGCGCCTCGGGCCGCTGGCCAACGTCCTGGAGTTCTACGTGCACCACGAGGACATCCGGCGCGCCCAGTCCGACTGGACCGCCCGCTCGTTGCCCGGCTCCACCGAGAACACGCTGTGGGGGCTGATGCGACGGATGGGCAAGGCCACCGCGCTGAAGGCCCCGACCGGCGTCACGCTCGAGCGCAGCGACGCCGCCGGGACGCAGCAGAAGGTGAAGTCCGCCCCGTCCGGGGCCGGCGACGTCGTGGTGCGGGGCTTGCCCTCCGAGCTGGTGCTGTTCGCCTACGGCCGCCAGGGCCACGCGCTGGTGAAGCTGGACGGCGCTCCCGACGACGTCGCCGCCCTCCGCTCCGCCTCGCTGGGGGTGTGAGCCCGCCGGTCTCACTGGTGACCCGGTGGACCCCGCCTGCGTGGGGAGCAGGCCCGTTGGACGACGGGACGCCGAGCAGGTGCCCGGCCGCAGCGGCGAGCGGTCAGCGCACCGGGTGTCCCCGGTCGGCCAGCGCCTGCTTGACCTCGGCGATGCGCAGCGTCCCGAAGTGGAAGACCGATGCCGCGAGCACGGCGTCCGCCCCGGCGTCCACAGCCGGTGGGAAGTGGTCGGCCGATCCGGCGCCCCCGCTGGCGATGATCGGGATGTCGACCGCCGCCCTCACCAGTCGGGTCAGCTCGAGGTCGAAGCCGTCGCGGGTGCCGTCGGCGTCCATGGAGTTGAGCAGGATCTCCCCGGCACCGAGCTCGGCGCCCCGCCGCGCCCACTCGACCGCGTCGATACCGGTGCTGCGACGCCCCCCATGGGTGGTGACCTCGAAGCCGCTCGCCGTCGCCTCGGCCCCCCGAGGGGTACGCCGGGCATCGACCGAGAGCACCAGCACCTGGTTGCCGAACCGGCCCGCGATCTCGGCCAGCAGCTCGGGGCGGCGGATCGCGCCGGTGTTGACCGAGACCTTGTCGGCACCCGCCCGCAGCAGCGTGTCGACGTCCTCGACCGACCCGATCCCGCCCCCGACGGTGAGCGGGATGAACACCTGCTCAGCGGTCTGCGACACGATCTCGAGCGTGGTCGAACGTCCCTCGTGGGAGGCGGAGATGTCGAGGAAGGTCAGCTCGTCGGCGCCCTCGGCGTCGTAGGCCTTCGCCCGCTCCACCGGGTCGCCGGCGTCCCGGAGGCCCTGGAAGTTGACGCCCTTCACCACACGGCCGGCGTCGACGTCGAGGCACGGGATCACCCGCACCGCAAGACTCACGAGGACCGCTCCCGTAGAAGCGTCATGGCGAGCGCCTCCTCCAAGGTGAACCGTCCTTCGTAGAGCGCGGTTCCGACGATGGCTCCCTCCACGCCGTCATCGATGAGCCCCTGCAGCGCCCGAAGGTCGTCGAGCTCGGTGATGCCGCCGGAGGCCACCACCGGGCGGTCCGTGGCGTCACAGACATCGCGCAGCAGGTCCAGGTTCGGGCCTTGGAGCATCCCGTCCTTGTTGACGTCGGTGACCACGTACCGGGCGCACCCCTCGGAGTCCAGCCGGGCCAGCACGTCGTACAGGTCACCGCCGTCGCGGGTCCACCCCCGCGCCGCCAGCGTCCGCCCCCGCACGTCGAGGCCCACCGCCACCCGGTCACCGTGGTCGGCGATGGCGCGCGCGCACCACTCGCGGCTGCTCCAGCGCCGCGGTTCCGATGTTGACCCGCCGACACCCCGTGGCCATCGCCGCACGCAGCGACTCGTCGTCGCGGATCCCGCCGCTCATCTCAACCTGGATGCCGAGCGTCCCGACGATCTCGGCGAGCAGCTCGCGGTTGTGGCCGCGACCGAACGCCGCATCGAGGTCGACCAGGTGGATCCACTCCGCGCCGGCCTCCTGCCAACGCAACGCCGCCTCGACAGGGTCGCCGAACGTCTTCTCCGAGCCGGCAACCCCTTGCACCAGCTGGACCGCGCGGCCCCCCTGGACGTCGACAGCCGGCAGCAGCTCGAGGTGGCGGGACATGCCCCGAAGCCTAGCGACGGCTCCGATCCTGCCGGCGGCCCGCCGTCGAGGCTGGGACGCGGCACGCTGACCGCTGTCTCGCCCAGGATCCAGCGCTGACGAACCGGTGTCGGGTCGCCACCGAGGGGTACGGATGGCACCGTGAGCAGCGAGACCCCGGACGTGGCTGTCGTCGGCGCCGGCGTGGTGGGACTCTCGACCGCCTACGCCCTCCTGGAGCGCGGCGTCGAGGTCCGCGTCTACGAAGTGGGCGCCCCGGGAAACGGTCAGTCCGGCGGCGCCTCGCGGATCTTCCGGCACGCCCACGACGACCCCAGGCTGATCCGGGACACCTGCGACAGCCGCGCCACCTACGACGCCTGGGCCGAGCAGCTCGGCGTCCGGCTGCTCAGCGACGACGGCGCCGTCGCCATCGGGTCTGCTGTGGACAGCAAGCTGCCGCTGCTGCAGCAGGCGGGGGTGGCGGCGCGGCGGATCGAGCCCGGCGAGCTCGCCGAACGGCTGCCGTTGCTGGGGCCCTTCGACGGGCCGGCGATGCTCGACGAGCGGGGTGGGTCCATCCGCACCCGGGTGATGATCGACGCCCTGACCGCCGCACTCGAAGACCGGCTTGTGCACGACCACGTCCTCTCGGTCCTGCCGGTAGGGGGCGAGGTGGAGGTGCGCAGCGGCGGCAGCACCCGCCGGTACCGCAGCGCCGTGGTGTGCTGCCGGGCGCAGCACCGAACGGTTCGCCCGCACCGTGGGCCTGTCCCTGCCGATCCAGCAGGGCGCCCACGTGCGCCTCACCTACGCGGTGCGGGACGCGCCACCGGCACGGCTGGCGACTCTGCAGGACTCCAGCGGTGTCTTCGGGGAGACCGGCGTCTACGCCGCGGCGCCCCAGGGGAACACCACCTATGCCGTCGGCCTCAGCGACTACACCCTCGCCCGCGCCGACGGCAGCCTCCCGGCCGCGGAGGAGCTCTCCCAGCTGGCCGCCCGCGCCTCCGGCTACGTGCGTCGAGCACTTCCCGGGCTCGATCCCGACCCCGTGGACGTCCGGCACTGCTGGGTCACCCAGCTGCCCTGGGGCGAGGACGGACTGGCGGTCTGGCAGCGCGACGGGCTGCTCTTCCCCGTGGGCCACAACCTGTTCAAGCAGGCGCCCGGGCTCGGCCGCAAGCTGGCGGCCACTGCCGACGGCGAGCCGCTCCCCGAGCTGCTGCGGCCCGAGGCCCGGCTGGGCGCTCCCGAGGGGTGACGCGCCGGGGGCCGGTGCCCGCGCGAACCTCGAGCTAGGGCCGGTTGAAGAGCAGCGTGCGCACCACCGGGTAGGCGAGCACCGCCACCACCAGGGCCGCCAGCCGCGCCGGCCAGTCGGGGCGCATCACGAAGACGACGGCCACCACGCGACCAGCAGCAGCAGCGTCAGCTGGTGCTGGCGGCGACGACGCCGAGCCAACGATCCGCCCGGGCGCGAGACCGTGCGCCAGCCCAGCCGTTCGCGAGTACGCCGCAGCGCCCGGCGACGCTCGTCACGGCGCTCCCGCCGCTCCTGCTCGGCCGCCCGCGCGGCCTGCTTGATCGCGGCCTCCCGCTCGCGCTCGGCCCTTCGCCGGGCCCGTTCCTTGCTCACGGTCGCGTGCTCATTGCTCCCGGCTCACCGGGTCAGCCCCGACACCCAGGTGCGCAGCAGCACCGCACCGGCGTCGCCTGACTTCTCCGGGTGGAACTGCGTAGCCGTCAGGGGGCCGTTCTCGACGGCTGCCACGAAGCGGTCACCGCCGTACTCGCTCCAGGTGACCAGCGGCGCACGGGTTCGGCCGTTGGTGGTCAAGTCCCAGCGCCGGACGCCGTAGGAGTGCACGAAGTAGAACCGCTCCCGCTCGACCCCGCTGAAGAGCTGGGAACCAGCGGGGACCTCCACGGTGTTCCACCCCATGTGAGGCACCACCGGCGCCTGCAACCGCTCGACCACGCCCGGCCACTCGTCGAGGCCCGCCGCGTCGAGCCCGTGCTCCACGCCGTGGGTGAACATCACCTGGAGCCCCACGCAGATCCCGAGCACCGGCCGCCCCCCGGCCAGGCGACGTCCGATCACCTCGTGGCCGCGCACCGCACGGATGCCGGCGACGCAGGCGGCGAAGGCACCCACGCCCGGAACGACGAGCCCGTCGCACTCCTGGGCGCGGACCGGGTCCGCAGTGAGCTCGACCTGCGCGCCGGCGCGCTCGAACGCGCGGACGGCTGACCGGACGTTGCCGAAGCCGTAGTCGAGGACGACGACGTCGCTCACTGCCTCACCACCGGGTCAGCGGCGAAGCCCTCACCCACCGAGCGTGCCCTTGGTGGAGGGCACACCGGTCTCGCGCGGGTCGTGACCGATGGCGTCGCGCAAGGCGCGTGCGACTGCCTTGAACTGGGTCTCCACGACGTGATGCGGGTCGCGGCCGGCCAGCACGCGCACGTGCAGCGCCACCTGGGCGTGGAAGGCGAGGGTCTCGAAGACGTGCCGGGTCAGGGAGCCGAGGTAGCCCACACCGGAGCCACCGATCGTGACGAACTGCTGGCCTTCGGGCTCACCGGTGTGGACGCAGTACGGGCGTCCGGAGACGTCCACGACGGCCTGCACGAGTGCCTCGTCCAGCGGGACGGTCGCGTCTCCGAACCGTCGGATGCCCCGCTTGTCACCCAGCGCCTGGCGCAGTGCCTCGCCCAGGGCGATGGCGGTGTCCTCCACCGTGTGGTGGGCGTCGATGTGCACGTCTCCCTCGGTGCGCACCACCAGGTCGATGAGCGAGTGGCGGGCGAACGAGACCAGCATGTGGTCGTAGAACCCGACGCCGGTGGAGACCTCGTGGCGTCCGGTGCCGTCGAGGTCGACCTCGACGACCACCTTGGACTCGGTGGTCTCGCGCTCGACGCGGGCGGTACGGCTGTTCATGCAAGGACCTCCAGCAGGGCGGCGCGGAACGCCGCCATCTCGTCGGGGGTGCCGATCGACACGCGCAGCCACCCCTCGGGACCAGTCTCGCGGATCAGGACACCTCGGTCCACCAGACCCCGCCACACCGCTTGCCGGTCCGGCAGGACGCCGAACAGCGCGAAGTTGGCGTCGGTGTCGGCGACGGTGAGCCCCTGGGCTCGCAGCCAGGCGACGCAGTCGTCGCGTTCGGAGCGCAGCAGGTCGACCTTGCCGAGCAGCTCGTCGGCGTGGCGAAGCGCCGCCAGCGCCACCGCCTGTGTCACCGACGAGAGGTGGTACGGCAGCCGGACGACCCGCAACGCGTCGCACAGCTGGCGGCTCGCGGCGAGGTAACCCAGCCGCGCGCCGGCAAGCGCGAACGCCTTGCTCATGGTGCGGGTCACGACCAGGTTGGGATGCCGGGCGAGCATCTCCAACGCGCTCGGAGTTCCGGCGCGCCGGAACTCGGCGTACGCCTCGTCGACCACCAGGACGCCGCCCCCTTCAGCCGTCGCCTCGCACAGCGCCCCGACGTGCTCCGAGGGCAGCGCGGTGCCGGTCGGGTTGTTGGGAGAGGGCAGGAGCACGACGCTGGGCTGCTCCCGGGCGATGACGCCAACGGCCTCGTCGAGGTCGATCCCGAAGTCGTCGGCACGTCGGCCGGTCACCCAGCGGGTGCTGGTGTCGCGGGCGTACTCGGGATACATCGAGTACGTCGGAGCGAAGGACAGCGCGGTCCTGCCCGGCCCCCCGAAGGCCTGCAGCAGGTGCAGCATGACCTCGTTGGAGCCGTTCGCCGCCCAGACCTGCTCGGAGGTCACCCCGTGACCGAGGTAGGCCGCGAGCGCCTCCCGCAGCAGGCTGAACTCGCGGTCGGGGTATCGGTTGAGCGAGCGGGTCGCGTCGGCGACGGCGGCCGCGACGTCGGCGACCACCGCCTCCGAGGGCGGGTAGGGGTTCTCGTTGACGTTGAGCAGCACGGGCAGGTCGAGCTGAGGGGCGCCGTACGGTTCGATCCCGCGGAGCTCCTCCCTGAGCGGAAGGGTCATCAGCTGTCCTCGACCCGCACCCGGATCGCCGCGCCATGGCCGGGCAGGTCCTCCGCGTCGGCCAGCGCCGTCACGTGCGGTGCGATCTCGCCCAGTGCCGCGGCGTCGTACTCCACGACGTGCACCGCCTTGAGGAACGACCGCACCGACAACCCGGAGGAGTGGCAGGCGCACCCTCCGGTGGGCAGCACGTGGTTGGAGCCGGCGCAGTAGTCGCCCAGCGACACCGGCGCGTGGGGTCCGACGAAGATCGCGCCGGCGTTGCGCACCCGGGACGCCCAGCCCGCGGCGTCGCGGGTCTGGATCTCGAGGTGCTCCGCGGCGTAGCCGTCCACCACGCGCAGCCCCTGCTCCAGGTCGTCCACGAGCACGATCGCGCTCTGCTGCCCCGACAGGGCGGTGCGGATCCGCTCGACGTGCTTGGTCACCGAGACCTGCTTGTCGAGCTCGGCCTCGACCTCGGTCGCCAGCTGTTCGCTCGGGGTCACCAGCACCGAGCCGGCCAGCGGGTCGTGCTCGGCCTGGCTGATCAGGTCCGCGGCGACGTAGGCCGCAGCAGCGGTCTCGTCGGCCAGGATCGCGATCTCGGTCGGGCCGGCCTCGCTGTCGATGGCGACCACGCCGTCGACCAGCCGCTTGGCGCTGACCACGTAGATGTTGCCCGGGCCGGTGATCATGTCGACCGGCTCACAGGGCCCGGCCCCGTGGGCGAACATCGCGATCGCCTGGGCACCTCCCACGGCGTACACCTCGTCGACGCCCAGCAGGGCGCACGCGGCCAGGATCGTGGGGTGCGGCAGGCCGTCATGGTCACGCTGCGGGGTCGAGGTGAGCGCGATGGACTCGACGCCGGCGACCTGGGCGGGGACGACGTTCATCAGCACGCTGCTCACCAGAGGAGCCACCCCGCCGGGCACGTAGAGCCCGACGCGCCGGATCGGCACGCGGCGCTGGGTCACCCGACCCCCCGGCACGACGTCGGTGACCACGTCGACCTCCGTCTCGGCCTCGCAGGTGAGGCGCAGCCGGCGGACCGCCTCCTCGAGGCCGGCGCGAACGGCAGGGTCGAGCGCGTCGAGCGCCTGGCTCATGGCGGCGGGGGGCACGGCGATGTCGTGCTGGGTCACCCCGTCGAAGCGCGCGGTGTACTCGACCACGGCGTCCAGGCCGCGACGCCTCACCGCCTCCACGATCGGGCGGACCACCTCGAGGGTGCCGTCGACGTCGGTCGCGGCGCGCGGCACGACCCGCCGGTAGTCGAGGGGCTCGTCCGCGCCGCGGCCACGCAGGTCCAGTCGGCGCATCATGCCCCCATCCTAGATTGGGAGGCATGGCTGCCTTCCTCCCGCTCTTCCCGCTCGGGACCGTCGTCCTCCCGGGCATGGTGGTCCCGCTACACGTGTTCGAGGAGCGGTACCGGGCTCTGGTGAGCGACCTGCTGGTGCTGCCCGAGCCGGCGGACCGCCGCTTCGGGATCGTCGCGATCCGGGAGGGCTACGAGGTCGGCAGCCACGAGGCCCGGTCGATGTTCCGGACGGGCTGCGTCGTGCAGCTGACCGCAGTCGAGGCACACCCCGACGGGCGGTTCGACATCGCCGTGAAGGGTCTGGGGAGGTTCCGCGTCCTCGCAACGGACTCCTCCCGGGCCTACCTGCGCGCGGAGGTGGAGGGCGTCGGAGAGGCGCCCGGCGGTGACGCAGCCGAGCTGGCCGCGGCTGTCGCCGAGTGCTCCCGGGTCTACGCCGCCTACCGGCACCGCCTCGGCCAGCTCGGCGGCGACACCATCGAAGCCCGGAGCCTGCCCGAGGACCCCACCGAGCTCTCCTACACGCTCGCGGCCGGGGCACTGCTGCCGCTGAGCGACCGCCAGCAGGTGCTGGAGGCGGCAACGACCCTCGACCGGCTCGCGCTGGTGACCCGGCACCTGCGAGCCGAGCTGCGCGCGGCCCGTGCGGTGGCGTCCCTCCCCGCGACCGAGATCGCCAGGTCGGGCTGGAGCCCGAACTGACGCCGGACCCGAAGCCCCGTCTCAGCCCAGGACCGGGCGCTCAGTCGGTGGTCAGCCGCATGAGCATCCGCACGGTGTCGCCGTCGACCGAGCCGCTCATGCCCAGGGACGACAGCGGTTTGATGTTCTCGACCGCCTCCGGGTCGTCCTGGGCCAGCTCCTCGAGCCAGTTGTCGGCATCGAAGTCCAGGTAGAGGGCTCCCAGCCGGTCACCGGCGTCGGGAACCGCATCCTGGAAGGCGTCGGACTCACCGAGGTCGCCGTCGCCGGCGAGGTCGGCCACGTAGTCCGCGTCGACCCCGACCGCGACCGCGCCGTCGCCTTCCTCGACCTCCATCGACACCGGCGCCTCGGGTGGTACGAGGGCCTGCAGCTTCTCAGCCACCTCCACCACCGCCTGGGTGTCGTCGCTGACGATGCGCAGTCCGACCGGGAGGTCGAGGCCCTCCGTCTGGCCACCCAGGAAGGCCCGTCCGAGCGCTTCGATGTCGATCGAGGAGTCCACGGCCAGGCTCATCCCGTCGCCGAGCAGGGTCTGGACGTCCTCAGGGAACGTCAGGCCGGTCTCGGACTCGAACTCCTCGATGCCGGACTCGTACTCGGCGTCACTCATCTGGGCCTTCATGGACTCCGCGATCGTGTCGACCGCGTCGGGCCCGGCAGCGAAGCCGAAGGCGAGTGCCGTGGACCCGGGGAGGTCCCCCATGCCGCTGTCGCCGCCCTCGAGGTCCTCCCCCTGCTGGATTCCGGTGGCGACCATCTCCATCTCGAGTCCCCCGTCGGCGAAGCGGACCTGCATCGCAGCCCCCTCGAAGCCCTCGACGTAGTCGCGCATCAGGTCCAGCTGAGCGTCGTCGACCGGGGGCACCATGCCTTCCATGCCCTCCATGCCCTCGATGCCCTCGATGCCCTCCATGCCGCCTGCGCTCCCCATGCCGTCCATCTGCGGGTCGGTCGGGAGCCCGCCCTCCGGCGCGACACCCGGCGAGGCCGGCAGCGACGGGAGAGCCGTGGGCGGGACGCTGCCCGACTCCATGCCCGACTCCATGCCCCACTCCATGCCCGGCTCCGGGCCCTCCATGCCGCCCATGCCGCCGATGTCGCCGATGCCGGAGCCCATCGACTCGGCCCGGTCGAGCATGAGGTCGACCGCCGCCGGGGCCAGGTACCCGGTGATCACCCCCGGGTCCCCCGCGTCGCTGGTGCGCGCCCGGAAGGTGTCGTCGTCGGCCAGGGAGGAGTCGCCCGCGTCGGCGGCGAGGTCTTCGGCCAGGTCGGCGCTGGGAGCCACGATCATGAAGTCGCCGACGGTGGCGGTGCCGTAGTCCTCCTCGTCCTGACCGCAGGAGAACATCTCCCCGATGGTCTCCTGGGCAGCGTCGACGTCCCTGACCTGCAGCACGAAGAACGGCTCCGGCTCCTCGTCACCCTCGACCGCCGCGAAGGCCAGCTTGTCGCCGAGCCAGGGGGCGACGTCGTCCTCGAAGTCCATCGAGCACGACGGCGGCGCCTCGGAGTTGAGGGCGTCGAAGAGCCACTCGCGCGGGTCGTCGTCGGAGTCGAGATCGAGCTGCTCCTCGAGCGCGGGGAACTTGCGCATGGTCTCGTACGCCGCGATCTTCTGACCACCGCTCGGGTCGAGGTCGAGCGAGACGTAGCCGAGCGCGTCGGCGGGCACCGCCGTGGCCGCGCTGTCCCCGCTGCTCATGAACTGGACCACCCCGTACGCCCCGGCGCCGGCGACCAGGAGCAGCGCGAACGCTCCCACTCCCGCCAGAGCGCGTCTGCGGCCGGAGGCTGCCCCCGGTCGATCGGCTTCCCGGTCGGAGAGGTACTCCACCTCGGAGGTGTCCTCGGGGTCGTGCGCGCTCATGGTGTCCCTTCCCCCGTCCGCCAGGAGGCCTGGCGAACGTCGTCGCATCGTATCGGTCACCCCTGCGACGGCGCGGTCGTTCTCCTGGTTCCCTCAGGCCTCCGAGGAGACCGGGTGCGAGGGAGGAGAGCCCGGGGGATGGACCGAGAGGAGCACCATCACAGCCCCCACCACCGACATCAGCGGCCAGACCAGGTAGGCCACCTGGGAGCTGATCTCCACCGGCATGGGTGCGGTGCTGCCGACGGCGGCCTCTGCGAGCGCCCCCACCGGGTCGCCTGGTCCGGTGCCTTCCGCGATCCACCCGGCCAGCCTCGCCGCGAGCAGGGAGAACACCACGATGGCGACCAACGTCACCACCTCGTGACCCCGGCGCCACCACTGCAGGGCCACGCCCAGGACGAGCCCGGCGATGCCGCCCAGGACGATCAGCCAGCCGTCGTCGTCGAAGAGCTGGTCAAGCGCGGCCTCGGAGGCAGTCACGCCGTCGGCGGTTCGGGTGGCTTCGGGGAGCTCTGCGACGTGCGGGAGCAGCAGTCCGATGAGACAGGCCACGGCGAGCTGGAGCATCGCGACGGCGACGACGTCCCGGCTGACGCGTGCCCGCAACTCAGGCGCCGCTCAGGCAGTGAGGCCCCAGCAACGCCTTGAGGTCCCCGTAGAGCGCCGGCGAGGGGGACACCCGGAGCCGGTCGTCGAGACGCATCATCCGCGTCGAGCCGCGCGTCATGAGGCGCAACCGTACCTCCGTCACGCCCGGGTGGGTGGCGAGGACCTCGCGCAGCTGATCGACCACCTCCGGGGTGCACCGGGTCGCCGGCAGCGCCACCACCACCGGACCGCCGGGACCTTCGGTGACGTCGGGCCGGGTGACCTCCTGGCCGTGGACCTCCGGCTGGTCCTTCTGCCGCGACAGCCGCCCCTTCACGGTGACCACGGTGTCCTCGACCAGCAGCGGCGCCGCCAGCTGGTAGACGGCCGGGAAGAGCAGCACGTCGATAGCGCCCTCGAGGTCTTCCACGCTCACCATCGCCCAGGTGTCGCCCCGCTTGGTGATCTTGCGCTGCACCGAGGTGACCAGGCCACAGAGCTTGACGGTGGAGCCGTCGCGGCGTTCTTCGTCGGCCAGCAGCTGCCCGACGGTGACCTCGGCCTCCTGGCTGAGGATGTGCTCGAGCCCGGTCAGCGGGTGGTCTGAGACGTAGAGACCGAGCATCTCGCGCTCGTGAGCGAGCAGCGTCTGCTTGTCCCACTCCTCGAACGTCGGGATCTCGATGGTGGAGCCCCAGCCGGCGGTCTCACTCTCGTCGAGTCCTCCGAACAAGGAGTCCTGGCCGATGGCCTGGTTGCGCTTGATGTCGACGTACTGCTCGACGGCGGTCTCGTGGATCGCGACCAGGCAGGCACGGCGGTGGTTGAGCGAGTCGAAGGCCCCGGCCTTGATCAGGGACTCGATGACGCGCTTGTTGCAGGCGGGCGCGTCGACCTTGGTGAGGAAGTCGTTGAAGTCGGCGTAGCGGCCGCGCTCACGCCGGGCCCGCACGATCGACTCCACCACGTTGCCGCCGACGTTGCGGATCGCGTTGAGCCCGAACCGGATGTCGGTCCCCACCGGGGTGAAGGTGGCGTCCGACTCGTTGACGTCGGGCGGCAGCACCTTGATGCCCATCCGACGGCACTCGTTGAGGTAGATCGCCGACTTGTCCTTGTCGTCCTTCACCGACGTCAGCAGCGCCGCCATGTACTCGGCCGGATAGTTGGCCTTGAGGTGGGCGGTCCAGTACGAGACCACGCCGTACGCCGCGGAGTGGGCCTTGTTGAAGGCGTAGTCGGAGAACGGCAGCAGGATGTCCCACAGCGTCTCGACCGCGTGCAGGGAGTAGCCGCGCTCGGTCATGCCGGCGGAGAAGGCCTCGAACTGCTTGTCCAGCTCGGCCTTCTTCTTCTTGCCCATCGCCCGGCGGAGCAGGTCGGCCTGTCCCAGCGAGTAGCCCGCGAGCTTCTGGGCGATCGCCATGACCTGCTCCTGGTACACGATCAGGCCGTAGGTCTCGCCGAGGATGTCCGCCAACGGCTCGGCCAGCTCGGGGTGGATCGGCTCCACCGGCTCGCGGCCGGTCTTGCGGCGGGCGTACTTGTTGTGGGAGTCGGCGCCCATCGGCCCCGGCCGGTAGAGCGCACCGACGGCGGAGATGTCCTCGAAGCAGTCGGGGCGCATGCTGCGCAGCAGTGCCCGCATCGGCCCACCGTCGAGCTGGAAGACGCCGAGGGTGTCCCCGCGTTGCAGCAGCTGGTACGTCGCCGGGTCGTCGAGTTCGAGCTCCTCCAGCACCACCTGCTGGGACCGGTTGACCTCGATGTTGTGCAGCGCGTCGTCGAGAACGGTGAGGTTGCGCAGCCCCAGGAAGTCCATCTTGATGAGGCCGAGCCGCTCGCAGGTCGGGTAGTCGAACTGGGTGATGGATGCGCCGTCCTGCTCCCGGCGCATCACCGGGATCACGTCGAGCAGCGGCTCGCTCGACATGATCACCCCGGCTGCGTGCACCCCCCACTGCCGCTTGAGCCCCTCGATGCCGATCGCGGTGTCGACCACGTTCTTGACGTCGGGCTCTGCCTGGTAGAGCGACCGGAAGTCGCCCCCCTCGCCGTAACGGTCGTGCGAGGAGTCGAACAGCTGCTTGAGCGGGACGTCCTTGCCCATGACCGGCGCCGGCATGGCCTTGGTGATCCGGTCGCCCATCGAGAACGGGAACCCGAGGATGCGCGAGGCGTCCTTGACCGCCTGCTTCGCCTTGATCGTGCCGTAGGTCACGATCATGGAGACCCGGTCGGAGCCGTACTTGTCGCTGACGTACTTGATGACCTCCCCTCGCCGGCGCTCGTCGAAGTCGATGTCGAAGTCGGGCATCGACACCCGGTCGGGGTTGAGGAAGCGCTCGAAGATCAGCCCGTGCTTGAGCGGGTCGAGGTCGGTGATGCGCATGGCGTAGGCACACATCGAGCCGGCACCCGAGCCCCGGCCCGGACCCACCCGGATGCCGTTGTCCTTGGCCCAGTTGATGAAGTCGGCGACCACGAGGAAGTAGCCGGGGAAGCCCATCGTGGTGATGACGCCGACCTCGAAGTCGGCCTGGGCGCGCACCTTGTCGGGAATGCCCTCCGGATAGCGCACCCGCAGGCCCCGCTCCACCTCCTTGACGAACCAGGAGTCCTCGCTCTCGCCCTCGGGCACGGGGAACCGCGGCATGTAGTTGGCCGACTCGTTGAACTCGACGTTGCATCGCTCGGCGATCAGCAGCGTGTTGTCACAGGCCTCGGGCATCCCGAAGCGGTCGGCCCACAGCTCACGCATCTCCTCGGGCGACTTGACGTAGTAGCTGTTGCCGTCGAACTTGAAGCGCTTGGGATCGGCCATCGTGCTGCCCGACGACACGCACAGCAGGTGCTCGTGGGCGGCGGCGTCCTCGGGACGGACGTAGTGGGAGTCGTTGGTGGCGATCGGGCGCAGGCCGAGGTCCTTGCCGAGGCGCAGCAGCCCGTCGCGGACCCGCTGCTCGATCGAGAGGCCGTGGTCCATCAGCTCGAGGAAGTAGTTGTCGGGCCCGAGGATGTCGCGGAAGTCGGCAGCGGCCTCCCGGGCCTTGTCGTAGTTGCCGATGCGCAGCCAGGTCTGCACCTCGCCCGAGGGACACCCGGTGGTGGCGATCAGCCCGTTCGCGTACTCCGCGAGCAGCTCGCGGTCGGCGCGCGGCTTGTAGAAGAAGCCCTCGAGGGACGAGCGGGAGGAGAGCCGGAAGAGGTTGTGCATGCCGGCCGTGGTCTCGGCGAGCAGCGTCATGTGGGTGTAGGCACCCGAACCGGAGACGTCGTCCTGGCCGCCGTCGCCCCAGCGCACCCGCTTGCGCTCGAAGCGCGAGGTGTTGGGGGTGAAGTAGCTCTCGATCCCGATGATCGGCTTGACCCCATGAGCCTTGGCCTTGGCGTAGAACTCGTAGGCGCCGAAGAGGTTGCCGTGGTCGGTCATGGCGATGGCGTCCATGCCGAGCTCGGCGGTGCGCGCGAACATGTCGTCGAGCCGGGCGGCACCGTCGAGCATGGAGTACTCGGTGTGCACGTGGAGATGGGCGAACCCGGACCCTGACCTGGCTGACGTCGACGCTGGCATTGGAGGTGTCAGGCTCCTCTCGCAAGGACGACAATCACGGGCACGACAAGCAAGCAGGACGGGCGGTGGCCCACCCTGGCGGTCCATGGGGAAGGCCGCTCAGACTACGCGACCGATCGTGGCCGGCCCCACCGACACTCCTTCGCCGTCGTGGCCCCGGCCGGATCACGACCGCTTCGGTTCCGGCGCGCATGGGCAGAGTCCGGTCTTGTGCGCCCTCCTGCACCTGGGTCCGGCGACTCGGGGTTCATTCCAGCGCAGAAGACCGGTCTTCGACGGCAGGCGTCTAAGACCGGTCTTGTGTGTGTCAGCGGGTGATCGTGCTCCGGCCGAGGGGCAGGCCGAGACCGGCCACGACCGTCACTTCCCGTGCCAGGCCTGGCGCCGGGAGCACCAGATCGGCGACATCCCCAGGGGAAACCTCAGCCGCGCACGGGGCGCATCAGGCGGTCGAGGAAGGAGACCAGGACTGCCTCGCGCAGGGGTGCCGGGGCCAGGTCGAGCAGGGCGTTGACCTCGGCCATCCGGTCGGGGAGCGCGAGCCCCTCCCCCCCGACGAGACCGGCAGCGGCGAGCAGGCCGTCGAAGTCGTCGTCGGACAAGGTGGTCGGGTCCAGTGCCCTGACGAAGTCGGCGACCCCCGGATCGACCTGCACGGGGCCGGCCTCCTGGGCTCGACGGACCGCCTGCTCGAGCGCGGTGGTGAACTCGTCGACGTGCGAGGCGGTGGCGGCACAGACGGTGAGGTGCAGCGTGGGCGGGTGGCCGGCGAAGGACATCTGCGGCTGGACGTACCACCCGGCGGTGGCCATCTCGTCGGCGATGGTGAACACGTCGCACGACCCGTCGGTCTCCAGCGCCACCAACGTCGAGTCCGGCGGCACCACGACCCGCAGCGCGGGTGTCGCGTCGATCGCCTCCACCAGCTCGTCGACGGCGTCGAAGGTGGTGGCGCTGAGACGTTCGTAGCCGGCATCCCCGATCGCGTTCACCACGGCCCAGGCGGCGGCCAGGGGCCCGCCCGACTTCGTGGACTGCATCGTCGAGTTGAGCATCGTGTAGCCGGGCCAGTCGGCGTTGGCGAAGAACTGCGAACGACGCAGGGCGGGCGTGCGGTGCAGCAGGATCGAGGCGCCCTTCGGCGTGTAGGCGTACTTGTGCAGGTCCATCGAGATGCTGGTGACGCCCTCGACGTCGAAGGTCCACGGCGTCACCTCGCGCCCCAGCCTCGAGGCGTAGGGCAGCACCCAGCCGCCGATGCAGGCGTCCACGTGGCAGCGAATGCCGCGCTCGGCCGCGGCCGCGGCCACGGGGCCGACGGGGTCGACCACCCCGTGGGCGTACGACGGGGCCGAGACGACGGCGAGCACGGTGCGCTCATCCATCGCCTCGGCCATCGCAGCCGGGTCGGCGCGGTAGTCCGGCCCGACCGGCAGGACGACGGGCTCGATCCCGAAGTAGTGGGCGCCCTTGAGGAACGAGGCGTGCACCGAGGAGGGGGCGACCAGCCGGGGACGGTCCACGTCGGGCCGGGCGTCCCGCGCCGCCTGCACCGAGAGCATGCAGGACTCGGTGCCGCCCGAGGTGACCGACCCGACCACGGTGTCCGGTGCCCGCAGCAGGTCGGCGGCGAAGCCGATCAGGTCGTTCTCCATGGCCAGCAGCGACGGGAACGCGGTCGGGTCCAGCCCGTTGCTGTCGGCGTACGCCGCCACCGCGCTCCTGGCGAGCTCGTCGACGTCCTCGAGTCCGGAGTCGTAGACATACGCCAGCGTGCGCCCGCCCTTGGTCGGCAGGTCGTCGGCCCGGAGCTCGCGCAGGCGGGTCTGCAGCTCTTCCACAGTGGTCATGTTCGTCCTCCCTGGGTTGCGGCGGCGACGTCGGCCGCGCTCAGACGGTATCCCCGCAGCGCCAGCAGCGACACGATCACCAGCGTCCCGGGGACCACCGAGAAGCCCAGCACGATCGCGGTCACCGCAGAGGCCGGCTGGTCGACCCCGCCACCGGCCGAGGAGACGTAGCCTCCGGCAGCGAGCACCAGCGCGTAGAGCCCCGGCCCCACCGCCAGACCGAGGGTCTCCCCCGCGGTCCAGACGCCGGTGAAGACGCCGGCGCGGTTGCTGCCGCTGCGATGGGCATCCACGGCCGCCGCGTCGGGAAGCATCGCGAGCGGGAAGACCTGCGCGCCGGCATACCCCACGCCGACCAGCGCGGTCGCCAGGTAGACACCTGCCGCCGGCATCACCTGCGCGGCGGACAGCAGCAGCGCACCGCTGGCGAGGAACAGCGAGGCCAGCAGGTAGCCCTCCTTCTTGCCGCGGCGTTCGCCGTACCGGGCCCAGAGGGGGGTGAGCACGAGCGCCGGCCCCACGAAGCAGACGAAGAGCAGCGTTGCCGCGCCGGTCCCGCCCAGCACCTCGCGTGCCATGTAGTCGACCCCGGCGAGCATCGCTCCGACGCCGAGTGCCTGGATCACGAAGGTCGTGAGCAGCAGCCGGAAGTCGCGAGCGGCCGCAACCACGCGCAGCTGCTCGCGCAGGGTCCCTGCGCCCGCCTGGACCGTGCCGACCGGTGTCCGGCGAGTGCCGTGGTACGACGCGAAGACCCCGAAGGCGATCACCGACGCGATCGCCACCCCCATCACCCGGTAGCCGTCCCGACCGCCCACCAGGTCACGGATCAGGGGGGCGCTCGCCCCGGTCGCCATGATGGTCAGCGCCAGCAACGCGACCCGCCACGTCATCAGGCGGGTCCGCTCGTCGTAGGAGTCGGTCAGCTCGGCCGGCATCGCGACGAACGGCACCTGGAAGAACGCGTACGCCGTGGCGCACGCCAGGAACGCCAGCAGGACCCAGACAGCCTCCCCGGCGGTGGCGTCGAGGTCGGGTGCGGCGAAGAGGAGCGCGAAACACGCCGCCAGCGCCAGCCCTCCCCGCAGCAGCCACGGCCGGCGGGGACCGCGGGGGTCGAGGGTCCGGTCGCTGATCCGGCCTGCGATCGGGTTGAGGACGACGTCCCACGCCTTCGGCAGGAACACGATCAGCCCGGCGACAGCGGCGCCGATGCCGATGGTGTCGGTCAGGTAGGGCAGCAGCAGCAGGCCGGGGACGGTGCCGAAGGCGCCGGTCGCCACCGACCCGGCGCCATAGCCCGCGCGGACAGACCTCGGCAGCTCCTGGGACCTCATCGCAGCAGCGTAGGGGCCCGGATCCCTCGGACGGTGGAGCGAATTCGTCGTCAGGTGACGAATTCGCTCCCCTGATGCCCCGGCCGCGCGCGATCGGCGGCGTCGAGGCTGACCGTGATGACCTCGTGCACGATGCGGCGCCACTCCTCCGCGGTCAGCGCGGGGCCGCGCTCGGCCATCCGCGCGGCGATGTCTGCCTCCCGGGCTTCGTCGCGCCCCGCGTGCCCGCGCACCTCCTTGTGCCGCTGGATCTCCCGCGTCAGCGCCGCCCTCCGGGACACGACGTCGGTGAGATCGGCATCGACGTCATCGATCTGGCGCCGCAGGAACCCCACCGGGTCTCGGCCCGGCCACGCCATCCGGATGTCGGGGCATCGCTCCTCGTTGGCCGAGCCGTCGGTCCGCTCCAGCTCGACCAGGCCGCGCGCGCGGTAGAACCCGCGGGCGGGCGCGTTGGTCTCGAAGACCCACAGCGAGAAGCCGTCGGGCTGGGCATGCTTCACCAGGTCGAGGAGGGTGGAGCCGATGCCGCTGCCGGCCCGCTCGGGGACGACGTACAGCATCTCGAGCCAGCCGGGCTGCCCGAGCGCGAAGCCCACCACGCTCTGCCCGGACGCGGCCAGCCACGCCCAGGTGCCGGGGCGCGCCAGCTGTCCGCGCAGGTGGCCGGCGGTCTCCTCGTTCGCGTACGGCGGAGGGGGCATCGCCGGGACGGCTGCCCGCCTGCTCGGCAGGAGCACCGCAGCGAGGGCAGACGCGTCCCCGGGCTCTGCGGGCCTGAGCTCCAGGTCCCCTCGGTCAGTGGAGCTCACGGATCAGGTCCAACGCGCGCTGCAGGTCGTCGGGGTAGCCGGACTCGTACTCCACGTACTCACCGCTGTCGGGGTGCTCGAACCCGAGCCGGACGGCGTGCAACCACTGCCGGGTCAGCCCGAGCCGCTGAGCGAGCACCGGGTCGCCGCCGTACAGCGGGTCGCCGACGCACGAGTGCTTGAGCGCCTGCATGTGCACCCTGATCTGGTGGGTGCGACCGGTCTCGAGATGCACCTCCAGCAGGCTGGCGAACCGGTGAGCCTCCAGCGTCTCGTAGTGCGTGACGCTGTGACGCCCACCGCTCATCACGGCGAACTTGTGGTCGAACCGGGGGTGGCGGGCGATGGGGGCGTCCACCGTGCCCTGGAGCGGGTCGGGGTGTCCCTGGACCAGCGCGTGGTAGGTCTTGTCGACGTCGCGCCGCCGGAAGGCGTTCTTGAGCACCGAGTAGGCGTGCTCGGACTTGGTGATCACCATGACGCCGGAGGTGCCGACGTCGAGCCGCTGCACGATGCCTTGCCTCTCGCTGGCGCCGCTGGTCGAGATCCTGAAGCCGGCTGCGGCGAGGTGGCCGACGACCGTGGGCCCCCGCCATCCGGGGCTGGGGTGGACGGCCACGCCCACCGGCTTGTCGATCACGACCAGGGCGTCGTCGTCGTGGACGATCTCGATGCCTTCGACGAACTGCGGCACCACCGCCGTCGGGCTCGTGACGACGGGGATCGTCACCTCCAGCACCTCCCCCGCCGCTACGCGGTCCGACTTCGCCACTGGCTGGCCGTCGAGCTCGACCAGGGCCTGCCCGATGATGTCGGCGGCCCGCGCCCGGGAGAGCCCGAACATCCGGGAGAGCACCGCGTCCACCCGCTCACCTGCGAGGCCGTCGGGCACCAGGACGGTACGCCGGTCGCTCACCGCGCTTCCTCCCCGTCGAGCTCGTCCACGTGAGCACCACCCAGGGTCCGCCCCCGCAGCGACTGCACGACGATGAGCACGGCGGCGGCGTTGATGCAGATGTCAGCGACGTTGAAGACCGGCCAGTTGGGTAGCTGGAGGAAGTCGACGACATGCCCTTCGAGAACCCCCGGCTCACGGAAGATCCGATCGGTGAGGTTTCCGGCGACACCGCCCAGGAGCAAGCCGAGCGCCACGGCCCAGCCCACCGACCCGACACGCCGCGACAGCACCAGGATGGTGACCACGGCGGCGATCGCCACCAAGGACAGCGCGACCGTGAACGACGTGCCGGTGCTGAATGCGGCTCCCGGATTGCGCACCAAGGTGAGCCGGAAGAACGAGCCCAGCACGTCCACCGGCTGAGCCGCGTCCAGGTGCTGAACCGCGAGGTGCTTGGTGACCAGGTCCACCGCATAGGCCGCACCGGCGATGCCGAGCAGGAGCACGCGGAGTCGTCGACGACCTGCCGGGTCGCTCTCGGTCAGCGACGCTCCTCGCGCTGCTTGCATGTCATACACAGTGTCGCACGGGGAAAGGCCTGCAACCTCAGCTTGCCGATCGGCTGGCCGCAGGACTCGCAGCGGCCGTAGCTCCCGTCATCGATGCGGGCCAGCGCGTGCCGCGTCTGCACCAGCATGTCGCGGGCGTTGTTGGCCAAGCTCAGCTCGTGGTCGCGCTCGAACGTGGCGGAGCCGACATCGGCCTGGTCGTTGCCTGCACCCTCACCGGCGTCGCGCATGAGGTCGTTGAGCTCGTGCTCGGCGATGTCGAGCTCGCCGCGGAGCCGTTCCACGTCGGCGGTGAGCTCGGCGCGCAGCTCGGCCAGCTCGCTGTCGCTCCACGGATCCTCGTCCGCCTTGACCGCCAGGTCGCCCGAGGCCGCACGGGCCGACCTCGTCACCGTCTCAGCGGCGCCTCCCCTCGCGGTCGTGGGCTTCTTGCTTCCCCCTGACTTCTTGGCCGGCGACTTCTTCGCCGGCGCCTTGGCCGTGCTCGTCTTCGTGGCCGGCGCCTTCTTGGCGGTGCTCGCCTTGTTCGCCGACGTCTTCTTCGCCGGCGCCTTCTTGGCGGTGCTCGCCTTGGCCGCCGTCGCCTTGGTCGGTGCCTTCTTCGCCGGCGTCTTCTTCGCCGGCGCCTTGGCCGTGCTCGCCTTCTTCGCCGGCGCCTGGGCCGTGCTCGCCTTCTTCGCCGTGCCCGCCTTCTTCGCCGGCGCCTTCTTCGCCGGCGCCTTCTTCGCCGGCGCCTTCTTCGCCGGCCCGCCTTCTTGGCCGGCGTCGCCTTGGTCGGTGCCTTCTTGGCCGGAGCCTTCACCGTGCTCGCCTTCTTGGCCGTCGACTTCGCGGACACGGACTTCGTGGCCGAGACCTTCTTGGTCTGCGTCTGCTGGGGGGCGGGCGTCGCCTTCGCGCTCGTCGAACGACCGCCGTTCTTCCGCGCCACCGCGGTGACCTTGCGTGCCGCTGCCGCGGTCCTGCCGGCCAGCTTCTTGGCCGTCGTTCGGGCCATTGCGCCACTCCTCGTCGACGAAGTCCACCGGGGACGTCCTACCGGAGTTGCCCAAAGCTCGCCTGGAGAGTCGAACAACCTGCCGAATTGTCGAGCTCCTCACAGAGCCCGCCGAGAGAATATGCAGCCCGACCAGCCGAGACAACCTCCCACGCACGGCGGGAGGCCCCGAGTGCCGGCGCGATACCCCGATGCGCCCGGGAGCACCACTCTGGCAGAATCGTCTGACCGCACGGTGTGGACGGGACAAGTAGCTCCGAGCACAGCCGGCAGCGACCCGGGGACGGTGAGAGCCCGGGGGTGTTGTCCGGAGCGAAGATCACCCCTGAGCCGCCGGAAGAGCGTCACGACCGAGCAGTCGACCGGGCACGTCGACCACGTCCCTCGGCACGACGGGTAGAACCGGCAGCGGTGACGAACGAGGGGGCGGCCAGAGCTGGGCCGCCAAGAAGGGTGGTACCGCGGAGCGCTGCTTCGTCCCTTCGTCAGCACGACGAAGACAGAGCGCCTCGACCGAGGGGCGCCGACGAGCAGGAGCCTTGCAATGAGCCCCGCCAGCAGCGATGGTCCCCGGCAGCACCTCTACAACGCGGTGCCGCCTCAGGTCGACCTCCCCGCGATGGAGCGCGAGATCCTCGAGCTCTGGCGCAGCCAGGGCACGTTCGCCGCATCCCTCGCCAGCCGCGAGGGTGCGCCGATGTGGACCTTCTACGAAGGCCCCCCGACGGCCAACGGCATGCCGGGCACCCACCATGTCGAGGCCCGGGTGTTCAAGGACGTGTTCCCACGGTTCCGGACGATGCAAGGCTTCCGGGTGGACCGCAAGGGCGGGTGGGACTGCCACGGGCTGCCGGTCGAGCTCGCCGTGGAGAAGGAGCTGGGCTTCTCCGGCAAGGGTGACATCGAGGCCTACGGGATCGCCGAGTTCAACGCCAGGTGCCGTGAGTCGGTGCTCCGCCACGTCGACGCGTTCGAGGAGATGACCGACCGCATGGGCTACTGGGTCGACATGGCCCACCCGTACCGCACCATGCGACCCGAGTACATCGAGTCGGTGTGGTGGGCACTCCAACAGATCCATCAGGCCGGGCTGCTGGTCGAGGACCACCGGGTGGCGCCGTACTGCCCGCGCTGCGGCACCGGGTTGTCCGACCACGAGCTTGCCCAGGGCTACGAGACGGTGGTCGACCCCAGCGTGTACGTCAGGTTCCAACTCACCAGCGGGCCGCTCGCGGACCGAGCGGCGCTCCTGGTGTGGACCACGACTCCCTGGACCCTGGTGTCCAACACTGCCGTCGCCGCCCACCCCGACGTCGACTACGTCGCGGTCACCGACGGCACCGAGACCCTCGTCGTCGCTGAGCCGCTGTGGCAACAGGTGCTGGGCGAGGGCTGGGAGGTGACCGAGCAGTTCCACGGCTCGGAGATGGAGCGCTGGGAGTACCAGCGGCCGTTCGACCTGATCGAGTTTCCCCCTGCTCAGGACGGTGGGCGCTCGCACTACCTGGTGCTGGGGCGCTACGTCACCACCGAGGATGGCACCGGTCTGGTGCACCAGTCCCCGGCGTTCGGCGAGGACGACATGCAGGTCTGCCGTGCCTACGGCCTGCCCGTGGTCAACCCGGTCCGCGCGGACGGTCACTTCGAGGATTCGCTCCCCCTCGTCGGTGGCGAGTTCTTCAAGCACGCCGACACCACCCTGGTGCGCGACCTCGACGAACGAGGGCTGCTGTTCCGGCACCTGGCCTACGAGCACAGCTACCCACACTGCTGGCGCTGCCACACCGCGCTGCTCTACTACGCCCAGCCGTCCTGGTACGTCCGCACGACCCAACGCAAGGACGAGCTGCTGCGCGAGAACGAGCGCACCAACTGGTACCCCGCGACGATCAAGTGGGGACGCTACGGCGACTGGCTGCACAACAACATCGACTGGGCGTTGTCGCGACGCCGCTACTGGGGAACCCCGCTGCCGATCTGGCGTTGCGAGCACGACCACCAGGTGTGCGTGGGGTCGTTGCGCGAGCTGTCCGAGCTGACCGGAACCGACCAGTCCGGGCTCGACCCTCACCGGCCCTACGTCGACGAGGTGACCTTCCCCTGCCCGACGTGCGGCGAGGAGGCCGCGCGCGTGCCCGACGTGATCGACGCGTGGTTCGACTCCGGGTCGATGCCGTTCGCGCAGTGGGGCTACCCGCACGTGGAGGGGTCGGCGGAGAGGTTCGAGCGAGCCTTCCCCGCCGACTTCATCTGCGAGGCGATCGACCAGACCCGCGGGTGGTTCTACACCCTGATGGCGGTGAGCACGCTGGTCTTCGACCGCAGCTCGTACAAGAACGTGGTCTGCCTCGGTCACATCCTGGCCGAGGACGGCCGGAAGATGTCCAAGCACCTCGGCAACATCCTCGAGCCGATCCCTCTCATGGACCAGCACGGTGCAGACGCGGTCCGCTGGTTCATGGCGGCCTCGGGATCACCGTGGTTGGCGCGCCGGGTGGGGCACACCGCCCTTCAGGAGACGGTGCGCAAGGTACTGCTGACCTACTGGAACACCGTGGCGTTCCAGGTGCTGTACGCCCGCACCGCCGGCTGGACCCCGGACGACGAGGCGCCGGCACCGGCCGACCGACCGGTCCTGGACCGTTGGGCGCTCTCGGAGGCCCAGCTGCTGGCCAGGAGCGTCACCGCGGCACTCGAGGACTTCGACACCCAGCGAGCAGGTGCGTTGCTCTCCGGCTACGTCGACCAGCTCTCCAACTGGTACGTCCGGCGTTCCCGTCGCCGGTTCTGGGAGGGCGATCCGGCCGCGCTGGCGACGCTGCACGAGTGCCTGCGGCTGGTGACCTTGATGATGGCGCCGCTGACACCGTTCGTCACCGAACGGGTGTGGCAGGACATGTTCGCGCGGACCGACAACGACGCGCCGACCTCGGTCCACCTGGCCGACTGGCCCTCGCCCCAGCCGGAGCTGGTGGACCAGCAGCTCACCGTCAGCGTGGACCTGGCACGGCGGCTCGTCGAGCTCGGCCGCGCTGCGCGCGCCGAGGCGAAGACGAAGATCCGGCAGCCGCTACGCCGGGCGCTGGTGCCCTCGGGTGCCTGGGAGCGCCTGGGAGAGGCGCTGCGCCACGAGGTGGCCGAAGAGCTCAACGTCGGCAGCATCGAGTCGTTGGCGTCGGCGGGAGACCTGGTCGAGCACAGCGCGAAGGGCAACTTCCGGGCACTCGGCAAGCGGTTCGCCCAACGCACGCCCGCCGTGGCACGGGCGATCGCGGAGGCCGACGCCGAGACGCTGGCACGCAACCTGCGCGAGCAGGGGCGGGCCGAGGTCCTCGTCGAGGGCGAAGCCGTCGAGGTGACGCCCGAGGAGGTGATCGTCTCCGAACGACCACGCGAAGGCTGGTCGGTGGTCAACGAGCAGGGTGAGACCGTTGCGCTCGACCTCGAGATCACCGACGAGCTCCGCCGCGCCGGCCTCGCCCGCGAGGTGGTGCGCCTGGTCCAGGAAGCGCGCAAGAACAGCGGCTTCGAGGTCTCCGACCGCATCCGGCTGGTGTGGGCCGCCGAGGGCGAGACCGCCAATGCCGTCTCAGAGCACGCCGAGGCGATCGCGGGCGAGGTGCTGGCCACCGACATGGCCCAGGGCTCCCCTCACGGCGAGGTGGTCCGCGACGAGGAGCTGGGGTTGGCGTTCAGCGTCGAGCGCCGTTGACCCCGGGCGCCCGACCTCACCGAGCGTCGTGGTTCGTCGCGAGGCACTCCTCGCACCTCAACCCGGGTACGCGCCTCAGCTCTGAGAGCTCGTGTCCTCGCTGCCCGACGGGCTGCCCGACAGCTCCTCGGGGCCGGCCCTGGTGCCGTCGCCCTCCAGCGACGTCAGCTGCTGCTGGAAGTAGTCGCGCAGCTCCTGGCGGTAGGTCTTCTCGAACTCCTCCAGGCGCGCGACCTCCGCAGCGAGCCGCTCTCGCTCGGCGTCCATGTCACCCATCAGCTGCTGACGACGCTCCGCGGCCTCGGCCTCGACCCGCTCCACGTTGCTCTTGCGCTCCTGCTCCAGGCGCTCGGCCTCGGCACGGGCATCGCTCAGGAGCTCGTCCCGCTGCTGCTCGGCCTCCGCGAGGAGCTCGTCGGCGTTGCGACCGGCCATCTCCAGAAGGCGGGTGGCAGCTCGCGACGCCTCCTCCGTCGTGGTGACCTGGATCGTCTCCACACCGCCGGGCGACTCCCCGGCCGGCTTCTGGGGCTCCTGCTCGGACTCGGGCTCCTTCTCCGGCTCGGGCTCCGGCTCGGGCTCCTTCTCCGGCTGAGCCTGCTTCTGGGCCTGCTGCTGGGCCTGCTGCTGGGCCTGCGGTGGGGCCTGCTGTTGGACGGGGGCCTCGCCGCCGGCCGCGTCGAGCTTGCTGCGCAGCTCGTCGTTCTCCTTGGTCAGCCGGGTGAGCTCGGCCTCGACCTCGTCGAGGAACTGGTCGACCTCACCCATGTCGTAGCCCTCGCGCAGGCGTACGGCGGTGAAGCGCTTGTTGCTCACGTCCTCAGGAGTCAGAGGCATGAACCCCCCTGTATGTCGTCTGGATGTCGTCGGTGCTGGACGATCGATCTGGGTCACCATCTGGGTCGCCGGCGTCGGCCCCAGCCAGGTCTCCGCCGGGCTCACCGTAGCGTGTCGGGCGCTCACGCGGCAGAGCGTCCCGCGACGTGCTCAGATTCCGAACACGACGCGGTTGAGTGCCATCAGGACGTAGACCCCGATGAGCACGAGGATGAAGGCGAGGTCCAGCGCGATCGAGCCGATCCGCAACGGCGGCACGAAGCGACGCACCAGGTTGATCGGCGGGTCCGTCGCGGAGTAGACGATCTCCAGCAGCACGAGCAGGAAGCCGCGTGGGCTCCAGGATCGCGCGAAGACCTGGACCCAGTCGAAGACGAAGCGGACGAAGAGCAGGATCAGGAAGAGCTGGAGCACCAGCGCGATGACGAGACCGACGATCTGCACGCAGAGAGCCTAGGTGGCGAGGATATGAAGAACCTGAGCGAGGTCAGCTCTGGTTGAAGAAGCCGCCTTCGGCCATCTGCTGCCGCTCCTCCTGCCCGACCGTGACGTTCGGCGGGCACAGCAGGAACACCTTGGCCGTCACGCGGTCGATCGACCCGTGGACCGCGAAGATGAGTCCGGCAGCGAAGTCCACCAGGCGCTTGGCGTCGGAGTCGTCCATCTCCGAGAGGTTCATGATGACCGGGACTCCGGCGCGGAACGCCTCGCCGACCGCACGAGCATCGTTGTAGGTCGCCGGGTGCAGGGTGGTGATCCGCGACAGCTCGGTCACCTGCGGGGCGGCTGTCATGGTGGTGGCCCCGCCTCCACGCCGCCGCTCGGCGAGCTGGGAGACAGGGGCCGGCCGTGAGTCGTCGGCCTGCCGTGGAGCGGGAGCAGTCGCTGCGCGCGGAGCGTGAGCGTGCTCCTCGCCGTCGAGGTAGTCCTCGTCGTAGCGCTCGGTGTCCTCGAGCAGGCCCAGGTAGACACCCATCCTGCGCATCGCGCTGCCCATGGCCGAACCTCCGCTGTCGTTGTCGGTGCTGCTGCTTGAGGCTACCGGCGCTCGGGGCGGTTTCCGAGGACCGCGCTGCCGACGCGCACGTGTGTCGCGCCGTGCCGGATCGCCTGCTCGAGGTCACCGCTCATGCCTGCCGAGACCCAGTCGGCCCCCGGCGCCCGGTGCCGCACGTCTGCCGCGACCGCCGCCAGACGCGCGAAGGCCACGTCGGGATCGGCTGCGAGCGGGGCCACCGCCATGACTCCGCGCAGGTCGAGCCCGTCGGCGGCCAGCAGCGCCTCCACCAGTCCCGGGACCACACCGGGGTCGGCTCCTGCCCGGGAGCCCTGCTGCTGCTGCGGGTCCAGACCGACCTGCACCAGGACGTCGAGCCGCCGGTCGCGCTGGTGGGCAGCGCGCTGCAGGCCGGGCACGAGCTTGGGCCGGTCCACCGACTGCACCACGTCGGCCCACGCTCCCACGGCTGCGGCCTTGTTGCTCTGCAGGCCGCCGACGAAGTGCCAGCTGAGCCCGAGGTCCGCGCACTCCTCACGCTTGGTCACGCCCTCCTGGTGCCGGTTCTCGGCCACGTGCCGCACGCCGAGCTCGGCCAGCAGCCGGACGTCGGAGGCGGGGAAGAACTTCGTCACCACGACGAGCGTGACGTCGCCACGGTCGCGCCCGGCGTCGGCGCACGCGCGCTCGATACGGCCCCTGACGTCCGCCAGGCCGCGCTCGATCTCCTCGCGTCGGCTCATGGTGCGATCCTCACCAGGCCCGCCATCCTGCCCGCGCCGACGCCGTCGCGGCGGTGCGAGTAGAGGTCGGCGTGCTCCCGGGTGCACCGTGCCGCGTCGACGACGCGGACACCGGCCTGCTCGAGCTGCCACCGCACGGCTGCGCCGAGATCGAGCGCCGGCGTGCCCCAGGACGTCTCCGCCCAGGCCGCCGGCACCGTCGCGCCGACCTGGGCGCGCATGTCGTCCGGAACCTCGTAGCAGGCCCCGCACACGTGCGGTCCGACCCAGGCGGTGAGGTGCGTCCCGCCCAGGGCGCGCACCTGGTCGACCGCGGCCGGCACCACGCCGGCCTCGACACCGACGCGACCCGCGTGCGCCACGCCGATGACCCGCCGCCCGGGGTCGGCGAGGACCACCGGAACGCAGTCGGCGACCAGCACCATGAGCGTCAACCCGGCGGTGTCGGTCACCAGGCCGTCGGCCTCGGGGAGCCCGTGGCCCTCCCCGGGGGGCGCGTCGACGACGGCCACGTGGTTGCCGTGCACCTGCCGCATCCTCACCACCGGACCGGCCGGGTCGCCGGTGAACGCGGCCATGACACGGCGGAGGTTCTCCTGCACCGCCCGGTCGTCGTCCTCGGTCCGGACGGCGAGGTTCAGGCTCGAGAAGGAGCCTCCGGACACGCCACCAGCCCGGTCGGTGAAGGCGACACCGACCGGGCCGAGAGTGGTCTCGAACGCGAACACCTCGCGGGTGGGACCTACTTGAGGAACTCGGGGACGTCGAGCTCCTCCAGCGCACGCGGACGGCTGCTGCCCACCGGTGCGGGCGCGGGGGTGGAGCGGGGCGACTCGCTGGGCCGAGTGCTCGGCTGGCTCACCGCCGGCCGGCTCGGGGTGGGCCGGTCGGTCTCGCGCCGCATGCCGGCGATGGCCGCGCGGGTGTCGGACTGACTCTGGGCCGGCACCGGCTCGCGCAAGGTGGCCGACTCGCGGCGCTTGGGCATCCCGCCGTCGAAGCCGGCGGCGATCACCGTGACCCGCACCTCGTCCCCGAGCGCGTCGTCGATGACGGCGCCGAAGATGATGTTGGCATCGGCGTGGGCCGCCTGCGAGACCAGGGCCGCGGCCTCGTTGATCTCGAAGAGACCGAGGTCGGAACCACCGGCGATGGAGAGCAGCACGCCGTGGGCGCCCTCGATCGAGGCCTCCAGCAGCGGACTGGACACCGCCATCTCCGCCGCGGCCACGGCGCGGTCGTCGCCCCGCGCCGAGCCGATGCCCATGAGGGCCGAACCGGCGTTCTGCATCACCGACTTCACGTCGGCGAAGTCGAGGTTGATCAGCCCAGGAGTGGTGATCAGGTCGGTGATGCCCGAGACCCCTTGCAGGAGGACCTGGTCGGCCTGCTTGAAGGCGTCGAGCATCGAGACGCTGCGGTCGCTGATCGAGAGCAGCCGGTCGTTGGGGATCACGATGAGGGTGTCGACCTCCTCGCGCAGGGCGCTGATCCCCTCTTCTGCCTGGTTGGCGCGCCGCTTGCCCTCGAAGGCGAACGGCCGGGTCACCACACCGATCGTGAGGGCACCGAGCGAACGGGCGATGCGAGCCACGACCGGCGCTCCGCCGGTGCCGGTGCCGCCTCCCTCGCCAGCGGTCACGAAGACCATGTCGGCGCCCTTGAGCACCTCCTCGATCTCGTCGGAGTGGTCCTCGGCGGCCTCGCCGCCGACGTCGGGGTTGGCGCCGGCACCGAGCCCACGGGTGAGCTCGCGGCCGATGTCGAGCTTGACGTCGGCGTCGCTCATGAGCAGTGCCTGCGCGTCGGTGTTGATCGCAATGAATTCGACGCCCTTGAGGCCGACCTCGATCATCCGGTTGACGGCGTTGACACCACCGCCGCCGATCCCGACGACCTTGATCACGGCCAGGTAGTTCTGCGGTGCTGCCACGGCAGGATCCCTCTCACTTCTGGGCCGCTCGGGACGGCCGGTGGGTTGTTGTCGGTGTGCAGATGTCGTTCGGTTGTCGTGCGGTGGGGAGTGGCGACCGGCGAGAACTTTAACCTTCAGGTAGAGGGTTAACGTTATGTCAACCTGTCGTTGCTGAAGAACGTAGGTCCTCCCACGGCCGGCACGGCGCAGACACGCAGGCGTGTCGACAAATCGCGGATCTTTCTCGCACGCCGCGGCACCAGGGTGAGGGGCGGCCTCGTTCTTCAGGTCCGACGGTCCCCCACGCCCAGCAGCCTCGCCACCGCGTCGGCGACGAGGTCCAGGGCGGACCTCGGGAAGTCGGGGTCGGCCAGCGCGGCCGGGATCCCGGCGCCGTCCATCAGGCACACCGCCTGGAGGCAACCGGGGCGGGATCGGCGTCAGCCCGGAAGACCTCGGCACGTTGCCCCCGCTCGATCGCGGTCGTCAGCAGCCCGCGTGCTCCGCGCCGACGACGGGGCGGCACGACTGAGGGAGCGGCGGCCGCCTGCCGCCGGGCCTGCTCGACGACGCCGACCAAGCCCCTTGCGTCCTGGGCAGCTCCGGGAAACCACGATCGAGCTCAGGGTCGTACGGTCGGGCGCCCGGGAGCGGTGACGTCGTAGGCCGTGCCCTTCTGCTTCAGCAGCACCTGGAGCACCCGGCCCTTGTCGTCGGACTGGTCCGAGCTCCCCCAGTTGACCCGGGCCCCGGAGCGCAGGTGGAGCACGATGCGGTCGATGCTGCCGACCTCCAGCCGCTGGACCCGACGCAGGAGGTCGGCCGGCAGTGAGTCGACCACCGCAGCGGCCTCGGCCAGGGCCTCGACCGAGGTGTTCGCCGTCATCCTGGCCACCGGAAGGCCGGGCGGCCGCTTCGGGTAGTCGCGGAACACCACGCCTTGGCCATCCACGCCACGCCAGGTGCCCTCACGGTCGACGGCGACCACCGCCACCCTCTCGGTCACCGCGATGGAGACGGCGTCGGGCCAGGAGCGCGAGACCTCGGCGGACCGGACCGGCGCGAGCTGCTCCACCCGCGCCTGGATCGCATCCAGGTCCACGGTGGCCACGGGAACGGCGGTGGGCACCTCAGCGACCTGCCGGACCTCCGCCGCGGTCAGCACCGAGACACCCTCGACCTTGGTTCCCTTGACCGACATCGCCGAAGAGAACAGCACCAGCCAGATCCCCGTGACCACCACGGCCACAGCGAGCGCGAGGAGCCCGATGCGCTTGGCCAGGCGCCAGCGCCGGGCCCGGATCCGCTGCAGGAACCGTCGTCGGCTGCTCTGCACGATCGGGGACGCACCTGCGGTCGGGCCACTGGGCGGGGCAGCGGGTCGGGGTCGGGTTCGCAGGGTCGGCATCAGTCTTCCCTCCCACGGTGGCGGAGCTCGTCGAGCACGCGCGGGCCCAGCTCGGTCACGTCACCGGCGCCCAGGGTGAGCACGACGTCACCGTGACCGGCCATCCCGGCCAGCGCCGTCGGCACCGACTCCCGTTCCGGTGCCACGTGGACGTGGTCGCCCGGCAGCGGCACGTGGTCGGCGACCATCGCGGCGTCGACGCCAGGCTCGGGGTCCTCCCGCGCCAGGTAGATATCGAGCACCACGACCTCGTCGGCTGCTCCCAGAGCCGTGCCCATGGCGGCGCCGAACAGCCGGGTGCGGGAGACCAGATGGGGCTGGAAGGCGACGATCACTCTGCCGGCGCCCGCCAGGGAACGAGCGGCCTGGAGGTCGCCGTCGATCTCCTTGGGGTGGTGGGCGTAGCTGTCGTAGACCCGGACTCCGTCGACCTCGCCCTTGAGCTCCATGCGCCGCCTCGTGCCGGTGAACGACTCCAGCCCGGCGACCAGCGCGGCAGCCGGCTGGCCCAGATGCAGCCCTGCGGCGAGGGCCAGCAGCGCGTCGAGGACGTAGTGGCGGCCGGGGATCTGCAGCCGCACCCGCCCCAGGGACTCCCCGTCGCGCACCACCTCGAAGCTGGAGGTGCTGCCCTCGAAGACGATGTCGACGGCCCTCAGGTCGAGGCCCTGGGCTTCGCCGACGGTGACGGTGCGGAGCCCGCGTCGTCTGGCCACGTCGACCAGCGCCAGGGCCCCGGGGTCGTCAGCACACACCGCGAGGAATCCGTCGGGGTCGATCCGGCCGACGAACTCGTCGAAGGCCCGGTGGTAGGCCTCTTCGGTCCCCCAGTTGTCGAGGTGGTCGGCCTCGACGTTGGTCACCACCGCGGCGTAGGGGGTGTAGACGAGAAAGGCCCCGTCGCTCTCGTCGGCCTCGGCGACGAAGATGTCGCCCGCCCCGTCGGCGGCGTTGCTGCTGCTCGCCGCCAGGTCTCCGCCGATGGTGTAGGCGGGATCGGCCCCCGCTGCGATCAGCGCGGTCGTGAGCAGCGAGGTGGTCGTGGTCTTGCCGTGCGTGCCGGCGACGGCGACGACCCGGCGTCGGAGCATGATCGCCTGCATCGCAGCCGACCTCGGCAGCACGAGCAGGCCGCGCCGGAAGGCCTCGACCACCTCGGGGTTGTCCTCGCGCACCGCCGTCGAGACCACGACCGTCTCCGCCGCGTCGAGGTGGTCGGCGTGGTGTCCGAGGTGAACCGTGGCACCGAGCTCGCGCAGCGCGGCCAGGGTCGCGGAGTCATGGGCGTCGCTCCCGCTGACCGCGATCCCCCGGGCCAGCAGGATGCGCGCGATCGCGGACAGGCCTGCCCCGCCGATGCCGACGAAGTGCACACGTCCGAGATCCTCGGCCACCGGGATCACCTCGGGAACGGGCACCTTCACCGGCCCGCCTCCAGGATCATCTGGGCGAGCTGCTCGTCGGCGTCGCTCGGGATGAGGTCCGCGGCGGCCCGGCTCATCGCGGACAAGCGGTCCCGGTCCCCGATCAGGTCGGGCACCGTCCGCCCGACCCACTCGCGCGTCATCGCGGCGTCGTCGACGAGCAGGGCGCCGCCTGCGTCGACGACGGGGCGTGCGTTCAAGGCCTGCTCACCGTTGCCGAAGGGCAGCGGGACGAAGACCGCTGGGAGCCCGACGGAGGCCACCTCGGTCACGGTGTTCGCGCCTGCCCGGCAGATCACGAGGTCGGCAGCCGCGTAGGCCAGATCCATACGGTCGACGTAGTGGACGACCTCGTAGGCCGGTTGGCCCGGACTCACCGACACCTCGACCTGCTGCTGCGGCCCGGTCACGTGGAGCACCTGGATGCCGGCCTCGGCGAGGACGGGCTGCGCCTCGGCCACGGACTCGTTGAGGCGGCGCGCGCCCTGCGACCCCCCGGTGACGAGGAGCGTGGGCGCGTCGGGAGCCAGGCCGAACTCCGACCGGCCCGCGAGCTGCGAGGCGGACCGGTCCAGCGTCGAGATCATCCGGCGGATCGGGAGGCCCACGTAGCGAGCCCCCCGCAGCGGGGTCTCGGGAAAGCTGCTGGCCACCGCCGTGGCGTACCGCGCGCCCAGCTTGTTGGCCAGGCCGGGCAGCGCATTGCCCTCGTGGACCACGATCGGGACCCGACGCTTGCGGGCCGCCAGGTAGGCAGGCACCGAGACGTAGCCGCCGAACCCCACCACCACGTCGGGGCGCACCCGGTCGACCACCTCCAGCGCGGCCGCCCTGGCGGCGCGCAGGCGCGACGGTACGCGCATCAGCTCTCCGGACAGCGCACGCGGCAGCGGGACCGGAGGCACCAGCTCGAGCCGGTAGCCCGCCGCCGGCACCACCCGGACCTCCAGGCCGCGGGGGGTGCCGAGCGCGACCACCTCGGTCTCGGGCTCCAGCCGCAGCAGGGCGTCCGCGGTGGCCAGCAGCGGTGAGGTGTGACCGGCGGTGCCGCCCCCCGCCATGAGCACCTTCACCGCTGGGACCTTCCTCGGGTCCGCTGTGCGGAGAACCCACGGGCCATGACTCCGGCGACCGGTCCCCGACCGCGCCGACGAAGGGGGGCACCGGCAGCGACCGCCTGCTGGCGTGCCAGCGAGATCAGGAGACCGACCGCGACCAACGACGGCACCAGCGCAGACCCGCCGTAGGAGACCAGTGGTAGCGGCAGCCCGATCACCGGCAGCAGCGCCAGGACCATGCCGACGTTGATGACCATCTGCGCGGTCAGCCAGATCGTGATGCCGGCGGCGAGGTAGCGCGTGAACGGGTCCTGCGCCTGGCGTGCCACGCGGAAGCCGGCGTAGGCCAGCGCCAGGAACAGGCCGAGCACGAGCAGAGTGCCGACCAGGCCCAGCTCCTCCCCCAGCACGGCGAAGATGAAGTCGGTGTGGGCCGCCGGGAGGGCTCCCCACTTCTGCTGGCTGGCGCCGATCCCCTTACCGAACAGGCCTCCACTGGACATCGCGAAGATGCCGTGAGCTGCCTGCCAGCCAGCGCCCTCGAACGTCTGGAAGGGGTCCACGAAGCTGGTCAGTCGCTCCATGCGCTCCTTGGACGAGGCGGCCAGCGAGAACGCCGCGACCGTGGCGACCAGGAACGAGCCCACGAACATCTTCGTCGGGGCTCCGACCACCCACAGCATGCCCAGCACGATGGCCAGCAGCACCAGTGCGGTCCCCAGGTCGTGCCCGAGGACCACCAGCCCCACCAGCCCGGCCATCACCGGAAGCACCGGGACCAAGGTGTGCTTCCAGTCGCCCAGCAACCGTTCCTTGGTGGCGAACACGTGGGCGCACCACAGGATCGCGGCCAGCTTGGCCATCTCGGACGGCTGGATGCGCACCGGCCCCATCTTCAGCCAGTTCTTGTTGCCGTCCACCTCGATCCCCATGTACTGGGTGAGGCCGAGCAGCACGACGGCGACCAGCATCCCGGGCCAGGCCAGCGCCCGGAGGCCCCGCTGCGGCAACCTGACCGCGGCCCAGACCACCGGCACCGCAACGATCACCCAGCCCAGCTGGCGCAGGAAGTAGTAGTAGCTGTTGCCGTGGTAGCGGAAGCCGTCCACGCTGGAGGAGCTCAGCACCATGACCAGGCCGATGGTGACCAGCAGCCCGACCGACCCCATCAGGGTGTAGTAGGACGCGAGCGGTCGGTCGAAGGTACGTCCCAGCGCGTGCCGCCAGCGGGCCAGTGCGGGCCGCGCGGCCCGCGCCCCGTGCGGGCGCCGCGGACTGGCCGGGGTCGATCCGGAGGCGGTCGGCTTGGGCGCGGTGGTGGTCACCTGGGTCTCACGTGGTCCTCACCAGGCCCTTCCCGCGGATGGGGTCACCCGCCACGGAGACGACGTACCGACTCCGCGAAGGCATCTCCACGCGCGCCGTAGTTCGCGAACATGTCCATGGACGCGCACCCCGGCGCCAACAGGACGGTGTCGCCCGGCTGGGCGAGACCGGCCGCAGCACGGACCACGCGATCCATCGCCCCAGTGTCCTCGTCCCCGACCTCGATCACCGGCACCTCGGGCGCGTGTCGCCCGAGCGCCTCCGCGATCACGGCGCGGTCACGACCAAGCAGCACCACGCCCCGCAACCGTTCGCGCACCGTCGACACCAGGTCGTCGAAGCGCGCTCCCTTCGCCAGCCCCCCGGCTACCCACACCACGTGGTCGTAGGCCTGCAACGACGAGCGCGCAGCGTGGGGGTTGGTCGCCTTGGAGTCGTCGACGTAGTGCACCTGCTCGACCTCACCCACCGGGGCGATCCGGTGACCGTCGGGCCGGAAGGCCCGCAACCCGTCGCGCACCGCGGCCTGGCTGACGCCGTGGGCCCTGGCCAGGGCAGCCGCCGCGAGAGCGTTCAGCACGAAGTGGGGGGCCGGGGAGGCCAGGTCGCCGACGGTGCACAGCTCCGCTGCGCTGTGCTGCCGTTGCTCGACGAACGCCCGGTCGGCCAGGATCTCGTCGACCACGCCGAGCATGCCGACACCGGGGACCCCGAGGGTGAAGCCGATCGCGCGCGCCCCGTCGACCACGTCGGCCTCGCGCACGAGCCGCTCGGTGGCGGTGTCGGCGACGCCGTAGACGCAGGCGCGCTCGACCCCCTGGTAGATCCGGCCCTTGTCGGCGGCGTAGTCCTCGAAGCTGTCGTACCAGTCGAGATGGTCCTCCGCGACGTTGAGCACCACCGCGGACTCACAGGCCAAGGACGAGGTGTAGTGGAGCTGGAAGCTCGACAGCTCCACCGCGAGCACGTCGTAGGGCTGCTGCTCCGCGACCTCGGCCATCACTGCCTCCACGGCCGGAAGACCGACGTTGCCGCACGCCACCGAGCGCAGCCCCGCAGCCCGCAGGATCGAGTCCAGCATCTGCACGGTGGTGGTCTTGCCGTTCGTCCCGGTCACCCCGAGCCACGGCGTCGGGGGCGTGGGCTGAGTGCCCTGGTGGGCCAGGCGCCAGGCCAGCTCGACCTCGCCCCACACCGGCACCCCGCGGGCGGCGGCCTGGGCGAGCAGCGGGGCGTCGGGGCGCCACCCCGGCGACGTGACGACGAGATCGACCCCCTCGGGCAGCTCCGCGGTGGCACCCTCGCCGAGGCGCACGGTGGCGCCCAGGATCTCCAGCAGCTCAGCCTTCTCTGCCCGGTCGCCCGCGTCGGACTCGTCCAGGGCGGTGACGTGTGCGCCGAGGTGGGTCAGGTTGTCGGCAGCCGCGAAGCCGGAGACCCCGAAGCCGGCGACGACCACGCTGACGCCCTCCCAGGAGTCCTGGCGTCCCAGCGTGGAGAGGTCAGGGGCGGCGAGGGGCTCGCTCATGCCCCCGCCACCCATTCGGCGTAGAACAGCCCGAGCCCCGCCGCCACGCACAGCCCGCAGATGATCCAGAACCGGATCACCACCGTGATCTCGTCCCACCCCTTGAGCTCGAAGTGGTGGTGCAACGGCGCCATGCGGAACATGCGCCTGCCTCCGGTGAGCCGGAAGTAGCCGACCTGGAGCATGACGGAGAAGGCCTGGGCGACGAAGAGCCCCCCGAGGACCACCAGCAGCAGCTCGGTACGGGTGAGGATCGCGAAGCCGGCGAGCGCGCCACCGAGAGCGAGCGACCCGGTGTCCCCCATGAAGATCTTGGCCGGTGACGCGTTCCACCACAGGAAGCCGAAACAGGCGCCGGTCAGGGCCGCGGCGAGAACCGCGAGGTCGAGCGGATCACGGACCTCGTAGCAGGCGTTGCCCGGCGTCAAGCGACAGGACTGGTTGTTCTGCCAGATGTTCATGATCGTGTAGGCGCCGAAGACCATGGTCGAGGCGCCGGTCGCCAGGCCGTCCAGCCCGTCGGTGAGGTTCACCGCGTTGGAGGCTCCCGCAATCATCACGAGGATGAGCAGCACCACGACCACGGTGGGCAGCGCCCAGCGCTCCCAGTCGCGGGTGAAGGAGATGAACCTCGAGGCCGGTGTCTGCCCGCGGTCGTCGGGGAACTGGAGCGCCAGCAGGCTGAAGATGATCGCGACCGAGAACTGCCCGGCCATCTTGGCCTTGCTGCGCAGCCCGAGCGAGCGCTGCTTGGCGATCTTGATGTAGTCGTCGACGAAGCCCACCGCGCCCAGCCCGACGAAGAGGAACAGCAGCAGAAGTCCCGACGCCGAGGGGATCCGGCCGGTGAGCAGGCTGGACAGGAAGTAGCCGATCACGGTCGCGGCGATGATCACGGTGCCGCCCATGGTCGGCGTCCCACGCTTGGTGTGGTGCGTCGTGGGCCCGTCGTCACGGATCAGCTGGCCGTAACCCCGGTGCACGAAGAGCCGGATCGCCCAGACGGTGCCCACCAGCGTCAGCACCAGGGAAAGCCCCCCGGAGAGCAGGATCGCCCTCATGGGGCGATCTCCTCCTGGAGCAGGGCGTCTGCCACCTGGTCGAGCGCAGCCCCTCGCGATGCCTTGACCAGCACCACGTCGCGCGTCCCGACCTCCCGCAGCAGCCAGTCGACTGCGGACTCGTTGTCCTCCACCAGGACCGGCTCCTCTCCGTCTTGTCGCTCGTCGGCCAGCGCCTCCCGAGCAGCGGTGGCGCCCCGCACGATCTCGTGGGCCGAGCTGCCGACGCCGACGACGCGGGCGACACCGAGGTCGACCGCCAGTCTGCCGACCTCGCGGTGCTCCTCGGCCGAGGACTCGCCCAGCTCGCGCATCTCGCCCAGCACGGCCACGGATCGCGCCTGACGGCCGGCTGCGACCGCGACGAGGGCCTGGAGCGCGGCGGCCATCGAGTCGGGATTGGCGTTGTACGCGTCGTTGAGCACGCACAGGCCGTCGGAGCGTTCGGCCATCTCCATGCGCCACCGCGACAGGCTCTCCACCTCGCCGAGGGCGCACGCCACCTGGCCCAGGTCCATCCCCACCGCCAGGCCCACGGCTGCGGCGGCCGCAGCGTTGGAGGCCTGGTGGGCTCCGAGCAGTCGGAGCTTGACGTCGGCGGCCTCGGAGCCGTGCACCAGGCGGAACTCGGGACACCCGTCCGCCCCCAGCGCCTCATTCTCGACCCGGACGTCCGCATCGGCCTCGCGGCCGTAGGTCGTCGTGCGGGCATCGGTTCGCTCGGCCATCGCTGCGACGCGATGGTCGTCGGCGTTCAGCACCGCGACACCGTGTGGCGCAAGCGCCTCGACCAGCTCCCCCTTGGCCCGCGCGATGTCGTCCTGGGTCCCGAACTCCCCGATGTGGGCCTTGCCCACGTTGAGCACCAAGGACACGTCGGGGCGCGCGATCCCGCACAGCTCGCGCAGGTGACCCTGGCCGCGTGCCCCCATCTCCAGCACGAGGAACCGGGTCGCCCGGTCGGCGCGGAGCACGGTCAACGGGAGCCCCAGCTCGTTGTTGAACGATCCCTGGGTGGCGACCGTGGGGCCGGCGCCAGCGAGCACCGCTCCGAGCAGGTCCTTGGTCGTGGTCTTGCCCTGGGAGCCGGTGATGCCGACGACGGTCAGATCGGGAAGCTCGTGCAGCAGCGCGCGGGCCAGCGCCTGGAGCGCCGCCCGGGGGTCCTCCACGATCACCGCCGCAACGCCGACCTCGCGGGTGCCCAGAACCGCTGCGGCTCCGGAGTCGACGGCGCCGGCGGCGAAGTCGTGGCCGTCGACCCGCTCTCCCGCGAACGCCACGAACAGTCCTCCGGGCACGACATGGCGCGAGTCGATGAAGGCGTGCCCGGAGACCAGGACGCTGCCGGCCGCGGGTACGTCGTCGGCGACGCGCCCGCCAGTGATCCTGGCGATGTCGCTGAGCGTCCATTCGATCACGAGCTGCGCCTCCCGGCCTGCTCCAAAGCCGCCCGGAGCTCGTCACGGTCGTCGAAAGGGTACATCGTGCCGGCGATCTCCTGGCCGGTCTCGTGGCCCTTGCCGGCCACCACGAGGCAGTCACCGGCCGCCGCCAGTGCGACCGCCTGGCTGATGGCCTCGCGCCGGTCCCCGATCTCGTGCACCTCCGCGTCGCCGAGGCGGACGCCCGCCAGCAGCTCGCGACGGATGCCTGCCGCATCCTCGCCTCGAGGGTTGTCGTCGGTGACCACCACGACGTCGGCGAGCCGACCCGCGACCTCGCCCATCACGGCGCGTTTGCCGCGGTCGCGGTCACCCCCTGCCCCGATCACGACGATGATGCGGCCTGGCGTCGAGGGACGCACACTGGCCAGGACCGCCTGGACCGCATCCGGCTTGTGGGCGTAGTCGACGACAGCGGTGAAGTCCTGACCGGCGTCCACCGGTTCCATCCGGCCGGGCACCCCGCCGCCGCGACCCATGGCCCCAGCGACCTCTGCGGCGTCGTAGCCGAGCTCGGCGAGGGCCGCGATCGCGCACAACGCGTTGGCCACGTTGAAGTCACCTGGCAGGGGGACCTCGACCGGCCACTCGCCCGGCGGCCCGTGCACCACGAACCGCGAGCCGTTGGGCGTCGCTTCGACCTGGTCGGACCACCAGTCGGCGCCGCTGTCCGGCACGCAGGAGAACGTCCGCATCGGGATCTGTGCCCGGTCGAGCAGTCGCCTTCCGTGCTCGTCGTCGAGGTTGACCAGGCCCAGTCGCGCACGCTCGGGCCTGAAGAGCTCGGCCTTGGCGTTGAAGTAGTCCTCGAGGTCGGCGTGGAAGTCGAGGTGGTCGCGGCCGAGGTTGGTGAACGCCGCCACGTCGAAGACGACGCCGTCGACGCGTCCCATCACCAAGGCATGGCTGGAGACCTCCATGGCGCACCCGGAGACCCCTTCCTCCCGCATCACGGCAAACAGCGCGTGCAGCGCCGGGGCCTCCGGCGTCGTCAACAACGAGGCGACGTCCTCCCCCGCGATCCGGGTGCCGACGGTGCCGATCACCGCGGCCCGCTCGCCGCAGGCGGTCAACGCCGCCTCCGCCAGTCGCGTGGTCGTGGTCTTGCCCTGGGTGCCCGTCACCCCCATCAGCCGCAGCGCGGTGGCCGGCTCTCCATAGACGCGGGCAGAGACCTCGCCGAGCACGCTGCGGGGGTGCGCGCTCAGCAGCAGCGGGACGCCGATCCCGGACTCGCTGCAGAGGGTGGCGCCGTCCTCGTCGGTCAGGATGGCTGACGCGCCGGCGCTCACCGCGGCACCGGCGAAACGTGCCCCGTGGGTGGTGGCGCCGGGTGCGGCCACGTACAGGTCTCCCGGCTCGACGGCGCGGCTGTCGACGGTGACTCCGGTGACCTCGACCGACCCCGCCGCCTGGTCCTGCAGGCCGGACAGGTCGCCCAGGTCGCCCAGGTCGCGCAGTGCGTGCGGGGCGGCTGTCTCGGCCTGGTCCGGATCACGCCCGGAATCTATCGCCCCTGCCGGAGATAGGTCCGAGCATGTCCGGTCTCAGCTCTGCGCAGCGCGGCGGTCTCGCGCTCCTCGGGGGTCGGACGCCACGTCACGGGCAGGCGCTTGAAGGGCTTCCCCGGAGGGAGCCACGCTGTACTTCTGCAGCAGGTAGCCCATCAGCTTGCGGAAGACCGGCCCTCCGGTGGAACCGCCGCCACCGCCGTTGCGTGGCTTGTGGACCACGACGTAGACCGTGAAACGCGGGTCGTCTGCCGGAGCGAAGCCCCCGAAGGAGACCGTGAAGTCGCGCCCGTAGCAGCTGCAGTCCTGGCTGACCCGCTGGGCAGTGCCGGTCTTGCCGGCCACCTGGTAGCCCGGGATCGCCGCCGTGGGCGCGGTGCCCTCCTTCTCGTCGACCACCATCTGCATCATCCGGGTGACCTGGCGGGCGGTCCGCGGGCTGACCACCCGCCGGGTGGTGGCGGTGGCGGATCCGGTGGTCCGCCCGTCGCTGTCCTCGAGGGTGCCCTGCACCAGGCTGGGCTGGATGTACTCCCCGCCCCGCGCGATGGTGTTCAGCGCTGCGGTCATGTGCATGGCCGTGACCGCGACCCCCTGCCCGAAGGCGATGTTGTCGCGCTCGATCTGGATCCAGTCGCTCCAGTGCGCGAGCTTCCCGGGCAACCCGGCGTAGCCGTAGATCCCCACCGGCTCGGTCAGCCCGAAGGATTCCAGGTAGTCGTAGAGCTTCTTCGCGGGAAGCTCACGCGCGGCCTTCACGGTCCCGATGTTGGAGGACTTGGCGATGACCCCGGTCATGGTCAGCCGCAGCGTGTCGTGCTCGAAGTAGTCGCTGATCCACCGGTCGTTGCTGCGGATCTTCTCCGGCACCGTCAGCCGAGTGCGCGGCGTGACCACACCCTCCTCGACCAGCGCCGCCGCAGTGAGCACCTTCTCCACCGAGCCGGGCTCGTAGATGTCGGCGAAGGCGGCGGACCCCAGCGGAGCCTCCTCCTCGTGGTAGTCGTCGTTGGCGTCGTAGGTCGGGTAGTCGGCCACGGCCAGCAGCTCTCCGGTGCGCACGTCCATGACGACCGCCGAGCCCGACTCGGCCCGCGCGCCGTCCACGGCCTGCCTCAGCAGCCGCTGGGCGTAGAACTGCAGGTCGCGGTCGATGGTGAGGGTGAGGTCCTCACCATCGCGAGGCTCCACGATGCTGTTGTCACCCAGGGGAACGCGAGTGCCGTTGATGCCGACGTCGTAGGTCGTCGAGCCGTCCTTGCCCTTGAGCCGCTTGTCATAGGTCATCTCGACGCCGCCGACGGCTTGGCCCACGCGGTTGGTGTACCCCAGCAGGTTGGCAGCGATGTCGCGGCCCGGATAGCTGCGCAGCGGGTCGCGGCGGAGGTCGACGCCCTTGTACTTGAGCTCTTTGAGCTCCTCGACCACAGCGCGCGCCTTGGCCGACGGGACCCGACGCGCGATGTAGCGGAAGCGGGCGTCCTCATCGGGGTAGTCCAGGTTCTTCACCGCGTCGATGTAGTTGATGCCCAGTCGCTTCTGGAGCAGCGCGGCGATCTCCGGAGCGTCATCGCGGGTCTTGCTCGGGTCGGCCACGATCATCATGCCGTCAAGGGACTCGGCGAGGGCGACACCGTCCCGGTCACGGATCGTTCCGCGCGTCGCCGGCAACACCTCGCTGACCGCGCCCAGCTCACGGGCCTGCGCCGCGTACGCCGCGGCGTCCAGCCCCTGAAGCTGCACCAGGCGCACCGCGAAGACGGAGGTCAGGATCGCCACGATCACGAAGCCGACGCGCATCCGCTGCGTCGGCACAGTGCGCGCGCCTCGACGGCGGGCGTCGGCTGACGGGCGGTCCGGCACGGGTTGCTGCTCCTGTCCTGCGGCTCGGGTGGCGGTCTCAGCGGTCCTGGTCCCGGGCCGCCGGTTCCCTATCGTTCGACCGACGGTCGGAGGACCGGCCGTCAGTCGAGGATGACGCGTCGGGCCGCTCGACGATCGAAGGCGCGCCGCCCGGGATCGTCACGCCACCCTGACCGTCCTCGACCGGCACCTCCACGACCGCGGGGGCGACCCGGTACTCCTCGGGCACCTGCGGCGGACGTGGCCGCAGCCGCATCCGGTCGAGCGCCGAGGCCGGCACGGCCTCGCCCACGACCTTGCCGTCGGAGAGGTCGAGGAAGGCGGGGGTCAGCATCGACACCATCCCGAGTCGCTGCGCCTCCTGCGTCACCCGCTGCGGGTCGCGCAGCCGGTCCAGCTCCATCCGGAGCCGCTGCTCCTCTGCCCGCAGCTCCGCGTGCCGCCCCTCCAGCTCGGCGGCGGTGAACGACGCCTGCTGCATGGAGGTGTTGAACATGAGCAGCCCGAGCACGCCGATGAGGGACACCGCCGCGACGACGATGACGAAGGGGGCGCGGGGCGCGTGGGGGCTCGTCCGCGGCACCACGGTGAGGCGTGCCCGCTCGATCGCCTGCTCGGCGATCCGAGGCAACCGCGAACGCGCCTGTCCCATCAGTCCACTCATCGCGACCGCTTCCTCTCCTTGGCGCCCAGAGCACCGGGCCGCACCCGTTCCGCTGCACGCACCCGGACCGACCTGGCCCGGGGGTTGTCCTCGACCTCGTCGACGCCGGCCTGCTCCGCACCCCTGGTGAGCAGCCGCAGCGGCGGCTGCGCACTCTCCGGCACCACCGGCATCCCCGGCGGCACGTCGAGGGTGCTGTGACGGACGAGGAACCGCTTGACGATCCGGTCCTCCAACGAGTGGTAGGACATGACGACCACGCGACCGCCGACCCCGAGGGCGTCGAACGCCGCCGGGAGCGCCCGCTCGAGCGCGGCGAGCTCGTCGTTGACCTCGATCCGCAGCGCCTGGAATGTTCGCTTGGCCGGATGACCGCCGGTCCGGCGAGCCGCCGCCGGGATCGCCTCCCGCACGAGCTCGACCAGACGCGCCGATCCGCTGAAGGGCTCCCGCTCCCGCTCCCGCACGACACGAGCCGCGATCCGAGCGGCGAAGCGTTCCTCACCGTAGACGCGCAGCACGCGCGTCAGCTCCCTCGCGGAGTAGCTGTTGAGCACGTCGGCAGCAGAACGACCCTCCCCGCTCATGCGCATGTCGAGGGGCGCGTCCTCGGCGTAGGCGAAGCCTCGCTCCAGCAGGTCGAGCTGCATGCTCGAGACGCCGAGGTCGAACAGCACGCCCTCGACGGTGGACATCCCCAGGCTCGCGAGGACGTCGGGGATCTCGTCGAAGACAGCCGGCACCAGCGACAGCCGGTCCCGGTACGCCGCGAGTCGGTCGCCGCTGCTGCGCAGCGCCTCGGGGTCGCGGTCGACGCCGACGACGCGCAGGCGCGGCACGGCCTGGAGGAGCGCCTCGGTGTGCCCGCCCAGCCCGAGGGTGGCGTCCACGACGACCGGATCGTCACCGTGTGCTGGTTGCAGGGCAGGGCCCAGCAGCTCCACGACGCGCTCCCGCATCACGGGGACGTGCCGCGGTGGGGTCATCGTCGGCACCTGCGGCTACCCGGCCCGCGAGAGCAGGAACCCGAAGGCCATGGCGGCCGCGGTCGACGACGCCGCGGAGAAGACCACCACCGCCACACCGTCGCGCACCTCGTAGCGCACGCGGCGAGGACAGCGCCGGTTGTCCAGGGCCTCCTCGATGACGGCGCGGTGACGCGGACGTGCGGGGGCCGGCCTCGGTGTCCGAGGCCCGGGGTGTGCAACGACACTCATGTCGGCTGCCTCCTGGTCTCACCGGTGAGGGCGGTCCGTGGTCACGGGGCCAGGTCCCCACCCGCTCTGCCCTGGGAGATGGCCTTCTGGCACCGGGGAAGGTGCGCCAGACGGTCGGGCGGAGCGGGCGTGGGCCTCGTCTCGCGAACACGAGGTCGCGGGGTCGGATGGGTTGCTGGTTCTGACGGTGCTGATTCTGATGGGTGCTGGACCGTGCCGGTCGGACGGCTCAGATTCCCGGGAACACCTCCTCGGAGAGCTCGGCGAAGGACTCCTCCTGCTCCTCGGAGTAGGAGGCCCACTTGGCCTCGTCCCAGATCTCGAGGCGGGTCATCGCGCCGATGACCACCACCTCCTTGGACAGCGAGGCCCACTCGCGCAGCTGGGACGGGATGGTGATCCGGCCCTGCTTGTCGGGAGCGTCGTCCGATGCGCCGGAGGAGAACATCCGGATGTAGTCACGCGTGGCCTTGTGGGAGACCGGGGCCTCCCGGAGCCGCTCGGTGACCCGCTCGATCTCGGCCTGCGGCCACACGTAGAGGCAGTGCTCCTGACCCCTGGTGACCATCAGCCCTCCCGACAGCTGGTCGCGGAACTTCGCCGGCAGGAAGAGCCGTCCCTTCTCGTCCAGCTTGGGGGTGTAGGTGCCGAAGAACATCGGTCACCTCCCGGTCGCCAGCGGGGACACGTCTCCTCCACTGCGCTCCACCTTACTCCACTTTCCTCCCCCGTCAATCACTTCTCCCCGATATCCGCTGCTCGGTCCCCCCGCCCGGGGCACCGCCGATGGCCGCACCCCGGACCCTCCTTGGTGGTGGCTGGGACAGTGGTGGGAGCGCGATCGTGCTGCGACAGTGGTGACAGCAACCCGCCGCACGGGAGAGGACCTCGAGTGACCACCCCCACGACGAACGCAGGGGCCGGCGCCCGCAGCCGGGGCCCGGCCCAGGACGGGAGCGAGCCTGGGCAGGGCCCGGGTGAGGATGGAGAGGTCGCTGACATCACCGAGGTGGGCGAGGTGGCCGGTCGGGTCACGTCCGCGGTCGAGCAGGTCATCGAAGGCAAGCGCGATGTCGTCCGGACCGCCCTGGCGGTGCTCCTGGCGCAGGGGCACCTGTTGATCGAGGACGTCCCCGGGGTCGGCAAGACCATGCTGAGCAAGGCCCTGGCACGCTCGATCGACTGCTCGGTTCGCCGCATCCAGTTCACCCCCGACCTGCTGCCCAGCGACGTCACGGGGGTCTCGGTGTTCAACCAGGAGACCCACGACTTCGAGTTCCGGCCCGGCGGGGTCTTCGCCAACATCGTCGTCGGGGACGAGATCAACCGTGCCTCCCCCAAGACCCAGTCGGCACTGCTCGAGTGCATGGAGGAGCAGCAGGTGACCGTCGACGGGACCACCTACCACCTCGAGTCTCCCTTCATGGTCATCGCCACCCAGAACCCGATCGAGATGGAAGGCACCTACGCACTGCCCGAGGCACAGCGCGACCGCTTCATGGCCCGGGTCGCGATCGGCTATCCGGGCGAGGCAGCCGAGATGGCCATGCTGGATTCGCGGGCGGGCACGGGACCGCTGCGTCAGCTGCGGCCCGTCACCGACGGCGAGACGGTTCGGCGACTGGCCCGAACGGTGTCGCAGGTCCACGTCTCCCCCGCGGTGCAGCGCTACGCCGTCGCCATCGCCGGCGCGACCCGCCGGAGTCACGAGCTGGGCCTGGGGGCCTCACCCCGGGCCACCTTGCACCTCGTGCGTGCCGCTCGCGCCGTCGCGGCCATCGACGGGCGGGACTTCGTCACCGACAGCGACGTCCGCGGCCTGGCCGCTCCGATCCTGGCGCATCGGCTCCTGCCGACCGTGGAGACCACGATGAAGGGTCGCACCGTGGAGCAGGTGTTGGAGCAGGTGCTCGACACCGTGCCCGCGCCCGGCGGCACCTGGCGAGCCTGATCGGACCGTCGGTGCGTCCCAGGCTGAGCTCGCTCACCGGTCGCGGCCGGGCGTTCATGTCCGCCGGCGTGACCACGCTGGCCAGCGCCTACGTCCTCGGGCTCGACGACCTGGCCAGGGTCGGGGTCCTGCTGCTGGTCGTGCCCCTGGTCTCGGCGCTCTTGCTCCGCCGGTTCCGGCACCGACTCGGCTTGTCGCGCACCGTGGCGCCCGCCACCGTGTCCGCCGGCCAGGAGGCGCAGGTCAGGCTGGGGCTCTCCTGCCAGGGCAGCGCCGGTGGCGGGATCCTGCTCCTCGAGGAGCAGCTGCCGTCCACGCTGGGTCGCCGGCCGCGGTTCATGCTCGACCGCGCCGTCGGCCGCTGGTCGCGCGAGATGACCTACCGGGTGCGTCCCCCGATGCGGGGGCACTACCTGCTCGGCCCGATGACCGTCCGGGTGGTCGACCCGCTGGGGATGGTGGAGAGCTACCGCTCCTTCACCTCGCACGGCGACCTGCTGGTCACGCCCCGGGTGGTGACACTTCCTCCGATCGCCCTGACCGGGGCCTGGACCGGGTCCGGGGACAATCGGCCACGCGCCTTCGCGGGGGGCAGCCCGGAGGACGTGACCATCCGCGACTACCGCCGGGGCGACGACCTGCGCCGGGTCCACTGGCGCTCCAGCGCCCGGACGGGCCAGCTCATGGTCCGGCGCGAGGAGCAACCCTGGCAGTCGCGAGCAACCGTCTTCGTGGACAACAGGCATCGTGCGCACCGAGGGGTGGGGGCGGCCTCCTCGTTCGAGCAGGCGGTCTCGGTGGCGGCATCCGTGGCCATCCACCTCGTCGGGCGCGGCTACCGGGTGCGGTTGACGACCGCCGACCCTGCCGGGCCGCAGGTGCAGCAGTGGCATGAGCACGGGGTGACCGCCAGCGAGGCGGCACCGCTGCTGGAGTCGTTGGCGGTGCTGGGGCAGACCGACCGGCTGCGGATCGACACCGGCTGGGCCGGACCCCAGCACGGCGGCCTCCTGGTGGCGGTGCTCGGCAGCTGCACCACCGCTGACTCCGGAGCGCTGCGCCGGCTGCGTCACAGCGCCGACCACGCCCTGGCGCTCCAGCTCGACACCTCTGCCCGGCGGGGCACGGCCTCGAGCGCAGCCGGGCCCCGGTCCGCTGGGGAGCCACTCGACGCGACCTGGCTGATCGCGGACGGGTGGCGCGCAACCACGGTCCGCCCCGGCGACGCTCCTGACGCAGCCTGGCGCGCGCTCGCGCCTGCCCGTGCGGCGGCCACGCCATGACCGCGGCCGGTGCGGGCAGTGAGGTGGCGACCGGACCCGCCACCACGCGACGACGCCCCTTCGCCGATGCCACCCCGGCCGTCCTGGCAGCGGTCGCCACGACCTTCACGATCCTGGGCTGGTCCGGCCTCGCGGTGGATCCGAGCGGGTACACCCGCCCGCTGACGATCCTTGCTTTCGGGGTGGCGGTCGTCGGAGTGGTGCTGCGCAGCATGGGTCTTCCTCGCCCCGCGGTCGTGCTGCTCCAGGCCGTGGGGGTGGCCGAGGTGCTGCACGTGCGCTGGGCCGGCGACGTGGCCACCGGCGGCTGGGTCCCCAGCGCCAGCTCCCTGGCCGAGGTGGGGGCGACCCTGCAACGGGCAGCGGCGGCGGCCCAGGAGTGGGCCGCGCCGGTCCCCGAGGAGGCCACCGCCTTCGACCCGCTGATGATCGCGGTCGGCGCCGTGGTCATCCTGCTGGTCGACGCGTACGCGACGACATACGCCCGAGCCACCCTCGCCGGCCTGCCACTGCTGGCCGCGTTCACGCTCCCGGTCGCGGTCACCGGAGGGATGAGGTGGGACTACTTCGTGCTGGCCGCTGGGGCCTTCCTCCTCCTGGTGGCCGCGGAGCAGCTGCGCTGGGTGGGGGTCTGGGGACACTCGCTGACCGGCTTCTCGGGCCAGGAATCGGCCGGCGGCGAGCCGACCCCGCTGCCCACCGTGACGCTGCTGGGACGCAGCCGGGGCCCGCTCGTGCGCGTGCTGGCGCCCTCGCTGCTGGTCGCGGTCGCCGCCAGCGCACTGGTCCCCGACAGCGTCGGTCTCATCGGGCGCGGCGGTGGGGGCGACTCGGGCGATGTCACCATCGACAACCCGCTTACCGACCTGAGGCGCGACCTGGTGCAGGGACCTGACGTCAATCTCCTCACGGTGCGCACCGACGACCCCGACCCGTCGTACCTGCGGATCAGCGCGCTCGACTCCTTCGACGGCAACACCTGGCGGCCCTCGCAGCGGGACCTCCCGCCGAGCCAGCGGGTCGAGGGGTCGTTGCCTCCTCCCGCCGGGCTCTCCGACGACGTCCCCCAACGAAGCCACCTCTATCGCGTCTCCGCCTGGGAGGACTTCGAGTCGGACTGGCTGCCGCTGCCCTTCCCGGCCGTGGCTGCCTCCGCTCCCGGGGACTGGCGCTACGACACCGACACCCTCGACGTCACCACGCTGGACGACGACCTCGACACCGCTGGCCTGGACTACACCGCGACCGGGCTCAGGGCGCTGCCGACCGCCGACCAGCTCGTGGCGGCTACCTCGCCACCCGCGAGAATCGCCCGCGCCAACACCGAGCTGCCGTTCGAGAACGACGTGCCGGAGTGGCTGAGCCAGCTGACCGACGACGTCACCGCTGGCGGCGACTCGAGCTTCGCGCGGGCGGTCGCGCTGCAGCAGTGGTTCCGCGACCCGGCCAACTTCCGGTACTCGACCGAACGCGGTGCCGGCAACGGGGTCGACGACCTTCGCAGCTTCCTGACCCCGGGGCCTGACGGCCGGGTCGGGTACTGCGAGCAGTTCGCCTCGGCGATGGCCGTCATGGCCCGGCTCCAAGGCATCCCGGCGCGGGTGGCCGTCGGATTCCTGCGCGGCGACGACGTGGGCCCGGACACCTGGCTGTTCAGCGCCCACGACCTGCACGCGTGGCCCGAGCTCTACTTCGGGGGCGTCGGGTGGGTGCGTTTCGAGCCGACCCCGGCCGACCAGGCGCCGTCGGTGCCCGGCTACACCGTGGGCCAGGTGCCCGAGGTCGCGCCGACCGAGCGCCCGTCGGCGTCCGCGAGCGCGCCCAGCGATGACCGCACGCTCCGCCAGGAGGACCCGATCGAGTCTGCCGGAGCCGGCGGCGACACCGGAGGAGCCAGCTGGTGGTGGGCCCTTCCGGGCCTTGTCCTGCTCCTCCCGCTGCTGCTGCTCACGCCGCGGATCGTGCGGTTCCGGCAGCGACGGCTGCGGGCACGGGCAGTCGCCGTCGACGGCGACCACGGGGCGGAGGCGGCGTGGGACGAGCTGCGCGCCGTGGTCATCGACCTCGGCCACGACTGGGACGACCACGTGACCCTGGACCGGCAGCGTCACCGGCTGCTGACCCTGGTCCGTCAGGCGCCGATCGGATCCCGCAGGGCGGGGGCAGGCTCGCCGACTCCGGTCGACCAGGTCGAGGCCGCGGTCGAGGCCGTGGTCGCCAGCGTCGAACGTGCCCGGTTCGCTGCTCAGCCGTTGCCGCAGGAGCAGGGCGAGTCCGCGTGGGCCTCGACCACGCTGGTCACCCGCGCACTCTGGCACCGGGCAGACCCCCGGCAGCGCCGCCGTGCGACCTGGTGGCCAAGCTCGGTGCCACGCGGCTCCACCGAACCGGTCGAAGGCTCCGAGGCAGCACAGCAGCGTTCCCGTGCCTCACAGGAGGACAACCTCCGGGTGTGACGGGTGGCGCGTCAGTCGCGGCCGTAGCCCTGCTCGCGGCGACGACGCCACCGCTCCTCGAAGCGCTCCATCATCGAGCCTCCCGATGCCTGCGACTTGGTGGATCGGCTCCGTCGGGGTCGCTTGCCGCCCTGCACCATGCGCAGACTGGGCTCGCCCCCCTCGGTCGGGGGCGTGGCCGTCTCGGCCGAAGCCGCCTCCTGCCCGCGCCAGGCGGAGAGCGCGAGGTAGGCCGAGGCCAACATGATCACGAAGCCGACGATCCCGGCGGCGATGAAGGGGACCACGACACCAGTCATGAGGAGAGCGATCCCGGCCACGAAACCCAGGCCGCCCCCGATCATCTGTCGCCGCGCATGACGACGGACGCGGGTGCCCCGCATCGTCGAGGCCAGCTTGGGGTCATCGGCGACAAGCGCGCGCTCCATCTGCTCCAGCAGACGCAGCTCTTCTTCCGAGAGCGGCACGGTCCCTCCAAGGCGACGGGTCTGTGGGTTCGATTCTAGGGTTCCCCTGGTTGTGGGGATAGCCGCGATCACAATTTGCCCACAGCACGCGAGGTCAATCGCGGTGGGCTGCGTGGGCCGCGAGCAACGAGGCCGGGCGCACCGCCGCCGAGCCGAACCGGTCGACCGCCCGGTCGACCGCCCGGTCGGCCTCGGGCCAGCCACGGGACGACTCCCCCAGCATCAGCTGCCGGGTGGTGCGCTCACGCGGTGCCAGGCCCTCCACTCTCACCCCCACCAGCCGGACCCGCGCACGCTGGAGCCCGAGGGCGCCGAAGACCTCCTGGACGGTGCCGTAGATCTCCCAGGTGACGTCGCTGGCCTCCGGACGGGTGCGACTGCGGGTGATCGTGGTGAAGTCGGCGAACCGGATCTTCACCGTCACCGTGCGCCCCACCACCTCCGCCGCCCGCATCCGTGCGGTCACCTTCGCCGTCAACCGCAGCAGCTCACGCAGCATCACCTCGGGGTCGTCGGTGTCACGCCCGAAGGTCTCGTCCGCCCCGACACTTTTGTCGGGTTCGGGAGCTGCGGTGAAACCACGCACGGACCGGGTGGTAGCGACCGTGCGAGCGTCGACCCCCCAGGCCAGCCCGTGCACGTGGGTGCCTGCCGCGCGACCGATCGCCCGCTGCAGCGTGTTCACCGGCGTGTGTGCGACGTCGCCGACGGTGACGAGGCCGAAACGGCGCAGCTGGGCACCGGTCTTGTCCCCGACCCCCCACAGCTCCTCGACGGGCAACGGGTGCAGGAACGACACCACCTCCGCATCCGGCACCACCAGGACGCCGTCGGGCTTGGCGCGCCGACTGGCGACCTTGGCCACGCCGATGGTGCCGGCAGCTCCCACTGAGCAGGTGATGCCTTGCTCGTCAGCGACCTGGGCACGGATGAGCTCAGCGATCGCCGCCGGCTCACCGAGGCGTCGGACGGCGCCGTGGACGTCGAGGAACGCCTCGTCGAGCGAGAGTGGGCGCACCAGCGGGGTGATCCGGGCGAAGACCTCCATCACCGACGAGGACACCGTGGTGAGGAGGTCGTAGTCGGGCCGCACCACCTCGGCGTGGGGACACATCCGTCGCGCTCGCCCCATCGGGATGCCGGAGCGCACTCCGCTCTTCCGAGCCCGGTAGTTGGCCGACAGCACCACCCCGCGGTGCCCGCCGCCGACGATCACCGGCACGTCGCCGAGCTCGGGCCGGTCACGAGTCATCACGGCCGCGTAGAACGCATCCATATCGACGTGCAGGATCGGGGTCACCGAAGGCTCCCGACCGGACCCGGGTGAAGGTCGAGAGGGGAGTCAGGGGCGGCGGGCGAGGGCGTGGACCTGGGTCGCCAGGGCGAGGTAGTCCGGACGCTCGGCGACCTCCTGCTCCAGCTCGGCGAGCAGTGCGCCCGCGCCGGGCTCGAGGTCGACCAGGGAGCTCGGCACGAGGTCGGTGAAGACCCGCACCGCGTGCATCGCGGTGCCGGTGAAGCCGGCGTCGGCCAGCAGCTCGCCGACCTCGACGGCGGTGAACCGGCCGGAGGTGACGTCGCCGCGCAGCGTCTCCAGCGCCTGCAGCAGGTGGCCGGCCGTGGCACGGGCGACCACCGCGGCGTGCCGCTGGGCCACGAGGAGACTGAGCGTCCCGCCAGGACGCACCCGGTCGGCCAACGACCGCACTGCTGCAGCGGGGTCCTTGACCACCTCGAGCACGCCGTGGCACAGGACCAGGTCGAAGTCGGCTGCCAGCTCGCCGGCCGTGACCAGGTCAGCCAGCTGCGAGAGGTCGGCCTGGACCCCTCGCACCCGTTCGGAGACCTGGGACTCGCTGCTGCGCCGATCGAGGATCGCCAACGCATCGGGACTGGGGTCGACCACGGTGACCCCGTGGCCCTGCTCGGCAATCCGCACCGCGAAACCACCGGTGCCGCCGCCGATGTCGAGCACCTGCGCCGGGTCGGGGAGCTCGGCGAGCCGCTCGGACAGCCCCCGCCACACCACCGCGGTGCGGATCTGGGCACGTGACCCCGCTGCGCTGGAAGAGGTGCCGGCACCGACCATGCGGCCCACCCTACGGTCACGCCGACAACCGTCGGCCCCCCCATCGAGACCGCCACTGACGCAGCCATCCTCATCGTCCGGCGCTCCCCGGCGAGGAGTGCCACAGCGAGCGCGGCGGCTGCCACCCCGGCTGCTGCCCGTCGGCGCCGGCCGGCTTGATGTCGGCGTACGGAGACATCCGGAAACCGCTGGAGTGCACCAGCACCCGTCGACCGCCGGTGTCGTCGGTGTCGTCACCCTGCTGACCGGGCTGGGCGAGTTTCCGACGCACGGCGTCGGGCCCGTCGCGACGCCACAGCTCGTGAAGGGCGGTGAGCTCCCAGCAGCCGGTCGCACGCAACGAGACCCCGCGTCGTCCGGTGCGACGCAGCTCACCGCGGGCGAGCACCAGCCAGGAGTGGAAGACCGTGGTGGCGCACGAGGCCAAGGCGTCCTCGAAGAAGGTGAGGTCGACCGGTCCGGTCGCGTCGTCGAGGGTCAGGAAGACCACCCGCCGCCCCGACCGGATCGGAGGAGTCTGAGTAGCGACCTTGACCCCCGCCACCAGCAGGGTTTCCGCCCGGCGGTGCTGCAGCAGGTCACGTGAGCGAGTGACCCCGACCTCGGCGAGGAAGTCGGCGTAGAACTCCATGACATGGCCGCTGGCGTCGAGGCCGAGCACCTCGAGCTCAGCCTGCACCCGCTCCATCGGCGCCATCTCCGGCAGCCCGCTCACCTCGCCGGAGTGCAGCGCATCGGCCGGCGAGTCGCCAAGGTCGAGGGTCAGCTGGACCGACTCCACCGGTTCCGGGACGGGGGTGGCGCGACCCTGGGCTGCGGCTCGTTCGCGGACCGTGGCCGCCTCGGACACACCAGGACGGGACCTGCGACGGGTGCGCCCTGCGGCGCGCTGCAGCCCACGGCTGTAGCGGTCGAGGTCGGCCACCTGGAGCAGCAGGTCGCGCCGGGTGACCCGGCCTCGCCCTCCTGGCCCCCCGGCACGGATGCCGTAGATGCCGTCGAACCCTCCAGCCAGGACCAGCCGCTCCACCACGGGCCGAGAGATCCCGGCCCGGTGCCAGAAGTCGGTGAGCGAGGCGAAGGGGCGGGCCGTGACCACCCGCGCCACCTCAGCCTCGGAGATGCCACGGACCTCCGCCAGCGCGACCCGGAGGGCATGGCGCCCCCCTTCCAGGAGCTCGACGGTGTAGGTCGCCTCGCTGTGGTCCACGTCCACCCCGAGCACCTCGATGCCGACCTGCCGGGCGTCGTCGAGGATCAGCCGCTTGGGGTACATCCCTGGGTCATGGGTAAGCAGCCCGGCGAAGAAGGGAGCCGGGTAGTGGGTCTTGAGCCACGCCGACTGGAAGGTGGGCAACGCGAAGGCCGCGGCGTGGGCCTTGCAGAAGCCGAACGAGGCGAAGGAGGCGAGCACCCCCCACATCTGCTCCGCCAGCCGCGCGGAGTAGCCGCGACCCAGCGTCCTCGGCAGGAACCAGGTGCGGATCTTCTCCATCCCCTCGGGAGTGCTCATCGCCCGACGCGCCTCGTCGGCCTCGGCCAAGGAGCAGCCGGTCAGCTGGGCGAACAGCTCGATGACCTGCTCGTGGTAGACCACCACCCCCCGGGTCTGACCCAGGATCGGCCGGAAGTCGTCGTGCAGGTAGAGCGGCATCCGCCACCCCTGCTTGGCCTCGAGGTAGGGCGTGATCATGTCGCTCTTCACCGGGCCGGGCCGGAACAGCGAGATGTCGGCGATGATCTCCTCGAAGGTCTCGATGCCGGACTTGCCCACCAGCTCACGCTGACCGGGCGACTCGATCTGGAAGCAGCCGAGGGTGCGGGCACTGCTGATCAGCCGGTAGGTGTCAGGGTCCCCCAGCGGCACCTGCGCCTCGTCGTCCAGATCGACCTGCACATCGTCGACCCGCGAGATCTCGGCGACCGCGTGGGCCATCGCCGACTGCATCCGGATGCCGAGCACGTCGAGCTTGAGCAGGCCGAGATCCTCCACGTCGTCCTTGTCGAACTGGCTCATCGGGAAGCCGGCGAAGCTGGCCTCGACCGGGCTGCGGTCGAGCAGGGTCAGGTCCGAGAGCAGCACCCCGCACGGGTGCATCGCGATGTGGCGAGGCAGCCCGTCGAGCTGCTCGGCGAGACGGAACAGCAGCTGAAGCCGCTCCTCCCCCAGCCCCGCCGACCGCAGCTCGGGAAGCTCACGGAGCGCGACCCGGGCGTCGCGGGCCCGAATGTGGGGGAACGCCTTGGCGAGCGCGTCGATCTCCGCCGGTGGCATCGCCAGGGCGGCTCCGACGTCACGGATGGCGTGGCGGACCCGGTAGGTGTCGCGCATCGAGACGCTGACACAACGTTCTCCTCCATAGGCGTCGAGGATCGCCTCGTAGACCTCCAGCCGGCGTGCGGACTCCACGTCGATGTCGATGTCGGGGAGTCCGGTGCGCAACGGCGAGAGGAACCGCTCCATGAGCAGGCCGTGGCGCAACGGGTCGATCCCGGAGATCCGGAGCAGGTAGTTGACCAGGCTCCCGGCGCCCGACCCGCGGGCGGCGGTGCGGATGCCCAGGCCACGGATCGTGCCGCACACGTCGGCCACGGTGAGGAAGTACGAGGCATAGCCGAGCTGGTCGATCACCCCCAGCTCGTCGTCGAGCCGCTTCCAGATCCGCTGCCGCGGGGCGTTGCCGTAGCGCTCGGTGATACCCGCCTCGCAGCGTTGCCGCAGCAGCGCCTCGGCCGGCGCAGCGCCGCCCCCCCGCAGCTCCGGGAAGTGGACCTCTCCGATGCCGAGGTCGGCGCGGGGGTCGATCGCGCAGCGCTCGGCAACGGTCCTGCTGCGGCTGAGCAGCTCGCGAGCCTCCCGCGACCCCAGCCCCGCGGTACGGGCGACCTCCTCGGCGACCTCGGCCATCTCCTTGCCCGACTTGAGGTAGCCCTCGGCGTTGCGCCGGTCGAGGTGACGCAGGTCGAGCGGGACCAGCCGCCTCGCGGCGTCGAGGACGTCGGTGACCACGGCACCGGCACGGTCTGCGTGGCGCACCGCGTTGGAGATCGCGGCGGGGACGCCCGCGGCCCTGGCAATCCCCAGCATCCGAGCCGCCTGAGGTGCAGAACCCGGCCCGTGGCCGCCGATCCGGTGGTCGACGACCTCGACCACCAGGTCGGCGGGGTCGAACAGCTCGCGCCACTGCCGCAGCACGGCGGCGCCGTGGTCGTCGCGGCGCGCGGCCACCGCCGCCCCCAGCGGGGAGGCGGGTCCCAGCAGCGCGACCACGTCACGGCCCGCGGCATGCTCGGCGACCAGGTCGAGACTGCAGACCGGGTCACCTCGCTCACCCTCGAGATGGGTCGCCGAGATCAACCGACAGATCGCGGCCCACCCTTGCCGACTGGCGGCGAGGAAGGTGACCCGCGGCAGCCGGGGGTCCCGATGCGTACCTCCGCGCACCGGGGTGGGGGCACGCATCGGCGGGCGGGGTCCCAGCGCGAGATCGACACCGAGCACCGGCCGCACACCCGCGGACTGACAGGCACGGACGAACCGGATCGCGCCGTAGACGCCGTCACGGTCGGTGAGTGCGAGAGTGTCCATCTCCTGCTCCACGGCACGCTCCACCAGCGTCTCCGGGTGGGAGGCGCCGTACTGGAGGGAGTAGCCGGAAGCGACGTGGAGGTGGACGAACGGGTCGCCCACCGCTCTCACCCCGTCGCGGCGCGGGCCAACCGGTCACCGACCGGCAGATGGCGGGTGAGTCCGAGGGACTCCTCGACCACGGCGAGGAACCGGTCGGCATCGCGCACCAGGTCGTCGGCCTCGCGCTCGGTCACCGCCCGGCGCGAACCCGCCTCCGCCGCGGCTCGCTTGGCCGCTCCCGCCGCGAAGAAACGCGCCCATTCCTCGAGCTCAGGGGCCACCTGAGCCAGCAGCACCCAGGCGTTGCGCTGCTGCCGGCGTCGGCCCTCCTGTGGCCGGGCGCGAGCCGCCAGCAGTGCGGCAGTGGCACGCAGTGCCGCGATGTGGGCGTGGGCGTAGCGCAGCCCCACGTCGGTGGAGATCACCGCCTCCCGCAGCGACGCGGCCGCGCGCTCAAGGTAGGCGAACGTCGCCGCCGGCACGTCGAAGGAGCTGAACGAGGTCGAGTCGGTCACTGTCGTCGTCATCGAGTCCTCCTCAGTCCAGGCAGTGCGCGAGGGTCCAGGTGCCCTGCGTCCAGTCGAAGGCGAGGTCGAAGACACCACCGGAGCCCTCCCGGGCAGCCCGGCCAGGAGCCGCCTCCACCCGCCAGACCTCGCGTTCGGCGAGCAGGTCACCGACCTCCTCCGCCTGCCACCAGGGGGTGGTCTCCACCCACTGAGCCGTGACGTCGAAGACCTTCCAGAGCCGCCCCCGCCACAGGAACTGGGTGGGTCCTTCCACCTGGCCGCGGCTTCCGGCCACCATTCCCCTGCGGACCTCGACGAGGTCGTCGTACTTGCGCATCTGCTCCTCCGAACGAGTCATCTCGACCGACCCTCTGTGCCGACCCTCTGTGCCGACCCTCTGTGCCGACCCCTCGTGAGAACGTCTCGACCCGTTCCGACCCCTGTCGTGCTGTGAGAGAGTGCGTGGCGGGGATGGGGGTCGAGGTCACCCCCGCCACTCGCTCGTTCGAACATGTGTTCGAACGACTCGAACGTTACACCCCCTCCCCGACATCGCGTCAAGCCCCTTGCCGTCCCTGTGGAGATCCGTCCGTTGACCGACAGCAGCCCCCGGCCGGCACCAGGACCGGGCTCACCACCTGCCCCGGCTCGGGACGCCAGTCCAGCCGCGGGCACCGACAGTCCCGCCGAGCCGGCAGCCGTCGGCGCGTTCCGGGCGGCGCTGCGTGCCGCGGGTGGACGGGGCGAGGTCGTCCTGCTCCCCGCGACCGTGCACACCGCAGCACTCGCTGCCGCCGCGCTGGGCTGCGAGGTGGGGGCGATCGCCAACAGCCTGCTCTTCGACGGCGACGGGGCACCCGTCCTGATCCTCACCAGCGGCGCCCACCGGGTCGACACCGCCAAGGTCGCCACCGAGCACGGCCTTCCCGAGCTGCGACGAGCCGCACCCGACTTCGTCCGGGCCCATACCGGGCAGGTGATCGGCGGGGTCTCGCCGCTGGCCCACCCGGCCCCGATCCCGACGTACCTGGACCGCTCGCTCCGCGCCCACGAGGTCGTCTGGGCCGCTGCCGGGCATCCCGCCGCGGTCTTCTCCACGACGTACGAGGAGCTGCTGGCCCTGACCCGCGCGACCGAGATCGAGGTGCGCTGAGGTGGCCCGCATCGTCGTGATCGGCGGTGGCCTGGGCGGCTGCGCCAGCGCGGCCCGACTGGCCAAGCTCGGCCACGACGTGACGCTCGTCGAGGCGCTCCCCACCCTCGGCGGAGCGATCGGAACCGTGGAGCGCGACGGTTTCGCCTGGGACACCGGCCCCCATGCCACCGCGCTGCCGGCGGTGCTGCGGGACCTCTTCCGCAAGTCCGGTCGTCCGCTCGACCGCGAGCTCGACCTGGTGCACGTCCAGCCGATGCGCGAGCACCGGTTCGTCGACGGCAGCAAGGTGGCCCTGCCGTCGGGGAACCGGGCCGCCCAGATCGCGGCCGTCGACGAGGGCCTGGGTGCCGGCCTCGGCCGACAGTGGGCCGACTACCTCCACGACCACACCGAGAACTGGGACAACCTGCGTCGCGACTACCTCGAGCGACCCTGGTCACCCGACCTGGCCCGCAGCGCCACCCACGACCTGATGCGCAGCAGGCTGATGCTCCACAAGGCTGTGGTCAGGAGGTTCAAGGACGACCGGCTGCGCACCCTCGCCTGGTACCACTGCGTGCAGGGCGGTCACGACCCCCGCAACGTCCCCGCCTGGTTCGGGATGCTCGACTACCTCGAGCAGAACTTCGGCACCTGGACCATCCCCGGCGGCTTCGGTCAGCTGGCCGACCTCCTCACCAAGCGGCTCGGAGAACGCCGGGTCGACGTCCTCACCGGCACCACCGCCCAGGACATCGTGATGGCAGGCTCCGGCCCGGCGGCCGTGGAGACCACCACCGGCACCATCGACACCGACAAGGTCGTCGTCGCGGTCGACCCGCGCCGCATCCCTGCCCTCCGCGCGTACGTCGACCGCACCATGCCCGCCCTGCCGCCACTGCTGACGCACCTGGGCCTGTCGGAGGAGGTGCCCGACCTCCCGGCCGAGTTCGTCGTCCACGACGAGTTCGTGGTCACGGTGCGCACCGACGGCCGCGCGCCCGCGGGCAAGGCGGCGTGGACCTTGAGCGGTCGGGGCAAGATCTCTGAGGGACTGGTGATGGCGCTGGCTCGCAAGCGGATCGACCTGCGCGACATCATCGAGACCGAGGTGACCTTCAGCCCCCGTGAGCAGGTCGAGCTGTGGTCCGGCTCCCCGGCCGGGGTCCTCTGGCAGGGACGGGCCACCACCAAGGACCGGCTCTCGACCCGGACCCCGCTTCCCCAGGTGTACGCCGCGGGCGCGCACGTCGGCGGCGGAGGGTGGGTGCCGTTCGTCGGCCTCAGCGCTGCGGTGGTGGCCGAGGCGATCGGTCCCGGCTGAGCCACCTTCGTGGTCAGACGTCCGCTGGGACTTTCCCGAGCAGGTGGATCGGTCCAGGTGGATCGGTCCAGGTGGATCGGTCCAGGTGGATCGGTCCAGGTGGATCGGTCCAGGTGGATCAGGGCCCGGCGGCGCCTCGGCTGACGACGACACGCCGGGGGAGATCACGCAGGGGGAGATCACGGAGGCCGCCAGGACACCGCCAGGACCACGGCAGGCCAATCGGTGGCCTGAAGGTTCGCGGTCTCACGCCTGTCGGGCGCGCAGCCTGCGGTTGCGGGCCCGCTCTGCGGCGAGCCGGTCCAGAACCTCGGCGAGTGCTTCCACGGCCTCGTCCAACACCGCTTCGGGAACGACCGCGGCATCTCCCGAGGCGCCCCCCGGGGGGAGGCCTCGGGGAGCAGCTCCTCCAGGTCTCCAACGACGTGGGGCGAGTGTCCCTCGACGTCGGAGATGATTCTGCGGGCCTGCTCCCGCGCATAGGCGTGGTCCAGACCTTGGAGTGCGAACGCGGTCCCGGGCCGTCCAGCCAGCACACGGTGGGCCAGCAGTGTCTTGACGATGCCGGTGTAGGGCCCGGGAAGAGGAAGTCGAGAGCCGAGCGCAGCGTTCAACCGGCGGATCAACTCGGTCTGCTCCCCGCGGAGCGAGAGGTTGGCACGAGCTGCCTGCAGGTCGAAGCCGTCGGCCCGGATCCCGAGCACGCTGACGAAGCGCGCCCACAGGAGGTCCGGACCCGCTCCCGGCGGTGGCACGGTCACGACGTGCACACGATGCGAGGGCACCTGCCCCCAGCGCGACAGCAGTCCACCGAGGTGCTGCTGGTCCCAGAAGTAGTAGCCGTTGGGCGAGAACGGCCCGCGCGGGTCCGTCCTCACCTGGTGGACGAACTCGGGGAAGGTCAGCACCGACCTGTGTTTCAGATGCTCCTGCCACTCCGAGGGAACCTGACGCGCGAGATCCCTCACGGTCAGCACCACGTGCACCTCTGATCCGTCGAGCAGCGAGATCGCGCGCTTCGCCTGGTCGCAGCTGGCTGGTGCGAACAACTCGTGGGTGACCAAGGCGTCCCCCGGCCAGACGGCCATCTCCTCGACGAGCCGCCGCCAGGCGTGAGGGACCCGATCGGGTTGAGCGGACCGGAACGGCTCTTCGCGGACATCGAGGGCGGCCGCGTAGTGGTCCGGACCTCCGCTGCCCGGGAGTAACAGTCCTTCCTCGACCAGGCGGTCCCGATGCGCCCACAGGACTCGCTGAAGGAAGGTGGTCCCGCTCTTCGTCGTCCCCACGTGAAGGAAGATGCGCCTCGCCACTCAACCGAGGGTAGAGCACACCGACTACCGTGAGGCGCATGCGAGCCTCACCACCCGATGGGTCCCGCCCCAGCGTGCCCCGCGTCGCTGTCATCACCATCGTGCGCGACGAAGCGGACATGCTGCCGCGCTGGTTGGCGCACTACGGCGGTGAGTTCGGCCATCAGAACCTGTTCGTCCTCGACGACAACACTGTCGACGGTTCGACCGATGAGCTGCCGTGCGTGCGCTACCGCCTTCCAGCAGGGCCGTGGAAGGCCGGCTGGGGCAAGACCCGGTTGCGTCTGGTCAATGGCCTCGCGGCCGGCTTGCTGGCGGTCAACGACGTCGTGATCTACACCGACGTGGACGAGTTCCTGGTCGCCGACCCCGAGTCCTTCTCGGGACTGCGCGCCTACCTCGCACGTCGTCAGGACTGCGACGTCATCGCTCCGCTCGCCCTCGAGGTCGTGCACCACCCCCTCCTCGAACCCCCCCTCGACCCGAGTCGCTCGATCCTCTCCCAGCGCAGGTTCGTCAAGTACTCACCTGCCATGTGCAAGCCTCTCGTCAGACGCAGCAACAGCCGATGGCACAGCGCGTTCCATGCGAGCGCGGAATCCTTCTCCGTAGACCCTGAGCTGTGGATGTTTCATGCCAAGTTCGCCGACGAAGGACTGTTGCGCAAGACCGCGCGGGCGCGCCAGACGATTCATCGTTCGGAGGGTCGGGGTCATCCCGAGAGCTTCTGGGCCATGCCAGAGGATGCGGTCGTCGCCAAGCTCGCTGCGTGGACGCACGACACGACGCAGGCACCCGAGTTCGATCCGGCAGAGATCGACCTGCAAGACCTGGTACAGCCGGACCGGGGCGGGAACTGGCAGGCAGCGGCGAACCAGGTGGCATCGCTGGACCTGACGCCGGTGCGGCAGATCCCGCACCGCTTCTACGCAGCCTTCTGAAGCCTCACCACCACGGGACCAGCAGGGGTCGGGGGACGATGGGCGGTGGGCGCGGAGGTCGACGGCACCGAGCAGGCCTCAGCCGACGGGCAGGCGCAGGTTGGCGTAGATCTCGCGCGTCGCCCGGGAGCGGTTGAGGGTGTAGAAGTGCAGGCCGGGCGCGTCGCCGTCGAGCAGCGTGGCGCACAGCTCCGAGGCGATCCGGACCCCCTCGGCGCGCACCCCCTCGCGGTCGCCCTCCCAGCGGCTGATCCGCTCGACCACCTCGGCCGGGACCTCCCGGCCGGAGAGCTCCGCCATCCGCCGGATCTGGGCCAGGTTGGTGATCGGCATGATCGCCGGGATGATCGGCATCCGCACCCCCGCCGAGCGAGCCCGGTCGACCAGACCGAAGTAGTCGTCGGCGCGGAAGAACATCTCGGTGACCGCGAACTCGGCACCGGCCTCCTCCTTGGCGACCAGCACCGCCACGTCGTCCTCGAGGCTGAGGGCCTCTCGATGCCCCAGGGGGAAGGCAGCCACGCCCACGCTGAAGTCGCCCAGCGACTTGACCAGCGCCACCAGCTCGCTGGCGTAGGTCAACCCACCGGGCGTGGGCACCCACGGCGTTCCCGGGCCGTCGGCCGGGTCGCCCCGCAGGACGAGCACGTTGTGGATGCCGGCCTCGGCGTAGGCCCGTACGACGTCGCTCACCTCGTCGGTCGAATGGCCCACGCAGGTCAGGTGCGCCATCGGCAGCATCGTGGTCTCGGTGGCGATCCGGTGGGTGATCTCGATGGTGCGGTCGCGCGTGGAGCCGCCCGCGCCGTACGTCACCGAGACGAAGGTCGGCTGCAGCGGCTCGAGCTCACGCAGCGACTGCCACAGCACGGCGGCCCCCGCCTCGTCCTTGGGCGGGAAGAACTCGAACGAGTACGACCGACCGCGCGCCAGCAGCTCCGGCACGTGCTCGGGAGAAGACATGGGTGAACCATACGGCCGCGCTCCTGCGGGGCCGACGGCGTACCAGAAGGCGGGTTAGGCTCCCCGGCGTGACCGTCAACGCCGACTCCTGGGACCCCGAGTGGTTCCGCACCCACGTGCAGCAGGTCCTTGACGACTACGTCGACCGGCAGGCCAGTGCCCTCGACGACCTCGGCGAGGACGCCGACCGGCTCACCAGAGCCGCACGTCTCGCCGTGCAGGGAGGCAAGCGATTCCGCGCCATGTTCTGCCTGTGGGGCTTCCGGGCCGTGCGCGCCTTCGCCGACCCCGTCGAGGAGCAGGCGGTGCTGCGCGCCGCATCGTCCCTGGAGCTGCTGCACTCCTCCGCCCTGGTGCACGACGACTACATGGACGCCTCGGACACCCGTCGGGGCCGTCCCTCGGTCCACCGCGCGTTCGCCGACGAGGCACGTGAGGCGGGGTGGCCGGGTCACCATGAGCACTACGGCGCGGCTGCGGCCATCCTGCTGGGTGACCTCCTGCTCGCCTGGTCCGACGAGCTGTTGCGCTCCTGCGGGCTGCCGCAGGACCAGGTGCTCGCGGCGCTCGAGGTCTTCGACGTGACCCGGACCGAGGTGATCGCCGGTCAGTTCCTCGACGTCTCGGTGCAGGCGAGAGCCGAGTCCGACATCGAGCAGGCGATGCGGGTGCTGCGCTACAAGTCCGCGAAGTACTCCGTCGAACGTCCCTTGCACGTCGGTGCCGCGCTCGCCGGAGCCGACAAGGAGACGGTGGCCTCCCTCACCGCGTTCGGGATCCCGCTGGGGGAGGCCTTCCAGCTGCGCGACGACCTGCTCGGCGTCTTCGGCGATCCCGAGGTGACCGGGAAGCCGGCCGGCGACGACCTGTCCGAGGGCAAGCGCACCGTGCTCGTGGCGTTGGCGCTGCGCGACGCCGAGCCGGCCGACGCGACCAGGCTCGCCGCCTCGCTCGGCCAGCAGCTCCCCGGAGCCATGGTGGCCGAGCTGCAGCGGATCATCGAGCGCAGCGGCGCGCACGGAGAGGTCGAGGAGCGGATCGAGCAGCTCACCGGCACGTCGCTGGCCGCCCTGGAGGCAGCCCCCTTCACCGACGACGCCCGCCGCGTGCTGGGGGGGCTGGCCGAGGCCGCGACCCAGCGGGTGGTGTGACGCCGGGCCGGTTGCCGACTCAGCCGGCGCCCAGTCGGCTCAGTGCTTGTGCGGCAGCTCGTCCAGATCGAGCTCGGGCCCCTCCCCGCGCAGGATCACCGCGAAGGGAGCGGAGGCACGGGTGCGCTCGACCAGCATCGACAGCGCCTCGTCGAAGGTCGCTCGGTCGTGGCGGGCGAGCGGACCGTAGCCGTCCCACAGCAGCACCGTGCCCTCCCCGGGGTTCGCGCCGAGCGCAGGCAGCGCCTGCCCCACCTTGGCCAGGTCACCGGAGTCGTCGACGCCGAACGTGGCACCCAGCGCCTTGGCGAACGGCTCACGTTCCTCGACGGTCCAGCCGTCGAGATGGAGGAACTGCCATCCGGCATGCTCGACCGCGTGTCGTACGTCGTCCACCTGGGCTGCGTTGTGCCACTGGTAGGCAGCCGGGGGGGTGTGTCCGGCCAGCAGCGCCGCGAGTCCGCTCATCAAGGCCTCCTTCGCCGTGGACCGGCACCGTCACCGGCCCTCGTGTCCGACCATAGACCCGTGGCCGAGGCCCGGGCTCGACGGGCCCGACCGGCTCGATGGGCCCGCCACGGACCGTCCCTGCCCCGCCCGACCCATGGCCTGGGCCCGGCTCAACCCATGGCCTGGGCCCGCCGCTTCACCTCCGAGCCACGGTTCTCGCGCAGCGCGTCGATCGGCCGACCGGGGAGGGTCGGGTCCTCGGTGAAGACCCACCGGAGAATCGCCTCGTCGTCGTACCCGTAGTCGTGGAGCACGGTGAGCAGACCGGGCACCCCCTTGACGATCTCGCCGTCCTGGAGCAGCCCCGCCGGCACCCGAGCCCCCGCCCCGGGGCTGGGAACCGCCCCAGCGAGGTGGTGCTCCTTGACCAGGGCGCCGACCCGGCTCACCGGCACGCCGAGCTCGGCGGCGACCTGCGACCAGTCGAGCCAGTCGCCGACGAGGGTGCCGAGATCGACGAGCTGGTCGGGTCCTGTCGTGCGAGGGATCGCTCATGCGGCCGACACTAGCCCGCCCTCCGGACACGCCCTTGACGGGCTGAGCGACCGACCGCACCTAGAATCGACGGAGCGCCGCCCTCCCCGTGAGCGCAGCCGCCGCCACGATCCGCGAAGGAAGTCCCCGTGCCGTACGCAGCCGATCCCCTCACCGGGCGGGTGCTCGACGGCCGGTACGAGATCGGGCGGCGGATCGCCCGCGGTGGCATGGCATCGGTCTACGAGGCCCACGACCGGCGGTTGGCCCGAGACGTCGCGGTCAAGATCATGCACGACGACCTCGGCGACGACACCGACTTCGCCAGTCGGTTCGTGCGTGAGGCCCGCGCAGCGGCCCGCATCTCCCACCCCAACGTCGTGTCGGTCACCGACCAGGGTGACGACGAGGGCCGGCTCTTCATCGTCATGGAGCACGTCCGGGGAAGCACGCTTCGCGCCGAGATCCGCGAGCACGCTCCGATGGCGCCCGCTCGCGCCCTGGCCCTGCTGGAGCAGATGCTGCAGGCACTGGCCGCCGCCCACGGGCAAGGGATCGTGCACCGCGACATCAAGCCGGAGAACGTGCTCATCTCCACCGCGGGGCAGGTCAAGGTCGCCGACTTCGGGCTCGCGCGAGCCGTGGGAGCCGACACGCAGCACACCCGCGCCGGAGGTGCGGTCATCGGCACCGTCTCCTACCTCGCCCCCGAGGTGATCGAGCACGGTCTCGCCGACGCCCGCACCGACGTGTACGCCGCTGGGGTCCTGCTGTTCGAGATGTTGACCGGCCGCAAGCCGCACGCAGCCGACAGTGCGATCGAGATCGCCTGGAAGCACGTCCACGAGGACATCCCTGCTCCTTCCACCTGCACCGACCAGCACGTGCCCGACTACGTCGACTCCCTGGTGCAGGCAGCCACCTGCCGTGCCCGCGACCAGCGGCCGGCCGACGCCAAGGTGATGCTCTTCCAGGCCCGTCGTGCCCGTGCCGCGCTCGAGGCAGGGGTGATGGACGACCCCGATCTCGCGGTCGACTTCTTCCCGGCTCGCCCACGTCGCCGACGCCGGCTCGATCGACTACGTCGACGAGCCGGGGACGCTGCAGATGCCGGTCGTGGGGCCAGGCGTTGGCCCAGCAGGGGGCCCAGCGGCGGTGGGCCCGCTCGTGGGCCGGGTCGTGGAGACGGGCAGCGAGCCAGGGACGGAGTCGCTTCGGCAGCGACGAGGACGACACCACGGTGATCCGCCCGACCGCTGCGCCGCCCTCCCGAGCCACCGCACTCGCCGCGCCGGTGGCCACGGCCGCGCGTCCCACGACCGGTCTGCCCTCACAGTTTCCTCACGGGTCCGGTCCGGCAGGTCCCCCCGCTCCCGGCTACGGCCGGCCCGGTCCGCCATCCGCGAGCCCGCCACGCCGGAGCCGCCGGGGTGTCTGGATGCTCGTGGTGATCGTGCTCCTCGTGGCGCTCGTCGCCTCGGCGGGCTGGTGGCTCGGCATGGGGCGCTACACCTCGACGCCCGGGGTGCTCAACCTCAGCAGGTCGGACGCCCAGACCAAGGTCGAGTCCGCGGGGTTGGACTTCGGCGTGGCCGGCCGGGAGTTCTCCGAGACCGTGCCGAGGGGCTCGGTGGTGGCGACGGACCCCGACGCGGGCACCCGCATCGTCAAGGGCGGCACCGTGGAGGTGGTGCTGTCCAAGGGCGCCGAGCGCTTCGACGTGCCCAAGCTCGCGGGCCGCCCGGTCGAGGAGGTCGAGGGGCTGCTGGCGGGGAGCAACCTCGGCCTCGGGGTGGTGCGCAAGATCTGGCACCAGAGCGTTCCCGAGGGCATCGTCATCGGCTCGAGCCCACGCGCCGGCACCGAGCTGCGCCGGGACGCGACCGTGGACGTCACGGTGAGCAAGGGACCCGAGCCGATCAAGATCCCCGACCTGACCGGGAAGCCGGCGAAGCGCGCCGAGAGCCGGCTGGCGAAGCTCGGGTTCGAGGTGAGCATCAGCGAGGAGAACAGTGACGACGTCGCTGAGGGCCGCGTGATCTCCCAGAACCCGTCGTCGGGCACCGGCTACGAGGACGACGAGATCGCGCTGGTGGTCTCCAAGGGGCCCGAGAACGTAGCGGTCCCGGCGGTGACGACCAAGTCCGTGGAGGAGGCGACCCAGCAGCTCGAGCAGCTCGGGTTCGAGGTGACCACCGAGCGCACCGACTACTACATCGGCTGGGACCGGGTGGTCCGACAGCGCCCTCAGCCGGAGACGGCAGCACCCAAGGGAAGCACGATCACCCTCTACCTCGTCTGATGCCCACCGCTCGGGCTGGTGCGGCCTCGGCGGTGGGCATCGGCGGGTGTGGCATCTGCTGGGGCCGGCTGCACCGTGGCAGGCGCTGAGCAGCCAGCGCGTCGCAGCCCGGTCGGCACCCATGTCCCGGTCGGCAAGGGGCTGGTCGAGGGCGCGCTGGGCCACGGCCGACGGATCGGGGCCGAGGCGCTCCAGGTGTTCGTGGGGAACCCGCGCGGCTGGGCGCACAGCCAGGGCGTCCCCGCCCAGGACGAGGAGTTCGCGCAAGCGCTGCGTCGAGGCGGGGATCCCGGTCTTCGTGCACACGCCCTACCTGGTCAACCTCGGCTCCCCCACCACGACGACGTACGAGCGCTCGGTGGCCTCGGTCGCCCACAACCTCGCGCGGGGTGTCCGCCTCGGCGTCGAGGGCGTCGTGGTCCACACCGGGTCGTGTGTCGACGAGGGGGGGTACGACGCCGCGATGCGGCAGGTGCACGAGGGCCTGCTTCCCGTGCTCGAGCTGCTCGACGAGAGCTCCCCGTGGCTGCTCCTCGAGCCCACCGCCGGCCAAGGGCGCTCGCTGTGCGCCCTGGTGGCCGACCTGGAGGCCTATCTCGACGCGCTGGAGCGCCATCCGCGGGTGGGCATCTGTCTCGACACCTGCCACGCCTTCGCCGCGGGAGAACCGCTGGACGAGCCCGGCGGCGCGCACGACACCGTCGACCGGCTGCTCGCTCTGGCGGGCCCTGAGCGGCTGCGGCTGGTCCACGCCAACGACTCCAAGGACCCTCGCGGTTCGATGCGCGACCGCCACGAGAAGATCGGGCAGGGTCACATCGGGCGCGGCGCGTTCGTCGAGCTGCTGGCCCATCCTGCGCTGGCGCAGGTGCCGTTCGTGCTCGAGACGCCCGGTAGCCGCGACGAGCACGACCCCGACATCCCGCTGCTCAAGCGGCTCCGGGACGAGGCACCCGGGTGACCCCACGCCGTACGGCGGCGCTGGCGACGGTGGCGCTGATCCTGGTCACGGCCTCGTGGGGCTCGACGTTCTTCCTTATCAAGATCGTGCTCGAGGAGCTTCCGGTCCTCGACTTCCTGGCGGTGCGGTTCGCGATCGCGACCGTCACGCTGCTGCTGATCTTCCCCCGGGCGGTGAGCAGGCTCTCAGCGCAGGCACGGCGCAACGCGGTCGTGCTGGGTTCGCTGTACGGCATCGCCCAGATCCTCCAGACCGCCGGCCTGGCGCACACCCCGGCGAGCGTCTCCGGCTTCATCACCGGGTTGTACGTGGTCTGCACACCGCTGCTCGCGGCACCACTGCTGCGGCAGCGGATCGGTGGACTCACCTGGACGGCGGTGCTGCTCGCGGTCGGGGGGCTCGCCGTGCTGAGCCTGCAGGGCCTCAGCGTCGGCTACGGCGAGACGCTGACGCTGGTCGCGGCGGTGCTCTACGCCCTCCACATCGTGGGGCTCGGAGCCTGGTCCAGGGCGTCGGACGCCATCGGGCTGACCATCGTGCAGCTGGCGGTGATCACCGCGCTGTGCCTGGCCGCCACCGCCCCCGACGGTGTCAAGCTGCCCGGGAGCGCCGCCGCCTGGTGGAGCGTGGTCTACATGGCCGTGGTCGCGGCGGCGCTCGCCCTGGCCGCGCAGACCTGGGCCCAGGCCCACCTGCCGCCGACGCGGGCCGCGATCATCATGACGATGGAGCCGGTCTTCGCCGCCGCCTTCGCGGTCTCGCTCGGCGGCGAGGTCCCGACCTCACGCATGCTCGTGGGCGGAGCCATGGTGGTCAGCGCCATGCTGCTGGTCGAGGTGGGGCCCCGACGCAAGATCGAGGCCGAGGTCCCGCACGTCGCCGTCTGAGGCGCACTCCTCCTGACCGGCCTGGAGGTCACGCCTCGACGACGACGGGGATGATCATCGGACGGCGGCGGTGGGTGGAGCTCACCCACTTGCCGATCACGCGCCGGATCGTCTGCTGGAGCTGGTAGGAGTCGTCCATGCCCTCACGCATCGAGGCGACCAGGACGTCGGTGATCTGCGGCTTCACCTCGTCGAGCACCGAGTCGTCCTCGACGTAGCCGCGCGCGTGGATCTCCGGTCCGGAGATGACCTTGGACTCGGTCAGGTCGACCACGACGACGACCGAGATGAACCCCTCCTCGCCCAGGATCCGGCGGTCCTTCAGGGAGGCCTCGGTGATGTCACCCACGGTCTGGCCGTCGACGAAGACGTAGCCGCACGGCACCTTGCCGGCGACGGAGATCTTGCCGTCGAGGAGGTCGACCACGACGCCGTCCTCGGCGACCACGACGTTCTCGTCGGCCACCCCGGTCGCTCGCGCCAGGGCGGCGTTCGCCTGCATGTGGCGCACCTCGCCGTGCACCGGCAGCACGTTGCGCGGGCGCACGATGTTGTAGCAGTACAGCAGCTCCCCGGCGCTGGCGTGACCGCTGACGTGGACCAGTGCGTTGCCCTTGTGGACGACGTGGGCGCCGCACCGGGCCAGCCCGTTGATGACGCGGTAGACCGCGTTCTCGTTGCCCGGGATCAGGGAGGAGGCCAGCAGGACCGTGTCGCCCTCCTCGAGATGGACGAAGTTGTGGTTGCGCTGCGCGATCCGCGCCAGCGCCGAGAGCGGCTCGCCCTGGGAGCCGGTGGAGATCAGCACCGTGCGCTCGGGGGGAAAGTCCCCGATCTCGCGGCTGTCGACGAGGGTCTCCGCAGGCACGGTGAGGTAGCCCAGGTCACGGGCGATGTTCATGTTCCGGATCATCGAGCGGCCGACGTAGGCGACCTTGCGACCGTGCTCGACCGCGGCGTCGAGCACCTGCTGGACGCGGTGCACGTGGGAGGCGAAGCAAGCCACGATGATGCGCCCGCTGCTGCGATGGAAGACGCGGTCGATGACCGGCCCGATCTCCACCTCACTGGTGGTGAAGCCCGGCACCTCAGCATTGGTGGAGTCGACCATGAACAGGTCGACCCCCTCCTCGCCAAGTCGGGCGAACGAGCGCAGGTCGGTGATCCGGCCGTCAAGCGGCAGCTGGTCCATCTTGAAGTCGCCGGTGTGCAGCACCGTCCCCGCGCCGGTGCGGATCGCGACCGCGAGCGCATCGGGGATCGAGTGGTTGACCGCGATGAACTCGAGGTCGAAGGGCCCGAACGCGATCCGGTCCCCCTCGGCCACCACGTGCTGCGCGGTCTCCTTGAGCCGGTGCTCCTGCAGCTTGGAGCGCAGCAGGGCCAGCGTCAGCTTGGACCCGACCAGGGGGAGGTCCGGGCGCTCGCGCAGCAGGTACGGCGTGGCGCCGATGTGGTCCTCGTGGCCGTGGGTGAGCACCAGCGCCTCGACGTCGTCGAGCCGGTCGGCGACCGAGGACCAAGTCGGGCAGGATCAGGTCGACGCCGGGGTGGTTCTCCTCGGGGAAGAGCACGCCGCAGTCGACGATCAGCAGCCGACCGGCGTATTCGAACACGGTCATGTTGCGCCCGATCTCGCCGAGGCCGCCGAGGGGGGTCACTCGCAGGGCGTCGTCGGGCAGCGGGCCGACCGGGTGAAGCTCGGGGTGTGCGTGGGTCACGCGGTTGCTCCGTCCAGGAAGCCGAGATCGGTCATGACGCCGCGCAGCTCGGCGACCACGGCGTCGTCGCACGGCACCAGGGGGAGCCGAACGTTGCGGTTGTCGAGCACGCCGAGCAGCTGCATCGCTGCCTTGGCCGCCATCGCCCCCTGCACCCGGGTCATCACGACCTCCACCAGCGGCACCAGCTCGCGGTAGATGTCGAGCGCGCACGGGAGGTCGCCTTTGTCGACCGCGGCCACCATCTCGGCGTACCGCCCCCCGGCGACGTGGCCCACGACCGAGACCACCCCGACACCCCCGTGGGTGAGCCAGCCGAGGTTCAGCACGTCGTCGCCGGAGTAGAAGGCCAGACCGGTGTCGCGCATGATGCGGACGCCACGGGCGAGGTCGCCGACCGCGTCCTTGACCGCGATGATGCGCGGGTGCTCGGCGACGCGGGCGTAGGTCTGCGGCGCGATGGCGATGCTGCTGCGGCCGGGGATGTCGTAGAGCATCACCGGCAGGTCGGCGGCGTCGGCGACCGCTTCGAAGTGGGTGGCGACGCCCTCCTGGGTGGGCTTGGAGTAGTACGGCGTGACGACGAGCGTGCCGTCGGCCCCGAGCCGCTGCGCCTGCTGGGCCAGCTCGACGGAGTGAGCGGTGTTGTTGGTGCCGACGCCGGCGACCACGCTCGCCCGGTCGCCCACGGCCTCGATGACGGCGCGCAGGATCTCGCCGTCCTCCTCGGTGGTCGTCGTCGGCGACTCCCCCGTCGTCCCCGAGACCACGACCCCGTCGTTGCCGTGGGAGACCAGGTGCTCGGCCACCCGAGCCGTCCCGGCCACGTCGACGGACCCGTCGTCGTGGAAGGCGGTCACCATGGCCGTCAGCACCCGACCGAACGGAGCATGGGGCAGCATCGAGTCAGCCATGGGTCTCAGGCTATCGGTCCCGGGGCGGACGACTGTGCTCCGCGGGGTCGCGTCGGCGACTTGCCTCGTCTCCTGCCCGATCTGCGGGCCGCGCGCGGGTACCGTTGCCGGGATCAATCCGCATTCGCCGGTTGGAGGTTGGCCATGCACCCACTGCCGCAACGTCTGGCGGCCGAGCTCTTCGGCACCTTCTGGCTGGTCCTCGGGGGCTGCGGCACCGCGGTCCTCGCGGGAGAGGCGGTGGGCACGATCGGCATCGCCTTCGCCTTCGGGCTGACCGTGCTGACCATGGCCTACGCGGTCGGCCACGTCTCGGGTGGCCACTTCAACCCTGCCGTCACCGTCGGACTGGCGACCGCACGTCGTTTCGGGTGGAAGGACGTGCCCGCCTATGTCGGCGCCCAGGTGCTCGGTGCCGTCGCTGCTGCGCTGGTGCTCCTGGTGATCGCCAACGGGGTGGCAGGCTTCAGTGCTTCCGAGAGCGGCTTCGCCACCAACGGGTACGGCGACCGCTCCCCGGGCGGCTACGATCTGCTCGCCGTCGTCGTGGCCGAGCTGGTGCTCACCGCCTTCTTCCTCTATCTCATCTTGGGCGCGACCGACACCCGCGCCCCCAAGGGCTTCGCGCCGATGACGATCGGCCTGGGACTCACCCTGATTCACCTCATCAGCATCCCGGTGAGCAATACCTCGGTGAACCCGGCGCGTTCCCTCGGCCCCGCACTCATCGCGGGGGGCGACGCGCTGGTGCAGCTCTGGGTGTTCCTGCTCGTCCCAACCCTCGGCGGCCTCCTTGCCGGCGCGACCTACCGGGCCCTGTTCGGCGACAACACCGAGCCGGTCTCGCTCGAGGAGGCCACGCAAGCCTGAGCATGCGTCGCTCGGTGTCCCCGCGCTCCCCGGCCCGCGTGCGTGGGGGGTAGGTCAGGTCTCCCGCTCGAGCCAGACGAAGTCGAACCGGACGTCGCCGTCCTCATGGGGCTCGCGGCGCACCTCTCGCCACTGCGAGCTCGTCGTACGTCGGGGTAGTGCGTGTCGCCGTCGGGCGAGAGGTGGACCTCGGTCAGCACCTGCTCGTCGGCAACGGGAAGGGCCTGCGCGTAGATCTCGGCACCTCCGATGACCATGACGTCGCCCTCGTGTCGCGCGGCCTCGGCCAACGCCTCCTCGAGTGACCCGACGCTGGTGACACCCTGGGCGGACCAGTCCCGCTGCCGGGTCACCACGATGTTGGTACGCCGAGGCAGCGGTCGCCCCATCGACTCATAGGTCTTGCGGCCCAACACGACCACCTGGTCGAGGGTGGTGGCCTTGAAGTGGGCGAAGTCCTCAGGCAGGTGCCACGGCAGCGCGCCGTCCACGCCGATGACGCCGTTGTCCGCGACGGCCGCGACCAGGACGACGCGTTGTCGTGCGGGCTCGGTCATACCGCGATGGGCGCCTTGATCCCGGGGTGCGGGTCGTAGCCCTTGACGCTGATGTGCTCGAGGTCGAAGGCGTCGAGGTCGCGGACCGACGGGTCGAGCCACAGCTCGGGCAGGGGTCGCGGCTCGCGGGTCAGCTGCAGCCGCGCCTGGTCGAGATGGTTCAGGTACAGGTGCGCGTCACCGAGGGTGTGCACGAAGTCGCCGACGTCGAGGTCGGTCACCTGGGCCACCATGTGGGTCAGCAGCGCGTAGGACGCGATGTTGAAGGGGACTCCGAGGAACACGTCGGCGGAGCGTTGGTAGAGCTGGCAGCTCAACCGGCCGCGGCCGCTCGGCGAGCCGGCCGGTGGCGGGGCCACGTAGAACTGGAACAGGGCGTGGCACGGCGCCAGCGCCATCCGGGGGACGTCCGCGACGTTCCAGGCCGAGACGAGGTGGCGCCGGGAGTCGGGGTCGCGACGCAGGTCGTCGACCACCCTGCTGACCTGGTCCACGTGCTCACCGTCAGGGGTCGGCCAGGAGCGCCACTGCGCGCCGTACACCGGTCCGAGGTCTCCGTGCTCGTCGGCCCACTCGTCCCAGATCGTGATGCCGCGCTCCTGCAGCCAACGCACGTTGGTGTCGCCGCGCAGGAACCACAGCAGCTCACCGAACACCGACCTGGTGTGGACCTTCTTCGTCGTGACCAGCGGGAAGCCCTGGGTGAGGTCGAACCGCATCTGGTGGCCGAACACGCTCCGCGTCCCGGTGCCGGTGCGGTCGGACTTCTCGACCCCGTCGTCGAGGATGCGGGTGAGGAGATCGAGGTACTGCTGCACCGCAGCAAACTAGCACCGGGACAATGGCAGACATGACTACCGAGGGCCCCCCGTCCCCCATGTCCGACCGGCCCGACGTCTCCGTCCGGGTGGGATGGCCGGCCGACGCGGCCGGGATCGCCGCCGTCCAGGTGGCCGCGTGGCGCGAGGAGCTCGCGACCGTCCTCCCCGCCGAGCTCCTCGAGGCGATGGACGCCGACCGCTTCGCTGCTACCTGGCATGCCTCGATGTCCCAGCCGGAGGACGCCCGCAACCGCGTGCTCGTGGCGCTGGAACGCAACTCCCTGCGCGGGTTCGCCGTCACCACGCCCTCCCCGGACCCCGACTCCGACCCGGTCGCCGACGGCGAGATCGTCGAACTGGTCGTCGCTCCCGACCATCGGGGTTCTGGACACGGCTCCCGGCTGCTGCACGCCTGTGTCGACACCCTGCGAGCCGACAAGTTCGTGCGCGCGACCTGCTGGGTGACCGGCGCCGATGACGCCCGGCGCCGCTTCCTGACCGACGCCGGCTGGGCGCCCGACGGGGCGCACCGCGAGCTCGACCTGGACGACGAGGGGGGCACCCGGCTCAAGCAGGTGCGACTGCACACCGATCTCGGCGAAGGGTGAGCCGGCACCCGTCGAGCCCTTGACCTCGTCGGGTCCATCCCCCACCTTTGGGTAAAGAGAACACGTCGTAGTGATCTCCGCCGCTACCAGAGGAGACGGCTGTGCAAGACCCGCTGCCACGGCGCTACCGGATCGTCCTCTGGGTCGTCGGGCTCGTCTCCTTCGTCGGCGCAGGCGCCTGGGTCGCCTTCAGCACGCCGCTGCCCCTGCTCTGGCAGTACGGCGCGGTCGTGGGTGCCCTCGCCGCTCTCGCGGCGGTGCCGGCGTTCGTGCGGCACCTGGGCCGGGGCTCGGGCGCCACCCCCTCGCGAGGCTGACTGCACCTTCCCAGCCCGTCCCGGTCCCTCCCCCGGTCCTCCGGTGGGCCCCTACAGTGGCGCGGGTGACCCGCGGCCCCTCCCCGTCCCACGAGCCACCGGAGGAGCAGGCGAAGGCTCGGGCGACCGCCCGCCGGGAGGGCCTGGCGGTGGGCGGGACCGTGAGCGTCTACGGGGTGTCGTTCGGTGCGGTCTCGGTGGCCTCCGGGCTCGACGTCTGGCAGACCTGCGTTCTGAGCCTGCTGATGTTCACCGGCGCCTCCCAGTTCGCCTTCGTCGGGGTGGCGGCCTCTGGCGGCACCCCCGTCTCCGCCGCGGCCACTGCGACCCTGCTCGGCCTCCGCAACACCCTCTACGGCCTCCGGCTCGCCCCGCTGCTCGGGTTCCGGGGCGGCCGCCGGCTGCCCGCGGCCCACCTCGTGATCGACGAGTCGACGGCGATGGCCATCGGCCGTCCCGACGCGACGTCGGCGCGCACCGGCTTCTTCGTCCACCGGCCTCACCATCTTCGTCGGCTGGAACCTGTTCACCCTGCTGGGGGCGCTCGGCGGCACCCTGCTCGGCGACCCGAGGACCTACGGCCTCGACGCGGCGGTGGGAGCGGCGTTCCTGGCGCTGGTGTGGCCACGGCTGCACGGCACGGTCCACCGCGTCACCGCGATCGGCGCGGTGGTGCTGGCGCTGGGGCTGGTGCCCGTTCACCGCGGCCGGCGTCCCGGTGCTGGCCGCAGGCCCTGGTCGCCGTCGTCGTGCCGCCGCGACCTTCCGCACCTGGACCGCTCCAGCCAGGCGGCGACGAGCCGACGGGAGAGCTGCCATGACCGCGTTGTGGTGGGCATCCTCGCGGCGTCCGCCGGCTGCTACCTCGCGAAGCTGGCGGGGTTGTCGGTGCCCGAACGGGTGCTGGAGCACCCACGCGTCTCCCTGGCCGCGGACCTGCTGCCGATCGCGCTGCTCTCGGCGCTGGTCGCGGTGCAGGTCTTCGCCGTGGACCGGTCGCTCACCGTCGGACGCCCGGCTGGCCGGCCTGGCAGTTGCGGTGGGAGCGCTGCTCGTGCGGGCGCCCTTCCTCGTCGTCGTCGCGGCGGCGGCCGTGACCGCTGCGCTGGTGCGGCTGGGCTGAGCGCGCCCAGGTGGCCCGTTCGAGGCATGGCGCCGCGCACGTCCGCGCGGATACGGTCGCTCGTACGCGTCCCCCTCGAGGAGCTGATCCCGTGTTCGCACCGAGCCCCCGCACGACCCCGGTGGTCTCCCCCGCTCGGACCGGCGCCGCTCTCCTGGCGGCCCTGGTCCTCGTCCTCGGCGGCTGGATGGCCCCGGCCTCCCAGGCAGCCAAGCCCACCCCGCCGTCGTACGTCGCTCTGGGAGACTCCTACTCCTCAGGGGTCGGCACCCGCAGCTATCTCAACGACGGGACGACCTGTCAGCGCTCCGTGTACGCCTACCCGTCGCTCATCGCGGCCGCTTCGGGCTACGACCTGAACCTGCGGGCGTGCTCGGGCGCCGAGGTCGCTGACGTGAGCGCCAAGCAGCTGGGAGCCTTGTCGGAGGCAACGACCTACGTCACCGTCTCGGTGGGCGGCAACGACGCCGGCTTCGCCGATGTCCTCACCGAGTGCGCGCAACCTTCGTGGCTGAGCAACTGCTCCGCCGCGATCTCGTCGGCGCAGCGCCTACATCACCAGCACCTTGCCCACCGCGCTCACCTCGTTGTACTCCGACATCCGGTCCAAGGCGCCCGACGCGGTGGTCAGCGTCGTGGGGTACCCGCGGATCTTCAATGGCACCGACTGCAACCTGTTGACCTGGTTCTCCCGCGTCGGAGATGCGCGACCTCAACGCACTGCCGACCTGCTCAACGGGGTCACCTCAGAGGCCGCGAGCGCCAGTGGGTTCAGCTTCGCCGACCCGATCACCCGGTTCCTCGGCCACGCGGTGTGCGACAGCCCGGAGTGGATCAACGGGCTGTTGTCCCCGATCAGCGAGTCCTACCACCCGAACCGGCTGGGCCATTCCGACGGATATACGCCGACGGTCAGCCCCACGCTGGGCGGAAAGGTCAAGGGCGGCGGCAAGCGGGTGCGTCGCACCGCGGTCGCCATGTCGGACACGCTGGCCCGGCAGCAACGCCAGTACGCCGACCTGGACGCCTCCATCGAGCCCGAGACCTTCGCCGCCCCTGACCTCCACAGCCCGCGGGCCCTGCGAGTGGCCGAGCGGCTCGGGATCGACGTCGACGACCCCGCGAGCCTGCGTCGGGCCGAGCGTCGCTACGCCGACTGAGGCCGCCGACCGAGCCCGATGACCGACCGCCAGCGTCGACAAGGCCCGGCTCCCCCGAGCCGAGGGACTCCGTGGTGGTGACCTCAGTCCAGCGGCATGAAGGCCTCGAGTCCCACCGTGAGCCCCGGGTGGCCCGCGACCTGCCGAAGACCGAGCAGCACACCGGGGGTGAAGGAGACCCGGTCCATCGAGTCGTGGCGGATGGTCAGGGTCTCGCCGATGCCGCCCAGCACCACCTCCTGATGGGCCACCATCCCGCGGATGCGCAATCCGTGGACCCGTACGCCGTCCACGTCGGCGCCGCGCGCGCCGTCGAGCGCGCTGGAGGTGGCGTCCGGCATCGGGTCGCACCCGGCGTCATGCCGGGCCTTCGCGACCAGCTGCGCCGTGCGCCTGGCGGTGCCGCTGGGAGCGTCGGCCTTGTCGGGGTGGTGCAGCTCCACGATCTCCACCGAGTCGTAGAAGGGAGCCGCTTCCTGGGCGAAGCGCATCATCAGCACCGCGCCGATCGAGAAGTTCGGTGCCACCAGCACCCCGCAGGACGGTGAGTCGCCCAGCCACGTCTCCAGCTGCGCCAACCGATCGTCGTCGAAGCCGGTCGTGCCGACCACGCAGTGGATGCCGTGGTCGATGCAGAACTCGAGGTTGTCCATCACCACGTCGGGATGGGTGAAGTCGACGACGGCCTGAGCGCCGGAGGTGACCAGCGCGTCGATCTCGTCGTCGGCATCGACCCGGGCGACCAGCTCCAGGTCCTCGGCGGACTCGACCGCGGCGCAGACCTCGCGGCCCACCTTGCCCTCGGCCCCCAGGACCCCGACCTTCATCACATCACTCACCTCGGCAACGGTAGTGGGTCTCGGATTCGGCGTCCGCTTCCGGACCTTGGGACCTGGGCATCGGCCGGCATCCTTTCCTAGGCTGCCCGAGCATGGCTGTCGAATCACCCACCGGCGAACCCTCGTCCGACGAAGCTTCTGCTGCCCCACTCTCCGTCTGGCCACGCTCCGGCCGACCCGCGCCGCGTCCTGAACCTGCTGCCCTCCACGGGCACCGAGACCGACTGGACCTACGACGACGCCGTCGGAGGCGGCCTGGCGCGGGCCCGGGTCCGGCTGCCCGAGAGCGTCGACCTGCGCAGGTCCTGGTGGCGGGTGGGCGACCAGGGCTTCACCGGATCGTGCGTGGGGTGGGCCGCCGCCGACGGCGTAGGCCGCTACGTGCTGGTCGAGGCCGGCAAGATCCGTCGGAGCCAGCGGCTCTCGCCACGCTTCACCTGGATGTCGTCGAAGGAGCGCGACGAGTTCCGCGACCGTCCCACCTCGTTCGTCGAGGAGGCCGGCACCTCGCTCAAGGCGGCCATGAACATCGGTCGCCGCTACGGCTTCGCCCTCGAACGCCAGGTGCCGTTCGAGGTGGACACCGCGATGTGGACAGGGGCCGAGAACGCGCTCTTCGCCTCGGCAGCGCGCCGACGGATCAGCTACGTCAACCTCCGGCTCGACCTGAGGCGCTGGAAGTCGTGGTTGGCCACCAACGGCCCGATCCTGGCGGGGCTGTGGGTCGACGACTACTGGTACGGCCTGGGTCCCGACGGCAAGCTCGACACCTGGGATGCCGCATCTGCGTTCGGCGGGCACGCGGTGTGCATCGTCGGCTACCGCAAGGACGGCCGCTTCATCGTGCGCAACAGCTGGGGCACCTCCTGGGGCCGCAAGGGCTTCGCCTACGTCAGCCCGGAGTACCTGCGGGCTGGGTTCTTCCCCGAGAGCTACGGCGCCACCGTCGACTGACCGGGCCCGCTCGGTTTCCCACGATCACCCCTACGCCGGCGGGCCGACGACGGCGAGCACCTCGTCGCGGGCGAAGAGCTGGGCAGCGAGCGCGTGCACGTCCTCGGCGGTGACGGCGTCCACGCGTGCCAGCGTCTCGTCGATGCTCATCAGCTCCCCGGTGAGCAGGTCTGCCTTCCCCACGCGGGCCATCCGCGATGCCGAGTCCTCCAGACCGAGCACCAGTCCTCCCCGGACCTGCCCCATGCCGCGGGAGAGCTCCTCGTCACCGATCTCGGCGTCCCTCAGCCCGGCGACGACCTCGCGGACCACGTCCAGCACGCGGTCGAGCTTGCCGGGCAGGCACCCGAGCCCGACACACAGCGCGCCGCTGTCGGCGGTGTGCACCGGATAGGCGTAGACCGAGTAGGCGAGCCCCCGCCGCTCTCGCACCTCCTGGAACAGCCGTGACGACGGACCGCCCCCCAGCACCGCGATGAGGACCGCCAACGCGAACCGACGGTCGTCGCCACGGGCCACGCCGTCGTAGCCGAGGATCGCGTTGACCTGCTCGAAAGGACGCGGCTTGCGCTGCACCCCACCTCGCGCCGGACGGTACGGCTCGCCCGCCCGACGGGGGCGAGGGGACGCCGCCTCGGCACCCCGGGGCTCGCGAACCTCGGAACGCGAACGCATCGGCGACCCGGGCGGTCACGGCGTCGTGGTCGACGTTGCCGGCCAGCGAGACCACGATGTTGTCCGCGGTGTAGCGGCGACGGTAGAAGCGTGCGATCTGGTCACGTGTCAACGTCTCCACGGTGTCGGGACGGCCACCGACCGGGCGCCCCAACGGCCCGTTGCCCCAGGCGGTCGCCGCGAACAGGTTGGCCACGACGTCCTCCGGGTCGTCGTCGTGCATCGCGAGCTCGTCCAGGATCACCGCCCGCTCGGCCTCGACGTCGGCCGACCGCACCAGCGAGGTGGTGAGCATGTCGCCCAGCAGGTCGACCGCCAGCGGCAGGTCGTCGTCGAGCACCCGGGCGTGGAAGCAGGTGTACTCGCGGGCGGTGAAGGCGTTGAGCTCACCCCCCACGGCGTCCATCGAGGCGGAGATCTCCAACGCCGAGCGGGTCGGGGTCCCCTTGAAGAGGAGGTGCTCGAGGAAGTGGGAGGCGCCGCTGAGCCGCGCGGTCTCGTCCCTGGAACCGGCGCCGACCCAGACACCGACCGTCGCCGAGCGGACGCCGGGCATCGCCTCGGTCACCACTCGCAACCCGGTGGAAAGGACACTCCGCCGGACCGTGGTGACCACGGTGCCGGCGGAGTCCTTCTCCTCCAGGAGCGTGCGTGTGGTGCCCGGCTCCTGCTCAGCGAAGAGCACGGGCACAGATCACTCGCCGTCGGTGGAGCTCGGCGTCCTCGCCCCCGTTGTCGTCCTCGACGACGGGAACCAGCGACAGCTTGCCGCGGTCGTCGATCTCGCCGATCTCGACCTGGATCTTCTGACCCACCGAGACCACGTCCTCGACGGCCTCGACCCGCTTGCCGCCGGCCAGGGCGCGCAGCTTGCTGATGTGCAGCAGGCCGTCCTTCCCGGGCAGCAGCGAGATGAAGGCACCGAAGTTGGTCGTCTTCACGACCGTGCCGAGGTAGCGCTCGCCGACCTCGGGCATCGTCGGGTTGGCGATCGCGTTGACGGCCTGGCGGGCGGCTTCGGCAGCCTCGCCGTTGGTGGCGCCGATGTAGATCGTGCCGTCGTCCTCGATGCTCAGCGAAGCGCCGGTGTCGTCCTGGATCTGGTTGATCACCTTGCCCTTGGGGCCGATCACCTCACCGATCTTGTCGACCGGGATCTTCACGGTGATGATCCGCGGCGCCAGCAGGCTCATCTCGGCCGGCTCGTCGATGGCCTCGGCCATCACGTCGAGGATGGCGAGCCGGGCCTCCTTGGCCTGGTCCAGTGCCGAGGCGAGCACCTCGGCGGGGATCCCGTCGAGCTTGGTGTCGAGCTGCAGCGCGGTCACGAACTCGCGGGTGCCGGCGACCTTGAAGTCCATGTCGCCGAAGGCGTCCTCGGCCCCCAGGATGTCGGTCAGCGCGACGTACTCGGTCTTGCCGTCGACCTCGTCGGAGATCAGACCCATCGCGATGCCCGCGACCGAGGCGCGCAGCGGCACACCGGCCTGGAGCAGCGACAGCGTCGAGGCGCACACCGACCCCATGGAGGTGGAGCCGTTGGAGCCCATCGCCTCCGACAGCTGACGCAGCGCGTAGGGGAACTCCTCACGCGTCGGCAGCACCGGCAGGATCGCTCGACGGGCGAGCGCACCGTGGCCGACCTCGCGTCGCTTGGGAGAGCCCACGCGACCGGTCTCACCGGTGGAGAACGGCGGGAAGATGTACTTGTGCATGTAGCGGCGCGTCTTCTCCGGGGAGAGCGTGTCGAGCTTCTGCTCCAGGGTCAGCATGTTGAGGGTGGAGACACCGAGGATCTGGGTCTCGCCGCGCTCGAACAACGCTGAGCCGTGCACCCGGGGAACGACGCCGACCTCGGCGTGCAGGTCGCGGATGTCGGCCAGGCCCCGGCCGTCGATGCGCACCTTGTCGCGCAGCACACGCTGGCGGACCAGCTTCTTGGTGACCGCGCGGAAGGCGGCGCCGATCTCCTTCTCGCGGCCCTCGAACGACGGCGCGACCTGCTCGAGCACCGTGTCCTTGACCTCGTCGAGGCGCGACTCGCGCTCCTGCTTGCCGGAGATGGTCAGCGCCTGCGCGAGGTCGTCGGAGGCGGCCGACTCCACGGCGTCGTAGACGTCGTCCTCGAAGTCGAGGAAGACCGGGAACTCCTTGACCGGCTTGGCCGCCTGCTTGGCCAGCTCGGCCTGGGCGTCGCACAGCTGCTTGATGAAGGGCTTGGCAGCGTCGAGGCCGCTGGCCACGACCGGCTCGCTGGGCGCCTGGGCGCCGGAGTGGATGAGGTCCCAGGCGGTCTCGGTCGCCTCGGCCTCGACCATCATGATCGCGACCTCGCCCGACTCGGTGACCCGTCCGGCCACCACCATGTCGAAGACGGCGTGCTCGAGCTGGCTGTGGGAGGGGAAGGCCACCCACTGCCCCTCGATCAGAGCGACCCGGACACCGCCGACCGGGCCGGAGAACGGCAGGCCGGAGATCTGGGTGGACAACGACGCGGCGTTGATCGCCAGCACGTCGTAGGGGTGGTCGGGGTCGAGCGCCATCACGGTGATGACGACCTGGACCTCGTTGCGCAGGCCCTTCTTGAACGTGGGGCGCAACGGCCGGTCGATGAGCCGGCAGGTGAGGATCGCGTCCTCGCCGGGGCGACCCTCGCTGCGGAAGAACGAGCCGGGGATCTGGCCCACGGCGTACATCCGCTCCTCGACGTCGATGGTGAGGGGGAAGAAGTCGAAGTGGTCCTTGGGGTGCTTGCCGGCGGTCGTCGCCGACAGCAGCATGGTCTCGTCGTCGAGGTACGCCGTGACGGCGCCCTGGGCCTGACGGGCCAGCAGACCGGTCTCGAACTTGACGGTGCGCGTGCCGAACTTGCCGTTGTCGAGAACGGTCTCGACGGCGGTGATGGTGGGTTCCTCCACGGGAACTCCTTTGCGGTTCGCGAAGCGAACCGCGACTGCCTGGATGCCAGGTGGCTGGTGAGCTCGGAGCCCTGCAGCTCAGACCTGGGGGCCGGTCTTCGATCGAGGCCCGCGGGTTCACCGACCGGTCGAACCGGCCGAGCCCCGAGGGCCACTACCGAGGACCGAGCCAAGCGTTCGCGGTCGCTCCTGGTTGGTGGTGTTCTTCAGTTGTGTGATGGACCTCGGCGCCCGGAGGCGCCCCGTCCCTAACGTAGACAAAGCGGCTGCCCGAACCGGGCAGCCGCTCCGGCTGACCGGTGGTGGGTCAGCGACGCAGACCGAGGCGCTCCACGATCGAGCGGTAGCGGTTGATGTCCTGGTCCTGCATGTAGTTGAGCAGCCGGCGACGGCGGCCGACCAGCAGCAGTAGGCCACGACGCGTGTGGTGGTCGTGCTTGTGCTGCTTGAGGTGCTCGGTGAGGTGGGAGATCCGGTGGCTGAGCAGCGCGACCTGGACCTCGGGGGAACCGGTGTCGCCTTCGGACAGGCCATACTCGGTGATGATCTGCTGCTTGGTCGTGGTGTCAGTACCTTGCGACACTGGTTTCCTCTCGGGGGTCTCGCTGCGCGGCGCGCCGGGGCCGGTTCACCCGGGCACTATCGATCCGCGGCCGTTCTGACGGCAACTGGACGAGCCTAGCAACGCACCCCTGCCCCGCCCTAATCGGACCCTGGCGGACTCTTCAGCCGCAGGACGCCACCCGGGTCGCGCGCGGTGGCGACCCCACCACCCGGGCGACGCACCTCCAGGTGCAGGTGGCAGCCGTCGGGAGCACCGGAGGCCCCGGCCAGGGCGACCCGGTGTCCCTCGCGCACCGGCTCCCCCGGCCGGACCAGCAGGCGACGGGCGTGCGCCACCAGGATGTCGGCCTGGCCCTTGCCCAGCTCGGCCCGCAGCAGCAGCGGGCGCTCGCCGTACGCCGGGCCGAAGCGCCCCGGAGTCGGCCTCACGACCCGCGCCCGCACACCTGCCAGCACGGGGGTGCCGCACGGCAGCGCCACGTCAACGCCGTGGTGGAAGCCTCGGCCCCCCGGGCAGCGCGGGTCGGCGAGGTAGAAGGGGGCGTCGGTGCACCCGTAGCCGATCATCACCCGATGGCGACCCGGGAACCACGGTGACGCGTACCTGGTCCGGTCGTCGGTGAAGAACCTCCAGCGTGGGTCCGGCGGCAACGGTGCCGGCACCTCGGAGGTGGAGCCGGGAGCGCTCGCGGAACGGCGCGAGATCGACGTGGAGGGCGAGGGAAGGGACGGCGCTGTCGCCCCGATCGGCTCGGACCGCCGGGCCGGACCCGATCCGGCGGGCTGCCCGGCCGGGCTGCATGCCAGCAGCAGCCCACCGGCCACGAGCATCGAACAGCCGGTCGCTGCCGCTCGCCACCGTGGATGCTTCAGAGGTGGCGGCACTGGCCCACCTCGGCCCCCGTCACCGCGTTGGCTCCCCCGGTGGGGCGGCGCCGGTTGTCCCGGCACCGGAGGTCACCGCCGACCTCGACCCGGCGAAAGATCTGCCTCCCGATGTTGGCCTCGCTCCGCAGGTCGCCTCCGACCCGGGAGTCGGCGACCAGGGCTGCGCGCCCCCCGCGGAGCCGCACCTCACCGAGGACGGCGCTGCCCCGGATCAGCTTGATGCGCCGATGCTGCTCAGCCACGACGTCGCCGTCGATGCGGGCTCCCCGTGCGATGAGGACGCCGCCGCGCCCGACCAGGACGTCACCGTCGACCCGGGTGCCTCGCAGCCGACAGGCCCGGCCCCGGGACACGATCAGGTCCTCGCCCACCCGAAGCTCGCCCAAGGAACCGTCGCAGCGCCGCGCCCGTGCGTCGGGTACGCCCCCACGGAGGTCAGCAGCATCGGTTCCGGCATCGGCGGCCCCGCCGGACGACGACACGGGCCCGCTCGGTGTCTCGTCCGCAGGCTGGTCGCTCTCAGCACATCCGCTGAGCGCGACGAGGACGGTGGCGACTCCGAGGATCCGGGTCAGGCGGTGCACGAGGCCTCCAGGAACGAGCAGGTGTTCATCAGACCATGGTTCTGCTGACGACCCGCCACCCCCCGGCGCCCGACAGAACTGGTGCTCGGCCGCCCTTGCCGGGAAGCCACCAGACCCAGCAGGGTGGGCGGGTGAGCGCCGACTATGAGCAGGACACCACCGTCGCCGCCGGCAAGCTGCGGATCCGGGCGCGCGGACGAGCGGTGCTCTCCGACCCGATGACCAACCGTGGCACCGCGTTCACCGACGAGGAGCGGACCGCTCTCGAGCTCGACGGCCTGGTCCCCACGGGAATGACGACCTTGGAGAACCAGACCCGACGGGTCTACGAGCAGGTGCGCCACACCACCACCCCGCTGGGCAAGTATCTGACGCTCAATGCGCTGCGCGACCGCAACGAGGTGCTCTTCTACAACCTGCTCACCTCCCACCTGGAGGAGATGCTGCCGTTCATCTACACCCCCACCATCGGCGAGGCGATCGAGCGGTTCAGCTCCACCTACAACCGCCCCCGGGGCGTGTTCCTGTCGATCGACCAGCCCGACCGCGTCGAGACGTCGCTACGCAACTACGGGGTCAGCGCCGACGACGTCGACCTGGTCTGCGTGACCGACTCCGAGGGGATCCTCGGCATCGGCGACCAGGGGATCGGAGGCGTCCAGATCGCGATCGGCAAACTGTCGGTCTACACGGCTGCGGCCGGCATCCATCCGCGTCGCACGCTGCCCGTGGTGCTCGATGTCGGGACCGACAACCTCGGGCTGCTCAACAACGACATGTATCTCGGCGAGCGCCACAGCCGGGTGCGTGGGGAGCGCTACGACGAGTTCGTCGACCACTTCGTCAACGTGGTGCAGGACCTGTTCCCCCGGGCGATGATCCACTGGGAGGACGTCGGTCCCACCAACGCCCACAAGCTGCTGGGCCGCTACCGCGACCAGGTGTGCACCTTCAACGACGACATCCAGGGCACCGCAGCCGTGGTGCTGGCCGCCGTCCTGGCAGCCGTCGAGGTGACCGGGGTCGACCTGGAGGACCACCGCGTGGTGGTCTTCGGTGCCGGCAGTGCCGGCATCGGCATCGCCAACCTGATCCGCGACACGATGGTGCGCCAAGGGGTCGTCGAGGACGAGGCCGATGCCAACAGTCGGTTCTGGGCGCTCGGCGTCCAAGGTCTCTACGTCGAGGACGACGACGACCTGATGGACTTCCAGCGGCCCTACGCCCGCGCACGCAGCGACGTCGACGACTGGGACGTCGGCCGTCGCTCCTCGATCAGGCTGATGGACGTGGTGCGCAACGTGAAGCCCACGATCCTCATCGGCACCTCCACCAAGGGTGGCGCCTTCAGCCAGGACATCGTGGAGGAGATGGCGCGCCACTGCGCACGGCCCATCATCTTCCCGCTGTCGAACCCGACGAGTCGCGCCGAGGCGACCCCGGGCGACGTGCTCGAGTGGACCGACGGCCAGGCGCTGATCACCACGGGAAGCCCGTTCGCGCCGGTGGACCACGACGGCGTGCGCCACACCATCGCCCAGGCCAACAACGCGCTGATCTTCCCCGGCCTCGGGCTCGGCGTCGCCGCCTGCCGGGCCCGACGCGTCACCGAGAGCATGATCGCCGAGGCCTCGCAGGCACTCGCCGACCTGGTCAACGCCTGGCGACCCGGGGCCTCGCTGCTGCCGGGCATCGGCGACCTGAGGATGGTCTCGGCCGCGGTCGCCATCGCCGTGGCCGAGCAGGCCGCCGCCGAAGGCGTGGCCGAGGAGCCGCTGTCCGACCCGATCCAGCAGGTCTACGAACGCATGTGGCAGCCCCGCTACCCCGAGATCGAGGCCATCTGAGAGAGCCGGTGGGCGACAGGGGCGAGGACGACCTCCTCGCCGACCGTGTGCTGGTCGACGTGATCCGGGCCGGCCTCTCTGCCGCCGGTGACCCGCAGCTCGCCGAGCAGCAACAGCGCTACATGAAGTCGGCGATGCCCTACCACGGGGTGGCCATGGCCGACGTACGCCGGATCGCGAGGCGTGGCCTCAAGGCGCGCCCTCCCGCGGACCGGGCGACGTGGCTGGCCACCGTCCGCGTGCTGTGGGACGAGGCCGGTCACCGCGAGGACCGGTACGCCGCGTTGACCCTGGCCCGGCTGACGAGGGCGCGGGAGTGGCGCGACCCTGCCTTCCTGGACGCGTGCGAGCACCTGGTGGTCACCGGAGGCTGGTGGGACCTCGTCGACGAGACCGCCGCCCACCTGGTCGGCGACGTGCTGGGGCGCCACCGACAGGCGGTCACCCCGCGGGTGCGGGCATGGGCGGAGGCCGACGACGTCTGGCTGCGGCGAACCGCGGTGATCTGTCAGCTCCGGCACGGCGGCGACACGGACCTGTCCCTGCTCCGGCACGCGGTCGAACGCAACGTCGACGACCCGTCGTTCTGGCTCCGCAAGGCGATCGGCTGGGCGCTGCGCCAGTACGCGCGCACCGACCCCGCCTGGGTCAGGTCGGAGATCGACCGGCTCGGCGACCGGCTGTCACCCCTCTCCAGGAAGGAAGCATCCAAGCACCTGCCGTCGTCATGACGCCTCCGGTGGTGCCGACTCGGGTAGCGCCGACCGCCCGGAAGCCGGGCCGGTGAAGGCTCTCCTCGCTGCAGGGGGTACCGCCGGCGTGTGAGGATCGCCCCATGGCTACTGCAGCGAGGGCCGAGACCGGTCCCACCACCCAGCAAGGCGTCTGCAACCTCTGCGAAGCGGTCTGCGGGCTGCTCATCACCGTGGAGGACGGCCAGGTCACCGGCATTCGCGGCAACCCGGACGACCCGTTGTCACGCGGCCACATCTGTCCCAAGGGCACGGCGCTCCCCGACATCCACGAGGACCCCGACCGGCTGCGGCGTCCGCTGCGCAAGGTCCCCACGGAGTCCTCCGGCGAGCCGACCTGGGAGGAGGTCGACTGGCCGGAGGCGATCGCCCTGGCCGTCGACGGCTTGGCGCGGGTGCAGGACGAGCATGGCCAGGACGCGGTGGCGGCGTACCTGGGAAACCCCACCATCCACAGCCTCGGCGGGATGACCCACGCCGGCCAGGTCGCCAAGGCACTGAAGTCACGCAACGTCTACTCCGCCACGTCCGTCGACCAGCTGCCGCAGCAGCTGGTGGCGCACCTCCTCTACGGCCATCAGCTGATGATCCCCGTGCCCGACATCGACCGCACCGACCTGCTGCTGGTCTTCGGCGGCAACCCGATGGCCTCCAACGGCAGCCTGTGGACCGTGCCGGACTTCCCGCAACGGCTGCGTGACCTCAAGGCCCGGGGCGGGCGCATGGTGGTCTTCGACCCACGACGCACCGAGACCGCCAAGGCAGCCGACGAGCACCACTTCGTCCGGCCGGGGACCGATGCGGCGGTACTCCTGGCGATGGTGCGGACGTTGTTCGAGGACGACCTCGTCTCGCCGCCGCCCTACGTCGACGGCGTCGACGAGGTTCGTGAGGCCGTCGGTGCCTTCACCCCCGAGTGGGCCGAGCAGGTCTCAGGCGTTCCGGCCGACGTCATCCTCGCCCTCACCCGGGAGTACGCCGCGGCCGGCGCCGCGGCGGCGTACGGCCGCATGGGGGTGTCCACCCAGGCCTTCGGCACCGTGAGCACCTGGGCGATCCACTGCCTGAACCTGCTCAGCGGTCACCTCGACTCACCGGGCGGGATGATGTTCACCAGCCCCGCCGTCGACATCATCGGGCAGGGCGTGACCGGCCGCGGCGCTCACGGCCGGTGGCGCAGCCGGGTGCGCGGACTGCCGGAGACCTCGGGCGAGCTGCCGGTCGCGACGCTGGCCGACGAGATGCTCACCCCCGGCGACGGGCAGGTGCGCGGCTTCCTCACGTTGTCGGGCAACCCGGTGCTCTCCACACCCGACGGCAAGCGCCTCGGGGAGGCTCTCGCCGGCCTGGACTTCATGGTCGCGGTCGACATCTACCTCAACGAGACGACCCGCCACGCCGACGTGATCCTGCCGCCGACCACCTTGCTCGAACGCGACCACTACGACCTCATCTTCCACGCGCTCGCGGTGCGCAACACGGCACGCTTCACCCCGGCGCTGTTCCCCAAGCCCCAGGGATCACGGCACGACTGGGAGATCTTCCGCGACCTGGCGCTGGGCCTGACTGGCCGGGCCGAGCGGCGTACCGGCAAGCGGGCCGGCCTCGCGGCGCGACTGAAGCGGCAGGCGCGGCTGCGCACCTCGCCCACGGTGCTGCTCGACCTGCTGCTGCGGCGGGGCCCGGCCAAGCTGTCGGTGCGGCGGCTGCGCCGCGAACCGGACGGCGTCGACCTCGGCCCGCTCCTGCCCCAGCTGCCCGGCCGACTGCAGACCCGCGACAAGCGGATCGACCTTGCCCAGTCGCTCGTGCTCGACGACCTGGCGCGGCTGCGCACGAGCCTCGAGGCCGGCGACCGGTCGGACGGCGACCTGCTGCTCATCGGCCGGCGGCACCAGCGCGACAACAACTCCTGGATGCACAACAGCAGGCGACTCACGAAGGGCAAGCCACGCCACCACCTGCTGGCGCACCCTCGGGACCTGGCTGCGCTGGGCATCGAGGACGGCACCCAGGTGGAAGTGGTCTCGCGGGTGGGCAAGGTCGAGGTCACGGTGCGCGCGTCCGAGGACATGATGCGAGGCGTGGTGTCACTCCCCCACGGGTACGGCCACGGCCTCCCCGGGACCAGGATGAGCAACGCCGCCCAGGTGCCGGGGGCCAGCATCAACGACCTGACCGACCCCGAGGCGCTCGACGTGAGCGGCAACAGCGCGCTCAACGGTGTGCCGGTCACGGTTTCGCCCGCCTGAGGGACGTCGGCGCGATCCGCCGTGGCGACTACCCCGGTCGGCGGCCCCGTTCGGGCCCCCGTCCACCAGGTGACACGGAACGGGCGGCTCAGGACGCCGGTGCCACGCTGGGAATACCGAGCGGGGTGGGCGACGCTCTCCCTGTCGACAGTTCACTCCTGACGTGCAACAGAGAGGTCACCATGAGCCTGCACCTGGGCGACACCGCCCCCGACTTCACCACCGACACCAGCGAGGGCGAGGTCTCCTTCCACGACTGGGCCGGCGACAGCTGGGTGGTGTTCTTCTCCCACCCCGCCGACTTCACGCCGGTGTGCACCACCGAGCTCGGTCGCGTCGGACAGCTCAAGGACGAGTGGGCAGCCCGGGGTGCCAAGGTCATCGCGCTCTCGGTCGACTCCGCCGAGGACCACCACACCTGGAAGCCGGACATCGAGTCCTACGGCAACACCACCGTCGACTACCCCATCATCGCCGACCCCGAGAAGAAGGTCGCCGAGCTCTACGACATGATCCACGCCGGTGAGGGAGACAGCTCCTCGGTCCGCTCGGTGTTCATCATCGACCCCGCGAAGAAGATCCGGCTCTCGATGACCTACCCGAAGTCGGTGGGCCGCAACTTCGACGAGATCCTGCGGGCCGTCGACGCGCTTCAGACCACCGACAGCGCCGCCGTCTCCACCCCGGTCGACTGGAGGAAGGGCGACAGGCTGATCGTGCCCCCCGCCGTTGCGACCGAGGACGCCCGCGAGAAGTACGAGGACGTCGAGGAGTTCTACCCCTACCTGCGCACCACCTCCGGCCCCAAGGCCTGACGCAGCGCCCCAGCGAAAGACCGGTCACAAGACCGGTCTTTCGCGCTTTTCGGCCAGTTCGAGGTGCACCTCGGCGCACGAGACCGGTCCTCGACGACGTCAGCCCTCGTCACCGGGGGGACGGAACTGCACGGTCGCCTGGTCGTCCGGTGCGGGCGTGACCGGCACCTGCAGCGTCGCGGTGTGCTCGTCCCCGTCGCCGGGGTCGAGCAGGCGCTCGTCGAGCTCGGCCTCGCGGCCGTTGACCCGGTGCCAGGCGACGTACGCCGCGCGCACGGCGATGGCGCGCTCGAGGTCGCGCTGCACGCGGGAGAAGAACTGCTGCCGGTAGACCTCGTCGGTCACCGCGTAGACGGTGAAGTAGAGCCCGGCGAAGGCGGCCAGGAAGATCGAGACCTGCAGCAGCTCCACCGACAGGTTCGGCAACCAGCTCAGGTTGTGGACCGGGCCGCCGTCGCCGATCCACGCGTTGGCGATCTCCTCCTTCATGGTGATGGAGCCGAAGGCGAGGAAGAAGACGAAGACCGACACCGAGAGCATCAGCGCCTGGACGGTCTGGGTGATCAGCAGGACCAGGGTGAGGTTGGCGCGCTCGTACCCCACGACCCGCGACTCCGAAGACAGCAGCCCCGGGCGTTGGGTGAGCTTGCGTGCCTCCTCCCCGATCGGAGTCGGCTCGCACACCTCCGCCACCCGGTGATCGTCCAGCTCGTCGTCGGCCCGTTCGATCTCCTCGGGGAGCCGCACCAGGAAGAACAGGCCCCCCACCACCACGAACAGCAGCACGGTCACCCACAGCGCGCCACCGTCGAGATAGGCGCTCATCTGCCACACCTCGGCGTTGATGAAAAGGAACGTCATGAACACCAGCAGCAACGGCAGGGCGCGCGTGGCCAGGACCAGGAACGTCCGGAGGCTGGCGCCGGAGTGCTTGAGCGCATAGGTCAGGATCGGACGGGCCCGCAGGGCGGTGACGCCGTAGAACGCCAGCGCCAGCGCGGCGATGGTCAGCACGCTCGCGGGCCCGAAGGAGACCAGCTTGGACGGGTCGAGCTCGAAGTCGGAGGTGACCCAGCTCAGCAGGAGCGCCACCGCGAACGCAGCGAGCAGGCTGAGACCGAGCAGCGGCAAGGTACGGCGCGGGGAGAGCCCGTGGAGCACCCGCGCGCGTTCGGAGGGCACGAAGTAGGGCAGCCCGTTGCGCAGGAACCACGCCTCGGTGGCTTCTGAAGGATCCCCCGTCGACCTCGACCTGAACGCCACCAGACCTCCTCGGAGTGGGCTACGACCGGACCGACGACGGACTCAGCGGTCGAGACCGAGGACCAAGCGCGTCCGCTCGACGTCGTCGCCGATCGCCGCGACGAGGTGCTCGACCTCGTCGAACCGCTTCATACCCCGGATCCGGGCCACGAACTCGACCTCGACCTCCTGGCCGTAGAGATCAAGATCACGGGGCGCGTCGATCACGAAGCTCTCCACGCGACGCTCACGCCGCCCCCGGAACGTGGGGTTCTGCCCCACGCTGATCGCCGCCGGCATCCGGTCCCCGTCGGGAAGCACGCGCAACCACCCGGCGTACACCGCGTCCTCGGGGACGGCGACCCCGGGCTCGACCGGGAGGTTTGCCGTCGGCCAGCCCAGGTCGTGACCGCGTTGGTCCCCTGGAGCGACCGTGCCCCGCACCGCGTAAGGCCGGCCCAGTGCCTCCGCGGCCCCCTCGACGTCTCCTGCCGCCAGGCAGGTGCGCACATAGCTCGACGACCACACCATCGGTCCCCCGTCCAACGCGATGCCCTCGACGATGAACTCGTTGTCGATCCCCATCTGGCGCAGCAGCGTCACGTCGCCCGAAGCACGCTTTCCGAACCGGAAGTTGGCGCCGACGATGACCGCGACGGCGTGAAGGGTGTCCATCAGGACCTCCTCGACGAACCGCTCCGGCGGCCAGTCCGCGACCTCACGGTCGAACGGCGCCACCAGGACGTCGTCCACACCCGCAGCGAGCAGCAGCTCGACGCGCTGATCCACCGTGGTGAGGTTCATCGGAGCGTGCTCGGGACGCAGCACCGCGATCGGATGGGGGTCGAAGGTGACTGCCACGACGTGTCCCAGGTCGAGTCGGGCCGCCACTTCGTGCGCCCGCCGGACCACCGCCTGATGGCCGTGGTGGACGCCGTCGAAGTTGCCGACCACCACCACGGTGTGCCCGAGGTCCTCGGGCACCTCGGCCAGCGAGCGCCACACCCGCACCTGGTCCACCTCCTCCTCGCAGCCGCCTCGCGCGATCGGGGCGGCGGGGTCGAGCCTGCCACATGTCCCCCAGGCCGACACGTCACCGGTCGGCTCGGGGCAGCCTCGGGACCACGCGCCGCCGCCGCCCCCGAGCGGGTCAGACGAAGACCGCCACCGCCGTGGCGCGGCCGTCGGAGTCCTCGTAGAGGGCGAGGAAGCGACCGTCGGGCGCGAAGACCGCGTGGGGACCGTCGGCTCGCGGCAGTGTGAGCTGGAGCGGGCGGCCGAACCCGACGTCGCGCGCGGCTTCCTCGTCGAGATCCACGGACGGGAAGAACCGGCGCGCAGCGTCGTCCATGCCGATCAGGCTCAGCTCTCCCCGGTCGTCCAACGGCTCCAGCGTCGTCGCCTCGTCGAGCGAGACCCCGCGCCCCGGCGCGCCGATGGACGTGCGCCGCAGCGCGGTCAGGTGTCCTCCCACCCCGAGCTCGGCGCCCGCGTCTCGCGCGATCGCGCGGACGTAGGTGCCGCTGCTGCACCGCACCGTCAGGTCGACGTCGAGGAGCTCACCTCCGGGGTCCGCGACCCGGCGCAGGTCGCGCACGGCCAGGTCGAGGATGGTGACCCGCCGAGCGGGGAGCTCCACCTCCTCCCCGGCACGGACGCGTTCTGCCGCCGGCCTTCCTCTATCTGGGCAACGCCAAATGGGTGGGCGTGCCGGTCTCGATCTGGGTCGCGGGCCTCCTCTACCTCTTCTTCGGCCTCTTCCTGCGCTACCACCGCCTCGGCCGCGCCCTCTACGCCATCGGCGGCAGCGCCGAGGCCGCGCGTGCCGCCGGCATCCGCGTCGAGCGCATCACCTGGGGCGTGTTCGTCGTGGGCGGCCTCCTTGCCGCCGTGGCCGGCCTCATGCTCACCGGCCGCATCGCCTCGGTCGTGGCGAGCCAGGGCCAGAACATGATCTTCTACGTCTTCGCCGCCGCCGTGATCGGCGGCATCAGCCTCAATGGCGGCCGCGGCCGCCTCGTGGGCGCCCTCACCGGCGTCCTCCTCCTTGGCATCCTCCAGAACGTCCTGACCCTCTCCCAGATCGCCGCCTTCTGGATCGACGCCGCCTACGGCGCCATCATCCTCGTGGCCCTCATCCTCGCCCGCGTCACCGGCGGCGCCGAGCGCGAGGCCTAGACAAGGCGCGGCTCTTTTTTGTCACCCTCGGGCGCTTGACCCGAGGATCCATGCTCACGCTCGCGAGGGCGCGCCAGGACGGGTCATGGACCCTCGTGTCGGGGCACGAGGGTGGACAGGAGGAGGAGCGTGGGCGCGCCTCGCCGGGCATGCGCGGCGCCGGGCCTCTTTCTGTCATCCTCGGGCGCTTGACCCGAGGATCCATGCTCACGCTCGCGACGATGCGCCAGGACGTGTCATGGACCCTCGTGTCGGGGCACGAGGGTGGACAGGAGGAGGAGCGCGGTGGGCGCGCCCTCTCTCCAAAGGGCGGCGCCGGCTCGTCCTTTTTTCTGTCTGTCGCCGGGGGCTCAGGCTTCTTTTTTCTCTGTCACTCTCTCCTCGGCTCGTCCGCCCCGGCCCCGCTCTCTCCCAGCGTGGCCAGGCGGCTCTCCATCCAGCGGCGGACCCAGGCGGCGCGCTCCGGGGTGTCCAGGGCGGCGGCGGCCAGGTCCGAAGGGGCCTTCGCGACGACGGGCGCGGACGCGGCGGCATCGGCACCCGTCGGCGCAACCGACAAAGGCTCAAAAGTCTCAAAAAAACGGAAACGGGGCGGGAGGTCGGCCGGGCGCGGCAGCGTCAGCCGGCGCAGGCGGTTCTCCGGATGCCGGCCGCGATTGCCCTCATAGGTGAGGAACAACAGCGCCTTGGTGTCGCCCATGTCGGCCAGGAACTGGAGCCCGGCCAGCGCGGAGGCGATCAACAGCCGCTCGCGCTCGTCCTCCGGCAGCTCCCGCTCCTCGCGGTGATAGTCCACCAGGTCGGCGAACCTCTCGTCCTCGAGAAGTGACAAAATTTCGTCCTCGCTCGTCCCCTCGTGCCTCGCGACCTCGGCCGGCGTCATGCCGCCGGCAAGCCTGCGGGCCAGCCGCACGGTGCGGGCCGCGGGCATCGAGGCAGGGGAACGCGAGGGGTAAACGGAAGGCATGTGGGCTCGATATAGGAATGAGAGCCCGTTGTCAATCGGAAGTTGATTCTTTTCTTTTGTCACTCGCCGCAGGGGCGTGGCCATGCGGCGAGGGAGCCGTGAGGCGGCTCCGGCCGTTGGCTGTGCTGATGCGGCGCGCCGGGGCGGTCCCGACGCGCGCCTTCAGGAGGCCCCATGGCCAATCCCTGGACGAAGAAGAACCCCTTCTTGAGCCTGTGGCTGAGCGGCGCCAACGCGGTGGCGGGCAAGGCCCGGTCCACCGGCAGCGCCGAGCTCGGCCGCCAGCGCGCGAGCCTGACCCGGAACGCCACCCGCTTCTGGACCGGCGCCTGGCTCGCCGCCTTCACGCCGAAGACAAAAACGACGACGAAAAAGCGCCGGCGCTGAAGCCGGCCGGGCTCGAGGGCCGAGCGGCTTTCGCCCGACGGTCTTCTTCTCGAGGTGCCCGACCTGACGAGCCGCGCGCGCAAGCGCGCGGGCGAGAGGCTCCGCCCGGACGATGCGCATTTGCAAGACCCCAAGCTCGGAGGGGGCGACCAGCCCCTCACCAAGGCACCGAGATGCCGTTGGGCTCCCGAGCCAGCGGCGAGCAGATGATGCCCCGGACCCACGCGCCGCGCTGCCGGAAAGGATAGACGGCCCATGATGACTAGGCTGAGGTGTCGTTGTCCAGCTTGACGGGGTCTTGGAAAAGCTCCGAAATTGGATCGAGCTCAGCTGTCCCCCTCGTCCTCGTGTAGCGATAAACTCGCATTCCACCAATGTGCCTTTACCATTGGGTCTTTAAGCTGGTCCCGTTTAAACCGTCACCCATCAAGGACCTCGCCTATCGTCGCCTTCTCGTCGAAGATGGCGGTTCGTCGGGACACTTCAGTCTTATCGCCGACTGGCACTGTTATCTCTGCGAGAGCTACAATCTTGCAGACCGGTCATGGCCTTCCTATCCCGTACATTAGAGGGGCAGCGGCGAGGAAGGCCGCAAACCTCTCGCGCAGCCTCCCTCGCCGAAACACAACGTGCCTAGCCTTACGGCGAGGTGCCTTAAAGCACTCCCGGCCCGTGCCACCAGCCCCCACACCCAGGAGAAGCTGGCGACGAGGCGCGATATCCCTTTACTGTCGCGAAGACGACGGCTAGGCTCAGCTTCATGCGATCTCCAAGTCGCTGTGAACGGCGCCGGCGAGCTTCCTCGGCCCCGGCGCCGTTCCACATTCTGCAGACCCCGAGCCTCCTGACCAGCCCAATTCCGGAAACTCCCATCTCGCAGCGGAGAAGCGGGGACGCTCCGCACTTCCCGGTAGCGGCTCCCGGCCTGCGGCTACGCGGCCCGGACCACCAAGGAGAGTGCGGATTGCAGCTGCTAGCCCGTGAAAAGCTCCAGTCCGGCGTGTTGACGCTCGGCGTCGTCGACTATGAGGGGCCGAGGCTGCTCGAGCTCGCGATGGAGCGTCCCGGCGGCGCCCGAGAAGCCCTCAAGATCGACGCCACGAGCCTGCTGGCCGTCACGCGGCTGTTCGTCCGGCTCGGCAGGCTCCTCTTCGAGCCGATCCTGGTCGAGCCTTTCCCCGCGAGCCTCATGCCCGGCGTCGCCGATGTGCTCGTGGCGTCGGAGCCGGGCGATCGCCGTGGCTTCCGGCTCGTGGCCGAGGCTGACCAGCTCCTGGCCGCGCTCACCTCCCCCGATCCGGACGCGCCGGTGAGGTCCGAGGACGTTCGCCTCTTCCTCGGCTTCGCCGACCGCCCGAACGACCTTCTCCGCCCGCTCAGCGGGCCAGGGCTCTCCTTGCACCGGCCGAGCTGCCCGCCTTGACAGCCATGACCGAGAAGGCGGCTGACTTCTTCGAAGCCAAACAGTCGACTAGCATGCTAAGTCAGACCACATGCTAGTCGACATATTATCTTATTTATCATCGGCTACTCAAATATAGATCGCCGTTCTTCTAAGATAGTCCTAGGCAAAAATTTTACATGCTTCTCAAAGATCTTGGCAAGTGAATCAGCCTAGAGATCGTCGAATTCAGACATGTGGGCGTGGAGGGGACTCCGGAGCCTAGCTTCTTGTAGAAGCCATTTATGAACGCAACGGCGGTTCGGACTGACCATGCGGCACATTCGGCGCCGAGAAGCTGATGCGGAAAGAAATTGCTGTGTTCGGAGACGAACGGCGGCTTTGCGAGGTTCAGCCCGCGGAGGGAGCCAAACACCTTCTTTCGACCATCTCCGTCTCGAACTCCGACCGGTAGTGCAGCAGCTCATTGCGCAGCTTTGTGAGGAGCGCTGCGTCTTGCCATGGCTGCGAACCTTCAGATAGCGCCTCCCTTTTGAGAAGATGCAAGATCAGTTTGAACTTCTCCAGAGCACGACAGCGATCTAGAATGTCCGCGAGCGGACGCAGGAGTTTACGACTATCCTTGTCGACCCCGTCGAGCCAAGGTGGTGCCCAGGGCCATACTGGAGAAGCTCGTTGCTTTCCGCCTCGAGAGCCGCAACCGACTGCATGATAGCGGCCGTCACGAGACCACGGTGTTCAGTTCGATCTCGATCGTCAATGCGGGAGGGATGCGCATGCTCGATCTCCGCACACCGACGAGCGAACGTTGCGCTCGAGCAGAGAAATTGCGCTACGAAGCTGTATCGCGTGCGCAAGGTTGCGACGCCCATTGCGCTGAAATGCGCGTGGCCCCGGAGCGATCTCCCTCCCAATGGCTAACTGCCTTCGTCGGGCGGCCAGGACACGAGCTGAATACCGTCCATTCCGTCCCAACCCTTCGTCCGCGAGAATATCTGTTCGGTCGCCTGCGTCACAAACCGGGTTTCCCGGATGCCAGCCCCTGAAGGTGGACCATGCGTCGTTTCAGCTCGGAAGGCAACGTTGCGGGAGACCGGCATGCGGGAGGCATGGGGTCATGTCTTGCAAGTGCGCATCGTCGCCCGAGGAGAGGCGGGGTGTCTTGCCCTCTGCCTCCTCACCCCTCCAACCCAAAAGCCTCCGCCAGCAGCTCGTACGACCTCCTCCTCGCCTCATGATCAAAAATGGCCGTCGTGATCATGATCTCGTCGGCGCCGCAGCCCTCCGCGAAGGCCCCGAGGGAAGTCGCGGACCCGGCCGGCGGAGCCGACGAAGACACGGGAGCGGTTGGCGCGGCGGGCGGCTTCCTCGCGGGGGGTGAAAGGAGCGACAGAAACAGCGTAGGGGCTTTCGAGGGGGCCGTAGATGCCGCGGGTGCTGTGGACCTCGTCGAGGTCGACGGTGGCGGCCGCCCCCGCGCTCAAGCCTACTTCGGCGCCGGGACGACCGACAGAACCTCAAAAAGATCCCTGCCCGAGCGTTGCGAGATCTGGCGCAGCGTCTCGGTGGGGCCGGTCACCTCGAGGCCGGCGGCGGCGAGGCGCTGCGTGAGGTCGTCCGTCGTGATGCCGGCGAGGGAGGCCACGGTGGTGAGCGGCTGGCTCGCCACCAGCGCCATGGCGCGGCCGCCCGGGCCGCCGCCGGGTCCGCCGCCGAGGCTGCCGACCGCCATCACGGCCGCGACGGCGAGGCTGATGGCGAGCGGGATGAAGAGGGCGCGGCGGCGGATATAATTCATGACGCCGTGCCAGTTGCGCCAGACGTGGAGGGCCACCGGCAGCAGCAGCACCAGGCTCAGCCACACATGCATCTCGTGGAAGAGGCCGGGTGCTGCGTGAACGAAGAGCGCCACGCCCGAGACGGCCGAGATCAAGAAAAGACTGGCCGTGAAGGTGGTGGCGTGGCGGGTGAGGATGCGGTCGGCCATGGACGGGTGCTCTCCTGTTTTTCTGTCGGTGGGAACAGGATCACCATGCCGGCCTTTTGTCGCCGGTCTTTGGCGGCACCATGGCCGAATTGTCGCAAGATGTAACGGCGGGCGGGCCGGGCGGGGGCGCGGGCGCCGCCCCTCACCCTTTGCGCTTGGACCGGTTCAGCTCGATGGCCGCGCGGACGAGGTCCTTCAGCGCCTCCGCGTCGACGTCCCGGCCCTCCTCGATGTCGATGGCGCGCCGCGTGCCGCCTTCGAGGCTGGCATTGAAGAGGCCCTTGGGGTCCGGCAGCGAGGCGCCCTTGGCGAAGGTCATCTTGACGATCTTCTTGTAGGTCTCGCCGGTGCAGATGATGCCGTCCCGCGACCAGACCGGAACGCCCCGCCACTTCCACTCCTCGACGATCAGGGGATCGGCTTCCCTGACGAGAGAACGGATATGGGCGAGCATGGCGCCGCGCCAGTCGTTCAGCTCGGCTATGCGCGCGTCGATCAGGCGGGAGGCCGCCTCACCGGATTGCGGCCCGTCCTTCGTCATGCCCGCTTCTCCTCCCTGGTCCCGACGGGCTCAGTCCATTCGCGCCACGAGCGCCTCGAGGCTCGCGAGGAACCGCTGCCAGCCGTGCCTGGCGCCCTGGTAGGCCCGCTGCTGGTCCGGCCGGAAGCCCGCCTGCTCCATGCGCAGATGCGTTCCCCTAGCGGTGGGCGTGAGGGTCCAGGTGACCACGCTCTCGAGCCCGAGGGCCACCCAGCTGTAGGAGAGCGTCCTTTGCGGCTCGACCGCCAGGACCCGGCAGTCGACGCTCCCCCAGTCCGCGCTGAGACAAAAGCGGTGGTCCACAACAGCCGAAAAATCGTTCTTCATCAGCCATTCCTCGATCAGGTGCGGCTGGGTGAGCGCACGCCAGATCCTCTCCGGCGGATGGGGTATCTCGCGCTCGATCACGACGGAGCGCGTTCCTGTGGCAGGATCGGTTGCGATTTCGGTCATTGATCCATCCTCTTCAGCAGGTCCTCGAGGCTGTCGAACCGGGTCTGCCAGAACCCGGCCATCTGGCTGGTCCAGTCGACCAGCGGCGCCAGGGCGGTGAGCTGCGCGCTGTAGTGCGTCTGGCGCCCCGCATGGCGGTCGCGCACGAGCCCGGCCCGCCTCAGCACGCCCAGATGCTTCGAGACGGCCGGCTGCGAGATGCCGGCGCCGGCCGGTCAGCGCACCCACGGTCTGGTCGCCCTCACGGCACAGCCGCTCGAAGATCAGGCGACGCGTCGGGTCGGCCAGCGCCTTGAAGAGCACATCCTGGGCGTCGGGCATGGGCAATCCATAACCTCGTGGCTATGGATCGTCGTATAACCGCATGGATATGGGTTGGTCAAGCAGCACGTCGGATCGTCTCCGCCGCGCCCTACCTGCCGATGGCGTAGGCCTGCATCAGCCGGGGCGTGGCGGCGGCTTTCAGGATGTCACCGTCGCGGGCGGCGGCGCACAGGCGGCCGATGGACCATTCGGGCTGGACGGTGAGGATGTGGCCGCGGCGCTGGAGCTCCTTGATTGTCGCCTCGGGGAAGCTCGCCTCGAGCTGCATGCAGCCGGGGCGGGCGGGGCGCGGCCAGAAGGAGAGCGGGGCGTGCTCGCTGTGGAAGAGCGGCGCGTCGATGGATTCCTGAAGATTGAAGCCGTGGTGGACGTGGCGCAGGAACAGGATCGACTGCCACTGGTCCTGCTGGTCGCCGCCGGGGGTGCCGAAGGCGAGGTAGGGCAGGCCGTCGCGCAGCGCCAGCGAGGGCGAGAGGGTGGTGCGCGGGCGCTTGCCGGGTGCCAGCGTGCTGGGCAGGCCCGGCTCGAGGCGGAACATCTGGGCGCGGGAGCCGAGCGCGAAGCCGAGGTCGGGGATGATGGGGCTCGACTGCAGCCAGCCGCCCGAGGGGGTGGCCGAGACCATGTTGCCGTGGCGGTCGATGACGTCGATGTGGCAGGTGTCGCCCCTCACCTCGCCTTTCTTGTCGCGGGCCGCGAGGTGGCCGAAGGTGGGCTCGCTGCTGTGGCCCTCGGCCGTGGTCTCGATGGCGGCCACGCGGCGCAGCTGCGCCTCGAAGGTGTCTACATGGCCGGGGCGCAGCTCCATCGAGGCGCGATCGCCGATGAGGTTGCGGCGCTCGACATTGTAGGGAACCGACAAAAGGACATCCATCGGCACCTCGGCGAAGACGGGATCGCCGTAATAGGCCTCGCGATCCGCCATCGCGAGCTTGATGCCCTCGATCACGGTATGGACGAAATCGGGCCCGAGCGGGTCCATCGAGGCGAGATCGAAGCCCTTGAGGATCGCCAGGAGCTGGAGGGAAAGAGGGCCCTGGCCCCAGGGGCCGGTCTTGCACAGGGTGTAGTCGCCATACTCGTAGGTGAGCGGCTCCTCGTAGGAGGCGCGCCAGGCGCCCATGTCGTCGGCGGTGAGCAGGCCGCCATGGCGGCGGCCGGAGACGTCCATCACCTCCTGGGTGCGGCAGAAGCGGTCGATCGCCTCGGCGACGAAGCCGCGCGCCCAGGTGCGCCTGGCGGCCTCGATCTGGCCCTCGCGGCCGTGGCCCGTGGTCTCGGCCTCCTGCAGCAGGCGGCGCCAGGTCCGTCCCAGCTCGGGATTGCGGAAGAGCTGGCCCGCCTGGGGGACCGAGCCGCCGGCGAGCCAGGTGGCGGCCGAGGTGGGCCACTCATCGGCAAAGAACTGCTGGAGGCCGGCGATGGTGGCGGCGACCGCGGCCAGCATCGGGTGGCCCTGCTCGGCATAGTGGATGGCGGGCTCGATGACCTCGCGCAGGCTGAGGCGGCCATAGTCGCGGTGCATGGTGAGCCAGGCATCGACGGCACCCGGCACGCAGGCGGCCAGGAGCCCGCTGCCGGGCACGAGGTCGAGGCCGCGGCTGCGGTAGGCCTCGATGGTGGCGGCCTTGGGCGCGGGCCCCTGGCCGCACAGCACGCGCACCCGATCCTCGCGCGCGGAATAGAGGATGGCCGGCATGTCGCCGCCCGGCCCGTTCAGGTGCGGCTCCACCACGTGGAGGACGAAGCCGCCGGCGACGGCGGCATCGAAGGCGTTGCCGCCCTTCTCGAGCATGCTCATCGCGACCGCGGAGGCGATCCAGTGCGTCGAGCTGACGACGCCGAAGGTGCCCAGGATCTCGGGTCGCGTGGTGAAGCCTGCCATGTCCGTCACTCGCCTCTGCCGCTCGGGTCGCGCCGCCCGGCCGGTCGGGCGCGGAACCGTCTGCGGCCGAGATAGACCCGATCGCCGGCGCTGGCCACCGGCGTGCCGGCGGACCAGACCCTCCATCCTGACAGGCGAGCGCAGGCCCGCGCGGAGTGATCGTCAGGATGCTGGAGGCCGGGCCTCCTCCTCGTAGGCGCCGACCGCCCAGATGAAGCTTTTGAGCGAAACCATCGGCGGCCGGGCTCCGGAGCACGTCCTTGAGGCGCATCTTCTCGAGCGGCGAGAGCAGATTGGTCGCCTGGAAGACCGCCTGCACGGCCGCGCCGAGCCCCGACCCGGTTGCCGCCTCGGCGAGCGGAAGGGTCTGGTCCAGCCTGGACCTGGCGGCGAGCTTGTAGTCGCGCTCCGCCTCTGCGAACGCCGCCGATCGGAAGCCGTCCGGAAAGTGAGCCTTGAAGCGGTTCCGTGCGCCGTCATAGCCGAAGTAGGCTGGATCCGCCCTCCTGACCTCGTCCTGCAATCGGCACCACACCTCGTCGGCCACGGTGCCCTCGATCGGATCACCCCGAAGGCCGGTCGGCCCGATGATCACTCCAAAGTATTTGCCGTCCTTCTCGACAAGTCGCAGATCACGCTTGCCGACCCTGGCGGCTCTGATCGTCCGCATTCCCGATCCCATGACCTGCTCTTGTTACAGGGCCGACAGTGCTCGTCGGACGACGGCGGGTCAACGGGAGCGGGCGGCGATGCGGCGGCTGGATGGGCACGGATCGCCTGGGACAAACGTCGGGGGCTCTGCTATATTATGCAGTTGAAAAAGCACAAAAAGGTGGGATGGGAGCTTTGTGTCATGGCCAGCACCACCAGGCGATCCAGAGCATCGAAGACGTCCCGGCCGGTCGAGGCGACGGTTCTCGGCAGCACGGTCCTCACACCGCCGGTGCGCGAGGCGCTCACCCATGCGGAGGCGGCGCCGCTGCGCGGCGTGCCCAAGGACAGCGGGGCCGAGGCGGTGCTGGCGCGGGCCGAGGGCCTGTTGGGCCGGGGCCAGCTCGGGCCGGCACTGGCCGAGCTCGCCACGCTCAAGGCGGGCGACGCGTCGCTCGCCGGGCGCTACGCCTTCCTGCACCAGGAAAAGCTGTCTCACGGGCGCAGATCGGCATAGCACAGCGCTACGTGGCGCGCGGCGATCTGAAGAATGCCCGCAGCTTCTACGAGCAGGCGCTGAAGCTCGATGGGGCCGATGCCACGGTGCGCAGTGTCGGGACGGTGGCCGCCAAGGCGTTCGACAGTCTTCTCGCCCAGCGCGGCAAGCTCATCGGCGCCATGCTGGCCGACATCAAGAAAAGAGACTTCGCGGAATGGTGCGGGCGCAAGAAGACGCTCGGTGATCTGACACTGCTCGACGACGCCGGGGTGCGCCAGCGCGTCTATCCCGATTTTCGGCTGCAGGACAGGCTCGGCGAGCGGCCACCGCTGAGCCCGACGCCCGGCTATGTCGATCCGCTGCCGGTCGAGACCGACCTCGCGGCGTTCACCTCGACCGTGCCGGGGGCGATCTTCCGCGCCGTGGGCGACGCGCCGATCGACGTGGACGCGCCGCAGGCCGAGGTTCCCGGCGATCCGCCGGGAGACAGGGTGCATGCCTCGCTGGCGCTTCCCGTCGTCGCCAACGTGCTGAAGGCCAAGCTCGGCCTCTTCGCGATCGACCAGGGCCTCAGCGTCACGGGTGAGGCCCCGGGCTCGCTGCCGCTTTTCCGCTACGAGCATCTGCGCGACCGGACGCGGGTGGTGATCGCCGACATCCAGGCGATCGAGAGCCGGATGCTGCCGATCCAGTTCGCGCTCGACGACTTCGCCCAGCTCGTCGACGCGGTGCGTGGGCCGCTGGAGGCGCAGCAGGCCGAGCTGGCGGCGCTCAATCAGAAGATCACCGAGCTGACCCAGATGCTGGCCGAGCTGGGGCCGCTCGAGCAGGCGCTCGACGGGGTGGTGATCGCGCTCGACAAGGCGCAGGACGAGTGCGACTGCGACTGGTTCTGCTGGCTTGTCTCGATCCTGGCCGACGCCTTCATCACGGCGCTGGCCACTGCCGTGGTGATCGCGCTCGCCACCGCTGCCAACCCCGTGCTCGCCGGCATCATCATCGCCTATGGCGTGCCGCTCGCGATCGGCCTCGGGGGCGCCACCTTCTACCTGGCCTATACGAGCGCCACCTGCGAGAACGTGGGCACGATCGCCCGCACCATGCATCAGAGCCTCGATGGGGTGAGGGCCGCCATCGCCGACACGACGGCCGAGCTGCAGCATGGCCTGGCGCGACGCGACGTGCTCATCGCCAATATCAATGCGCTCTCGCAGCAGCTGGACGCGATCTACCAGAGCAACGCGGCAAGGCTTTTGGATGCCAAGACGCTGGACGCGATCCAGGCGCAGTACAACGGCCTGCGGCAATCCTTGCTGACCCGCGCGCAGGAGACGGCGAAGCTCGCCCAGACCGCGTTCAACTTCGAGCGCGACCAGGACGTGCGGCTGATCAAGGACGCCTATCTCGACCCGAGCCTCAAGGGCTACACGGCGGCCGAGACGCTGCTGGCCGATCTGGGCGGGCTCGACCACATCGAGCTCACCGGCCGCACCCAAAAGCCGCTGCAGCTCAGCCAGATGGTCTCGCTCAGGAAGCACAGCCCGCTGAGCTTCATAGCGCTGTCGGCCACCCGGACCGCGCGCTTCACGACGACGCTCGCCGATTTCGACCGTTGGTATCCCGGCACCTACCTGCAGCGGGTGAAGGAGGTGCGCGTCGAGGTGCTGGTGGACGGCGAGGCGGTGCCGGCCAGGGGCTATCTCTCGAACGACGGCGTCTCGCTGGTCCGCTTCGTCGACAGCCGCAACGACCGGCCCGTGGACAACCTCCGGGTCTTCGCCGAGCCCGATCCCGACATCGCGAAGCTCTGCTACAAGCGCCTGCAGCGGCGTCGCCATGTCGACACGATGGCGTTCCCCGCCTTCGTCTCGGACCTCTACGACGCACGGCAGCGCAGCCTGCAGGAGCGCGAGCGCAACGTCTTCGAGAATGTCGGCCTCGAGAGCAGCTGGCTGCTCGAGCTCCTGCCCGACCAGCCCTTCGATCTCGGCCGCATCGCCGATGTGCGCATCTGGTTCCAGTACGAGGCGCTGCTCGACGACACGCTGAAGCGCCTCCTGGAGGCCAAGCAGCGGGTGGGCCGCCGCGAGATGCTGGCACTGCCGATCGGCGAGCGCCTGCGCGCGGCCGGCGCCACGGTCGACTTCGCGGCCCCGCTCGCCTTCGAGACCACGCGCGACCTCTTCGAGGGTCCGTCGGTCGACAAGACGATCCTCAATGCGGGCGTGGCGGTCCGGCTCAAGGACGGGCGCAGGCCCGGCGGCCCGATCGAGGTGCAGCTCGCCTTCGACGGGGCGACGCCGGTCACCGTGACCACCACCGACAGCGGCGTTGCCGCCACCGCCCCGGACCATCCGGCCGGCGGCGGCCTCGCCGCCCTCGCCACGATGGTCCACGGCAAGAGCATCAAGGGCAGCTGGACGGCGCAGATCACCGACACGCCGGCGGGTGTGAGCACCGCCGACGTCGACGAGCTGTTTTTGCTGCTCTACTGCGAGTATGCGAGCT